>CAIXZF010000035.1 GCA_903923925.1 uncultured Bacteroidales bacterium
AATGCCGGTAGTGGTTGTGCTGCAAGTCCGTACATCCTAACCAGAACATACAGAATTACCGATGCCTGTGGAAACTTTATTGATAGAAGTCATACAATAACTGTTATTGACGATGTTAATCCAACTGCAACAGCACCTGCTGATATTACTGGAATCAAATGTATTGCCAGTATTCCTGCTGCTAACGTAGCCCTGATTACTGATGAAGCTGACAACTGTGGAGCTACTCCAACGGTAGTTCTTCAAAGCGAAAGCAACAATGCTGGTAGTGGCTGTGCTGCTAGTCCGTACATCCTGACCAGAACCTACAGAATTACAGATGCCTGTGGAAACTTTATCGACAGAAGTCATACCATTACTGTTGTTGATGATGTTAATCCAACTGCAACAGCACCTGCCGATATCACCGGAATCAAATGCATTGCCAGTATTCCTGCTGCTGATGTTAACCTTATCACTGACGAGGCTGACAACTGTGGTGCAACTCCAACAGTCGTTCTCCAAAGCGAAAGCAATAATGCCGGTAGCGGTTGTGCAGCAAGTCCGTACATCCTGACCAGAACCTACAGAATTACCGATGCCTGCGGAAACTTTATCGACAGAATTCATACCATTACTGTTATTGACGATGTTAACCCAACTATCAATACTCTGGCAGCAAATTTAACTGTTGACTGTGACGGAACAGGAAACACTATTCAGTTAAATAATTGGTTGAATTCTCACGCAGGCGCATCAGCAACTGATAATTGTTCTGGCATTACCTGGTCACATAACTTTACCGCACTCTCCAATCTATGCGGAGCTACAGGAGCAGCAACTGTTGTTTTTTCGGCAACAGATGCCTGTGGAAATTCATCAGCTACAAGTGCAACTTTCACAATTCAGGATAATACAGCTCCAATAATCACAACCTGTGCTCCTATTCAAAGTGCACTAGCCAATATTAGTTGCCAGGCGAATGTACCCGACTTTATTTCCACGAGTTCTGCTAGTGACATCTGCGGTTCTGTAATCATTTCACAAAGTCCGCCTGCAGGTACAACTGTTGGTTTAGGAGTTACCCCAATAACAATAACAGCTACTGATGAATGTGGTAATTTTTCAACTTGTTCTTCTTCTTTCACTGTAAATAGCCTTACAATTAGTGGTACTGTTTTCGATGACGCGAATGGCATCAGTAACTCCCTTATTGATGGCTCAACCCTTGGTATCGCAGGAGCAAGTCAGCTTTACGCAAACCTGACCCAGGGCGGCTTGGTTGTTGGAGTTGTTCCTGTTAGCCATCCTTCGGGAAATTATACACTGGATTGCGCAGAAGGAGTTGTTCCGAATACTTCTTACACTGTAATTCTAAGCTCTACCCAAGGGACAATTGGTATGGCTGTTGCAGCCTCGTTACCACTTGGATGGGTTAATACTGCTGAAGGTACAGCAATTGGTGATGGTTTGGTTGATGGTAAAATTAATGTTAATATAACTACTTCAGTTATTACAAATACCAACTTTGGCATCGATCAACTGCCCACTCCTATCGCTGTTGACCCTGGAGCTCAGTTTAATCCTGGAGGTACTAACAATGTTATTGTTCCAGCTACTTCTTTCACTGGTACTGATCCTGAAAGCCCAGCAGGGTTTATCACTCAAATTCATATTTCTAACTTCCCGACAAATACTACTTCGATTACCATTAATGGAACAACATATACTTCGGTTACATGGCCAGTCGGGGGCTTCTTGATCCCAACAAATGCTGCAGGTAATCCCACTCAGATAATAACAATTGACCCGTTTAATGGAAACGTTACAGCACAATTAGCTTTCAGCGTTTTGGATAATGCAGGTAAAGAATCTCCAACCACCAGTGTGGTGGATCTTGATTTCATTGATCTTACCTTATCAGGTACTTTATACGATGATGCGAATGGTTTAATAGGCATTCCTGCCAATACTGTGGATGGATTTAGCATGAACCTTGGTAATGCGATGTATGTAAACCTGGTTAGTTCATCAAATACTGTTCTTACTTCAATATTAGCCAATATAAATGGAACTTACAGTTTTGGTACTGCAGATGGAATTTTAATGAATACTTCCTATAATGTTATCCTTACTAATGGTTTAAATGCAGTTGGAAGCTTGTTAACATCAGCGTCTTTACCTGTAAACTGGGTAAGTACCGGCGAAAACATTGGTGCTGGTGCGGGTAATGACGGCAGTATTAATAGCGCTCTTAGCATTTCAGTTGTTGCGGTTTCAATTACGAATGCTAATTTTGGATTTGATCAACTACCTTTTCCTGTTGCTTCAGATCCAGCTCCTCAATTTAATCCCGGAGGTTCAAACAATGTAATTTTACCATCTTCTGCATTCAGTGGTTATGACCTCGAATCAGTGGGTTACATAACCCAAATTTATATTCAGTCATTCCCTTCCAATATCAATTCAATTACTATTGATGGTACAAATTACACATCAGGAAGCTGGCCAGTTGGAGGTGTTTATATTCCAACAAATGCCTTAGGAAACACTTCGGTACCTATTTCTATCGATCCTATCGATGGCAATACAACAGCACAAATTACTTTCAGTGTTTTTGACAATGCCGGGAAAGAATCTGCTTCTACCGATGTATTGTATGTACAGTTCTATGACCTCACTATTTCGGGCCATGTTTTTGATGATGCCAATGGCTTACTTGGCGTTCCTGTTAACACTGTTGATGGAACATTAACAAATGCAGGAGGTAATATTTATGCAAACTTAGTCAATGCATCTAATGTGGTCCTCTTCTCTGCTTCAGTTACTGCAGGTGGATTATATTCATTTGGCAATGCGAACGGTGTTCAGATAAATACTTCATATAATGTCATTCTCACAAATGGAATAAGCTCAATTGGGACCACCCTTACAACAGCTACTTTACCTGTAAATTGGGTAAGTTCCGGTGAAAACCTTGGTGCGGGAACCGGTAATGATGGGAGTGTAAACAGTATGTTGACCATTGCTGTGGCAACCGCTCCTGTTACAAACGCCAACTTTGGTGTCGATCAGCTGCCTTCTCCTATAGCTGTAAATCCTGCTCCTCAATTTAATCCTGGGGGTACAAACAATGTTACTGTTCCTGCTACTTCATTCAATGGTTCTGATCCTGAAAGTCCAGCTGGGTTTATCTCGCAGATTCATATTGTTAGCTTCCCCACAAATGCTACTTCGATTACAATTAACGGAACAACTTATACTTCTGCAACATGGCCTGCAGGCGGCTCTTATGTTCCAACAAATGCTGCAGGTAATCCCACTCAGCTTATTACGATTGACCCTGATAATGGCAACCTAACTGCTCAGATAACTTTCAGCGTTGTCGATAATGCAGGTAAAGAATCAACATCTACCGGTGTAGTAAATCTGCTCTTCAATGATCTTACTCTGTCAGGTAACATATTTGATGATGCCAATGGATTGCTTGGAGTTCCTGTTAATACTGTTGACGGGATACCAACTAATGCAGGCGGACTATTATATGCTAACTTAGTTAATGGATCAAATCAAGTGATTGCTTCTGTTGCTGTTTCTGCTGGGGGAATTTATTCCTTTGGTACTTCTAATGGTGTTCAGCTCAACACTTCATATAATGTAATCCTATCAAACGGTTTAGTTACTATTGGAAACACTGTTTTATCAGCAACTCTGCCTGCAAACTGGGTTAGTTCTGGTGAAAACTTTGGTGCCGGCACCGGTAATGATGGAAGTGTTAACAGTATGCTAACTATCGCTGTGACCACCACTCCTGTTGCAAATGCCAACTTCGGTATCGATCAGCTGCCAACTCCGATTGCAGTGGATCCTGCTGCTCAGTTTAATCCTGGTGGCACAAACAATATTACTGTTCCTGCTACTTCATTCACAGGTACTGATCCTGAGAATCCGGCTGGCTTTATCACTCAGATTCGTATTATTAGCTTCCCTACGAATACTACTTCGATCACAATTAACGGAACAACTTATACTTCGGGAACATGGCCTGGAATTGGCATCTTTGTACCTTCAAATGCCGCCGGTAATCCTACTCAGATTATTACTATTGATCCGGATAACGGCAACCTTACTGCTCAGATAACTTTCAGCGTTGTAGATAATGCAGGTAAAGAATCTGCTACTTCAGACGTAGTAGATCTGCAGTTCAATGACATCACTCTTTCCGGTAATCTATATGATGATGCGAATGGATTACAAGGTATTCCAGCTAATACAGTAGATGGAACACCAACTAATTCGGGAGGAACTATTTATGCCAATCTGGTTAATGGAGCAAATCAGGTATTAGCTTCTGTGGCAGTTTCTGCGACTGGAACCTATATTTTTGGTACTGGAAATGGTATTCAGATAAACTCTTCATTTAATGTGATCCTCACAAATGGGATAAAACCACTTGGAAACACCCTTACTGCAGCTGATCTGCCGTTAAACTTTGTAAGCACAGGCGAAAATCTTGGTGCTGGTGTAGGTAACGACGGGAATGCAAATAGTATTTTGACTATTGCAATTGTAGGAAATCCTATTTCCAACGCCAACTTCGGTGTTGATCAGCTCCCTGATTCAAATCCAATAAGTGGCACTTATGTAAATCCTGGTGGAACAATAGCTTTAAGTGTGCCTCCAATAGGTGGATCTGATCCTGAAGATGGCTTATACGGCCCTGGAATGGCTATAAATATTGTATCGATCCCTGCTAATGGAATACTATATTACAATGGTTTACCTGTTATTGCAGGGCAAACTATATCAAATTACAACCCGGCACTATTGACCATCGATCCTCTGTTTAACGGAGCTGGCACAGTAATTTTTACTTATGCAGCTATTGATGCTGCCGGAAAACAAGATCAAACACCAGCAATTGCAACAATCAATTTTACAAGTATAAACTTATATGGTCATGTTTTTGATGATGGAAATGGAATGGCTAATGGAGTTGTTGATGGATTACTAAATTATGCAGGGAATACTCTTTATGCCAACCTTGTTTATACAGGAACGGGAATTGTTGCTGATGTAGTACCAGTTACTCCAGTTGGTATTTACCAGTTTCTCAACCAAAATGGCAATAATTCTTATACAATAATCCTTAGTGATTTCCCAGGTACAGCCGGCAGTTTGGCTCCGGTTCCTAATTTGCCAACACCTTGGGTAAACACAGGGGAACATGCAGGTGCTGGACCAGGAAGTGATGGTCTGGTCAACGGAATGTTAAATGTAACAACATTGAATGTTGATGTTGCCGATTTGAATTTCGGTATCGACAGAACACCGGCTGTTTATGATTACACAATGGCTGCTCAGTTTAATCCGGGAGGTCTCATGCAGATACCTGTTCCCTCAATAGCATTCAGTGGCAGTGATGCAGAAGATGGTGTTTATACCGGTTCATTAACTGGCAGAAATGTTATTCTTTATCCTGCTTTGAATGGAACATTATTCTACAATGGAATCCCCGTTGTTGCAGCAATGAATATTCCTTCATTTAATCCTAATCTTGCTTCGATTGATCCGGACAATGGCGATCTGTCCACATCTTTTACCTACACTGCCTTCGATAATGCTAATGTAGCAGATCCAACCCCAAATACAATTAGTTTACCTTTCTTTGATATCAAGGTTTCTGGAACTGTTTTTGATGACGGCAATGGAATGCTTAATGGTTTTGTTGATGGAACCGGGACTAATGCTGTCAGTACTCTTTATATTAACCTTGTTTCTTCTATCTCTGGTATTGTTTTTGCAACTGTCCCGGTAAATCCAAATGGAACATATCAGTTCAGCAATCTTGGTATTCCTTCAAATACAAACTTTAATCTCATCCTTAGCACAACTGCGGGTATCCCTGGAAACTCATCCCCAATTGCAAATCTCCCATTTAACTGGATTAACACAGGAGAACATCTTGGAGCAACTATTGGAAATGATGGAATAATTAATGGAACTTTATCAGTAAATACGGGTACTGCCAGCTTAAACAACGCTAATTTCGGAATAGATCAACTCCCTCAAACCTCAAATACTTCAGCCACTTTTCATAATCCCGGAGGTACAGCAACAGTTCTTGTTCCAACATTAAGTGGTTCTGACCCTGAAGATGGAGTTTTGGGAACAGGAATGACATTTGAGATTAATTCGATTCCTGCAAATGCTACACTTTATTACAATGGTATTGCAGTAGTTATTGGCCAGATTATCACAAATTTTAACCCTGGTCTGCTCACATTAGATCCATTATTTGATGGTTCCGGATCTGTATCATTTACCTATGCTGCAATTGATGCCGCAGGAAAACAAGATCCATCTCCTGCAACATCTACTATCATTTTTACTGGTATTAATCTCCTCGGCAATGTTTATGATGACGCAAACGGACTTCAAAATTCAACTGTAGATGGTTTACCCACTAATGCTGGCGGCGTTCTTTACGTAAATCTGATTGATGTGAATACTAACCTTGTATTAGGAGTGTCTTCAGTCAGTCCTGCGGGCACATACCAATTCCTTAATGTATTCGAAAACAGTTCATATAAAATTCTTTTAAGTTCAGTTTCAGGTACAATTGGCACTTCTGCGCCAGCTGCAACATTAGCTTCTCCATGGCTTAATACCGGAGAAAATATTGGATCGGGTTTAGGAAATGACGGTACTGTTAATGGAATTATCATTGTTAATTCACTGAACAGTGATATAAATAATATAAACTTTGGCATTGAACAACCACCTGCAGTAACCGACTATAGCGTACCATCACAGGTGAACCCTGGGGGTATAATTCAGATCAATGTCCCAGCTGCTGCTTTCAACGGAAACGACTTTGAAGACGGTATCTACCCTCTTTCTCTTTCTGGAAGAAAAGTTCAGCTCTTCCCGGCAACAAATGCAGTACTTTATTACTTAGGTGTTCCTGTTCTATCTCCTCTGATTATTAATGCGTTCAATCCGAATATGGTTTCAATTGATCCTGTTAACGGAAACACAACTGCTGCCTTTAATTATACAACCTACGACAATGCTGGCATTCAGGATGCCACACCAGGCATTATATCTTTGACTTTTACTGGTATTACAATTGCCGGGAATGTCTTCGATGATGCAAATGGATTAAATAATAATCTTGTTGACGGAACTGGTACCAGTGTAGGCGGTTCACTTTTCATCAACCTTGTTAATGCAGGAACTGGAATTGTTGTTGCCGTAACTCCTGTTAATCCTGATGGATCATATATCTTCAGTGGGCCACTTGTAACATTAAATACATCATTTAATCTCGTTTTGAGTATTAATTCTGGTAATATCGGAAATCCTGTTCCTACAATTGCCTTACCTGGCAATTGGACAAATACTGGTGAACACCTTGGAAATACTGTCGGAAATGATGGAGTCGCTAACGGCATTCTACCCGTTTTTTCCGGAATTACCAATACTGCTAACGCTAACTTTGGAATTGATCAATTACCAAATAGTAATAACGTTTTCGCAGCATATATTAATCCTGGTGGCATAAGTACGCTACCAATTCCTGCGCTTACCGGAACAGATCCTGAAGACGGAATTTATGGAACAGGCAGCACAATTGTTTTCACTTCATTACCACTTAATGGCACAATTTATTACAATAATGTTGCGCTAGTGAACGGTCAAACTATCTTAAATTACAATCCTGCATTGTTAACTGTAGATCCATTATTTAATACCAGTGGATCAATTGTGTTCAATTATTCAAACGTTGATGCTGCTGGAAAACTTGATCCATCTCCTGCAATTGTAACAATTGATATCTATAGTTGTGCAAATAGCGTTGTTGTTCCCACTTCTCAAAACCAATGCGGTGCAATTGCTTTCAATCTGGATCCTCAACCGCCTCTTGGGAATGTTACCTATTCATTGTCTGGTGCTACAACCGGAAGTGGTAATGGAACTGCAAGTGGTCATTTTTTCAACATAGGTTTAACCATTGTTTCATACACGATTACAGATATACATGGAAATATTATGACCTGTTCATTTACTGTGACAGTTATTGATATGCAACCTCCTTCAATTACCTGTCCTTCAAATATTACTGTAAATAACACAACTAATTTGTGCACAGGTATTGCATCTTTCATTGTTACTTTCAGTGATAATTGTCCTGGTTCAACAATTTCCCAGATTTCCGGATTGCCCTCAGGGGGATCTTTCCCTGTAGGGACTACAACGAATACTTTCAGGGCAACCGATGCTTATGGAAATTCTTCAACATGCTCATTTAATGTTACTGTTATTGATAATCAGGCTCCTACAATAGTTTGCCCAGCGAATATCAGTAAATCAATTGATCCTACTCATTGTTTTGCAACACTAATTATTCCTGCACCTGTTGTTAACGACAATTGTGGCGTTTTGTCTTATTTCAATAATATTACAGGTTCTGGAAATGCTTCAGGTACTTTTGGTGTTGGCACAACCAATTTAGTTTGGACTGTGATAGATACTCATGGTAACACTGCCTCCTGTACTATGAATATTGTGGTTTATGATAATGAAATTCCAGTTATCGTATGTCCGGCGAATATCACAAAGAATGTCAGTCCCGGTCAATGCCAGGCTACAGTTACAGTTCCTGCTCCAATGAAATCCGACAACTGTGGCATTGCTTCTGTAATCAATTCATATAATGGTAGCAGCAACGCTTCTGGCGTCTACCCTGTTGGTTCAACCAATGTAACATGGACTGCTACTGATATTCACGGGAATACTGCAAGTTGTACTATGTCAATTCTAGTCGTTGACAATCAAAATCCGGTTGTTATTTGTCCGGCAAATATTACTCAAACAAATGCTGCAGGATTATGCAATGCAGTTGTAAATGTTCCGGTACCAGCAACTTCAGATAATTGCGGTGTTAATAACCTCCTGAATTCATTCAATAATACAGCTAATGCTTCCGGAACATATCCAGTTGGAAGCACTGTTGTTCTCTGGACTGTAACAGACATTCACGGGAATTCATCCAGCTGTTCAATGACTGTAACTATAACTGATTCACAAAATCCAGTAATTACCTGCCCGGCAAATAAAACTGTTAACACGAATCCAAATGCCTGTTTTGCCACCGGAGTTGTTCTGGGAACCCCGACAACAAGTGATAATTGTGGAGTTGCAACTGTAATAAGCAATGCTCCTTCATCATATCCTAAGGGATTAAATACTGTTACCTGGATTGTTACAGACACACATGGGAATACTGCCAGTTGCTTGCAGACAGTCCTTGTAGTGGATAATCAAAATCCAGTAATTACCTGTCCTGCAAACATTACGACAAATACCAATTCCGGAACCTGCCAGGCAACAGGAATTAACTTAGGAGCTCCTGTAGCTATTGATAATTGCCCTGGTCTTACAGTAACGAATAATGCTCCGGGAGTCTATCCGCTCGGGAATACAACAATTACATGGACTGTAACTGATGGCTCTGGTTTAGTTGCAACATGTAACCAAATTGTTACAATTGTCGATAACCAGAATCCCGTGATCGTTTGTCCGGCAAATATCACTGCGAATGCATCTCCAGGATTATGCTCTGCATCAGGTTTAAGCCTTGGAACTCCTGTTACAAGCGATAATTGCTCAGGAATCCTGACTATAACCAATAATGCACCTGCTTCTTTCCCTGTTGGACTTACCAATGTGATTTGGGCTGTAACAGATGCTTCTGGCAGAACTTCAACCTGTACTCAAACTATCACTATTGTTGATAATCAGGCACCTTCTATTAGTTGTCCGGCAAATAAAACAGTTAATTCTACAGCAGGCATTTGTGGTGCAACAGGTGTAAACCTTGGAAATCCTGTTACAACAGATAATTGTAGTGTTGCCACAACTACCAATAATGCCCCGGGTATTTTCCCAATTGGTAACACAAACGTTATCTGGACTGTAACTGATAATCATGGTAAAACAGCAACTTGCTTACAAACTGTGACAGTTATTGACAACCAGCTTCCTACTATAATTTGTCCTGCAAACAAAACAGTTTATACGAATGCCGGCCAATGCCTGGCAACTGGTGTAAGTCTTGGAACTCCAACAACAGGAGATAATTGCCAGGTAATTTCAGTTACAAACAATGCCCCGGCATCCTATCCATTAGGGTCTACAACTGTTAAGTGGATTGTTACGGATGCTGCAGGTTTGACCGCCAGTTGTACTCAAAGTGTTTTTGTTGCCGATAATCAAGCACCTGTTATAGGACCAACCTTGCCTGTTATAGTTCAGCTTAATTCCAATTGCTCAGCAACTGGTGTAACTCTGATACCGCCTGCAGTTACTGATAACTGCGCAATTACATCTTTTGGAAACAATTCTCCTTTAGCTTACCCTCTGGGTACAACAATTGTTACCTGGACAGCTGTGGATGCAAGTGGCAATAGTTCTTCTGCCACACAAACAGTAACAGTACTGGATAATATTCCTCCTGTAATTACATGCCCAGGACCTACTACTTTGTTTACTGATTCCGGCGTTTGTTCTGCTAACCCGCTTAATATTCCCGCTGCTACAGCAACAGATAACTGTTCCGGTGTAACAATAACCAATAACACTTCCGGAAATCTTCCTCTTGGTATTTCAACAGTAATCTGGACTGCAACGGATGCCTCAGGAAATTCGGCCAGTTGTGAATCAAAGGTAACGGTTATTGATAATCAGCCTCCAACTATCATCTGTCCTCCGAATATCACGCAGGTTGAAACTACCTTCGTTGTTGTTGATGCTCCTGTGGTTGGGGATAACTGTGGAATTGCAAGTGTGACTAATAACTTCAATAATTCGAATAATGCAACAGGTGTTTACCCTCCTGGTACAACCGAAGTTACCTGGACTGTTACTGACATTAACGGAAATTCATCTTCATGTTCACAGTTTATTGTTATCAATTGTCAATTACATGCATATAATGACACTACAACGATTATGATCGATGATTCGGCACATGTTCATGTCATATACAATGATACTCTTTGTGGATCACCTGTTCAATGCAGCAATATAACAATTCTTGTCGATCCATATAATTATTCCGTATATGTTGACAGCTTAACAGGTGCAATTGTTTGTATGCCACTTCCCGGATTTGTTGGATCCGATAGTCTTGAGTATGAGATCTGCTGTTCAATTACAGATCCAATGCCATTAAACCCGAACGGGAGCTCTCCTGCACCTAATTCCTATACAGTTTGTGCAACCGCATGGCTTTTCCTTAATACAATACCGGCATCAACAGCAAGTATTTCTGGCAGTGCCACAATTTGCCAGGGAGGAACTGCTGCAATGTTGGTCAGCTTGACAGGTACACCACCATTTCAGATTAAAATCAGCGATGGGGGAAACATATGGACCTATTCTGGTATTTTATCTACTACCTTAACAATTCCTGTCAATCCAACAATCACTTCAACCTATCACCTTGTTTCGGTAAAAGATGCAAGTGGAATATTTGGTACAACTTCCGGATCTGCAACAATTACAGTTAATGTACTGAATACCTATGTAATAACTGGAGGAGGAAACTATTGCCCTGGTTCTGCCGGACTAATTATTGGACTGAGTGGCTCTGATCCTGGTGTTAGTTATCAACTTTTCAGAAACAATACTGCAGTTGGTGCCCCAACTATTGGAACAGGCCTGCCACTCAATTTCGGATATCAGACTGCCGTCGGGATATATAGTATTATAGCAACTTCTGCAACTAATTTCTGTTCAAGAAATATGTCGGGAAATACTACGATTAATATGTTCCCTGTAGTAAATCTCTTTAATGTAACTGGTGGAGGTGAATGCTGTTTTGGCTGCACTGATGTTCATGTTTACCTTAACGGTTCTGTTCAAGGTGTTGTGTATAATCTTTGGAATGGCACAACACTCATTTCAACACTTTTTGGAACAGGATTACCTATTGATTTCGGATATATGACAAGCAGCGGGTATTATACAATTAGCGGCACAAATGCATATGGATGCTCAGCATTTATGAATGGTGGCGCTGTTGTAGTACTTCATCCCCCTGCCGAAGGAGAACTTCTTACTTCTGATACAACAATATGTCAGGGCCAGAGTATTACTTTGGGTATCGATCTCACTTCTGGTTCAGGACCATGGACAGTGGTTGTTTCAAATGGTTCAGGAAATATTACGTACGACAGTATCTGGTGTTCTCCATTCTTTTTTACTGTAACTCCTGATATAACAAGAACATATACACTTGTTTCAGTTTCAGATGCTTTTGGTTGTTTTACCTTGGGATCAGGAACAACTACTGTTACAGTATTACAAATACCTGTAGTTAGCCATTTACCTGTTCAGGCTGTTTGCACCAATGCTCTTCCTTTTGCTGTATCTGGCGGGGTTCCTTCTGGTGGATTCTATATGGGACCTGGTATTTTAAATGGTGTATTTAATCCCGGATTGAGCGGAGCAGGACTTTTTGATATCCTGTATACGGTTTCTTCAGGTAACGGATGCCAGGCAAGTACTATTGTTACGATAACTGTTAACTCCTTACCAGTAGTATCTTCTACAACACTGAATCCTGTATATTGTCATAATGCTGCATCTGTCAATTTAATTGGGAACCACGCACCTTCCGGAATATTCACCGGACCGGGAGTTACCAATAACGGAAACGGAACTGCGGTTTTCTCCCCTATTCTTGCCGGCGAAGGCGGCCCGTATGCAATTTCATATACCTACACCAACAGTAATGGATGTACCGCATCTTATAACCAAATGGTAGCTGTAACAGGAACAGGAACAGGATGTTCAATCGGGGTTCAGGCTTCTTACTGTTTATCCAGCAATAATTACCCCATTTATGGTTTCCCTGCTGGCGGCGTTTTCACAGGGCCGGGTATTGTAAACGGCAGTCTGTTTAATCCAGCAATTGCTGGACCTGGAATACATTCGCTTACCTACAGTGTCAACCAGGGTGGTTGTGTTAATACAGCTACTCAATTTGTTACTGTTACGTCAACACCTGTTGAATTCCACATAACTGGAGGTGGCCATTATTGCGCTGGAAATGCCGGAGTAGAAATCGGGCTAAATGGATCTCAACAAGGTATAACATATACTTTGTTACATGACAACACTCCAACGAATCAATCATCAACAGGAACTGGTAATCCAATAACCTTCGGATACCAGAACATTGAAGGTTCTTACACAATCTCAGCTACTCAGACAAGCAGTAATTGTGATGGAATGATGATTGGGTCTACTGTTGTCACCATGAATCCTTTACCAATCGTTACAATGGATTCACTTCCAGCAATCTGCTCAAATGCTGAACCAATAATTCTTTCCCAGGGTAATCCTGCTGGTGGATATTACAGTGGTATTGGTGTTACGGATAGCATTTTTGATCCAACAATTGCAGGTTTTGGAGACATTACTCTATTATATACATTCACTGACCAGTACCATTGCTCAAGTTCTGCATCAAATATAATTCACATTGACTCATGCGGATTCCTGAGAATCTCCGGATCAGTGAACTATGATAATAGTGTGGCAACTCCAATGAATAATACAAATATTATCCTTAAACGCGATGGTACTATTATTCAAACAACAGTTTCAAATAATTCAGGACACTATCAATTCACGAATATAACACCAGCCGTATATACAATTGAAGCAAACTGCAATAAACCATGGGGTGGAGTGAATGCAAGTGATGCATTGATGATAATGAAACACTTTGCTCATCTCACCTATCTTACAGGTTTGGCAAAAGTTGCTGCCGACATTGATGGCAACAATGTAGTTAATGCTATTGACGCGCTGATGGTTTCAAAAAGATTCACAAACCTTATTGCCAGCTTCCCTACAGATGACTGGAGATTTGAATCACATACCATTACTATTAATGCTACAGATGGAATTGCAAATATCAAGGGCATTTGTTCTGGTGATGTTAACAATTCATATCTTCCTCCTTCAGCAATGGTTGAACCAACGATTGATCTGGGACATGCCGGAACTATCAATATCCAATCCTTTGAATCATTCGAACTTCCAATAACTACAAATACTCCATTAATAACAGCTGCCGTTTCAATGATTATGAAATACCCGGCTGATGAACTCGAAGTACTAGATGTCAGAATGCAGGGAAATGAAAACATCAGACCTGTATTTAATTCTGAAAACGGCGAACTTCGAATAGCCTGGTATAATAATGAGAATCCAATTGTACTAACAAGCGGAGATATCCTGTTCACAATACTGTTCAAAGCAAAAGATCTGGCAAATAGTACTGAAGGATATATCAATCTTGAACTTGACGGATCCAGTGAAATAGCTAATCAAAATGCTGCTACCATAAGAGGTATTGAATTGGTAAGCCCAAAACTCATTGTTGAAAAACAAGTATTCACTACCACTATTAAACCTAACCCGGTCCGTAATCAGGCGGAACTAACGTATACTATTCCTGCAAATGGTATTCTTTCGGTTCAGTTATTCGATATGACAGGAAATCTTGTAAAAATGCTTGCTGACGAAATCTCTCAGCAGGTTGGTTATCATACCATTACTATAGATGCGTGTGAATTACCAACAGGAATGTATATGTACAGGATGATTCTTCGTACTGAAAACGCTTACTATCAAACAACAAATAAGCTTATTATAAGCAAAGAATAAGTCATAAAACAGATAGTTATATAAAAAATTCTTTCCTTTTAACAATAACAAAAAAGAGGTGGTTTAATGCTACCTCTTTTTTGTTATTAAATCGGTTGAAAAAAAATAGATTTTATTACTTCTTTTGCTATTTTCGTTGTAATTTGGTCAACTGAATATACGTAATCCCTTAAAAATTGTTAAAAATATGAGAAATATTGAAGCAGCCGAAACCAATTCATCGTAAATGCGTAAAATTGCATTATGATTTGATATATAAATATGGTATAAGGCAGGGTTCAGACAATGAAGCTGTTTTTATTATTTAATTAAAATTTTTGTAATTTTTTGTTTAAAAAGATTAATTTTGTTGCATATGGGCTATTTTTTTTATTATTTTGCTCGTTAATTTGATGCTAATAAGGCATTTTTACATACAATTCGCCGGTTAAATCCTGTTAATCAATAGGTTATAAGCCTGTGATGCTATTTTTATATGAAGAAAAGAGAAACAATAATTAATAACCAAAATCAATCACTTATGAAAAGTAGAATCATTACGCTATTGTTCAGTGTCTTGCTGAGCTTTACTGCATTTTCCCAAGGTGTGAGTTTATTAGGTGGCGGGCCCATCTGTTATCCTAGTACACCGACGGTTTCTGTAAACATCATGCCAACGGGGGCATGGAACATTGATCCAACGTTTACCGTTTCCTATAGTGCAGTCCCTGCACTTTTGGGATCCTGGGATATTGCAGGATTTGTTGATGCATTCCCTTATTCTGGAACAATGGCTACCTATACCCCGTCGATCCTTGACCCGACAGGTGCGGTAGTTGTTACAATTACCATTACAAAGACTGCAGGTACTTCACCTCCAGCAAATGCTACTGTTAGGTCAAATACTGTTGTTATTCAAATCAACCGGGATCCTGTTGTAACAGTTCCCAATGTTGATGTTTGTGGTGGACTACGTCCTGTTAACCTTACATCTTCTTCCACCGGTACACCTTCAACCAGACTTTGGGCTGCAGGCGACGGCGTTTTTACAAGTCCAGGTACGTTTAATACAGTTTATACACCTGGTGATTTCGATAGTTTGAACCGCGTTGTTAACCTTGACATGTTCGTTCAGGATGTGAATGGATGTGCTGCTCACGGATATGGTACCTTATTTTTGACCACTCCTGCTAATGCAGGTTATAATCAGGATAACTGTAACACAACTCAGGCTATTCTTCCTGGTAATGTTCCAACTGGTTTCGAAACCGTTCTATGGACATTTACTGGTACTACTCCTCCAAGTGCTCATGTTCCTACATGGGTTCTTCCTCAAACACAACCTGTAACTGAAGTTAATGGTTTAGTTTATGGATTTACTTATAATTTTGATTACGCTATAGATGGTGGTTTTATATCTGTTTGTCATGATGCAGTTTCTGTTACCCCATGGCAATTACCAACAGTCTCTTATGCAGGTCCTGATCAGGATCTCTGTTTTGCTGGTCCTTCTATAACCGTTACTCTAAATGCAAATGCTGCAGTTGTTGGAATTGGTCATTGGATTCAGGCTGCTGGTCCGGCTGCAACTATAAATTCACCGCTTAGCAGAAATTCTACTGTTACTATTACTGCTTCAGGTCCTTATGCTTTCCAGTGGATTATTGAAAATGGTCCTGATTGTGCTCCAAGTCTCGACAATGTCGATATTAATGTTTGGGCTCCTCCAGTAATTGTTAATCCTCCTGCAAATATTGAACTTTGCCGCAAGGTTATGTCAACACCTGTTACCGGTTCATGGACTGGTGATGCGATTGGTACATTATGGTATAGTACTGGTGATGGTTATTTTGATAATCCATTCCTGCCTAATACCACTTATCATATGGGTTTAGCTGACACTTCATTACCAAATCAGCAAGTAAATCTTACTTTCAATGTTCAGGGTCACTCACCTTGTACTGCTGCTGAAAAAACAATTCGTGTTTTCGTTGATGAAACTCCTCCAGTTGTTATTACTCAAAATATCACTGTAAATCTTTCTTCATCACCAGCAAGCGGAGGTACAGTTACTATCACAACTGCCCAGATTAACAATGGCAGCCACGATGCATCACCATGTTCAGGTCCATTAACCTTCGGCTTAAGCAGAACGGTTTTCACCTGTGCTGATGTTACCTGGCCAAACACACCTATTACTGTTACTTTAACTGTTACAGATGATAACAATAACTCAGCTACTGGTACAGCTACAGTTACTGTTCGCGACGTAACAAATCCAACAACAGTATGCAAAAACACAACAGTAGACCTTAACCATGGCGGTACTGGTTCTATTGTTGCTGCTGATGTTGATAATTCAAGTACAGACAATTGCAGTATCACTTTCAGAAGTGTTACTCCAAATACATTTAACTGTGGAAACGTTGGTACTAATAATGTAACACTTCTTACAAAAGACTTAAGCACAAATTCTTCTTCTTGTGTTGCAGTTGTAACAGTTCGCGATTTGATCCCACCAGATCTTACCTGTCATAATATTACTGTTGATGTTTCTTCACTACCTGCTTTAGGCGGTTTTGTTGACATCACTCCTGCAAGTGTAACAACTTCAGAATATGATGCTTGCGGTATTGCTACAAGAGTACTTTCCAGAACACACTTCACCTGTGCTGATGTTACCTGGCCAAATACTCCAATCACTATTACCCTTACCCTTACTGACGTAAACGGTAATTCAACACAATGTTCACCTACTGTTACAGTTCGCGACGTTACCAACCCAACAGCAACTTGCAAAAACATAACTGTTGACCTCAATCATGCAGGTACAGCATCTATTGTTCCGGCTGATGTTAATAATGGCAGCACGGATAACTGTTCAGTTACACTTACTTCAGTTTTACCAAATTCATTTACCTGTGCTAACTTTGGTCCAAACACAGTTACTTTAAAGGTTACTGATCCAAGTACAAACTCAAATACATGTACATCTACTGTTACTGTCAGAGATTTGGTTCCACCTGATGTTACCTGTAGAAATATTACTGTAAATCTTAGTTCAGGTCCTCCTGCAGGCGGAACAGTAACAATTCTTGCTACTGATCTGATTTTAACAGACTTTGATGCTTGCGGTATTGCTACTAGAACACTTTCACGTTACACATTCAACTGTGGAGATATTTTTGCTCCAGTTGATGTACTTGTTACTGTAACAGATATTCATGCAAATACTTCAACATGCCATGCTTTTGTAACTGTAAAAGATATTACAGCTCCTACAATCACAGCATGCCCAAGTCCAATCGCAATTAACACTTTCCCGGCTAATCCTGGAATCTGTGGTGCATTAGTTACCTATGCTCCTATTACCTGGACTGATAACTGCAGTGCTACTTCAGCATTAGTATCTGGTCAGAATTCTGGCACAATTTTCCCAGTTGGTACTACCCTTGTAAAATGGGAAGTAACTGACCTGGCCGGAAACAAATCAACCTGCCAGTTTAATGTTGTTGTTACAGACAATGAGCCTCCTTTGATTATTTGTCCTCCAGACATTTTAGACGTAGCTGACCCTGGTGTTTGTTATGCAACCTTAGTTATTAACGATCCATTCGTTTCTGACAATTGTCCGCTAACACCTCCTCCAACTGGTACATCAAATACATGGAGCACCTGTCCTAGTGCACTTCCTACAACAGATCCTGTACATTTCCCAGTAGGAACTCATATTGTAACCTGGCATGCCCTTGATAACCATGGAAATTCAAGTACCTGCACTCAGACTATCACAGTCAACGACCTTCAGCCACCAACAATTATTACCTGCCCTGCTCCAAGAACAAAGGCACTTAATGCTGCTGGTCCATGTACATTAACAGTTCCAACAATTGATTTGCCACTTGCTGATGTTTGGGATAATTGCGGAATCGCCACAATTGCCCAGTCTCCTGTAGCTGGTACTCAATTGTCTTCTGCTCATGGCATGACTCATAATGTTACAATGATAGTTACTGATATTCATGGAAACAGTTCAACCTGTATTGTTGTAGTTACAGCACAGGATGCAACTAATCCAACTGCTCTTTGTAAAAACATCACAGTAACATTAAATTCAGCAGGTGCTGCATCAATTGTTCCTGCAGATGTTAACAATGGCAGCTATGATAACTGCGTTTTCTCAGTGATTTCAGTTTCACCAAGTTCATTTACCTGCTCAAATGTAGGCGCGAACACAGTAACACTTCTGGTAAGAGACGCTGCTAACAATTCAGCAACATGTACTTCAACTGTTACAGTTAGAGATTTAACTGCTCCTGCAATAACTTGCAAGAATATTACTGTAGATCTTGACATTAATGGTAATCATTCAATAGTAGGCGACGATGTTCTTTTATCAGCAACAGACGCTTGCGGAATTGCAACAAAAATTCCAACCCCATCAACATTTACATGTGCAAACGTTGGTACTCCAGTTTCAGTTAATGTTGTTGTAACAGATGTTAATGGTAATTCTTCTGCATGTATTGCAATGGTTACTGTAAGAGATTTAGTTCCACCAACAATTACCTGCCAGAACATCACTGTTAATCTCGATGCAACTGGTAATGCAACAATAGTTGGAAATGATGTTCTGCTTTCAAAGAATGATGCTTGCGGAATCGCTACAAAAATTCCTACTCCAAGTACATTTACCTGTGCAAATGTTGGTGCAAATACTGTTAATGTTGTAGTTACTGATGTGAACGGAAATTCATCAGCTTGTACAGCAACCGTAACTGTAAGAGACGTAACTGCTCCAGCTATTGTTTGTAAGAACATTACTGTAAACCTTAATGGTAGCGGAAGTGCTTCAATTGTTGGAAACGATGTATTGCTATCTGCTACAGATGCTTGCGGTATTTCAACAAGGATAGCTACTCCAAGTACTTTCTCCTGTGCTGACATTGCAACTTCACCAAGACCAGTTACTGTTGTTGTTACTGACATTAACGGTAATTCTTCATCTTGCGTTGCCTTTGTAACTGTTAAGGATCTTATTCCTCCTGTTGTTACATGTCACGCTAATATGACCTTATGTTCAGTTCCAAATTCACTGTTAAGCTACACTCCTGTTAGCGGTATTGATCCAACTATCACAGATAACTGTACATGGACTTATACCCATACACTCACAGGTGCTACTTCAAATACTGGTGCTGGTACAGCAAGTGGATTAAACTTCAATGTTGGTTTAACTCATGTGTTATATACAGTTACAGATCAGGGTGGCAATATTGTTACTTGCGGGTTTGATGTTAATGTTTATCAGTATCAGCAGGCAACTGCAGGTCCGGATCTTGACTTCTGCAATGCTGCAAATGCTTACCTGCTTGGTAATATTTACAATCCACTATTATATCCTGGTGTAATTCCAGTAACCTACTCATGGATTCAGGTTCCTGTTTCCGGCACTCCAGCTGCAACAATCTATCAGGTTGAAAACGAAGCAGTAGCTGATGCTCTTGTACCAGGACATATTTACAAATTTGAATTCACAATGGCTTATGGCCCTTGCGTTTCAAAAGATACAATGACTATTTTCAACTGGGCTCCTCCAACTCCATCACTTGCTGGTTTTGATCAGAACCTATGCAATGCATCATCTGTAACCCTAAATGCTAATAATCCAACTGTTGGACAAGGCACCTGGATTCAGAATGCTGGTCCTGCTGTAACAATTCCTGTTGGACAGTTACACCTGCCAAATGCAGTTCTTCCATTACCTTCAGCTGGTCAGTACAGTTTCATTTGGCAGATTGCCAACGGAATGTGTCCTCCTGAAAATGATGAAGTTGTAGTTACAAATTATGCTCCTGTTGCTGTAAATGCTGGCGCCGCGTTCACATTGTGTCCAACTGCTCCTTTCCATCAGTTAACCGGAACATCTGCAAGCAATTACTCAACTTTATTCTGGCAAGCAACTGGTACAGGCTATTTCAGCGATGTTACTGCAATTGCTCCTAAATATTATCCAAGTGCTTCTGACGTTACAGCTGGCACTGTTACTCTTATGTTAACCGGTTACGGAAACGGACCTTGCTCTTCAGCTATGTCAACAATGGTACTTACTATTAATGACTTTATCGCTCCAACAATTACCTGCCCTGCTAACGTAAATGTTAATGCTGATGCTGGTGTTTGTTATGCTGCTGTTGTTGCTTTAGGAACTCCAGTAACTGCTGACAACTGTTTAGTTGCAAGTGTTGTAAATAACCATCCTGCTCAATATCCTGTTGGCAATACCACAGTTATGTGGACTGTTACTGACGGTAAAGGAAATACAGCAACCTGTAACCAAACTGTAACTGTTGTTGACAATCAATTACCTGTAATTACTTGTCCTGCAAATGTTACTTTGAATACTTCTGCCGGTTTATGTACTGCTCCTGCTAGTTTAGCTGGTACAGCTACTGCTACAGATAATTGTCCTGGTGTTGTTGTAACAAGCAATGCTCCATCATTATTCCCTAAGGGAGTAACTTCAGTTATCTGGACTGCTACCGACTCTCATAGCCTGACTGCAACTTGTACTCAGACTGTAACTGTTGTTGATAATCAGGTTCCTGTTATTGCATGTCCTGCTAACAAAACAGTTAATACAGACTTAAACCTTTGCACAGCTTCAGCAGTTGCTCTTGGTACTGCTACTGCAACTGATAACTGCCCAGGCGTAGTCGTAACAAATAATGGACCTACAGTATATCCTAAGGGTCTGACAACTGTTACCTGGACTGCAACTGATGCAGCTGGATTAACAGCAACTTGTACTCAGACAGTAACAGTTAATGATGTTCAACCTCCGGTTATTACATGTCCAGCTAATGCAACCGCAAATACTGGCGCTGGTGTTTGTACAGCTGCTGCTTCAAGCTTTACACTTGGAATTGCAACAGCAACAGATAATTGTCCTGGCCTAATTGCTATCACTAACAATGCTCCAACAACTTATCCTAAGGGAGTTACCAATGTAACATGGACTGCAACTGATGTTTCAGGAGTTTCTGCAGTTTGTATTCAAACCGTTACCGTTTTGGATAACCAGAATCCTACTATTCTTTGTCATTCAAATGTGACACAGAATACAGATCTTGGTGTATGTTCAGCATTAATTACTGGTATTGCTCCTACAGTTGCTGATAACTGTCCTGGTGTAACTTATACATACAGTATTAATGGTGGTACAGCTGTTGCTGGTCCATTAAACAGCTATAACTTCCCTAAGGGAACTACTACTGTTTCTTTTGTAGCTACTGACCTTGCTGCCAGAACAGCTACCTGCAGCTTCACAGTATTAATAAAAGATATGCGTGCTCCAGTTATTACTTGTCCTCCACTTGCTATCTATGCAAGTAGTCTTGGAATGTGCGGTGCTGTAGGTCTTGTTCTTGATCCTCCAACTGTAGTTGATAATTGCAGTGCAGCTGGTTCAATTACAATTACTAACAATGCTCCATATTTCTACATTTTTGGCAACAATTATGTAACCTGGACTGCTACAGATCAGGCTGGAAACGTTTCTACCTGTACTCAGGTTGTTGAAGTAATCGATACACAGGCTCCTGTTGTAAACTGCCCTGCTAATGTTACTGTTACAATTAACCCAGGTCAGACTTCTGCTTTAAATGTATCAATTGGAACTGCAACTGCTACTGACAACTGTTGGGTAGTTGGTGCTGTTACTAATAATCATCCATTAACCTCTTATAACTTAGGTGTTACTTTAGTTACCTGGAGAGCAACAGACGGTGTTTTCAACACTGGTACATGTGTTCAAACAGTAACTGTTGTTACTGGTGTAGGTCCTGCTGGTAGTGTTAGCGGTCGTTTCAGCTATGTTAATGCTGAGCAAACAGCTTTAAATAATGAACCAGTTACTCTTACCCAAAATGGCAGTGTTATTGCAACAAGTACTACTGATGTTGATGGTAACTTCTACTTCACTGACGTTCCTACTGGTACATATACACTAGAAGGTGCTTCTACTGCTCCTTGGGGTGGTTCAAATGCAACTGATGCGTTAATCATTATGAAACATTTTACACAGGTAGTAACACTGCTTGATCTTCCAAAAGAAGCTGGTGATGTAAATGCTAACGGATTCATCAATTCTCTTGATGCTCTCTATGTTGCAAAACGGTTTGTAAACCAAATCAGTTCATTCCCTTCAGGTGACTGGACTTCATCGAATTCAACTGTTGAAGTTGGTAATGTTGGAGTACAGAGTGACCTTGGCGCAATTTGCTACGGCGATGTTAATGCTTCTTACTTACCTCCGTTCATGAAACCAGCTCCTACTGTTAGCCTAAGCACCGAAGGTGTTAAGTATATCAGTCAGAACGAAACCATTGAACTTCCTGTTTATACAAACTCAAGTCTGAATACTGGTGCTATTTCACTGGTAATCAACTATCCAGCTAATCTATTCGATGTAACTGGTGTTAAACTTGCTGATGTAGATGCTGGTAATCTGGTTTACAACGCTCAGAATGGTGAATTAAGAATTGCATGGTATAACAATATCCCAAGCATCTTCAACAGCAATGAAGCTGTTATCCTACTTACATTGAAAGCTAAAGCTACAACAGAAGGTCAGATTGCCCTTTCAGTTGATGGTTCAAGTGAAATCGCTAATGGATCAGGTTTAGTTGAAATGGCTAACCTGACAATTCCTAAACTTGCATTCACGAATACAAACTTCAATGTAAATGTATACCCGAATCCTTTCAGGCATACTACTGAATTCACTTATACTTTACCTGTTGATGGTAATGTTACCCTCAAAATTTATGACATGATTGGCAATGAAGTATCAAACATCATCAATGGTGTTAAACAATCTGCCAATACTTACAAAGTAACTTTCGATGGTTCTACCCTGAAACAAGGTGTATACACATACAAACTAACTGCAACTTCCGCTAATGGCGATCAGGTTAAAGTTGGTAAAATGGTGATTACTAAATAATCATCTGATTTTTTGAAAAAAGGCTGCCTCAAAAGGGCAGCCTTTTTTTTTGAGTTTATTTTTATTGAAACTCAAACAGGTTTTGGGTTGTGCAAGTGAATATCCGATTTTTCCCAACTTCAAATCTAATAACTTACACTAACATGTATAGTCCAGATGGCTTTAATAAAAATGAATGAATCATCGAATTAAAAATAACCCACAATAATCTGAAACTTAACCCTAAACTTCAACCGATTCGCTCCTGACTTCGACACTTTTTTAGACACTTTTTTTAACAGCCTCATAAACAGGAGTGTATGTTTTTTGGGACACCGGGTTGGGTGTCCCAGATAAAAAATTGGTATTTTTACTGGCATGTTTATCCGGAAGAAAAAGAATCCAAGTGGTATCATAAGTGTCCAGATCATCGACAAGAGCAAAGGCAAGTACTGTGTTATCAAAACTATTGGCAGCAGTGCTGATTTAGCAACAATAGACACCTTATATCTACAAGGCAAACAATGGATATCCAGTCATTTAGGAGAACAGGATATTTTCGAGGCACATGATAAAGCTCTTGAAGAAAGGCAGGTTACCGAATATCTTATTAACAATGTCGAAAACATCTTGCTCAACGGTGTCCAATTGGTGTTGAATAACGTATTCAAAATAACTGGGTTTGATTCAATTCAAGACGATATTTTTCGGCAGCTGGTCATCGCCCGATTGAGCCAACCGATGAGCAAGTCCGCAACGGTTGAATACCTAAAATCGCACTTTGATGAAGATGCCCAGTTGCACAGTGTTTACCGTTACCTTGACAAGCTTTACAAAACGCAACAGGAAAAGATACAACAGATCAGTGTTGAGCATACCCAGCGGATATTGGGAGGGAAGATCGGGCTATTGTTTTATGACGTTACCACCCTCTATTTTGAGGCAGATTATGGCGATGAATTGAGGGAGACGGGGTTTTCAAAAGACGGAAAACACAGCCAGCCACAAGTTGTACTCGGTTTATTGGTCAGCAAAGATGGCTATCCGCTTTCCTATTCGATTTTCAATGGTTCTCAATACGAAGGGCGCACCATGCTCCCTGTGGTAGAGGATTTTGTGCAACGGTTCAATTTGGATGATTTCATCGTTGTAGCCGATTCAGGTTTGATGAGCCAAAGCAACATAGCTATGCTCGAATCGGGCAATTACAAATACATTATCGGGGCGAGGATAAAAAGCGAAAGCAATGAGATAAAAACATGGGCATTATCATTGGCAAAGCAGGATGGGACATTCAACGAAACCCCAAAAGGCCTGGCAAGGCTCATCGTGGGGTACTCCGACAATAGGGCACGAAAGGACAGGCACAACAGGGAAAAGGGCGTAAAAAGACTTGAAAAGGCTTATCGAAGCGGCAATATTACCAAAGAAAATATCAATAAACGCGGATACAACAAGTTCCTTGAAATATCGGACAATGTCAGGGTTGCCATAAACCAGGAAAAGATCAAACAAGACGAACAATGGGATGGGCTTAAAGGATACCTGACCAATACCGATTTGCCAGCAAAAGAAGTGTATGAACAGTACAATGGCTTATGGTCAATCGAACGGGCGTTCAGGATCACCAAGGGCACACTTGAAATGAGGCCAATGTTCCATTTTACCCCAAAAAGGATCGAAGCCCATGTCTGTATCTGTTTTGTAGCATATAAGGTTTACAAAGAACTTGAAAGAGTGCTAAAAACTAGCCACATAAAACTGAGTGTCGATAAGGTGTTAGATATTGCAAAAACGATTACTACAATAAAAGTTAAACTCCCAAACAGCGGCAAAACATTGACAAAGACTATGCTTCTAACGCAAAGACATAGATCGATCTCCCAATTGTTCGATAAAAACTTTTGGGAAATTCTTTAGGGTGTCCCAGTGTCGAAGTCAGGAGTTGCAAACCAGGGAAAGGCAAAATAATTATTTTGATAGTTCAAACAAAGGCAAGTTCATTGGCCTGCCTTCTATAGGTTCTCTTGTTTAAAATACTTCTGTATAGTCTCTTTTAAGATGGTGCTGTCAATAGGTTTGGAAAAATAATCGTTACAGCCTGATGATATTGCCTTTTTTCTGTCACCGGATAGGCCATAGGCGGTTTGAGCAATAATAATAACTTCATTATTGAATTGCCTGATTTGCCTGGCGGCTTCGTATCCATTCAGATCCGGCAACCGTATATCTAACAGGATCAGGTCAATATCAGGATTTTTGCGAACTGCTTCAACAGCTTCAATACCTGTTTTTGCATGGATCACTTCCCTGCTGATCATTTTAATTACATTGGTAATGTATAATTCAGAAGTTTCATCATCTTCTACAATTAGAATTTTCAGATCCCTGATTTGATCTGATATACTCTCAGTTGAATCAATTTCAGGAGCTGTTATTTGTAGGTTTTTCGACTTTTTATATGGAATGGTGAAATAAAAAACAGATCCTTTTTCAGGTTCACTCTCTAACCAGATTCTTCCACCAAGCATTTCTACATATGCTTTTGAGATTGATAACCCAAGCCCGGCTCCCTGATATGCTTTTATATCGGATATGTCAGCTTGAATAAAACGTTCAAAAACTGCATCCTGCCTGTCAATTGGAATTCCAATTCCTGTATCTTTCACATAAAACAGCAGAATAGGTTCATCAATAGGCTCATCATGCCATCTTTTGACCAAGGTATAACCAAATTCAATAGTGCCTTTGATTGTATATTTAATGGCATTTTTAACCAGGTTGGAAAGGATAGCATCAAATTTATTGCTGTCGGTAATAATCTCTGCTTCTTTTGACGCTAATGCAATTTTATAAAAGAACTGTATTCCTTTTTTTTCAACCTCGGGTTTGAAAAAGCTATAAAATGTTTCGATAGCCGCATTTACATTTGTTCTGGATACTGATACTTCCATTTGCCCGGATTCAATTTTCGAAATATCAATAATATCATTTATTATGGAGAGCAGTCGTGTTCCGCTTTTTTCTATTATACCTACGTATTGTTGACGTTCGCTCTCTGTAATATTTTTGTCCTTTAATAGGCCTGTGAAGCCCAGAATTCCATTCATCGGTGTTCTGATTTCATGACTCATATTGGCAAGAAAGGCTGATTTTAACCTGTCACTTTCCTCCGCTCGAACTTTTGCACCTATTAGTTCTTGCTCAGTTTGCTTTTGCTCAGTAATATCAATGAAGATTTCGAGCATAGCTATTTGCCCGTTAAAAATTATTCCAGTATGAAATACTTCGAAAATCTGACCTCCAAGAACCCCTTGGACTTCATGAACTTTAGTATCTCCAATTTTTATATCCGAATGTAATGGACAATTGGAACATTGTTTTTTGTCATCACGGTACAATTCCCAGCATTTTTTATTCTCGGTATTTTCACCTACAATCTTTAAAAAATGATCACTTAGAAACAGGATGTTTCCATATTCATCCACTATATCCATCCCAAAGGGGATCGTTTGCAGTATTGATTTGTTAAAGTTGTAAATCGAACGCAATGCTTTTTCTGATTCTATTCTTTCCAACTCACCTGAAGCTCTCACTGCAACCAGTTTAAGAAGTTCTTCTGCCTGTTTCTGATTCTCGATCGGTTTCTTTTTAATAACAGCAATAAGCCCAATCGGAATTCTAGAATGGCTCCACAGAGTTACTCCAATATAGCCTTCTGCCTCCAAATCCTGAAGCACAGTGTCTTTTGGAAAAAGTTTTCTCACACCTGCTGGAAAGCAACAGACTGAATTCCCGACAACATCGCCGCATGGCGTATCTTTTAGTGCATAAGCAGTATTGTCTTCGAAATCGCCATCGTTCCATACAGATAGTGTGCGTGCATTTAAGCCATCCCCATCAAGCTTGTCAATACAAACGAAGTTTGCATCCAGAGCTTGTGCCAGATATTGAGCAAGCAAAGGAAAAAAGTCTGCTTTCGATTCATTAGCACTGTATTGCGCCAGGAATGTTAAGGTTTCGGTGAATTGTTGTGCATTTTTCTCTGCCTGTTTACGCTCGGTAATATCAAAGGCTGTAATCAGGCAATCCTCAAGATTTTCAGCAACCAGGCCGAAAAGTTGAATATGTATTTGTCCTTCATCATCATTTATTATGGTTACTTCGCATGATTCTGTGGCTTTGCTGGAAAAGACCTTCTCGAAAAAGAGGTTGAAAACCAATAAAGTATGCTCTGAAAGAAATAAATTAAATCGTCTTTTTAATAATTGCGAACGTTCTTCTCCAAGTATTTTGGCGCCTTTGAGGTTTAATTCAATGATATCACCTGCCCTGGAGAGGGTAAAATAACCCGTTGGTGCAAAATCAAATAACTGACTGTACTTGTCGAAATTCTTTTCTTCAAGCATTTTCACCCTGGAGAGTTCTTCATTCTGCATCTCCAATTCAATCTGATGCACTTCCAGCTCATGAATAAGTGCCAATAAATCGACATCAGAAGCTACGAATGCTGATTTGGATTTTTTTTTATGGAGCAACTCTTCTGCCTTTTGCCGAAGTTCTTCAGCAATTTCTTTCTCACTCTTCATATTTCAATATTAGGTAGTGTAAACCTGAAAGTACTGCCAACTTCCTTTTCGCTATGCACGAATAATTTCCCTTTGTGTTTTTCGATGAAATCTTTACATAAAATAAGCCCTAGTCCGCTGCTGGGTTCGCCATTAGTACCCCTTCTGCTGGTGTGGGTATCAAGTCGGAATAATTCATTTAGCATTTGAGGACTCATGCCAATACCAGTATCTGTAACAGAAATTTCAACAGAATTGTCTGCCTCCTCTTTTGCTTTGAAAGTAATACTACCTCCATTTCGGGTGAACTTCACTGCATTCGATGCCAGATTCGTAATTATTGATGTGAGCATATAATTATCAGCAAAAACCTTTATTCCTTCCGGAATTTCGTATCTTATTTCGATCCCTTTTTTAAGGGCCATATCTACAACCGGGGGCATACTTTCAACGATATTTGCTATCAGCGAAAATAAAGTTGGCTGAAAGGGAATAACCCCTCTCTGCAATCGAGACCATTCCAATAAGTTTTCGAGTAAGTGAAAAAGATTGGTTGCTGAATTTCGCATAATTCCGGCTAATTTTAAGATTTCCTCCTTAGTTAAATCCGGCATGTCGTCAGCCATAATTCTTGTTAATTCCAGAAAACCATTGAAAGGGCCACGCATGTCGTGGGCAATTATCGAAAAGAACTTATCTTTTTCGGCGTTAAGTTTAGCTAACTCAATAGATTTCTGTTTTATCTCTTCCTCTGCTATTTTACGCTCAGTGATATCGTGGATAATGGAGAATAGGATTTGTTTTTCCTTAAAATCGACAGGAGAGGAATGGACTTCTACAATATGTACTTCTCCATTTGACAGCTTATGTGGGGAAATAAAATAGTTCTGTTTTTGATGTAAGGCTTCTAATCGTTCAATTTCAATATGTTTAGTGTCTGAAACAGTTATTTCATCGATATTCATCGAACACAAAGTATCAATGCTATACCCATAAAACCTTGCTGCCGCATCATTGGCATCTATAATAGTACCTGAAACAGGATCAATAAGCATCATTATGGCATTGTGCCGGTCAAATAAAGATTTGAACCTGGTTTCGCTCTGCTTTAGCGCGATTTCAGTAAGCTTACGGTCGTTAATGTCCGAATCTGTTCCCCGATATCCGGCCAGCTTGCCGCTTTCGTCCAGAATAGGGATCCCATTGGTTGTAACATAAATCACTTTCCCGCTTTTAGTAACTACTCTATTTTCAAGATTTCTGAAAGTCTCTTTGCGGGCAAATACTTCAAAAGCTGCAATCTTGAACGATTCCCGTCCATCTTCGGGATGTAGGTCATAAAAATGTTTTTTACCTGTTATTTCCTCAGGCTTATAACAGAGCACAGTTTTTATCGTATTACTTACATATGTATAAAGCCCTTCGACATTCACCTCCCATGTAATTACTCTGCTGTGTTCAGCAATCTGCTCGAATCTTTTCTCACTTTCTGTAACTTTGTCTTCTGCCTCTTTCCTGGCAGTAATATCGCGGCTGATTCCAAGAATACCAATCAGGGCTCCGTCTTCCCCCCAATATGGAGTTTTAAGTGTGTCAACCAGCATTTTTTTTCCATCCGGGAAAGTAATCCATTCTTCGTTATGCCTGGGCTGTTGTTGTTTCAGCATTTCAATGTCAAAATGTCTGAAAAAACCGGCAACATCTGCATTGAAAAGGTCATAATCGGTTTTGCCAATAATCTCATCTTTTGATTTTCCTACAAAAAATGCAAAAGGTTGATTACAGCCAAGGTAAATGCCTTCAGTATCTTTGAAAAATACGATATCAGGGATTGAGTCGAGCAAAGAATTTATCAAACCCAATTGACTTGCATGATTCATTTTTGCTATTTCTCCGGCTGGCATGGTCATATGTTATGCAATTATTTATTTCTGGAGTCATTAAAAACCAGACGCACGCTTGCTCCATTTGGTTTGGTATTTCTGACTTCAATCTGGCCTTTATGCAGATCAATAATTAGTTTAATGAGCGCCAGGTTGAGACCTGTATTTTTGTCGATGTGCTGGTTACCAACTGCAAATAATACATATGGTTTCACGAGTACCTCAGACAAAAAACCTGAGCCATTATCAATAAATTCACAAATAATGGACTGGTTTTCAGGAAAGATTTTAATAATTACTGTATCATTGTCAGGTGAAAAATTAACAGCATTATCAGTAAGGTTGTCAAAACATATTTGTAGTAATTCTGCATCGCCCGGTATAGTTTCAAGGGATGGGTCTTTTTGAAGCAGGATAGTTATTCCCTTTTCCTGAACCTTATCATGAAGTTGAAGTAATGTGTTATTTATTAGTTCCTGAATATGGACTTCCTGCAAATGCAACGTTCGGTTGCCAGTGAGCAATGCTGTAATATGTAGTGCCTGATAGGAGAATTTCTCGAGTCTTATTGCTGAAACTTCGATGTAATTCATGTATTTCAGGATTTCAGCTGATTCAATCAAAGGTTTCAGGATTTCAGTAAAACCTAAAATTCCATTAAGTGGTGTTCTGATTTCGTGGCTGATTAGATTAAGAAAATCGACTTTAGCCTGATCGAGAACCATTAACTCCTTATTTGCATTTTCTAAATCGATGGTTCTTTCTTTAATTCTTTCTTCTAAAATTATATTGTGGTTTTCAATTAGCTGATAAAGGTAGGAGGTCTCGAGAAGATTTTTAATCCGAAGCGTTACTTCATAAAGTTCAAATGGCTTAGAAAGAAAATCCTTGGCTCCCTCTGAAAGCGCCCGTTGTTTTGCTTCAGGTGTTATGTCGGCAGTAAGTACAAGTATGGGAAGGTAGGAATTTGGCAGGATTAATGAATTCAATAATTTCATAATCTCAAAACCATTGAGATGTGGCATCATTAAATCGAGTAGAATTAAATCAGGTTTAATTGATTGGAACAAGTTAATTGCCTGTCTCGAGTCGTTAGTAGATGTATAATTCGTATATCCTAAATCTTCAAGAAGACTTTCCAGAATATCAATGTTTGAATTCTGATCATCAACGATAAGAATTTTTGCATTTTTTAAATCAGCATTAATCATAATTTTGGATTGTTAACTGGTTTCGGAATCCAATCATCCACAGTCTTTAAAAACATAGTGATATCGAGTGGCTTTGTTAAATAATCGCAAGCTCCGGCATTCATCAGTGTTTCAATTTGTTTATTTGTTGCATCTGCACTAATAATTACTACAGGGATAGTTTTTGTATTCTCATTTTCCTGCAGTTTTTTTAGAACGGAGATTCCCTGAGTGTCTGGTAAATCAAGATCAAGCAATATTAAATCGGGCTTACATTCAATTGCCATTTCTTCAGCATTCTTTCCGTAAATTGATGTAATGAGCTGAACTTCTGAAAAATGATTTTCGATAATTTCTTCGACCAATTCGGTGTTTTCAAGGTTGTCTTCGAAGTATAAAATAGTGAGGGTTTTTACAATTTCCTGTTTATCTGGTGATATCGCATTTTTTTCAACGTTCAGCAAATTGATATTTTCTTTTTGATCTTTCGGGATTAGTGGTTTAGTTAAGGGAAGGTCAATCCAGAATGTACTACCTTGGCCCTCAATACTATCAACTCCAACTAATCCATGCATAACGTCAATAAGTTTTTTTACAATCGACAAGCCTAAGCCAGCACCTTCGGTTGAAGTATTTTCCGCTCCAATTCGTTCGAAGGGTATAAAAAGCTTTGGAATATCAGCAGAAGAAATCCCATAACCTGTATCTGATATTGAAATACGAACATAAACAATTCCTACCTCATTCTGGGGTATTGTTGTGGTAACAATCCGTATAGATCCTCCTTGCCGGTTATATTTTACAGCATTGTTAAGCAGATTTATTAATACTTGTTTTAATCGTTTTCTGTCGGCAGCTACAAAATGCTGGTTCTCAAGTGAATTTTCAAATTCCAAGGTTAGCTGTTGGGCTAAGGCGAGTGGCCGAACAGTATCAATCATTTCATTGATTACTCCATTTAGATAAACTGGTTCAGTTAGGAGGGAGAGTTTTCCTGCTTCTATCCGCGAAATATCTAGTACTTCATCAATTAAAGTAAGCAGATGCCTGCCGCTACCTAGTATGTGGTTGACTCCTTTCTTTTGCTTTACAGTGAGTTCTCCCATTCCCAATAATTGAGCAAATCCGAGTATTGAGTTCATGGGAGTACGCAATTCATGGCTCATGCGTGAAAGGAATTCACTCTTTGCCAGATTGGCTTTCTCGGCGTCTTTTCGGGCTTCGTTAATTTTTTCCTCTGCTTGTTTACGTTCTGTAATATCGGTGAGAAATCCATGCCAGAGAATAGTGCCATCTGTTTCCCTTTGTGGTTTAGCATTACCGGATACCCAGCGGATTATGCCATCATCAAACTTAACACGATAATCATGTTTCCATAGTGTGAGGTCTTTTGCTGATGCTTGAATTGACGCAACAACACCGTCGAAATCATCAGGGTGGAGTCTGGTAAATACAATGGAAGCGTCGTAGCTTACCTTATCTGGAGTAGTCCTGTAAATCTCACTAATTCCATCGCTGGCATACGGAAAACAAGAAGTCCCATCAGGCCGTAACAAATACTGGTATACCATTCCAGGAACGCGATCGGCAATTTTATGCAAGCGGCCAAGCGCTTCATTTAATGCAGTCCCAGTGGAAACATGTTCCTTGATTTCTTTTGTTAAATTAGAATTGATTTCGGCTAGTTGGATAGTGCGTTCTTTAACTTTAAGCTCAAGGCTCGCATTTAATTTAATTTTTTCTTCTTCCGATTGTTTCCGTTCAGTAATATCTTCCTCAACAGCAAGGTAATGAGTTATTTTACCATGGATATCTGTAACAGGAGATATTGATGCCGCTACCCAATACAGATCGCCATTTTTCTTTTTATTATGAAATTCACCTTTCCATTCTTTACCAGAACTTATGGATTGCCAAAGAAAAGCATAGTCTTCAGCTGTATTATTGATTGAACTGAAGATTCTCGGGTTTTGGCCAATTAGCTCTTCCTTGGTATAACCCGTTATTTTCAGAACCTTAGGGTTGACATATTCTATATCTCCCTTGAGGTCGGTAATGCAAGTAATAACAGGGCTTTGTTCTATAGCCTTCGAAAGTTTTGTGAGACTTTCCTCCGACCGTTTCCGCTCGGTAATATCCCTGTATCGCCACAAATGACCAGAGTATTTGTCATCAGAATACGTGGGGATGTAATCTCTTTCAAAGTAGCGGCCATCTGCTAATTCAAGTTCATCCTGATAAATTGCTACCTTATTTTTAAGGATAAGGTTTATGTCAAAAACAAATTTTTCCGGGTCTTTAAACAAATGTTTACTCTGTTCTGCCGACTCAGAACAATCTGCCCCGGTCAGAACTTCGGGAGGGGCAGGGATCGCAAACATATCACAGAATAGCTGATTCGTTAAAACAATCTCCCTTTTAGCATTTTCAAGCAGAATACCTTCCTGCAAATTAATTATCAGATTGGTAAGAATAGCCGATTCCTTCTTACTTTTATCATCACCCTCTTTCTGTATTTGGTCGCTATTTTCAGCTTCAGAACGTTGCATTTACTCCTTGAATTTAGAATTTTTTAACAGGGTTGAAACTTATCTGTCTTTATTTTTTTGTCAGGTTATGTTCGATATAAAGGCAATAATTGCCTTGTCATCGGGAAAGACGATCTCTGAAGAAACAACTGATACAGGAAATTGTGTGCCATCTAATCGTATTCCTGTAGTTGTAAATTCATTTAAATGTTCACCCTCAGGTGAAGATAGATTGTTGTTTTCATATATTTCATTTATCCACTTCTGTGCAAAATATCTATCAATATGTTTGTTGACAGCATCTGTGGAGCTTTTCAATCCAAAGATTTCTACGAACTTGTGATTTGCGTATAAACCGATTCCCTCGCGTGAAACAATGATGGCTAAAGGCGCACTTTCAAAGAGTATTCTGAATCGGGTTTCGCTTGCCTTAAGTTCTTCTTCAGATTGTTTGGCAATCGTAATGTCAGTAAATGTTATAACCAGTCCGTCAATTCGGTCGTCGAGAGTGCGATATGGCATTATCCGGATATTAAACCATCGTCCATCTTGCGATGCAATTACTGTTTCAATAGAATAAAGCGTTTTTATTACTTGCTGGGCATGACTTTCAATTTCAGGATATTTCAAATTAGAAACCTGATCGGTGAATGGCCTGCCGATATCAGTGTTGCGTAGTTTAATAATTTTTGTTGCTGTTTCGGTGTACCTTCTGATGTTCAACTCTTTGTCCAGAAAAAGGGTAGCAACCTCTGTTGAGTTCAACAGATTTTTCATGTCATTATTAGCCTGAACAAAATCACTGACCTTGCTCTGAAGTTCAGTATTTACCGTTTGAAGCTCCTCATTCAGGCTTTGCATCTCTTCTTTAGATGTAGTGAGTTCTTCATTGGTCGATTGCAGCTCTTCATTGGTCGACTGCAGCTCCTCATTTGTTGATTTTAATTCCTCCTGAGATGTTTGCATCTCTTCATGCGTACTTTGCAGGTCTTCATTACAACGTTGCAATTTAATTTCCATCTCTTTTACCCGACCTGACGACTTCTGCTTCCCCGTTTTCAAATTTGTTAACCCATTTTCAATAATGGCTGGCACATCGGTAAAAACAACGATTATCATATCTCTTATCACATCAGGATTCTCAATGCGTTGAACCGTAATATCCACAAACTGAGTTCCTCCATTGGTGCCTACTTTGAGATTGCGAACAATCACCTGATTGGAATTTTGCATAGCTTTCCGGAAGGCGTTTGGTAGTGCTTCTCGTAAACCTTCCCGCGCCATTGCATAAATGTTAAGGTTGGCTTTTCCAGCAACTGGCTCAAGGTATTTTCCTGTTCGACCAGTAATAAAGATAATATCACCTTTGTTATTTACAAGTACACTTGCAGGCGCAAAATGTTGAATCATAAGCTGTTCAGCTACCGACTGAATATTCTCTGATACAGCAAAAGTTTCTTTTACTTTTGGAAATGTTCTTTTTGAGCGGGAAAAGGAGCTTGGGAAATCAATAAGTTCATGCATGATTGGACTTAAAGTGCGTTTGAAAAATTTTAATCTCGGATTAATCTCTTCAAACCCTTCTTTATAGTTCCCCAGGGTTTCTGCTGACCCTAACAACAGAACTCCACCCCGATTCAGGCTGTAATTAAAAAGTGCCATCAACTTTTCCTGCAATTCAGGTTCTACATATATCAGCAAATTCCTGCAGGTAAGCAGGTCAAGCTTAGTAAATGGCGGGTCTTTGATTACATTCTGAGGTGCAAAAACAACCATTTCGCGGATAGAAGTAACCATATTATAGCCCTCACCTGTAATATTAAAGAACCTGTTTAACCTTTCAGGTGACACATCAGCCATTATGTTCTTAGAATAATAACCCTTACGTGCTATTTCAATGGAGTCGTGGTCAAGATCAGTAGCAAATATCTGAAGTGTAAGGTTTTTATGATGTTTAATTTTTTCGAGAGCCTCCTGAAAAACAATCGCTAAAGAATAAGCCTCTTCTCCCGTCGAGCAGGCTGTTACCCAGGCACGAAGAACATATCCGTTAGGTAATCTGTCAAACAGATCAGGAAGTATCTTCTCTTTAAGCATTTCCCAGACATCGGGATCGCGGAAAAAGCTTGTAACACCAATAAGTAACTCCTTGAAAAGGATTTCTATTTCCTTGGGATTATCTTGTAAATACCGGACATAATGCTGTATCTTGTCGAGTTGATGAACTCCTTTCCGCCTTTCAATCCGGCGGAACAAGGTAGTTTTCTTATACATTGAAAAGTCGTGGCCAGTTTGCTCACGCAGAAGAATAATTATTTTATCAAGGTTACTTTTGCTTTTACTATCAATTTCATCCTCGTAAATAAGAACTGGTACAAACTTAAGAAAATCGATTAGTTTGGAAGGCAATTCCTCAGCAGGGGCTACAATATCAGCTATTACAGACTCACAGGCACTGTAAGGCATTCCGTCGAATTTTGCTGTTTCAGGACTCTGAACCACCACTATTCCATTTTTTTCTTTTATGGCTTTTAATCCAAGGCTGCCATCGGAACCCATACCTGAGAGAACGATTCCGATGCTCATTTCTTCCAGGTCAGCGGCCAGGGAACGAAAGAAAATATCAATTGGCAATCTCAGACCGCGCGATTCTACCGGTTCGAACAAATGAAGCGAGCCATTCAGCAACGACATGCTTTTATTTGGCGGTATTACATAAACGCAGTTTGGGAGCACTTTAAGCCTGTCGCTTGCCTGATGTACCTTCATAGTGGTAATACGCTGCAACAGCTCCGGCATGATCCCAACGTGGTTTGGGTCAAGATGCTGAATTACGACAAAGGCCATACCAGTGTCCTTAGGCATATTACCAAACAATTGCTCCAATGCTTCAAGTCCGCCTGCTGAAGCGCCAATACCGACAATAGGAAATAGATTTTTTCTGAGTTCTGAAGGAAGGTTTGTTTTTGCCATTTATATTTAATATTGATTATTATTTTATTCTGTCTCTGGAAAGCCTGTCAAACTCAGATTGATTCTAAAGAGAATAATCAATAAAGGTAATAAAAAACTCAAATAAATGGTAATGCGATTTTTTACTGCTTATCGTAGGTTACATTAAATCTCCTAATGGACCAAGATTAATGTTTAAATCCCTGTCGGTGAGATTAAAATGTTTTTTAAGTTCTTCCATTTTCATTTCGAGCTTCATCAATGTTTCACCAAGTCGTTCAATTTCTTCATCTGTTAATGATCCACCGTCAACCCTGCGCATTGCCTGTTTTTCAACTAATTTTCTGATCAACTCAACTAGAGTGAGCACCAGTTTTGCCAGACCAGAATCTGCATTTTCAGGTGTGAGTTTTAGCTTGGAATCATCGATGTTGGCAAGTTTTCCGATTTCTTCTGAAATAGTTTCAAGTGATCCGGTATTGAATAGAATTTTATTTTCACTCATCGGGAAGTTACTTAAGTGTTAATTCAACAAAACTATATGGAGGCCAGGGTCCGGTGAGTATGAAATTTAACCCCGGATGTTTCTTCTGTAAGGTCTGAATATTTTCAATTAGCAAAGGATCTTTCTCTTTTTCAAGCAGAAAAACAGAATCTATTAGTTGTTTCGCAGATGTCATTTTTGTAAACCTGCTATCTGTGCTTAAGCTGGAAAGGCAATCGGTGATTTCTGTAATAACAGTTTCAACGTAGCGCAATAGCATTTCCTCATACCTGTGCTCTTTGAGCTTTTTGTTAATGTAATCTGTAAAAACTGAATTTTTTGATTCTATTGATTTATGGGGTGGTGATACTTCTTTTACCTCAGATTTCTTTAAAAGATCTTGTTTTAACTTTTCCGCATCACAAAATATCTTCAAGCCGAATTCAACTTTATTTTCAACTTTCTGAAGATTTTTCTGAAATTCAGTGTAATTATTTTCCAGCATATTTTTAATTGCTTCATTTGATTCCATTTTGGAGCCAAATCGCATTGGCAGGAGTGTGTATTTTTGAAGAAGTTTTTCAATTACACCAGCATAGGCAATCACATCTAACTTGTCTGGAATTACATTCGTTTCGTTAATATTTCCAACAACTGCAGTAATCTCCTTAAATGGAACTGCGTATACCAACTCTTCTCTGATACCCTTGATGTCCTCAGGAATAGTATTTAAATTTCCTGAGCCAGGCTTTGTTTGCAATACGGCATAAATCAACATTGCCATAGCTATTCAGCTTTTTTCGTTCCTGATTTTAATTGATCCATTGTTTCAACGGAACTCAACAATAACTTAACACCAAGGTAAACCAGATCAATATCTGCAACCGAAATTACGATATCTCCAGTCAGAATTACTCCTTTATTTAAAACCCTGTCGAGCAATTCAAGAATTGTGATGTCTTTAGATTGATCGATAACGTTATTGTTCATCTGCAATGATTATTTAATTGAAATAAAACTAAAAGGAGGCCAAGGTCCACTGGTTTCTAGTTTAAAACCAGAGCATTCATCACTTTTTTTAAGATCATTCATGGTCTTAAGGAATTCGGAAACATTGCTTCTAAAGACAAGAAATGCTGCATTTAAAATCATTGTGTCGGTCCGCCCCGTGTATTCCTTGGGAAGAAGGTTATTTATACTGGTAATCTCACTCACACTTTCAAATGCATTATAATATTTCTGTCCGTAAAATTTGCAAAGTCTGTCCATCTCAGTTTCGACCATCTCAGTTTTTTTTCTTCTCAGAAGAAAGGCTTTGCCCGGAGAACTTGCCATAATTTGTTTTTCCAGTTCAGCGGATATTTCGCTAAGTTCGTCAATTTTCTCGCTCAGTTCTTTTCTGTCACAATATATTTTAACCGACCATTCTTCTTTATCTTTTATGATATTGAAATTTTGAATTATTTTTTCAGAATACTCGGTAACGAATTTTTTTAAATGCTCTTCTTCAGTATAAATAGTGCCAAAATTAAAAGGCATAACGTTAATTTGCAACATCAACTGGTTGATAACCTTCACGTGGTTCCGTGCATTTCCTTCAAGCCATATAATATCAGCTAAGTTCTTTTTCAGGTTTTCTTCTGAAAATTCACTTTTGGGAACATATTTTACAAATACATTCAAGGTACCGAAAGTCAGGACTTGTATTTCGTCCTGACCCTGGTTAAAGCCGGGGTCAGGCAAACTATCGGAAATGCAATACAGGTATATCAATTCGTTCATTATGATATTATTTATTGCTGATTTATTGGTCGTCGCTATCCACACCTGCAAAAGAACTCAATCTTTCAAAACTCGTAATCTCAAGGTTTTCATCCATTTTAACAGTATAAAAAAGGCGCACCTGTTTAGGTGGAAGATTCATGGATTTAAGGAATGAATCATCTTCGTAAACTTCTGCAACAGCATTCCAGATTTCCTTTACCTTTTCAATTTTTACTACTGTTACATCATAACAGCTAATATTTTCTTTTAAAAAACTAACTACAGTTTTCTTGACATCAATAATATTACTCATTATTTTTCCTCCGATAGTTTATATAGTTTCAATGCAAGTCTGAATTCACTGATCTTTTTAATGTTACGCTTTTTTGTTTTTTTCTCTGATAGCGTTGAGTAGGTTCAATAACTCATCTTCTCTTCTGTCATATTCTTCTTCATCAATTTCATCCATTTCGAATTTCAATTGCAATGCCATAAGTCTTTCTTTGATCGACCCTTCATCAGAGAATTCTTTTTCAATTACTTCATTTATTTTATCCGCAATAAAAAGCATCCCTTTGAACGGGGCAAGCAATAAATCGTCTAATAAAAACATCTTAAACTCCTTTCGTATTAATTACAAGATTCACGAAGTTATATGGAGGCAGGGTTCCAACGTATTTAAATGTCATGAAATGTCCATATTTCTCATCTAAATTATAGACAGCTTTATCAAAATCGTGTTCAGAAGTGTTTTTAATGAGAAATGCGGCATTCAGAATCATCATTTCACCGTAATTGTCATTTATTTTTAAATCATCTGAAAGCGGTGTTAAAACATCAAGTATTGTGTTTTTATGGGTTACAGTTTCTTTTTTAAGAGCCTCGGCAACCATTTCACCGATTTTCATTCTTTGGTAATGTGTTTTGTCAGCAGGCAGGTTTATTAGTTTTTCGCGCAGGCTTTTAATATCATCATACTTATCAATGATATTCTCGTACATAGCAGCTTCCTGGGCAAGAACTTTAAGTCCCAATTCTTTTTTTCCTTCCATTTTTGTTAGCATCTCATCAAATTTCCGATAATCTTTCTCAATAATTCGGAGAACTCCCTCGTCATCATTATGTTCAGAGATTGTAGAGAATCTAACAGGAAGTACTGTATAATGTTTCATTACCTCCTCAAGCACTTTTTCATGGGTTATCATATTCACTCTTCGTGCTTCATAAATAATAACCGGCGAGTTACTTACAATTGCAGTTATTCCTTTATAAATTATTCCGTAAACCAAATCAGCACGTTTACCCATGCCAATGTTTCCATAGTTAATTGGTTCGGAATTTCTTATGATACCATAAATGTATTTTCCTTCTTTCTGAGTTTCAGGTTCGATGCTCATAGTATTCTTTTAGCTGTTTGATTTACAATTCCCATTTTTCAGGAAAAATTTTAAGGTCAATAAAATTGAAAATTGGCAATTGAGTCGCATATACAAAGTCGCAACGATTTTCATATTTGTTTCCAAGGTCCAACATAATATTATCGAATTCAACTTCTCTTCCACTGTTTACCAGGAAAGCAGTATTCATAAACATGGAATCACCGTTTGTTTTGTTCAGTTTATACTCGAAAATGGAGCGTCGGAATGCATCAATTATTATATCTGATTCTTCTTCTTTTTTCTCAATTAACGCATGTTTTACAAGGTTTCCTGCTTCAACAATTTTAAGATTCCGCTGCTCTTTATCATCAATATTTTCAATTTCTGCCCGGATCTTTTGTAATTCTTCATGCTCTTTATCAATCTCCTTATAAATAACCCCCATATCCTTCCACATTCCCCTTACATTGAGCTCAACTTTATTCTCGAATTGTTTAAGCAATTCCATGAACTCACTGTATCTGCGATTTAAAAGATTCCGGATTTCGTCGGGAGTCGCTGCTATAGTGCCAAATCGGATAGGAAGTACACTTATAAACTCTTTCATTACTGTTTCCAAAACTTTCTGATGAGCAAGCATGTTTTCAGGGTTCACAACAAATCTACTCAGCGGATGATCGCTTACAACCATACATAATCCATCAAAACCAATGGTAGATACTAAATCTTCTCTGCCACCAACCCCAATTGCTCCAAAATTTGCATCATAATCTGATGCTATTATACAATAAATATATTTTCCGTCACGCTGCATATTAGTCCTTTATTTTTACGAGTGTAAGACTTTTAATTACATCTTTCTTAGCCAGTGAAATTATTTCAGCATTTGAGGATTGCTTTACGGCGGCTGTATAATCCTGTAATGTATGATATGCCTTTTGAATCGTGTTAAACTTATCACCATCATCTGTGTCCTGATAGGTGTCAGGATGGAACATTTTTGCCTTGCCCAGATATGCTTTTTTTATTTCACTTTCTGAAGTTTCTTCATTTAAACCGAGCTCTGCTTTAGCCCAGCTAACATGTTCAGGTAATAATTCCTTTACTTCTATTGTATAAAAACTATAGCATGGTAAAGGACCAACAATTTTAAAATTCAGCAGTCCATGGTAAGTTTCGTCCAGAATATCGATAAGATGTTCAAATTTTTCCTTTTTATTTCTATGGATCAGAAAAGCCGAGTTAAGTATCATCTGGTCGTTCATTACATCATGCGTATGGATATCAATACTAATCGATGTTAATGAATCAAGGATAGCTAATTCTACCAATTTATTTTTCTCGTCTATTTTTTCCTGAACAAGCATACCAACCATTACCTGGTCAACCTGGGAAATGCTTGCTTTATTTGTCATCAGACTTTCTTTTAGTGTAACAATATCGGGATGATTAGCCAATTCCCTGAGCATTTCGGGAAAGTCTGCCCAACTTACTACCAGATCAATTTCTGTGAGGTACTCAATTTTTTTTAAGCTGTCGATAATCAGGTTGTAACCCTCAGAAAGAATTTTTAATACCTCTTCTTTTGAACTTCTTATGGTGCCAAGTTGCATGGGTATGAACATGGCAAAATCTTTACTCTGCAGTTCTTCAATTGTTTGCTGATGATGAACAAGCAAATGCCCAAGTGACTCACGGTCATGAAAATCCAGATCCATATCATCACGATCCGAGACAATTGCCGAAATGTTTTCGTAGGGTATAGTATAAACCTTGGTCTTTTCTAGCGACCTGAACATGTCCGGACTATAGAAGTTCGGTACAATCCCGTAAATATAAATTCCTTTTGTTCCCATCTTTCCAGCGCATTATTTAGTTATCAGTTTTATAATTGAGAAATTCTGATTTAAAGCTTCTTTGTTGCATTTTGTTTCAAAACTAATTGAATTGCCAGGTCGAAGTGCGATTCCATGATAAATATTTCTCCTGTTATTTCTTCCCGTTTTTCCCGGTTTTTATCAATTAAGTCGCGAATTGCCAGCATTGCGGCCTTGCGGCAAATAAACTCAATATCAGAACCAGTGAGGCTTTCAGTTTTTAATGCAAGCTTGCTAAGGTTCACTTTTTTACCCAGTGGTTTATTTTTTGTATGGATGCCGAATATCTTTTCTCTTGTCTTTACATCTGGCAGTGGAAGTTCGAAAATCAGGTCAAACCTTCCGCTTCTTAGCAGGGCAGGGTCAATTAAATCGATTCTATTGGTGGCGGCAAGAACAATAACACCTTTAAGATCCTCAATCCCGTCCATTTCGGTAAGGAATTGTCCGATAACTCTTTCGATAACTCCGGAACCTGAACCATCTGTACTCCGCCTTGGAGTCAGGCTGTCGATCTCATCAAGAAACAAGATACAGGGTGATGCCTGTTTTGCCATTCTGAAGAGTTCTCGGACACCTTTCTCAGATTCACCGATATAACGGCTTAGGATCTGAGGCCCTTTTACGGAAATAAAGTTAACGCCACTTTCGCTGGCCAGTGCCTTTGCCAAATACGTCTTACCCGTTCCAGGCCTGCCATGCAGAATTATACCCTTTGGGGGTTTTGTGTCTGCTTGTTTAAATAGATCAGCATACTGCAATGGCCATTCAACCGTCTCTTTTAATGCTTCTTTTATCTCATCCAAACCACCTACATCTTCCCATTTAACATCAGGAACCTCTACAAAAACTTCCCGGATTGCTGAGGGCTCAACCTCTTTCATTGCATCCTGAAAATTATCCATGGTCACTTCAAGCGACATCAGAAGCTCGTACGGAATTTCGGATAATTCAAAATCAATTTGAGGCAGAATCTTCCTTAAAGCAGTCATTGCGGCTTCCCTTGCCAAAGCTTCCAGGTCTGCACCTACAAAACCGTGGGTAATTTCAGCCAATTTTTCCATATCTACATCTATAGATAATGGAATACCTCTTGTATGAATATGCAGAATTTCAAGCCTGCCTTTTTTATCGGGTATGGAAATTGATATTTCACGGTCGAATCGTCCAGGCCTTCTTAAAGCTGGATCAATAGAATTTGGGATGTTGGTAGCTCCGATTACAATTACCTTCCCCCTCGATTCTAATCCATCCATTAAGGATAATAATTGGGCAACAACACGTTTTTCAACCTGCTTTTCGCCACCCATATCTTCACGTTTTGGTGCAATAGCATCAATCTCGTCAATAAAAATAATGGCGGGTGCATGTTGCTGGGCTTCTTCGAAAATTTTCCGGATGCGGCCTTCGCTTTCTCCATAGAATTTGCCCATTATCTCTGGACCAGAAATATTAATAAAATAGGCATCGGTTTCATGAGCTACTGCTCGAACGATAAGGGTTTTTCCGGTTCCCGGAGGGCCATAAAGAAATACTCCTTTTGGTGGCTGCACTCCAAGACGTTCGAAAATCTCAGGATATTTCAACGGAAGCTCAATCATTTCACGAATCCGCTGAACCTGGTTCCCAAGTCCTCCTATATCTTCGTAGGATACTTTGCTCTTGCCTTCACTATCCTGTTTCGTTAATTCCAGTTGCAAAGATGTTTCAGGACCTATCAGTACTACTCCCTCTGGATTACATCCTGTAACTGTATAATTAACAGTCCTTGATCCAAACAAGGTGGCTTTTACCTTGTCGCCTTTCATCACTGGCAAACCATTAATCAGAGAGCCAATGTATTTTGCATCATCACTTTTAAAAAGGGAACCAGAGATTGTGTCTGGTTTAAGTTTTATTTTAACTGCCTTACGGCAAGTAGTTTTAATAATCTTAACTTTCTCGTCAATTCCTGCTAACGCATTTTCCCTGCTTATACCATCAATCTGAATTATACTCTTATCTCTGTCCTCAGGATAACAAGGCATAACTTTAACCGGCGTCTGCCTTTTACCTTCAATTACAATAATATCGCCACTTTCCAGACCTATAAGTTTCATGTCTTTCGGGTCAATTCTGGCAATAGCGCGACCCACATCTTTTACAAGAGCTTCTTTAACACGAAGTATAGTATCATCTGATATTTTGCCCATGGCTTCTTAATTGAATTGTTGACTTCCAAAAAGACCTCTTTTTAATCTGTTCAAGGATTCTAATCCTCTAATTTCTGTTTCAAAGACAGGAACCTCAACTCTGTTCAATGACTGAAAATTATCGTTGATCTGCTCAAGATATTTTGACTGTCCTGCTTTTCTGTTCCTACAGAAAGCGCAATCATCAGAAACCATAACATTGTTTACAATTATCTGCTGAGCAACTATTCCTGTGCTGTTTAAATCGGAAAGTAAACGATTTGTTTCTGAAATTGCCATTGATTCAGGAATACAAACCGGAATAAACTCGCATTTCGTTTTATCCCGCAATATGTTTTCAATCCGTTTAACGGTTTTTTTCAGGTTTAACAAAAATGTATCTACATCATCAGGTACATAAGACCCGGCAAAACTGGTTATCATGTAACGGTATTTCCATCTCATTTTTGCGGCTACTTTTATCCAGGCATCTAACATTTTTGGTGAAGATATCAAACGCAAAGCATGACCAGTTGGAGCCGTATCCACAACATACTTTTCATAGTTTCCTTCTTCCATGAAATCAATAATTGTTTTAAAACTCATGATTTCATCAATTCCCGGGATCGATAATGTTAACATTTCATCAATGTCATCCTTATCGAAATTGGAAGACGTCACTAATAATTTCTTTAATGCATTATGATGTGCAGCTTTGAAAATTGTCAGAGCTTCATCGGCAACAACCTCTATAGCAGAGAGTTTTGCTGCACCTGAAACTTTTACTACATTAAATCCGATTTGTTGCTCAAGGCAATCCGAAACAGAATGTGCCGGATCGGTAGAGATTAACAAGGTTTCAAAATTCTCTGATAAAGCAAGGGCTGTAGCAATGGCACAACTGGTTTTACCGACACCACCTTTCCCGCCGAAAATAATAAGTTTCAGCTCGTCGTTCCCCAAGCCAGTTAGTGCCATGACAATTATTTTTTTATCCTGATTTCAAGAATTCCATTTGTAAATTTGTGCTGCAGGTTTGATTTGCTGACTTTAGAAGGAAGCAGAAGTTCTTTGCGGTATGTCCTGTTTTTGCTAACAGCAGCTATTTCCAGAATATCTTCTTTAAGATCAATTTTCAGATCGGTTTCTTCAATTCCCGGCATTTCCGCGATTACGACAATTTCATCATTCTCGTCAAAAATATCGGTGATTGGTTCACGCTCTTCATCAACTTTAGGGCCTTCAGGCGTTTTTTTAATATTGCCGAAAGTCTCTACTTTTGGAGTTCCACCTCCTGCAGTATTTATTGTGAAACCATAAACCCCTTTCATTCCCTTTTTAATATGATCTAGGTTGATAGATCCTTCTTTGCTCATGGCACCTTTATCCTCCAGCTTCCCGGCAAGGTCAACAAGCTTTTCTATTCCACTGAACAATCCACCAAGTCCGAAAAGATCAAAAGCTGAGTCGTCTTTCTTATCCTTATTTGTATCGTTTTTCATTTTGGTTTAAATTTAGGCTAACAAATTAGGTCAGCTTGTTCATCGCTTCGAGTTTTTCCAGTCGGGCCTCCATAGCGCTATTTTGTTGAGTCAATTCTTTTTCTCTTGCCTTTGTTGATAGGTAAGTGTCTTCTTGCCACCAGTTGATCCCCATTTCCATGGCTTTATCCACTGAGGCCACCAGTAATCGTATTTTTATTGTCAATAGGTCAATATCTGCAATCTGGATTTTAATATCGCCTGCAATTACGATCCCTTTATCGAGCACTCTTTCCAGAATATCGGCAAGGCCGGTCGCATTAATTGAATGAGTTGGTTCAGCCATAACACATAGTTTTTGAAGTTCAGTAGTCTATCGACAATGTTTTAAAGTCCGATTTTATTTCTTCGACTTTTTTTTGCAAAGGTGCAATAATTTCTGCGGAATGCATCTGTCCTGCCTTTTCATCATTATAATCCTGAATTTCTTTCAACCTGCCCTGGATAATTTCCAACCTAAGAAGAATCCGGATCTCTTCACTTTTCAAACGGGTCCTCTCTTTTTCATACATGTATAATTTAATGAAATCAGATTCCTCTTTATTGGGAATACCCGACTTTACAACATTCTGCATTGATTTAATGCTTTGAAGTCCTTTTATTGCGCTTGAGATTGGCATAACAGAATGATTTAATAATGTTTTTGAAAATGCTTTATTCCGGATCTATGTGTATTGTTCAATTAACTCATTAACGATAAATTTTACTTTTTCCTGATTGGTCTTTGATCCTATCCTGCTCGTTTCTGAAGTAAGAATGTCCTGGCAAATTTTTCTGAACATTTCTTTTGATTCTGATGGTGATGTGTTCAGTGTTGCAAGGGTTTTTGCAATCATTATTGAACCTCGTATGGTTGGGTCAAATTCGGTTTTTCCCGATTCCCGAAGTCCCCTTACGATCTTTACAATCTTCTCTGTGTCGTCAAATGAAAGACTGGATTTTGCCATTGTGATCTGCAATTCAGTATCATAATCAAAATGATCAAGGTCCATGGTTACCATCCTGTCGCGTAGCGCATCCTGGGTACGGTTAACACCGGCATATTCTTCAGGATTTGATGTAAAAATTGCACGAAAATCTGGGTGCACTTTCATATAGTAATCCTCTTCTTTGGCAGCTGATGTACTTAGCATTCTCTCCTGAAGAATAGGAAGAAGAATATTATTCGCTTCAGGTCGCGACCTGGTAAATTCATCATAAATCAGAGTAAACCCGTTTTTTACTGCAATAGTAAGACGGTTGTTAACCCACTGTTTACTCATATCCTCCTCATATTTATGAACAGAATGAATAAACTTGTCATCCAATCTTTTATATTTATAGCCTTGTTCACTGCCAATTAAATCCGATGTTTTGTACTCTGCATCTCCATGTATTATTACAACGGGTCTGCCAATTTTGCTCGCAAGATGCATTGCCACTGTTGTTTTTCCTGTTCCTGATGGCCCTCTGAAATGCACTGGGAATCCGGCTTTTATATAGGTTAGTCCTCGGCTGGTTATGTCTTTTATATAATCAGTCTCCACAAAATTCGACATTGGCTTTAGTTCAAGCACCGTGTTCATTTCGTTATTATTGCTCATTTTGCGTTTTAGTTTTAAGGGTTGATGCCTCTAGCGTTTGTGTTAATTTTGCAGTGTTATTTTTCAAATTCTGATTTGGGTAGTTGAGACATTGTAGCCAGATAAATAATTCGGGCTTCTTCAATGTCTTTTATTATTTGTTCCTTTACTGCCAGGAATTCTGATTTTCTTGTGTTGAACTTAATAAACGCTTCTTGTCTCTTAAGCAGGCTTTTCTTGATATTGAATCCCGGGTTATTCATGATGTAGGTGATATTTTTGCTCTTATTGCAACCCAATACCTTTGCATCTTGTACATGGTAAACCATCACTCGATTTACCTGTACCTTTGCAATAAGTACATTTACTATTGCCTTGGCTGTAATTATTTCCCTTTCCACCACAAACAATACATGGAACTCTTGCTCCAAGTGGGTTCTTGCCAGAACCATTACAGAAAATACATTTTTTCATAGGCTCTGAAACCTCTGTTGTTCCTGAACCACTACAAACCATGCAATCCGAAATTGATGAAAGCAACTCAAAGGGATCCTTACCGGTCCCTTCACAAAATGCACAATTGATTTTTTTTGTCATGGCTGATTAAAATTTGGAACAGCAGAGTTGAAATTATCCTTCTTCGAAAAAGTGAAGATTATTTCAACTCTGCCATTCAGCTATTTGTTATTTAATCGGATAGTAAATGTTTTCTATTTTTTGAACTTTACCTTCGTCCAATAAGGTTTTTGCAGTAAATCCAAGTTTCATACGTGTTTCGCCCAGCGGTCCTTCCATTTCAGAAATCTTCACTCCTTTGGGATGATTCATCAGGTAGGCCAGCATCTTTTGCTCAAGTGTTTTTGGTGCTTCCGGGACTATAACAGCTTTTGGTTCCTCTTTTACAACAACAACTTCAACTGCTTTTACCGGGGTTTCCTTAATAACCTCTGCTGCTGCTTCTATTTTTACTTCTTTTTTCTCAACTTTTTTAGCAGCTTCTTTAGGTGCTTTAACGATTCCTGTCTTCCTCAATTGTGCAATGCTTTCTTGCATATTGTTCCAGGCATCAATTCCACCTTGTCTGTCTTGAGCAAAATCACCAATCATACCGCTGGTGTTTTTCTGAATAGCTTTTACTTCATTCCGGATTCCTTTAATTGACTGATGAATCCCTTTCATAATACCATTATACTGACTTAGTCTCTCTAATTCACCTTTGTTAAGGTCTTTTCTGAGATTCTGAGCCATTTTTTGGTTTTCTTTGCTGATCTCTGTTAATCTTTTCTGGAATCCATTCAGAAGCGTTCTGGTGTAGTCAACCCTTTCTGCAAGATTCTTAGATAACTCAGTTCTCAGTTCTGCTGACATTGCAAGATGTTCCTTTTCGAAGGTATCAAGCATTTCATTTGTTTCTTTAAAAATCGCAAGAACTTCATCGTTAATACTTTTAATATCAACGTTGATCTCTTTCATCATAGAATTAAATTCTTTCATCCTGATTTTCTCATCTTGTTTTCTGTCTGAATTTCCTTTTGCAAAGAATTTCTTCAAATCACCAGCCATTTCAGCTCTTTCAACAGAAAACTCGTTGATCATGTTAAAAGTGGAATTCTGAATTTCCACAACTTCTTTCTGAATAGAATTGATTGTGTTATGGATACCTGACATTAACCCATTAAATGTACTCAGCCTTTCCTTTTCCCCAATGGCTAGGCCTTTTCGTAGAGAAGCTGCGTTGGCATTTAAAACAGCAGCCATTTCCTGATGGTCTTTTCTGAATCCATCGAGGGTTTTCTGTACGTCATTCACAAGCTCCTCATTTTCTATGATACGTTGTTTGAATGAAGCAAGAATTTCTTCGCTCAAAGTTTTCATTTCTGATGTTAGTCCCATTTTAGTATCTCCTATTGATTAATAATTGTTAAGTTTCCTGCGTTAATTTATCTCCGTTATTATTTGATTTTGTAAACACCTGATATCTTTGATCTGAATCTGATCCCCCTTTTCAATTAATGTTTCCAAACATTCCATCAATTTGTTGTGCATTTGTTGAAAATCCAAAATTGTTTTCATTACCGTTTCCTTTCTCATTTCCTGTTGTTTAGAAATCAGCGAAAGTTGCTCTTTTACTATTGCTATTTTTTCACTGGCATCCGGTGAGCTTATATCTTTAATACCCAAAAGACTGTTTTTAAGCAATTGGGCAGTTTCTTTCTGAGTTTCAATAAAGTTCAGAAACTGGGTTTCAGCTTCTTTCTCTTTTGCATCAAGTGCGGATAAAATACCCGACATCATCATGTTATAATCTTTCTTTCTTAATGAACTATTTTTGGCAATAGTTTCACAAAGTGTTGTATTTATTACTTCTCTCTTCTTTCTGAGATCGGTTAAAGAGTTATGGACATTATCGAACAGAGAGTGAGATGATTCTGTTATATTTTCTGATGATTGGAAAGCATTCTGGATTTTTTGAATCCTGCTTTCATACGAGCTGATAATGTTGCTGAAAAAACCATCAATATTTAATTCTGTCCTGGTATTCATTATTTTCGAATTGTTTTGATTTGAATTTACCTTTTGGTAGAAAAAAGAAATTCTTGGTAACTTATGCTTTCTGATTCAGAACCCGAAAGGATATTTTAGCAAGAATAACTACTTAACTGCAATTAAACCTTATGCGGCTTTAGCAGTTAATCCAATTGCTTCAGCATATTTCAGGTATGTTTCAACAGAGGCAACAACGATTCTTGCTTCAATTGCAAGTAGTTCGATACCTACTAATGATACTCTTACCCAAGCATCAACTACAACACCTTTGTCAAGGATACGGTCAATTACTTCTACTAAACTTGACGATCCGATTGTCTTTTCTACTGACATGATTTTAATCTCCTATTTTTAATTAATGTATACCGTGCTTGACATCTGAGGGACGGTTTACCTCATTTGAAAAGACTATTAGCAATAGGGATGCCAAATAAATTTTAAGGTGGGGGAATAGGATGAAAATAAGTCCTAAAATGCAGATAATGAGTGATAAAATAAATTAAAATAAATTATCACATGTGCAGAAAATATATTTGTTAGTTGGAATTAAAAAAGGTATTGATGAAATTTTCGCACGTCTGTGCGAAAATAATTACTGATCTTCAACCTTACTTACGGTAATATCATACTTTTTCATTTTCCGTATCAGAGCATCACGCGTGATTCCCAAAAGATCCGATGCTGCTTTTTGATTGAATTCGCACTTTTGAAGTGCTTTGCGGACAATATTTATCTCAACCGTTTTCAAATCAAGGATCGAATCCTGGCTTGAGGACGTTTCTTTCTTATGGGGTTTAATCCTGAAATCAGAAATTCCTAATAAGTTTCCTTTGCAGAGTATTATGGCTCGCTCGGTCATATTCCTTAATTCACGCACATTTCCGGGAAAATCATATTGGGCCAGAGTGTCAAACACTTCTTTCGAAAGGCTGATATTGGGTTTATTGAATTTTTGAGAATAAATTTCAACAAAGTGGTTAATTAATGGCTTAATGTCTTCAGGCCGCTCCCGGAGTGATGGGATGTGAATATGAAGAGTATTGAGCCTGTGAAGAAGGTCGAGCCTGAATTGTTTATTCTCAACCCTTTTCTCAATGTCATGATTTGTTGCTGAAATTATTCTGAAGTCAGTGTGTATTAAATTGGTATCACCTACTCGCGTAATCACCTTTTCTTCAGTTGCCCGTAAAAGCTTTGCCTGAAGGTTGAATGGCATGTCTGCGATTTCATCCAAAAATAATGTCCCTTTATTGCATAGTTCAAAATAACCCATTTTGTCGGTAACTGCACCAGTAAAGGAACCTTTTTTGTGACCGAAAAATTCACTCTCAAGAAGAGAGTCTGTAATCGCACTGCTGTTAACTGCACATAATATATGGTCTTTCCTTAAACTGGAATAATGGATAATACGGGCGATGTTTTCCTTTCCGGTTCCGCTTTCACCTGTTATGAGTACATTGGCTTCCGGATAGTTGGCTGCTGTTACTGCCTGCTCAAAAACTTCGAGTATCTGTGCACTAACACCTATAAATTGCCGCTCAATTTTTTCTTCCAGAGCTTTTGAAATCAGAGAGTTCTTTTCCTCCAGATGCTTTACCTTCCGTTGTACTTCAAGATATTTCTGAGTACGCTCAATCGCAATCTGGATATCAATATATCTGAATGGCTTACGCAAATAGTCAAATGCACCAAGTCGCATTGCTTTTATTACTGTATCCATATCTCCGTGAGCCGAAACTATTATAACCTCCATAAACGGAAATTGACTTTTAACTTCTTTAAGGATATCTAGCCCATTTACGCCTGGTAACCTAACATCCAGAATTAAAAGATCAATGTTATATTGGTTTAATATTTGCCTTCCTACTCCAACAGTATTGGCTTCATAGCAGTCTATTTCTGAATCGAGAAAAAATCCACTCAATTCTTCTGTAAATTGCTTCTCGTCATCAAGTATCAGGATTTTAATCTTGTCACGTACAGCCATATTCTTATTTCTTATGGATTTCGATTACTAATTCAACCTTAGTCCCGTTAATACTGTCACTGTCGATATTTATAGTACCGTTCATTTCTTTAATAATTTGATAACAAATTGATAATCCCAAGCCCGTGCCTTTACCTTCTTCTTTTGTTGTATAAAAAGGGAGCAGGATATTGTTAATATCGTCTTTGCTTATACCAATTCCATTGTCGGTAACTTCAACAATAAGGATTTGTCGTTTACTGTATGTTCTGATGCCCACTACCATGTCATAGTATTCTTCTTGACTGTTCTTCTTTTCTATTACGGCATCTTTGGCATTATTCAGAAGATTTACAATAACCTGCTCAAATTTATAAGTGTTACCTACTATTGGAGGAATTAGTTTTTCAAGATTAAGAATTAATTGGATTCCGAGATGTTTAAACTGCTCCATTATCATTGAGGCAGCATTCTCCACACTTATGTTGATATCGAAGTCTGATGAAATATAATTGTTATCACTTCTCGAAAAATCCCTAATATGGTCTATAATATTGCGAATGCGGATTATATTGTCAAAAATTTTTGCCGATTTGGTTTTAATAAAATCAATGTCAATTACATCATTTCTATCGGCTTCAAAAAGAACTTTATCCATAACCATAGAAATGATATTCAGTGGTTGGTTTATCTCGTGGGCAATACCTGCTGCCATTTGTCCGAGATTTGCCATTCGATCTGCATGAAACTGCTTCGTTTCCATTAACTTTCGGTAAGAAATGTCCCGGATAATTACCATGAATGACAATGGTTTGCCTTTCTGATCCTGTATTAAAGTGACACTTGTTTCAGTAGCAAGTATAGAATTGTTCTTTTTCTTAATTTTTAACTCAATATTCTGGGCCAGTCCTTCATTTAATGTCTTGAAAAGAATTTCGCGTATCGTGTTCTTTTCCCCTGCCGGAACAAATTTAAAAAATCTGATGCCTACCAGGTCATCTCTGTTTATTGCACCAAATATTTCGAGCCCGATCTCCGAAACCTCTGTTATCATTCCTCTCAGGTCAATCAATACAATGCCGTCAGGGGAGGAGTTAAGGATCGTTTTATATTTTTCTTCAGTAATTTTAATACTTAAAGCTGCTTGCTTTAATTCTGTGATGTCTTCCGAAATACCCAGGAGATATTCAGGCTCTCCTGAAGCATTGAGAATAGGCACCTTTCTGGTGTGAAGTACACGTACACCCTTGTTTTTTGTTTGAATAAACTCTTCGGCAATGTCAATCTTCTCCTTTAACTGTAATACACTTCTGTCTTTTTCTGTGAAACCGTCTGCTTCTGCTTTAGAAAAGAAATCATAATCACTTTTCCCAATAATTTCCTCTTTTGAAATACCCAGGAGTTCCTGTCCTGCCTGATTTAATCGTACAAATTTTAGTGTTTCTGCTTCCTTTATAAATATCATGTCAGGCAAATTTTCTACAATTGAATCCAGAAAATTATTCATCAAAAGAATCTCGTCCTGTTCTAACCTGCGCTGTGTAATGTCCTGAACAGTTCCAAAAATCTTTGTTGCCTTTCCTTTATCATTATATTCAAATTTTCCATCAGCGGAAAGATAATGAATTGATCCGTCCTTGTGAATTACCCGGTATTCAACAGATAGCGATTGGTAACCTTTAAGATTTAAGTTCAAGCTATTTGTGAACAGATCAACATCATCCGGGTGGATCAGGCTAAGGATGGATTCAGGTTTCTGATCAAATTCGCCTGGATTAACATCATAAACTCTGTACATCTCTTTCGACCAAAAAATTGAATCATCAATCAAGTCCCATTTCCAGCTCCCTATATGCGCTATCCTCTGAGCCTCTTCAAGATTATGCTCACTCTCAATTATTGCAGTCTCAGCAATTTTTCGTTTTGTAATATCATGAACAACAGTATATCTGAATTCGGTATCCTGAACGCTTATATTCTCAGATGACAATAATACATGTTTTATATCTCCGTTTTTTGCTATCAAGTCGGCCTCAAGATTGTCTGTATGTCCTTGCTCATCCGATTTTGAAATGAGTAATTCTATGTTTCCGGCTGTCAATATGCCTAATTCAACTGGAGTGTGCCCAATAATTTCATCCTTTTCAAATCCGAATAATCTAATAAAGGCTTCGTTTACTTCAACATATCTACCTGTGCTGATTTCTGTTAATCCACATGCTGAAGGATTGATATAGAAAACTTTGGAAAACTTTTCTTCAGAATATTTAATCTGAGTAATATCTTTACTCACTCCGAAGATGGCAGGTTTCCCATTCCAGAACCCATGAGAGACCCTTGTTTCCACTGGAATTTGTAAACCAGATTTTGTAACAATTGGAACAGCACAAAATTCTGCCTTTTTGTTTAGCATGTCCTCGATAATCTGAGCAGCTTCATTTCGGCGTTCAGATGGATGAACTGTCAATACATTCTGTCCGGCTAAATCCTCCCAACTATAGCCAAGGCGTTTAATTACTGTTGTATTTGTATGCTCAATTGCCCCTTGTTCATTCAAAACAAACAGAAAATCATCGATCGTATTAAAAAATGTTTCGTAATTATGCCGGGTTTGTAATACTAAATTCTCCGTTTCTTTTCGCTCTGTAATATCTTTTGTAAAACCTAAAAACCGTTTATCGGATAACTTGACCCATTCAACAGACCACCATCGTTTTGTCCCATCCTTTTTAATAAATTCTAAATCAACTTTTGCCGCACCCTTCTCTATCAACTCTTTAAAGTATCGTAAACCTGCAGCAAGGGATTCTTCCGGAAGAAGGTCTTCAATAGTCATACCTAAGAGCTCCTCCGCTGAATAACCGGTAATTCTGCAGGCAGATTCATTGACTTCTATATAGCGACCCTTCTCATCAGCTACAAAAACACCATCCGGCGCATAACTTATATAACTACGGTATTTCTTTTCACTGATTTTAAGCGCAGCATTCAGTACTATTAGTTCATCAGTGGCTTTCTCGAGAAGCAATGCATCTTTTTTAATTATCTGTTTCTGATTATACAGATCAAGAAATACATTGATTTTACTTAGCAGAATACGATTCTGTACTGGTTTGTTTATATAATCGACTGCTCCATAATCATACCCTTTGTAAAGTTCTATATCATTGATGTGGCTGGCGGTTAAAAATATAACAGGTACTTTCTCAATTTTACGACTTTCATTTAATCGCATTGCCAGTTCGTACCCGTTCATTTCTGGCATTCTTACATCAATAATTGCTAAAGCCAGATCCAATCCAACAGTCTTTTCAAGAGCCTCGATTCCTGAGGTTGCTTTAATAATGTTGACTTCTAATTTCTTTATGATAATCTCTATGAAAACTAAATTCTCTTCAATATCATCTACAATCAGCAGATTAACCAGTTGTTTCATGTTTTTTGCCAGGGTTGTTTGCTCTTTGAGAATTCTCTAAAGGAGGTAAATATAACCTTAATTAATGTGGAGAGTATGATTTTTATTCTAATATCGATCATTAATGAATATGGTGCATTTTTCTTAACAAATACGTGACAATTCAAAAGAGCCTTCCCTTTTTCCTTATTTTCTGGACTCAATTAAAATATTGAGCATCTTAACAGCGCAATCAGGAATGGGAGTTCCTGGTCCGAAAATAGCTACTGCTCCAGTTTTGTAAAGGAATTCATAATCCTGAGCTGGTATTACTCCACCCACAATTACCATAATATCTTCTCTGCCAAGCTTTTTAAGTTCTTCTATCACCTGGGGAACAAGTGTTTTATGCCCTGCAGCCAGGCTCGAAACTCCCAGAATATGGACATCATTCTCTACTGCTTGCCGTGCCGATTCTGCAGGAGTCTGGAATAATGGTCCGATATCAACATCAAATCCTATATCGGCATAGCCTGTAGCAACTACTTTGGCTCCGCGGTCGTGTCCATCCTGCCCCATCTTAGCAATCATAATTCTTGGCCGTCTTCCTTCTAAACCTGCAAATTTATCAGCTAATTGCCTGGCAACCTGAAAAATATCGCTTCCTCCTGATTCGGAGGAGTAAACACCTGAAATTGAACGTATCACAGCCTGGTACCTCCCGTATATATTCTCTAATGCATAAGAAATCTCTCCTAAGGATGCCCGTTTTCTTGCAGCATCTATTGCCAGTGAAAGCAGGTTTCCTTCTTTATTCTTTGCTGCTAAGGTAAGCGCTTCTAATGAAGCCGTTACTTCTGTCTCATTCCTGACGGCTCGCAATGCCTTTAGTCTTATAATCTGCGACTCTCTTACTGCTGTATTATCAACCTCCAGAGTGTCAATCGGGGCTTCTTTCATAAGCCTGAATTTATTCACACCTACAATTGTATCTATTTTGCTGTCAATTTTAGCCTGTTTTCTTGCTGAAGCTTCTTCTATTCGCATTTTTGGAATCCCTGTTTCTATCGCCTTTGCCATGCCTCCAAGCGATTCAACTTCTTCTATCAGAGTCCATGCTTTTCGGGCAATTTCATGTGTCAGAACCTCAACATAATAAGAGCCAGCCCATGGGTCAATTGCTTTACAAATATTTGTTTCTTCCTGCAAATAGATCTGCGTATTTCTGGCAATTCTTGCAGAGAAATCAGTAGGTAAAGCTATGGCCTCGTCGAGTGCATTGGTGTGTAAGGATTGAGTATGTCCAAGTGCTGCTGCAAGTGCTTCAACACAGGTTCGGGTAACATTGTTAAAAGGATCCTGCTCGGTGAGGCTCCATCCAGAAGTTTGACAATGTGCACGCAGAGTAAGTGATTTTGGATCTTTTGGATTGAATTGATTTACAATTTTAGCCCATAACATTCTGGCGGCCCGCATTTTTGCAATCTCCATAAAATGATTCATACCAACAGCCCAGAAAAATGATAAACGGGGAGCAAATGAGTCAACCGGAATTCCTGCTGCAACGCCAGCCCTTAAATACTCAAGCCCGTCGGCTAAGGTATAGGCGAGTTCAATATCAGCTGTGGCACCCGCTTCCTGCATATGGTATCCACTGATGCTGATATTGTTAAACTTCTTCATGTACATCGAAGTATACTCAAAAATATCAGCTATAATTCTCATTGATGGCAAGGGTGGATATATATAGGTGTTTCTTACCATGAACTCCTTAAGAATATCATTCTGAATTGTGCCCGACAACTTCTCCATTGGAACACCCTGTTCCTCTGCTGCAACAATGTAAAATGCCAGAATTGGTAAAACTGCACCATTCATAGTCATCGAAACCGACATCTTCTCAAGTGGGATCTGATCAAATAAAATCTTCATATCAAGAATGGAGTCGATGGCAACACCGGCTTTTCCAACATCGCCTTCCACTCTTTCATGATCAGAATCATATCCCCTGTGTGTGGCCAGATCGAATGCCACAGATAAACCCATTTGTCCGGCTGCAAGATTCCTCCGGTAAAAAGCATTCGATTCCTCAGCTGTTGAAAACCCGGCGTACTGTCTGATAGTCCATGGCTTCATTACATACATAGTTGAATAGGGGCCGCGAAGGAAGGGTGCAAGCCCTGCTGCATAGTTCAGATGTTCAAGGTTCAGTAAGTCGTTTTTACCGTAAGCAGCTTTTATTTTAATCTGTTCAGCCGGTATCCATTCTTTTTTCTCACTATTGTTATTCTCCCAATCTTCGAAAGAACCTGAATCTGTTTTTCGGGGAATAAAGTCGATATCTTTAAAACTTGGTCGCATAGTCTGTTGGTTATTGGCAGGTTAATATCTTCTTAATCTTAAGGTTTTTTAAATCCCAAGCAAATTCTGAAATTTTGTAAGCATTTCCAGTACATTACTTCGGATATGGATAAATTCATCCACACCTTCTGATCTGTAGTATTCTATCTGATCTTTAGGAAAACCTGCTAATACTATTTTTGGTGGCTTTGAAGAAGCCTTCAGGGATTTGCATATAAGGGGTACGATTTCTGAATACTCCTCATCCGATGAACAAATAACCACAATATCCGGATTTACTTTATTTATTTCAGAAATCCCTTCATCAACAGTTTGAAAACCTGTATGGTCATCGATAACAAAACCTGTACACCCAAAAAAATTGGTTGCAAACATTGCACGTGCTTTACGCATGGCCAGATTTCCATAAGTAAACAGAAATACATGTGGTGAATGACCCGTTGTGAGTAAAAACTTTTCTGTGTTCAATCTTAGTATTTCAAATTTCTCACTTCCTCTGTAAAGTCTTAAGGCTTTAAATGGAGTATTATTTTCAGGTTCATCGAATTCTGAATCAACAAAATCACACATCTTTTCATGCAGATTAGGATATTGATTGGTTCCAAGAATTGTTGTTCTTCTTGTCGAAACGTCTTGATCTTTCTGCTTTGCAGCATCTTCTATCTGATCCTGAATGCTTCCAGATTTAAAACAACTGATAAACCCCTCATTCTCTTCAATTTCTTTAAAAATCTTCCAACTGAATTCAGCAATACTATTGGTCAGGTTCTCAATGTAATACGATCCGGCAGAAATATCAGCTACTTTATTAAGCCATGTTTCTTCTTTTAATATAATTTGCTGGTTTCTGGCAATTCGCATCGAAAATTCATCAGGAATCCTGAAGGATACATCATATGGATCAACCTGCACAGAATCAGCACCTCCTATTGCAGCAGACATCGCTTCTGTTGTCGAACGAAGCATATTAACATTCGGATCGTAAAGGGTTTTATTCCATTTCGATGATGTAGCATTTATATACATCTGCATACTCTCAACATTTTCAGGCACATACTGCTCTACAACCTTACTCCATAATAACCTTGCAGCTCTTAGTCTGGCAATTTCCATGAAATAATTTGATCCGATTGCAAAACTGAATTGCATTTTCTGAGCAATATCATCAATACTGAAACCCAGAGATGTTAATCCTGAAAGGTATTCATTAGCCATTGCAAGGCTGTAACCTAATTCCTCTGTGATTGTGGAACCGGCATTATGGAAATTTTGCCCGTTGATTGTCAAAACTTTGAAACCTGGCAAAAGGTCTGCATGTTTTATTAGTGTTGCAGCTTCCTGTAAATTATCTTCAAAATCCATCCAGAAATCACCATTTGTGACCAGATATCCAATTGGATCAAAGTTTAAAGAACCCCTGATTTTAGTAATATCAAATGACTTGGAATCTGCGTAACGGATCAAATCGTGGAATAAGGCAGAATAGGATACTGAATGAGTTATATGTATTGCAACGTTCTCTAAATCAATACCTTCTAATACTAATTGTAAGTCTTCATAATCAAGTACTCCACTGAAATCAACCCCAATCCCGTCAACACCTTTCTCAGAAATATCTCTGGCTATTTCATTGATTCTGAGGAGATTTTTCTCAAATATATCTTGGCGGATTTCCCAATTATTGTCATTTTCTTTGTTGCCCCTGATAAAAGGGAACTTCCCTGGCATTGTGTCAAGAAACTCAATGCTCTCAAGATCTTCTTTTCTGTAATATGGTTTTACTGGTATGCCTTCGTAAGTCTTCCAAACTAATTTTTTATTATAATCAGCACCCTTTAAATCTGAAAATATCAGTGATTCCCATTCTTCTGTGGAAATTGGAGGGAACTCATTGAACAGTCTTTGTTCATTTGGGTTTTCTTTCATAGGACAGGTAGTTGATGAAGTTTGGTAACAGTTCTCGTATTCAGCAAAGTTAGCTGTTTTTTCAGGAATAGACTTACCTTTAACCCGGAAAATGTTAACCAATCGTATCAGATGAAAATTGCAATTGCTGGAGCTTCAGGATTTATAGGCAAAAATCTTATTAAAACGTTCTTAGAAAAAAACTGGCAGATTATTGAAATAAACCGAAAGGATTTTAGCTTAACACAAGATGAATTTATTGAGAAAATTGCTGATAGCGACTGTGTTATTAATCTTGCAGGTGCCCCTATTTTACGGAGATGGACTTTTTCCTATAAAAAAGTATTGTTCGAAAGCAGGATCATCACAACCAGAAAGATAAGGCTGGCAATTGCAGCAATGAAAAATAAGCCTCAGCTGTTTATTTCGACCTCTGCAGTTGGCTTCTACCCCGAAGGTGGCCCCTTCTCTGAATCAGACAGATCCTATTTCCCTTCTTTTCTCGCCGACCTGTGCAGAGACTGGGAGAATGAAGCACTCCTCATCGAAAATGATTGTCGCCTGGTGATTTTTCGCTTCGGCGTTGTTCTCGATAAATCTGATGGTGCTCTTACTAAAATGCTTCCAATGTTTAAAATGGGAATTGGAGGAAAAATAGGCAATGGGCAGCAGGGTTTCTCATGGATACACATAAATGATTTAATAAATGCTTATGTTTTTGTGATCGAAAATAAAACATGTAAAGGTATTTTTAACCTTACCGCTCCTGTTCCGATTAGTAATTCTGAAATGACGAAAGCACTTTCTGTTTCACTTAACCGTCCTGCTTTCTTCAGAGTACCAGCTTCTATTTTAAAACTGATTTACGGTGAAGCTGCAATAACCATTATTGAAGGTCAAAAGGTAATTCCAAAACGACTGCAGGAAGCAGGATTGGTTTTTTTATTTCCGGATATTGCCGGTGCTTTAAAGAATTTACTGAAGAACTGATTCCTATGCCAGGCTCTTTCCGATATTGTCTGATTACTTTTGTATTACTTATTTCTGTGAGTTTTCTAAAGGCTCAGCAAACATTATCACCAAAACCGATTGCCTATCCTGAGTTCCGGTTTGCGTACGGTTTTGTAATTCGTCACCATATAGATATGGGGCCTTATACTCAAACACATTTTCCTGCTTTTGAAATTTCATCTGTATTCCCTTTGCTTGGTGCCAAACGCTGGCATCAGGAATTTCACTATCCGGAAGCAGGAATAAGCTATTGGTATTCAAACCTTGGAAATTCTCCGGTTCTCGGTGATGTTCATTCCTTGTTTACCTGGTTAAGGCTTCCATTTATCGAAAAACAAAAATTGCAATGGAATTACAGAATAGGAGTGGGGCTTGGCTACTTTAGAGAGAAATTTGATATACAGACAAATTATAAAAATCTTGCTATTGGAAGTAATGTGAATGCCGCTATACAATTACTAACTGAATTGCGCTGGCAATTTTGCAGCCAATTCACGCTTTCTGGCGGTTTGGGTTGGGCTCATTTCTCAAATGGGACTATGATTTCCCCCAACTATGGAATAAATATGCCTAATATAAATACTGCACTTTCGTTCCATCCAAAAGGATTAAAAGAAAAACGGATTATCACAAAATATCAGGAATCAGCCCCGTATAATTTTATCGAGTTAAATATCAGTCATGGGCTTAAAGAAATCAGACCATTGTTGGGCCCTCAGTATAACGTTTTTTCTGGCTCAGTAATTTACTTTCACAGACTGAATATCCGTAAAAGTATCGGTGGTGCTTTTGACCTCTATTATGATGAATCTGAAAAACCTTTACTTGAAAGAACAGGAACACCTGTAAAACAGAATATAGAACTGCTGAAACCTGGAATTTCCGGAAATTTCCAGGCTGACTTTGGCAATTTATCAGTATTGCTGTCGCTCGGAACATATCTTTACCAGAAAGAAAAAAGTGATGGCGTTTTGTATGACAAACTCGGCTTAAGATATTCCTTTATTGATAAGTACTTCCTTCAGCTTTATTTAAAAACGCATTACGCACGTGCTGATTATATTGGTTGGGGGATTGGTATGAAAATAAATACAACAAAGAATTGAAGTCTATCAGAATATTATCGCCTCTGTTTATTCTCGCAGTTGCATTATTGCTGTCGGTATTGGTATCTTCATGCAATAACGACCTATACGATTGCACAAAAAAAAGCGGTAAAATAATTAGAATAGAGAGGAAGGTGGCTGCATTCAAGGGACTTAGAATTGAAGATAACATTGATGTTGTTCTATTTCAAGATACATCTTCTGTTCTTGTTGTGGAGGCAGGAGAGCAGCTAATCAGTGGGATTGAAACTACTGTTTCCGATTGCTTGCTCATTTTGAAAAACACAAATTCCTGCAATTGGATCAGGAATGCAAAAATACCTGTTCGCGTTTTTGTGCCGGTGAACCATTTCAGAAATATTGACTACAAAGGCTATGGTAATGTTTTAACTATAGATACACTGCATCTTGCTTATATTCAAATTGATGCAAGAGATGGATCCGGAAGTTTCAGGCTGATGTTAGATGTTGATAGCTCTTTTCTAAATATTCATGAAGGTGTAACTGACATTACGCTTACTGGGAAATGCGATTTTAACTATATCTACAACAATGGTATCGGTCCTGTTAATACAAATGCTTTCGATGCAAATGCTGTTGTATTGCATCATAAAGGACCCGGAAATTGCTACGTGAAGGCACTAAAAAGCCTGGATGTCACAATTGAATATTCAGGAAATATTTATTACGAAGGAAACCCTTCATTTATTAAATCAGTTGTAAGTGGAAGCGGTAAATTGATTAAAGTGGGAAAATAATCTCAATTATTCGTAGTGTCAGTATTTTTTAACAAAGAAGTAACTTCAAAAACTGTGAATAAAATATAAAGTAGCAGAAAAGAAATAGCAAATGGAATAGCATCTTTCTTATTCAGAAATACATACAAAGAGAGTACAATCACATACAACAAAAGTTTCAAAAAACTGGAAACCATAAACTGATTAATAAAGCTGTTTGCTCGCTTTTTGGAAGCTTTAATAAGAATGTTGAAAACAATAATGTTGATTGCATAGAAAAATAGCAAAAGAAAGGGCAGAGCGGGCGAAAAATATGTTTGTGGAATTGAAAACCTGGCTACGACTACAATCAACCCTATAATCAGGGTAAAAAACGTAATTTTTTTTAAAAATTGAAGGAGTTGAGATTGCATAACTACTATTTTTTCAAAAGATCCTTTATTGCAAGGTAGATTGCTAAAACAACCGATAAAGATAAAAGAATCATAGTGAAAACCGGAAATTTGAAACCAGTCCACTTATCTATCCTTACACCCGCAAAAGCGCCTGCAAGCATTACAGCCAACATTTGAAAAGCCAAACTTGAATACCTGGCGTAATTAGGCAAGGGATTTTTCCTTGGCCTGGATTGATTCATTTATAGTTGAAATTTTATTTTCCGGCATGTTGGCTCCGTCCATTCTGCATGTACCTGAGAAAACTGCACCTGGTTCAATAGCCAGTTTGTTGGTTTTAATATCTCCGACCAGTCTGGTTGATGCCTTAAGAGTTAAAAGTTCGGTTACAGTTACATGTGCTTTAATATTGCCTGAAAAATCGGCATTCTGACATATAATTTCACCTTCAACAACACCAGTTGGACCGATAACAACTTTCCCTTTGGAACTGATAGACCCTATCAAAGTGCCGTCGATCCTGAAATCTCCGGTCGATGTTATGTTCCCTTTTACAACAGTACCAGTACCGAGAAGGTTGATGGAAGGCGTTTCGACTTCTTGATTCTTTGCCATATTATGTTGATTTTGATAAATACGAATCTATGGGACTCATCACCCCCAGAATAGCAAAGATAAATAATAATGGTAAATCAGCAAAAGTTTCTAAGCAAAAGTCTATTGATAATTTGCTTTAAAAAATTCAAGGTATTTTTCAACATCCCTGCTTTTATACAAAATAGGATAGTTCTCCACTGAAATAACAAACGATGAAATACCCGTTTTATCGATGGTTGAGAAAACATATTGATTGTTTGATATGCCGGCGTAGTACATAAATGCCTTTTCCTTATTTTCAAAATTGCTCACAGTTATCATCTGGTGAGAATCGTCAAGAAAAATACTGCTGGTAGACAATTTTTCCAAACTGTTATATTTGATATTGAAGTCAGAAATTTTAAGTTTAAGTGCACTAACGTTTATTTTTTTAATATCTGCAACAACAATAAATAAATGAATTGATTCTGTGTTCAGCACATATGATTTTATTGGAGCAGGACCTTTTTCGGCACCCTTTGGACTGGTTGCCAAAGTTGTATCTGCTGAACCTATTCTGGATAAAATCTGCTCAACCAGAGGTTTAAGATCACTCTTTGGATACTTCATTATCCACTTTTTTAATGCTGTTTCAAGTGAGTCCTTTTTCGTTGTTTTACCAAGGGCAACTGCATTCAAAAAATCAAACTTGGCAAGTAGCATTTTATCTTCTGTAATAGAATGAGCTTGCCGGCAATTAGTTGATACCTGGCTATACTCTGCATTTTCAAAAGCTTTATAGGTTTCTGTATAAAGTATGGAAGCCTTATTCCTTCTGGCCATTAATTGCTTCTTGTATTCCGGATCCCTGATAACTTTTGCAAAATCAGAGTCAGGGAACTTCTGAAGAATCAGGTTCTTGTAATAATCTGCTTTGGATGTGTTCCTGGTATCTGTATACAATTCGTATAAACTATAACACGATTTGAGATAATAATTAGTATCATTGGGGAACCGGCTCAGAATTGATTCATAAGAACCTGAAGCATTGTCAGGATCGGTTAATCCCTGGTAATAAATCATTCCAAGATTATACAATGCCTCTTTTACTTTCTTTACTGACTTTGCAAATTGAACATCTGTTAATGGAAGATTTTGTAAATAGGTCTGCGGATCTTTTGGGTCGGTCGATTTTTTTGCGATAGTACTATCACCCTTTATTGAATCTTCTGGTTCTATAGTGGCTTCTTCAAATTCAACAACGGCTTCTTTATTGGACAAACGCCAGTTATCTTCTAGTTTTCGCTTGCTCCATTTTTTCTCAAATTCAGTAAAACCAAAACTAATGGTGGCCGGATTATAGAAATACCAGTTCGCTCCTGAACTTTGTTGATTATCCCCGGAGTTCTGACCCATTTTATTTCTGTACAACATCGACATGTCCTGTCCATGTTTTGCCTCATCCTGCTTTTTCTTAGCTTCTATTGCAGCCAGACGTGCTATTATTTGGTTTGCAACAGCAAGTCGTTTATTCTCAGGCATTTTTGCAACCATTTGAAGGCTATCCTCCAATTTTACAATATTCAGGTTTTTAACCAGGTCGTTTAATACGGAAGCACGTCTTTTAACAGATGCAAGATCCGGAAAATCTGAAGGCAAGGACTGAACTGTGGTATCGTAATATGCCTGAGCAGCCTGGTAATCCGGTAAACGGTAAAAAATGTTCGCCAGTTTCAACGAAGCAACCCCTCTTTGATATTTGTTTTTTGTACTCGTTCTTACTGCATCTTTTAAATAGGATATCATTTGTGTTGAATCACCATCTTTTTCTGCAATTTCAGCAAGAGCAAAGTAGATCTGATCCTGATATTCCTTGTTCTTTTCGTCTTTCAGCATTTTCTGCAAACTCTTTACAATGTCCTTTCCTTTTCCTGAACGGGCATCATAACACTTTGCCATATTTATTCTGGTATTAAATGCTAATTCATATGATGGACTCAGATTCAATACTTTCTGAAAATAATTTGTTGCTTTTCCAAGATCACCTCTCCTTTGTGATATTTGGCCTAATATAAATCGTAATCGGGCTTTGGTCTGTTTTGGATATTTGAATTGAGAGGCTTTTACCAGGTATTCTTCTGCAGGGGGGTAATTTTCCTGATAAATGTAGTATTCAGAATACGTAAATGCCAGATCCCTTTCAAGTCTGCCACCCGCCTTCTTTTTATCAATAGAATTTTGAAGATTATCAAGCAAGGATTGAGCCATGTCAAATTCTTTTGTCTGAATGTAGCATTTGGCCATCCACAACATTGCATCGTACTTTATTTCATTATTCTTATATCGTTTTGCAATGAAATCAAATGTGCGCAGGGCATTCTTGTAGTCATGCTTGTAAAAATTCGCCTTCCCTACCAGCATATATGAATCGTCGATCCAGTTAATATGCTCAATATTTTTAATAAATATTGAATGCCGTTCTATCACCATTGTGCCTTTTGATATTGCCCTGTCCATGTTTGGTGTTATGGTGGAAATATTCTCTTTCGCTCCGTAATTTACAGGGTAAAGCACTTTATTGTAATTATCCTGGCTAACTTTAGCCAGCTCAGCTTCACCATCTTTAATCGCTTCTTTGCCATTAAAATAACCATTGTAATGGGAAGTTAAATTATGATAAGCCCTGCGTGTAAAGGTGTTCTTCTTTGTCGAACAGGAATAATTGATGGCTAATGACGATACAAATGCCGTGACAAAGAGTATCTTGTATAACTTTTTATAAACCAATTTGTTAGAGGTGTTAAGCAAAAATAAATATCGTGCCAGGTAAATTTCAACCTGACAAATGATTTAAACTCTATTTTTGCAAAATTATTTTATTTTTCCGAAACAGCATCGAAAGCTGAAAAATGGCTGCACAAAAACAAGAAAAGAAGTTTAAAAAGTGGCTGAATAAACTCAGGGATAAATACAGGCTCGTCCTTTTGAACGACGAAACCCTGGAAGAAAAATTGTCCTTTCGCTTATCCAGATTAAATGTATTTGTTGCAATTGGTTCATTGTCAATAGCTTTAGTTGTTGTCACTTCGTATATTATTGCATTTACCCCTCTTAAAGAATATATCCCGGGTTTCGGAAATGTGACTGGACAAAAAGAAGTTTACAAACTCCAGTTAAAAGCAGATTCTCTCGAAATTGAGATGAGAAATAAGGATTTGTACATCCTGAATATCAAAAATATTATTTCTGGTAAAGAAATTGTTGACGCATTACCAGAAAAACCGGATAGTACAAAAAATTACAAAAATATTGCATTAAAAAAATCAAAGGACGATTCTTTGCTTAGAGTTGAAGTAGAAGGACAGGAAAAATATGCTGTGTCATCGCGCCATTCCAGCTCTTCTTCACACCAGCAGCCTGTGTCTGAAATTACTTCCTACCTTTTTTTTACTCCTGTTAAAGGAATTGTTACAAATAATTTTGATCCCTTAAATCACCACTATGGCATTGATATTGTCGCAAAACCCAATGAACCTGTAAAATCTATTCTTGAAGGTACTGTTATATTTTCTGACTGGACTCTTGAAACTGGTTATACCATTGCCATTCAACATCAGCAAAACATGATTTCAGTGTATAAACATAACTCCTCTATACTTAAAAAAACCGGAAGCTTTGTTAAGGCTGGTGAACCAATCGCAATAATTGGCAATACAGGTGAGTTGACAACCGGACCTCATCTACATTTTGAACTTTGGTACAACGGTAACCCAATAAACCCCAGGGACCATATTTCTTTCTAACAGATTTCAATGAAAAAACGTATTGCCATTTTAGGTTCAACAGGTTCAATCGGGACTCAGTCGCTTGAAGTTATTCGGAAATTTCCTGAGAATTTTGAAGTTGAGGTTCTCACTGCTCAGTCAAATGCTGACTTGCTTATAATGCAGGCTTTAGAATTTAAACCGAATTCGGTAGTAATTGGGAATGTAAATTTATATCCTAAAGTAAAGGATGCTCTTGCAAAGGAAGATGTTAAAGTATTTGCAGGTGAAGATGCTGTTAACCAGATTGTAGAATCCGAAAATATTGATATTGTACTCGTTGCACTGGTGGGATTTGCAGGATTAAAACCAACTTTAAGGGCTATTGAAGCAGGCAAGGAAATTGCACTTGCAAATAAAGAAACTCTGGTAGTTGCAGGAGCATTGGTTACAAAAACAGCAAAGGAAAATGCAATAAATATATATCCCGTTGATTCTGAACATTCTGCGATATTTCAATGTCTTACCGGCGAATTTCATAATCCTGTTGAGAAAATTATTTTAACTGCCTCCGGAGGCCCTTTCAGACTAAAAACCATTGATGAACTTGCCTCTGTAACAAAAGAGGAAGCTCTGCGGCATCCAAATTGGAATATGGGTTGCAAAATCACCATTGATTCTGCTACTTTAATGAACAAAGGACTTGAAGTAATTGAGGCTTACTGGCTCTTCGGAATTAAACCGGCACAGATCGAAGTTATTATTCATCCCCAGTCAATTATTCATAGTCTGGTTCAGTTCAAAGATGGAGCAATTAAAGCTCAGCTAGGGCTGCCTGACATGAAACTCCCAATCCTTTATGCATTGTCATATCCACATCGGTTTGAGACAGATTTTCCTCGTTTCAGTTTTATCGATTACCCCGAATTGACTTTCGGAAAGCCGGATATTGAAAAATTTCGTAATCTTGCACTCGCATACGATGCCCTCGAAAAGGGCGGAAACATGCCTTGTATTTTAAATGCTGCAAATGAAATCGCAGTGGCAGCATTTTTAAAAGATCGAATCGGTTTTCTTGAAATACCTGATGTTATCCGGAAAAGTATGCTGAAAATGGATTTTGTTGAAAATCCGGGTTTAGATGATTTACTTTTAACCGACAAAGAAACCAGACGATTTACAGAATCATTGATTTATTAATAGTTTTATGGAAATACTGATTAAAGCAGTTCAACTTATTCTTAGCCTTTCAATTCTTGTTCTCGTCCATGAATTTGGACATTTCATTGCAGCAAAGGTCTTTAAAACCAGAGTCGAAAAGTTCTATTTGTTCTTTGATCCCTGGTTCTCTCTGTTTAAGTTCAAAAAGGGAGAAACTGAATACGGCATTGGCTGGCTTCCTCTTGGAGGATATGTTAAAATATCCGGAATGATTGACGAGTCAATGGATAAAGAGCAAATGAAATTGCCCCCTCAACCTCATGAATTCAGAGCAAAACCTGCCTGGCAGCGACTAATTATTATGCTTGGCGGAGTCACAGTTAATATTATCCTGGCCATCCTCATTTATATCCTGATGCTTACAATGTGGGGTGAGCAATATCTCCCTACATCTGAGGTCAATAAATATGGAATAGCGGTAGACTCAACCGGAAGACAATTAGGATTAACTGATGGCGATAAAATTATTTCTGTCGACAATGAAAATATAGAAGACTTTCACAAAATTCCGAAAAAAATTATTCTCGATAAGTCTGCTTCAATTCAAATTGTCAGAGATGAGAAGCCTTTGGAAATTCAGATTCCAAAGGGATTTATTTCTAAACTACTCCAAAAAAATAATGCCGACTTTATCTCATTCAGAACACCGTTTATTGCGGCAAAGTTTTCTGATAATTCAAATGCTCAGAAAGCAGGGATGAAGGTTGATGACAGGGTTATTGGAATTAATGGAATTACAACTCCCTATTATGACCAGTACAGAACTGAAATAGCCAAATTTAAAAATCAGAAGGTTAAATTAGCTGTTATCAGGGGTTCAGACACCATTCAACTCGACGTACAAGTTAACAAAGAAGGTATTATTGGCGTGTACAACAAAGCTTTCGAACAGTTCTTTACTTTAAATAAAAAGGAATTCAATTTCTTTCAGGCAATTCCGGCTGGTACAATGAAAGCCTATGTTGGCATTGGAGATTATTTGAAATCCCTGCGGTTATTAAAAGAGCCAAAAGCATACGAAAATGTTGGCGGATTTCTGAGAATTGGAGATCTTTTCCCGGCAATCTGGGATTGGGAAGCTTTTTGGAAACTCACTGCTTTCCTTTCTATCATGCTGGCTATTCTCAACATCCTCCCAATTCCTGCCCTCGACGGCGGACATGTACTCTTCCTGCTTTATGAAATGGTCTCAAGACGTAAACCAAGTGATAAATTTCTTGAGTATGCACAGATTGTAGGGATGGTACTCTTATTTGCCCTGCTGATCTTTGCAAATGGAAATGATATTATCCGTTTATTCAGACATTGAACTTAGATATATGTATATTTAATCTTTTAACAGTCAGGTGGTTTGAATAATTAAAACTGGATTTTACAGGATTCTGCTAAAGTAATTTCTATTATTTGGAACAAAATAGCCAGAAGTTCATTTTTTTTTTGAACTTTGCAAAGCTTAGTTAGGAAGGAAGATTGTAACTATTTTGTTTTTTTACGGTATAAGACACGTTAGGAGTGCTCAGATCTTAGAGAATTGCCCTGTGGAGGAAGGACAATTTATTTACCTAAATTTGCGTAAACCAAAAAAATGTTGTTACTTTAACGCCTTTTTTGAACAGCTCCGCAGTATGAAAAAATTATACATTTGCCTGATTCTGTCGCTGGTAATGGGGTTTACAACCTTTGCGCAACAGGAGGCTCAGTTTACACATAACATGTTCAATAACATGTTCTATAATCCTGCATTCGCTGGTAGCAGTGAGGCAATATGTTTTACAGGCATTGCCCGACAGCAGTGGATGGGTATTAAGGAGGATGGAAACAACGTTTCACCCCGGACAATGCTGATTTCACTGGATGCCCCGGTAAACCTGCTGCATGGAGGATTGGGGGGTACTGTTTATCAGGATCAGTTAGGTTATTACAAAAGTATCGGAGTGCGTCTGGAATACGCTTACCGGTTTAATCTTGGTTCCGGAATTTTGTCATTGGGAGCTCAGGTCGGTATGCTAAATAGCACCTATGACTTCTCCAAATTCAAACCAATAGAGGATGGGGATGTGGTTTTATCAGATAAAACAAAGCAAAATAATTTTATTACCGACTTTGGTTTCGGAACATTCTATAAAATGCCGGGTAAATTTTATCTGGGGATATCAGCTGTTCAACTTTCTGAAGCAAAATCTCCAATTGGTAAGGCTGATCTTCAACTTAAACGCAACTATTATCTTGCTGGTGGTTATGAGTATACATTGTCTAATTACTCTGAATTTGAGATAGACCCTTCTTTCCTTATTAAAACTGATGCCACTTCCGCTCAGTACGACTTCAACACATTAGTGAGATACAATAATAAGTTCTGGGGAGGCGTTACATACAGGGTTCAGGATGCAGTTGGCCTCCTTGTGGGAATGAATGTTAAAAACTTCAGGATAGGATATTCCTACGATATTACTACTTCAAAACTTCATAAAGCCGGCAGCATGGGTAGCCATGAGGTAATGCTCGGTTATTGTTTCAAGATCGTGATTGAAAAGCCAAGAAAGAGTTATCGGAATACACGGTTCTTGTAAAAATTGTTCAATAGAATTTTGTGATTAAAAAGAAATGAAAACAATGCGCCATATGAAAAAACTGTTTTTCTTCCTATTCTTGGGTGCGGCCTTTTGGAGTTGCAAGAACTCCGGCAACGGCGAATTAATCGGCGTGCAGGATAGGGAACCCTTTTTCCCGCCCGACCCTTTTGGAATGGTTTTCGTACCTGCTGGTTCGTTTACCATGGGAGCCTCAGATCAGGATGTTCCGTATGCCTTAACCCATCAACCAAAAACGGCTACTGTTCAGGCCTTTTATATGGATGAAACAGAAATAACAAACAACGAGTATCGTCAGTTTGTATTCTGGGTTAAAGATTCTATCGCTTTGAAACTTCTTGGTGATGCCACTCCGGAAGACTATCTGATTCAGGAAAATGAATATGGCGAGCCTTACGACCCTCCTTTTCTCAACTGGAAAGCAAGTGTTGATTATGAAGATCAGGCTACCAGAGAAGTATTACAGGAAATGTATCTTCCTGAGCATGAGCGTTTTTACAGAATTAAACAAATTGATACGCGTAAATTAAATTTCCAGTATTACTGGATTGACCTTAAAGCTGCAGCCAGAAAAGATTTCTCTGCTCCGGGCAATAATGAAGCCGGAAGTTTAAATAACCGTCCTCAAGGTCTGAAAGATCGCTCAGTGTATATTCGTAAAGAGGTTATTAATGTTTATCCTGATACTCTTGCCTGGGTTCATGATTATGCATATTCTTTCAATGAGCCAATGACTGAAAAATATTTCTGGCATCCTGCTTATGACAACTATCCTGTTGTTGGTGTTTCATGGAAACAGGCTAAAGCTTTCTGTGTATGGCGTTCACAATTACTGCATAGCTACCATAATCAGAGAGGTGAAGTTATTGTTAATGAATTCCGTCTCCCAACCGAATCTGAGTGGGAATGGGCTGCAAGAGGTGGACTCCAGTTAAGTCCGTATCCTTGGGGAGGTCCGTATATCAGAAATACTGAAGGATGTTTCCTTGGTAACTACAAACCATTGAGGGGTAATTATATTGACGACGGTGGAATTCAGACAGTTATTGCTGCCCATTACGCCCCAAATGATTTTGGATTGTACGATATGTCTGGTAATGTTGCAGAATGGACAAACGACGCTTTTGATGAATCGGCGTACAACTTTACCTGGGATTTGAATATGAGTTATGATTATACTGCAAAAGAAACAGATGCTCCGGCACTGAAACGAAAAGTTATCAGAGGTGGTTCATGGAAAGATGTAGGTTATTACCTTCAGGTTTCTTCCAGAAGCTATGAATACCAGGATACAGCAAAATGTTATATTGGATTCAGGTGTGTACAAACTTATCTTGGAAGACAGAAGGATGACAATCCTGCCACATCATCAAATATTTATAATTAGGGTTAAAGGGTCTGAACTAAATCAACGAACACTTTTATTAACTTAAAATTTTTCAAAAACTATGGGTCTTTTCAGTATAGTTAGGAGCAAAGGTTACAAGAATTTTATGGCCAAACTGTATGGCTGGGGTGCTGCTGTCGTTATTATGGGAGCTTTGTTTAAAATTAATCACTATCCCGGAGCAAACATGATGCTTATTATTGGTTTGGGTACTGAAGCTTTGATTTTCTTCTTCTCTGCTTTTGAACCACCTCACGTGGAGCCTGACTGGAGCCTGGTTTATCCTGAATTAGCTGGTATGTATAATGCCGAAGATGCTAATCTTCCTACAAAATCTTTAAAGAATAAAGATTTGACCAAAGAACTTGATAAAATGCTTTCTGATGCCAAAATTGGCCCGGAATTGATACAAAGCCTGGCTGATGGTATGCGCAATCTGGGCGAAGGAGCCGGTAAACTTTCTGTTGTTACTGATGCTGCTACTTCTACCAATGATTATGCAAAAAATCTTAAAACTGCCTCTCAATCAGTTGGTGAACTTGCAAATTCATACAAGAAAACCACTGAAATCCTGAATCAGGAAAATGTTGCTTCTGAAGAATATTACAAGAGTATTAAAGGTGTTTCAAGTTCAGTTAATAATCTAGCAACTACCTATAATGCTGCTTCAGAAGCCATGAAAAGCGATCTGAATGCTACCAAGGACCTCGTAGGAAATATGAAAGCAGCTTCAGATTCTGCAAAAATTCTAACCGAGAATTATACTAAATCTGCAGAAATGCTTACTAAATCTGCTGCAGCCCTTGATTTTTCACAAGTTCAGGGTGGTGCTTATCAGAAACAACTCGAGAAAATTTCTACAAATTTATCTGCACTCAATGCAATTTATGAGTTGCAAATGCAGACATCCCAAAAACAAGTTGATTCATCAAAAATTCTCGGAGAGAAATTTGATGCATTCGTTAAGAATATTAATGAGTCTATCGACAAAACTGCCAAGTATAAGGAAGGTGTTGACACCCTGGCTCAGAATGTTGCCGCACTTAACAAAGTGTATGGAAACATGCTTGCAGCAATGAATGTAAATGTTAGCAAGTAAAGAATACAGGTGTTGACAACTTTAAATTAAAAAAAAGACTTACTATGGCCGGATATAAGGAAACCCCGCGACAGAAGATGATCGGTATGATGTACCTTGTGTTAACCGCTCTTCTCGCATTGAATGTTTCCGTTGAGATCCTGAATGCATTTCTTGTAGTAAATACCAGTATTGAAACTACGAACAAGACTTTTGCAGGAAAGATTGATTGGACTCTTTCAAAATTTAAACAACAGTTTGCAATGAATGCTGCCAAGGTGGGACCTTTCTGGGAAAAAGCCCAAAAAGCCTCAAAGTATTCAGATGATATGGTGAAGTATTTGAATTCAATTAAACTTCAAACAATTATACGTTCTGAAAAAGTGGATTCTGTGAATGCTGTAAAGGAGCATTATTTTGTTGAATATCGTCCTCATCCTAATGGAAAGGACTCTATTCCAAGCATGACTTTGTTACTTCGTTCAGTTTCAACTAAGGACAAATATGATGAAACAACCCACTATTTTATCGGGGATTCACAGGATGGATCTGCAGGTAAATCAAGAGAATTAAAAAATAAGATTATTCAGTATAAAAAAGATATGCTTGCCTTGGTTGATCCGAGAGCTGTAGATAATTTTAAAGCAAGCCTGGATGTTGACGGACCTTTTTATGATGCTTCCGGAGCTAAGCAGCCTTGGGAAATGCACAATTTCTATCATACAATTCTCGCTGCTGACGTTACTATTTTAAATAAAATTATCAACGAAATTCAATCACTTGAATTTGATGTTCTGAATCATTTATTCGCATCTGTTAAAGCAGACGATTTTACATTTGATGCAATTACAGCACGTGTAGTTCCTCAAACCCGTTATGTTTTCCAGGGTGAAGATTATGAAGCCGAGGTTTTTGTTGCAGCATACGATACAAAAACCGCTCCTGAAGTATATATTCTCGAAGGTGCTGATACAATTACTGATGCTAACATCAAAGCAGCTAAAGCTATTGAAGGCGTAAATGGTTTGGTGAATCTAAAAATCCCTGCTGGTAGCGAAGGTATTAAGAAATATGCCGGAGTTATTATGATTAAAGATCCAGCTGGAAATACAAACAGACATTACTTTAAAGATGAGTATGTTGTTGCGAAACCTTCACTTACTGTTTCTGCCACCAAAATGAATGTTTTTTATATTGGTGTAGATAACCCTGTTTCTATTTCAGTTCCCGGAGTTCCTACGGAAAAAGTTAAACCATCAATCTCAATAGGTACTCTGAAGCGTGATGGTTCCGGGAAAGATTGGATTGTTAATGTTCCTAAAGAAGGACAAGGTAGAAAAACTACTATTAATGTTTCTGCTGGTGATGGTGCAAAATCAAAATCAATGGGTGGTGTTGAGTTCAGGGTAAAACAAGTCCCAAATCCGATTGCTTATGTTGGTAATGTGGCTGAAGGTCAGATAGCAAGAGATATTCTTATGGTATCTCCTATTATTCCAAGGATGCCTGCTGACTTTGATTTTGAGCTGAGTTTTACTATTAATTCATTCAATTTTGTTTCAACCCAAAGTGGCGACTTGTTCACTGAGCCAATTAAAGGAAACCAATTTAATGAGCGTGTAAAGAAATTTATCCGTACTGCTAAATCAGGACAGAAAATCTGGATTGAGGAAATCTCAGCCAAAGGACCTGATGGAAACAGGAAGCTATCAACAGTTAGTATACAAATTCGATAATTGAATATTATTCAGGAGGTTAAAATGAAAAAGCTGGTAATCTTATTCCTGTTTGCACTTTTCCTGGTAAACCTGGTACAGAATGTATCTGGTCAGGCCCAGGTTTTAGATCCCCCAAGGGATGGAGTATTCGATAAGATTAACTCCCTTGAACGGAAACCTATTCCATATTGTGCTTTACGCGAAGCTGATGTTGTTTGGTCGAACAGGATTTGGCGTACTATTGATATGCGGCAAAAAATAAATCAGGTTTTCTACTATCCTGAGAATCCATATGCGAACTGGAGAAATTTTACTACGGTTATTATGGATGCACTGAAGGAAGGGACTATTAATGCGTATATGGATATTCCGACCAATGAATTTACGATGCCAATGACATATCAGGAAATCATGGGAAGGCTTGAGAAATTAGATACTCAGCAATTAGCCCGCCCTTACCCTCCTTATGATTTGTATGATACTGTTATCGCTACTAAATTTAATACAAGCGATGTAAAAATGATTCGTATTAAAGAGGATATTTTCTTCGATAAGCAGAGATCACAGCAGGACGTTAGAATTATTGGACTCTGTTTGGTCAGAGATAATTATCTGGATGACGGAACATTCAGAGCTCGTGAGCCGCTTTTCTGGCTTTATTTTCCAGAAATTCGTCAGGTTCTTGCTAAAGCAGAAGTTTTTAACCGCTTCAACGATGCTGAACGGAGAACATTTGATGACATCTTCTGGAAACGAATGTTTGATAGTTATATCTATAAAGAAAAAAATGTTTATGACAGGCGTATAACTGATTATGCCCAGGGTCTGGACGCACTTCTCGAATCTGAGAGGATAAAAAACGATCTTTTTAAATTTGAGCATGATCTTTGGGAGTTTTAATTAAAATCTCCTTCCAAATTAAAACCGGATATTCTTTTAAAGTGTATCCGGTTTTTTTTTATTTGCTATTTTTGTTTATCCGCAAATATTAATATGAAAAGTATTTCTTTTCTTGATACGGCAGTTGAATATGTTAAAGGTGTTGGTCCGAAAAGGGCTGAGATCCTTCGGAAAGAATTTCAGATAGATACCTTCCATGATCTGTTAACACACTTTCCATTCCGGTATATGGATAGAACGAGATACTATTCAGTTCAGGAGATAAATAGTGATTCAATATATTACCAGATCAAGGGAAGAATAATTAAAGTTGAGATTATTGGAAAAATGCGGAGTCAGCGGCTTGTGGCTGTTCTTAAAGACAGTTCCGGAGAGATAGATCTGATTTGGTTTCAGGGAATTCGATGGATTAAAGAAATGGTAAAAGTGGGAATGGATGTTGTTGTTTTTGGTAAACCAGCATTTTTTAATGGTTCCTATAATATTCCCCATCCCGAGTTTGAATTAGCTGCTGACCGAAAGAATGAAATTGATGAGCATCTGCAGCCATTTTATAGTACAACCGAGAAGTTAAAAGCAATTGGGTTAGATAGTAAAGGGATACGGAAGATAATCCGTAATCTGATTTCAGTATCTGCAGGGAATATTCAGGAAACACTTCCGGATACAATCCAATCAAGATTAAAACTTATTGGCAGGGAAGAGGCTTTAGTGGCAATACATTTTCCAACTGATGCTGCTATTCTCGAAAAAGCAGTATCCCGGTTGAAATTTGAAGAGCTGTTTTTTATACAGTTGCAAATTCTTAAAAGCAAAGTTGGCCGGCAAAAGTTTATAAAGGGTCAGCGCTTTACAATTGTAGGAGATAACTTAAATCAATTTTACAGGGAATATCTGCCTTTTGAACTCACAGATGCCCAAAAAAGAGTAATTAAAGAAATTCGGTTTGATATTGGATCAGGAAAGCAAATGAACAGATTGCTTCAAGGCGATGTGGGAAGTGGAAAAACTCTCGTTGCTCTTATGACAATGCTGATTGCTCTGGATAATGGATTCCAGACTTGTTTAATGGCTCCTACCGAGATTCTCGCTGAGCAACATTTAAGAACATTTAGTAAAATGCTGGGTCAGATGCCTGTTAATGTGGAGTTACTCACGGGCAGCACTAAAAGTAAAAACAGGAAAAGGATTCTGGAATCATTAAAGGAAGGGAGCCTTCATATTATTATTGGTACGCATGCTTTGATAGAAGACAGTGTTGTTTTCGATAAGCTGGGCTTAGTAGTTATCGATGAGCAGCACAGGTTTGGAGTAGTTCAGCGTTCACGACTCTGGCAGAAAGCTGAGGTACCGCCTCATATCCTTGTAATGACAGCAACGCCCATTCCAAGAACGCTTGCAATGACGCTGTACGGCGATCTTGATGTTTCTGTTATTGATGAGCTACCACCAGGCAGGAAGCCAATCAAGACATTCCACTTTACTGATCATGACCGTTTGAAGGTATTTTCTTCAATAAAAAAGCAGATTGCTGAAGGCAGACAAATATATTTTGTATACCCGATGATTAAAGAATCTGAAAGTATCGACTTAAAGTATCTGATGGATGGATATGAAAGTATCTGCAGAGAATTTCCTTTACCGGAATTTGCTGTTAGTATTGTTCATGGTAAAATGAAGCCTGCAGCCAAGGATTTTGAAATGCAGAGGTTTGTTAAAGGTGAAACACAGCTAATGGTTGCAACCACGGTAATTGAAGTAGGCGTCGACGTTCCGAATGCTTCTGTTATGGTGATAGAAAATGCTGAAAGGTTTGGACTTTCGCAATTGCATCAGCTCAGGGGAAGGGTAGGGCGGGGCGCAGATCAGTCGTATTGCATATTAATGAGTTCCGACAAGTTAACAAATGATGGCAAGCAAAGAATTGCAACAATGGTTAAAACCACTGATGGGTTCGATATAGCCGAGGCCGACTTGAAACTCAGAGGACCAGGTGACCTGCAAGGTACTGTTCAAAGTGGAGTTCTGGATCTGAAACTTGCTGATATTATTCGTGATGAGAAGCTTTTAAAACTAGCCAGAGATCTGGCAAACGACATACTAAATAAAGATCCTATCCTTTCTAATCCTGTAAATTTACCCCTTGTTCACCAATTAGGCAGAATGGATAAGCATGCAGCTGACTTTTCAAGGATAAGTTAGGGGGATTTTATATACTTTTGCAGCCTTAAAAATACTGATCAATGAAGATCTCTTATAATTGGTTAAAGCAGTACATCAATATTGACCTTGATGCTGAAACGACGGCGAAAATCCTTACAGACTGTGGATTGGAAGTAGAATCCTTTGAAAAGTTTGAATCAGTTAAAGGTGGATTGCATGGCGTTGTTATTGGAGAAGTGCTTACATGTTCCAAACATCCGAATGCTGACAAGCTGAGCCTTACAAAAGTATCAGTTGGTTCAGGCCTCCCATTGAATATCGTATGTGGTGCTCCGAATGTTGCTGCTGGCCAGAAGGTTCTTGTTGCAACAATCGGCACAACAATCTACAAAGGTCTTGAGAGCTTTCAGATTACTGAAGCAAAGATTAGAGGAGAGCTTAGCCAGGGAATGCTATGTGCCGAGGATGAACTTGGTCTAGGTGTTTCTCATAATGGTATTATGGTTCTGCCTATAGATGCAATTGTTGGAACTCCTGCAAATAAGTATTTTTCTATTTATGAAGATGTTGTTTTTGAAATAGGATTAACACCAAACAGAGTGGATGCTGCGTCACACCTTGGAGTAGCAAGAGACCTTATTGCTGTGTTAAATGCTCATGGAATGGCAAATAACATTGTATTGAGCCAACCAGATGTCAGTAATTTCAAGGTTGATAATTCAGATCTGGATATTCAGGTAATAGTTGAGGACCAGCTGGCATGTCCACGATACAGCGGATTAACTATAACAGGAATTAAAGTTCAGGAATCGCCGGAGTGGTTGAAGAATTCCCTGCTTTCTATTGGCCTGAGGCCAATAAATAATATTGTTGATATTACTAACTATATCCTTTTTGAATCAGGGCATCCTTTACATGCATTTGATGCTGACTTAGTGAAAGGAAATAAGGTTATTGTTAAAACCCTTGCCACTGCTTCAAAATTCATTACTCTTGATTCAATTGAGCGGGAACTTACCGACAAGGATCTGATGATATGCAATGAAACCGAAGGAATGTGCATTGCCGGGGTTTATGGCGGTTTAAAGTCAGGTGTTACCGAATCAACTACAAGCATTTTTCTGGAGAGTGCATATTTTAATCCTGTATATATCAGAAGAACTTCAAAATATCATGGGTTAAAAACAGATGCTTCATTCCGGTTTGAGCGTGGTGCTGACCCTGACATCACTGTTTTTGCTTTGAAAAGAGCGGCTATGCTTATAAAAGAGGTCGCAGGAGGTACAATTTCATCAGAGATTAAAGATTATTATCCAACTCCCATCAGTCCATTTTCAACTAAACTGAAGTATGCAAATGTTGACAGTTTGATTGGAAAATCGATTGACAGGACAACGATTAAAAAGATTCTCAATGATCTTGGAATCTCAATAACAGAAGAAAATTCGGATGGTTTAACACTCTCTGTACCACTTTTCAAAGTTGACGTTCAGAGGGAAGCTGACGTTATTGAAGAGATTCTTAGAATTTATGGCTATAACAATATTGAATTTGAGGAGTCGGTTAAGTACTCGATGGTAGGGACACCAAAACCGGATTTCGACAAATTGAGAAATATAGCGGCTAGTCAGCTAAATGGGCAGGGTTTTTCAGAAATCATGTGCAATTCGCTAACAAAAACGCAGTATGAGAGGATCTCTGAAAGTTTTAAACCGGAAGAGAGTGTTCGTATTCTGAATCCCTTAAGTAAAGATCTGGAAATAATGCGTCCAAGCCTTTTATTTGGTGGATTAGAAACGATACAATACAACCAGAACAGAAAAAACTCAGATCTTAAATTGTTTGAGTTCGGATCGATTTACCGCTATAATGAATCTGCTTCTGCTGAAAGCAATTCACTGAAGCGATATTTTGAAGAGGAACATCTTGCAGTATTTGCCAGTGGCAGAGAGCAATCAGAGTCGTGGACCGGAAATACTAAAGTTGCTGACCTTTATACGGCAAAATCTGTAATCTATAAATTGCTTGAAAAATTGGGTGTGCCCGTATGGAAATTAAATCTTGCTCCAACTTCAGCAGATGTTTATTCTAATGGTTATCAATTGCTTGATAATGGTATTGTAGTCGCAGAATTTGGTGAAGTAGCAAACGGTTTGCTAAAGCATTTTGATATTAAATCCAGAGTATTTACAGGATTTATCCGTTGGAAGATTGTAATGAATCTTGTAAAAAATCTGACAATTCAATATGCTTCATTGCCGAAATTTCCGGAAGTGCGAAGGGATCTGGCTTTGTTAGTAGATAATGCGATACCTTTTCTTGATATTGAGCGCATTGCCTACGAAACAGAAAAAGTGCTGCTACAGAAAGTTGGAATTTTTGATATTTACGAAGGAGATAAAATTCCAGCAGGACAGAAATCCTATGCTATAAGTTTTACACTCAGAGATGCGAACAAAACGCTCACTGACGATGAGATTGACAGGGTTATGAATAAGCTGATTAAGGCATACCAGACAAAACTTAATGCTACCCTGAGATAAAAGGCTTAATTGACAAACAGAATTTTTTCGGCTGCAATTGTTTGCCCTTTAGCATTTTTCAGGCGGAAATAATAAGTGCCGGCAGCTTTTAAAATAGGACTCCAGTTAAAGTTAAACGGAGAAACAGGTATTCTAACTTCCTTTAAAATGACGCCGGAGGTGTCTGAAATCTGAAGTATGCACTCAGAGTTTTGGCTAATATATACAGAAACATAGTCGGAAGCGGGATTTGGAAAAATTCTTAGTTTGATAGCATTTGCATGATCTTCAGCAATACTAAGAAAAGTATGATCCCAAATAGCAAGCGTATATTCTCCTGTTTTAAGTGTATCCACAATTAATTCTCCATTTGAGAAACTTCCGTTTTTGATAAAGTTTACAGATTTCCAGGTTTCAGCAGTTGAAGGTCTGTAAAGTAAGACCAGGGAGTCCTGAGAATTGGTAATGAGTGTATTGTCAAGATAATTTGATTTTGAATACGTAAATCTTCCTTTAGCGATAAATGAAGGTTTTAATAAGCCCTCCACTGTCCAGAATCTATAATTAGAGAGTCGTAAACCTGGAACTGCATGAGGAAATGAGTCTGGAGCAACCCAATTGTGAGTGATTCTAACAAGGGAAGAATCTGTTGTCTGCTGTACATCCATTGTAAAATAGGTGTCAGGGAAAACGACTGAACCAGTATTCTTAACCACCGTATAATTGTCGGTTGTTGCATCTGAAATTTTCTCTTCAGGATCAATAAATGAGCATACCGGGTTAAACGGCAAGAGAAAACTTTTTGATCCAAATTGTCCGGAGAAGCTTAAACTATCATTGAATTTTTCCCAAGCTTGCCCATAAAAACGGATATCCAGTCGATTTTTATCTGAAAAATTCATTGTTCCTTTGTGACGCTGGCGGAGATAAACTGTTACAAAATAGTTATTTCCCTGAGGTAGGCTTCTTACTGAGTCAATACCGAAATGAGGAAAACCAGGAGTAAATACCCATGAATTAAAAAAATCAGTCAAATTAATTCCCGACTCAGTTGTAAATAAATCCCGAAGCTGAATAGAGGAAATTGATTTGAACTTATATTGGATCAGGTATTTTTTAACAGTTGCAAAGAACAAGCTGTCGCCGAGATAACCTCTTAGTGTATGAGTAACAATGCCTCCTTTGTCATAAACGGTGCTTCCATACGTAATAGATTGTGGCATAGGAGCCAAAGCTAAGTAGCCATTATCCTTGACATGAGTTAGCTGAAGTACTTCTCTTAGTTTCTTTCTCATATATGTCTTATAGCTGGCTTTTCCGTACACTGCTTCTCTGAATAAGATTTCTCCAAATACTCCCCAGCCTTCGTTGATCCACATGTCTTCAGGGCTCGAACAGGTTACAAGGTCTCCAAACCACATATGTGTTAATTCGTGAACATACAGGCCCTCATCTGCAAGCGTACCATCGATACTCGAATTCGGATAGGCAATATTAGTGGGGTGCTCCATAGCACCCTGTGTTGTAGCAACATATCCAACACGTGGCCAGCAATATGGTCCAAACCAGTTTTCAAACGCTGTAAGGACATCATTAAGGTGAATAAAAGAGCTTCTTGCCTTGGCGGTGTCCTGAGGTTTTACATAAATGTTTGTAGGAATAGGTCCGGAGAGGCTGTTAAAGATGCCTGATACAGGTACATAATTTGAAATTGCCACCGATGCCATGTACGCATTACAAGGAACGTTTAGCTGCCAATGATACTCAGAAGTATTATTTGAGGCAGGAGTAGCCGCTATTAAATTCCCGTTGCAAACAGCAACAAGCGGGTCAGGAACCCTGATAAAGAAATCGTATGTTGATTTATCTGTGAAATTATCGATGGAAGGGAACCAAACCCTGGCATAATTATGTGGGATGTCTTCCAGAGCTATACCGAGGTTATACGCCAGGTTATTTCCACTGAAATGAAACCCGCCCCAACCGGAAGTCTCAACTTTTGGTACACCATGGTAATAAACATCAACAATAGAGGTATCCAGGGAAGTTAAAGGTGCAGGAAGCTGGATAAAAATGTTAGTATCATTGTAAACAAAGGGAATTGAACTGTTTTCGTAGTTAATTGAATCGATATTCAATTTTAACAGATCCAATTCAAGGGTCTGTATGTTTGTATTCTTAGCTGATATACTTAATCTGGTATGTCCTATGATTATTTTTCCTGCAAAGTTAGTTACATCGAGGTATAAATCGTAATGCAAAACGTGAACAGAGTCGTTGCTGCGATCAGGATTAATCCGAGAATTACAATCTGCAATTTTCGAATTCAGAGATACGAAAAAGATTGTCCAAAATATAATCCAAATTGACTTGTTAAAATTTCTCATCACATATTTTTGCTTTAAAGATGTCTTACCTTTGCATACTCAAAACGCAGGATTTTTTTTAATAAATGCTTTCTATCCGTCTAGGGTTTGCCATATTCAGATATAAAGGTAAATTATTTTAAAAGACATAAATTTAAGAAAAGTTCGTTATTAATGGTTGCCGTTACTAAGTTAATACTCATATGACAAAATGAAAATTCAGAAAACTATAATCAATTTAAAGATCATTGTAATCTTCACATTCCTGTTTTTTTCATGCGATGTTTTTAGTCAGAAATTATGGTCATTGCAGGATTGTATTAAGTATGCCCTTGAGAATAATATTCAAATAAAACAACAAAAGCTGAATCTTGAAATGCAGGCTGATAATTTGCTTCAAAGTAAAGCATCATTATTACCAAATTTTAATGCCAGTGCTTCTCATGGGTATAACTATGGTAAATCTATCGACAGGTTTACAAACACTTTTGCTTCGCAGCGGGTTCAGTTTGATAATTTTTATTTGTCGGGGAATCTGACACTATTTAATGGTTTTCAATTGTTAAATACAGTGGCCAAGAACAGGCTTGAGTTGCAAGCTGGTAAATATGATGTTGAAAAGATACAGAACGACATTTCTCTGAATCTGGCTTCAGGGTATTTAAATATTCTGTTCAATCAGGAACTATTCCTGATTGCACAAGAACAGAAGGCAATTACCGCTCAGCAGGTTGAACGTACAAAAAAGCTGGTTGATGCCGGCACTCTTGCAAAAGGGAATCTTTTAAGTTTGGAAGCACAGCTTGCAGCCGAGGAATTACAGGAAATTACGACAAAAAATAACCTTGAGCTATCAGTTTTACAGCTGCTTCAAATGCTTGATCTTACTCCTGAAGAGAAATTTGATATAATCAGGCCGGTAATCAATGTCCCAGAAACAGTTAATCTGAAGGTAAAGCCAAATGAGGTTTTAAGCATGGCCATGTCAACTCAGCCTCAGATAAAAAGCGCTGAATTGAAAGTACAGAGTTCTATTAAAGACTTAAGTATTTCACATGGATTGTATTCCCCAACACTTACGATGCAGGGATCGTATGGTACAGGTTTTTCCGGTGCTGCTGAGCGGATAAAGGGAATGACCTTAACCGGTTTCGATACAATAGGTTATACAGCACAACTTCCCACTATTCCAGTGGTTGCATCTTTCCCTTCATACATTTATGAATATGAAAAAATCTCCTTCAATGATCAGATTAGTAATAATACAAATAAATCAATAGGCTTTTATCTGAATATCCCAATATTTAATGGTTTACAAATACGCACCTCAAACAGCAGGGCAAAAATTGCAATAGAGAATGCCAGGTTAAATTTACTCCAGCAACAAAATACGCTTACTCAGGATATTCAACGTTCTTATGCAGATGCAACAGCGGCAATTCAGAAATATAATGCAGCTAAAAAATCTGTTGAAGCGATGAAAGAAAATTTTGGATACACAGAACAAAAGTTTAATGTGGGCATGCTAAATTTTGTTGATTTCAATGAAGCCAAAAAGAACCTGGCAAAGTCAGAATCTGAACTATTACAGGCTAAATTTGAATATATTTTCAAGAAAACAGTTCTTGATTTTTACATGGGTCGCCCGCTTGACCTGAACTAAAATAAAACTGATTACACAGAAATTATTAACATGCTATGAATAAGAATAAGAAAAAGTGGATAAAAATATCAATAATCGCGGTTGTTATTATAATTATTGTACTGGCTATTGGTAAAAAGCAAGGCTGGTTTGGTAAACAAGATGCAATTAAAGTGAGTACTGAAAAGGTGGCGAACCGCTCAATAATTGAAACTGTTTCAGCAAATGGGAAAATTCAACCTGAAACTGAAGTAAAAATTAGTCCTGATATTTCGGGTGAGCTAATTGAATTGTATGTAAAAGAGGGTGATCATGTAAATCAGGGTGACATACTTGCCAAGGTAAATCCGGAAATTTATCAATCGAATTATGATCAGTCAACTGCCGGATTGAACATGCAAAAAGCAAATGAAGCGAATGCAAAAGCTCGTTTGGCTCAGGTTCAGGCTCAGTTTACCAATGCCAAATCGTCGTACGACCGTAATGATAAATTGTATAAACAACAGGCGATTTCTGCTTCCGAGTTCGATGCTGCAAAGTCGGCCTTTGAAAGCGCCAGGGCTGAGGTAGAAGCTGCAGAACAAAGTGTAAAGGCTGCTTCATATACGGTAAAAAGTTCAGAGGCTGCTTTAAAGGAGTCGAGAGAAAATCTGACGAAAACTACAATCTATTCCCCGGTTGAAGGAACGGTTTCGAAGCTGAATGTTGAGAAGGGAGAAAGAGTTGTTGGGACTTCTCAGTTTTCGAGTGGTACTGAAATTATGCGGATTGCTAACCTTGATGGAATGGAAGTAAATGTAAGTGCAAATGAGAATGATATTGTTCGCGTTCATCTTGGTGATACTGCTCTTATTGAGGTTGATGCTTACCTTAACCGCAAATTCAAAGGAATAGTTACTGAAGTAGCAACTTCTGCAAACACATCAGGAGTAAGTGTGGATCAGGTTACAAATTTTGATGTAAAAATCAGGGTGCTCAGAGATTCCTATAAGGATCTTTTAAAGCCATTAATGCCTGACTTTTCACCTTTACGTCCTGGAATGTCTGCTACTGTTGATATTCAGACAGAAATTGCAAAAAATGTAATGACAATACCAATACAGGCTGTTACAACCAGAACCGACACATCTTTGCTTAAAGATAAGGAGAAAATTAAGCCTAAAACAGAAAAACCAGATGAAAACGTTGAAGATGCCCGTGTAAAAAAGGAGCAGGTTTCTGTTGAATATGTTTTTGTATACGACAATGGTGTTGCAAAAATGAGGAAAGTAAAATCGGGTATTCAAGACAATACTTATATCAGGATAATATCAGGCTTAACTAATAATGATGAGATTATAACTGCACCATATCTGGCTGTTTCCAAGACTTTGAAGGATGGTCAGAAAGTTAATAAAGTAGACAAGAATGATTTATTTAAAGAAGAGAAATAACTAACGTATTTTGGCCAGAATCCTTCTGATAGAAACAGCAACTGCAGTTTGTTCTGTTGCACTTGCTGAATGCGGTTTAATTGTTAAAGAGTATTTTAGCACTGAGGGGAATGATCATGCAGCTAAGTTAACAGTCTTTATAAATGAAATTCTGAAGGAACAGGAAATTACGATAAAGGATGTTGATGCTGTTGCAGTTAGCATGGGCCCAGGTTCTTATACCGGGCTCAGAATTGGTGTTTCTGTGGCAAAAGGCTTATGCTATGCTGCTGATAAGCCATTAATTGCTGTTAGTACCCTGCAATCCATGGCATCTGGTATGAAAGAGCGATTAACTGCAAATGAAACTTTTGATAGTTCTTATGCATTCTGCCCAATGATTGACGCAAGAAGAATGGAGGTTTACGCTGCAATATTTAATTCTGAATTGGAAACAATAAGGGAAGTTAAAGCTGAGATTATTGATATTGATTCATTTAAAGACGTATTAGCAAACTATACTACTTATTTCTTTGGGAGTGGAGCTCCGAAAAGTTCCGAATTTTTAGCATCAAATTCAAATTCTAAAATTATTAACGACTTTGTTCCTTCGGCAAGTCATATGATAAAAATAGCCCGCCAAAAGTATTCGGCGGGCTTATTTGAAGATGTTGCTTACTTTGAACCGTTCTACCTGAAAGATTTTATTGCAGGAAAACCAAGAGTTAAAGGATTGTAATCAATTAATTTCCACTGTCTTTTTTGCAACATGATGGCAGCTTTTGATAGGCTGTTTTATCAGCAGGAATCTCGTCTGCATCATACCCAAGGGAGGCAATAAACTTTTTAATAATTTCGGGAGTTGTTTTGTCAGAACGATACTTTACTGTTGCGATTTTTGAATCTACGTCAAGCGTCACATCCTTTATTCCTTTTTCATAGATAAGCCCTTTTTCGATACTTTCTTTGCACATATTGCATACTGCAGAAGTTTTGATTTTAATTTCAACAACTTCTTTTTTAGCAGTTTGAGCAAAAGAACTAAGACTGAACATTAGGAACATGCCCATGAAAATAGGAAATATCTGCCCTTTAAGTAATTTTACCGGTGAATTTGTTTTCATTGTTTCTGATTTTAAATACTGCATGCTCAAACGCAATAATGAACGAAAAGTTTTAACTCTTTTCTGCTATTTCGTCTTTAAGCATTACAAAAACTTCATTTAGACTTGAATTTACTAATTGAACCCATTTCGGGATTTCTTCAAGATTCTCTCCTTTCTTGGCACACAGTTCAATCTTTTTAAGTAATATGGAGATATCTGTTAACGAAAGCAAATCAATACTTGATTTTAATTTATGAGCGGAACTTCCAAGACTAGTAATGTCGTTATTATGGAAATTAGTCATGAATTCATTCAGAACTTCTGGAATTGATTCAAGGAAAATCTGAATAATTTTAACCAGTGTTCCAGGTTCTTCAGATTCCATTTCAATCAACATGCTTAAGTCATAGGGTTTCTCAGTATTATTCATGGCGCAATTTGAATTAGTTAAATTTCCTTATTCTTTATCATCCTGTAAATTGTAGATTTTCCAATATCCAGTTTTTTTGCAACCATTAGCACATTGTTATTGTACTTATGAAGATAGAATTTGATAATTTTCCGGTTATACCCTTCGAGCGTATCTTCTTCCATTAAAAAATCAGCCCGATGTGCGGTTGAGTTAAATGAAATATCAATATCATTGATGATTTCAGAATTTGTCATAACGCAGGCTAATTCCATAATTGCCTTTAATTCACGCACGTTTCCAGGATAGGTATATTTCATAAGTTTATCCTGAGCAACACCGGAGATACTCAATTTCTTCAATTGGTTATCAAGGCAGAACTCATCGACAAAATGTTTGGCGAGTACCAATATGTCATTCCCCCTATACCTGAGAGGAGGAAGTTCTATTGGCAAACCAAGCAATCTGTAATAAAGATCTTCGCGAAATTTGCCTTTCTGAACTTCTTCGGCAAGGTTTTTATTTGTTGCAACAACTAAGCGGATATCAGTTTTAATGATTTCGTTTCCACCTACTCTGGAGAATTCTTTTTCCTGGAGAATCCTTAGCAATTTAGATTGCATATTAAGATCCATTTCGCCAATCTCATCCAGAAATAAAGTGCCTTTATTTGCCAGTTCAAACTTGCCAACTTTTCGGGTTATAGCGCCTGTAAAAGCACCTTTTTCATAACCAAATAATTCGCTTTCAATAAGTTCATTTGGAATAGCAGAAACATTTATAGCAACATAAGGCTTCTTCCTTCTCGGAGAATTGTAGTGAATTGCTTTCGCAACGAGATCCTTTCCCGTTCCGGTTTCACCTGTAATTACTACTGCAATATTTGTTCTTGTAGCCTTCTCAATGAGATTATAGATCTGTTTAATTACGACACTTTTCCCTTTAATTATGTTTTCGTAATCATATTTCTTCTCAATTTCCTCCCGAAGGTCAAATATTTCCTGCTGAAGATCGAATTTTTCTTTCAGGTTTCGAAGTGCATTCCACAAACGGTCTTTTGTATCCTGATCTTTGATGATATAGTCGTACGCCCCTTCTTTTAAAAGTGTAACGGCAGTAAGGATATCCTCCTGACCTGAAACAACGATTACTGGAATGTCAGCATCTGTTTCTTTGATTTTCTTAAACAACTGAAGCCCGGAGAAATCAGGAAGACTATAGTCGAGGGTTATTAAATTTGGCTTCTTATAAAGATTCTTTAATAATTCCGTCCCATTTTCGAACTTTTCTATTTCATAATCAGGATTCAGCTGGAGATGATACCTAAGCATCTCTGCATAAACAGGGTCATCTTCAACAATAAAGACTTTTATTGATTGCATGTAATGGATTTTAAACACCAAAAGTATAACAGATTTTAGTTATTTCCCAATTTGAGAAAAAATAAATCAAATCATCTTTGCCGGATCTACCCATTCTGTGAACTGTTCGTCGGTAAGAAAGCCAAGTTCAATTGCTGCCTCACGTAAGGTTAGGTTTTCGTGATGAGCTTTTTTTGCAATTTTCGCCGCGTTTTCATACCCGATATGTGTATTTAGCGCTGTTACAAGCATTAATGAGTTTTCCAGGTTTTTTTGAATAAATGGAAGATTAGGTTCAATACCTACAGCGCAATTATTGTTGAAGGAAACGCAGGCGTCACCAATTAATCTTGCAGCCATTAAAAGATTAAAAATGATTACCGGTTTAAAAACATTCAGCTGAAAATGTCCATTCATACCACCAATTGTTATTGCAGCATCACAGCCAATTACCTGTGCACAAACCATCGTTAATGCTTCAGGTTGAGTAGGGTTGACTTTGCCTGGCATAATGGATGAGCCTGGCTCATTTTCAGGTAATCTGATTTCACCGATTCCACATCTTGGTCCCGATGATAAAAGGCGAACATCACTTGCTATTTTCATTAAACTTACTGCAAGTGTTTTTAAGGCACCTGAAGTTTCAACCATTGCATCATGAGCAGCAAGAGATTCAAATTTATTAGGTGCTGTAATAAACGGATATCCTGTAAGATCAGCAATTTTTTTTGCAACCAGCACGTCGTAGCCTTTAGGAGTATTAATGCCTGTACCCACAGCTGTACCACCCAGAGCAAGCTCGCTGAGGTGAGGAAGTGTGTTGCGAAGTGCTTTTAATCCGTGTTCCAACTGTGATACATAGCCTGAAAATTCCTGACCAAGGGTTAATGGTGTTGCATCCATTAAATGGGTACGACCTGTTTTTACAATACTTTTAAATTCTGCAGATTTCCCGCGAAGGGTTTCAAGCAGGATTTCAACTCCCGGGATTGTTGTTTCCACAACCATCCTGTATGCAGCAATCGACATTGCAGTGGGGAAAGTATCGTTGGAGGACTGAGATTTGTTAACATCATCATTCGGGTGGATCGGACTTTTGCCTTCTCCAAGGGTTCCTCCGCTGATTACATGAGCTCTGTTTGAAACAACCTCATTCACGTTCATATTTGATTGCGTACCAGAACCTGTTTGCCATACAACCAGAGGGAACTGGTCGTCGAGTTTACCTTCGGTAATTTCGTCGCAAACAGTAGATATAAGTTTGCATTTTTCTTCTGGAAGTACATTTAGTTCAAAGTTAGCCAGAGCGGCTGCTTTTTTTAGGATTGCGAAAGCTTTTATCACTTCGCCGGGCATTTGCTGTCCACCAATTTTAAAATTTTCTTTAGAACGCTGGGTTTGAGCTCCCCAATACTTGTCAGCAGGAACCTCAACCGGGCCCATTGTGTCTTTTTCGATACGTGTTTTCATGTTTGAATGAGTTAGAGTAAAGTGTTTTTATTCTGAAAATCAGCCTTTTCCTCCGAATTCCATCAGAAAGGCTTTTATGAAATCGTTCAGATCGCCATCCATAACGGCTTGTACATTAGAGGTTTCATAGTCGGTACGAAGGTCTTTAACCATTTTGTAAGGATGCATCACATAACTGCGGATTTGCGATCCCCATTCAATTTTTTTCTTGGAGTCTTCGAGTTTCTGCAGGGCCTCTCTTTTTTTACGCAATTCGATTTCATAGAGCTGCGACTTCAGGAGTTTTATAGCTTTTTCGCGGTTCTGAAGTTGGGATCGGGTTTCCTGGCACTCAACAACAATACCAGTAGGGGCATGACGTAATCTTACGGCGGTTTCCACTTTATTAACATTCTGCCCTCCGGGGCCGCTCGACCTAAAAGTATCCCAACTGATGTCGGCAGGATTAATTTCGATTTCAATGTTGTCATCAATAATCGGGTAGGCATAAACAGAAGCAAATGAAGTATGCCGCTTATGGGCCGAATCAAATGGAGAGAGTCGAACTAACCTGTGAACACCACTTTCACTTTTCAGATATCCAAAACCAAAAGCACCTTCAAATTCGAGTGTTGCTGATTTAATACCTGCAATATCTCCAGGCTGGTAATCGATTTCATGAACTTTGTAATTGTTTCGCTCTCCCCAGCGGATATACATGCGAAGCAGCATCTGAGCCCAGTCCTGACTTTCAGTGCCGCCGGCACCCGAATTTACAGTGAGAATTGCGCCCATTTTATCCTCTTCACCCCGGAGCATATTCCTGAGTTCAAGGTCTTCTATATCTTTTATTGTGAGGTTATAGTGTTTTTCTACTTCTTCTTCCGTTGTATCTCCTGCATTGAAAAATTCATACATCACAAGCAGATCTTCATAGCTGCCAACAATACGGTTGAAGGTTTCCGTCCATGATTTTTTTTCCTGGATAGTTTTCAGTAATTGTTCAGCTTTCTTCGGATCATCCCAGAATCCGGGAGAAACAGTTTGACGTTCGTCTTCAGAAATCTGTCTTAATTTGCCATCAATGTCAAAGGAACCTCCTTAAGGTTTCTATCCTTTCATTAATATCCCGAATGGCTTCATTTAATATCATGATTCTTAATTATTTAGTTATTTAATACCCAGAGTTTCCATTATTTCAGACACAATCTCTATCTCAAATCCTTTACTAACAATGTGCCTGAGTATATCATCACTGGTTTTTCTACCCTGATCTTTTTCAATTAATCTTGTAATAACTCTTAAGTAGTCTTCCTGGGAAATTTCTTCCTCTAAAGCGTAATAAATAAGTTTGTCATCCAGACCGTGGTGCTGAAGGCCAAGTTTTATTTTTTCTTTTCCCCATTCCTTCAGTCTGAATTTTCCTCCTGCATATTGCCGCGCAAATCGTTGCTCATTCAGAAAGTCTTCTTCCTTAAGCACTTCAACAACGTATGAAATATCATCCTCCTCGATTCCTAAAGTCAGAAGTTTAGCAATAACTTCATTTCCTGATCTTTCCTGAATTGAGCACCAGGATTGGATCTTCTTAGTCAGCGTAGCTGTTGCCATTGAATTCATAGGTTTGCTGTAGTGCAAAGTTAAAATATTTACGTTAGGAATGCTGAAATTGAAGTCAGGATATAAGAGAAGCCATGCAATTATTAATTGGGTATTAACATATTTACCAGGCTGTGTGAACCCTTTTGAAAAGCAGGTGTTAATTGTGAACAACTTTCGTTGATAATCAGGCAAGTAATTGTTTATTTTTGCAAAAGAGTAATTAAAAAGAATATGAAAAGAATTTTGTTCATTGTAACATTCGCAGTGCTTGCCTTAAGTGGTTATACTCAGCACCGTATAAGCGGCAATGTTTCCTACGAAAGTGTAAATGCTGTAACACTTGATAGTACAACAGTTTTTCTTAGCCAGAATAATGTGGTAGTAGCACAAACTGTTACGAATGTTTATGGCAGCTACCATTTCGATAGTATTTTTAATGGAACATACACAATAACAGCATCTTCAATTAAAAATTGGGGTGGTGTAAATTCATCAGATGCCTATCTTATAATGTTGTCGTTTCTGAATATGGCTCCGTTAACAGGATTGAACGCATCAGCAGCGAATGTGGATGGTTCAGGTTTTGTAAATACAGTGGATGCTTTGATGGCTTCAAAGCGATTTATTCATGCAATAAATTCTTTTCCTGGTGGTGACTGGGCTTTTGGAAGCCAGACTGTCACAATGAATGGTGCAAATATTATTGCGAATATTAAAGGCCTCTGCAAAGGAGATGTTGATGCTTCCTTTAATCCTCCCACTTCATTTGTTTGTGGAGGTCAGTTGGTTGATATACGTGATGGACAATCTTACTCTACAGTTCAGCTTGGTTCAAAATGCTGGATGGCACAAAATCTGAACGTAGGAAGTTTTGTTTATGGCGTTGGAAATCAGGAGAATAATTATGTTATTGAAAAGTATTGTTACAGTAATATTCTTAACAATTGTGTTCAATTCGGAGGGATGTACCAGTGGAATGAGATGATGGAATATGATACAATAGAAGGTATTCAGGGAATTTGTCCAGATGGCTGGCATTTACCAACAGACAGTGATTGGGACACAATAATAAGTCTGTATCCGAATGTTGCCGGTACGGCATTGCAAGTAGGCGGGGCCTCCGGATTTAATGCATTATTAGGTGGTTGGGTTTACAACTGTTCGAAGTTCCGTCAAATGAATTACCAGGGATATTACTGGTCATCAGGCTCTTATTTTGGCTTTTACGGATGGTCAAGAATGTTTACCCTATGGACGAATGGCATTTCGCATCTTTATAAATCCAAGGACGACGGCATGTACGTTCGGTGCATCAAGGATTAGAAAGATTTATCCGAAGAACTTTTCTTGTATTTTCCGATATTTTATAGCGATCGTCGATTCTTTGACCCAGCAGCCAGATAATTTTATCGCCACTGCAAACTAACCAGACTTTTTCTTTTTCGAAAACGGAAAATTTATGATCAGTAAAATAATCACTCAGCATTTTTCTGCCGCTTAATCCCAAGGGGTAAAAATAATCGCCTTTCACCCATTTTCGTATTGTTATCGGGAATTCAATTTTTGAATAATCAAGTTGTGCCGTAGATGGATTTTTTGAAAGGAGAAATTCGGAAATTGGAATTGTTTCAAAGCTTATTCTTCCGGGTAAAATGTTGTCGAGCAAGTAGATAATTCCATTTTTGAGATCATCCTCAACGAAAGTAAAAGTTTTTGATTCAATAAAAATAGTTTCCTCTACCAATAATTTTGACTGATTTATAATTGCACGGTGAGAATTCGAAATGAAAAGGCGTCCCGACTGGGTTTCTGCATTATAAACAATATCCTCAGCCTGACTTTCATTAAAACCAAATGGTGAAAGGATTTTGAAGATGATGGATTCCTGACCCGGATATTTCTTTAGTTTTTCGAGATCAATTATAAGCATTTTATTTGATGTCGATGTAATTTCTTTGGTTATTTCACCAAGATATTTTTCAATCAGAAGCTCATCGTTTCTGAGTCGTTTTATCGTAGAGTGAAGGATAGAATCGAGTTCAGGCTGAATTGTTTTCAGAAGAGGTATAAGTTGTTGCCTGATTTTGTTTCGGAGATAGTGAATTTCGGAATTACTGCTGTCCTCCCTGAATGCTATGGAATGGGATTTTGCATAGTTAATAATTTCGGCTCTATTGGCCCAAAGCAATGGCTTTAGTATGCAGCCCTGTCTGGGAAGCATTGCGCGCAGGCCGCTTAATCCGCTTCCTCTCAGAAGATTAATGATCATAGTTTCTTCCTGATCGTTGAAATGGTGAGCTGTTGTGATGTAGGTCAGGTTCTGTTCTTTCCGGAGCTCTTCGAACCAGGAATATCGAAGTTCACGGGCGGCCATCTGAATGGAAATATGGTTTTTTTTAGCATACTCTTTTGTGGAAAATCTCCTTGTTGCAATTGGAACATTAAGTTCCTTGCAGCTATCCTTAACAAATTGTTCATCAGCATCAGATTCATTCCCGCGGAGTGTGAAATTACAATGAGCTACCGTGAATTTATACTTAAGCTGAGCAAATAGACTTAGCATTACCATGGAGTCAATTCCTCCGCTAACAGTAAGGAGAAAAGAATCATTGCGGGTAATCCCACAGCTTTCTCTTAAATAATAGTTAAGTTTATAGTGCATTTGCTCACAAAAGTAAGTTATTTGGTAAATTTACGTCCGTTTTGGTTGGTGAAAAACATCTATATTTATGGGTTCAATTAATCTGCGGTAGTTGTTGTTTAATAAGCTGAATATCAGTTTATTATATTTGAATGTAAATGTTTATTTTATTTTGATTTCAAATTATTTAAATAAAAAAATATGTTTTCTTTACTAGAAAGAGTTGTTAAAGTATATGGTTTATTGGGTTTAATACTAATTTACACATCAGGTTTGCTGGCTCAGCCATTGAGTGGATTGAAAACTGTAGGACCAAGCGGGACATATGTTTCATTAACAGCTGCTATTCTGGATATAAATGTTAATGGGGTAAATGCACCTGTTATTCTTGAGTTGCAAAGTGGGTATCTGAGTTCTGTGGAACCTGGTTATCCCACAGTTTCTATCAGTTTACCAACACATATTACGATCAATGCTTCTAATAACATTACAATCAGGCCAGCTGTAAGTGGCATAGTTATTACCGCTGATTTTAATAATCCGACCCTTAACTTCAGCAGTTCCAAATATATTACTATTGATGGCAGAGTTGGAGGATTCGGATCTACAAAAGATTTGGTGGTTCAGAATATAAATACTGGTTTAAGTGCAAATGCAGTTCAATTTATCAATGATGGTTCTTATAATACTATAAAATATTGTTATATAAAGGGTTCTAACCCTTCTGGCAGTAATGGTGTAATTGCTTTTATGACCACAGCTTTTACTACCGGGAATGACAATAATATGATACAATTTTGTGATATATATAATTCAATTTCAGGCTCGCCGAGAATAGGCATATACTCAAGCGGTACGGCTGGTGCTGAAAATAGCAGCAATACTGTCTCAAATTGTAATATTTATGATTATTTCTACGATTCCGGAGCCTCTCCAGACATGAGTGGAATAAAGTTGTCGGATAATTCGTTGAGTTGGAATATTATAGCAAATAGTTTTTATCAAACTGTTGACAGAATAGCTGCTTCAGGATCAACTAATTATATGTATGGGGTTTACTCAACAACAACTTCTTCCACTCTTAATATTAAGAATAACTATTTTGGAGGTAAATCACCAAATTGTGGAGGATTACCATTAAGCTATTCAGGTTATTCAGCTTATCGTGGAATCAGACTTACAACAGGTTCAGGAGTATCAAGCATACAAGGGAATACAATTCAAAATATTTCTTTAACCAGCATCAGCGGTGCAACAGCAAATGCAGGCATAAGTCTGGTAACCGGTTCATTTTATTGCGGAGATACTATTCCGAATTTAATTGGAAGCATGACTAGTGCAGGAAGTATCTCCTTCAATGGATCTGCTGCAGGTGCTGCAATTTCAGGGATTCTTGCAGGAACGGGTAGTACAGGTACAATTGTTATTAAAAACAATCAGATTGGTGGAATTGCGGTAAGTTCATCGGGTTCCGGGACAACTTATTTGAGAGGAATTTCTGTTTTAAGTGCTCCAATAGGTTCAATTATTTCGGGAAACATTGTTGGGAGCCCATCTGCACCCTTATCGAATTCAACGAATAATACACTTTTTGGAATTTATTCTGCTGCAACTGCCGCAAATCAGGAAATCAGTAACAATATCATTTCATATTTGGTAACAACGAGCACATCTACTGCAAATCAACTTGTTGGAATAAACACGCCTGGTGGTGCAGGAAGTAACTTTATTGTAAGAGGTAATTCAATAACGAACCTGACATCCTCTTCTACCGGCACAGGAACAACTACAACAACAGCTGTTGTTGGTATCTTTAACACTGCTTCTACAACAGCAGGCCAACTTATTTCAAACAATATTATTCATTCTTTATCAAATACTGCTCCAACACAGGCTGTTAATATTGCCGGGATTTACTATTCCGGACCAGCAACAGGATCGAATGTGATTTCCGGGAATTTTATTCATAGTATTAGCTCGAGTACAACATCGAATCTTGCAGCGCATTATGGAATAAACATTATCCAGGGAAATGCAACAAGCGGAACATTAAAGGTTTATAACAACATGATCAGGTTGGGTATTGATGCTACAGGTGTATCAAATACACAAAGCAATTATGTTGTAGGTATCAGAAAAGCCAATGGTATAGCATCCTTTGTACATAATTCAGTTTATATTGGTGGATTAGGAGTAGTAAGCGGAATTGCAAATTCTGCAGCTTTCCAAGTGACCAGTGGTAGTCCTGCCGATTCTCTTGTAAATAACATTTTATATAATGCAAGAACAAATGCTTCAACTGGCGGAACCCACTGGGCATGCAGTTGGGGTGCACCAACTTCAGCGATTTGTAATTACAATATTTATTATACAAATGGAAGTTTAAGTATTGGTAGTGTAAATGGAGGTACATCAAATGTGGGCTGGCCATATTCAGGACAGGATGTAAACTCGATTTTTGCTAACCCAATGTTTATTGCGCCTATTGCGAATTCGAGTTCAGTTAATCTACATGTTCAATTTCCTACCCAGGCTGAGAGCAGTGGGTTAAATGTACCTTACATTACTGATGATTATGATGGTCAGATCCGATCTGGCTTAACGCCAGTTGATATTGGTGCTGATGCAGGGAATTTTTCTCCATGCCTTGTAGGTCCGGGGCCAATTTACGTTGGGCTTAGCCATCTTTACACCAACCTTACAGGGCCTTCAGGCCTGTTTAATGCAATAAATACGGTTGGTATTTGTGGAAATATGTCGATAATTATCGACAGCGATTTATCGGAACCTGGTACTGTTAGTCTCAATGAATGGACAGGAACTGCCACGCTTACAATACAATCAGATGGTACACTGAGGACTGTTGCCAATATGGGTAATGTTGGTAATCCCATGATTCACCTGAGTGGAGCTGATAGGGTGACATTCAACGGAGGTACAAGTAAACTACTTCGCTTCAGAAATACAAATACCTTAGCCAGCAGTACAACAGCTGTTTTTCAATTTAGTAGTTCAAGTACACAGTGCGCACTGCAAAATATTGAAATTCAGAGTAATGCTTCAACAGCAACTCATGCAGGAATTGTAGTTTCCACTGGATCTAACCAGGTAAGTGTTGATCAATGCAATATTCATGATGCCACAGCGGCATCTGTGGGAGCTATTGCGACAGGGATTTATTCCAATTCTATTACTAATAGTGTGTCAATTACATCCTCTAACATTTACAACTGGAGTGGCTATGGAATTTATTTTAACCAGGTAGGCAATGGCTGTGCAATCACCAATAATCACTTTTATTACAACATGGTTACTCCTGCCAATACAAACCAGACAGCAATTTACCTTGGGTCAGGGAATAACCAGAACATCAATAATAACAGCATTGGTGGATCTGGAATATTTGCAAGCGGATCGCCCTGGCAGAATGACGGTTCTGTTACATTTAAAGGAATATATTTGAATCTTGGAGTTACCCAACTTTCAGTAATAGATAATAACAGGATTCAGAATATTAATCTCTCGAACACCGGTACTGTTAATTTTGAAGGGATGCATCTTTATTCAGGATATGCTTATCTGGGTTATTCAATCGGGAATACAATCGGCCATGCCACTAATGCGGGGTCTATTACGATTGCTGGTACGTCCGGAAATGTTTATGGTATTCATGACGAATCAACATCAGATTATACGGGGATTGAAAAAAATACGATTGCAAACATTGAGTTTTCGGGTGTAATTGGCTCTCCTGTTTTTGCTGGTATTCATACTAAAACAGCCTATGTTCGCAGAAATAGAATTTTTAGCATTGATGTAGCAAATTCCACACTTTCTCCGGTTATATCAGGCATTTCAATGAATAGTACAAGTGGCGTAAGTGTAGCAGTAAGTATTACAAATAATATGATTTCATTGAATGGAGGAAATGCTCTCAATCCCACAATTTATGGATATTATGATAATGGGAGTCCATTTACAGGATTGAATTTTTATTTCAACACAATAAATATTTATGGTAGTGCAACTACTTCATCATCTACATATGCCTACTTCAGGAATGGATCAGCAATTACAGAATTATACGATAATATTCTTGTAAATATCAAACCTTCAGGAGGTACAGGGAAACATTATTCAATAGCAGTTCAGAATGGTGCAGCACAATGGATTGCAGATTACAACGATTTTTTTGCTGTTTCAGGTACTTTGGGAAGATGGAATGGCGGTGATGTATTAACATTATCATCCTGGAAAACTATTTCAACTGAGGATGTGCATAGTCTTTATTATATGCCGGTTTTTATCTCCAATACCGACCTTCACCTTGATGCAGTGGGGAATTGTGCAATAAATGGAAAGGGAACGTATCTGGCGAGCGTAATGATTGATTTTGATAATACAGGCAGAAGTAATCCTCCGGATATTGGGGCAGATGAATTTGTTGGTCCTGAAATTACTCCGCCAACTTCAGGGGGAAACCAGACTGCTTGTGCAGGAGGAACTATTCCAAATCTTTCAGCCACAGGAACAGGCACTATCAAATGGTTTTCAGATGCAGGGCTTACTATAGTAGTACACAGAGGAAGTCCATTTGCCAGCGGGCAAACAGCGGCAGGTGTTTATACCTATTATGCAACCGATTCATTATCAGGGTGTGAAAGCAATTCAATAACAATTACATTAACGCTGTATTCTCAGCCAACTGCAAGTGCTTCAGCAACTCCTTCATCTCTTTGTTCAGGGGCAACTATTCAGTTGAATGCAAGTGCAAGTGGTGGTTCAGGTGTAGGGTATACTTACAGTTGGTCGGGGCCAAATTCATTCTCATCTACTTCACAGAATCCAACTATACCTAATGCTCAATTGGTGAATACAGGGACATATAGTCTGAGTGTTTCCGATGGGAACAGTTGTAACTCAAATACTCCATCAACAGTTGTGGTAACAGTAAATGCTCATCCGACAGCAAATGCCTCAGTAGCAGTTAGCCCTTTATGCAGTGGTTCCACAATTCAGTTGAATGGGAGTGGAGGAACAATTTATAGCTGGTCGGGCCCGGCAGGGTATTCTTCGGGTGCTCAGAATCCATCTATTTCTAATGTTACTACTGCAAATTCAGGTTTATACAGTCTTTATGTAAATGATGCTAACGGCTGCATCTCTTTAACACCGGGAACAGTAAATGTGCTTGTAAATGCAAAGCCTGTTGCAACTGCGTCTGCCCTGCAAACTTCAGTTTGCATTGGTTCTTCAATTAATCTTACCGGAACTTCATCTGGAGGAAGCGGAAGTGGATACAGTTATAGCTGGACAGGTCCGAATAGTTTTTCAAGCACAGCTCAAAATCCAACTATTTCAGGAGCAGCGGTCTTAAATTCCGGTATTTACCACCTTGTTGTAACAGATGGTAATACTTGTATATCAGCAGAATCCCAGGTGATAATTACTGTAAATACCTTACCTGTTGCAAGTGCTTCTGCTGTGCCAACAAGTGTGTGTCTCGGATCACCATTTAACCTCGCAGGGGGAGTAACAGGTGGGAGCGGGTTTGGATATACCTGGCTTTGGTCGGGGCCCAACGCTTTTTCGTCAACATTCCAGAATCCTTCAATAGCAAGCGCTCAACTTTCACATACAGGAACATACAGTTTAGTGGTTACAGATAATTCAGGCTGTGTTTCAATTAATACTACAACTGTTAGTGTTTTAGTTAATTCGTTACCAGTTGCAGCAGCGAGTGGATCTTCAACTTCTGTTTGTCCGGGTTCAACAATTAATTTAACTGGTTCCGCGAGTTTAGGAAGTGGTTCAGGTTATACCTATCATTGGTCAGGGCCGAATGGATTTACATCTTTGCTGCAAAATCCGTCGATTCTCAATGCAACTTCAGCAAATGCCGGAGTATACAGTCTGTATGTTTCTGATGGGAATAATTGCAATTCAACAAATTCGGCAGCTGTTTTAATAATACTTTATTCAAATCCAACAGCAATTGCCGGGTCGACTCAATCATCTTATTGCACAGGATCTAACATTCAGCTTACAGGCAGTGGAAGTGGTGGCAGCGGTTCAGGGTACACATATCAATGGAGTGGACCATCAGGCTTTACGTCAACATTGCAAAACCCTGTTATTGCAGGAGCCAGCTCCTCAAATGCCGGGATTTATCATCTGACTATAACCGACGGGAATGGTTGTACATCAATCAATAATGCTGCTATTGGAGTTCTGGTAAATAGTGTTCCAACTGCAGTTGCAAATACTTCAACACCAACAATTTGCATTGGGTCAACAATAAATTTTAATGGCAGCAGCAGTGGAGGCAGTGGTTCAGGATATACGTATCTGTGGACTGGGCCAAACGGATTCACATCTTTATTACAGAATCCGTCAATAATAAATGGACAAACAATCAACGGTGGTACTTATAGCCTTACCGTAACTGACGGCAGTGGTTGTATTTCGACGAATTCAGCAACTACCGGAGTCATTGTAAATGCTCCTCCTGTTGCTGCAGCTTCGTCGGTACAATCTGCAGTTTGTGCCGGACAATCAATTAGTTTACTTGGTAATGCGAGTTCAGGCAGTGGTTCAGGTTATACATTTAGCTGGACTGGACCTAATGGTTTTACTTCAAGCCAGCAGAATCCTACAATTACTAACGCTCAGGCTGCAGTAAACGGTACTTATACACTTGTTGTAACTGATAGTCATTCGTGTTCATCAACAAATTCTGCAACTGTAACTATAAATGTAAAAGAATTACCAACAGCAACGGCAAATTCGGCACCAACAACATTGTGTGAAGGCTCACCGATACAATTAAATGGTAATGCATTAGGTGGCAGTGGATCGGGCTATTTATATAACTGGTCGGGGCCGAATGGTTTTACAACAGGTATTCAGAATCCTGCAATCCTTAACGCACAGACCAACAATAGTGGTATCTTCAGCCTTACTGTAACAGATGGAAACGGCTGCGCTTCAACAAACAATGCAAGTGTAACAATTAGTGTATATTCGAAACCAACAGCAAGTGCTTCAGCAGTTCCAAATCCTTTATGTGTTGGGTCGAATCTTCAATTAACAGGCGGAGCATCAGGTGGAAGCGGTATTGGTTATACCTACAGTTGGACTGGTCCTAACGGATATTCTTCTTCAGTACAAAGTCCGCTTATTTCAACTATACAGGCTACCCAAACAGGCAGTTATTCGCTTGCTGTAACAGACAATCATGGATGTGTCTCAGCACCTGCTGCCAGTGTTTTTGTGATGGTTAATGGTTTGCCGACATCTACAGCAACTGCAACTCAGAATAACCTGTGCAGTGGAGGCAATCTTCAATTAAACGGTCAGGGTATTGGTGGTAGCGGTACAGGTTATATTTATCAATGGACCGGTCCATCGAGCTTTACGTCCAGCCAGCAAAATCCATTTATTTCAGGTGCAACTCTTTCGAATGCTGGTACATATACCTTACAAGTAACCGATGGGCTTGGCTGTGTAGCTGCTCCTTTTCAAAGTGTTACAATAACTGTGAATTCTGTTCCTCTGGCAAATGCAGGGAATGACGTTACAATAGCAAATGGAGCATTCACAACATTGACAGGTTCAGCAAGTGGTGGCAGCGGAAATTACAGTTATGCCTGGACACCAGTTGCCTTTATTAATGGAAGTGCAACGCAAGCCCTTATCCAGACGATTAACCTTAGCTCAACGCAAACGTATTCTTTAATAGTAACAGATGCAACAACATTGTGTGTAAGCTCAGTAGACCAGGTTGTAGTAACAATTTCAGGTCAAACGCTTGCTATTTCAGCCACAGCTGCAAGCACTTCAATTTGCGAGAACTCAACAGTTCAGCTTAATGCGCCTGCAAGTGGAGGTTCTGGATCGTATGCATTTAATTGGAGTTCAGTACCTGCCGGATTTTCTTCTTCTCAGCAAAATCCGATTGTAATACCAGCAGGAAATACTACATATTCAGTTACAGTAAATGATGGTTTCAATACAGCAACATCTGCAATTAATATTACAGTAAACAGCAGACCTACTGCAGGGGCAGGAGTTGTTGTTAACCCAATATGTGCGGGACAAGCGCTTCAGCTGAATTCAACAGCCACAGGGGGAAGTGGAACAGGGTATACTTTCTTATGGGCTGGTCCACTTTCATATAGTTCTAATCAACAGAATCCTCAAATTGCTAATGTTCAGACCACGAATGCAGGAAATTACCTTGTAACTGTTACAGATGGCAATGGCTGTGCTTCACAAAATACGGCCTATATTCCTGTTCTTGTAAATGCAACACCTTCTGCGTATGCTGGTCCGGATCAAACAATTTTCTTTGGTACCAGTACAACCTTAACTGGAAGTGCTAACGGAAGTTCGGGGCCTTTTAGTTATTTATGGTCACCAGCGAATAAAATTAATGGTAGTGTAATCAATTCCACAGTACAGACAATAAGTCTGAATGCAACTCAGATATACACCTTGATTGTTACTGATAATATAACTGCTTGTGTTAGTCAGCAGGATCCGGTAATTGTAAATATTACAGGCTCGCCACTCACGGTAAATAGTTCTGCATCACCTACCCAAATATGTTTAGGTGTAAATTCAACTCTGAATGCCCAGGCTTCCGGAGGATCGGGTTCCTATACGTATTCCTGGAGTTCAGCACCTGCAGGCTTTTCATCTACTCAGCAAAGTCCTGTTGTATCACCAACACAAACCACTGTTTATACTGTAACTGTCAGCGATGGTTTTACAACTAATACGAGTAGCGTTACTCTTACGATTTTTCAAAGACCTGTTGCAGCTGTCTCAGCATTACAAACTGTTCTTTGCAGTGGATCGAACATTCAGCTGCAAGGTGGTGCTTCAGGCGGAAGTGGAAATGGTTTTATTTTCCAATGGAATGGACCATCATCTTTTACCTCTGGTTTGCAAAATCCAATAATCAGCAATGCTCAGACGAGTAATTCAGGGTCTTATGGATTAATTGTTACGGACGACAGAGGTTGCTCATCGGTGAATAATCCAATTGTAAATATTACAATTAATAGCAGACCTACTGCAAGTCCGGCTGTAAATAATGCATCCTTATGTCAGGGTGGTGCATTTCAATTAAGCGGCAGTGGAAATGGCGGCAGTGGTTCCGGGTATACTTATCAATGGTCAGGACCTAATAGTTTTAGTTCTACAAACCAAAATCCTTCCTTTACAAATGCACAGATTGGTCAATCCGGAAATTACTTTTTAACTGTTACAGATGGGAATGGATGTTCTTCATTAAGTACGGCATTTGTAAATGTTATAGTTCATTCCTTACCGAATGTTCTTGCTTTTGCAACACCTTCATCGCTTTGCAGTGGTGCTGCAATCCAATTTAGCGGTAGTGGAAGCGGCGGAAGCGGCGGTGGGTATTCTTATGCATGGACAGGTCCAGCTGGTTATAATACAGTTGTTTCATCTCCGACAATATCGAATGCGCAACTATCGAATACCGGAGTTTATAATCTGGTTGTAACAGATGGAAATTCCTGTTCTTCGCAGACTGCTACAGTTAATATTACTGTTAACCCAATACCAATATCGAATGCCGGTCCTGATCAATCCTTGCCAAATGGCGCCTATGCAAATTTAAACGGATCTGCAACAGGAGGTTCCGGAAATTATTCATGGACCTGGAGTCCGATATCTTCTATTAATGGCAATCCATTTATGCAGAATGTTGTAAGTCTGAATCTTACAACTACTCAGATTTTTACTCTCCTTGTAACGGATGTTACTTCTACTTGTCAAAGTCAGCCTGATAATGTAACAATTACAATAACAGGAAATCCGCTGGCTGCTTTTGTAAGCACTACTAACAGTACAATTTGTTTAGGTACAGGAACACAACTTAATACTACAGCTTTAGGTGGTACAGGAATATACACATATGCGTGGAGTTCTGTACCCTCTGGTTTTTCTTCGAATCTTCCAAACCCAACTGTAAGCCCGGTAGCAACCACTACATATACTGTTGTTGTGGGTGATGGGTTTAATTCTGTAACATCTTCGCAGTCAATAACAGTAAATACAATTCCGGTCGCAGCTTCAGGTGCTGCTCAGACTACCTTCTGTGCCGGACAAACATTAAATTTAAGCAGCTCTGCAAGTGGTGGCAGCGGATCAGGGTATTCTTTCCAATGGACAGGGCCAAATGGATATACTTCTACTCAGCAAAATCCTTCCATATCAAATGCACAAGCAGTATTATCTGGTATATATTCAGTAACAGCAACTGATCTTTACGGCTGTTCCTCGGCTTCTTCTGCAGTTACTATTTTAATTCATTCATTGCCGGTTGCGGTTGCCTCTTCTCCCGATAATTCAATTTGTATTGGAGAAACTCTTTCTTTAACAGCGAATGCAAGTGGTGGAAGTTTAACAGGTTATACCTACAACTGGACAGGCCCGGGAGGCTTTGTATCTAATAATCAGAATCCACAGATTACGAATGCGCAAAGTGTTATTGCAGGACTTTATTCCTTGTTTGTTATTGACGGAAATAATTGTATGTCAACTAGCTCAGCCACTGTAAATGTTACTGTTTCAAACAAACCAATTGCCAATGCCGGAGCGAATCAGGTAATTCCTTCCGGAGCTTATACAACTTTGTTGGCATCAGCTTCAGCAGGTTCCGGATTTTATATATATGCATGGGCTCCTGCCTCATTTATCAACGGTCCTTCCACTCAGGCATTGATTCAGACCATAAATCTTAGCTCCACTCAAATATATACACTTACAGTAACAGATCTTTCAACTGCTTGTGTGAGTTTACCTGATGATGTAAGTGTTATTGTTTCCGGTGGTCCGTTAACGGCCAGCGCGCAGGTAGCTTCTCCGACAATTTGCTCGGGAAATACTACACAGTTGAATGTTCTGGCTTCTGGTGGTACAGGAACTTATACTTATTCCTGGACATCAAGTCCTGCAGGTTTTTCTTCTTCATCTCAGAATCCGACAATTTCACCCGTGATTAGTACTTTGTTTATCGTTTCAATTAACGATGGATATAGTACTGTAACATCAAGTGTTCAGGTTAATGTGAATCCTTTGCCATTTGTTGCTATTTCGGGACCTTTAACTGCCCAATGTGCAGGGACTACGATTTTCTTCCTGAATACTGGCAGTCCTGCAGGTGGCACATACAGCGGGCCTGGCGTTTCAGGAACAAACTTCAATGCATCTGTTGCTGGGGCTGGTTTGCATACCATCACATACAGAGTCACTGATGTAAACGCATGCACAAATTCTGCCGTAACAACAGTTTCAGTTAATCCGTTACCTGTTATTTATTCAGGGTCTTTAAGCAGTCAATGCGTTTCAAGTGTTAATTATCTGCTTAATAATGCCTCACCTGCTGGTGGAACATATAGTGGCCCCGGAGTAATTGGTAATATTTTTAACGCTTCATTGGCCGGTGCCGGGTCACATATTGTAACATATTCGTTGTCAAATATTTATGGATGTTCTTCGTCTGCAAATACTTCGATAGTTGTCTACCCGGTTCCAGTAGTCAGCTTTACTACACCATTAGCAACCCAGTGCCAGTCGTCAACAACTTATGCATTAACAGGTGGTCTGCCTTCCGGAGGTACCTATAGTGGATCAGGCGTAACATCTTCAAGCTTTAATGCTTCTGCTTCAGGTTCTGGAATAATTGATATCATTTATCAGTTTAATGATATCAATGGATGTTCAAACAGTGATACAAATCAGATTTTTGTAAATCCGGCTCCTTCGCCATTTCCGGTATCTGGTTCTGGTGTTTATTGTGAAAGCCAAAATGGAATGACTGTCACATTATCCGGTTCACAAACGGGAGTTACATACCAGTTAATTAAAAACAGTGCCAGTTTTGGTAGTCCTGTTAATGGAACAGGTGGGGCTTTAGTGTGGCCGTCAATGAGCAGTGGCACATATACGGTTTCGGCAACAAATGTTGCTGTTTCCTGTAGTTCAGCGATGCCTGGATCAGTAGTGATTTCTATGGTTTCTTTACCAATCGCCTTCACCGTTTCCTCGCCACTTCATTATTGTTATGGCTTGAATGGTGTTACAATAACCTTGTCAGGTTCTCAGCCAGGGTTTACGTATCAACTCGTTAAAGACGGGAGTTACAACGGCACTGCTGTTGCAGGAACAGGAGGTGTTTTAACATGGACCAATAAATTAGCTGGAACATACAGTGTTGTGGCCTTCACAAGTCTGAGCGGATGTTCAACAACTATGATTGGTTTGCTAACGATAACTGAGGATTCTCCAATTGCCGTAACATTAACACCAATCCCAGCCTCAGTAATTATTAACAATAACCTGCAATTGAATGCAGCATTTTCAGGTGGAAGCGGAACATTTAATACCTATCAGTGGTCAGGTTCCGGTTCGGTTTACCTGACTTCCACTTCAGTTACCAATCCGGTTTTTCAAAGTCCTGTTGTTAGTTTGTATGATCTCACATTTACCGTTACCGACGATCATGGATGTAATCAAAGCGCAGTTCTGCAAGTGCAGGCAACAAGTCCTGTAGTAGAGCCTGTTATGCCCAATCAGCAACGTTGTGGGTCTGGAACAGTTATAATGGAAGCCTTTGTGGGAGCCGGAGGAAATCAAGTTGAGTTTTCGCTTGATGGTGTAAATGTTAGTTATACTGATAACACATCACCATTCCTTTTTACGACACCGTTTATACCATCCAATTCATCGATAACAGTTTATGCAAGATCACGTAATAGTTCATCAGGAAATACAAGCACCTGGATAAGCGCAGTTGCATCTGCTTCCGTTGGATCGAATGGAGGAGTTGTTGTTGGCGGAGGTAATATTTGTCTTGGAAATTCTACTGGGAGTCTGGTTCTTCAGAATTATACAGGGCTGGTGATTTCATGGGAGCGAAGGATAAATGGTGGTTCGTGGATTAGTATTCCATTCACTGGAAATGTTTTCCAGGAGATTCCCTCTACTAATGGAATTATCGGTTACAGGGCTCTGGTTCAGTTAGATATTTGCAATCCTGCCTATTCAAATGAAGTAACTGTTACAGTTTCGCCATATACGAATGCTGGTGTCCTTTCTGTTGCATCAGGCATGATATGCCTTGGAAATCCTACTGGTCAAATAACGGTTTCAGGACATACCGGAAATGTATTGTATTGGGAGAAACGCTTGATTGGAGGGTTCTGGTCACAGATTAATTCGACTTTAACTTCATATTCCGAAATTCCTGCTGAGTCAGGAACATGGGAGTACAGGGCTTTTATTCAAAGTGGGGATTGCCCGGCTTTAAGTACTTCACCAATAACAATAATTGTTGTTGAACAAGGAATTATGGGTACATTAACAGGTTCCGGAACAATTTGCTTTGGGAGTTCTACTCCAACAATGTTTATATCTGGTCAACTGGGAACAATAACAAAATGGCAAAAAAGACTTAATGGCGGGCCATGGAATACCATTTCTACAACAGCATCTTTCTATTCAGAAATTCCATCTTCTTCGGGGAATTGGGAATTCAGGGTTGTGATGCAAAATGGAACATGTCCTGAACAATTTTCAAATTCGGTAATTGTTACAGTGCAACCTGCAACCAATGGAGGCATATTGAATGGAAGTGCCAATATCTGTTATGGAAGTTCAACAGGGAACCTTCTACTAAGCGGTTATACCGGATTTATCATCAAATGGCAAAAGAAGCTTGAAACTGGTTCATGGATTGACTTTTATAACTTTAGTTCTGTATTCCAGGAAATTCCGTCTTCCCCCGGAACATGGTATTATCGTGTTCTGGTGCAAAGTGGAAACTGCTCACAGGCATTTTCATCTCCGGCAATCGTATTTGTTGATTCTCCGTCTGCTGGCGGTGAAGTAATCGGAGGCAGCCAAATCTGCATTGGTTCGAGTACAGGAACGCTAACACTTAACAGTTATAGTGGTACTATCCTGAAATGGCAAAAACGTTTTAATGGCGCAAATTGGTCTGATATTAACAATCAAAGTCCAATTTTTGGTGAAGTTTTATTGCAGGCCGGCACATGGGAATACAGGGCGATAACCCAAAGCGGCTCCTGCCCGTTAACATATTCTGTAATTGATACAGTTATAGTTTTGCCGGTAAGTGTAGGTGGTTCAGTTACTGGAGGTTCTTCATTTTGTTTTGGCGGTTCTACAAATGTTTTAACGCTTACAGGGAATAACGGAACAATTGTTAAATGGCAGAAGAGACTCAACAATGGCAGCTGGATTGATTTCACCAACACAACATATACGTATCAGGAAACACCAGCTTCTCCGGGAAACTGGGAATATAGAGCTGTTGTAAAAAATGGTTCCTGCAGCCAGGCATTCTCTTTGTCAACGCTGGTGATTGTTAGTCCTTTACCGGTAGTGTATGTTCTTTCAGGAAATCCTTATTATTGTGAAAATGAAAATGGTATTACTCTTAGCCTTTCCGGATCAGAGCCAAATGTTAGCTATCAACTGATCATGGATGGCGTTAATTTCGGATACCCGATTCAAGGGAATGGGCTTGCACTTCATTGGCCCAACATGACTATCGGAACTTATAAAGTATTTGCAAACGGTTCAAGCACATTCTGTTCCCAGGCAATGCAAGGAGAAGTGTCAGTATATCAGGTACCAATACCACAGGTATTCTCTATTCAATCTTATGGATTCGATTGCAGCGGAATGGGTGGTGCACATGTTCTTCTTGACGGTTCTGAAAACGGAATTTCTTATCAACTTTATCGCAATGGTATTGCCAATGGATTGCCTTTAATTGGTACTGGATTAAACCTCGATTGGGGAGGTCTTACTGTTGGCACATACCAGGTTAAAGCAACAAATATACTAACGGCTTGCCTAACTACTATGGCGGGTACTTCAATTATACTTCCTGCTCCTGTGCCAACACCATTTAATGTAACTGGAGGAGGAACTGTTTGTGCAAATTCTTCAGGAGTTAATGTTGGGCTTAGTTCTTCTCAGCTTGGTATCACTTATCAACTATATATTAATGGCTATCAAACAGCAACTACTTTAACAGGAACTGGTCTGGCAATTTCATTTGGATCGCAGCAAATTCAAGGAACGTATTCTGTTCAGGCTACAAATAATACATCACAGTGTATAAATCAAATGAATGGATCGGCTACTGTGAATATTATTCAAGCCCCTTCAGTAGAACTAGGTCCGGATATGAATCTTTTCTATGGCACATCTATTATTCTTAGTCCTTCCGTATCCGGAGGGCAGGGCCCATACAATTACAACTGGACTCCTGCTGCTTATCTGAGTAATCCGATTATTCAAAACCCAATCGCAAGTCCGCTTGATACTACAACCTACACGCTTGTGGTTACTGATGCAAATAATTGCAGTAGCTCCGACATTATTAATCTTAACCCGGTTTTACCTACTGGACAAAGTGCAGTAAGTGGTCAGGTCCTTTATGCAAATACTGTACATACCCCACTCCATGAAATTCCGGTTTTTCTCAAAACAGTAGGAGGTACCACTATTGCGCAGGTTACTACGGATGCTACTGGTCATTTTCTGTTCCCGCCATTCCCGAATGGAACGTATGTTCTTACTGCCACATCTGATCAAACTGCCGGGGGATATAATTCAACAGATGCTTTACTAATTCTTAAACATTTTGTTCAGTTACAATCTCTTACTGGCATTTGGCTTGCCGCTGCTGATGTTGATAATTCACATTATGTGAACTCAATTGATGCACTTGCTGTCCAGAAACGTTTTGTTGGAGCATTAACAGCCTTTCCAGCCGGCAAGTGGGTTTTTGAGAAAAAGACTATTGTTTTTAATAGTGGAATCTCCAATGAAAACTTGCTTGGTTTGTGTTTCGGAGATGTAAATGGCTCTTATGTGCCATATAATAAGAATGAAAAAATAATTCAGGTTAATGAACTTGGAGCAATAGATGCCGATAAAAACGGGATGATTGAAATTCCTGTTTTTGTAAATGGTGTTGATGAGTTGGGTGCAATTTCTCTCTCTCTCGATTATGATCCCAATTTACTGGATATTATTGAAGTCGAAATCCCGGGCTCAGAGAATGCTTTGATATATCATGGTGAAGAGGGGCAATTCAGAATCTCCTGGACTTCATTGAATTCCTTTATTATAGAAAAAGGTAAGCCGACTATCTTACTTAAAGTCTATAAAAAATCTGAAAATGAGTTGGTTAACTGGGTAAGTGCAACTGGTGAATTTTCTGATAAAAATGGGAATATTGCAGATGCCTGTAATCTGCTTATACCTAAACTTAAGGGGTCCAAATTAGGTAATGAAGACCTCTTGCTACAGATTGTTCCGAATCCTGCATCTAACACTACTGATTTACAGATCAGTACTGATGCTCAATCCGATTGCAGAATTTTAATTCTCGATTTGCAGGGCAGACTTCTGCATCAGGAATTAAAGAGCTTCAGTGAGAAAGGGAAGCACAGTGTTACAGCAGATCTTTCAAGTTTTTCACAGGGTATTTATATTGTAAAAATACAGATGATTAATAAGCTTGGAGTAAAAGAGACTATTCAGAAACTGGAAATTGTCAGATAAAAAATTCAGAATTTAATGTTGATGAATTTCATTAGATGATATACAAGATATCCAAATACGAGCCAGGACAGTATTGCTTTTGCGTGGAATTCCTGTATTCCAAAGAAGAAATGTTTAAAGACAAAATTGTATTGCATAAAAAGTACAATTGAAATCAGTGCTATTGTATGTAACGTAGTGTTTATTTTGTCATCTTTTAACCATTCCAATACTTGAGGAATACAGAAAATCAGAAAGATCAAACGGTAATCGTAGTTATTTCCCAGAATAAAACAACCAATAAAGATGCCGGCACCAATTCTGAAAGCATCCATATTTAAAGTATTATGGACATTTACTGGTTTTTTGAAAGAACGGTAAATGCTAAATGCTATAATCAATAGGATTAAACCATAAATTCCAAAAATCAGTTCTGTTGCGGAACTGTTTGGTATTTGAAAATAGAATCTAAAGTTGTCTAACCAGGTTAGAGCTCCAAATGCATAATTTCCGGATGGTCGGGGACTGCGATTATTTACCAAAACAAGCTCATCGAAAAATAATACTGCATATGCAATTAGTGGTATGCCCAGAAATAATCCAGCTTTGAGGCGATTAGGTTTAAATTCCCGGAAAATCGTTACCAGGGCAAAAACAGGATATAGTTTTAAGAATGTACCGAACAGGATTAATAAATATCCCCAATAATTAGCAATATTTTTCTTGTTTAGGAGATGAATGGAGATGGCCAAAAGAGTAAAAATAATAAGATCATTATTGCATCTTTCTATGGATAGAATCACAGGAGGCGAGATAATAACCATCGACCAGATTATTCCGTTAATAAAACGCAGCTTTTTAATAAAAACAAAAAGTGTAGTCAGAAATGCTGAGATAAATAAAATAGCAAGAGGTATTGTATGCTTCTGCCCAATTCCCCAATAATGTAAAACATACCATATTTTGGGATAATTGTAAATAAACTTTGGATCACAATTTCCATCAGTCAGAGGATCCTTTCCAGCACCTACGCAATCCATTGCAGATGTTATCACTCTTAAATCATTAAAATTATTCCTGATATGAGCTGGTACTCCCATGTAGCGAAAAAGGAATCTGTAATCACCGAATCTATACTGTGAGAAAATAAGTACTCCGCTGTAAAGAAATAAACCAAAGATTATAAGTGATCTGCCATCTGTTTTGCTAAACAGCTTTGGTTCTATATTCTTAATTGTTAGTTTGTTAAGAAGGAATAAAGCTGGAATAACTATAAGTGATAATTTAATCCCGGTAAGAAGATCGGAATTAAGAAGATCTGAAAATTTGTTGTTCCTCACTATACTGCATGGATATAAATATTCGACCACATAGATAATAAGCAGCATTACTGGAGGCAGCATAACCTGAAAAAGAAAACCTTTACGTTTTTCCATATTAATGGGTGGCCACCAATTTTTTTAACCAATCAGCAAGGCGTCTAAAATAATACAAAAAGTAATATCTTTTGAGCTTTATATGCTAACGTTGAATCTTAAACGCTTAATCCAGCGATACCTTGCCTGTTAAAATGAGTTGAATATTTCGGCAGGAATATGTTCTTTTGGATAAAATCGGGTAATATTATAAAAGAAAATCGCTGAGATCTCATTTTTTATAGTGCTCTCAGCGATTTTTATCCAGTCTGGATTATTATTTTTCTAAACTATTTTCATTATTTAATTACCCATACGTCACCGCTATTCAGCAAATCATCAACATTCTTAATTTTAGAAGTTGCCTTGGCCTGAGTGATCTGATCTTCAACAAGATCATCGTAAGTAGGATACATTGCTGAGCGAATAACGCCAAGTGCAATCGGGAAGTGAGGTGGTGCCATTTTTGCAAGCATCAGGTGAACTCCGGGATCCTGCTGATATTGATCGTGAATAAGAATATCTTCTTCGGTAATTCCATTTTTACCAATTTCCACAACCTCCAAACGGTTGTTGTTGAAACGAATACCTTTATCTTTATTCTTTCCAAAAAGCATTGGTTCACCGTTCTTAAGGATAAGTTGATTATCATCTTTAAGATCTTTACTGGTGATCTGATCATGCGTTTTGTCAGCGAAAATTATACAATTCTGCAAAATTTCCATTAAAGAAGTACCATCATGACGGGCAGCTTCAAACATAATGTCTGTCATTAGTTTGATGTTATTGTCAACAGCACGTGCAAAGAAAGTGCCTTGTGCACCCATAACCAGCTCTCCGATATTGAAAGGATGTTCAACAGTTCCGTAAGGAGATGTCTTTGTTACAGATCCCATCGGAGTTGTTGGTGAATACTGTCCTTTGGTAAGTCCGTAAATCTGATTGTTGAACAGAATTACGTTGATGTCGATGTTCCTGCGGATAGTATGAATAAAATGGTTACCACCAATTGCAAGTGAATCTCCATCGCCAGTAGCAACCCATACACTCAGGTGAGGATTTGAAACCTTAACTCCGGTAGCAATTGAATAGGCACGCCCATGTATTCCATGAAAGCCATAAGTATTCACATAATAAGGAAACCTGGAGGAACAACCAATTCCGCTTACCATCATGAAATTCTCTTTCTTGTATCCTATTTTCGGGAATACATTGGCAACTGCTGCCAGAATTGCATGCGCGCCACAACCAGGGCACCATTTTACCATCTGGTCGCTTACAAAATCCTGTTTAGTGAGCTCTACTGAAGAGCGTTCCACTGTACTGTTTATATTTCGTTCGAACATGGTTTATTTCTCCTCTATTACCTGGTTAAACTTGGAAACTAATTCATTTACAACAAAAGGTAATCCCTGTACTTTGTTGTATTGCTGGTATTTGAAATCATGAAGTGTCATTCTCAGGTAATTAACAAATTGCCCTGAATTCAGTTCGCAAACAATGATTTTTTTGAAGCCTTTAAATACATCAGCAGTATTCTTTGGTAATGGCATAATATATTTAAAATGTGCCTGACTGACTTTTTTGCCACTACGAACCATATCATCAACGGCATACTGAACAGTACCTTTGGTACTTCCCCAGCTTACAACCAACAGATCTCCTTCTTTTTCACCATAAATGTCCTGCTCAGGAATATAATCGGCAACCTTCATCACTTTCTGATGTCTCAGGTCAACCATAAGCTGATGATTCAGAGGATCTGTTGTTACATTGCCTGAAATATTCTCTTTTTCAAGTCCACCGATTCTGTGCCGCAAACCTTCAGTTCCCGGTAGTGCCCATTTACGTGCAAGCGTTACAGCATCACGACGGTAAGGTTTGTAATCAGCATCATTAGCCTCTGCAATTGGTGGCGTAATTGATGGCAAATCAGCAACTTTTGGTATATTGAACAATTCTGAACCAAAACCAATATATCCTTCTGTCATAAGCATAACAGGAGTCATATGTTCCATTGCCAGTTTTGCTGCCTGATAAGCCATGTAAAAACAATCAACTGGAGTTGATGCAGCAATTACGATCACCGGGCCTTCACCATTGCGGCCAAATAATGCCTGCATCAGGTCGCTCTGCTCCGATTTTGTGGGTAGTCCTGTTGATGGACCACCACGCTGTACGTCTACAATAACAAGTGGTAACTCAGTAATAACTGCAAGGCCGATTGCCTCACTCTTTAAAGAAAGACCCGGGCCTGAAGTGGTTGTTAATGCTAAAGAACCGGTGTAAGCTGCACCAATAGCGCTGCAGATACCTGCGATTTCATCTTCTGCCTGAACAACTTTTACACCAAGTGATTTATGCTTGGTAAGTTCCATCAGAATTTCTGTTGCAGGGGTAATAGGATATGAACCCAGGTAAATTGGACGTCCTGAACGTTCTGATGCTGCCATGAAACCCCAGGCAGTTGCAACATTTCCTGTAATGTTCCTGTAGGTACCTTTTTCAAGGGTAGCTGCCGGAATTTTATAGGTAGAAGCAAGTGCTTCAATAGTGTCAGCATAATTATAACCCGCCAGAAGTACAGTCTTATTAGCTGCTACAACATCTGGTTTTTTCTTGAATTTGGTTTCAAAAAACCGCAAGGTGTTGTCCAATGGTTTATTGAACATATAATATAAAATACCAAGGGCAAACATATTTTTGCTCTTATCCCCTGATTTTGCATCAAGACCAATATGCTTAACAGCTTCGCGGGTCAATACCGTAATAGGAGCTCTAATTATCTGGTACTTCTCCAGACTATCATCATCGAGAGGGTTTGTAATGTAACCAGCCTTCTCAATTGTTGCCTGCTCGAATGAATCTGCATCAACAATCAGGGTAGCTCCCGGTTTAGCCCATTTAAGGTTGGCTTTAAGGGATGCAGGGTTCATTGCAACTAAAACATCACAAAAATCACCTGTATTCAGAATACGGTTTTTACCGATATGCACCTGGAAACCGGATACACCAGCAACAGTATTGTGAGGAGCACGAATTTCGGCAGGAAAATCAGGGAAGGTAGCGAGGTCGTTACCATCGAGTGCAGCTGTTTCCGAGAAGAGAGTACCAGATAGTTGCATTCCGTCGCCGGAATCACCAACGAACTTGACCACAACATCATCAAGGTCAACAACTTGTTTCGCTTTCTTGGTCATAATGTCTTACTTTTTTGAAAATTAGCTGCAAAGGTAGATATAATTTGGATGTGAAGAAATGCTGAATATTGGTAATTTTGATTTTGTTCAATCCTTCCCCTGTGAGATTTATAGTTGTAATTGTAATGGTGTTATTCAGTGGAACTTTTGCCAGGGCTCAATTCGTTTCGCTTGATAACCGGCAGTTTATGTGCGGTGAAAAAGAATTCTATCCGGATTACCAGCGGACCACACTGGCATGATAATGCTAATCAGTTAAAGCTTGAAGCCCAATGCAGTGAACCCGATTACTATGAAAAATGCGGGTATTACTATGCCCCCTTCACTCAGCCCTACAGCAATTGCAGCAATGTAAATGCCTACCTGTCTAATCTTGATAGTGTTATCTCTTATGCTGATCAGTCAGGTCTTAAAGTAATGCTTGATATTAATGTCTTTAGTGATGATCACCGGTTTACTGAAAATATGCTCCCTGCTGTTTATGAATATCTCAATATTTTTGGAACTCATTTTAAAAAGGATGAAAGAGTATTTTCCTATTGTATATTCGAAGAAATCGGATTTAACGATCCTGAAACAAACCGTTCAAAAAAGCAAGTCTCCACGATTTCTGCAAAACTCTATGATGTTCTGAAATCGGCCGATCCAAATCATCTTATCTCAATTTCAGGTTTCGATACTTGATCTAGATAAATGGGATGTCGGAGTTCTGAAACTGGATTTCTATCAAACGCATATGTATCCTGAAATATTTAAAGAACGAAAAGAATTCAGGGATGTAAAAATGGGCAAATTCAGAATGGCTGCACGCCTGCACTGGCTCGCTGCAAATTGTCCTGTACCATACATTATCAGCGAAACCTGATTTAAAGCGAACGATAATAACTTGAATTCGCAATACGAATTCTTTATGGACGGAACAGAAGGTCAACAAGCAGAATTTGCCAGCTATATCTTTAAGAGGGCACGCATTTGCAAAGAAAGTGGCTTTGGATGGTTTATGTTTCAGGATGGAATTGGTTAAAAACAACTGCAAACCAAACAGGGAATGATTATCAGTATTCACTATTATTTACCTTTACTGACGAAAGAGGATATTTCCGGATTGGCCCGTATAATTTTTTTTCTCCGGGTGATAACCGACTGGTTCAGTTGAAAGTAACAGCAGTAAACCACGATGTTTTTAAGTATGGCAATGGAGGAGAAGACCAACTCCCTTCTGATGTTGGAATTATCAGGATCAATTCACTGTTTAATTCGAAATAATTTAAATCTTTTTATTCCGATAGCTGTTTATTTCCTTTAAAAATATTTTGATCAGTATTAATTATCATATATTTGTTCATCAAATCATTACAAACTAATTTTATGGTCAATTTAAGTTTTACCGACAAAGAACTGGAAACATTGAATGAATATTTTCAGTCTGAACTTTATAAAGCTGAACAGAAAATCGACAGCATTAAAGGAATTTTGGGAAAGATCGGAAAAAAGCAGGGAAAGCCTGGAAAAGAAGCCAAATCTTCAAAAAAGCATGGCCGGAATAAATCCGTTTTAAAGTCTGAAATTAAACTTCATCTTGAAAAGAAAAAGCCAGGGAGAAAGCCAAAAAATGTGACGGATGATTTAGTGAAAATTGTTGAGAAAAATGAAGTTCCTGCAAAACGCGGAAGGCCTTTAAAGAATACTGTTGAAAAAGGGAAAGTAGAAAAAACAGAACCAAAATTAAAAGCGGGACCTAAGGGTAAAGTTGCAGCCAAATCAAAGATAGCTACCAAGTCAAAATCTAAGGTGGCAACGAAATCAAAACTTGCAGATTTTAACTGGGAAACAGGAGTTTTGGGTATTATCTCAGATAATCCACAATTAACAGCTTCACAGATTTCAGAAAGTCTGATTTCTCTTTATAATCTGAAAGGAAGCAAACTTAATTCCGCTGACGAAAATGTAAATGAGCAACTTTTGCAACTTGAAAAAGCCGGTACTATTATGGCCTACGGTGATGAAGGCGCTGATTTTATGTACGGACTTAAACCAACTGAATAAGTACTTATTTAGACAGGCTAAAAACTGGATTAGCACCGACCAAGGTTTAAATTTATGTTTATCTTTGCCGCGGTTTTGAATTACTAACTTTTTAATCGTTATTATTATGGCATACAAGATCACAGATGAATGTACCGCATGTGGTACCTGCATTGATGAGTGCCCGGTTGATGCAATCTCTGAAGGCGAAATCTATAAAATTGATGCGGATATTTGCACCGATTGCGGTGCCTGCGCAGATGTTTGCCCGGTAGAAGCTATCGAGCCAGCATAAGGCAAGATGTTCTGAAGCAAAAAGGGCTGATCCGACTTCGGATCGGCCCTTTTTGTTTCATTTACAAACAACCTTATACCCCTTTTTTACGTAGAAACAATTATGTATATTAGTTGTTTGATTTAGGCTCCCTTCGGAAGAGGCGGAGTAATTATTTATTAAACAGTATCGATGGACAATCAGAGTTATTTAGGCAACGCGGAACTCAACCAGGTTGAGAATCTCTACAATCAATATAGAAATGATCCGGAATCTGTTGATTATGGCTGGCGTAAGTTTTTTGAAGGTTTTGATTTCTGCAGCATTAATTTCGCTCAGTCACCAGGCAAAAGTACCTATATGCCTGATGAATTCAAGGTGATAAACCTTATTACTGCTTATCGTCAGCGCGGACATCTCTTTACAAAAACAAACCCTGTTCGTACCCGACGGAAATATACTCCAACACTTGATCTGGAGAATTTTGAACTTAATAAGACCGACCTTGACAGAGAGTTTGAGGCTGGACAGGAGATAGGTATAGGAAAAGCCAGCCTTAGAAAAATAATTGACCATCTCCAACAGACATATTGCCAGTCGGTTGGCGTTGAATATCATTATATCCGACGCCCTGAAATTGTAGAATGGCTGAAAAAAAGGATGGAATCGGAGAAAAACACTCCAAAATATTCAGTAGGTCATAAGAAACATATACTTCAGAAATTATCAGAAGCTGTTTTATTTGAAAAATTTGTTCATAAAAAATTTACTGGAGGAAAGTGGTTTTCTCTTGAAGGTCTTGAATCCTTAATTCCTGCACTGGATGCTGTTATCGAAAAGGGTGCTGAACTCGGCGATGAAGAATTTGTTATTGGAATGGCTCACCGCGGACGACTGAATGTGCTTGCAAATATTCTTCATAAATCGTATCAGAATATTTTTACAGAATTTCAGGGTAAGGAATTCTCAGATAAGTACCTTATGGGTGATGTGAAATATCATCTCGGGTATACCAGCGACAGAATTACCAGGGATGGAAAGAAAATAAAACTTTCACTGGCGCCAAATCCCTCACACCTTGAAACTGTAAACCCTGTTGTGGAGGGAATAGTAAGAGCCCGTATTGATCATACATATTCAAATGATTATAAAAAGATAGTACCAATTCTGATTCACGGTGATGGCTCAGTTGCTGGTCAGGGTATCATTTATGAAGTTCTGCAGATGTCGGAGCTTAAGGGCTATAAAACAGGAGGAACAATTCATCTTGTGGCAAATAACCAGGTAGGTTTTACCACAAATTATCTTGATGCCCGTTCGAGCGTTTATTGCACCGATATTGCAAAGATTGTTCAGAGCCCGATTTTTCATGTGAATGCTGATGATGTGGAAGCAGTCGTTTTTGCCGTGCAGCTTGCCATGGAGTTTCGTGATAAATTTCAAAAAGATATATTTATTGATCTTCTTGGTTACAGAAAATTTGGTCACAATGAAAGTGATGAACCGCGGTTCACGCAACCAACGCTCTATAAACTTATTGAAAAACATAAAGATCCGCGAGAGATCTATATGCAGAAACTGCTCGATGAAGACAGTTTTAAACCTGAAGAAATGAAGGCAATTGAAACAGCTTTCAATGAACAACTGGAAAAAGAACTTGCTGTAGCTCAGCAGACTGAAACAGCTGAGATCACTCCTTTTTTTGAAAAGACCTGGCAAGGTCTCAGACGTGCCGAATTAAAGGACTTCTCAGAATCACCGGGCACTGGTGTTCCTAAGGAACTTTTGAAAGAAATTGGTATAAAAATTACCTCTCTGCCGGAAGGCGTGAAATTTTTCAGAAAAATTGAGAAATTGCAGTCCGACCGTCGCGAAATGCTTGAAAAAGAAGGATCTCTTGATTGGGCAATGTGCGAGTTGTTGGCCTATGGTTCTCTTTTAAAAGAAGGTTTTCCGGTGCGCTTAAGCGGCCAGGATGTGCAACGCGGAACTTTCTCTCACAGGCATGCTGTGCTTACAATTGAGGATACCGACGAGTATTACACTCCTCTTCAGCATCTCGGCAACGATCAGGGGAAATTCAGTATATACAATTCACCACTAAACGAATATGGCGTTTTGGGGTTTGAGTATGGGTATTCTGTTGCCACTCCTTCTGCTCTTACTATTTGGGAAGCCCAATTTGGCGATTTTATGAATGGTGCCCAGATTATTTTCGACCAATATCTTAGCAGTGCTGAAGATAAATGGCGATTGATGTCCGGTTTGGTAGTTCTGTTGCCACATGGTTACGAAGGTCAGGGGCCGGAGCATTCCAGTGCCCGCCTTGAACGTTTTCTAACTTTATGCGCAGAGGGGAATCTGCAAATCGTGGATTGTACTTCTCCAGCCAATTTTTTTCATGTTTTACGGCGTCAATTACACAGGGAATTCAGAAAACCTCTGATTGTATTTACACCTAAAAGTCTTTTGCGTCATCCCGCTTGTGTTTCTTCACTCGATGAATTGGTGGATGGCAGATTTCAGGAAGTTATCGACGATAATGTTCCGGATCCTTCAAAAATTACAAGAGTTGTGTTTTGCTCCGGAAAAGTCTATTACGACCTGATGGATGAAAAAGTAAAACAAGGTGCCGGCCAAACAGCTGTTGTAAGGCTGGAGCAACTTTATCCCTTACCTGTTGAACAACTGAAACTGATCATTGAAAAGTACAAGAATGCGGATAAATATCTCTGGGTACAGGAAGAACCGGCAAATATGGGAGCATGGTCATATATACTCAGAAATTTCAAAGAAGTAGAACTATTACTGATTGCACGTCCTGAAAGTGGAAGCCCGGCAACAGGAAGCAGTAAATTACATGCTCAGCGGCAGAGAAAAATTGTGGAAAAAGCTTTCGGAGAATGCCAGTGTGGTAGGGTAGAGGATGTTTGCCGGATGCTTTGTGCTCCCAAAGAGTGGGCTTATGTGAATAATGTTGAAAAAGACTAGCTAAAGAGAAAACGAAATGATACAGGAAATAAGGGTACCCGCTATTGCAGAAACAATAAACCAGGTTCAGCTTGCAAGCTGGTTGGTTGAGGATGGTGAGATGGTTGACAAAGATCAGGAAATAGCTGAAATTGATTCAGATAAAGCCACATTGGCAATTTCAGCCAGCGAAGGAGGGAAGATCCGGATAGTGGCACAGCTTGGCGAAACATTGGAAATTGGTGCTGTAATGTGCGAAATCGACACAGCTGCTGATGGTCCGAAAAAGCTAAAAGCCGCTGATGAAAAGTCTCCTGATACAACAGCAAGTATGTCAGGGAAAGTTGAGTCTATACCTGCAAAACCAGTCATTGAATCTTCATCTTCACCAATACAGGAAGCAGTAAGCTCAGGAATGCGGATTTCTCCTCTAGCAAGAAAACTTATGGACGAGGCTTCCCTGAATGAGAGCGAACTGGTAGATTTGCTGAAGGGATTAAGGGTAAACCGCAAGGATATAGCAGAAATTGTCCAGATGCGTGATCAAAGTTTCTCAGCCTCGCTTTCTCAAAAAAAATTCAGGGAAGTGGAACGAAAAAAAATGACGACTCTACGAATTAAACTGGCAGAAAGGCTTGTCAGTGTGAAGAACCAGACCGCAATGCTCACTACATTTAATGAAGTAAATATGAGCGCTGTTCTTGGACTAAAAGCAAAGCATGTTGAAAAATTCAAGGAGAAATTTGGGACCTCGTTCGGCTTAATGTCATTTTTTAGTAAGGCCGTTAGTATTGCTCTTAAAGAATTCCCAATGGTAAATGCACAGATCGATGGCGATGAACTCATAATACCTGATTATGTAGATATGGGCATTGCAGTTAGTGCTCCAAAGGGTTTAGTAGTTCCAGTAATCAGAAATATTGAAAATCTGAGCATTGCTGAAATTGAAAAATCAATAAAAGAATTGGCAACGAAGGCCAGGAATAATAAAATCAGTATCGAAGAAATGACTGGAGGCACATTCACGATCACAAATGGTGGCGTTTTTGGCTCAATGATGTCTACCCCCATTCTTAATCCTCCTCAGTCTGCTATTCTTGGAATGCATAATATTATTGAAAGGCCTGTTGCGATTAACGGGCAAGTTGTTATTCAGCCAATGATGTATGTTGCCTTATCCTATGACCACCGTGTTATTGATGGCAGGGAATCTGTTGGCTTCCTGGTAAGAGTGAAGGAAATGCTGGAAAATCCGTCAAGGATGTTGTTCAACGGAAAGGATCCGGATACCGTTTTATTAGGATTATAGATTAATTATCATGCAGAAAAGGGTTGATTTTCTTGTAGTTGGGTCAGGAATTGCCGGTCTGAGTTATGCACTTGAAGTTGCAGCTTATGGCAAAGTTTGCATTGTTACCAAATCAACAGCAGATGATACTGCCACCCGTTATGCTCAGGGTGGTATTGCGACGGTTATGTATACACCGGATTCGTATGAGAAACATATCCGTGATACTCTCATCGCAGGTGATGATTTATGCAATGAAGCCATTGTAAGAATGACCGTCATGGAATCTTCCGACAGGATAAAGCAATTGATAAGCATGGGGGTTAATTTTGATAAAACACCGGCTGGTTTATTTGATTTATCCAAGGAGGGAGGGCATTCCGAATACAGGGTGCTGCATCATAAAGATCAAACAGGAGCAGAAATCGAAAAAGTCTTGCTTGAACATATCAGAATCCACCCAAACATCACTGTTCTCGAGAATCATTTCACTATCGATGTAATTACCCAACATCATCTTGGAGAATATGTTGACAGAAAAACGGATGATATCCAGTGTTTTGGTGCCTATGTGCTCGATAAATCAACCAATGATATTATAACCATCCTGGCAAAGTCAACAATGATTGCCACTGGTGGAGCCGGGAACGCTTACAGTGTAACAACCAATCCGGGAATTGCCACTGGGGATGGAATCGCAATGGTTTACCGGGCAAAAGGGACTGTCGAAAATATGGAATTTATCCAGTTTCATCCTACTTCCCTTTTCAATGCGAATGAGAAACCTGCATTTTTAATAACTGAAGCTTTAAGAGGATCAGGTGCTGTTCTTAAGGATAGAAAAGGCAATACTTTCATGGAAAAGTATGATGACAGAAAATCGCTTGCCCCCAGAGATATAGTTGCACGTGCTATTGATAATGAACTTAAGCTTAGCGGCGAAGATTTTCTTTTCCTCGATGCACGCCACTTGGGGAAAGAAATTCTATTAAGTCATTTCCCTGGTGTTTATGCAAAATGCCTGAGCATTGGGATTGATATTACAAAAGAAATGATTCCTGTTGCTCCAGCTGCTCATTATTTGTGCGGTGGTGTTAAAGTTGATGAATTTGGAAAGACATCTATTTTAAATTTGTATGCTTCAGGTGAGTGTGCTTCAACAGGAATGCATGGAGCAAATAGATTAGCATCAAACTCGCTTTTAGAATCTCTGGTGTTTTCGCACCGTTCGGCTTTGGATACTCTGTCTAAATTTGAAAAAATTGAATTTGTTGAGGGTATCCCTGATTGGAATGCTGAAGGAACTGTCCTTAATGAGGAAATGGTTCTTATTACACAGACTCTGAAGGAATTACAATCAATTATGACCAGCTATGTTGGTATTGTAAGGTCTAATCTGCGTCTGAAAAGAGCCGCCGACAGGCTCAATATCATTTTCGATGAAACAGAAGAACTCTTTGATAAGTCGGTACTTACAGAAAAAATCTGTGAGCTGCGAAACCTTATCAATGTTTCGTGGATGATAATAAGATGGGCTCAGCAACGCACAGAAAGCAGGGGATTACACTATAATATTGATTGTTTGCGTACAACCAGAAAAAAATTATTCTTCGATTCCTGAAAGCATTTCCTTGATAACCATTGTCATCAACGGCTCACTTTTTGCTGCAGCTTCGATCACTTCCTGATGAGTAATTTCTACGATTTTTCCTGGCACACCAAGATCAGTGACCACAGAAATGGCGAATATTTTCATCCCGCAATGACGCGCAACAATTGCTTCAGGAACTGTTGACATCCCAACTGCATCAGCTCCGCAAAAGCGAATATACTGGTACTCAGCCGGGGTTTCAAAGGTTGGACCTGTAACCGCAGCATAGACACCTGTTTGGTAACGGATTCCAAAATTCGCTGCTATCGAGGTGGCTTTGTGAATAAGTTCCTGGTCATATACCTCTTTCATATCCGGAAACCGGGGACCAAGCTCACTATAGTTTTTGCCAATCAACGGGTTTGTTCCCATTAGATTTATATGATCTGTAATAAACATACAATCACCAATCTCAAAATCAGGATTAAGCCCTCCACTGGCATTGGAAATTAATAACAATTCAACTCCCAGTAATTTCATGGTCCTGACAGGAAATGCTAAATCCGCCATCTCATAACCTTCATAATAGTGGAATCGCCCTTCCATAGCAACTATTTCTTTTCCGGCAAGGGTTCCCAGAATTAACTGGCCTTTATGACCTTCAACTGTGGACACCGGAAAATGAGGAATCGACCCGTACGGTATTGTGGCTTCTACTTTAATCTCATTAACCAGACCTCCAAGTCCTGTTCCGAGAATAATGCCAACTTTAGGATTTAAGGAGCTTTTCGAACGAATATAGTCAGTGGCTTCGTTTAGCTTTTTTAACATAATCGAATATTTGAGTAATGAATAGTGATTTGCAAAAGTCATGGAAATCAACAGCAATTGGAGCATAAAACACTGGAATATCTGCGATCTCCTTAAACAAGGCTTGATTCAGCAACCTCATTACATCCTTTTCAGTAGTAAAGATGGCCTTGTTTCGGGTGACAATATTATGAAAACTTTCTTTAATCCTTACAGCATCTTCATAAGTATAACGGTGATGATCCTTAAAATACATTGGCTGGATTTCTTCGCAGAAACTTTTCAAATGCGCCTCCAAAGGATAGGGATTTGCAATCCCAGCCAATACCAGAATTGTATTAAATGTGGTTTTCTCGAGAGTGGAGGCAATTTCTGTAAGTGGCACAAACCCAGAGTATTTAATGTATGAAAAACAAACAGCTTGATTAGGTAAAGGCTTGATTTTTTCTGTGAGCGTGCGTGTTGTAATCGGCGAAAATACCTTTGGCGTTTTAGTAACAACAACTATATCAGCTCTTTTTTTTTCTGATATGAATTCTCTTAAAGTCCCGCTAGGGAATACATAGTCATTGTAAAACGGTTGCAAATAGTCGGTGAGAAGGATAGATAAGCCTGGTTTTACTCTGCGATGCTGAAAGGCATCATCAAGAAGAATCAGATCAATTTCAGGAAATTGAGACATAAGGTTCTCAATACCATTTTTCCTGTCTTCATCCACAGCTACAATTATTTCAGGATATTTTTTAAAAAATTGCATAGGTTCATCTCCAATTGAATCACTGGTATCACCTTTTTCAGCAATTTTAAATCCTTTACTTAGTCGTTTATAACCACGGCTGAGTGTAGCAATTTTATTTTCAGGACTGAGAAGCTCTATCAGGTATTCGATATGAGGTGTTTTTCCTGTGCCACCCATTGAAAGGTTTCCAAGCGATATTATCGGAATAGGAAATTCGTAGGATCGCAGGATTCCCCAATCGTATGCCTTGTTTCGCAAAAAAGAAATAAAACCGTATAAACACGAAAAAGGATAAAGTAATAGTTTTAATTCTTTCATGCGTTATTTTTTTTACGAACTTAAGCTCGGGCAGATTAACTTTGCCTTAATATAATGAGTAAATAATAATCTTAAGATTTCAGTCATTATACTGATTATTTAGTAAAAAGTTCGCAAAACATTAACAAATTGTTGGTTAGCAGTTGATTAATAAATCACTTGCTTTGCATTTAATAGGTTTTTACAACTGCTGGCTGAAATTTTAAAATAAAGTTTGGTTTATGAAACTTGGAGATATTACCCTGATACTTGAACAGCTTGCACCACTTTCTCTGCAAGAGTCCTACGACAATGCTGGATTGCTGATCGGTAACCGTGACGATGAAATTTCAGGAGCATTAATTTGTCTGGATGTTACAGAAGCTGTTCTGGATGAAGCCATCCAAAAAGGTTTAAACTTGATAATTGCTCATCACCCATTAATTTTTAAGCCCCTTAAAAGAATTACCGCTTCAAATGCCACCGAAAGAATTGTTATGAAGTCTATTCAGGAAAGGATAGCAATTTATGCAATACATACCAACCTCGATAGTGTTTTAAACGGAGTAAGTGCTTGTCTTGCAGGGAAACTGGGCCTGGTAAGTACAAGTATCCTGGCCCCACGTAAAGGAATTTTGCGGAAACTTGTGACCTTTTGCCCATTATCTCATGCTGAGAATGTAAGGCAGGCTATTTGCAATGCTGGTGCCGGACAAATCGGAAACTACGATAATTGTAGCTTTTCAGTTGCAGGTAAAGGAACTTTCAGAGGACTGGAGAATGCAAATCCTTTTGTTGGTAAGCTTAATAGCCTTCATACAGAAGAGGAACTACGTATAGAAGTAATATATCCTGTTTATCATGAAAGTAATGTAATAGCTGCTTTGCGGCAGACCCATCCGTACGAAGAAGTTGCGTTTGATATTTATTCTATTGAAAATGAATACAAAGATGCAGGATTCGGTATTATCGGTGAGCTGCCACAAGCAGTTGGTGAGGAAGATTTTTTGAGATTTGTAAAAACTGTTACTGCCTCCGTTTGCCTGAGGCATACTGCATTTACCGGTAGAATGGTAAAGCGTGTTGCCCTTTGTGGAGGTTCCGGAAGCTTCCTTTTAAAAGAGGCATTGGCAGCTTCTGCTGATGTTTTCGTGACTGGAGATATAAAATATCACGAGTTTTTTGAAGCTGAAAATCGTATGATTATTGCAGATATCGGCCACTTCGAAAGTGAGCAGTTTGTACTTGAATTGTTGCATGCCGAATTAATCGAAAAATTTCCTAACTTTGCAAACTTTATTTCCGGAGTAAATACCAACCCTATACACTGTTTATCATAAAATTAACAATATGGCAACAACCAAATCTAAGTCGAAAACTGCTAAAGATGACGAGATTAATGAAGAAGTAGTACAAGCAGAAGAAGTTATTGTTAATGAAGAAGTACATCCAATCCAAACGGATGATGATGGCGAAGAGAAGATTGAAGTTACTATTGAGAAAAAATTAATTGCTCTTTTTACACTGCAACAAATAGATTCTCAGATTGATAAAATTAAAATTATTCGCGGCGAACTTCCTTTGGAGGTTCAGGATCTTGAAGATGAGATTGCAGGACTTCAGCACAGGGTAGATAATCACCTTCTGGAAGTAGAAGAAATGGATAAACTCGTCAGTGAGAAGAAAATCGCGATGAAAGATAGCCAGGCTCTTATTAAAAAATATGAAGAGCAGCAGATGAATGTCAGGAATAATAGAGAATATGATTCGCTGACAAAAGAAATTGAATATCAGGGACTTGAAATTCAATTAAGCGAAAAAAGAATCCGTGAATTTTCTACCGCAATCGATAATAAGCGCGAAGCAATTAGTTCTGCTGAAGAAGTTCTGAAAGATAAAAATTCAGATTGGCAGGTTAAACAGGCAGAATTAAAAGATATCGTTGAAGAAACTGAGAAAGAAGAACTTGCACTTATTGCAAAGTCAGAAGAAAATCAGAAATATATTGAAGATCGTTTAGTTACTGCCTATAAAAGAATCCGTAAAAATGCACGTAATGGTCTTGCTGTTGTTTTGATCGAGCGTGGTGCCTGTGGAGGCTGTTTTAATAAAATACCACCTCAGCATCAATTGGAAATTAATATGCACAAGAAGATTATTGTTTGTGAATATTGTGGTCGTATCCTTGTTGATGAGGCAATTGCAGCAATAGTAAACGGTACATCAAACTAAAATTTTCCCGGAATGATCCGGCTAATTAAATATTGGATTTTGAAAAAGGAGCACTTGCTGTTCCTTTTTCTTTTTTTTATAATGCAGCCCTTGTTTTCTGTTGGATATGAATACAATGCAAACTGTATGGAAGCCCATAATGCCATCTTTCGCTTGCAGTTTAACCGTGCAGTGGGAATTCTCACCCGCGAGAAACAGCTAAACCCGGGTAACCATATCCCGGTTTTACTCGAGAATACAATAGATTTCCTGAAGGTATTCTGCAATGAAGATTCTAAAGATCTCGAAAAATTCAAGAATTCACGTGACAAGCGACTTGAATTTCTGGAAAAAGGTGATAAAAATGACCCCTACTACAATTGGTGCAGAGCCGAAGTATATCTTCAATATGCAATGTCGCGTGTTAAGTTCGAAGAGTATATTACAGCTGTTAGGGAGATTCGTAAAGCATATGTTCTTTTGGAGGAAAACAAGAAAAAATTTCCGGATTTTCTACCCAATATAAAATCATTGGGAATCCTTCATACTATTATTGGCTCAATACCTGATCAATATCAATGGGTTACAAAGTTGCTAAGCATTGGTGGATCCCAGCAGCAAGGTGTTGATGAAATGAAAAAGGTGATTGAGATTTCAGAGAAGTCACCTGATTTGGCGTTCCTTCATATTGAAACTGTATTAATGTTAAGCTGGATCTCCTTTACCCTTGATATGGGAAAAAAGGAAATGGCCTCTATTGATAGTTATTATAAGCAAACTACTGTTATATCGGCAGTTCATAGCAGTCCTTTAATGGCCTATACGTATGCCTATTTTTTGATTCGATATGGCCGGAATGACGATGCTCTGAAAGTCCTTTTTAATAGTAAGGATCAATTGGATACTTATCCGCTATATTACACAACGTATCTCACGGGGATAGCCTTATTGAGCAGACTTGATACTGCTTCAGCCAAATATTTTCGATATTTTAACTATAAATATCAAGGGCGGAATTATATAAAGTCGTCGAACTATCGCCTGGCCTTAATTTCACTGCTAAAGGGCAGACCCGACGATTACAAGACAATAATGAATACAGTATTACATGTTGGTAATACTACAATTGAAGCCGATAAAGTTGCTCAGTTTGAGGCAAAATCTGGGTTGATTCCTAATGTTTCTCTTCTGAAAGCAAGACTATTATTTGACGGCGGATATTATCAAAAGTCGGAAGAACAGCTAAAGCTATGCAACAGTAGAGGAATTTTAAAAAATAAAAGAGATTCGCTGGAATATAACTATAGGTATGCCAGGATATACCAGATGCAGGATAAAACCGAACCCGCTATTCAAATCTTCCAGAATTCTATTGCAGAAGGAAAAGGATATCCATGGTATTTTGCAGCAAATTCAGCATTAATCCTTGCAACTATTTACGAGGAGAAGCATAATTTTACTCTTGCAAAAAAATATTACCACCAATGTCTTGATATGGATTATGAAGAATTCCAGTCAAGCATATCAATTAAGGCAAAATCAGGACTGAGAAGAATTGAAAAACGCTAATGATAAATAGCAATTATTTTACTTTAACCGTCTCTACCTGGAGAATTTCCTTCGTATCTTCCCTGAAGACATAAACAACGATATTACAGTTTTTATCAACCCAATCTGTACTGAGATTCATGCTGAATGAATTGGTAAAAGTTGCTCCGGCTGCTCCAGCTGCTGAGTTAAGTTGTGTGCCATAGGTTCCGTTAAAAGATTTCCTGAGTACATGCATATGGATATAATCCAGGATAGTCAGATTCTGCTTTTTCTGAGGTTTAATGATACTGTCCTCAGTAAGGTAGACGCAAAGAAAACAATTCTGCTCAATATCAGTCAGAAAATCGGTTTTAACTGTTACATTCGAAGTACGGTTTGCCTCAACATAGTTATTTGTAAGTGTTAGTTTTACAGTGGCAACATCGTTAAGCAGGGTGTCAACGGTTTCAGCCCATTTGGTATATTGCACATCCCAGCGACCGGGGGCTGAAGTAATCCTGCTTATCAGACCAATTGGGTAGGCAGCACCAAGGCCAAAATCGCCATTAAGCTGGTTGCCCTCTGGAGTACGGAAATCGTAGGTAAAGTTCCCTGAAGCATCAGGAGTGGCAAAACTCCCGGCATGAACTGCCATAACCACAACCTGATCGGGATGCTCCTCATGAATAGTTTTAGCAACTTCCGCTGCAAATGGACAGTTTGGGCATTTATGTCCGGTATAATCCTCGATCAGGATTTTTCTCTTAACTGTTGCTGTGCCAGTATCTCCTGTATCAGGAATATTGTTCCGTAAAAATGGCTCTTCTATTTTATCACAGGAAACAAAGAAATATCCTATTAACAATGCGATAAAAAAAATGGATCCGATATATTTCATATTACCTTAATTAAAAACTGCTTGTTATACTAATCTGAAAACCATTTGATGCAGGTACAGCCCTGCAAATACCACCCACACATACAATACCTTCGCGCTGACGTCCATACTGCAGTGCAATCCGGTTTGAACCTTTGGTATATCCAAGTGCAGCCATGTAATAATGGAAGCGCTTCTCGAAGTCTTCATTGCCGTAATTATACTGATCCATCACCGAAAAGAACCATTTAGGTGCAATTGTGTATTCAACCAGCCCTGTAAACCAATCTCCTTTATCCTGTTTGCTCATTAAATTCTGCAGTTCTACCCGAACTGCATTCTTTTCGTTGAATTTATAAGTAACATCCGCAATCCCAACATTAGCATAGATTAACGGGCCTTCGTGATTTTCAATGATAGAAATATTGTAGATCAGGTTCAGGTAGCTAAAAATTGCCTTCCAGTGTTTGTTGAATTTATGCGTAACCTCTAAATTAAAATCCTGGAAATATAACTCATCTCCAAATGCAAAGAACTCCGATTTATAACCCATAGTGCCTGCTGAATCCATTGCAATTCCAGCTCCCGGACTTTCTTTCTTTATATTATTAATCCTTGAAAAATTGACGGAGGCATCTGTACCATATTTTCCGCCAAGTTTTGACCCTTTCTTAAACATATATTCAACCTGTCCGAAGAATCCCATTTCCCCGTTTGGCTGTGTGGAATATGGATATAATGCCGCCAATGAATATGTATGCTGTTTGGTAATTGAAGGCAGATAGCTGATTGTCAACGGATTTCCGATCATGTCTCTGTCGGTGCGGAAATTCATATTATCGATTCTTTTAGCCGCAACAATCACGCCAAGGCCTTTTTGAGAATAGGATCCACTGAGAAACAGGGCTTCACCAGGCTTGAAAATGTAATTGTTCAATGCAGAAGGATCGTTGATTTTATATGCATATTCACCCTGTAAGGCAAATCGGCCGCGGGAAATATCAAACCGGCCTGCAAAAGCTGCAACATTTACCGGCAACTTGTATTTTGAAGTTGGTTTATCTTTCTGATACTTGCTGATTGCACTTCCACCAAGAATAATTTTTGTCTTAGAATCCTTCATTCTGCTACAAAGATCATTCAGGGCAAACTCACCATCAATGCCTCTTAAAACGCCGGCACTTTTTGCCCAGTAAATGCGCTGATTGCCAACTATTCCTTTCAATGTGATCCCGTTAACCGGAGTAAATTTCACACGGATTCCATCCATTGCATTATCAATTCCAAGTGTTTTCTCTTCGTAACTTCTGAAAATCAATCCATTGCCAAACTGATCGTAGAAATTACCTACAGTAACTTCAAGTTCGTCTTTTTTATAAGTTGCAAAGCGATAGGGAAGTCCATTCCCGGCATAAGCATCATCATACCCTTTCATTGGCCCCAGGTAAGCCTCATAGCGGATACCTGAAGTGAAATTCCCATTCGTATATATAAGATTCAGGAAACTGTTCGAAAGTATCTTTTCTTTGACCTCATAAGCATTTATTGCGGAGTCAGTAATATAGTACTGACCTTCAAATGAAAAATTACCATGAATATTTCCATTTGAGTTCAATTCCTGGGAAAATACGAATCCTCCTATCGCCAATGTAAAAAAAGTCAGTAGTAATAAAGTTTTCTTCATGCAAATTGTTTTTCAGTTTTGCTATTTAGTATCAATCGATTCGCCTTTGGCAACTTTCTTCACCAATTCAATTAGTTCGAGCTCAGCACCTTCAGCAAAAGAAGTATGCTGCCATACGATTTCACCTTTTCCGTTTAATAAAAATGTATGAGGGATCATGTTAACATTCATTGCACGTTTAAAGTCACTGTTCTGATCCAGCAAAACCTCATAATCCCAGTTTTTACTTTCTACTGTTGGTTTTACCCTTGAACTTGAGCGTGAATCATCAATGGAAACAGCATAAAGTTTTACCCCAGTTTCTTTTACCCAATCCGGATATACCTCAGAAATGGTTGTAAGTTCTTTGACGCAAGGTTTACACCAAAGTGCCCAGAATGAAACTATCATGGGCTTGCCATTGTTTGAGAGACTGGCAGTATTAATTGTTTTACCATCAACCGTTTTAATGTCAATTGACGGTAATTTGCTGGTTTTTGGAGCAGTTTCCTGAGAAAAAGCAGAAATTGTGACCATTATTCCAACAAAAATCAATGATAAATACTTCATAGGGAAGAAATTAGGTGTTAAAAATTGTGATTTTGGGCTACAAAATTAGGTATTTCTTTTGATCAGGCAATATAAACTTCCAATATCTGTGCCATAGGTTTCGGGTTAAGCAAAACTATATTTAACTCATTGGGAATCAATACACAATCTCCTGTTTTTACATGAATTGTTCCTTGATCCCATCCCAAGTCATATGCTCCTGACACGCAGGTGTGAATTATAAAGGAATCTAGTTCCGAGTAATCTTTTCGTATTGATTTACTAATGTTTATAATTCCAGTATTAAAAAACGGTGACTTAACCACAGAGGTCGTACCATTCTCTTTTAAAGAATAATGAGTCTTGTAATCCTCCTCAACAGTAAAATCGATGGCATCAATTGCCTGATCAGTATGGAGTTCCCGTAAAATCCCCCTGTGGTCAATCCGGTCCCAGTCGTAAATGCGGTAAGTAATATCCGAAGTTTGCTGAATTTCAGCCAGTAACATACCTGGTCCAAGAGCATGAACCCGCCCTGCCGGCGTATAGTATACCTCACCTGCTTTAACTTTTTCAATGTTCAAAACACTTTTGAGGGTTTTATTATTGAGATGGGTAAGATATTCCTGTTTATTTATTTTTGTCTTAAAGCCTGTGATAAGCTCAGCTTCATCATCTGCCTGGATAATATACCACATCTCTGTCTTACCATTTCCGGCATGTCGCTTCATTGCCAGTTCATCATCAGGATGTACCTGAATAGAAAGGTAATCGTTAGTGTCCAGAATTTTCACAAGAATCGGGAATTCTGTGCCATATTTCTCATAAACCTGGTCGCCGAGCAGGTCGCCCATGTAAATTTCCGCAAGTTCGTTCAGCTCGTTTCCTTCAAGAAATCCTTCGCTAACAATTGTCTGATGCCCATTAACCCCGGAAAGTACCCAGGCTTCTCCGCAATTCGGAATATCTCCAACATTTTGCCCAAGTACATTTTTTATTTTTTGTCCTCCCCAGATTTTGTCCAGGAAAAGAGGTTTGAATTTTAAAGGATATAGCGTGTTCATGATATTGAGTTTTATTACTGAACATGTAGGTCTTTTCTGATGGTATAAAAGTAATGAATGCTTGTTAATGTTGGAAAAGAAAGTGTTTTTGTTGCAAATACAATAGTTTCAAAAGAAAGTTTATATCTTTGCACCTGAGGCATGTTTTTTAATATGCTGAAAATGACTAGTTTAGATAATTAATAAGAATACGAAAATGGACGATGGACCTGCGGGTAAACCTGAAATTATAATATAAATCGCGGAGTGTTGTCCTATCCGATTGAGGCATCTTTCCGCTAAAAACATGGAAGGAATTGCTATGACCTCGATCAACACCTTTTACCTTAGCCGTATTATCGGTCATAAGGTAGTATCAGAGCATAGAAAAGCAGTTGGGAAGTTAATGGATCTGGCCGTTGAAATGAATTCAGTCAGGCCCAGGGTTATTGCAGCCAAAGTAAAGTTTGGATCTCAGCCTATTCTCATCGATTTTGCCAATCTAACTGTTCAGAAACACAACAGCCAGTACCACATTGAATGCAGCCGAATAGAAGAAGTTGATACTCCTAAGGATAACGTGTTATTCCTGATGAAACACGTTATGGATAAGCAGATTGTTGACATTGACGGAAGAAAACTTGAACGTGTAAATGATATCAGACTAGCTTACCTTTCCTCTGGCTTATTTGTTGTAGCTGTTGATGTTGGTACAGAAGGTCTGTTTCGAAGACTTTCAATGTCGAAATCAATAAACAAGGGACTAAAACCATTTGGTACAGCTTTACCCAGCAAGCTTATTTTATGGGATGATGTTGCTGCAATTGGTTTATCCAATGAAGGAATAAAACTTTCAAAAGAGCAAAGTAAACTTGAAACTCTCCATCCTTCGGATCTCGCTGATATTCTGGAAGACCTTGATCATAAAACACAAGTTGCCGTTTTTGAATCCCTTGATGAAGAAAAAGCAGCTGATGTTCTTGAAGAAATGGAGACAGAAGCTCAGGTAAACCTCCTCGAGAGTTTATCTGTGGAAAAAGCTGCCGACGTGCTCGAAAAAATGCCGGCAGATGAGGTTGCTGATATTCTTGATGACCTCGAAAAGGAAAGAGTAGAGGAGCTTCTGGAGGAAATGGAGGATACTGCTTCTGATGAAGTTAGGGAACTTATGGAGTACCCCGAGAATTCTGTCGGAAGCCTGATGACAACAGATTTCTTTAGTTTCAATGAAAAAATGACAGTCGATGAAACGCTTAAAGAACTTCGCAGGCTAAAACCACCTTCAGATTCTATCTATTACCTTTATGTGCTGGATGATCTGGATAGACTTGTTGCTACCGTTTCGCTCAGAGACCTGATTGTTGCTGAACCAAGTACTTCCCTGGAACAGATCATGAACAGGAAAGTTATAAAAGTTCATGATAATGAACGAATAGATTCCCTGGCTGAGATCATTTCAAAATACAACCTTATCGCAATTCCTGTAATTGATAAAAAACAAAAAATGGCTGGAATGGTAATTATTGATGACGTTGTATTTACGTTGCTTAAAACCAGGCGTAGAAAAACTCTAAAGGAAGATTGAGATGATGCTAGCCCAGAAAACCAAGCGAATATCAATTGGTCGGAGAATTGCCATTTTTATGGCTATTCTGGGTCCTGGTATTATAACCGGCAGTGTGGATAATGATGCAGGAGGCATAACTACATATTCTGTTGCAGGAGCTGTTTATGGATACAATATGTTGTGGACCTTATTGCCTGCTTTTATTGTTCTCATCGTGGTTCAGGAAATGAATGCCAGAATGGGAATCGTTACAGGCAAAGGTCTTGCGGATTTAATCCGGGAAAATGCACGTGTTAAGCTATCTTTTCTAATTTTTGCTGCCCTTCTTCTTACAGACCTTGGGAATACTACTACCGAATTTGCTGGTGTTGCTGGTAGCATGGCGGTTTTTGGAGTCAGCAAATATATTTCTGTACCTCTGGTTGGCTTTGGAGTCTGGTTACTTGCTTTGCGCGGAACATACCGTTTCATCGAAAAAGTGTTCCTGATATTCAGTGTATTCCTGCTAACATATGTGGTTTCTGCATTCCTTGGGAAACCTCATTGGTCAGAAATTGGACATGCGCTGATTAGCCCTAAAATTGAACTAAATATCGCCTACATTACTATGGTAGTTGGTATTATCGGAACTACAATAGCACCATGGATGCAGTTTTATATGCAAAGTGCAGTAATTGAGAAGGGCCTTAAACAGGAAGATTATAAGTTTGCTGTCGTTGATGTTATTATTGGTTGTATCGCAACTGTTGTTGTTGCCTTTTTTATCATTGTTGCTTGCGGGGCTACTCTCCATCAGAACGGCGTTACAATAAATGAAGCTAAGGATGCTGCCTTATCTCTTAAACCTCTTGCTGGTAATTTTGCTTCGCAGGTTTTTGCCTTTGGTTTGTTTGTTGCATCTGTTTTTGCTGCTACTGTGCTTCCCGTGGCCACCTCTTTCTATATCTGCCAGGCATTTGGCTTTGAGGCTGGACTTGATAAAAAATTCAAAGAAGCTCCACAGTTTTATTCGCTATATACCTTCATGCTTGTCGTGTCAATGGGAATTATTCTAATTCCTGATGCTCCTTTGATTCAGATAACGATTTGGTCGCAGGTTTTGAATGGGGTATTATTACCTGTTGTTTTGGTAAGTATGATGTTGCTAATCAACAAGAAAGAGATTATGGGAGAGTATACGAATAACTCTTTGCAGAATATAATTGGATGGTCAACTGTTATCATTCTGGTTGGATTATCCCTTACTCTTGTCGTTTTAAATGTGTTTACTTAATTTAACATTAAATGGTTATCATTGGAATAACAGGAACACTTGGTGCCGGCAAAGGTACAATTGTTGAATACTTGATATCAAAGAAAGGCTTCTTGCACTTTAGTGTAAGAGCTTTTGTTACTGAAGAAATTGTTCGCCGGGAACTGGAAATTAATCGTGATAGCATGGTTCTGGTGGCGAATGAACTCAGAGCCTTGAATGGGCCTGCTTATATGGCAGAAGCACTCTTCGAAAGAGCACAGCTTAGCGGCAAAAATTGCATAATTGAAAGCATAAGAACTCCGGCAGAAGTTGAGATTCTTAAAAAGAAATCAACATTTTATTTATTCGCTGTTGATGCCAGACCGGAAATCCGGTACAAACGAATAAGGGAGAGAGGTTCTGAAACCGATAGAGTATCGTATCAGAATTTTCTTGATAATGAAGAACGGGAAATGGAATCTAACGATCCTAATCACCAGAATATCCGCCTTTGTATTGATATGGCTGATTTCGTCTTCAATAATGACAAGAGTATTAATAATTTGCAGGTACAGCTTGATGGTGTGCTTGATAAAATATTGCCTTAACAAGAACTATGGAAAACAGTAACTATACAAGTCATTATACCAGGCCTACCTGGGATGAATATTTCATGGAGGTTGCAAATACAATCGCAAAACGTGCAACATGCGACAGAGGTCGGAGTGGATGTGTGATTGCCAGGAATAAACAAATCCTTGTAACCGGATATGTCGGGTCTCCGCTGGGTTTACCACATTGCGATGAAGTAGGGCATCTTTTTAAACAAGTAACACACGAGGATGGCAAGGTAACCAACCATTGTGTCCGTACAGTTCATGCAGAGCAAAATGCAATTTGCCAGGCTGCTAAGCTTGGTGTTTCACTCGATGGAGCAACACTTTATTGCAGAATGACACCCTGCCGTACTTGCGCAATGCTGATTATTAATTGCGGTATTGTGAGGGTTGTTTGCGAATTTAAGTATCATGCCGGTATTGAATCCGAAGGACTTTTCGATGAAGCAGGTGTAAAACTGGATTATGTGAATACCGAAATACTTCAGTATTCAAGGCAAAAATCAGAATAGTTAACAAAAAGAGACTGCTTTATACAAAACAGCCTCTTTTTCAAGAAATCTTTATTCCCCTATTCGAACTATTATTTTTGTACGTGCAATTTTGAAGTCATTAGTAACTGATCATCATAAAGAGCCCTCACAAGATATGTTCCCATTGGCAGCTCAGGGATGTTCATTTTTAGTTGTTGTCCGCCACTGTTGAGATCTAATGTTTTTTCTGCAAGGTTACGTCCCATCATATCTATAACCTGCAAAGTTACTTTTCCAGCCTTTTTAAGATTCAACTCAACAAAAAATGCATCAGTTGCGGGGTTTGGATAGATTTTACCAGTCGATGCAGAAGCGATTTCCACTACGCTTGAGTAACAGTTTGTGGGTGTTAAAACACCTGAAGGGAATCTTGCTTCAATATCAGCTATTGTATTAATTGGCCAGATATCAGTAGCAATAAATGTGGAATCCGGGCCAATCAGGCAAATAGTAGGATATGCTGCAGGACTAAAAACACCTGCAACGGCTGAACCACCATTCATTCCCGCCCATTGAGGATAAGTATCAGCTGTATCACCACCTGAATTCAGAATGAAAGTAAAAAGCAAAGCATTAGTGCCAATTGGATCACATTCGTTTCCCAATACTATAACATTACCTTGATTACAACCATATTTATGATAGAACTGATCAATTTTAGGAGCTGTAGCCAGGCAGGGTCCGCACCAGTATGCAAAAAAATCGATAACCACATATTTCCCCTGACTGCAGTATTCATACAGATGGTGGGTCTGACCGTGATAATCCGTTGATGTAAAGTCAGGAGCCACTGAGCCAATCGAGAAAGGAAGCTGAGCACGCACTCCGAAAAGCATAACAGCCATTACAAATGTCAATGTAAATTTCTTCATAAAAATTTTAGATTAGTTAGTACAATTATATGAATTAATTTAACAAGTTGTTAAGATTTTTCTTTTAGTTTTGTAATTGAGACATTGAATCCTGTTTTGCTGCATTAATATTGTTTTAATAGGTTTCTGATAGCTCTGAGTTCATGTTTTTTTATTTAGATTAGTAATTTTAGGTATATAATTTTGTAAGAACTGATGAGCTCAGGATATTTTGTAGAAACAGTTTTTGAGAATACTGATTACTCCTTAATAGGTTTAAATCCAGGAGAGTATGAGGATTGCACATTTGTAAATTGCAATCTTTTCAAAATTGATCTGTCTGCCTTTAAATTCTCTGCCTGTAATTTCAAAGCTTGCGATTTGAGTCTGGTTAAATTAATTAAAACTTCTTTCAGAGAAGTCAGATTTAATGATTGCAAATTAATGGGATTGCACTTCGATGATTGCACAGATCTCTTATTTTCAGTTTATTTTGAAGATTGTAACCTGAATCTATCATCTTTTTACAAAAGAAAATTAAAAAAATCAGTCTTTAAAAATTGCAGCCTCAGGGAATCGGATTTTACAGAATCGGATTTAAGTAATTCGATAGTTGATAATTGCGATCTGTCAATGGCTATGTTTGAGAATACCATTCTGGAAAAAGCAGATCTAAGGACTTCATTTAATTATACAATTGATCCCGAGTTGAACAGGATAAAAAAAGCCAGATTTTCATCTGCCGGAATTATTGGACTGCTCAGTAAATATGATATAGAGGTTGAATAGTATACGAATTTGGTAAATTGTTGAAATTATGAATGATACAGATAAATCAAGAGAAGAAGTTATACAAGAGCTGCTTATATTGAGAAAGGAGCACGAATCCTTAAAAATTTTGTATAACGATGATATTGCTGCACTAAAATTAGCCGAAGAAGAACTCGAAGAAAATAAAGAAAAATATCGCGGTTTAAGTGAAGCAGCCTTTGAGTCTATTTTTATTTCAGAAAAGGGGCTTTGCATTGAACAAAACCAAACGGCAGAAAAGGTTTTTGGGTATACCAACCAGGAAGCAATTGGTAGATATGGCACTGAGTGGATTATTCCTGAAAACAGGGATATGGTGATGCAAAATATGCTTGACGGCTATGAGCAGCCCTATGAAGTTACTGCATTGCGAAAAGATGGTTCAAAATTTCCATGCATGCTTCGTGGAAAGATGATGCATTATAAGGGAAGAATTGTGCGCGTTACATCTTTAAGCGACATCACAGATCGCAAAAGGGTAGAGGAAGAATTAATAATCGAAAAGGAGCATGCTGAGGAGAGCGATCGTTTGAAATCAGCTTTTCTGGCCAATATGAGCCATGAGATCAGAACACCAATGAATGGGATTCTTGGTTTTGCTGGATTGTTGAAGCATCCAAAGTTAAGCGGAGAGGAACAAAAACAATATATCAGTATTATTGAAAATAGCGGTCTTCGAATGTTGAATATTATTAATAATATTATTGATATTTCCAAAATTGAAGCTGGTTTAATGAAACTTGATATTAAAGACTCAAATATTAATGATCAGCTGGAGTACTTGTTTGCTTTTTTTAAACCTGAAGTGGAAGGCAAAGGAATGAAAATTTCATACACTTGCAGCCTTTCAGGAATTGAGGCAAGAATTTCTACGGATAGAGAAAAACTATATGCGATTTTAACAAATCTTATTAAAAATGCTATCAAATACAGTGATCATGGAGTAATTGAATTCGGATACAGACTTAAAGAGTCTCAATCGGAAATCAATTTTACCAGAATTACTGAGCTTGAATTTTTTGTAAAAGATAATGGTATAGGTATTGCTACCGACAGACAAGCTGCAATCTTTGAGCGGTTTATCCAAGCTGATATTGCTGATACTCATGCATTCCAGGGAGCAGGACTTGGATTGTCCATTTCTAAAGCCTTTGTAGAAATGCTGGGAGGTAATATTCGTGTTGAAAGCGAGGACGGAAAAGGTTCTGTTTTCTATTTCACTATACCATACATACAAGGTAATACAGAAAATAACGAAATTGAAGTATCAACTCAGACTTTTAATGAAGTTAATAGTGTCAAAAACCTGAAGATTTTAATAGCAGAGGATGATGAAACTTCAGTATTATTCATGGTAAATGTATTGAAAGAGTATGGACGTGAGATCTTAACAGTGAATAATGGAATAGATGCAGTGGAAATGTACAGAAGAAATCCCGATATCGATTTGATCCTGATGGATATTAAAATGAACAATATGGATGGATATGAAGCAACTCGTCAAATCAGAAGTTTTGACAAGGATGTCGTTATTATTGCTCAAACTGCTCACGGCCTGAGTTCCGAAAAATCAAAAGCTGCTGATTCCGGATGCACAGATTACATTTCTAAACCATTGGACTTGATCGCCTTAGATGGTTTAGTTCAAAAATATTTCAAGAAATAAAAAGAGATATTCGGAGCTCCTGACCATAAGTAGTAACCTAATAGATTGATTCAAGACATTTTACATCTTTGTATCGATGCTAGATAAACTAAAAAATGAACTTTTTGATGTCATTTCAGCAAAGAGCCAGTTTACAGATGTTGGAGAGATTATTTACACAACTTTTTCTTTGAAGATACGGCTTATAATTTAATCGGCTTTACAAAAGATATCAATGTTCTTTATGCAGTTGTCCAGCAAGCTTATGTTACTATTACTTGTAATACAGATTTGAATCAATTAAAATCATGTTTGAATTCAAATGGTTTTCAAAATACTCGGAATAATGATTATTTCAATCCAGTTATAGGAATTATTTTAGAAGACTTAGCATGATGAAAATGTTTTGACTAGAAATGGAATTCTATATTTTATCGACACAGTTTTTTATATTACTGAAGATTTTTGGTCCCAAAGTCGAATTTATTATGGAACTCCAACTTAGCATCGGCAGATCAGGTGTGTAAGCTTTAACTAAAACTTAAGAAGGGAAGAAAGAACGAAAAGCATATGTGTTCAATTTAAATAATTTACACATCAGAAATTGACTTCATCATCTGAAAAACAGAAGCCTTAAAGTCGTAAAAACCAAAGGTTTGGATAACAGTAACAATTACAAATACCACCAATAGCCATCTTATAAAATTAACTCCCCAGTGAATTGCATATTTTGTGGCAAGCCATGCACCGGCAATATTTCCAATCGCATGAATTAACCCATATTTGTAGTTCACCTGACCATGCCACATAAAGATAAGCAGCGTAAAAGGCACATAAAGGAGTACTACCCAAACCTTTACAGCATTAGCCCGAATAAGATCAAATCCTGCCCCTAACACTGCAGCAGCTATCAGATAATATCCAACACCAACATAGATCAATCCGCCATAAATCCCGATCAGAAAGAAAACGAACAACAACATGAATGTTGGCTTTTGGTTTATCAGATTTTCTTTCCCTTTCAACCATCTTGCTGGTTTGTAGATTACAAAAAACAACATTATTATCATGGAAATAGCCAGGATAATCTCAAATGCCCTTGCATTAATATCAATTGCTATCCAGGTTCCGATAATGGATCCGATAACGGTTGGTATTCCAAGAATTGTAGCCTTGTGTAAATCGAGTGCCTTTTGCTTTCTGAATCCAAAGGAACTTGTAAGTGTCTGGAATACAACAGCTACCCTGTTTGTTCCATTAGCAACTGCAGGCGGTAAACCAAGAAACATGAACAAGGAAAGTGAAATAATTGTTCCTCCTCCTGCAAGAGTATTGATAAATCCGACGAAAAGGCCGGAAATAATTAAAGCTGTAATTATTATCCAGGACATTGCTTAGTTATTCGACTTGACTTTGCTTAATGTCCTTAATCGTGAATGTTTATATCCATAAGTAAAATACAGCAATAGTCCAACAATCAGCCAGATCAGAAATCTAAGCCAGTTCGTTACTCCAAGTTCCGACATCAGGTAAAGGTTTGTCAGAAGACCAAGAACAGGAATTAGCGACAATTGTTTAACGATGCTCAACGTAGTTAAGCCAATGCTTACAATTATAAATATCATTGAAGGCCAGTTGTGGTGCCAGTTTCCTTTCACAAACAGGCTGCCAAGGCCTTCAGGATACCAGATCCATAAAATAAGCAGTATGCAAATCCAGATGATGGGCAGCCATTTCCTGCTATCATAGAAAGGCACCCTGAACCCTTTTTTTCTGGTAGAAGTATCCTGATCTTTTTTAATAATGAGGACCCCGCCTGAAACAAGAACAAAAGCAAAGAGTGTTCCTATACTAGTAAGGTCTGTTACTTCAGTAAGGTTTAGAAATAATGCCGGAACAGCTACGAAAATTCCGGTGATTATGGTTGCAAACCATGGCGTTTTGTATTTAGGATGAATGCTTGAGAATATCTTTGGTAGCAGACCATCGCGGCTCATACTCATCCATATTCTTGGCTGGCCAATCTGAAATACCAGCAGTACGCTCGCCATTGCAATTACAGCACTAAATGCAATAAGTCCCGAAAATTTTAGAAGATGTACTCTTTCAAAAACGTAGGAAAGCGGGTCTCCAACACTTAACTCTTTATAACTAACCATTCCAGTTAACACCAGGCTTATAACTATGTAAAGTACTGAAGTTATTGCCAGAGAGAGCATCATTGCTTTTGGAAGGTCTTTTTGTGGATTATTGCATTCTTCAGCAGTGGTTGAAATGGCATCAAAACCGATATAGGCAAAGAATACTCCAGCCACTCCTTTCAGAACACCGGGAAGTCCGTTTGGAGCAAAAGGTGACCAGTTGCCCGGATTTACATAAAAAACCCCTACACCGATAAATGCCATCAGGATAATGAGCTTCAGCAAAACCATAATATTTCCGGCAACTTTCGACTCATGAATCCCAACATACACCAGTGATGAAATAAACATCACGATGCCAAAGGCAGGGAGGTCAAAAATTATGTGAAATCCAAATATTTGTGGTGCTGAGGTCCAAGCCAGGTAAGCTTCCCGGATATTGTAAGCTAGATTTTCAACGGAGGTTCCATGTGCAATCTGAATAATGGCTTCCTTGTAACCTCTGGATGCAGAAAGAAAATCAACAGTAAGGAATTCCGGAACTTTTAACCCTATTCCTGATAAAAGTGAAGTGAAATATTCGGACCATGAAATTGCTACTGCCACATTCCCGACAGCGTATTCCATGATAAGATCCCAACCAATAATCCAGGCAATTAACTCTCCAAAACTAGCATAGGCATAAGTGTAAGCGCTGCCACTAATGGGTATGGCAGAAGAAAATTCCGCATAACATAAGGCGGAAAATCCACAGGCTACAGCAGTAAAGATAAATAAAAGGCTTACTGCCGGACCTCCGGCTTCAGCTGCTGTCCCTATTGTGCTGAAAATTCCTGCTCCAATTATTGCAGCAATTCCAAGAGCTGTAAGATCACGTACACTTAGGTTTCTCTTCAAAGAATGACCGGTTTTCCCAGGTTCATCAGCATGCGCAAGTATCGAATCGATAGTCTTTTTTCTGAATAGGTCGGACCGGAACATCATAGGCTCTAGGTTTTCAATTTGTTTTCATCATCACTTTAACTGCATTAATTATCCCGTTCACATCATATCCGCATAGTTCATGTAATTCCTCCTGAGTTCCTTGTTCGATAAATTCATCTGGAATGCCCAGCCTTTTGATTTTTGAACTGTAATTATTATCGGACATGAATTCTAATAATGCACTGCCCAGTCCTCCAATAATGGTTCCGTCCTCAATTGTAATTATTTTGTTAAACTTTTTAAATATTGTGTGAAGTAGTTCTTTATCAATGGGTTTAAGATAACGCATGTCAAAATGTGCACAACTGATATTCAATTTTGAAAGTTGAATAACTGCTTTCTCAGCATAGATGCCTGTAGTTCCCAAAGTAACCAATGCAATTTGAGTCCCCTCACAAAGCTGTCTTCCTTTTCCAACGGGTATTTCAATGAATTCCTGTTTCCAGTTCGGTGTAACACCTCTTCCCTTAGGATATCTGATGGCAAATGGCCCTTTACCCGGAAGCTGGGCCGTGTACATCATATTTCTTAATTCCAGCTCATTCTCTGGCGCAGCAATTGTCAGGTTAGGTATACTTCTCAAATAGGCAAGGTCGAATGCTCCGTGATGTGTGGGGCCATCTTCCCCAACCAAACCACCACGGTCGAGACAAAGCACTACATGTAATTTCTGAAGAGCTACGTCGTGTATAACCTGATCGAAGGCTCGTTGCATAAAGGAGGAATAGATGTTGCAGAAAGGGATCATGCCAGAGGCTGCCAACCCTGCTGAGAAAGTTACTGCATGCTGTTCAGCTATCCCCACATCAAAAGCCCTTTCAGGCATTTTGTTCATCATCAGATTCAATGAGCACCCCGAAGGCATTGCTGGTGTAATTCCAACAACTTTATTGTTACGTTCTGCTAATTCAATAATGGTTCTGCCAAATACATTCTGATATTTTGGAGCAGTACTCTGGCATGGATCTACCAGAATTTCTCCTGTACTCTTGTCGAAAAGTCCGGGAGCATGGTATTTTACCTGATCCTTTTCTGCTGCCGCATACCCTTTACCTTTTGTAGTAAGTACATGCAGGAGTTTTGGCCCCGGGATATTCTTTAAATCACTCATCAATTTAGTCAACCTTACAACATCATGCCCGTCAACAGGTCCAAAATACCGAAAATTGAAAGATTCAAAGAGATTGCTTTTTTTAAGAATAGTAGTTTTCAGTGCGTTCCCGATTTGTTTCACTACTGCACGCGAGTTAGCACCATACCTAGTATTACCGCCCATCAGAAACCAGATTTTATCACGAATCCGGTTATACGTTTTTGAAGTGGTAATATCAGTTAGATATTCTTTAATCGCCCCTACATTTTTATCAATAGCAATGCCGTTATCATTCAGAATAACAAGGAGATCAGCCTTGGAAACACCAGCATTGTTCATTGCCTCCATGGCCATACCCCCGGTCATTGCCCCGTCGCCGATTATTGCAACATGATGCCGTGAGCGGATATTTAAAAGCCGGGCAGCCTCAGCCATTCCAAGAGCGGCTGATATTGATGTGGATGAGTGACCTACCCCAAAGGAATCATATTCACTCTCACTCATCTTCGGGAATCCACTGATTCCTTTTAAAGTGCGGTTTGTATAAAATAGATCTCTTCTTCCGGTAATAATTTTGTGCGCATATGCCTGATGACCAACATCCCAGATAAGTTTATCATCCGGTGTGTTAAAAACGTAATGTAACGCAACCGCAAGCTCTATAGTACCAAGACTTGCTCCAAGATGACCTGGATTTGCTGAAATAACATCAAGGATGAATTGCCTGATTTCATCGCAAAGTTGAATGAGCTCCTCTTCCGATAATTTCTTTACATCATCCGGCGAATTTATTCCTGAAAGTATTTTTCCAGCCCCTGGTGACATTTATCCCTTTCGTTTTGAAAATCAGTTAAAGCATCCCCAGATCGAGTTTTGCTGCATCAGTCATTAAATCCATAGTCCATGGTGGGTCAAGAACGACTTCTACAGTTGCATTCCTTACACCGTCAACCATTTTAATCCTATCTCTGACTTCAACCGGTAAGGATTCTGCAACCGGACAATTAGGAGCTGTTAATGTCATTCTTACATGAACTGCTTGATTATCATTGATAATGATATCGTAAATTAACCCCAGATCATATATATTTACTGGAATCTCAGGATCATAAATGGATTTTATTGCCTCAGTGACCCTTGATTCCAGTAGTCGTTTCTCTTCTAACTCCATAATTAATTTTCTCCGTTCTTCGTTTTAATAACTAAAGCGTACAGCTTCATTTGTTTGATCATTGAAGTAAGGCCATTTGATCTGGTCGGAGAAAGATGTTCTTTTAATCCTATTCTATCAATAAACTCTAACTTCGAATCAAGGATTTCATCCGGAGTCTGACCTGATAATACCCTGATCAGCAGATTAATAATCCCTTTCGTAATCACAGCATCACTATCTGCATAGAAAAAGACTTTACCCTCTTCAAAGCCGGCGTGAAGCCATACCCTCGACTGACATCCAGGAATAAGATTATTATCTATCTTAAACTTGTCCTCAATCTTTGGAAGGTCTTTACCCATTTCAATAATATGGTTGTATTTATCCATCCAGTCATCGAAAACCATAAATTCCCCAACAATCTGTTCCTCTAAATCCCGGATACTCATAAACGTTAAATCAAAAAATTAGTATCAGCCTCTGTATAACCTTTACAAAAATAGAATACTTTGAAGAAATTCCCGATTTCTTTAGCTAAACATTTTTATTGTTCTCAACAAGCTGTTATAAAGTATGTCAATTTCTGTCTTGGTATTATATAATGCAAAAGATGCTCTCATTGTTCCCTGAATGCCATATCTATCCATAAGTGGTTGAGCACAATGATTCCCTGTTCTTATCGCTATTCCCAGCTGATCAAGGATAGTACCAATATCATATGGATGAATTGTTTCGTGAATAAAGGAAATTACTGCTGCTTTGTTATCTGAATTACCGATAATTCGTATTCCGTTAATCCTCTTAAGTTCTTCTGTTGCATAGGTTAGCAGCTCATGCTCATGTTTTGCAATTTCCTTCATTCCTATACTCAAAATATAATTTATCGCTTTTTCAAGTCCAATAGCATCACCAACGTTGGGTGTTCCTGCTTCAAATTTGAAAGGTAATTCATTATATGTTGTGCGGACAAAGCTTACATCCTGAATCATTTCGCCACCACCCTGGTAAGGTGGCATCTCCTCAAGCCATTTTTCTTTGCCATACAGAATTCCAATACCCATTGGTGCATACATTTTGTGTCCTGAAAAACAATAAAAATCTGCATCCAGATCTCTAACATCTACCTGCTGATGGGAGATTGCCTGAGCACCGTCAACAAGTACAGGAATATTCCTGCTATGCGCTGTTGCTATCATTTCCTTTACCGGAACAATGGTTCCCAAAGCATTCGAAACATGTGTTATCGCAACAATTTTTGTTTTCTCATTTAACAGCTTCAGGTAGGAATCTGTCTCAATATCGCCTTTATCACTCACAGGAATTACCTTCAATAGTGCACCTCTTTCCTCACAAGCCATTTGCCATGGTACAATATTGGAATGGTGTTCCATCCATGAGATCAACACCTCATCTCCGGGTTTAAGAAATTTCTTACCGAATGAAGTTGCTATCAGGTTAATAGATTCAGTAGTGCCGCGGGTAAAAATTATTTCATGCCTGTGTTCTGCATTGATGAATTTCCTTACGGTATCCCTCACAGATTCATAGGCATTTGTTGCTTTCTGACTCAGGAAATGAACACCTCTGTGGATATTGCTGTTGTACGTGTTGTAGTAATCAGATATAGAGCCGATTACATCATTAGGTTTTTGAGTTGTGGCTGCATTGTCGAAATAAACCAGAGGCTTTCCATGAACCTGCTGATTAAGAATTGGGAAGTCGACACGGAGTTTTTGTACATCAAATATCATCTTATAACCTGCTTAGATCAATGTCGAAACTTATTTGTCTGTTTGCATTGCAATCGAGAATGCATTGGTCACAGTCGGATAATTCTCCCTTTAATCTCCTGTAAACCAATTCATCAATTTGTTTGCGTAAAGGTACAATTTGAATTTTATTAATTACCTCGGCAGCAAAAGCATACATTAACAACATTCTTGATGTATTTTCCCGTATTCCTCTTGAACGCATATAGAATAAAGCTTCCTGGTCAAGCTGGCCTACTGTGGCACCATGACTGCATTTTACATCATCAGCATAGATCTCGAGATGTGGCTGAGTGTGCATTGTAGCTTTGTCGGTGAGTAAAATATTTTTATTATTCTGAAATGCATTTGTTCGCTGTGCATCTTTCTTTACCAGGATATGTCCGGTAAAAACACCCATCGACTGATCATCTAATATGCCTTTGTAGAGCTGATGGCTCACAGAATCAGTATTGCAGTGTTCAACCAAAAGAAAATTGTCTACATGCTGATCTTTATCAATCAGAAATACACCATTCATATTTGCTGTACATCCTTTTCCTTCCATTTTCACATAAAGATTATTCCGTATTAATCCACCGTTTAATGTGATAACATTTGATGTTAAAGTGCTATTTGCAGCCTGGTTGAAATATGTAGAAGTTATTTGCGTGGAATCATTGTCCTTATTCTGAAGTTTGTAATGATCTACTGTGGAACCTTCGCCGATAACAATTTCAGTGACAGAGTTGATAAATGTGTATTTATGTTCAATCGAATGATCACAGTGAACAAGCTGAAGCTTACTGTTTTTACCCAAAATAACAAGGTTTCTTGGTTGAATAAACAGGTTGTCCTCAGTATTAATAATGTTAACAATCTGAATAGTTTTAGATACTGTTACATTGTCAGGAACATAAATGAAAACACCATCCAAAGCAAAAGCCGCGTTAAGCGCGTTGATACTGTTATTTTCAATTGAGGCATATTTTGAAAAATGTGCCTCGACCAGATCTGGGTATAAAACACAGGCCTTTGAAAAACTTCCGATAATAGTGCCGTCCTTTAAAATTGTAATATCTTCATTTCCTAAGAACCAGCCGTTGTATAGTGTTACCAGAAAAGTGTCGAGATGATGAATATCACATTTGAAAATTGTTGAAACATCCAGCTTTACTTCTGGATTTCCTAATTGTAAAGTGTACTCTTTATTAATTGATTTACTGAGATTAGTTGATCTCCAATCTTCAAGTTTTGTATGAGGAAAACCCTTTTTCATGAAAGTATCCATTGCTTTTAGCCGGATTTCTTTGAAAAGAGGCGTCTCATCTGCAGTTAAGGTGGTAATATTTTCTTCAAAGTGATGAATAAGTTTCTCCTTGAGACTTATTTCAGAAATTATTATATCGTTTTTCATGACTGTTTTTCCTTAGTTAACATCTTTTTTCAGCCATTCATAGCCTTTTTCTTCTAATTCAAGGGCAAGTTCTTTACCACCGGATTTTACAATCTTTCCTTCAAATAACACATGTACAAAATCAGGAACAATAAAATCAAGTAATCTCTGGTAGTGTGTTATTACAATAAATGCATTATCAGGTCTTTTCAGCTTATTAACGCCGTTAGCAACAACTTTCAATGCATCAATGTCAAGTCCAGAGTCTGTTTCATCCAATATTGCCAGCTTTGGCTCAAGCATTGCCATCTGGAAAATCTCATTCTTCTTCTTCTCTCCACCGCTGAACCCTTCATTAACAGAACGGTTTGTTAGCATCGAAGTGATTTCCACAAGTTTTTTCTGCTCTTCCATAAAAGCAAGAAACTGGGTTGATGTCAATGGATCCAGACCACGATACTTACGTTGCTCATTCACAGCAGTTTTCATGAAATTGGTCATGCTAACTCCTGGTATTTCAACAGGATATTGAAATCCAAGGAATATTCCTTCACTCGCTCTTTCTTCCGGAGCTAAGGCAAATATATCTTTTCCTTTAAACAGAATTTCACCTCCGGTAACTTCATATATATCGCGTCCTGCAATTACCGAAGCCAGCGTACTCTTGCCAGTTCCGTTCGGCCCCATAATGGCATGTACTTCGCCTTCATTCACTTCAAGATTTAAACCTTTAAGAATTGATTTCCCTTTGATCGATACTTGTAAATTCTTTATTGATAGCATAGTATATAATGTTTCAAAAGTTCTTATTTAATTTACCCCCGCCCACTGCCTTCTGCTTCCTGCCTCCTGCCATTCACCCAACACTTCCCTCAAGACTAATAGACAACAACTTCTGAGCTTCTACTGCAAATTCCATTGGTAATTTACTTAGAACCTCTTTAGCATACCCATTAACGATAAGCCCGATAGCACTTTCCGTATTAATTCCGCGTTGCTTGCAATAAAAGAGCTGATCATCTGAAATCTTCGAAGTTGTTGCTTCATGCTCAACAATAGCACTTTTGTTTTCTACTTTAATGTAAGGGAATGTATGAGCTCCACATTTATCACCTAGAAGCAGAGAATCACACTGACTGTAATTTCTTCCCTGATCAGCTTTTTTCGACATTCTCACAAGTCCTCGGTAACTGTTATTGCTATAACCGGCAGAAATTCCTTTAGAAATAATTGTACTCCTCGTATTTCTACCCAGGTGTATCATTTTGGAGCCTGTATCTGCCTGCTGATAATTGTTAGTCACAGCAACTGAATAGAATTCTCCTACAGAATTATCACCCATTAAAACGACACTTGGATATTTCCATGTAATTGCTGATCCGGTTTCAACCTGTGTCCACGAAATCTTACTGTTGTGTCCTTTGCAGATTCCTCGCTTTGTTACAAAATTATAAATGCCACCCTCGCCCTTTTTATTTCCGGGGTACCAGTTCTGAACTGTAGAGTATTTTACCTCAGCATCCTTCAGTGTAATGATTTCTACTACAGCTGCATGCAGTTGGTTCTCGTCCCTCATAGGTGCAGTACATCCTTCCATATAACTCACATAGGCACCCTCTTCTGCCACAATAAGTGTCCTCTCAAATTGTCCTGTTCCGGCTGTATTTATTCTGAAATAGGTCGATAACTCAATCGGACAACGAACACCCTTTGGTATATAACAAAATGAGCCATCAGTAAAAACAGCCGAGTTTAAAGTGGCAAAATAATTATCATCATAAGGCACGGCCATTGCCATATAGGATTTTATCAGTTCTGGATGATGCTGAATAGCCTCACTGAATGAGCAGAAAATAATCCCCAGCTTTCCCAACGTTTCCGTAAATGTTGTCTTAACGGAAACACTGTCAATTACTGCATCAACAGCAACACCCGTCAGCCGTTTCTGTTCTTCAAGAGAAATTCCCAGTTTCTCAAAAGTCTTTATTAATTCAGGGTCAACTTCATCGAGACTTGATAATTCCTTCTTCTGTTTTGGAGCAGCATAAAAAATAATTTCCTGGTAATTAATTGGAGGATGATGCAGATGAGCCCAGGTAGGTTCTTCCATCTGTAGCCATCTTCTGTAGGCTTTCAACCTGAAATCAAGCATCCATTCCGGTTCATTTTTCTTTGCCGAAATAAAACGAACAATATCTTCACTTAAGCCTTTTGGGGCAGTATCCATTTCAATGTCGGTAACAAATCCGTATTTGTATTCCCCTGAGGTTACTTCCGACAATATAGCATTTGAATCCATTTATTTTGGAGCCGTTTAGGCTTATTTAGATTAAATTAGTGCAAAATTACTCAATTTGATGTAAACTGAGGCCAGATTTGGCATTAATTCAAACAATTTCGGTACTTAAAAGTTTGTATAAAATAGGAGTAAACAATAAGAATACTGTTTTAGCAGGATCAAATTACCCTAATTTTGCAATCCCGATTTTCAACTTTGTACCCGATACTATGATAAACGAACAAAATAGCAGAACAGAGCTTTCAGAATTAGGCGAATTTGGCCTGATTCACCACCTTACTCAAGGTATTAAACTGGTAAATCCTGAAACGCTAATGGGAGTTGGCGACGATGCAGCTGTAATAATGGCAGGGGAGAAACTTACGCTGTTTTCAACCGATCTGTTGGTTGAAGGTGTCCATTTCGATCTGGCCTATTACCCTCTTAAACACCTTGGCTACAAGGCTGCGGTGGTAAATTTCTCAGATATTGCTGCCATGAATGGTTCTCCAAAGCAGATTACTGTTGGTATGGCCGTCAGTAACAGGTTTCCTCTGGAAGCACTTGAAGAAATATATAGCGGTATTCTTACAGCCTGTGCGAAATATAAAGTGGATCTGGTCGGAGGCGACACAACTTCAAGCAACAAAGGACTCTTTCTATCGATATCTGTTTTAGGTGAAACAAGCCAGGAGGAGGTAACCTATAGAGGCACTGCCAGTGAAGGTGACCTGATCTGCGTTACCGGCGATCTTGGTGGAGCTTATGCCGGATTATTGCTGCTGGAAAGAGAAAAACAGGTTTTCAAGGTTGATCCTCAGATGCAGCCAGAACTTGATGGTTATGATTATGTATTGGAGCGGCAGCTTAAACCAGAGGCCAGAACAGAGTTTCGGGAAATATTCAGAATTGCTGGTATAAAACCAACTTCAATGATTGATATTTCGGATGGGCTTGCCTCGGAAATCCTCCATATTTGTATTGATTCAGGTGTAGGATGTGCTCTTTACGAGGATAAAATTCCGGTTGATATGGTTACCGAACAGGTAGTTAAAGAGTTTAATATTGACCCGAGCATAGCTGCTCTGAATGGTGGCGAAGATTATGAACTCCTTTTTACTGTAAAGCAGCAGGATTATGAGAAGGTAAATGCACTTGCAGGTGTAAGTGTCATTGGTCATATTACTCACAGTTCTGGCGGCGTTAATCTTATTTCCATATCAGGCACAAGTATTGCACTTAATGCTCAGGGCTGGGACGCCTTCCTCCGTAAAGAGTAAATTTCATAATGTCAGCTGGCTTCACCAAATCCACCGAAATCGGACTCCTCCTCAAAACAATTCCGGAGAATCCTGGCGTCTATCAATATTTTGATGACCAGGGAACGATTATTTATGTTGGGAAAGCTAAAAATCTGAAAAAAAGAGTTTCCTCTTATTTTAACAAGGACCAGTCAGGGTACGGTAAAGTAGCTGTCCTGGTAAGGAAAATCGTCGATATCCGCTTTATAATTGTGGATACTGAACTCGATGCACTTCTCCTCGAGAATAACCTGATAAAGAAATACCAGCCCAGGTATAATGTCATGTTAAAAGATGACAAGACCTATCCCTGGATTTGCATGAAAAATGAACCCTTTCCCAGAGTATTTCCTACCAGGAATCTTCATAATGATGGCTCCGAATACTTTGGGCCGTATGCTTCGGTGAGGATGATGAATACGCTCCTGGAACTTATCAGGCAGTTGTATCCTGTAAGAACCTGCAACCTGAAACTTACAAAAGATAGTATTGAGAGCAGAAAATTCAAGGTTTGTCTCGAATACCATATTGGTAATTGCCGTGGACCTTGTGAAGCATTACAAGCTGAAGAAGATTACAACATGATGTTGAAGTCAATTAAAGATATTATTAAGGGGAATATTCATGCTGCTACGCAGGCATTGCGCTCAATGATGATGAATTATGCCCGCAATCTGGATTTTGAAAAAGCGCACATTGTAAAGGAGAAACTTGAACTTCTGGAGAAATACCAGGCAAAATCTACTGTAGTAAACCCGAACATTGATAATGTGGATGTTTATTCAATCGTAAGTGATGCATCCTGTGCCTGCATTAATTATATGAAAGTTGTACATGGTTCTATAATTCAGGCACATACTATTGAACTGAAGAAAAAACTGGATGAAACGGATAAGGAATTATTTACACTTGGAATTATCGAATTACGAACGCGCTTTCAAAGCACTGCAAAAGAAATAATCCTGTCAATTGAACCGGAACTGGAGATTCCGGGTGTAACGTATACCATTCCGCAAAGAGGGGATAAGAAAAAATTACTCGAATTATCAGAAAGAAATGTAAAGTATTTTCTGCTTGAGAAACTGAAGCAAAAGGAATTGGTTGATCCTGAACGGCATACAAATAGAATCCTGAATCAGTTAAAAACGGACTTGCATCTTCCTTCTCTTCCAGTAATTATTGAGTGTTTTGATAATTCAAATATTCAGGGCGATTTTCCGGTTGCTGCCATGGTAGTCTTTAAAAATGCAAGACCAGAGAAAAGAGAATACCGCCACTTTAACATTAAAACTGTTGAAGGTCCAAATGATTTTGCCTCAATGGAGGAAGTTATTTACAGGCGCTATAAACGTATGATTGATGAGGAGAAACAATTACCTCAGCTAATCGTTGTCGATGGAGGGAAAGGACAGCTAAGTTCTGCTGTTAAAAGCCTCGAGAAACTCGATCTATACGGCAAAATACCCATTATCGGCATTGCCAAGAAACTGGAGGAAATATATTTTCCCAACGATTCTATTCCACTCTACATCGACAAAAAATCTGAAAGTCTAAGAGTAATCCAGCAAATGCGGGATGAAGCTCATCGTTTCGGAATTACCCATCACCGGAATAAAAGACAAAAAGAAACAATAAAGTCCGTTCTGACCGATATCCCTGGAATTGGATACAATACAGCACAGAAATTATTATGGAAATTCAAATCGGTGAAAACCATCACAAAGACCTCACTTGAAGATCTTGAAAAGGTATTGGGGAAATCAAAAGCCCGAATTGTCTTCGACTTTTTTCGCGAGAATCCTGTTAGTTAAAATCTAATGAGCAGCGAAGGCCTCATAAGCAGCGGCATCCATCAGTTCATTAACCTCATCAGGATTGCTTAGCTTTATCTTAATGATCCAGCCTTTTTCATAGGGATCCTGGTTTACAAGCTCAGGATTTGCTTCCAGATCATCGTTAAACTCGATAACTTCGCCAGAAACCGGCATAAAGATATCGGCTACTGTTTTCACGGCTTCAATAGTCCCGAAACTTTCGCCTTTTTCAAGCTCTTCGCCAACTGTTGGTACTTCAATAAATACGATATCTCCCAACTCTCCCTGGGCATGATCCGAAACACCAATAAAGGCTTCTTCGCCTACAACATTCAACCATTCGTGGTCTTTAGTGTACCTGTAATTTTCCTTGATATTCATAGTAAAATGGCTTTTGAAAATTTACTCCAAACCTACGCCAATTTTGTTGCATTAGCAAATTTGGAAATGCATAATATTCACCATTTTTCATGAAAAAAGAGATGATTCTAATGAACAACTTCTTATTGAGCAAGGGTAAATCTTAGTGTTATACCTCCGTTTGTTGTGGAGTTTGGATAGGAAGACGAAATGTATGGTTTATTGATAATTTTATCAAAGAATAACCTAACATTGAACCGTTGATTAATCATGTATTCCGCAGATGTATTTATAGAAATTACTTTCTGTCCTGCCGAAATCTGATCAATGTCTTCATCAATACGTCTCAAGGTCGTTTTATTATTCTTTATCGAAAAATCAGCCTTCACATTAAGGTCGCTTTTGATTTTTGTCTTTTTACCGCCATTTACAGGCTTAACAGTAAACTGAACGTCCTTAAACCGATAACCTATGCCAACAACAAACTCATTGCTCAGAACTTCTGTTAACTGATTATTTGTGAAACTAAAAGACATATTCCTGGTCTTTTTAATCTCAATCTTAGTCATCAGACTGTTATTCCATGTCAGGTCAAAATCGATCAACGGATTAAATTGTTCACTGATTGAAACAGCCTGAATCTGATATTGAGAAATGAAGTTATTGATAGTGTTCAACTCCGATGCAAATCCACCACTTTCACCATATAAGAGGTCAGAGGTAAAATTCCCCACACTGTAAGTCGAACGGTAACCATGAGAAATATTGATATTTTTCAAATAACGTTTAAGGAATTCAATCTTTGTTAATCCATTAAATGTTACTCTCCAGTTTGGCATCGGAATTTTCGGAAACGGGCTAAGCATAACGCTGCTTGCACTTCTACCGGAATAAGCTGAAAGGAAGGCAGGGATTAGCACTTCCTGAGAAGTAGGACTGTAGCCGGAAGGATAACCTGTACTGTCTGTTGTATTTCCATTCCAGTTAGGATTCTGTTCTGCAAGTCTCCATGCAATTTCCATCCTGTTCTCTCTCATTTTATTAAACACTGGCGAAATATTATCGGAAGTATTTTTGGTGAAGGCAGTATTCCAGCTTAGGAAAGAAATACTGAATGTACCATTCGTAGTTGGCGAAGAATGTTTGAACATCTCCGTAGACTTGTTGTAAACAAAGTATTCCTGGTGATTTTGCGTATACGTTCGGGTTGCAGTGAGCTCTATCCTCATATCCTGGTATGGCTCCAATGTAGCCCTGATATTGAGGTTCTCATTCATTTTTGTACTGTAGGATGCATTAAGTGCAGTATCCGTGGTCAACCATTCAATGAAATCTTCAGGACCATTTGGTTGCTGACCAAATACAAAACCCAATCCCGGCGCATCCATTTTCATATCATTTCCAAAATACTGAGGCACAGGAACGAAACCCGGTAATAAAGTTCCTTCACCTTTTTGATAGGTAACAGAACCATTTTTTAAACTTGTCAGAATCCTGAATGTGTTCTTTGTAATCTCTTTTAACCAATCAATTTTGGGCTTCTTTGTTTTTGCAGTATCTGCTTCGGGAGTATTGGACAATTTCCCTTTATCATCGGTCTTTGCACCCTTAGGCTTAGGACCGGCTTTAGGAGGTTGTTTGTTATCGATACCAAGTTTTTTCAGGAATCCTATCTTATTGTAAAGTGTCGTCATATTCAAACTTCCATTGAATTGTTTCATGTTTGAATTTTCAATAGTGTTTCCGAATCTAGCTTGTAAGGATTTAGGCGAGGCTGTCCACCTGTAGTCGCTGCTGTACATTACTGAAGCAGACACAAAGCTTAAAAGAGGGATCTTGTTTATTGGCAGGTTGTAATTTATATCCAGTGATTGTGTATAGTTATTCATAGTGCCGAAGCCATAAATCTCTTTTAATACACTGTCTTTGTAAGCCTGGTAAGTATTGGCTGCCTTGTCAATTGCTCCCGGTGGTTCATGAATATAAGCTGCTGCATTGGCAGAATAATCAACGCGTATACTTTGTGTTAAATCGAATTTCAGATCGTAAACACGGGTCCAATCCCACTTTTTCAGGTAAGTAGGAAAAATGATGATATCTCCGATACTTTTCTTACGCATCAGCCTCTCAGAGTATTCCCTGTTCATATCTGTTCTGAACGACATTAATTTCGGTGCATAAAAGAAATTAAAATCAGAAATCAACTTCAATGCCTTAGTCTTATTCAGAAAACCTATACCAGAAAGAGGCCTTACATTCTTCGGATTGAGTGTAAAATTATATCCTAAACCACCCCGGTAAGTTTTCTTCGAATCATATTGGATATCAATGTTTCTGTGGAAAATTTCTGAGTAAGCATAGGTAACATCAAAATTCTCAATATCATAAAAATGCATCTTTTTATTTTCACCAACCTTTTCCCTGCGTACGTTCATGAAATTGATGTTTTTACGCCTGGTATAGTCAATGGCAATGTTTTTAATTGAGTCGCGCTCAGCCTGAGTTTCATATGAAGCAATATCATCCTTGAAGTTAACATCCGGGTTTAAAGGGTTGTACTCAGGAACACTGCGTTTCTCTGAATAATCAATGTGCATTGGTATTTTTAACCCGGCCTGCTTTGGAAGAAGCTTGCCAACTTCAAGATTTGTGGCAATATCAAATTGTGCTGTTGTTTCCTTCTGTCGTTCATTTACTTTTTGCTCTATACTTCCAAAACCGGCAGTACTGTAAAGCCCCGACACCACAACATTACCCAGATCAGCCAGGTTCGTGTTTACACGGGCAGTAGCAGCCCATCCGCCTTTTTCATTAAAATCGGTTAAACGTAACTCATTCACCCATATTTCAGCACATTTCGTCTGGGCATCATCTGGTTCCGAGATACCATGTTTTCTCGGATTACGCACTCCAATCATAATTGCTTTAACCTCGCTAAGACTTGGCATGCCCACAACTGTAATTTTATTGTCCCCATCATCAACAACATAGGGCATTGATGTGGAAACTACACTGCCACCGCCTCTTAATGCTACATTTCTCTCCTGTTTTGCATTTACAAGTTTATCAAGTGTAATATCAAAAGTGTTTGATGATGGCCAGATATCGTCAACATTAGACGCACTGGTGAACCATGGTGTAAACTGAAGAGGAACCTCGTACTCATAATAGTTCTGTGTGAAGTCAGACCCAATCCGGATGAAACATGTCAGATCTCCTTTAGGATAGGAATCCGCACCTGGGTTGTCTGTTCCTGAATATGATTTTTCGGCGTGTACATACATTTTCAGATGTTTGAACTTACGGAAGTCAAAATCAGTTGTTTTAAAAGCTGCACGGGCATCGCCATCTTCTAAATTACATACTTTGAAAAGCATTGATTGCTCATTCAGTTGTTGTAAGGTAGTTGTTCCAAGGTTTATTTCCCTTTCGATATCAGGAGGTATTACATAAGGTACCGGTACTTTTTTTCCATTCTCCTCGATACTCACTGTTGACATGTCAAAAGAAGTCAGACTATTAATATCATTTGGAATATATTCCCCCGGAGCAAGCAATTGGTAAGGGTATTTACGCCATTCACTTCTTACAAGTTCGAATGTAGCCATACGGCAAACCACAGGGCTGCGGAAACCTTTAAAAAACATCCTGAGAAAACGAATTGATTTAAAATCCTGGATATTCCCTACAACTTTATCAGGGCTTGACACAGGAATTTTAAACTGATACCAGGTAACTGTACCTGTTGATCCGTTTGCGAGAGGAATTCCTTCTGCTGTATATTTGTCAGCAATATAGTTTTCGCCAACTTTCATTTTACTGGAATCCAGTTCGATCCGGTATTGGTAATACCTTTCTTCCTCACTAAGAGTATTGTCACGGTTTATATCTTCTTCATTCGGGACATTGGTGGCAGCAGTTGGATAGCCCTCAGGATTTTGTGCATCAGTAGGGGAGTTGCCATCTGGTTGATTATATTTTTTATAGCGTTCCAATACGCTGGTATAAACACTGTTTGGATCATCATAATCACTGCCTCTGAAATAATGGTAATCATCTCCTGACGGGTCTGCAGAGGCTTTCTGGTAAGCAACTGAACCTGTTCCGTAAGTGTTGGCAATTTTGGCAAGGTATGTGCTGCTAAAGAAGGACTGCTCATCTGCATCACTTAATCCATCATACCCAATATCCTGAAACTCCCTAGATGCAGGATCATTATTGAAAGAATTTACCAGTGCTGTTAATGTTGGGACTCGGCCCCATATGGTAGTATCAACGTTTGTAACTGTAGAAGTAGTTGGTAAACCCTGCTCAAAACTTTTCCTTGAATCACGTAAAATGTCTTCAGAAATATCACCCAGATCCATTACCAATTGACCTTTATTGCCTTTATCAGCATTATCGGTAAATGGATCCATCATCCAGAATTCAATATATTCAACATTTGTAGCCTCAAAATCTGTAGTTTCAATTTTTCGCATTATACCACCCCATCTTGTCTCAGGCTGCTTTAATTTTCCTTCATTGTCAATACCATATGAAATACCAGCTTCACCATCAACATCATAATTGTAAGGTCCTCTGTCTTCAGGATAAAACGCGAGGTTAAATATTGGCAGATTCATTGGTTGTCCGTTGGCCGGCTGCTTATTTGGGAAAACCTCAGTTTCAATAACATCACGAACAAGGTTTTTCGAAATTTCATCTTTGCTAACATTACCAGGTCTTAAACTGGATCCGGTACGGTCATAAAAAATAGGCTCAATTGTATACCAGGCTAATTTTGCTCTGTTAAAGCCATATTTCAGACCGCTCCCTGGCAATGCTTCCTTAAAATCATCTGGTTGTCCCTGCGGTGTTGATGCTAAGAACCATGTTCCGACATTTTTTAAATCGATAGTCGATTTTGTTCCTTCAAAATCATCAATATACGTTGTGCCACTTTTACCAACAGCTTTGGAATGGCCTGGAATAAAATCAGCAAACTCACCCTCGATTGTAATTTTAGAAGGAGCTTTTGTTGAATAGAATGGAAGTTTATCAAGCATTTTGGTGATAAATGGGGACTCAGTCTGATAATTAAAATCAAAACCTGCAATAGTATTTGAAATTGGCTCATCGCCATAGTTAACTTTCTGAGTAAGAGGACGCTCTGTTAGATTCAGCAATGTAGCACCCAGATTAAGATCTTTGTTCACTTTATGATCAACATGAATACCCCATAAACGCTTCGTCTGGATATTAAACATTGAATTGTTCTCAAGAGAAATCTTAATAGGATTACCAGAATTGAGAATTCCCTCGTCTATAATTTTTACCCTGCCTAAGGTGTAATCCACTGTATATTGAACATTTTCAGTAAGTGGAATTCCTCCTGCAGTCACTTTTACAGATCCCTGTGGTACATTAATAGCATTTAGGGCAATTTCTGATCCTGAGGCTGATTTGTACTTTCCTTCAATTATGAACTTATTTTTATCAGGATATTGCTGGGCTCCACTTTTGGTCATTGTATAGAGCGAATCAAAACAATACTTGTTTGCCAGTTCATTATCCATGAGACTATCTCTCAGAACAGAACCGAAAGGTTCAAGTACTGGAAAATAAATTCTGCCGTTAGATGAATTTATGGTTCCACCAGTTCTGGCAGCATTGTCAATAAAATCAAAAACACCATCACCTGGTGGATTCATCATTTGATCAACATTGTCAAGATTCATCACTCCAATCAAAGGACGGCCTTTTATCCTGCCTTCGGTCAGATATCCTGTTGGAATCCCATTTTCGTTACCTGAATATAAGATGTTTAGTATAAAATCTTCCTTATTAACCTGATATGCTCCTATCGAATAAACGTTTTTCATCATAAGTTTCCAGAGAGGCAAACGTGTGTTGGTAGCTGTACTCTTCAACAACTTAACAACAAGGCATTTAGGAGATGTAATTCCCTGATCTGAAAATTCACCAACCTGGAATACACTGTCCTGTCCGATAACCTGGTATTGATAAGCAACTGCCAGAGTCTGATCTGAATTTAAAGTAGTATTTATGGAAATGAAACCAAGTTTACTGTTAAAAGAATACTCTGATTGATTCAGTTTTCTTGCACTTTCTATTTTAGTATAGTCCTCTCCTGAAGTAAATCCAAATACACCTGTAAGATAATCGGTTACCGTATTAATGTTCCGGATTTTCGATGTATCCATCTGCTGCATCAGGTCGTTCGATTTATTCGAAGGATATTGCCCGCCTGCTAAGGAATTGATCTTTGGATTGAAAGGATAATATTCGCCCAAGTCTGAAAAAGCAACAAGATTTCTGTTGTCGGTAACTGCCGGGCCAATATTTGTTATCCAGACTTCAATTTTGGTTATATTAACAGGTGAATTGATTATCGGCAATTCTGCAAGTGAGGAATTGAATTTTTCCCTGAAATGTTGTGCAAGGAAAAAGTGCCTGTTATCCTCGTATTGATCTGCAGTTAATTTAAAATCGTGTAACTGCGCCCCTCCCTCAACTGTAATAGTTTGACTTTCACTTTTTTGTTGAGAAAAAACACCGGTAACCATCGTTTTACCAAATTGGAGTTTCGTTTTTATTCCAAAAAGGCTCTGACTTCCTGTGATAAGCGTGCTGTTAAGAGGTAATGTTACATCGCCTGCCTCAATTAATTTTATAATTTCATCTTCTTTACCTTCGTATTTTAATTTCAGTTTATTCTCAAATTCGAAAGTTGCTTCAGTATTGTAATTTGTTTTGAACTCAATTTTATCGCCAATTTTAGCGATAACACTCATCTGAATTTTCTCCTGAAAATCGAAATTTGTTTGTCTGCGTTGCCTTATATCAAGGGCAGGATCGTCGCGGCGGTTCGAAAGAACGCCAAATGTAAGTTCGGCAGATCCACTCGGTCTGATATCAACAGTGTTTCCTCCGAAAATTCTGTCGAAAACTTCTCCTCCTACTTTGAGAGCAGGCAGAAAAGCATTACGTTTTTCATTCCCAGTGGTATTTGAGCGTTGCTGCCAATAATTATTAAGGGAATTTCGAAGGTCGTAATTCATATACTCCTCGAATGTCATGTAATTCGGAGTACGGTAATACTGATCTCCAATTTTCTCCAGGAAATAATACCTGTTTGTAACAGGATCGTATTCAACTGATGAGCTAATATTTGGCGGATTTTGCAGATATAGCCCACTCTGAGGCTGTTGTCCGGAGAAAATCGGATTTTCAGGCTTTAGTGGATAGGCTAGTTGAGTATTGCCAGGTTTGCTGGTATCGCCGGGGGTGGTGTCAGGTGGTAATTGGCGATGAGTTTCTATGAAATTATTAATTTCTCCACTTCCGTATACAGCAGAAAAGATTAACAAAGTAAAGATTGATCTTAGGATATATTTTATCGTTCGCTCCAAATTCTGGGTGTGATTAGAAAAGCGTCAGCTTACTACAAAAGTTTTAATGCAAATTTTATTAATTCTTCCAAACTCAATGACTCACCTCTTTGCTTTACAACAAGTGCAATGGCCTTTTCTGCCTGGTTTTTAGGAAATCCAAGCGTAATTAAGGCTGATAACGCTTCTTTGGTTACAGTATTGTGTGTTGTAGCAAAAAATTCACCCTGCAAAACTTCCTTTGCAAGCTTGTCTTTTAGCTCCAGAACTATCTTTTGGGCAGTTTTTGCTCCAATACCTTTTACCGATTGTAAAGTTGAGTAATGATCTGAAACTATTGCCTGATAAATCTCACGAAGATTCAACGAGGAAAGTATCATTCTGGCCGAATTCGCCCCAACTCCCTGAACTGTAATGAGTTGTCGGAACAAACTTCTTTCTTCCTGGTCAGCAAAACCGTACAATAAATGAGCATCTTCCCTGATTGCCAGATGTGTATATAAACGGCAACGCCCGGAATCACTCAGTTTCGAATACGTTTGAAGGGAAATATTAATATGATAACCCACACCATTGCATTCAATAATTGCATAGGTGGGCGTTTTTTCAACAATATTTCCTTCGATAAATGAGATCATAAGTTTATATGAATGAATTTCGGTTTATCCGAAAAAGGCTGCAAAAATATCAATTTTTAATTTACTGAATTTAATGCTGTTAATAATTAGGCATACCTTTGTAAATCTTTACACCAAATATTGAGTTTTATTATGAAGAAAACAGCATTAGTACTGGGTGCTGGCGGGTTTATTGGCAGCCATCTTGTAAAAAGATTAAAAAGTGAAGGATTTGTTGTCAGAGGCGTGGATTTGAAATATCCTGAATATAGTAAAACTAAGGCTGATGAATTTATAATCGGTGATCTAAGAGATCAGGCAGTTTGCAGGAAGATTCTTGATAAGCAATTTGATGAAGTTTATCAGCTTGCTGCAGATATGGGTGGTGCAGAATATATTTTCACTGGTGAGAATGACGCGAATGTAATGCATAATTCAGCTTTGATTAACCTCAATATAGCCGGATTGGCGTATAAGTTTAAGGTAGGAAAGTTATTTTATTCCTCTTCAGCCTGCATTTATCCAAAATACAACCAAATGGATCCTGAAAATCCTAAGTGTTCTGAAGATTCTGCATATCCGGCATTTCCAGACAGTGAATATGGTTGGGAAAAATTATTCAGTGAACGATTATATTTATCATTCCTGAGAAATTTTCATCTGAATGTAAAAATTGCACGTTTCCACAATATTTTCGGACCTGAAGGAACATATCAGGGGGGGAAAGAAAAAGCTCCTGCAGCAATCTGCAGAAAAGTTGCTTTATGTAAAGATGGCGGAACAATTGATATTTGGGGAGATGGTAAACAAACCAGATCTTTCCTTTTCATCGATGAATGTTTAGATGGTGTACGAAGGCTTATGGATTCTGGCTTTTCAGGCCCGTTTAATATTGGGTCTGAGGAAATGATAAGTATCAATGACCTTGCAAAAATGGTAATTAATATTTCTGGCAAGAGTCTTAATATCAGAAATATTGAGGGTCCTGAGGGTGTAAGGGGGAGAAATTCGGATAATAAGCTTATCAGGGAAACTCTCAATTGGGAACCAAAAGTTCCTTTACGAATCGGAATCGAAAAAACATATGAATGGATCAGCCATCAATTAGCGATTTAGTAAACTATTTCATGCATAGATTGTTGTATATTTTTTAATTTCGTACTCTTAACCGTCTGTTATTCGTATATTTGGAGTTACTAATCAAATTAAAATAGTGAAAATGCCAAAAGGGCTATATACGTTAATTGTCTTATTGCTATTGCAAACCAGCATATTTTGCCAGGTTTATAACAATAATTCTAATTTCGTTGTAAAACCTAATGAAAACGTTTATGTTCAGGGAGATTTCACTAATCAGAGTACCGGAAAGCTTGTTTTGCAGGGCACAATTCATCTCCAGGGAAATTGGACAAACAACGCCGCTACAGCTGGTATCATTAATAATTCGACAAATGGTTTAGTAAGAATGATTGGTTCCACGCAGCAGACAATTGGCGGCCAAACCGGAACCATTTTTAATAACCTTGAAATTGCTAATGCTGCTCATGTTAGCCTGGCAAAAGATGCAACAATAAATGAGGTACTTACTTTTACTGCTGGCAAAATTATAACGAGTGCTAACTATGTAATTGTTCCGAATACCGCTACTTCTGCAATGGTGGGTTATAATAGTAGCAGGTATATCGTGGGAAACCTGAGACGGTATTTTACTGGCACAACAAATGCATACGATTTGCCTCTTGGAACAATGGCGAATTATGAACTTGCAACAATAAAGTTCAATGCTTATACCGGAATGACCTATCTGAATACTACTTTCATACAGTCTACTATTGCTCAACCTTTGCATTACCCCAATCCATCAGCAATTTATGTTTACCCTGATGCACTTAACCCGGTTGCCAATCCACTCTCGATATTTATGAGTAAATATTCATACATCTGGGAATTTCTGGATTATGGGTACTGGACTATCACTCCTGATGCTGGCTCATCCTCAAGCTATAAACTTACGGCAACTTCAAAGGGACATTCAAATGGAGGGTCGACACCAGGCCAGCATGCGCTGATCAAACGAAGTGCCGCCGGTGCATGGAGAGCAGAAGGTTTCTATCCCTTTAATTCTCAGTTAGGAACTGGAAATTCAGATGTTACTGTTTATATGGATCAGATGTCAACGTTCTCCGATTTTATAATTGGAAAAGCTTTTGATGGCTGGGGTCCGCTTGGAATAGTTCTCCTTGATTTTAATGCAGTTTGTAATGAAAATAAAGTCAGGCTAACCTGGACAACTTCAAACGAGGAAAACAATGATCATTTTGTACTTGAACGCAGTTTAAACCTCGTAAGTTGGATGGAAGTAGCCCAGATTAAAGGATCAGAAAACAGCCATGGTAATATCAATTACGAAGCTTTTGACGAATCCCCCTTCCCGGGAGTATCTTACTACAGATTAAAACAAGTTGATATTGATGGAACTGTTACTGTTTATGAAGATCAGTGGATTCAATATGTTAATTGCGGTACAGATGGAAATTTTGCGGTGCAGATTTATCCTGATGGAAATCACAACATTATCGCAACGTTTATGTCTCAGAATGAAGGAGATCCTTTTAAGATTGAAATATCAGATTTGTTAGGAAGAATAGTTGCTCTAAACACTGGTATAACTGAGCTTGGAAATAATACTGTTAAAATTACAGTTCCTGCTTCCAGCAGCATTTATATGGTTAGTTATAAAAGCCAGGGGATGATAAAAACACGTAAAGTGTTTATTTCTAAAGATCAACAATAAATCGCCTGTATTCTGAAAATTCTTCAGATGAATGTTCAATAGTATCAGCAGAATACATAGCTTACTCCTTTCGAAAATAACGTTCAAGCAAACTAGCCACTGATGCATGTGTTGTCTCTATTATTCCCTCTATTTCATTACGGTAAAACCATTTTACTTCTGTAATATCTTCTTCAGTCTGAGGGGATAAACTCTCTCCAGCCGAAGTATGCATTATATACCACTTGGTTCTTTTAAGAGCCATTCTGTTTTTTAGTTGAAAAATATGCCAGGTTTTGCCAAGTTCAGAAGTTATTTCAACAGAAGGCAATCCGGTTTCTTCCATCACCTCTCTTACTGCTGCCTCATTAAATGATTCTCCGGAATCTAATTTACCCTTAGGAAGATCCCATTTTCCACGTCTGAAAATAAAGAGATATTGAGAACTGTCGTTTAGCACCATTCCGCCGGCAGCATTGATTATTTTAAATTGTTTCTTAAAAAGCTGGAACAATGAATCAGTGGCACAATTTGAACGAAGAATTGTCGTTCTTGGTCCCGTCATTGCAATAAAAGTCGCAATAGACAGCTGGAGTTCTATTTCTGAGTTTACCACAATTTCTTTACTATCAGAAAGAATTTCCATGTCGCAATCACATCCTTGAAGATAGATTACCTTGTCGTTATGATAAATTTTGTAATTTTGCATCATGAATAAAAGAGATGATATAGCGTTAGCAACTGCTGAATTTTTGCTGCAAATTAAAGCAATTAAACTTGATAATGCCAATCCGTTTACCTGGGCCTCCGGATTAAAGTCGCCAATTTATTGTGATAACCGTAAAACTTTATCATATCCTAAAATAAGAACGTTTATCCGTCAGGAGTTTGTTAGAATGATAAACGAAGAAATTGGATCTGTAGATGTTGTTGCAGGTGTTGCAACTGGTGCTATTGCACAGGGTGCCCTCGTAGCCCAGGAGCTTGGACTTCCATTTGTGTATGTTCGTGCTGCCGAAAAGAAACATGGCCTTGAAAATAAAATTGAAGGTGTTGTTGAATCGGGACAATCTATTGTAGTTGTTGAAGACCTTGTTTCTACTGGGAAATCGAGTCTTGAGGCTGTTGATGCATTACGTGCCGCTGGTTGTAATGTGAAGGGAATGGCTGCCATCTTCACGTATGATATGAAAATAGCTCAGGAAAACTTCGCAAAGGCAAAGGTTAAGTTATTTACCCTTACCAATTATGATACCCTTATCCGTAAAGCATTAATGTCTCATTTCATTACAGAGGAAGATCTGCAGTCTCTGATCAAATGGCGCGAGAATCCCCAAAAGTGGGCTGAGAAATTCCAATAAATTATGACAACAATTGAAAGTGAAAAGCTGCTGATAAAAGGTCAGGCGGAGGCATTGTATACCTTTCTGAGCAATTTTAACAACTTCGGGAAGATTATACCGTCGCAGATAGCAAATTGGAAATCAACGGAAGTGGAGTGTTCTTTTACCATCCAGGGAATGGCAGATATTGTTTTAAGAATTGTAGAAAAACAACAATTCAGTCATATCCGGATTGCTGCATCAGGAAAAACACCTGTCCCTCTTGAATTATTATGGAAATTTAGTCAGGTGAATAATTTGGAGACAGAAACATTTCTGACCGTTCAGGCCGAAGTTAATCCAATGATGGCTATGATGGTTAAATCTCCTCTTCAGAATTTCGTGAACATGCTTGTTGGAAAGCTAAAGGAAATGGCAGAGGCAGGATTGGTATAGCTTGGAATCTGCTCTGCTAGAGCAGAAATTTAACATCTTTCAGGTCGCAGCAGCAAATTTCACCGGAATCACTTTCGAGAATTAGTCTTCCATATTCATCAAGTCCCGTAATTTTGGCAATTATTTTGTTTCCTTTAAATAAGTAGGGGAAATATCCTGTTCTGCGGTATAAGTTTAGCATGTAATTGATACTGATATCAGAACAATCCTCAGAATTCAGCTTTTTATACCAGAAAGTAAACGATTCTACCAAGGCTTTAAACACTTCTTTTATTTCTATTGATATACCTGCTACCATTGATATGGATATTGCATTTGGTATTGAAGCAGGGAATTTTTTCTGATTTACATTAATTCCTATGCCAACAATGCTCGCATCCAGAATTCTACCGGAAATAAAATTTTTTATCAATATACCAGCTACTTTTCTGTCACCAACATAAATGTCGTTTGGCCATTTAATATGGATTTTGGCTTCTTCTGGCAGAAACTTCTCTATTGCTTCAGTTACAGCAAGAGAGACCATTTCGTTTAAACTGAATTGATTAGCTGGATTCAGGAATTGCGGTTTAAGAAGAATACTTAATGTAAGATTATCACCAGGGGCACTATGCCATGAATTTGAATCTTGTCCTTTGCCTGCAAATTGCTCTCTGGCAATAATAATGGTTCCTTCTTCAATAGTATTTTTGGAATATTCTTCCTCCAGGTAAAAATTTGTTGAATCAACTTTTTGAAGTTCAATAATTTTGTTGCCAATCATTTTTGCTATTTATAGTTGGACTCTAAATTCAGATGTCATTCAAAATTATTAATAACTTCGGGCAATGGATAAAAAAAGATTCAATCTGGTAATTATATTGACTTCTGCAGCCTTGCTGGGTATCATTTTAATGCAGGCTTATTGGGTAATGGATGCATTTAAACTCAAGGAATCCCAATTTGAGCACCGTGTAAAGTTAGCACTTAAAAGTGTTGTTGATGAGATGATGTTAACACAACCGGATTCAATCAGAGAAAATAATTCAGGTTGCGGAATGTCTTGCGAAAGTGGGATGATAGTATTTGACGATTGTGTGAAGCCAAGAGTACTGGATTCTCTGATTAATCTGGAATTTAAACAGCTGGATGTTGACAGGGCATTTTATTATGGGGTTATTAATAAAACATCGCATCAGATTAGTTTTGGGAATTACGGGAATTACGGTGAGCAATTGTTTACATCTGTACATTCTATATCACTTTCTTGTCTGTACCGACCGGAAATTCATGTTTTAGTTGTTTATTTTCCCGATCAGTCACTGATTATCTGGAATGAACTTCTGGGCTGGTTGATAATATCTGCGATTCTGTTGCTTTTACTGATAGGTGGTTTTTCGTACAGTGTGATTTCATTAATGAAGCAGAAAAAATTAGGTGAGATGAAATCTGATTTTGTTAACAATATGACGCATGAATTTAAAACTCCTATTTCAACCATTTCTCTGGCTTCAGAAATGCTTTTGAATCCTTCTGTTGCTGGTGATATTGAAAAGACTCACAGATATGCTAATATTATCCAATCTGAGAATGCACGATTAAGAAAGCAAGTTGAACAAGTGCTGCAAATAGCTGTTTTAGATAAAGGCGAATTTAGTTTGAAGCAGAGGCAAATTGATGTTCACAAAGTAATTGAGCATCTGATTAAAAATTTCTCAATTGTTGTTAAAAAGCGGAGAGGGGAAATAAAAATGGAATTAAGTGCTAAAAATAGCATTATTGTAGCAGATAAGGATCATCTTTCAAACGTGATAATGAACCTGCTTGATAATGCTGAAAAGTATTCACACTGTGCGCCTCTGATAACTGTTAGAACATGGAATGCTGAAAAGGGCATTGTAATAGGTGTTGAAGATCAAGGAATTGGAATTAGTCCTGAAAATCAAAAGCAGATATTTAAAAATCTTTACCGGGTGCCAACAGGGAATGTTCATAATGTTAAAGGTTTTGGTATTGGATTATACTATTCTAAAACAATTGTTGAAGCTCATAAAGGAACAATTACTTTGCAGAGTGAACCAAAGCAGGGTAGTAGGTTTGAAGTTTATTTACCTTTTTACCAAATAGAATCTGATGAACAAGAACGGCAAAAATAAATTGGCAAAAATTCTATTGGTCGAAGATGATCCGAATCTAAGTGAGGTGCTTAGAGATTTTCTTGAGCTGGAAGGATATGACATTGTGAGATCGTTTGATGGCGAGGCTGGGCTTTCTTCTTTTTACAGGCAATTTTTTGACCTGTGCCTGGTAGATGTGATGATGCCTAAAATGGATGGATTTACAATGGCCGAAGAGATAAGAAAACTAAATAAAGATATTCCTGTTATTTTTATTACAGCTAAGGCTATGAAAGAAGACAGGATTAAAGGTTTCCGCATAGGATGTGACGATTATATATGCAAGCCGTTTAGTACAGAGGAGCTGTCTTTACGAATTAGTGCTGTTTTAAAGCGGTGTCAGTCGAATGTTGGGTATAGCAAAGTGATTGATAAGGAGATTTTTCAGATAGGAAAGTTCACTTTTGATTATTCAAATATGATATTGAAATCGGAGGAAACAACCCAGAATCTTACCAGAAAGGAAGCCGATTTACTCCGACTATTAGTTCTAAATAAAAACCAATTGCTCAAGAGGGAAACTGCATTGAAAATAGTATGGGGAGATGATGACTATTTCATCGGAAGGAGTATGGATGTCTTTATTACAAAACTCAGAAAATACCTTAAAGAAGATACTGGTCTAACAATATTAAATGTTCATGGAACAGGATTCAAACTCGAAGTTATTGAGGACTAACCTCAGAAAGTCCAGTTAACACCGAAACTTGGTAACATCGGAAGCTGGTAAACGATTGTGTTTGTTATCCTGTTTACATAAAAAAGGTTCTTTCTGTCGTAAACATTTGTTACACTAAAATCAAATTCAAGGAAACTCTCTTCGCTCAATTGAAATTTCCTTTTAACGTTGATATCGAGTCTGTGATAAGTGGGTAAGCGACCTTCGTTAAGGTTCCCATATATCAGGGCGAGATCTTCATTTGAGGCTGTATAATCGGTGTTTATTCCATCAGTAAAAGTAATTCTGCCATAATTTCCTTGCGTAAGTGTAAAAGGGAAGCCTGTGCCAAAATTCCAACGGGCATCAAACTCCCATTCATTATTTTCGCCAAGGAATACGGAGCCAACCAGGTTAATGTTATGCCTTCTGTCGTAATGAGGCACATAATGGGTTATTCCATCATATTTGTTTACAAATGCGTAGGAATATACTGCCCAGAAATAAAATTTCTTCAAATCAACTTTTGCTGAAAAATCAATACCCTTTGCATTTCCAGATTCAATAATAAAATCTTTTTTGAGAACATCTGGCTTATCTGAATATTCCGGTGAATCTTCAAATACCTTATTCCTGTTAATATTCGTAAGCTGCGAGAAATTTTTGTAATAGGCCTCAAGGTTGAGAGTGAGGTAAGACAATGGGTCATATTCAAGACCGCCTACAAGGTGCTGGGATTTTTGAAGTTTTGAATTTACAGTTTTGCCATCAAACTGTTCAGGTAAATCATCCGGTCCTGACAGAAATCCGTAAAATAAATTCACGACATCTCTATCAGAATTGGCTGATATCAGATTTTGTGAATATAATCCGCCTGCAAATTTCAAACGTAAATGGTTCGATATATTATATTTCAAAGCCAGCCTGGGTTCAGGCGAGAAGTTTGATAATGAAGCATACCATTGAAAACGCAATCCCGGATCAATAATTAATTTCCCTTTATTTATCTTATATTTCAGAAATCCGGCAATTTCAGTTGTGTTCTGGGTTTGATCAATTTGACGGCCAACAGAATTGTAAAATTGAAAAATAGTTTTAAAGCCAAGCATTTCAAACCCGTACTTCAATTCATTTTTTCCCATGAAATAAGTGAAATTCAAACCGGAATTAAATCCGGAAATTGAACTTTCACGAGGTTTATTATCAGACTCACTTAGCGTCATTTTATATTTTGAATAAGCAAAATTACCTTGGATAAGCACAGGGGAAGCGCCTGGAATAATTATAAAATTCGAGCCGCCTCCACTCGATTTCCATTGAAAGTCGGAAATAGCATTGTAGTTAACCTTGTCATCAAAATTAAAACCAAAGAAATTTAACTTGCTCCCATTTCCGGAATTGAGTGAAACTTTGCTGTAAATATCAAGATAGTTGTAGGGTAATCCATTCTTGTCCACATACTTGTAGAAAACTTTAGAGCTCTCTTTTAGATAGGAGTTTTTAACAGACAACACAAAAGAAGAACTGCTTGTTTCGTCTTTCTTTGCTTTCGATAGCGGTCCTTCAACTAAAACTTTTGCTCCAAAAACGCTGGCACCTAATTTCCCGGCGAGTCGTTTTTTATTACCATCCCTTGTAGTAACATCCATAACAGATGATATTCTGCCTCCATAATCAGCGCCAAAACCGCCAGTATAAACATCTGCATTTTTAATTAAATCCGTATCAAACACAGAAAACAGGCCAATAGAATGGAATGGATTATATACAATCATTCCGTCTAACATCACCTTATTCTGAACAGGCGAACCTCCACGTATATATAATTGCCCTCCCTGATCCCCGGTAAAAATGACACCCGGTAATACTTGTAAGTATTGAGCCAGGTCGGGTTGCCCGCCAATTGTTGGCAACTGTTTAATCTGCTTCGGCGTAATCTTTACTACAGATGTTTTTATCTCAGTTTTTGACTCCTGACGAGCTGCAGAGATGTTAGCCCCTTTAAGTAGAATATTTGCCTTATTTAAAAATAATTTCTTAGTTAATACGTCCCCGTTCTTTATCGTAATAGATTCATTAAGAGTGTCATATCCCATGCAACTTACTCGTAAATTATACGTACCCGGTGGAACCTGTGTAATCACAAAATATCCGTTTACATCTGTTGATGCACCCCATGTTGATTTAACAATATAAACATTGGTGAAAATTACAGGTTCACCTGTATTTTGTTCATAAACAAAACCTCTGATACTTCCATTCTGAGCATTTACAGCAGGTAAAATACAGACGAAAATTGAAAGTAATGATAGTATGTGTCGAAGTATCCGCATATTTTGTCTGAAAGAAGTTAGGAAAATCAATGATGTTGCAAATATACAGATTTTATTTTTCAGGATTATCGTACCAACTGGCATACATATTATAACTGTTGGCAATTCTCATAATCTGACCTTCTATTAAGTTTTTATCAATTTCCTTGACAAATTTAGCAGGAAGACCTGCAAATAAACTCCCGGATTTTACAAGCGTGTTTTCTAATACAACAGCTCCTGCAGCAATAACAGAATTACTTTCTATTATGGCTCCATCCATTACAATTGCCCCCATTCCGATAAGCACATTATCCATAATCGTACAACCATGAATTATTGCCCCATGAGCAATAGACACATTATCACCAATGGTAACAGCTGCCTTTTGATAGGTGCAATGAATTACGGCTGCATCCTGAATGTTTACATTATTCCCGATTCTGATCGAATGAACATCTCCCCGAATAACAGCACTGAACCAAACACTGCAATTGTTTCCCATCACAACATCACCTGTAATCACTGCATTATCAGCGAGAAAGCATTCCTCTCCGAATTGCGGAGATATCCCCTTAACTGATTTAATTATGGCCATAACGTCTTTTTAAATGTTTTTATAGATGTGCAAAGGTGTGAAATCGATTACAATATTCACCATCTATTTATTAAAACAATAAGAGCTCGCTTTTTTTACCTTTGCTGCAAAGCAGGAATAAATGAAGAACCAACGAAAAAAAATCTCAGTTAAAGCAGGTATGCCACCTGGTTCAATGGTGCACATTGGAAAACATTCAACTGTTTTTCCTCAAATACACCTGTTTAATTATTCTCAGTCAAATGTTGATGAAACTGAAATAACAGACCTTGCCCAGATTGAGCCTTATCTTCTAAAACCGGAAACTGTTACATGGGTTGATATGAAAGGACTCAATCACCTTGAAACTGTTGAGGCTATTGGTCAGCTATTTAATATTCATCCTTTAGTCCTTGAAGATATTGTTAATGCTGAACAACGTCCGAAATTTGAAGATTACGACAGTTACCTCTTTTTTACGTTGAAAACTATGGAGGTTAATGGAGAAATGTTTAAAGTTGAATATGGCCAGATTAGCATTTTAGTTGGTAAAAATTTCGTTGTTACTTTCCAGGAAAAAAGCAATAATTTATTTGGTACAATTCGGAATCGATTACTAAGTGGCGCAAGTCGTGCAAGGTCGCGAAAACCTGATTTTCTTGTTTACCTGATAGTTGATACTATTGTAGATGCTTATTTTCAGGTAGTTGAGAAATTTTCAGATATTCTTGAAGATGTTGAAGAAAAAATGTTGAATGATGATAGCGGGAAGAGTATTCTAAATTTGCAGGCTTTACGGCGGAATCTTTCGCAGCTGTTAAGAACTCTTTATCCTTTGCGTGAAGCTCTCTCCCGTCTTGAAAAACGTGATTGCAAGCTATTGTTTCCAGAAACCCTGATTTTTTTCAGAGATATTTATGATCATACTATTCATTTGATCGAATCAATAGAAAATCAACGCGATATACTTTCAGGCGCAATGGATGTTTACCTAACCACGATTAACAATCGTATGAATGGTATCATGAAAGTACTTACGATTATTGCAACTATTTTTATTCCTTTGTCGTTTATAGCTTCTGTTTATGGCATGAATTTCCAGAATTTCCCTGAACTTACATGGAGATTCGGATATTTGTACTTCTGGATTTTAATTCTGGTGATAATTGGTATTATGTTTTATTATTTTAAGCGTAAGAAATGGATGTAGGGAAAATTAAAATCAGTTGCCTTATTCTTTTACTTGGAATTCTCCTTGCTATCTTTCAATCGTGCAAATTGAAAGATCGCAGGAATGAAGTATCTATTACAATAAACCTCGATGATGTGGATTTGAATGGGTATGTTTACGTTAAAGAATTGAATGTAAGAAGTTTTAAGGTTTTAGATTCTGTCAAAGTAAAGGCTAAGGGCAGGTTTTCGTTTCGCATAAAACAGGATTCTGCCGGTTTTCTGCTACTGGGAAATGCGGATAATAATTTTCTTACTCTTCAGACTGAACCCGGTGAGAAAATTGAAATTACACTAAAATCCCAGCTATTTCAAAGCGATTATCTGGTGAGTGGTTCTCCGGGTTCTTCTCTTCTGAAAGTATTTTTTGACCAGAATAAAAATAGCAAAAGCAAGGTTGATTCTCTTGGCAGAATCTTTAATAATTCGCGGGAAAGCTCTGACTTTACAAAAATCCGTGCACGTTTGGATTCATCCTATAACACTATCAGCAGTGAAGTAAAAAAGTCTGCAACTTCAATAATTTTAAAGAATTTGTCGAGTCTGGCCTCAGTTTATATTCTTAACCAAAGTTTTGGGCCTGCATTGATTTTTAGCGAAAAGGATGATTTTGAATTATTCCGGTTGACTGATAGTGCAGTTTTTTTAAGATATCCGACTAATAAACATTCCATTGATCATCATCAGAGAGTACATGAAATAATTCAAAGACAAGCAGCTGAAAAAGAAAGTGCGGAACGGCTAGCCAGCGGGCAAACAGCTCCCGAAATAAAATTGAAAGACATTAACGGAATTGAACATTCTCTGAGATCTGAGAAAGAAAAAGTTACTGTTCTTTATTTCTGGCAGTCAATGTGCGGAAAATGTCGCCGGGATCATCCTGCATTGCGTAATTTTTATAGTGCAAATAAGAACCTGGGTGTTAACCTTTGGGTGATTTCTTTGGATGATAATTCTGAGATGACTCAAGCTGCAGTAAAACTTGATAAAATTGATGGTTTGGTTTTTAATATTATTGGAGGGATTAATGCTCCATTGGCAAAAGATTACAACATTACACAGGATTTACCTGTTTATTATATTATTGGCAGGGATGGAACTATCGTTTCCAGAGAAAGTTCTATTGATAAAGTTAATGAAATTGTTAAAATGATTTTGCCTAAAAACATCATGAAATTACAAATTTGACATCACTGATGGATTCCACAATGAAGAAAATATATTTTGCCTCCGATTTTCATTTTGGAGTTCCCGATCATGCCAGCAGCCTGAGTCGTGAACGACTTTTTATAAAATGGCTTGAAATTGTAAAGGCTGACGCATCTGAGATTTTTCTAATGGGCGATCTTTTCGACTTCTGGTTTGAATACAATACCGTAATTCCAAAGGGATTTGTAAGATTATTAGGCAAACTTGCTGAGTTGACAGATTCTGGTATCCAGATCCATCTTTTCAGAGGAAATCATGATATTTGGGCATTTGATTATTTGAATAAAGAGTTGGGAATACAACTTCACAGAGCTCCTGTTGTAAGAGAATTCAGTGGGAAGAAATTTTTTCTGGCTCATGGTGATGGTTTGGGTCCCGGAGATCATGGCTACAAGTTTCTTAAAGCAGTTTTTGAGAGTCCCATGAACCAATGGCTTTTTCGTTGGCTGCATCCTGACATAGGTACTCGTATGGGCTTATTTTTCTCACGTAGGTCGAGGATTTCAAACGATGCTAAAGCAGGTAAAAAGGAAAATTCACTTCAACTTGAAGGTGAACGTTTATTCCAGTTTTGTAAAGAGTATGTCAATAAACACAGTGAGATAAACTACTTTATTCTTGGGCACAGGCATTTACCCTATGATGCAAAAGTAAATGAAAATTCAAGATTTATCAATCTGGGAGATTGGATAACACACTTTTCGTATGCTGAGTATGACGGTAAGGAACTGAATCTGAAGGAGTTTAAACCTTATTAAACAATTCAATCAATTCAACAAGTCTGGAAGAGTACCCCATTTCATTATCATACCAGGCTACTACCTTTACAAGCTTGTTTTTATCGCCTAGTACCGCTGTGAGTCCGGCATCGAATATTGCAGAATGAGGATTTCCGATTATGTCGATGGAAACGATTGGATCTTCTGTATATTCAAGAATACCTTTAAACCGGCCATTAGCCGCTTTTTTAAAGGCATAATTTATTTCTTCAACAGAAGTCGTATTCCTTAAGGTGCAAGCAAAATCTGTTAAACTACCATCAGGAACTGGTACCCTGATTCCAGAGCCGGCAAGATTGTTTCTTAAATGAGGGAAAATATGTGTTGCGGCTTTTGCAGCTCCTGTAGTTGTTGGAACAATTGAGTAAGCTGCTGCTCTTCCTCTTCTGTAGTCAGTATGAGGGGCATCAAGCAGATTCTGATCATGAGTGTATGAATGAACTGTTGTAATAAACCCTTTTTCGATTCCCCACAAGTCATCTAAGACTTTAATTAGAGGAGCAACACAATTGGTTGTACAGCTTGCATTCGAAATTACGAGATCATTCTTTTCAATAGTATCTTCATTTATGCCGACTACGATATATTTTACTCCTTCACCTAAGGCCGGTGACGAAATAATTACCTTTTTTGCACCAGCTTTTATATGCAGAAATGCCGATTTTTTATCTCTGAAAACACCTGTCGATTCAACAACAATGTCAATTCCAAGTGCCTTCCATGGAAGCCTTTCAGGAGCGGCTTCTGAATATACAAAAGTAGATTTTCCGTTTACAACAATCCTGTCATCATTACTTTCAATAGTACCCGGAAACCGGCCATGAACAGAATCGTATTTTAATAAATGAGCCAGAGTTTTTGAATCACTCAGGTCGTTAATCGCAATTATATCGATGTTCTTGTTTTTCTGGATATTGCGAAAGGTTACACGGCCGATTCGGCCAAAACCATTTATAGCAACCCTGATTTTATTCATGGCTTAATCTTTTGGTCGTATTAGGGACACAAAAGTAATTTAAAAATGGATGTCATTTTCGTTTACCGGAAAAGGCTCAATTTACCATAATAACTATGTTTCCCTCCCTGGGCATCTTTATATTTGCTTATGACTGTATATACATCAACAGGTGCAGCCTGCCCTTTGAATTTGCCATCCCATCCCTGGGTCATATCGTCAGCACTGAACACAAGTTCGCCCCATCTGGAGAAAATATCAACATGGAATGCTTTAAGGTTTGTTCCGAAAGCCAGAAAATAATCGTTATGCCCATCATTATTCGGTGTAAAGGCATTAGGAAAATAAATTGTGTTGTCAGGATAAACGATTACTTCATTTTTTGCCGAATCTAAACAACCATAAATGTTTTCAATAATCAGCATGATTTGATAAATACCTGTATCTGAATAAACATGCATTGCATTCTGAAGGTCAGAGTAGGAATTATCTCCAAAATTCCAGGTCCAAACTACAGGGCTACCCATAGATTGGTCATAGAATTTCACTTGTGGATCCATAATACTGACTCTTTCCGGAAAGATTGAAAGTTCTGCTTCAGGCACCGGATAGACATTTACATAAGCAGTTTTTGTCATGGTGTCTGAACATCCATATTGATTTGCAACTGCCAATGAAACTGTATAAACTCCGCTGCGAATATAATCTAGTTCAGGTTCTTCTACACCTGTAGTTTGTCCGTTTCCTAAGCTCCATTGGTATTGTGCTCCTGGAATTACATTCTGAGTCAAATCTGTAAATTTCACATGCAGTGGCGGGCATCCACTCAAACCAACACCAATAAAATCAGTTATTGGAATTTGAATAACATTTACGGAATCAATAAATACAGGACTTTTGCATCCCCATTGTGTCACCTGTAATTTCACTGTATGCACTCCGGGATCAAGCCATCCAATAGCTATCGGGCCAGAACCAGTTCCCAAATTCTGACCATTGTCAAAATTCCATGCAAAATCAGATCCTGTAACAGCATTTCCAATGTAATTAACTACAGTTTGAGCTCCCACACAGATTGTATCCAGAGAAAATGTAAAGTTAGACTGAGGAATTGGTTTAACAGTAACACCAACTGATGCAGAGCTTTCACAGCCATAAATACTGGTCCCGTTTACAGAATAAAGCGTGTTGGCAGGTGGTGATACCTGAGGTGATCCCAGAGTTGTCTGTCCAGCTAACGAAGGATCTTGTGGCGTAGATGTCCAAATGTAAGTATTCCCTCCAACTGCATTCAGCCCGGCATGAAACCCGGGACAAATGGAGTCAGCGTCTGTTGTTACTATTAAAGAAGGCAAAGGATGAACTGTTATTTTAACTGTATCAATATCAGAACAAACATCTGTAACTGTTACAATATAAATTGTAGTTATAGCAGGCGAAACTGAAATTGCGGCAGTATTGTTACCATTGTTCCACAAATAGCTCACACCTCCACTTGCCAGAATATTTGCAGTTCCTCCTGCACATATCGCAGTATCAAGTCCTGCATTTGCAGTAGGACCGTTTATTGTAACCATTACACTATCCTGAATCGTAACATTGCACATGTCGGTTACACTTAAGTGGAAAAGTGTAGATATTGTTGGGTTTACAATTATTGTATCCGTGAGATCGCCTGAACTCCAATTGTAGGTATAAGGTCCCAATCCACCCGTATGTTCACCATTTAGCTCCAGCGGATGTCCGCACAATGAAGAAGTATCTGCTTGAACAATTGAGCCATCAAGCGGTATATAATCGATAATTGTAAAGTAAATTGTGTCAAATTCTGTGAGGCAGATAGAGCGGGGAACAATTAATATAACTGTTTCTGGTCCTTCTGTTATTCCATCTGCTATTGCATGAATAACGATTGATGCAGAATCACCTCCTGCAGGGACTGTCAATGGCGGGAAAATGGAATCATAATCAATTCCCATTGTTGCTGTTCCATTGGGTGAAATTGTAAATGGAATTACATAGCCATCAGGATAAACTTGTGGCATTTTAAATGAAAGTATGGCATCATTGCATCCTTCAATAGCTTCAATTGAGCTTGCCGCCGGATTTGTAAAAACGATATTGGCCTGGATTCCTCCGCTGGAAAAACTACCTTCTTCTAAAAATACACCTGAATCATAAACAGGATCACCTGCATCAGCAATAGCAATTTTAATATGATAGAGTGTACAGGGAACTACTAAACACCAGGCCGTTAATACTACTGTTAAACCATCATATTGGATTGACACACCTGACATATTGTTTACATAAAATGAACAATTAACACAAGGTCCTCCATTTGAACTACCATTGTTGACTGTATTTATTGATACAGGAGTATTTGTTGTGCTTGGAATAATGGCAACATTTTTATCAGTGAATGTTGAATAATCAATTGGATCCAAGCCGGTTACAAAAAAACCGAATACATCATTCATTGAATTTACAAATTCAGGATATTCATCTGATCCGAAAATATATCTGAATTTCATTGTATCACCCTGCGGAATAAAATCAAATTCAAGGACAGATGCATCAAAAGTATTCTGATTTGCCAGACCCGACAATAAGGCATTACCTGGTGTGCCCTGAGAAAATCCTGCACTTGATGAGTTATTAGGACCGATTGCAACCGATGGTTTACCGGAAGTAATCAGAAGTCCGCTTTGCAACCCAAGATTAGTAGGATTAGAACCAGTGCTAAAAGTACCGATAGAACTCGGTGCTCCGGTAAGTGTAACATTAAATGCCGACATGCCAGCGCCTAAAAGGACATTCTGAACAAGCGAAGTTGGATCATCTCCCTCTGTGGTTATTAACTGACCGTGGGCCGAAATAGTCAATAATAAACACAAAAAAACTAAGCCCTGATAATATAGGTTCTTCATAATTGCAATTAGGAATTCACTTAACACTTCATAATGTATATACCGGAGACAAAACAAAGTCTCATTAGGTTGTCTTATTTGTTCAATTTAACTGAAATACAGTATTTTTGCTCGTTGAAACTTCTAAATTACAAAAATGAACCAGATTGATACATTCGTAGAAGAGAATAAAGAAAGATTTCTCGAAGAACTTTTCGGATTACTAAGGATACCAAGCGTAAGTCCTGTACCTGAGCATAAAGAAGATATGGTAAAAGCTGCTGAATACTGGAAAGACTTACTCCTTAAAGCTGGAGTTGACAATGCTGCTGTAATGCCAACTGCCGGCAATCCTGTTGTTTTTGGCCAGAAAATTGTCGATTCATCTAAACCAACAGTACTTGTATATGCTCATTATGACGTAATGCCTGCTGATCCTTTTGAACTATGGACAACGCCACCTTTCGAACCTCAGATTCGCGATGGTAAGATATTTGCCCGTGGCGCTGATGATGATAAAGGACAGAGTTTTATGCATGCAAAAGCTTTTGAAGCTATGCTTGCCACTGGGACATTACCTTGTAATGTAAAATTTATGATTGAAGGTGAGGAGGAAATGGGCTCCCCGAGCTTAACTGAATTTTGTATTGTGAATAAACAAATGCTGCAGGCTGATACAATATTGGTATCAGATACTGGAATGATTGCTCAGGATACTCCTTCATTAACTGCAGGTTTGAGAGGCTTGGCTTACATGCAGGTGGAGGTAACCGGTCCGGATAAAGATCTGCACTCCGGTCTTTTTGGCGGAGCTGTTCCAAATCCGATTAATGTCCTGTGTAAAATGATTGCGTCTCTTCATGATGAGAACGGTTATATTACAATTCCTGACTTTTATAAGGATGTTGAAATTCTTAATGAAGAAGATCGCATCGATCTGGCCAGAGCTCCCTTTAATATCGAGGTTTATAAACATGCCCTTTCCCTGAATGAAGTTCAGGGTGAAGCCGGGTATACAACAATGGAAAGAACGGGTATTCGTCCGGCACTTGATTGTAATGGAATCTGGGGAGGTTATACTGCAGAAGGATCAAAAACTGTTATTCCATCAAAAGCTTATGCCAAGATTTCAATGCGTTTAGTCCCTAATCAGGATCACCATAAAATTGCAAAATTATTTACTGAACACTTCCAGAACCTCGCTCCGAAATCCGTGAAGGTTAAAGTTGAGGCATTGCATGGAGGACAAGCCTACGTTTCACCTTCTAAAAATCCTGCTTATCGTGCTGCAGTTAGGGCTTATGAAACAACTTTTGGCAAAAAACCTGTTCCTGTTCGTAGCGGAGGCAGTATTCCAATAATTTCGGCATTCGAACAAATACTGGGTATAAAATCCATATTAATGGGATTTGGACTGGAAAGCGATTCAATACATTCGCCGAATGAGAATTATCCACTGTTTAATTTCTTCAGGGGTATTCAGACAATTCCTTATTTCTACAAATATTTTGTAGAAGAACTGGCTGCAAAATAGTTAAAATGGAAATTATTGTCAAAAAAATTAAGGAGTTATCTTCTCTTTACAAAGATGAGATAATAGCTTTACGCCGTCATTTTCATGCTAACCCCGAACTTTCGGGTAAAGAAATAAAAACGGCTGAATTTATTGAAAAAAATCTGCAATTGTGGGGTATCTCTTATGTTAGCGGAGTTGCAGGTACTGGAATTCTGGCACAGATTAGCGGCAAAAAGGCTAACAAAAGTGTTGCTCTTCGTGCTGATATGGATGCTTTGCCTATAACTGAAGCAAATGATGTTAAGTACAAAAGTCTCAACCATGGAGTTATGCATGCTTGCGGACATGATGTCCATATGGCTTGCCTTCTTGGTGCCGCAAAAATTCTGAACACCTTGAAAGATGATTTTGAAGGTAATGTCCGGCTTTTATTCCAGCCTTCCGAGGAAACTTTTCCGGGTGGTGCTAAAGGAATGATAGCAGAAGGAGCTCTCGAAAATCCAATACCTGATGTTATCCTTGGTCAACATACATTACCTACTCTCGAAGCTGGGAAAGTAGGAATGAAATCCGGAAAATATATGGCATCAACAGATGAAGTCTTCCTTACAGTAAAAGGCAAAGGCGGTCATGCCGCCACTCCCGATCTGGTTGTAGATACCGTTGCAATTGCTGCTCAAATAGTAGTCTCATTGCAGCAGCTGGTTAGTAGAAAAGCCAATCCCGCAATCCCTACCTTACTTTCTTTTGGCAGATTTATTGCGGATGGAAGAACGAATATAATTCCGGATGAAGTAACAATTGGAGGAACCTTCAGAACTTTTGACGAAACCTGGCGGGCTGCTGCTCATGAACATATTGAAAAAATAGCCAAATCAGTAGCAAATGGGTATGGTGGCGATTGTGAAGTCTTTATTAATAAAGGATATCCTTTCCTCGTAAATGATGAAGATCTTACTTCAAGGTCCTTTAATAATGCAGTGAAATACCTTGGAGCAGAAAATGTAGTAGAACTCGACATGCGAATGACAGCTGAGGATTTTGCATACTATACACAAAAAATCCCAGGATGTTTTTACCGCTTGGGTGTTAGAAATGAGTCGAAAGGGATTACATCCAATTTGCACACATCTACCTTCGATATTGATGAAAAATCCTTAGAAACAGGAATGGGAGTGATGGCCTGGCTTGCAGTTTGTGAATTGTTTTTATAATCATTTTGATGGAAGTATCAGGAAAGAATTACCGGGCAGTATGGCTTGAAGGGCAATCGGTATGCATGATTAATCAGATTTTGCTCCCGTATCAGTTCGAGGTTTTCAAAACTACTGTATATGACGAAACCTGTTTGGCAATTAAAAATATGATTGTAAGAGGTGCCGGAACAATCGGAGCGACAGCAGCTTTTGCAATGGCTCAGGCTTTCCTTGAGGCTGGAGTTAAAGATGCAGAATCCTATGTGTGCTTTGCCCGTAAGGAGATAGAGGCTACAAGACCAACAGCTTTTGATCTTTTTTATGCTGTTGAGAAGGTTTTTGAAGCCGGATTATCAGGGCTCAAAACCGGAGGAATCAGAGTAGCCAGGCAAATGGCAGTTAATGAAGCACTATCAATTTCTGATATTTACGTTGCTAATGCCAAAGCAATTGGCATTCAGGGAAATGAACTGATTAAAGATGGCATGCAAATTCTAACGCATTGCAATGCTGGATGGCTTGGGCTTCTTGACTGGGGTAGCGCACTTTCCCCAATTTATTTAGCGCATGCTTCCGGAAAAAGAGTTCATGTTTTTGTGGATGAAACCCGTCCGCGAAGTCAGGGCGCGCGCCTTACTGCATGGGAACTGATGAATGCCGGAATCCCTCATACAATTATCCCGGATAATGCCGCTGCCCATTTAATGTCAATCGGTAAAATCGATATGGTAATTACTGGGGCCGACCGGATTGCCGCCAATGGGGATACTGCGAACAAAATAGGAACACTTGAAAAAGCTATTGTTGCTAAGGAATATTCAATTCCATTTTATATTGCCGCACCTTCTTCAACTTTTGACAGAAACTGCCCAGCAGGGAGTGATATTATCATTGAAGAAAGAGATGAGGATGAAGTTCTATACGTATCCGGACTTACAAAGAAAGGTCACATGGAAGAAGTATTAGTATGTAATCCGGGCTCTCACGCATTTAATCCCGCCTTTGATATTACACCGGCAAAATATATTTCAGGATACATTACCGAAAAGGATATTCTTGTATCTTTAGTGTAAAATTAAATTCTCATGAGCAATCGATTCTCGTATTCGATTATTCTTGCCATTACCTTCTTGTTAACTATTCCCATTTCAGAGGCACAGAATTGGAAGTATACCCAGGCAACGCTTCCATCCCACACTGGCAAGAATTCAAATTTGGAGCTTTTGCACCGCGATAATCAGGGCAATTTCTATTGCAGAATACTGTATCACGATTCGGTTACTGTTGGAGATACTACATTCAGACATGAGAATCCCTATCCTCAAAATTTTAATTACTGGGTGTTTGCAAAATACGATAAGGATTTAAAGTTTGTAAAAGCAATTGATCTTCATTCCGAGTATGTCTATCCGTATATGTATCCGCAAATTACAACAGATGAATCCGGAAGTGTTTTTATCGCTGCTGAATTTACTTTTTCTGTTTATTTATCGGATAGCCTGATTGGACCTAATCCAATAGGTTCGGAATATACCCCCATTGTTTATGTGGCAAAACTGAATTCTGAGTTTAAAATTCAGTGGGTCAGAGTCATTGCTTCTACATTGCAAATATGGTTTACGGGATTTTACGCTGATAAAGATAATAATCTGATTTTAGCAGCAGAACATTCCGGGAATGGAGCTACACCCGGCAAAGTCTGGTACTTTGGGCAAGATAGCGTAAACTATCTTGATCATCATTTGTCTCTCCTGAAATTGAGCACTGATGGAAATTTAATCTGGCGAAGTGAAGTAAATAGCCTTAATTATGGTCCAAGCGGAAGGAGTGTTTTTTTAGGAGACGATGGTTTTACTTATTTGGAGGGAAATACTTTCGCATCTCTAATCATTGGAAATGATACTCTGCTTCATCCACATCCAAATAAGCAGCTTCCTTTCATAGTAAAGTTTGACACTGACGGAAAGGTTGTCAACGCACAAATTCTGGATCTTTCTTTAAACTTTATCGACCTGAAAATTGATGCCAAAGGCGATAGATATTTTTCCTGTTTTGCATATGATACCTGCTATTTTGGTCAGGATACAATTATTCAAACTGGAGATACTGTTGTAACAATGATAGGGAAAATGAACAGCCTCAGCCAGCCATATTGGTTCGATTTTCTGAAAGTTAAGACAGAAACGAACAGGCCGGCATTGTTATTCCGATTGGCTCTAACTGGCGACAGCCTGACTTTTGCTACTACCTGCGGCTATAGTTTTACCTTACATGGCAAAAATTTTAATGTCGGAACCCTTACAGATGTGCTTGTGGGGCAGTATTCTCCAGATGGCGATCTTCTATATACTTTCCTGACAGATAATAAAGATGGGATAAGTGTTGATCATATCATCCAGGATGATTGTAAAGATTTGTTTATTAGTGGAATGTTTAAAGGTGAAACACATTTCGGTAAAGACACACTAATACCCAGACAGCAATATGCTCAAGACGGGTATCTTGCCTGTATTGAAAGGTATTCGTCACGAAAATTTCACCTCGGCAGAGATACAATCCTTCGCAGCGGAGATGAAATTAATCTCATGATTCAAGAAGGATACCAGCACTATTTGTGGTCCACAGGTGTAACGACGAATACCATTCAGATATCGGGAAATTCAATCGAACCAGGACTTCATACAATCTGGGCAAAAGTTATGGATGCAAATTGCCTAATCAGCGATACTATTAACATTGTTATTATTAATAATGAGCTGATTATTTATCCAAACCCAACTGCTGGTATGTTTTATCTCGATGTTTTCAGCGATTACAATTCTATAAAAATATTCAATTACCAGGGTCAGCTGGTTTATGAATCGACACTAACTCAAAAACAACAATCAACTGTTCAGATTGATATTGGCAGGTTTTCTGGCGGAATGTATACAATTCAGGTACAAACGCAAAATGGGATGCTGCTAAAAAAGATTGTTTTATTGTAATGTTATTTATCAGGATTCAAATCACAGTTTTATCCTAGTTTTTTGGCAAGATCTTCGCGTCTGAGACGTTTCAGCGTTTCCCGAACCCAGGTTTTGTTTGATACAGTATACCAGAAAAAGAAGCGTTTCTGATCATTCTTTTGCTCTGCTGTACGTGCAACAAATACTGGTTTCCCTGAATAAGGATCAAGCCCGGTATGATACATAACGGATGATAATGTCATTGGGGTAGGAGTGAGGTCCTGAACCTGTTCAAGCTGGAATCCCATGTCCTTAGTTTCTGCAGCAAGCTCTGCCATGTCCTCCAGTGTACAACCTGGATGACTGGATATAAAATATGGGATTAGTTGTTGTCGCTTATTGTGCTTCCTGTTGATTTCATCAAACTGGTAGCTAAGCTCATGAAACAGTTTGAACGACGGTTTTCTCATAATTTTTAAAACTTCATCTGAAGTATGTTCCGGAGCTACTTTTAGCCTTCCTGATACGTGGCGGGTAACCAGCTTTTCAAGATATTCTTTATACCCGTTTTTATTGGAATCTGCTTCAGGCCTGCCAAGAAACATATCATATCGAACACCACTGCCAACAAAAACTTTTTTAATATTTGGCCTGAGAATGGCTTTGTCATACAGCTGAATCAGAGGCTTGTGATTGGTATTCAGATTTTTGCAAATTGAGGGAAAAATACAGGAGGGTCTTGCACATTTTGCACACATTTCAAGGTCAACGCCCTGCATTTTGTACATATTGGCCGAAGGGCCTCCAAGGTCACTCACATAGCCTTTAAAATCTGGCATATCTGAAATTGCATCAACTTCTTTGAGAATGGATTTCTCTGAGCGGCTGCTTATAAATTTTCCCTGATGTGCAGAGATGGTGCAAAAACTGCAACCTCCGAAACATCCCCTGTGCATAGTTACCGAATGCCGGATCATCTCATAGGCGGGAATAGTGCCTCTTTTAAGGTATTTTGGGTGAGGTAATCTTGTGAAGGGAAGGTCGTAAAATGAATCCATCTCCGATTCTTTAAAAACCGGATAGGGTGGGTTTACAACAATCGTATTGTCGCCGGTAGGTTGTAATAGAACATCTGCTTGCAATTTGTTCGAAGTAGTTTCAATGGCCTTAAAAGCCTGGGCGAAAAGCCTCCTGTCTTTAAAACAGTTTTCATGTGATGGAAGAAGGATTTCTGATGCCGATTGAACTCGATGTCCCTTCACAACGAAAGCTGTTTGCGGAATATTTATTAATTCTGAAATAGACTTTAAATCATTCAGATTCTTAGCAATTTCGAGTATGGCAGTTTCTCCTTGCCCATAAACTAAAAGATCAGCTTTACTATCTATTAGTATTGAAGGCTTGATGGAATCCTGCCAATAATCGTAATGACTAAGCCGCCGAAGCGATGCTTCAATCCCTCCCAGGATAACTGGAGTATCAGGAAAAAAACGCTTAATGGCGTTTGTATAAACTACTGTTGCATAGTCGGGCCTGAAACCAGCTTGTCCACCCGGCGTGTAAGCATCATCTGAGCGGAGTCGTTTATTGGCAGTATAATGATTCACCATCGAATCCATGTTTCCGGCAGTAACACCGAAAAACAACCTCGGTTGTCCCAGCTTTTTAAAATCTCTCAGATCGTCGCGCCAGTTTGGCTGAGGCACAATAGCCACCCGATAGCCATGTTTCTCAAGGTATCTGCCTATTATTGCAGCTCCAAATGACGGATGATCTACATAAGCATCTCCTGTAAAAAGGATTATATCTATATAATCCCAGCCACGTTTTTCAACTTCTTCTTTCGTTGTCGGTAACCAACTGTTGTAAGGAATTCCCATTATTCTTTATATTGATGCAAAGGTAAGCGAATTAAAGTTCTTTATTTTTCAGATATTTGCGATGGTTGAATCACGAAAAAGTACAAAAATGTGCTACCTTTATAATCAAATTAAAATGCCTGATTATGAAAAAAATATTTTTACTTGTCCTGCTAACTGTGGGATTCAGCATTCAATATCTTCATGCGCAGTATACAATTTCTGGGGTTGTTTCCTACAATAATACTTCATCAACTCCATTGAAAGGTTGTATTATTTACTTGTTGCAGGGAGGTGATACTGTAAATCAGTTTACAACAGTTTCTACCGGGCAGTATGTTTTAATTGATGTTTCACCCGGAACCTATACCCTTGGGGTTAAATGCACGAAGGCTTATGGAGGCACTGGAGCTTCAGATGCTCTTGCTATCCTTCGACATTTTGTTCTAATGCCTCCTCTTCTGGAAGGTTTGAAGCTCATTGCCGCTGATGTAGACAATAGTGGTTATATCAATTCTGCCGATGCACTTTATTGTTCCCGCCGGTTTGTGGGGCAAATAATTAGTTACCCTTCCGGTGACTGGGTTTTTGAGGTACCTACAGTAGTAGTGACCAATTCAGATGTCATTCAGAATTTTAAAGGATTATGTTTCGGTGATGTGAATGGTTCTTATATTCCGTCAAATCCTTGATATCCTCTTCCAGGTTATTTAATTTTCCAAATTAAGAATTATCTCTATATTTACTTCAATCTTAAAATTGAGGAATATGTCAAGATATTTCGTTTCCCTGATCGCATTATTTTTATTGGTTTCTTCTGCATTTGCAGGTTCGGAGAAAGATAAGTACTCTTTAGATTCCTTAAAATCTTCAACCCTGAATGGCTTAAACTTCCGATGTATTGGTCCGGCATTTTGCTCTGGCCGTATTGCCGATTTTGCGGTGAATCCGGATAAGCCTTCTGAGTATTATGTTTCTGTTGCTTCTGGTCATGTGTGGAAAACCTCCAATGCAGGCACAACATATACTCCGGTTTTCGATAATTACGGTTCGTATTCCTGCGGTCCTGTCGTGATAGATCCGAATAATCACAATGTTATTTGGTTGGGTTCTGGTGAATATAATAGCCAGCGCTCTGTTGGTTATGGAGATGGCGTATATAAATCGGAAGATGGTGGCACAAGCTGGAAAAACATGGGATTGAAAAACTCAGAACATATCGGCAGAATTCTGGTTGATCCCAGGAATTCTAACGTTGTGTATGTTGCAGCTCAGGGACCGTTATGGGGTCCTGGAGGCGACCGTGGAATATATAAGACAAACGACGGAGGGAGTACCTGGAAGGCAGTGCTTACCGTAAGTGAAAATACTGGATTTAATGATGTTTTATGCGATCCGCGAAATCCGGATATCCTTTATGCTTCTTCATATCAACGTCGTCGTCATGTGTGGACGTTAATCGATGGTGGTCCGGAATGTGCTGTATACAAATCCTCAGATGCCGGAATTACCTGGAATAAAATTACAAATGGACTCCCTGATGGCGAAATGGGGAGAATTGGATTAGGTATAGCCTCTTCAAACCCAGATATCCTTTATGCAATAGTAGAAGGTAAAGATGATAACAGCGGTTTCTACAGATCAATAAACAGAGGTGCTTCATGGGAAAAACGAAATAGCATTTCAACAGTAAGTGCTCAATATTACAACCGCTTATTCGTAGATCCTAAAAATGCCGACAGGGTCATTTCTGTGGATACCTATACCCAGATTTCGGAAGATGGCGGAAAAACATGGCGGGCAATTGGTAACAAGCACAGGCATGTCGACGATCATGCCTGTTGGATTGATCCTAATAATCCTAATCATTTACTGATTGGTGGCGATGGTGGTATTTATGAAACATGGGATTTAGATAATTGGAACTTTAAAGCAAATTTACCTGTTACTCAATTCTATCGTGTTTCTGTAGATAATGATTCGCCTTTTTATAATGTTTATGGTGGAACTCAGGATAATGCCAGTATGTATGGCCCGTCAAGGAATATAAGCTCACTTGGCATCGTAAATGACGACTGGGTTGTTACCCATGGTGGTGATGGTTTTGAAACTCAGGTGGATCCGAATGACCCGAATATAATATACGCACAATCACAATACGGCTATCTTGCACGCTATGATAAAAAGTCTGGTGAAGAGCTTCCTATTCAGCCACAGCCACCTATTGGAGAGGCTTATCGCTGGAATTGGGATTCTCCGCTGATAATCAGTCCACATAAAAGCACAAGGCTTTATTTCGCCGCAAATAAGCTATTCAAGAGCGATGACAGAGGGAATACCTGGATGGTGATCAGTCCTGATCTTACACGGCAAATCGATAGAAATCAGCTTCCTGTTATGGGGAAGATTCAAAGCATAGATGCAGTGGCTAAAAATGCATCTACCTCTTTCTATGGCAATATTGTAAGTCTTACAGAATCCCCTTTGCAGGAAGGTCTGATTTATGTTGGAACAGACGATGGTCTTATTCAGGCAACTGAAGATGGAGGAATTACCTGGAGAAAACTGGATAAATTTCCTGGGATTCCAGAAAATACCTATGTTAGCTGTCTTCTGGCAAGTCAGATCGATGTTAATACTGTTTATGCAACTTTCGATAATCATAAAAACAACGATTTAAAACCCTATATTCTCAAAAGTACTGACAAAGGCAGATCCTGGAAAAGCATTACATCAAACCTTCCGATTCGTGGCTCTGTAAACACCATTGCGGAGGATCATGTCAAAGGAGATCTTTTATTTGCAGGTACTGAATTCGGTGTTTATACATCTCTGAATTGTGGAAATTCATGGGTGCAGCTTAAAAATGGCTTGCCAACAATTTCGATTAAAGATATCGCGATTCAGAAAAGGGAGAATGACCTTGTATTGGCCACATTTGGCCGTGGATATTATATTCTCGATAATTATTCTCCTTTAAGGGAACTTTCCAATGAGAGTTTAAATAAAGAAATTCATCTTTTTTCTGTTAAAGATGCACTCATGTTTATTCCCCGTGGTGAAAGATATGGACAGGGAGAAAGTTATTTTTCCGCTAAAAATCCTGAAGTTGGTGCCACTTTTTCATATTATTTCAAAGAAAGTATAAAGACGCAAAAATCGGAACGTCAAAAGCTTGAGCAGGAGTCTTCAAAGAAGAACATAACGCTTAAAATTCCGTCATTAGATGAATTACGAGCCGAAGACAATGAGGAGGCTCCATACTTGCTGTTTACTGTTTCTGATCAGAATGGAAAGATTGTTCGCAATTTAAAAGGGAATGCTTCCGAAGGTATTCAGAAACTAGTATGGGATTTCAGATATGCTTCTCCCTGGCCTGTTACTGGATCCGGACAGGCATTCGACAATAAACGTTCAGGTGCTTATGCCTTGCCAGGAACCTACAAACTTAAGGTCGCAAAAGTAGTAAATGGGGTTATGACAGACTTAAATGAATCTGTAACTTTCAATACTTTAATACTCAATAATTCAACGCTGCCAGCAGCAGATCGCAAAATGCTTAGCGAGTTTCAGTTGAAAGTAGGTGAACTAACCCGCGCTGCTAATGGTGCTTCACGGTCAGCAGCTGAATTAAGTGAACGAATTAAAACTATCAGGGAAGTAATTAGTTCAATTCCTTCTGCCAACAGCGCAATGCAAGAGAAAGCCAGGGGAATACAGATCCAGCTTAGAAATATCTCGATCTCTCTTGACGGAGATCCAACCTTATCGAAACATAGCGAAAATCAATCTCCTTCAATCACCGACCGCATTAACGAAACTACCTGGGGTATATGGAGTTCAACTTCATCCCCGACTCAAACTATGAAAGATTCATATGATATTGCTGGGAAGGAGTTAATTCCATTATTAAATCAATTAAGAAAAATTCAGGAAATTGAAATTCCAGGTATTGAAAATGAACTTGAGAAAGCTGGTGCACCATGGACTCCCGGAAGAATTCCTGACTGGAAATAACATAGAGATGTTAATCAGGTTAACTTGGTAAATGACGGCTGATTAATTGTGTTAATTCAATAAAATTACCTGGTGATAAACGTTCCGCTCTTAGGGAACCAAGAGGATCAGGTAGTTCCATACCTGGCGGTAGTATTGACTTAAGAGCATTTCTTAAAGTCTTGCGCCTTTGATTAAATGCTGTTTTTACAACTTTGAAAAATAGCAGCTCATCACATCCGAGTTCTTCAATATGGTTTCTGTTTAAACGGATAACTCCGGATTTTACTTTCGGAGGAGGAAAAAATACGTTCTCACTCACAGTAAAAAGGTATTCAATTGAATAGAAGGCCTGAAGCAGCACACTCAGAATTCCGTAATCCTTGTTGCCAGGAGGAGCAGCAATCCTTATTGCAACTTCCTTCTGAATCATACACACAACAGTTTCTACCTGGCTTCGGTATGAAAGTACTTTGAAAAAAATCTGACTCGATATATTATATGGAAAATTTCCTATTATGTTGAATTTATTTACATACAACCCTGACAGATCAAACTGGAGAAAATCAGCGATAATCACCTGGCTCTCCGGAATGATATTCATAAGAATCAGTTGCTGAGCAACATCTATATCAACTTCAATAACAGTAAAATCAGAATGACCTGCCTGTAATAAATATTGTGTAAGCATTCCGGTTCCTGGTCCAATTTCGAGAACAGCTAAACCTGTTACAGCTAAAGAATCAGCTATTTTCCGGGCAATATTATGGTCAGTTAAAAAATGCTGACCTAAAGATTTTTTTGGCCGTATCATAGGCTTGGAGGCCGGGTGTTAAAATCAGAGTGAATCACCACGTAGTGTTCGGAATCGTTTCCTTGCATCAACAGCATACAAACTTCCGGGAAATTTAGTCAGAAATTCCTGGTAGAGTTCCATCGCTTTTGGTTTATTGTTTAATTGATTTTCATTGAGTTCTGCCTGCCTGAAAAGGGCATTATCAGCAAGAATTTCTGTTGGGTATGTTTGATAAATCTTTGCAAACAGGCTGTCAGCAAGGATATAATCTTTTCGCTTAATCGCAATTTCAGCTTTAGTGTATAAAACGTCATCGAAAAGAGTATGTGGCACTTTTAGTTGGTTTATACTGTCAAGTGTTACTAATGCTTCGGAATCCTTATTTTGATATTCCAGCAATCCGGCTCTTGCATAAATCATAAGCGCTGCCCCTGTTGTATCCTGATTAAGGTTATCGCTGATAGTAAGAGAAAGTTCCATGGCATCATTGCATATAAGTTTAGATGTAGCTGCTTTAAGAACATCAAGCTGTGCTTTGGCCCAATTGAACTCTCCTATGTAGAATGAAAGTTTTGCATTTCTGAATTTGGCTTCATGTCCCAGCGGATCATTTTTAAATGATTTGTCAACCTGGGAATAAAGCAATGTAGCTTCCCAAACTTCTCCACTGAAAAGATAGATGTCTCCTAATTCAAGTTTACATTCTGCCTTTTGTTGAAAGTTTATACCAGGTAGTTCAATTGCTTCATTGAGGAGACTTATTGATTTGGTAGTATTCGCAAGGTAAAATGCTTCTAAATGAGCCAGATTTCTGATGAGTGTTACGGTTGTACTGTTATTTCCCAATTCAGAAAGCGTTGTTTCATATTCCTTTTCTAAATCTGTAAGTTCCTTCTTTGTCTGAGAATAATTTTTGGTTAGTTTCAGGTAGGAAACATCTAAAATTTCAATTCTGGAATTAAGCGCATTGGGACTGTCTTTACCTTTAGAAATTACATAGCTATATGCTTGTTCAGCAATATCATAATCTCCATTTGTAACACACAACTTTGCAAGATTGTAAACTCTTTGTCCTGCTTCATTCAGTCTTCTGTCCAGCGATTTTGCCTGAGTAAGCGCCATTTCAAAATCTTTTTGCTGCACAGAATACCAAATAAGCATTTCTGAATAATAGGTTCTGTCTGGTGATTTTTGTACGCGTCGAAGCAGTGCTTTGCGGAATATTTCGTTCCTGGAACCATCAGGGTCATTGCTAACAACATCCTGCAATCTGTCCTGCACAAATTGAAGCTTTGTAATATCAAAATCTACATAGTTCAGATATTCTTCAACCATGCTGCTGATATCACCTGTTGTTTGGTACATATTTGCTAACTCATAATAAAACGGATAACTATTTTCAAGCAGCTGCCGTCCTTTCAGATATGTTTTAAGTGCCATCTCTGTTTCCCGTCGGCTCTGGAAAGCATTCGCAATCTCAGTAATTTGACCCCGCTCAGCAGGTAGGTTCTTTAAAATATCATCAAATTGTTTTTGAGCCTTAGCCTCATCACCTAGTCTTTTGTAAACATAACCCAGATCAACACTATATTTTATTGAGCCCGGCTCAAGTTTCATCTGTCGTTTTACTAGTTTTTCAGCCTGTTTTGCATCGCCTGTTTCAAGATAACAGAAAATCAAATAAGTGTAGTAATAATATGAGGGCTTTGAATCATATAGCTTATCAAACAGTGATGCGGCTTTCTCATAATCTCTGTCCTGAAAAAACATCATTGCAAGCTGTTCATCAGAACTAGTCTGTGAAAATACATTTACTGCCGAAACTAAAAGCAGTAAAATAAAAAATAGCCTGGCTTTATAGGTTTTTATCATATTTTGTAATCAGCAAATCAAATCAAATCCAGTATAGGGCACCAATGCTGCCGGAATTCGTATTCCATCAGGTGTCTGATGATTTTCCAGTAAAGATGCCACGATTCTTGGTAACGCAAGTGCACTGCCATTTAGTGTATGCGCAAACTCCATCTTGCCGGCATCATTTCTGTATCTTAATTTCATCCGGTTAGCCTGGAACGTTTCAAAATTGCTTACAGAGCTTACTTCTAACCATTTTTGCTGACCTGCTGCAAATACTTCCATGTCGTAAGTCATTGCGGATGCAAAACTCATATCTCCTCCACATAACCTTACAACCCTGAAAGGCAACTCCAGTTTCATGAGCAGCCCACTTACATATTCGCGCATTTCCTCCAGGATAGTATAGGAATTCTCCGGCAATGAAATCTGAACAATTTCGACTTTGTCAAACTGGTGAAGTCTGTTCAATCCCCTTACATCCTTCCCATAAGAACCAGCTTCTCTCCTAAAACAAGCAGAGTAACCTGCATTCTTTACTGGGAAGTCTTCTTTTTTAAGAATTACATCTCTGTACATATTTGTAATTGGCACTTCTGCTGTAGGAATAAGATATAACTTGTCAAGGTTAGCCAGGTACATCTGTCCTTCTTTATCTGGAAGCTGACCGGTGGCATAGGCAGAGGCTTCATTTACAACATAAGGTGGCTGGATTTCAAGATATCCTGCTTTTACAGCTTCTTCCAGAAAGAAATTAATTAGTGCCCTTTGCAAACGCGCACCTTTGCCTTTGTAAAATGGGAAACCAGCTCCGCTTACTTTGCTCCCAAGCTCAAAATCAATCAGGTCGTATTTGGAACATAAATCCCAGTGAGGTACGCCATTTATCAATTGTGGTATATCACCATAACTGGATACAATTTCGTTGTCTTCCGGTGTTTTTCCCCTTGGAACAAGAGAATGCGGAAGGTTAGGTAATTGCACCAGCAATTCATTTAATTCATTTGATGCCTGATCAAGAGCTTCTCCCATAACTCTGGCTTGTTCTTTCAATTCACCAGTTTTTCCTTTCAGATCATTTGCTTCCTGTTGTTTGCCTGCCTGGAATAAGGTTCCGATTTCTTTGGCAATCTTGTTAGATTCAGCTAATGCATCATCCTGACTCTTCTGGAACTCCCGTCTTTTCAGGTCAAGTTGAAGTATTTGCTCAATGATAGAAGTGGCATCAAGATTTTTAACAGATAGCCTCTCAATGATAAGCTGAGGATTTTCTTTAATTGTATTGATCTGAAGCATATAAATATTTTTTGAAGTGCAAAATTAGGCTATTAAATGGTATAAAATGAAAATCTCCTGGCGGTTGCCAGGAGATTTTCCAAAAACAAAAATGAACTATTTTTTAAAAAGTCCGGGCTTACTCTGCTGCTACTGCGAAAGGAACTATCGAAACAAAGGATTTGTCATCCCTGCGTTTTCTGAATTCCACGGTGCCATCAGTCAGTGCAAAAAGTGTATGGTCTTTTCCTATGCCTACGTTAAGGCCTGGAAAATGCCGTGTTCCTCTTTGTCTGACGATAATATTACCTGCAATTGCTAATTGTCCGCCAAATATTTTAATGCCTAATCGTTTACTATGCGATTCACGTCCGTTGCTGGAACTACCGGCGCCTTTTTTATGTGCCATTTTATGATAATTTTAATATCCTTAAAAAATAGTATTCAATCTTAGATTGAGATGTTCTCAATCTGGATTTCAGTAAGATATTGACGGTGGCCATTCAATTTCTGATAGCCTTTCCTTCTTTTCTTCTTGAAAACCAATACTTTATCACCCTTAAGATGATTCAGAATCTTTGCAGTAACTACAGCGCCACTCACATGTGGAGTGCCAACTGAAATACTACCATCCTGGTCGAGTAAAAGCACCTCAGGAAAACTGAGTTCTGCGCCTTCTTCTCCTTCTAGTCTATGAACAAACAACTTTGTGTTCTTCTCAACCTTAAACTGCTGTCCTGCGATATCAACTATAGCGTACATTCTACCTTGGATTTTTGGGAGTGCAAAGTTAATAAAATTTTCTTATTTCCAAATGCGTTTGTATTAATTTTGACAAAAAAACATTAACAATGGAAAACTTTCCTCTATATCTGGGCGGCGAATTCGTCACATCTGCAGAAACTATTTCTGTATCTAACCCTTACTCTGGCAAGCTTATCGCAACAGCAAGCAAGGCAGCGATACCCGAACTTGACTTGGCAATTATACGCGCAAAGAATTCTGAACAAAAAATGAAAAAAATGCCTTCCTGGCAAAAATACCAGATTTTAATGCAAATTGCTGATGGCATTAAATCCAAACATGACGATTTCACAAGACTACTTGCAAGTGAAGCCGCAAAGCCATGGAAATATGCTTCAGCTGAGGTTGACAGGGCAATAGCTGTTTTTATCGCAGCAGCTGAGGAGGCAAAAAGATTGCCAAAGGAATATATCGATATTGAATGGACAGCTGCAGGGCAGGGTCGTGAGGGTTTTGTCAGGTATTTCCCAATTGGAGTAGTTGCCGGAATTACACCCTTTAATTTTCCACTTAATCTTGCCGTACACAAAATTGCACCTGCTATTGCAGCGGGATGCCCTATTATTCTTAAGCCATCTTCATCAACTCCACTTTCTATGTTGGCTCTGGCCGGTATTATTAATGAAACTGATCTTCCTAAAGGTGCTGTTTCAATTCTGCCCATGGATAGAATAACAGGTTATAAACTTGTAACCGATGAGAGCATAAAGATGATAACATTTACTGGATCACCAGCAGTAGGATGGGAGATGAAAAGCAGGGCAGGAAAGAAGCGTGTAGCTCTTGAGTTAGGCGGAAATGCCGGAGTTATTGTTACACCAACCGCAGATATTGAATATGTAGTTTCCAGATGTTTGATGGGAGCTTTTTCTTATTCAGGGCAAGTATGTATTCATGCGCAAAGAATCTTTGTTCATGAAAATTTAATTGACGAATTTACTTCCCTTTTCAAACAGAAAACTCTTCAATTAATTGTAGGTGATCCACTGGACCCTGCCACTGATATATCAGCTATGATCGATGAAAAAAATGCGATCAGGGTGGAAAATTGGATAAAAGAGGCTGTTGAAGCTGGTGCCAAACTAATTTGTGGAGGGGAAAGATCAGGGTCTATTATCTATCCTGCAATTTTAACTGATACAAAACCTGAAATGAAAGTTAACTCCTGCGAAGTATTTGGCCCGGTTGTTACAATTGTTCCCTATACTTATTTTGACGATGCGCTTAAAATGCTTAACAATAGTGATTTTGGTCTTCAAGCCGGAGTTTTTACAAACCAGATTGACGAAATGAATAAAGCCTTTTTTGAACTTGAAGTAGGAGGAGTAATTATTAATGATGTCCCAACTTTCAGGGTTGATCATATGCCTTATGGAGGAGTGAAGGATTCTGGTTTTGGAAGAGAAGGTATTAAATATGCAATTATGGAAATGATGGAACCCCGTCTCCTTGTTAAAAATTATTGATAATCTTCATCTTTTATAAGCATAAAAGCCTTAAATTTGCAGTATAAAAACATTTAAAACGTAAAATTATGAAGAAATTTACTCAGGTATTTTTTATGTTATTAATGGTTGTTAGTGTTGCTTTCGCTCAACAAACCAGGAATCCTAATTACAAACCAAAAAATGATTCAAAGCCAGCAGTTCAGGCAACTGAGAACATTACTGTTACCAGCGTGAATGAAAGTTTTGAAGGTACTTGGCCTCCAGCAGGTTGGGCTCAATACAGTCCAGATGGCGGTACAGGTTGGGAAGCTATTACTGTTGGTACAACTCCGATCCCGGGTTGGAATGGTGGAAATGTTATTATGACACCTACTGGAAACAGTGGTAACAGTCAGGCATTCTGCACATGGACTACAGGTGGCGCTGCATCAAACGACCAATGGTTGGTTACTCCTCAGGTTAGCGTAGCTGCAAACTATACTCTTTCATTCTGGTGCCGGAAATTTGGCGCTTATCTTGACAATATGGATGTGAAAATTTCCACAACTACCAATCAGACTTCTGCTTTCACAACTACTGTCGCTCCTATTGTATGGACTGCAGCTGATAGTGGTTGGGTTTCATATCAGTATTCCCTCAGTACATATGCTGGTCAGAATATCTATGTAGCTTTCAATGAACATGTTACCGATAACGTAACTGATGGTGCAGCAGTTTTTGTTGAAATGGTTAGAATAGATGCTGGTTCAGGTATCAACAATGTAACTTCTACCAAAGAAATCAGAATGTATCCAAACCCTGTAAAAGGAGTTTTACACATCGATGCTACTTCAGAAATTCTGAATGTACGTTTAGCTAATATTCTTGGTACAACTGTTGAGAATTTCTCAGTTAATGGCCAGAAAACACAGATTAATACATCTGAACTTCAGCCAGGAGTTTATTTCATTACAATTGAAACAACTCAGGGTACTACCTCAAGAAAACTCAATATCACGAGATAGTTGAAGTTTATTTCAGAAAAAGGGATAGATATTTTGTCTATCCCTTTTTTTTTGTTGATTTTGTTCGAATCCTTGCTATTTTTGTAGTTGTGAAACTAGTAATAACATAAAATTAAAATCATGAAAAAATTTACACAAATTTTTATTGCACTTCTGATTGTGACCTTGTATTCCGGTTACCTGATGGCACAAACACAGGATGCAAGTCCGTTTACTCCAACAACCAAAGCGATTGTTGAACCAACTGATGCCGTTTGGGATGTTCTTTTTTCTTTTCCTACAGCTAACAGTGGTGAGCAAGGTATTGAATCGGATGGCTCATTCCTTTACACAAGTAAATGGGGCGCAGCATCAAATGCGTATTTTAACAAATATAGCACAGCAGGGGTTAAACTAGATTCCTTCTCAATTACAGGTGTAACTTCAGGAATCCGCGACCTTGCATGGGGTGGTGGTTTTATGTGGGGTGGTAAAAATGCCACAGGAATCTATAAAATGGATTGGACTGCTCACACCCTTGTTAGTACTGTAACTGCTGGTATTGCTGCTGTTCGGAACCTTGCTTATGATCCAACAGCAAATGCTGGTGCAGGTGGATTATGGGCAGGTGGATGGACAGATTTAAATCTGCTCACATTAACAGGTGCTCTCGTTCAAACGGTTACTCCTGCAACTGGTCTGGCAGGTATGTATGGTACTGCTTATGATGGCATTACACCTGGTGGCCCTTACTTATGGATCTTCAACCAGACTGGTGCTGCAGGCACTGCTCAGACAATGGAACAGTTTAAAATTTCTACAACCAGTTTGACTGGCGTTTCTCACAACATAAGTGATGTTCCTGGGTTTGATCCAGCAGCAGGTATTGCTGGTGGTTGTGCAAGCAATATCGGTATTGTAGCTGGCAAACTAGTTCTGATTGGGAATATTCAACAGACACCTTGCCTGGTTTTTGGATATGAACTTGCTCTTGCAAATAATGTAAATGGTCACCAGACCATTGAAAACATTGTGAAGGTTTATCCTAACCCTGCCAATGAAATGATCAACATTAAATCTGGTATTTATGTAATCGACAGAGTTTCTGTAACAAATAACATTGGTCAGCTGGTTTATGAAGCTGGTTCAAATGGAACTAATAATGTTCAAATTAATTCTTCCAATTGGGTTGAAGGAATCTACTTTGTTAGTGTTCAGACTGTTGAAGGTGCAAAAACTTACAAAATTGCTGTAAAGTAATCTTCTGAAACTATTTTTGAAAAGGGTGTCCTTACGAGGGTGCCCTTTTTTTTTGATGTCATCCAAAACCGTACTTTTGCACTTCATTTTGAAAACATGTTTGCTGTTAATAATATAACTGTTTATTTCTCAGGTAACCTTTTGTTTGAGGATATCTCCTTTAATGTTAATCCACGCGACAGAATTGGTTTAGTTGGACGAAATGGAGCCGGGAAAACCACTTTATTAAAGATTATTGCCGGGGGATTGGAGCCTGAAGCTGGTGTAATAACTAAAGCTTCCGATACAACAATTGGCTATTTGCCTCAGGAAATGCGGATTACAAGCAGGCAAACCGTTTATGCAGAAGCTTTAACTGCTTTTAAGGAAGCGATGAATCTTGAGGCTGAAATACACTCAATAACTTCACAACTTGCAGAACGAACCGATTTTGAATCTCAACCATACTTGAATCTTATTACAAAGCTAAATGAAGCAAATGATAGGTTTCACCTTATAGGTGGGCATAGCCGCGAAGAAGATACTGCAAGAGTTCTGCTTGGGCTTGGATTTGGCAGAGAAGATTTTGAAAGGTCAATGACAGAATTTTCAGGTGGATGGCAGATGAGAGTTGAACTGGCAAAAATATTACTTAAAATGCCTTCTGTTTTACTTCTTGATGAACCTACAAACCATCTCGATATTGAATCAATCCAATGGCTGGAGGATTTTTTAAACGATTATCCCGGTTCAGTTATGTTGGTTTCTCATGATAGGGCTTTACTTGATAATGTTACGAATCGCACCATCGAAATTTCTCTTGGCAAAGCTTACGATTACAAGTATGCCTACTCAGAATATGTTGAAAAACGGGAAGAAGAACGCTCTACACAGATGGCAGCATATACGAATCAGCAAAGCCAAATAGCTCAGATCAGTAAATTTGTAGAAAGGTTTAGGTATAAGCAAACCAAAGCAAGGCAGGTACAATCCCGAATAAAGCTGCTTGAAAAAATGGATAGAATTGAAGTGGAGGATCTTGATTCTACGGCAATCCGCTTTCAGTTTCCTCCAGCACCACACTCCGGAAAAGTTGTTGTTGAGGCTGAACATCTTGGGAAATCCTATGGGAATCATCTTGTACTTAATCCACTTGATTTTTCTATAATTAAAAATGATTTCGTAGCATTTGTCGGTAAAAATGGTATGGGCAAAACTACCTTATCCCGGATTATTATCGGTGATTTGGATTGTACGGGTCAAATGAAATTGGGGCATCTGGTAAAAATTGGTTATTATGCTCAGAATCAGGCAGAAATGCTTGATCCGGATAAAACGGTTTTCGAAACTATTGATGATGTTGCTGTTGGTGATATCAGGCCAAAAATCAGGAATATTCTGGGTAGTTTCCTTTTTAGTGGCGAAAGTATTGACAAAAAAGTGAAGGTACTTTCCGGTGGGGAAAAATCAAGATTGGCTCTTGCAAAATTATTATTAACACCTGTTAATTTGCTTGTTCTCGATGAACCAACGAACCATCTGGACATGGTTTCAAAGGATATTTTAAAAAATGCATTATTGCAATTCGACGGTACTTTAATTGTTGTTTCACACGATAGAGACTTTCTGCAAGGTCTAACCAATAAAGTTTTTGAGTTCAGGAATCATTCCATCCGCGAGTATCTCGGAGATGTTTATGATTTTCTTGAGTCCCGAAAAATTGAATCCCTCAAGGAATTGGAGAAAAATAAGGCGCTGGCTGCAAAGAATCCCAAGGATGATCAGGGTTCTGCAAATAAACAGAACTATGAACGCAAAAAATTGTATGACAAAGAGTTGCGTAAAATTATCAATCTAATAAAAGAGAATGAGGAGCAAATTGGCACTCTTGAGAAGGAAATCTCAAGAATTGACAATATCCTGACTAATCCGCATGATCATAAGGATAAAATCAGCACACAGGATATTTACGACCAATATGGGAAACTAAAGAATAAACTTGATGAAGAAATGAACCGCTGGGAGTCTCTGCATATTGATTATGAGGAAATGCAAATCAGCAGGGGAGAATAGTGATATTTTAATGTGATCTTTCCATCATAGAAGTTGAAATGCTTAATAACAATCTGAATTGCTCTTCAGGAATTTCAATTTTTTTCAGAAATTCTAAACCAAGCGAATAAAAACGTTCCATTTCTAATTCTGCAACTTCTTTAATCCCAAGCTCAATAAAATAGTATTTGATTAATTTAACTCTTTCATTATCACTTATTGACAGATCATTGTAAACACGAATTATTTCATTGCGTGTTTCAATTCCTGCAATTTCTAGTGCCTTTAAATACAGAAATGTTTTTTTTCTGGCAATAATATCTCCACAATTCAATTTGCCGAAGGCTTCCTCATTTCCAAAAATATCGAGATAATCATCTTTTATTTGAAAAGAGATTCCCAGATTTACACCAAATTCATATAAATATTGGGCAGACTCTGCTGAAGCACCTCCACACAGAGCTCCGGCTTTCAAACAGCAGCCAAGCAAAACTCCTGTTTTCAACCGTATCATTTCAATATAGTCCTTCAACGAAATTAATTTCTGTCCTTCGAAATTCATATCATATTGCTGACCTTCGCAGACCTCCCTGGCTGTTTGATTAAACACTTCCAAAATCATTGGAAGTACATCAGGTTTTGTACTGCAGATGTGATGATATGCCAGCGCAAACATCGTGTCGCCACTAAGTATTGCTATATTCTGATCCCATTTTTTATAGACAGTCTCCTTACCTCTTCGAAGTGGAGCATTATCCATAATATCATCATGAACAAGTGTAAAATTGTGGAAAATCTCCATGCCGATTGCAAGCTGCAAAGCATCTTCGATTTTCCCGTTAAAGAGGTCACACCCAACAAGTGCCAGCAAAGGTCTTAACCTTTTGCCCCCATTTGAGAGCGAATAAATTATGGGTTCGTAAAGTTCAGTTGGTTTGAAATTCAGATTTATTTCTGAAATTGAAGTGTTAATTAATTCTTGAAGGTCACGAATTTGATTCATAATCAGGATTTATTTCCATTTGTTCCTCTCCCGTTTATTAAAACAAAATCAGGATCTGCCAGAATTCTTTGAATTCCCTCCTCAATTGAAATAGGTTCTCTCGTAAGTAATTGAGAACGAAGGATCTGAACGTCCGGGAACCGACGTGACATATCTCCTTCCGCTAATGGTGGTAAATGAATTATTTGTGATTTTGAACCTGTAAGGCCGATGATAAGTTTTGCAAGTTCTAACATAGTAATTTCCTTATTACCACCGATGTTTACTACATCATTAACAATCAAATCATTGTAAAAAGCATTTACAGTTGCTTCTATATTGTCTTCAATATAAAAAAATGTGCGGGTTTGATTTCCATCACCATAAATTGTAATAGGTTCATTGTTCCTGGCAAGATAAATAAACCTGGATATCACAAAATCTTTATCTTGTTTAGGCCCGTAAGTATTAAAGAAACGGAAAATAGTATAATCCAGATCAAATTCTTTTTTATATGATCTAAGAAATGCTTCTCCTGCATTCTTCACTACTGCGTAAGGGACTCTGGAGTTCAAAGGAGTTGTATGCTCATTTTGCGGAAGGCTAACAGGCTCTCCATATACTTCCGAAGAAGAGGCAAAGTAAATGCGGTTAACGCCAGAATTCTTTCCAAGACTTAGAACATTCTCAATACCATGCAAATCTCTGAGCACATTTATCGGTTGCTCCTGTGTTCGCTTAACTCCAACCATTGCCGCATAGTGGAAAATAAAATCGAAGGCAAACGCATGACAAACTTCTGCGATATCGGTATAGTTATTTACGTCGCCTTTGATAAATTTCCAGTTTGTCTTTGGAGCAGCTGGTAAACGTTTTATCGTCCCGGTTGATAAATTATCTAATATTACAACAAAATTCTCAGGATCCTTAATAAGCCGATCAGCGAGTGAACTGCCAATAAACCCCGCCCCGCCTGTAATTAGTATTTTTCTCCTCATTAACTTAACTTAGAACTGTTCAATTAATTTTACCAAATACTCTCCATATCCGCTCTTAAGCAAGGGTTCTGCAACTTTTATCAACTGATTCGAATCTATAAATCCCATCCTGTAAGCTATTTCTTCTATACATCCAATCTTTAGTCCTTGTCTTTCTTCGATGACCTGAACAAATTGGGATGCCTGAAGCAGAGAAGTAAAGGTGCCTGTATCAAGCCAGGCAGTTCCTCTGCTGAGAATTCCAACTTTTAACTGACCTTGCTCCAGGTAATATTTATTAACGTCTGTAATTTCAAATTCACCACGTTTACTAGGTTTAATATTTTTAGCAACTTCCAAAACAGAATTGTCATAAAAATATAATCCGGGAACAGCAAAATTTGATTTAGGATGTTGAGGTTTTTCTTCGATTGAAATTGCTTTCATTTCAGTATCAAACTCTACAACACCATATCTTTCAGGATCATTTACATGATAAGCAAACACAACACCTCCGTCAGGATTATTGTTTGTTTGGAGAAGCTCCTGTAAACCTGCACCGTAAAAAATATTGTCTCCCAGAATCAATGCTGCCTTTTCTTGACCGATGAATGGTGCCCCGATTACAAATGCCTGAGCAAGACCGTTTGGTACAACTTGTTCTTCATATTGGAAATTACAGCCAAGCTGGCTGCCATCACCAAGTAATCGTTTAAAATGTGGAAGATCGTAAGGAGTCGAAATAATCAGAATTTCGCGGATGCCAGCCATCATTAGTACAGATAGCGGATAATAAACCATTGGTTTATCATAAATAGGCATTAGCTGCTTGCTAACTGCAAGTGTCAAAGGATGTAAACGGGTACCAGACCCTCCTGCAAGAATAATTCCTTTCATTGTAATCTTTTTTGATTATGACTATAATTCACTGATCTCAAATTGTACGAAATCACTAATCTAACCTACTTAGTTGATTCTTCCACCTCTTCTTCAAGAATTTCAAGCAGAGGTTCCTTGAAATCCCTGGTTGTAATCCATCTATCCAAAGATAATAACATTGCTGGTAAAAGAAAAAGATTTGATAACATCGCAATCAAAAGTGTAAAAGAGATAAGAAATCCCATTGCCTGAGTTCCACCGAAAGAGGAAAGCGAGAACATTGCAAATCCCAGGAACAATACTGTTGAAGAGTAAATCATGCTGTAACCAGTCTCTCTCAGTGCCCCGACTACAGAGGCTTTTATGTCCCAGTTTGTTAACCTTAATTGTAATCTGTACCTCGATAAATACTGTATTGCATTGTCAACTGAGATCCCTAAAGCGATACTGAAAATCAATATTGTAGAGGGTTTAATTGCAATACCAAGATATCCCATCATTGCAGCAGTTAGCAATTGAGGTAATAAGTTAGGAATGAGTGATAAGGTAACCATTTTAGCTGAATTTAGCAGAAGAGCAAGCAATAAAGCTATTGTTATTACTGCAAGTATAAGGCTGGTTATCAGATTTTTAACAAGGTAATTTGTGCCTGCTAAATAAACGACAGTTGTCCCTGTCATTTCTACTTTAAATTTTTCGGCAGGAAATATTGAATCAATCTTTGGACGTAACTCATTTTTTATCCGTTGAATATCATTCGTGCTGATATTGGCCATCTGGACACTAATGCGCGTAACCTGCAAATTGGAATCAACAAAGGAGTTTATTAAAGTTCTTTTTTTATTCTTCATACCGGGAACATACGATAATATGAAGCCTTTCTCCTGGTTATTTGGTAGTGAATACATCTCAGGGTCACCGTTGTAATAGGCTTGTTTGGCAGTTTTTACAACCTCAGCAATTGATAATGGCTTTGAAAATTCAGGAAAAGTCATTATTGTATCTTGCAGTCTGTCAATTCGTTGAATGGTAGAAAGCTGCATTACGCCCTTTTTCTTCTGGGTGTCGATAACAATCTCAAATGGAAGTATGCCCTTAAACTCTTTCTCAAAGAACATCAGGTCAACGTAGAGTGGATCTTTTTTCGGAATGTCATCAACAACACTTCCTGAGGATCTTAATTTACTTATACCAACTAAACCAATTAAAACTGAAATAATAGTTACAGTGTAGATTATCGGTCTTTTATATTGAACTGTAAAAACAATTTTATTGAGCAGACCAAGAGTATATTTATTATCAAGGTGTTTTGTGTGTTTCTCTGTAGGTGGATCAAGATAGCTGAAGAATATTGGAATAAGAAACAGCGTCAGGATAAATATTACCATAATATTTATCGATGATACAATTCCAAATTCTACCAACAATTTATTTCTGGTTTCTATGAAGGAAGCAAATCCTGTTGCAGTAGCCAGATTTGTCATTAATGTTGCATAGCCTACACGTTGTACTATTCGCGACAGAGCTTTTACTTTATTGCCGTGCGACCTGTATTCATAGTGATATTTGTTTAACAGGAAAATGCAATTTTCCACAACAATAATAATCATTAAAGGCGGAATAATTCCAGTTAGAATTGTGATTTTATACCCGAAAATCGAGAGTAGTCCCATGGCCCATATTAAGCCAACAAATACGATCAACATTGGGAATATTACAGCCTTTATTGAACGGAAGAAAAAGAAAAGTACAAGTGATGCAACCAGCAAAGCCAGAATAACAAACAAAATCAATTCGTGCTGAACTTTTAAAGATATCATTGTACGGATAAATGGTAATCCGCTATAATGAACTTCTGTTTTATTTTTTTCAGCAAAAGCCTGCGATCTCGCTTTAATTTTATCTATTAACGCTATTCTGCTTTTTGAATTCAGTTTGATTTTGTTAAGCGTAACAGCCATCAAGGTTGAATTCGTCTCCTTGTTATATATTAGGCCATTGTAAAATGGAAGGTTGTAGATTTTTTGTCTTACGCTGTCCATATCAGCCTGGTTAACAGGCCTTTTGCTGACTACTGGTTTGAAATCAAACTTTTTTGTACTGTCGTTTCTAACTAATTCAAATAGCCGTCCTATTGAAACAACCTCTTCAACACCGTCAAGACTTCTGATATCCTTTGCAAGGTCACTCCAGCTATTAAAGAAATCGACATCAAATAAACGCTTATCCTTAAGCCCGATAAACAAGACTCCGCCATCCTCTCCAAACTGTTTTTTAAATTCAGTGTATTTTATGTTTGTTGAATCAGTGGCAGGTAACATCCTGGCCATTTCATAAGATAATTCCACCTTCGAAGCCATATAGGCCATAAAGACAGTGATCAGGCTAATGCCAATCAGAATACCAAGTCTGTTACGAAGGATAAACCTGACCAGGAAAGTCCACATATTTAATTAGAGTTTTTTACCAACGAATTCCTTCTGACCGAATTTGTCAGGTTTTTTTTCATCCTTGTATTTTGAAGGGCATTTCAACAGTAAACTGCTTGCAACAAAGGTATCAGCCTCCATTTTGCCTATCACCACTACCTGATCTGATTTTTCGAAATCCTGGGGTTTGTTGTTTTTATGTATGACCTTTCTCTTAACACCATTTTCATCAATCATATAGAATGTAAATTTATTGGCATCAATTTTAGTATCGTACACAATTGGTTCGCTTCTGTCGAGTTTACCAATAACATGGAATTCCTTTCCCGGGTATTTCATTGCTTCAGAAAAGTTAGCATAAGTACTTGTGTTAACAAATGTACTTACAATAACTCCAAGTGCTATAGCAATAATAACAATTATTAATATATGTTTTGGCTTCATGAATTTAATTTAAAAATGCGCTTGATTACTTCTTTAAAGAAGGTAATTCCTCTGTATCCTTCATCTTTCTTTCCATACTTCTGATCTTCTTGTCAAGCATCATAAGATGAAAAGATAATCCTGTGAAAATCAGGGCAATAACTGCTATTACCACAAATAACTTACTTTGTTCCATTTGATTTATGAATTTGGTTCATCAGTTACCTGATAAACTATTAATATGGTTCTCAAGAACTTTCATTCTCACCCGAAGGTTAAGAAACCAGAATCCAAGGATTATCCATCCAACAACTGCCGGATAAAAGACCAATCGCATCGTATTATCCAGTTCTTTTACTGTCATAGTTGCATCTTTGCCTTTTCCGGGGTGTAATGATGCATCTGCCATTTTGGGAAGAATAAAAAGGAATAAAATTAGAATTACAAAGGCAAAAATATTATATACAGCTGAGACCTTTGCCCTTTTATGTTCCTCATCAAGTGAATTACGCAAAACCATGTACGCTGAATAAACTAGCATTGTAACTGCCGCTCCGTTCAAAAGTGGATCATTTACCCAATAGGCACCCCATGTATTTTTTGCCCATGTCATCCCAGTAACGAGGCCAAGTATTCCAAACATAATTCCAGTTTTGGATGCTTCAGAAGCAACAATATCGTGCTTTTCATTAAAGCCTGACAAATACTTGATACTGTATACCATTGAGGTGCCAAACATGAATATCATACCAAACCACATGCATACGTGAAAAAACAGATTGCGTATACTCTCATGTATAATTGGAAGATCGGGAACTGGGATTAGAAATCCGGCTAATATTGTATAGAGAATTAATAAAATTCCTAAATACTTCCAAAAACTGACCTTAAATAGATCCATTTAATTTTTTTTTGCCCATTGAAATGGGCGGCAAAGGTAATAAATCTTTGATTATGCTTTAATATACTGATCCTAATCTCTCCATAGGTATGGAAACAAGAGCCCGGATAAAACAATTATAATGATATTAAGTCCTGATAAGGCTGCTAAACTTGGCAAAGCTCCGCTCCAACCACTGTCAAGTAAAGCAGATTTTGAAACTTTGATTAACAAAACTAATAATGGAAGAATTATTGGAAAACCGAGTACGGCCATTAATGCAAAATTATTGTTCGTTCTTGAAGCTATTGCTGAAACCATTGTAAAAAGTGCTGCAAATCCGATTCCTCCCAATAACATTGTTGTGAAGAAAAGAGCTTGGTTTTCAATATAATTTCCAAGAAATAATATAAATACTCCAAAGAATAACACCGATAATACAATCATCATCAGTATATTATAGATCATTTTCGCAAGAATAATGGCGTGGGCACTGGCAAGCGAATAGTAATATAATTGTCTGCCCTGACTTTCCTGGATGAAACTTTTAGATACTGCATTAACTGCTGCAAAAAGTAGAATTACCCAGAAAAGTGCATTCCATGTAACGGGCATCACAATTCGCTCAAAAGCTAATGAACAAAGAAATATTGTGGATACAATGTACAAAAGTATGCCATTAATAGCATACTTTTGTTTTAATTCAAGACGTATATCCTTGATAACGAGATGCTTGATCTCATGAAGTAAGGTCATTTCAGGTTGTTTCAGTTTTTGATTCTTTTTGTTTCAAAGTTGATGAAACAAAGATAAACTGAAATAGTGGACCACCTTATAGTTTAATTAAAACTTAAATCCCAACGACATCATAAAATTCTGAGATTTAATATCGTTTTTTACCGGGTTAAGTTGTGATTCTGTTGCAGAGTACAAATAGTAATCCTCTTTTGAATCTGTAAGAGCATAGGCGAAATCCAGAAAATAATTATTTTGTCTTAATCCAAAGCCAAATGTTAAAGCTGTTCTTTTTCCGTCGTTAATCCCAGACTTAAAAGGACTTCCATAAACGGCGTATCCACCACGAAGACTGAATTGCTGAACTTTCCATTCAGCACCTAAATGAATATTCCCGGCTGTAGTGTATTTATTACGGACTGCATCATTTGCGTTAAAAAAATCTTCAGGATTGCTGGAACGAAGGCGTGCTTCAGAATAATCAATATATTCATAATCAGCGCTAATTAAGCCAGATTTTCCAATGATGAAAGCTATACTTCCCATCATTTTCATTGGTGTTGTTAATTTATAGTTAAATTCCCCCTTAGGTGAGGTAGCTGAGTAAGTATCTCCATTAATAAATTTGGAATCCATTTTATTGCTATAGGTATCCTGCATGCTGTAAAAGTAAGTAGGAGTGTGAATTGCAGCACCAATCCGGATAAAATCGACGGGTTTAAAAATTAACCCGAATTTAAAATTTATCCCAGATCCGGTTGTAGCCAGGTCTGAATGATAGTTAAACTCCTCAAATTCAGTTATATTAGCAGGAGGTGAAATTGCCATTTCAGTATAAGTAGAAGTTTCTGAGTATTTCAGAAAGGGGAATCCAAGCGTAGCACCGATATAAAGCCTGTCATCGTAATTGGCTCCCAAGGAAAATACCCATTCATTCATTGATCCTCCTGATTGTATCGCTTTTCTCTGAATTACTCCAGATGCAGGTTTTGCATTATTGTAGTGCGTCGGATCACCGGTTATTGTATCCAGAAGCCAGGTGTCAAATGCCAGTTGGGTGTCAAATCCATTTAATTGATCGGAGAAATTGCCATTTGCATATCCTACCCATGAATCCAATAACGAACTTGAGTTATTGTTGCCCTGTAATAGTATTCTATTATTGAAATTTTGCGAACGGTTAATACCAAAGCCGAACTGAATGTTTCTCCAGCCTTCAGTGTTCATTGCTGTATTTGTTGGAAAAGCGATTACTAAACCAGCATGGCCAAGGTTAAAGTTATATCTAAGGTCATCGCGGGTGCTGCCATTATATGCTGCACTGGTTTTGCCAACATAAAGTGATGGTGAAAATGCAAATTCAGAACTTTTAAACAAGCCAATTCCAGCCGGATTTGTACTAAGTGTTGAAAAATCGGCTCCTACGGCCCCAAATGCGCCAGCAAGTGCAGTATACCTTGCTGTTCCACCAAATATCAGGTTTGAGTATCTTAAGGCATCAACTTCATTCTGAGCAATAAGCTGCCAACTGAACAAAAAACCTGAAGCAATCAGCATTATTAGTTTTTTCATAGTATTGTGATTTAAAGTAATAGCAATTTTCAGAAAACATTAAGTGCTTGTAACTATCGTCTTTTTCCGCTTCCGGAACTTGATCCTGAAGAGGAGGAACCTGAGGATCTTGAACTCCCACTGGATGAATTGCCTGACCTCCCTGAACTACTGCTTCCCGAGCTATTTGCAGGAGCAGTATAGGTTTGACGGGATTCGCTTCTTTCTGGTGTACTTTGAGCAGGGCTTTCTGAACGACGATCAGTTGGTTGCTGGTAAGTTGGAGCAGAGTAGCTTTGTTGCCTTTGTTGAGGTCTGCTATAGTTAGGATTAACTCTTTCCTGCCTTGTTTCCTGTTGGGGCATACTTTCTGTTTTTGGACTTACGTACTCCTGACTTGATTTAGGCTTGGTATAATTAGGGCTTGTATAAGTTTTAGGTTTGCTATAGCGTTGTTCAGGAGCTTGGTTCCCCTGATTTGTATTAGGGCGTGTATTCCTCTGATCAGGAGTTGCTTGAGTAGGTGTAGAAGGTTTAATATATCGCTGTGTGCTATTATTTTGCTGTTGGGAAGCATTTGTTTTTTGCTCCTGGTAGCTTTGCGATTGAACACTCTGATTTTGTTTTGGAGTAAATTGATTTGTTCTCTGGTCTGAAGTGCCAGTTCCATTGTTTTCCTGAAAAGTAGGTTTCACAACCATTCTTCCGTTATTCATGGATTGTTGTGATTTTGTCTGATCAGTTTTTACAGTGCTTACCTGTTTTGTTCTTTGGTTATCTGATATTTTTTGATCCGAACGACCAGTAAATGCTTTTGTATTATTCCTGTCGATATGCACTGCATCGATATACCTGTCACCAAGGTTCATATCGTTTACAGCTACACTTCCCCTGCCATTACTTCTCCCATCGCCCAAACGACCGTTTGAGCCAGAACGAGGATTTCTAGGGCCATTGTAATAAGTATTCGGATCATTGCTGTTGAAGTAATTATTCCAGTTTCCGGCATAATATCCATCCCAGTAACCCTGATTGTATGCCCAGCCATTACCGCAGCCATATCCGCCCCAACCCCAGTAAGGGTAGTAAGGATCATAAAAGCCATAACCAGAGTAACCTCCGCCCCAGCCGTAGCCGATTCCAAATCCGCTCCAGAATGGATTCCAACCAAAACTGAAACCTGAATACATTGGATTCATCCAGTTATAGCCAAGATAAATGCTGGAACCCCAGTAAAAAGGATCATTATCATACCAATATGCATTGGTGTAATAATCGTGGTAATAATTGTCGAAATAATTGTGGCTGTGAAATCTGCGCAATCTGGCAGAATAACCATAATCGTAATAATCATCGGAATCGTAACCGTAGTAATTATTAGTTACATTGTTGGCTCCATTAGGGTCAGTATATTGCTGATTTGCTGAACTTCCCTGATTGTCATATTGACCATTACCATTATCATAATTACTGGCCTGATTGTTGCTTTGGCTGTAATTTTGAGAGCTCACCTGACTTTCCTGATAAGTTGGATTTGTAGCAGGAGTATTGTCGTAGGCCTGAGTATTTTGTTGAGCCGGCTGAGCCGCTGGCATATTATTAGGAACTGGTTTATCTTTTGATGAATAATAAACATCATCATAAACACCTGCCTGATAAGTTGTTGAACAGGCAGTTAGTAAAAGTACGCTAAGTACGCAAAAGGTGGCAAAGGTTTTCATGGCTAATCCCTCCATGGGTTTGATTATCTCGTAAGTGCTAATAAATGCTGACATCATTAAAATTCTTAATTTTGCAGCCTTGAAAGATAAATTGCAAATATTATACCACACTTAGAAAATGGCTAAAAATTTTACGACGAGAGAAGATAATTATTCTCAATGGTACAATGACCTTGTGATAAAGGCCGACCTGGCTGAGAATTCGGCAGTGAGAGGGTGTATGGTTATTAAACCATATGGTTATGCAATATGGGAAAAAATGCAGGCAGCCCTTGATAAGATGTTTAAAGATACTGGTCATTCTAATGCTTATTTCCCATTATTTATTCCAAAATCTTTTTTTAGCCGTGAAGCCAGTCATGTAGAAGGTTTTGCCAAGGAATGTGCAGTAGTAACGCATTATCGGCTGAAAGCCAGCCCTGATGGTAAGGGAGTTGTGGTTGATGAAGATGCGAAACTGGAAGAAGAATTAATTGTTCGTCCTACTTCTGAAACAATTATCTGGGATACCTATAGAAACTGGATACAGTCGTACAGGGATTTACCAATTCTTGTTAACCAATGGGCCAATGTTGTTCGTTGGGAAATGCGTACCCGTTTATTCCTGCGGACTGCCGAATTTCTGTGGCAGGAAGGACATACAGCTCATGCAACAAGCGAGGAAGCAATCGCTGAAACACAACAGATGCTTGAGGTTTATGCAACTTTTGCTGAAGAATTCATGGCAATGCCGGTTCTGAAAGGCTTTAAATCACCAAATGAACGTTTTGCCGGTGCAATTGAGACTTATTGTATCGAAGCTTTAATGCAAGATGGGAAAGCACTTCAGGCAGGAACTTCTCATTTTCTCGGACAGAATTTTGCCAAGGCTTTCGACGTAAAGTTCCTAAGCAAAGAAAATAAGCTTGATTATGTATGGGCCACTTCATGGGGTGTTTCAACTCGTTTGATGGGTGCACTTGTTATGGCTCACAGTGATGATAATGGATTGGTATTACCTCCGAAACTAGCTCCATTTCAGGTTGTTATTGTGCCAATATATAAAAAGGATGAGGATAAAATCAGAATCACTGAAAAAGCGCTGGAAATAAAAAAAGCATTGATTTCAAAAGGGATTTCAGTAAAATTTGATGATCGTGAATCATATACACCTGGTTACAAATTCAATGAACATGAGTTTCGTGGAGTTCCTGTTCGTTTGGCTCTAGGTCCACGTGATCTGGAAAATGGCACTGTTGAAGTTGCACGTCGAGACACTATGGAAAAAGAAGTTCTTCAGATTCAGGATATTGAGAATAAAATTCAACATCTGCTTGATCAGATTCAGGATAATTTATATCAGAAAGCCTTGACTTTCAGAGATAACAGTACGCATTATGTTGATACCTGGGAAGAATTCGTTAAAACGCTTGATGAAAAAGCCGGGTTTATTTATGCTCACTGGGATGGCACAGCAGAAACCGAGCAAAAAATAAAGGAAGAAACAAAAGCTACAATCCGTTTAATACCATTAATTGAGAAGAAAGAAGATGGAAAATGCATTTATACAGGAAAACCATCTACACAGCGGGTTGTTTTTGCCAGATCATATTAAAATTAAAGGATGAAAGAATCTAGTTGCGAGGCCTTTAGCAGGCTTCTGGAAATAATGGATGAATTAAGAGCGGGTTGTCCCTGGGATAAAAAACAAACTTTTGAATCACTTCGGTATCTGACTATAGAAGAAACCTATGAATTGAGCGATTCAATTCTCGAGAAGGATATTCAAGGAATGAAGGGAGAACTCGGTGATTTGATGCTTCATCTTGTTTTCTATGCAAAAATTGCTGCCGAACAAGGTGCTTTTGATATTGCTGATGTTTTGAATGGAATTTCTGACAAGCTGGTTTCAAGGCATCCTCATATTTATGGAGAAGTTGTAGCAAATGATGCTCAAACTGTAAAAGAGAACTGGGAGAAAATTAAACTTAATGAAGGAAAGCGTAGTGTTTTGCAAGGCGTACCGCCATCTTTACCTGCTATTGTTAAGGCCTACCGTATTCAGGAAAAAGCCAGAGGAGTTGGTTTCGATTGGGAAGAACCCCATCAGGTTTACGACAAAGTCCTTGAAGAATTAAATGAGTTATCTGAGTTAACAGATCAGATTCCGCATAGTTCCAAAGAAACCGGACTAGGGAGCAACAATAAAGGAATTCAACACATCGATCCTGATGAAATTGCGCCTGAACTGCATTCCAGAATTGAGGATGAATTTGGTGATCTGCTTTTTGCTTTAGTAAACTATGCACGTTTCATTGGCGTAAATCCTGAAGATGCTCTGGAAAGGACAAATAAAAAGTTTATCAGAAGGTTTCAATACCTTGAAAATAAAGCTTCTGCAAATGGTCGTGCATTAAAAGATATGACCCTGGCTGAAATGGATGTTTTTTGGGATGAAGCGAAACACAAGGAGGCTTTGTAAGGAGATCTCAATGCAAAAAAAAAGCGACCTTTATAAGAGTCGCTTTTTTTTGATTTTTTTTAAATTACTTTTCAGAAAGATAACTTGCAACGCCTTCAGCAGTTGCAGTCATTGCTTTGTCGCCTTTGTGCCAGTTTGCCGGGCAAACTTCACCAAACTCTTCAAAATGCTGTAAGGCATCAACCATGCGGATAGCCTCATCAACACTGCGGCCTAATGGAAGGTCATTTACGATCTGGTGACGTACAATACCTTGTTTGTCGATAAGGAACAAACCTCTGAATGCAACAGGACCACCTTTAAAAATCATTTCACCATCTTCGTTGTAATCCCAGTCACCAGCAAGTACATCGAAATTTGCGGAAATAGTCTTGGTTAAATCCGCAACAAGTGGGAATTTAACACCTTTAATACCACCATGGTTTACTTCTGTGTTGAGCCATGCCCAATGAGAAAATTTTGAGTCAATTGAGCAACCAACAACTGCAACATTGCGTTTTTCAAATTCTTCAATTTTTTCCTGGAAGGCAATGATCTCGGTAGGACAAACAAATGTGAAATCCAAGGGATAAAAGAAGAATACAACATGTTTCTTTCCGATGAATTGATCTAATGAGTAATTTTCAACAAACTCACCTCCGTTAATAACTGCATCGGCGGTGAAATGAGGAGCTTTTTTACCAACTAAAACTGACATAATAATTAAATATTTAATGGTTAAAACATTGATTTAGTAATTGTTATAGGGGATAACCACCTATTAGGTAATCAGATGCAAAATTACCTGATTTCTGGAAAGTAAACAAGAGGAAAACTATTTTGTTTAGAGAAATTTAATAAAAAATTAACAAGAATTGGGTACAAATATGCTGAACCTATTTCAAAACTGCATTGAAATCAACAAGAATAGGTTTGTTTTCCAGAAAATCATACAATGTAAGTTTTCTCAGATCGTAGTAATTTTTCCAGTAGGAGCGTAGTGCAGAAATGAATCCTAATTGTGATTCATCGGTTTCTGTCTGAGCAATATTCAGATCAGTAATATCTATTTTACCGATAAGGTAGCGCTGCTTAGTAACAAAATACCTTTTCTGGGCAACTGTATCAGCTTTGGAAGCTATATTAAGCTGATTTTTCTGCATGTTGAATTGCATTACTTTGAGATAAACCTCCTGTTCGAAATCGATTTGCTGCTGCTCAACACTTGTGCGAACCAACTCACTATTAGATTGTGCCATTTTTATTTTCCCATGGGCAAGTCCCCAGTCGAGAATTGGAATAGAAATGCCGAATGAAATCAGTTGCTCTTTCTCAGGGTTTCTATAAGACTGTTTCAGCTCCGATGCACTTTGAGTGAGTCCATATTCAGCATATAGATTTGCATTAAACCGATTAGCAAGTTTTGCCAGCTGAATCTGGCTGGCAGCTTCAAACAATTGTCGTTGAAATCCAAAAATTGCAGATCTGTTACTTTTTGCTTCAGCAATTGCTTTCTGAACTTCAATTTTGAGATTGATGCCTGCTCCCGGAGGGATAAGCGCTAATTCTTCCTTTTCATCAATGCGTAAAAATGACTTAAGCCGGAAGTTGTTATTCTCCAACTCAAGTTCAGCAGTTTCAACCCCGGCGTTAGATTTGAGATAGCTAAGTTCCAACTGAAGAAGTTCGTTTTCTGCAATACGTCCGAGATTATACCGGCCCTGTGCTATTTTGTATAATGTGTCATAGTTTGCCTGATTGATTCTTGCAATTTTTAGTGACAATTGAGCTTGCAGGAGGTCGAAAAAGAAGTTAGTGGCATTGATATTGATCTGTTCAATATCTTCTAAATATTTTCGCCTTGCTTCTTCGTATTTAAGTGGTTCTATTTTATTATCCCATTTGTAAGGGTTATAGGCGAGTAATGGCTGAGTGAAGCCAATGGTTACCGGATTAGAAAGGTAAGATGAAATTGTTGTACTATCAGAAAAATTGTCAACTCTGTCAAGCCCTGATTTAAGATATAATTGCCCCCCGGTTGCTCCAACGGTTTTGGAAAGGGACATTTCTACACCGTAGTTTGCAACGCTCTGTTTAAGAAAAATATCTTTGCCTTCATTCGTAGTATATTTAATAATAGACCGACTAAGGCTAGGCAGGATAGTATTTAATTTCAACATCGGGTAATACTGTGTCCTGAACGTACGATATTCCCAAAAACTGGCCCGGAAGCGATGCTTAGCTGCAATTGCATCCCTCGATTGACTTTCAGCTAACTGAATCATTGCATCAAGAGTTATTTTGCGCTGCGCAGACAGTTGACCTGAATAAAATAGAAGAGCAGCTATAAAACAGAGCACAAGCAAAGTTGGTTGTCGCAGGTTCAGCATAGATTCAATTTATTATTCATAACGTAATGACACTACGGGATCAGCAGCAGATGCAATTTTGGCCGGCATGAATCCAAAGCTTATTCCAACTGTTGCCGCAACGCCAAAGGAAACAATGATTGAAATTGCTGAAACGATAGTTAGAATTCCTGTTAACTGTGTAATTAGCTGAGACAAAATAATTCCGAGAATAATCCCTGTAATTCCGCCCGATAAACTGATAATGGTTGCTTCCATCAGAAACTGGACAACAATGTCTTGCCGGGTAGCACCTATTGCCATACGAATGCCTATCTCTTTGGTTCTTTCCATTACTGAGGCGAGCATAATATTCATAATGCCAATTCCTCCAACTAATAAAGAGATGCCAGCAATTACCCCTAAGACAATATTGAAAATATCTTTAGTTCGTTGCTCCTGTTTCAATAATTGCTCAGGAACTTTAATCTCAAAATCCTCAACGCCGCTATGTCTGCGCATAACCATACGCTTAAGTAATTGAGTAGTAGCATTCATCTGAGAACTCTCTTTTACCTGGATAATTATTTTGTCAAGCTCATTTTTGTTATCAGCTCCTCCTTCACCAGAACTAGAAACTTCTGCATCTCCCATATCGGAATCTTCACCATTTGACAGCTGATCAGAAGTAATTAGTGCACGATTTTTAAACCTCAGCAGGAGAGTTTGAATAGGGGCATATATCATATTATTGTAATCGCTAATATCTAGATTTTCAGTAGCATTTTTTGTAACATTTCTATTCTCGAGCACTCCGATTACCATCAGCCAGATATTTCCACATTTAATATACTGACCTATCGGATCTTGTTGTTTGAAGAATTTTGTTTTTACAATGGGGCCAATAATACAAACAGATTTCCCCATCTCCATCTGTTCAGTATTAAACATCAGGCCTTTACTGAGTTTAAGATTAAATACTTCAAAAAAATCGGGTGTAATACCACTTAATTTGGCAGGACTTCTTACACCATCTTTGATAATATGGGTATCATAATCGACTTCAGGACTAACTTTTGAAACAGATGGAATTATTTTTTTAATGGATTCAGCATCTTTCAGGGTCAATCCGGGAGAATATTTATCTTTAATCGTGGATTCTTTATCCTGGGAATCCTGGCTGGAACCAGTCTTTTTATCTTCGTTTTTAATTTTTGGTTTTAAAATGATATTATTTACTCCTACAAGTTTTATCTGATCAAGTATTTCCTTCTTCGCGCCGCTTCCAATTGCCATCATAGAAATAACCGCAGCCACGCCAAAGATAATTCCAAGAGCAGTGAGCATTGAGCGAAACTTATTAAGTATAACCGCTTCAACTGAAATATTAAACGTGTATAGATACCGTTTCAAGATTTTTTCTTTTTTTCCAGTTTCACGACCTTCAGATTTTCAGGTTTATCCGGAATATTCAAAAGCACATCTTCATCAACCAAAATACCTTCTTTTATTATTATCTCATTCTCATTACTCTGACCTACCTCAACCTCCTGTTTTGTTATTGTATTTCCGTTCTTCTTAAAAACGAATGTTAAACTGTCATCGTTATGAATACATTCGATTGGTAAAAAAATAACATTTTTAACGATGGAAGTGATGATTGCATTTTTTGTAGTCATAGATGGTCTTAGAATACTATCGAATTCTTTTACTTTAATTTTTACCTCAAATACTTTTGCATTGGAATTTCGCATCTGCTCTCCAATATTTGCCACTTCCGTTACAGTTCCGGTAAATTTCTTTTCAGGGAAAGCATCAATGCCAACTTCAACCAATTGACCGATTTTAATTTTACTGATATCTATCTCATTAATATACGTTTTAGAAATCATTTCAGTAAGATCGGGAAGCGTGGCAACAGTATTATCCCATGCACTCAGCGTTGAACCGACACCTTGCTTGGCACCATCCCAATTTCGACGATAGATTACCATGCCCCGCTTCGGTGCTTTCACTGTAAATTCTTCTACAACCTCGTTCATGTCGTCGAACTGTCGTTGAGCTTGCTGCAGAGAAGCTGATACTTCCTGCATATTCGCCATGGCTTTTTCGAGCTTTAGTTTGTAATTTTTCTGCGCCTGTGAATAATTTCTTTCCTGTTTCTCCATGTCCATCGTTACTTGCCTGATGGTAGCTGGTGGTTCATATTTTGATTGTTCAAGAGTTATTTTAGCCTCCTGCATGGAATAGTTCATATTTACCAACTCATCCCTGGCGTTTCGTAATTCGAGCGAAGTATCAAGTTTCGTTTTGGTAAATTGAGTTTCAAGTTTCTCCAGATTCGTTTGAAGGTCTTTCAGTCGGCTGCTTATTTCAGTCCTGTCCAGCCCGGCAACTACAGAGCCGGAATCAACAACAGTTCCTTCCGGAACAATATTCTCAATCTTTACCTGCCAGATTCCAATCCTGCGAAGCCCTGCCGGCCCATAGATTTTTTCCGAACTTTTTGCTTCGAGTTCTCCAGTTGTTGTTACGGATATTTTGAAATCGCCTTTTTTGACTTTTGCGCTGAGAGTTTCTTCATTGCTACTCCAGAACTTTCCAATAAACCAGAATAGTAAAACCAATCCCAGTATTATAGCTGCCGGGATCAGGAAACGTTTGTTTTTTATAAACATAGTAGGACTGTTAATCGTCTATGATGGCTACTGAACTTGCAGAGATGGAACTCCTGAATAAAGGGTAAAACGAAAAATATATGAGATTATTTCATAAGTTCCGTGATAATGTCCTGTATGCTTATTCCTTCGGCTTCAGCTTTGTAATTTCTCACTATGCGGTGACGAAGGATAGGATCAGCTACAGCTTGAACATCCTCAATATCAGGTGAATATTTTCCGTGAATTGCAGCATGGCACTTAGCGCCAATAATGAGAAATTGAGAGGCACGCGGACCAGCACCCCAAGTAAGATAGCTGTTGGCCCAGGCATGCGCATGAGGAGTTCTGGGTCTTGTTCTTGACGATAATGTAACTGCGTAATTGAAAACATTATCGGGTACAGGAATTTTTCGAACGATATTCTGGAAGAATTTTATTTCCTCTTTTTCCAAAACTATCTGTGGTTCAGAGAATTTATCAGATGTTGTGCTTTTAACAACATTAATTTCTTCTTCAAATGATGGATAATCTAACCAGATGTTGAACATAAAGCGATCAAGTTGAGCTTCTGGAAGAGGGTAAGTACCTTCCTGCTCAATTGGGTTCTGAGTTGCTAACACAAAGAAGGGTTCTTCAAGTTTATATGATGTTCCGGCCACAGTTACAGCTTTCTCCTGCATGGCTTCAAGGAGTGCAGATTGAGTTTTTGGTGGGGTTCTGTTTATCTCGTCGGCAAGGATAATATTTGCAAAAATAGGTCCTTTCAGAAATTTGAATTTTCTGTTTTCATCGAGAATTTCTGTTCCAATAATATCGGAAGGCATTAAATCCGGAGTGAACTGTATGCGGTTGTAGTTTAAGCCGAGAACTTTGGATATGGTATTTACCATTAAGGTTTTAGCAAGACCTGGAACACCTACAAGAAGACCATGACCTCTACTGAAAATATTAATCATCAGTCGTTCCATAACTTCATCCTGACCGATAATAACTTTTCCTATTTCCTTTCTAAGCTGTTTGTATTTCGAAGCAAGTGCGTCAATTGCTTCAACGTCATTTTGATATTGCATAATAAAATGTGTTATTTTAACCGGGCCTGTTAATTAATCCATTTATTCTCAAATGGGCAATTCTGGAACTCCGGGATAATATTGATATAGGTTTTGTTTACTTTTCCGGCAATCCATTTCCGGATAATCTCTCCATTTTTTTCCTGAGTAGCCCATTGCTGAATTTTATCGTAATCAGATTTGAGGCTGGCCCGGTGCGGAGTTGTTCTGTTTTTTAGATATACAATCCGATAAGCTTGTTTCCCTTCATCGGTTCGCATTACCAGCGGCTGCGAAATATCGCCGACATTCATTTTATCGAGTGCAAATGAAATTGCCGGATCAACTTCGTCCATAGCAAATCTGGTTGTACCGGAATTCTGATTAACAATCAGACCCCCATTTGCTCTTGTCGGGTCATCTGAATATTCAAGTGCTGCTTTTTCAAAAGAAATTGAATCTTTTTTTAATAGGGCACTTACTTTGTCCAGAATCTGTTTTGCTTTAACAAGATCTTCCGGAGATACTTTTGGCTGCAAAAGAATGTGCCGTACATTTACATAATCACCTTTTCGTTCAATCAGCTGGATGATATGAAAGCCTGCTTTAGTTTCAAGGATTTCGCTTACAACGCCTTTCTTTAAATTAAATGCAACTGCTTCAAATTCAGGATAAAGTTCGCCTCTTCCAACCAGCCCAAGTTCACCACCTTTTTTTGCAGACCCAGGATCCTCTGAATAAAGAACTGCCAGAGTGGAAAAATCTTCTCCTTTTAAAATTCGTTCTCTTAGCAGATATAATTTTTCCTTTACTCTAATTTTTTCTTCAAGGCTAACTGGTGGATTTTTTACAATTTGACCGATTTCAACTTCAGAATTAATCAGGGGGATGCTATCAGAAGGCATATTTGAATAAAAACTTTTAACTTCTGAAGGCGTAATTTTTACATCTTTCGTGATATTGTACTGTACCTGTTCAATTTTCTTCTGATCTCTGATAATTTCCCGGAAATCTTCCTTGAACTCAATAATCGGTTTTTTGTAGAATTCAACAAACTTCTCTTCAGATCCAAATTGCTGAATGTAATACCGAAGCTTTCTGTCAAGCTCTGTTTCTACCTGATCATCAGTAACTTTAATGCTATCAATTTCTGCCTGATTGAGCATGAGCTTTTGAAAAAGCAGACTTTCTAGGATCTGACATTTAACGGTACTTTCACTTTTCATTTTACCCTGCATTTGCATTTGGAGGTACTGATTTTCAATATCAGACTGCAATACAGAATATCCTGCCACAACTGCAACTACCTGATCGATAACTTTTGGCTGAGCGATGGAAAAAATTGGGAATAGCAGAAAAAAAGAAACAATAATTTGAAGTGATATTTTATTCATATATATAGATTCTGGTCAGGTCGGTTTTTAATAGATTTCAAACTCTTTGTTTTTTCTGGCTTCGTTCAGAACTTCTTTTTCCATGTCACTGATAAGTTTCAGCTTTCGTTTATTTATTATGATTTTTCGGATATTATCTTTTTCGAAACTTAATGGTGAAACACTTTCTTTTATTTTAAAATCTTTAAAATTTACAAGGTATATAAATTGATCATCAGAGATTTCAATGAACCTATGGTTTTGAAGATATGCTTCCTGATCGTAGGTTTCAATTGGTATTTCCTTTAGTAAATCATTAAATAATAGCCAGTTAAGATCATCAAGATAGGAATTAACAGCTACCTTGGAGATAATTTCGGATAATTTCTGCAGGTCTTCCTGTCGATTAGATTTTAATAACGATCTAACTTTAGAAATATTCGAATCTTTGGCTTTTAATTTTACGTAAAGAACTTTAACAATATTATCCTTTAGTTGAAAGTTCTGCTGATTTTTATCATAATAATCACTGACTTCTTTATCAGATACTGTTGTGTCGAGCTTCTGACTGATTAATTCTTTCTCATAATTGTATACAATAAGTGAGTTTCTGTATTCTTCAAGTGCCCTTGAAAAGTCTTTCTCGGAAGCTTCAAGAAATTTCTCAGCCTGCAGAACTACCAATCTTTGATTTACCCAGTTATTAACGTAACTTTTAATAATTTCAATACTGTCTTTTGAAGAAGTACCACTAGGAATTACTCCTTGTATATCAGACGAATACAAGTATTCTGTTCCAACTTTTGCTAAAGAATTCCCTTGACCTTTCTTTTTTATCTGGTTACAGGAGAAAAGGCAGCAAATTAACAAAAGAAGAATGAAACTCTTGAACAAATCTGCTTATTTTAATGTGGATAATACTTCTTTATTTACTTGAATCGGATATTTCGTTCTTAAGGTTTTAATCCAGTCTTTCTCAAGGAAGTTCTGATAGTCAGCAGTTACAAGCCCTCTGGCCTCATTTAATGTTTTTGGTTCTGGCGTAAGAACTTTATAGGCTACAATAAACTCAAATGATCCATCAGTCATTGGAATATCAGTTATACTTGTTTCCCATTTAACCCCATCAATTGTTTTATTATCCCCTTTTGAGTATTTGCCTTTTTCAATTTTTAAAACTGAATTGCCATCTTTATTGAGTTTCTCAAGAATATTGTCTTCGGTTAAGCTTCCTTTAAGAGCCTTTTCAGCCATTTTTTTCGATTTTTTTATTACATCCTTGTCTTTTGTTGTGTACGTGGAGGCCTGTAAACGCTCACTCCACATGTAGTTGTTTTTGTTGCTGTTATAGAAATTCTCAAGGCCAGTAGTATCCTTAACAGCTTTAGTCCAAACTTTTTTGTCAGTGAGATCAAAAAGTAAAATACCATCACGATATTCTTTCATCAGACTTTTAAATTCAGGAAATTCAGATTCCAGTTTATTGTCCTTATAGTCCATACATGATTCATCAACGAATTTTTTATATTTTGTACTGAGGTAAATGTTGAAATCTTCGGGAGCCTGACTTTTTTGGTCTTTGGCCAGAAATGCGCCGAAACTTTCCTGAGTAATGATCCGGTCACCAACTTTGAAAAGATTACCTTTTAACTGCGATGCTTTTGCAGCATCCCATTTATCCTGGAAAATTGTAGTGTCGAGAACTGATAGAAAGGCGGATTTTGCCAGTGGGAATTCCTGAAAACCATATTGAGATTTTATTTTACTAACAACTGATTCCTTACTTCTTTGCGATCTTGTATCTCTGTTTACTTTTTGTTTTATTTCACCCTTAGCATCATCAAAGGATCCGTTTTCTTTTTTGTCAATTAATTTAATAATGTGCCAACCAAAGTTAGTTGTAATAGGAGCAGAAATTTCACCTACTTTACTCAGTTTAGCAACTGCCAGAATAAATTCAGGAACCATACGGTTTACCCCAAACCAAGGAAGAATCCCACCTTTTGGTGCAGTGGCTTTATCTTCAGAATATTTTTGAACTATTGTATCAAAATCAATTCCGGATTTAATTTTATTGTAAGCTTCGAATATTTTGGTTTTAGCTTTTAAAGAATCTTCGGCGGTGCCATTGTTCGGGAATTGTACAAATATATGGGCAGCTCTGATTCTTCCCATTGCCGGTTTGCTATCAGCCACTTTAATAAGATGGTAGCCATAATCTGTTCTTACTGGCATAGATACTTCACCGGTTTTTGTATTATATGCGGCAGATTCAAAAGGATAAACCATATCAAAAGCCGTAAAATATCCCAGATCACCACCATTTCCTTTGGTGCCAGGGCGATTTCCGCTTGCATCACGGTCTTTTGCAGAAGGGTCGTCAGAAAACTCTTTAGCAAGTGCTTCAAATTTCTCGCCGTTCATAATGCGTTTTCTTATGTCCAAAGCTTTATTGTAGGCAGCAATTGTATCTTTCGGTGAGGCTCCGGGATCAGTTTTGATAAGGATATGTGATGCCCTGACATCTTTTTGCATTCTTTCCCATGCCTCTTTGGTGAGTATATCCGTAACCTCATTGTCAACCATATAATTCTGTGCAAGTTGTTTACGGTATCCGGCAAGTTCTGTTTTGAAAGAACCGGCAGTGTCCATTCCAAGTTCTTCAGCTTCTTTAACTTTTAATTTGAAATTGATAAATAATTCGAGGTACTCATCGAGCGATTTTTTATCAATAACTTCTCCCTTAACATTGTTTTTATTATATATCGCTAAGAAATCAGATTTTGTGACTTTTTCTCCGGCAACTGTCATTAGCACTAATTCGTCATTAGTTTGTGCATGCAAAAGGCCTGAAATACTCAAAGTAAAAACAAGAATGATTGCTCTTAATACGCTCTTTTTCATAATTTAATAATGTTGCTTGTTTAATAAATGTCGGCAAAAATAGTGAAATTGTTTAAATCAATATTTTCTTGTGTAATTAGGGGCTTCATGTGTTATTTGAACATCGTGGGGATGACTTTCTGCAACACCTGCAGCTGTTATTTTGATAAATTTGGCTTGTTGCAATGCTTCAATGTTTGCAGATCCGGTATAACCCATTCCGGAACGAAGCCCACCTTTCATTTGATGTATAACTTCCGATAAGTTTCCTTTGTAAGGTACTCTTCCTACAATACCTTCAGGTACAAGTTTGTTGGCTTCATCAATTTCATCCTGAAAATATCTGTCTTTTGATCCTTTTTGCATAGCCTCAAGTGACCCCATGCCCCTGTATGTTTTAAATTTACGACCTTCGTAAATGATAGTTTCTCCAGGCGATTCATCAACACCGGCAAATAAAGATCCTGCCATAATTGAATTTGCGCCTGCTGCCATTGCCTTCACAATATCACCTGTAAAACGGATTCCCCCGTCAGCGATAAGAGGTACCCCTGTTCCTTTAAGAGCCTGTGCAACATCAAAAATAGCAGTGAGTTGGGGAACGCCAATGCCAGCAATAATTCTGGTAGTACAGATGGAGCCGGGGCCAATACCTACTTTAACGGCATCAACATTAGCTTCCAAAAGTGCCAATGCAGCCTCTGCAGTTGCAATATTACCAGCAATAACTTGTACTTCAGGATATTGCTGTTTTATGAATCTGGCAGTTTCAATAACTCCAATTGAATGACCGTGTGCAGTATCTACAACAATTGCATCAACTTCCATTTTAATAAGTGCTTCAACCCTGGCCATAGTATCAGCGGATATCCCAACAGCTGCAGCAACCATAAGGCGTCCACGGCCATCTTTACAAGCATTGGGACGCGCTTTGATTTTTATAATGTCCTTGTATGTTATTAGTCCGATTAACCGGCTGTTAGGATCAACAACAGGGAGCTTTTCAATTTTGAATTGTTGCAGTATCCCTTCAGCCTTTTCAAAATCAGTAAATTCGTTGGTGGTAACAACGTTTCTTGTCATTATTTCACTAACTGGCCTGTTAAAGTCACGCTCAAAACGCAAATCTCTGTTTGTAACTATTCCAACAAGTTTATTATTACCATCAACAACAGGAATTCCACCAATTTTAAATTCACTCATTATATTTAAAGCATCCTGTACAATTGCATTTTCATTAAGGGTTATCGGGTCAACAATCATACCGTTTTCAGCACGTTTAACTTTGCGCACTTCATTGGCCTGCTCAGCAATACTCATATTTTTATGAAGAACTCCAATTCCACCTTCCTGAGCCATTGCAATAGCCATTGCTGATTCAGTAACAGTATCCATAGCAGCTGAAACTATTGGAATGTTCAGTCTGATATTTCTGCTAAACATAGTAGAAATATCAACATCTCTTGGTAGTATTTCGGAATATGCCGGAACTAAAAGAACATCATCATAGGTGAGGCCTTCTTTTTTGAACTTTTCGGAATAAGCTGAATTGCTTATCATAAGTGTGTTTTTATATATTCTGAAACTAACGCAAAGTAACGCAAAAATGTTTGATTTCAATTGTTAATAAAATCTAAAAGGCCTCAACTCTTGTATTAATTGGCTTCATTTTGTTATATTAAGATAAGCCGGGGTATAAAGAAAAGCCCCGGTAAATTCTTTTATAGAATTTTGCCGGGGCTCTTACACATATAATATTGTTATTTAATCACATTTACGAAACTTCTTTTTTCAAAAGTTTGCCCTTCTGAGGTTATAAACTTCACGTAGTATACATACACACCAGCAGGAACATATTCGTCTTTGTATCTCCCGTTCCAGCCTTCATTCGGATCATTAGTTCTGAATAATTCCTCTCCCCAGCGGCTCCAAATCACAAACACATAATTGCTCTTATCAACAAAAACCCCAATTGGTTTAAAGATACTGTTATACCCTTTTGGCGAGAATGCATTTGGAATATGAATTAACGAAGGCTGTACATCGTAAGCACGGTTAGAATACGAGGTGTCACCAAAAGCTGGAAGACCGTTACCTTGCAGTGCTTCAATAAAATACCTGAATTTTCCCTGAGTAGTTGTATAATTAGAGACATCATCCACATATTGGATCTGTCCGGAAGGAACAGTAGCAATTGGTATAGGATCAACCATTCCATCTATACCCCTGAATATATTGTAGGATTTCACAAACGACCAGTTCCAGCCTTCATAATCATTCCAGTTAAGCAAATTGGAGAAGTCAGTTCTGGCAGAAACCGTAAGATGTATCGTACGGGAAGTATCGGAATGCATTACATCAATTCCGCAACTGTCGATTACACTGTAGTAGTAATAAAAACTTGTATTATTTACAGAAGTTGTGACGTCATAATAGTCTAAATCAGGCAAACCTGTTGGCAGGAGATCATAGATTAATTCGTACGGACCTGCTTTTTCTGTAGCCCTGAAGATCTTGTATGAAATAATAAAAGCAGAAGTATCAACAAATAGTTTCAGGTGAACTTTGTCATTGTTTTCAACACTTACATTTCTTAGGTATGTAAACTGAGGTTGATTTGGTTTGGTTGCAAATACACAGGCAGAGCAGGAAGTTGAAGTTTTTGAGGAATCATTGTTAAATGCCTGAACAACATAACAATAATATGAATCCTGATTAAATCCCTGATGCGTATAATTCGTAGGAGGTTCCTGGCCGGCTGCGGCAGGTAATACTGTAGCAAGTAAGGAATAAGCGCTACCATTTTCACTCATTAAAATCCTATAGCCAGCTATATATTCTTTCATATTAATGTAACTGTTCCACTTTAAGCTGATTTCATCGGCACATGGATCAATACCATCAATTTCAAGATGTATGGTATTATGAATATTGTTAACTCCCATTGGACTCATATTTCCGCAACTGTCTTTTGCAGCAAGTAAATAGGATTTTGAAATATCACATGAATTTCCCGGAGAAATAGAATCAACGTAAGATGTATGCGAATATCCGGAAACAGAATCAAGCGGATTCCATATTCCATTTTCCAGGAAGAAAATAAAATATTGGGCTACGTCTGCTGATGATTCAAGCCAGCCGATTGTAACATGGCCAGTTAAAGTATCAATGCTAACTGTATCAAGAACCGGAGTTTGAGGAGGGATGTTATCGGCATAGAAACCTTTTTTAACACAGGAAATGGATGAACATCCACTAATGTCAGCAATTTCAACCCTGTATGCAATTGAATCTGAACAGAGTACAAGCGTATCAAAAGTGGTGAGTGATAGCGTTTGGGCAACTGGCGACCAGGTTCCGGTTGGGAGTTCTCTGAACACTTTGTACGTCAATGATGATGATGGTAAATCCGGAACGTGTATTGGATTCCAGGTTAATTGATTTACTGTGTCGTTTATTGGAGTAACAGTCAGGAATATTGAAGCAAGTGTATCAGTTGTAGTCGAAACAAAGAAACCGTCGCAGGCAATCCTGTTAACCATATAGACATATTGAGAAGCAGTATTTCCATTTTGCGCATGTATTGTGGCAGTTGGCATATTTATGTCAGCAATACTATCCACAAGGTTGAATGGACCAAAAATGGATGTTGCTCCGTAAATGAGGTATGCGCTAAAATAATTCTGGCTTATGGTGTCGGAAGGAGGAGAATAGGTTAATGTAATTCCACCATTTGGTTCTACCGAGATACAATGTAATTCAGGAGGATTTGCATTCTGGAACAATGCGCTGTCCAAAGAAGAAACAGAGGTACATCCACTCGAATCAGTTAATGTTACTCTGAATTTCACATATCCACAGCCTGTTACAGTATCCAGAACACTTAAATTAAGTGAAGAATCTATTGTTAACCAGGTTCCGTCAAGTAATTGTCTTTGTACATGGTAAGGCCCCATTACTGTTAGTATTGGAGGAACATGCGGGCTATTCCATTGTAAATTTGCCGAAATACTATTTATTGGAGTTGCATCCAGAAGAATTGTGCTTATTGTATCACTATTGTGAGAGTAGTATGAGCCATAACAACCTGATCGGGTTATCATATAATAATACCTTTTAATATTTTGGCCATCAACGCTGTGATGAGCATAAGATGTTGTGAAATAGCTGTCAACGCTGTCTATCAAAGTGAAAGGACCTGCAGGATTTATTGCACTATAAATAAAATATGCGCTGAACGTATTCGGAATTATTGTTGTATCAGGTGGTTTCCAGGATAAAATAATATCACCATTTTCGAGTATTTCAGTGCATTTTGGATCAGGATGCGGCATAATCGCATTCTTAATTACGATAGTAATAGTGGAAACTTTGATTGCCGGGGCTGGACAATAGTCATCCATTGTTTTTATAATAAAGTTGTATGTATTTGAAACTCCGCCGCAACCTGTACTTGTTTGAAGGTGGGCACATGTTGTTTGCCAATGAAAGTTTGTCTGTGTAAACATAAATCCGGTGAGCGGAGGTGCAGGATCGAGTGTAGCACAGGGTGGATTCAGACAGCCAGCTAAAGAATTTGTATAACCTGTGCCAAACTGGTTTCCAGATGCTGTTAGATTAAGGGTTTGTCCATCAATACCATTGTTGAGTAAATCGAAATCCTGGGCAGACATGCCAAAATCTACAACTGCACCTGCATATACTGTATCTACATACTCTGTAAACAATCCGGTATTTGGATTTATAAAAGGTGATGTTACTTCTGGGGGTCCATTATTCTGGCAGTTTAAGAGAACAATCTGCATTTCTCTAAAAATCTCTGCAATTTTAATTCCACATTTCCATGCAGTAACTTTTGTAACAGTTACATAAGCACCTGAAGTAAATGAGGTAAATGAAATTTCCCCGGTAAATGCATTTACTGTAGCTGCAACATTATTAATATTTTGCGTAGGGCCAGGTAGCGGACTATTGTATGAAAAACCAGGATAGTAATTTAGAATGGGTGAATTTGCATTATCATAGGGTTGTGACCATGAATACGAAAGGGAATCCAGTTCTTTGTCGGTAGCATTCGGATTGTATGTGAATGGATATCCTGTACAAATAACAGTTGACGGACGTTCAATAAAAATTGGTGAGTTATCCCAGCAAGGATTTACCGCCTGCCCATTATATGGGTACATAATTGCTCTTAGAAATGCACATAACCCGCTGGCACTTTGAATATTTGCGCAATCATTTCTGTTACAGACAGAAATCGAGAACACGTATCCGGAAGCAGGGGGTACTCCGCTAATCATTACTCCATTCGGATAGGTTTGGTCAGATGTGAAGTACCATTCCTCAACCCCTCCGGTATTAGGTTGGGTTGTAGATCCACAGGTTAAATGAGTGTAAGCCGGATTTGGATTGCATACTGGAGACATATCTGTACGTCCAAGAGTCGAATTCGGATAAAGATTCAGTGTTATCCCTGATATTGCTGTAGGGTCTATATTTCCACTTGGTATGTTATGGTTTAAAATAATATTGGGACCATATTCAATCCCTGCACATTCCCTGTAGACCCTTACAATAAATCTGTAGTTTCCGTTAGGCAAGCACTCCCAGAAAATCTCACCTCCCATAAAATGTGAAGCAAATGCCTGAGGGATCAATCCCAAAAGCATAAATAAAAATAGGAAAACACCTTTGCGAACCATGATAATATTTTGTTAATTATTTAATTCAGTTTTACCTACAACCAATCTTATCATTTGATTTACAGGATAATATAACTTTGCTGCATTCATAATATCTAATGATGTCGTATTCTGAATGTGCTGGATAGTATTAAGAAAATGAGAATCTTCAAGGTTTAAATAATGCCGTTCTTTAAATTTCTCTGCAAAGCTAAACGGGCCATCAATACTTTGAAGAAATCCTCCGATCATAAAGTTTTTAACAAGGTTTAATTCTTCTTCAATTACAGGGATATTATGAAGTAAAGAGATCTCATTAAAAACCTCATCGATAACCTGTTTTGTTTTATCAGCATTGACTTCTGAGCTGATAACCATATACGTAAACTTTTCAAAGGAAATCAGATTTGCGCCAATCCCGTAGGTTAATCCTTTTTCTTCACGAATATTCTTCATTAATCGGGATCCGAAAAAACCTCCCAACAGGGTATTAAGCACTTTCAAAGTAGTAAAATCCTCATGATCAGGAGTTATGGTAGTCATTCCGATCCGTATTGCTGATTGAACAGCGTTCTCCCTTGCAAAATGGAGTTCTTTGGGTTTTAAATCTATATCAGGCCAAAAGGTTTGTTTAGGCTCGTTTATACCCCATATTTCCTTTCCGAAGGAATTGTGTATTAGTTCAGCAGAAAGTTCAGGGTTTGCAGAGGAAATAAAAATTTCACAATTATCAGAGGAATAGTAATTTCTATGGAATTGCTTAATGTGATCAATTCTTAGATTGTTAAAATCTTCCGATTCTGCCATTCTGCCATAAGGGTGTTCTTTTCCAAAAAGAGTCTCATTGAATTCTCTGGATGCAACATACCCTACCTTTTCCATATTTGTATGGAATTCCTGTTTCTGACGGGCAAGCATAAGATTAAGCTCGTCCTGAGGAAATGATGGGAATTTGATAATTGATTCAAGTAAAGGAAGAACGCTGGACAAGTATTTAGCCATGCAAATGACTCCTACTGTGGCTCTGTCCCTTTCACAAGATAAAATCAATGAAGCCCCGAAAAGGTCAAAGGTATCAGCGATTTCATAAGATGAATATTCTTGGGATCCTTCTCTTAATAAACTGTTTGTAAATGATGCTGTTAAAGGAAAATCCTGATATCTTGAGCCTGCTTTAAAAATGAGTTCAAGTTTTACAAGTTCATGCGTTCCTGATTTAAACTGATAAACAGGGATACTGTTGGAAAGTCTTGACAGAACAGGATTTAGTAATTCTAAACCTGAAAAGCCATCCTGCGCAGATATTTTATGCAGATGAGTAATTCTGGGTGGCTCTTTCCTGAAAGAATGGCTGTTTATCATACGAATCTGTTATTATCTCAGTAGCGTGAGATGGCCATTTACAGTATGTGATTTGCCTAAAGTATCTGTGTATTTTATCTGGTAAATATATACCCCTGTTTCAGCAATTTTCCCTTTAATATAGCCATCCCATCCTTTAGAAATCTCATGCGACTCGAAAAGGACCTGACTGGTTCTGGAAAAAATTATCATACTGAATCCAGTAATATCTTGTCCGGCAGCTTTAAAAATGTCATTTAAATTGTCCGAATTAGGAGTGAATGCATTAGGTATTGAAATAACAGAGCAGTCTCCGACTTTTACTGTGAAGTCGTGTATAATTAATGCTCCGTTAAAATCGGTAACACTAACAGTATAGGCAGAAGTATTTGATGGACTTACCATGATGTAGGCAGAAGTAGAACCGTTGCTCCAAATGTAGGATTCGCCACCACTGGCCGATAACCTTACGCTGTCTCCTTTGCAAATCATTTGATCATCGGAAAAGTCAATGGTCGATTTCACAGTGTTCTCAGAGAAAGTGTTATTATTCTCAGAATTATCGGTAGTTTTTAATTTCGTTGATGGATTATTTGAAATGAGCCTTTGTTCCTGTTTTAGTGTAACTTGTGCAAGAGTACTAAGTTTTTGGGTTTTTGATTCAGGTTCAGACAATTTTGAAATTGGAACTTTTTCGCTGATTAATTCAACTAAAGATGGCTTAGCTGCTTCGTTCTCATTCGTATTTACAGATTCTCCTTTAATACTAACGTGTTTTGCTGTAATTTTAGCTGAATTCGCTACTCCTGTAATAGTTGAAGGTATTGACTGATTCTTGACAGATTGGTTAATATCTTTTATCTGGTTTGAAATTTGAGATTCTCTTTTCAAATTCTCCTTTAATTCAGGTTTGAAAACATATAAAATACTTACAGTTGCAATTATTGCAACTGAAGAAAGAATAACTTTTTTCATTGTTAAGAAACCTGGTTTTTGTGCAGGTTTAAGACCTGGATGCTTGCTTATTTTTTCCCATAATTCGTGAGATGGCTCAGCATTAAATTTTTGGAAAGCGTTACGGTACAGTTCACCGATTTTGCTTTTTTCTGTTTCCATATTATTGATATTCAATAATTAATCTTTTATAATTTTAACTTTTCTTTATTTAGTTCTACAACCTTCTTTTGCAACACTTTCCGTGCCTTTAAAAGCTGGGTCTTCGAAGTACTCACTGAGATTGCAAACATTTCAGCAATTTCTTTGTGGCTATAACCTTCAATCTCATAAAGGTTAAACACCATGCGGTACCCGGGTGGAAGTTCAACAAGTAATCTTAGCATATCCTCTTTCGAAATGTTACTGATCAGGTCAGCTTCATCGCTCAGCTCGTTTTCAACTTCTTCCAGATCCAGATGATGCTGGTGTTTTTGATGATTGCGCAACTGGTTTAAAGCAGTATTGACGATAATCCTTCTTACCCAGCCTTCTAAAGAGCCTTCATTTCTGAATGTTCCAAGGTTAGTAAAAACCCTGATAAATCCCTCCTGAAGTGCATCTTCAGCCTCTTCCCTGCTATCAAAATATCGCAAGCAAACGCCGAACATGCTGCTTGCAAATTTTTTGTATAGCTGTTGCTGAACATCTTGCTTTCCTTCAATACAGCCTTTTATAAGTTCCGCATCACTAATCATCATTGCTGTTTACAATTTTTAGACACAAGTTGATTCCGAAAAGTTGCCCTGAATTCATTTATAGACTGATCAGATTTGTATTTTAACACTTTTTAATAAATTCATAGTGTGTCTTTCTTATAATACAAGAAAGATGCATTATTAAATTCAAGGATAGAGTTAGAAACCCGACTGATGTCATTTAGTGTAACTGATTCATAGTTAGCAAGTTCTTCATTAACCAAATTGGCATTCCCGAGATTTTCAAAAATTGCGAGATTCATTGCTTTATCAAGCGCTTTTAGTTCAGAATAGGCAATTGCTGTTTCAGCTTTGTGCTTTACCTTATCGAGTTCATTTAATTCAAGGTTTTTAGTAATGAATTCAGAAATGCCCCCTCTTAAACCATTTGCTGCTTCTTCAATATTAATGTTATTTTTAACTTTTCCTGCCAGAATAAAAAGGCCATTTTCAACATCACCAGTATTGAAAGCATCCAGTTCACTGAATAGTTGTTTCTTTTTTACTAATTCTCTGTACAGATGTGAAGATTCACTTCCACAGAGAATATCAGAAATAAGGTCAGTTGAATAAAAATCAGGGTGTTTTCTGCCTGGGCAATGAAATGAAAGATAAATTGAATCATAAGGCACGTCTCTGATAACAGTCATGCTTCTTTCTTTGATTTGAACAGGCTCTGATGGAAGAAGTCTTTTGTATGAGAAATTCCGTTGGATTGGCCCGAACCATTTCTCCGCAAATCTAAAAATTTCATCCGGGTCAACGTTACCAGACACAGCAAGAATAGCATTTGCCGGAGCGTAATGTTTATTGAAAAACTCACGTATTTCATCATCGCCAGCATTTTCGATATGGCTAATATCTTTACCTATTGTTGGCCAGGAGTATGGATGAACTTTATAGGCAAGTGGTCTTAGCAGCAACCAGGCATCACCGTACGGTTGATTTAAATACCGCTGTTTGAATTCTTCAATTACAACAGCTTTTTGAACATTAATACTATTCTGGTTTAATGTTAATGAATTAAGCCGGTCTGACTCAAGCCAGAAAGCTGTTTCCAGGTTTTGCTTTGGAATTGTAATGAAATAATTTGTTATATCGCTTGAAGTGAAGGCATTACTTTGGCCGCCGGCTTCTTCAAGAGGACCATCAAATGAGATTACATTTTCAGATCCTCCAAACATCAGGTGTTCAAAAAGGTGGGCAAGTCCGGTTCTGTCAGGGGATTCATCTTTGGAACCGACATTGTAAAGCATATTAAAAGCCGCAATGGGAGCACTCTTATCTATATGAACCAGAACACGTAAGCCATTTGCCAGGATATGTTTCTGAAAATTAATCATGCATCAAAATTAAATTTATAAAGTAGTTGGTTTGAACTATAGTAATTGTTTAGCTTGGGATGCAAAATTATTTCTAACTTTGAATCCAAGCAAAAATAGTCGTAATTTATTGTAAATCAATATTTGAAATGGAAAGAGATGTAAAAGTATTTGACCTGATAGCTCAGGAAAAGGCCCGTCAGACACATGGGATTGAATTAATTGCTTCTGAGAATTTTGTCAGTGATCAGGTGCTGGAAGCAATGGGATCATGTTTAACAAACAAATATGCAGAAGGTTATCCCGGAAAGCGTTATTATGGCGGTTGCCAGATTGTTGATCAAACTGAGCAATTAGCAATAGATCGTGCTAAAGAATTATTTGGCGCTTCCTGGGCAAATGTTCAACCACATTCTGGTGCTCAGGCAAATATGGCAGTTTTAATGACTGTACTCAAGCCGGGAGAGACTTTTATGGGTTTAGATTTAGCTCATGGTGGTCACTTATCGCATGGTTCTCCTGTTAATTCATCCGGAATACTTTACAAAACTGTTGCCTATGGGGTTGAGCAGGAAACAGGAATGATTAATTACGATAAGATGGAGGAGGTTGCGCTGCGCGAGAAACCTAAACTCATAATTGCAGGAGCCTCAGCATATTCACGTGATTGGGATTTTGCAAGAATGCGATATATTGCAGACCAGATAGGAGCTATTTTAATGGCTGATATTGCGCATCCTGCAGGTTTAATAGCTAAAGGTGTTTTAAATAATCCAGTACCATATTGTCATATAATTACAACCACTACTCACAAAACGCTGCGAGGGCCAAGAGGAGGAATGATTCTTATGGGTACAGATTTTGAAAACCCATGGGGAATTAAAACACCAAAGGGTGAAATAAAACTGATGTCACAATTACTTGATTCAGCTGTATTCCCTGGTGTGCAGGGAGGACCTCTTGAGCATGTTATTGCATCTAAGGCTGTTGCATTTGGTGAAGCATTAACCGACAGTTACAAATTTTATGTAGAGCAGGTTAAGAAAAATGCCGATTTAATGTCCAATGCTTTTGTAAATAAAGGTTACCATGTTATTTCCGGAGGAACCGACAATCATCTGATGCTTATTGATCTCAGGTCTAAATTCCCTGAAATAACAGGCAAAGTTGTTGAAAATACATTGGTAAGAGCTGATATAACTGTGAATAAGAATATGGTTCCTTTTGATAGCCGTTCTCCATTTACGACTTCAGGAATTCGGGTTGGAACTCCTGCAATTACAACAAGAGGGTTAAAAGAGAACCACATGGCTGTTATTGTAGATCTTATTGATGAGGTTATTGCAAATATTGAGAATGAAAATGTAATTGCATCAGTTCGGGGAAAAGTAAACGAGATGATGTCGGGACTACCACTATTTGCCTATTAATCAGGAATTAATTATCAAATATTCGAAATTTCATGAAGCGAATCTTCACTGTCTTTTTCGTCCTTTCAGCAATAGTTGTTAAAGGCCAAACGGATTTTTCTCTTACATTTCATTCGAAATCTTCAGCTGGCAGGAAAGTATTTCTTGCCAGTTTTTATGGAGAACGGATATCTCCTGTTGATTCTCTTTTTGCCGATAAAAACGGGATTGTTACTTTTCACTTTCCTGTAACAAAGGCTTCCGGAATGTACAGATACATTGAGGATAAAAACAATCATTCGGATTTTATTTTCAACAAAGAGAATATTGAATTTAAAATTGAATATGATAATTTTTCTCAACCACTTAATGTATTATCCTCAGAAGAAAATAAGATATTCTATAATTACCTCAGGGATGATGAAAGTTTTCGCAAACGAATTGATCTGCTGATGCCTTTATTGGATTACTATCCTTCTGATGATCCTTTTTATAGACAAATCCGGAAACAGTCAATTTTTTTGCAGCAAGAATGGAGTGAAAAATTTTCAGATTACCTGACGCGTAACCATGGAACGTATGCAGCACGCCTTATAAGAATAAAACATGTTCCTAATTATGATTTATCTCTACCTGAGCTTGATAAAAAATTTAAATTCAGGGAAGATTTTTTTAAGGATATAAGTTTCACAGATACTGCTCTTATTAGAAGTAATATTTATCCTACTAAAATAATCGATTTCTTATCCCTTTATGCTAATCCAAAATTCGAACAGAAAAAGCTGGAGCAGGAATTTATAAAAGCGGTAGACATCTTTTTCGCAACGGTTCCAATGGAGCCAAAAGTAAATGATTTTGTGCTGACTTATCTGGTTGGCGGGTTTGAGAAATTTAAGTTTGAAGATGTTCTGGTGCACATTTCAGCAAAGTATCTGAGCTCCCTTCAATGCCATGATGACAACGTTAAAAAGAGTCTAGCTTCCAGAATTGAAGCCTATGAGAAAATGGCTGTTGGCAAGACTGCTCCGGAATTTCAATTAAAAATGGAGGATGGAAGTGTTGCAAGCCGAGCCACTATAAAATCTAAATATTGTTTAATGGTTTTCTGGGCAAGCTGGTGTCCCCATTGTACACAAATGATTCCCGAAGTGTCGAAACTTGCATCTGGAATAAAGGCGAGTGATCTCCAGGTAATTACATTATCATTAGATACTTCAGCTACTGCCTTCCATAATTTTATGAATAGTAAACTGGGCGGTTTATTAAATTATTGTGATTTTCAAGGATGGGAAGGGAAACCAATGGTTGATTTTCATGTTTATGCAACTCCCACAATGTTTCTTCTGGATGAACAAAGTAAAATTATTTCAAAGCCTTTGACAGTTAGTGATTTAACTGAAGCTTTGCAAGAATTAGGTTTGTTAAAACAGTAGGACTAATGCAACTGTTTAATTAGCTTTTCCACGAGTACAGGTAAACCTTTTCCGGCTTTTTCTTTAATAATTTCAAGGTTTGATATCCATGAAATTGTTGGTGCATCCGGATCTATCAGGTATTTGGGAGAATATTGAGGAACATAATCAAGCAGGCCAGCGGCAGGGTAAACCTTCATTGATGTTCCAATAACGACAAAAATTTCTGCTGTAGAAGCAATGCGTGCTGCTTCTATAATTTGAGGAACATCTTCTCCAAACCAAACAATATGAGGACGGAGTTGAGAACCTTTTTCACAGGTTTCACCCATTTTTAATTCCCAGCCTTTTACATCGTATATGAGAGAGGCGTCGGATGTACTTCTGCATTTCTTTAACTCTCCATGAAGATGCAGAACATTTTTTGAGCCACTACGTTCATGCAAATCGTCAACGTTCTGTGTAATTATATGAACATCGAAAAAATCTGCAAGTCGGTTTAGTGCAAAATGAGCAGCATTGGGCTGCGCTGAGAGAAGTTGTTTCCGGCGTTGATTGTAAAACTCAAGAACCAGTTCAGGGTTTCGGTGCCAGGCTTGTGGGGTAGCAACATCTTCTATTCGATGTTCCTCCCACAAGCCATCACTGTCCCGAAATGTCCTGATCCCACTTTCGGCACTAATGCCGGCGCCAGTCAGGACAACAATTTTCTGCATAAATAACTATTCTTCGAAGAGTTTCAGATCGTCGAGAACCTTCATCATCGATTTAACTGATGCAGCTGATTCATCGAGCATTTTTTTCTCGTCTTTATTCAAGTTCAATTCAATGATTTCCTCAATTCCATTAGCGCCAAGACGAACAGGAACTCCAACATACACATCTTTTATTCCGTATTCACCATTCAGATAAGCGCATACTGGAAAAATTCTTTGCTGGTCATCAATAATTGCTTCAACCATTTGAGCAGCAGCAGCTCCTGGTGCATACCATGCAGATGTTCCCATGAGGTTAACTAACTCTCCACCACCTTTACGAGTGCGCTCAACAATTTTATCGATTTCGTCTTTGTTGAGAAGTTCAGTTATTGGAATACCTCCTACAGAAGTATACCGGGGTAGAGGCACCATTGAGTCGCCATGACTTCCAAGAAGCATCGCATGGATATCTTTTGGAGAAACCTGTAACGCATTAGCAAGGAAAGCACGATAACGGCCAGTATCGAGAATGCCTGCCATACCAAATACTTTTCTGGAATCTTTTTTTGCTGCCAGATAAGCGCAGTAGGTCATTACATCGAGTGGGTTGGATACCACAATAATGATAGCTTCAGGTGAATATTTAATTACCTTTTCTGTAACATCTTTTACGATATTCGCATTCGTGGTGATCAAATCATCACGTGACATCCCAGGTTTTCTTGGAAGTCCTGATGTAATGACAACAATTCCGGAACCTTTGGTTTTCAAGTAATCATTTGTTACCCCAACAACTCTGGAATTAAAGTTGTTAATGGAGGAAGTTTGCCAGATATCAAGTGCTTTGCCTTCAGCAACGCCTTCTTTGATATCAACCAGTACAATTTCTCTGGCTAAATCTTTGTGTGCAATTACGTTTGCAACTGTGGCACCAACATTACCGGCACCAATTACTGTTATTTTCTTCATTTTCTACAACTTAATATATAATGGTTAGCAATTAGAAGTGTAATATGCAAATATAAAGATATTTAAAACTTACTTGCAAATTGTAGAACCTTCTTTTCTTTTTTCAACGCATTGAGCATCTAAAACACAGATTGTTACCATGTTAACGATCTCTGATACGCTACTTCCCAGTTGTAAAACCTGAACAGATTTGTCAAGTCCGTTAAGTATTGGGCCGATTACTTCAAATTTTGCCATTTCCTGCATCAATTTGTAAGCTATATTGCCAGCACTAAGATACGGGAAAATGAGTGTATTAGCAGGTCCGTCAACTAATTTGGAGAATGGGAACTCATTTCGCATAAGTTCATTATTTAAGGCAACATTAGCCTGCATTTCTCCATCAACAATCATTTCTGGATATTCTTTATGCAATATTGAAACAGCATCACGCATTTTCTGAGGAACAGTACCATCATTAGATCCAAAATTTGAATACGCAAGCATAGCAATACGAGGTTTGATCTTAAATTGCTCCACAGCATAAGCTGTTTGCAAAGTTATTTCTACAAGTTGATCTGTGGTTGGATTTTTATTTACTGTGCAATCTGCAAAGAAGAAAGGTCCTTGTTTAGTATTAATTATATACATTCCAGAAACGATATTTGCCCCTGGTTTTCTGCCGATTACCTGTAAAGCAGGTCTGATAGTATCAGGATAATTTCTTGTCTGACCGGATATCATAGCGTGAGCATAACCCGTTTCCACAAGCATTGGTGCATAATAATTCCTGTGAAGCATAAGATCTTTCGCAGCTGTGAGTGTAACACCACGCCGGCGGCGTTTTTCAAATAGAAGTTCGGCAAATTCATGACGAATTATTTTGTTTGCTTCTGATTTAGGATCAATAATCTCAATATCGTGGAGTTCGAGTTCATTCTCAATTATCAGGTTCTTGATAATCGTTTCATTTCCTAATAGCACAGGAATAGCAAGTCCTTCATTAACAACAATTTCAGCAGCTTTTAGCATTTTAAAATTCTCAGCTTCGGCAAACACAACCCTTTTGGGATTATTTTTAGCTCTCGACTTGATCTGACGAATTAATGGATTCGAAGTTCCTAAACGCTTACCTAATTCTTCCCGGTAAGCTTCCCAGTCAGTGATAGGTCTCCTGGCAACACCAGTATCCATTGCTGCTTTTGCTACAGCAGGAGCAACATGTGTAATAAGGCGGTGATCAAATGGTTTTGGAATGATATAATCTCTTCCAAAGTGAAGGTTAGTAGTTTGATAGGCAATATTAACCTCATCCGGAACAGGCATTTTAGCAAGTTCTGCAAGTGCATGTGAGGCGGCAAGTTTCATTTCTTCATTAATCTCTGTTGCCCAAACATCCAGTGCTCCTCTGAAAATAAATGGGAATCCCAGTACATTATTAATTTGGTTAGGATAATCAGAACGACCAGTGGCCATAATTACATCCGACCTTGTCTCTATTGCATCATTATAGTTGATTTCAGGAACAGGATTGGCAAGAGCGAAAACGATTGGGTTTTCAGCCATTTTTAATAACCACTCCTTTTTTAGTGCCCCTGCAACGGAAAGCCCAAGGAACATATCAGCGCCATCAAGAGCTTCTTCCAAACTGCAATCAGGTATATCATGGGCAAAAGCCAATTTTACACTGTTAAGATCTGTCCGTTTTTTTGTAAGTAAGCCTTTGCTGTCAAACATAAGGATGTTTTCAAGTTTTACGCCCAAGCGGATATACAAACGAGTGCAAGAAATTGCTGCGGCTCCAGCTCCGCTAATCACAACTTTCAGATCCCCAAGCTTTTTGCCTGTCATCTCAATTGCATTTAACAAGCCGGCAGAGGTAATGATTGCAGTGCCATGCTGATCGTCATGCATTACGGGAATATTCAATGCAGCCTTGACCCTGTCCTCAATTTCAAAACATTCAGGAGCCTTAATATCTTCCAGATTTATACCACCGAAGGTAGGAGCAATGTTTATAACAGTATTAATAAATTCGTCGATGTTCTTCGTTTTAACTTCAATATCAAAAACATCAATATCAGCAAAGATTTTGAAAAGTAGTCCTTTACCTTCCATTACAGGTTTACCAGCTTCTGTGCCAATGTCGCCAAGGCCCAGTACTGCTGTTCCATTTGAAATTACAGCCACAAGATTCCCTTTGGCTGTGTACTTGTATACATCATCGGGATTTGCCTGTATTTTCAGACAGGGCTCAGCAACCCCTGGAGTGTATGCCATTGAAAGATCACGTTGTGTTGCATAAGGTTTTGTTGGAACAACCTCAACCTTACCTGGGCGACCTAATGAATGATAGGTCAGAGCGTCTTTAGTAAAAATGTTATCCATTGCGTTAGTATATTTAAATAGTTGAATATGAAGGTGTTCAATGCACCAAACAAACCTAATAATTTTTTAGGTTATGCACAAACAATCTGCTTATTTAAAATGAGTATGTTTTAGTTAACGCTGTTTCTTTTTTTAAAGGTATCGACGCCACCTTCCAGAAAATGTATAAAATTATCCACATCAAGGTTATATGCCTGAGGTTGAACTAAAAGCTTCCCATTTGTATCAAGTAAAACATAATAGGGCTGGGCATTAATATTATAAGTTGATATCTGGATATCCGCATATTTTTTGCCAATGGAGGTTTTTACCTTTCCATCATATTTGGAAGTAATCCATTCTGATTTTGGCAGCTCGGTTTTATCGTCAACATAGAGGGCAATAATAACAAAATCTTCCCTGAGTTTTTTTAGGACAGCTGGAGCAGACCATACATTAGCTTCCATTTCCCGGCAGTTCACACAACCATGACCTGTGAAATCAATAAAAACCGGTTTGTTGAGTTTTTTTGCACATGCCATTCCCTGTTTGTAGTCAAAATATCCTTCTAAACCGTGTGGTAAATGGAGAAAGTCGCCATATAAGGGTTTTTCACAAATGGAGGACGGTTTTTCTGCTCCATTACTCGCTCCAATTGACTTAATATTTTCTCTAATAATTTTATTGATGTCAAAATCGAGAGATTCCTGAGGTGGTGTATAACCGGATAGTGCCTTCAGCGGCGCGCCAAACATGCCGGGTATCATGTAAACAACAAATGAAAAAGTTACGATTGCCAGCATCAATCGTGGCACTCCCAAGTATTTAATTTCACTGTCGTGTGAAAATTTCAATTTACCAAGCAAATAAAGTCCCAATAGCGAGAAAATAACAATCCAAAGGGCTAAATACACTTCACGGTCCAGAATGTGCCAATGGTAGGTTTGGTCAGGTATACTAAGGAATTTTAAACCGAGAGCAAGTTCAAGGAACCCCAGGACCACTTTTACTGAATTAAGCCAACCACCTGATTTGGGTAAACTTTTTAACCACTGGGGAAAAAATGCAAATAATCCGAAAGGAAGTGCAAATGCGAGTGAGAAACCAAGCATACCAATTATTGGTTGCAGAACATGTCCTCCAGCTGAGGCAACAAGAATTGCGCCTACAATAGGACCAGTACAGGAAAATGAGACCAGAACCAGGGTAAATGCCATAAAGAATGCACCAATAAACCCTCCCTTTTCAGCTTTTGCATCTACCTTATTTACAATCCAGGTTGGAAGTACAATTTCAAACATTCCCAGGAATGAAGCTGCAAAGAACACGAAAATCAGGAAGAAAATTATATTCGGCAGCCAATGCGTACTAATAAAACTTGCGAAATTAACACCAAGCGTAATTGATACAATTGTACCAATTACAGTGTAAATCAAGATGATAGACAAACCAAAAACAAATGCTTCAAGTTTAGCCTTCTTCTTTTTATTATCTTTCATAAAGAAAGTAACTGTCATCGGTATCATTGGGAAAACACAAGGAGTGATAATTGCTGCCAAACCAAAAATAAACGACCAGAAAAACAAACTCCACAGATTTTTACTGATTTTATCGTAGGTTGTAGAACCAGTTTTAGAGATAGTTCCGGCATTGCTATCGGATTTCTCAATTAATTTGGATTTTAAAGCACTATCTGGAATTTCTGTTTTAGACTCAGGTGAAGAAGCGGCTACAGGGCTTGCAGTTGCTGCAGTATTTTGCGATGTTGTTGAAGCAGCAGCCTGGTAATTTTTGATAGAAAAATCAAAATCAATCTCTTTAGGAGTCAGGCATTTGGTATCATCGCAAGCCATAAACTCTAATGTTCCTTTAACCACAAAAGGTTTAGAGTCCAGAACTCTTATTTTCTGTTTAAAGGTAGCCTCATTAGAAAAAAACTTTAAACTTGCATTGAATACTTTGTCGAATTCTCCCTTCACATTTGGCTCAGAAGTTTTCCCTGCCAGCTCATAAAATTTTGATTTAGTAAAATGAAAAGATGTAGGGATAGGTCCATCTTCTGGCATGGTTTGAGAATACAAATGCCAGTTTTTATCAATTTTGGCCTTTAAAACCAGTTCAGCTTCAGTGTCTGATATTTTATTTGTTGAAAACGACCAGATTACCGGATCTAAAATCTGGGAATAAACAGGTCTTATAAATGTCAGTAAGAAGAAAAATGCAAATAGAAACAAGAGTCTTAAGGTAGTCCTGACATTGCTTTTCATCATCTTATATTTTTAATTAATACCATTATTTGAAATCTGTTTACAAAAATAGTGCAAAATAGTGATAACTAAGCGCTACAAGTTTCTACTGAAGAATCAATTTTTTTAACGAGTCCTTGTAAAACAGTTCCCGGACCGACCTCTGTAAAGGATTTTCCACCATCTTTAATCATATTCAATGCGATCTGAGTCCAGCGAACAGGTGATGTAAGCTGTGCAACAAGATTTTCTTGTATCTGTTTTGGCTCAGTATAAGGTAATCCGTCAACATTTTGATAAACAGGGCATACAGGGGAATTGAAAATGGTATTGTATATAGCGTCAGCAAGTTCTTTTCTTGCAGGTTCCATTAGAGGAGAGTGGAAAGCTCCACCAACTTTCAATGGGAGAGCCCGTTTTGCACCCACAGCTTTAAGTTGCTCACAGGCAATTTCAATTCCTTTAAAAGATCCTGAAATTACCAATTGACCAGGGCTATTATAATTTGCGGGGACAACAATTTCTTCAGTAATTCCTGCAAGAACTTCTTCAACTTTTGCATCATCAAGCCCCAGAATAGCTGCCATTGTTGAAGGTTCAGCCTCACAGGCTTTTTGCATTGCCATTGCTCTGGCATAAACCAGCTTCAGGCCGTCTTCGAAACTCAGTGTTCCATTTGCTACTAATGCAGAAAATTCGCCAAGCGAATGACCTGCAACCATGTCTGGTTTAAAATTATCACCCAGAGTCTTTGCAAGGATCACGCTATGAAGGAAAATTGCCGGTTGGGTAACTCTAGTCTGCCTGAGGTCATCGTCGGTACCCGAAAACATAAGGTCGGTAATACGGAAGCCAAGAATATCGTTGGCTTTTTCAAATAATTCTTTGGCAAGATCACTGTTTTCATAAAGATCTTTGCCCATACCAACAAACTGGGCACCCTGACCTGGGAAAATGTATGCATTCATTTTTAAAATATTTTAAAAAGACAAAATTAGCAAAAAATAAACGATTGAAATCAATGCAAATGGGAACCAATAAGATGAATGAATTCTGCCCTTGTTTTATCGACAAGGAAGGCTCCCGTAAAGTCGGAAGTTGTGGTAACTGAATTCTGTTTTTGAATTCCCCGCATCGACATACACATATGGACAGCTTCGATTACAACAGCAACACCCAGAGGTTTTAATGTTTCATGAATGCATTCTTTAATTTGCTTTGTAAGTCGTTCCTGAACTTGCAGTCTTCTTGAAAAGGCATCCACAACTCTTGGGATCTTACTAAGTCCAACAATATGGTTATTAGGGATGTAAGCTACGTGTGCTTTGCCAAAAAAAGGTAGCAAATGGTGTTCGCACATACTGTACACTTCGATATCTTTTACAATAACCATCTCTTTATAATCCTCAGCAAACATTGCTGAAAGTAGTATGTCTTTAGGGTTGAGATTGTAACCATGTGTTAGAAACTGCATTGCTTTTGCAACCCTTTTAGGTGTGTCTTTCAAACCTTCTCTTTCCCGATCTTCTCCGATCAGCTTTAGAATTTCAAAATAGTGGTGACTTAATTTTGCAATGGTATCAGGATTGTAGAGGTCTATCTTTTCATATCCATCCATCAGGTTTTCTTCCATCATTTCCTTTAATACTTCTTTTTCCATGGGGCAGGTTTAGAAATTCAAACGATTAGTTTATTGACCGTAGTATTCAACATAATTATTTTCGGTTTCTTCAATTTTAATACAATGCAGGCTGGCACCAAGCTGTTTAACTGGTTCATTAAGCACCTCCCAGATAGAAATGGCAAGGTTTTCTGTGGAAGCAAGCTTGCCCATCATAAAATCGACTTCAAGGTTCATGTTTTTGTGATCGAGTTTATCAGTGATTTCCCTGCGGATTATGGTGCTGAGATCTTTTAAATTAGCAAGGAAACCTGTTTCAGGTTTTACTTCTCCTTTTAAAGTAACGAACAGGGTATAATTATGTCCATGCCAGTTTGGGTTCGAGCATTTTCCAAAAATTTCCATGTTTTGGTCATCGCTGTAGTCTGGTCTGAAAAGGCGATGAGCAGCATTAAAGCGTTCCCGTCGGGTAATGTAAATCATGATTTTCTAAGCCATTTATAAAGGGCAAAGTTAGGTGTTTTCTTAAGCTGTGGTTATAAAAAAAGCCCGGCAATTTACTTGCCGGGCTATATATAAGAAATTTGCTTATTTAGTGTGAAGTATTCATCCCTTGCAGGTTTTCCATGAGTTTTTTCCTTCCAAAGAAAATCCGACTTTTAACTGTTCCGATTGAAATACGTAATGATTCGGCTATCTCTTTGTATTTGTAACCTTGTGTATGCATTTCGAAGGGAACCCTTTGTTCTGAATCGAGCATATCTACTCTTTTTTTAACATCTTTATGAGATAATTCTGATTCAGGAGAAGCAATTCCAGACTCTTTAGGAAGATTTAGAAAATATAGATCTTCAGTAGTATCAATAATTGCATTTGTACGGATACTCCTACGGTAATTATTAATGAAAGTATTTTTCATTATTGTGAAAGTCCATGCTTTCAGGTTAGTATTGTCCTCAAATTTGTCACGATTGGTCAGTGCTTTAATATATGTGTCCTGTACCAGATCCTTAGCTTCTTCATGATTAGAGGTCAACGTCATTGCAAAATAGTGAAGATTATCCTGCAAACTAGTCAGCTTATGATTGAATTCTATTGCGGTCATAACAGAAATATTTTGTGTTTAGGTTTGCAACGCAAATGTAATACAGTATTTCAAAAGTTGAACGAGTTATTTAAAAATAATTTAAATAAAAATAAAATAAAATCACAATAGACTGAAAAACAGATATATAAAAATATTAACAATAAAATCATTGTTAATTTAAAAACAATAAAAAGTTAAACAAAAAATCATATGAATTAATATAAGATATCATGCAAAAGACTAATTTTAAGCCTTTCAGAACGTCATGGATTTGGAATAAACGGTAGATAGGGTTTCTGGAGGATTAGCCTAGAAATTTACAAGAATTGATTTGAATTCGGCCACTTTCTGAATCAAAATTACATTTTCGGGCATTTTATTTTCTAAACCTTTCACTTGCATTCCTGATACAAAGATTTTTTTTTCAGAGAATTGATCTGATAGTTTGCTGATATACCATTCTGAATTAGTATCTTGAAGGCTGCAGGTCATTATTGTAAAGAGAAAATCGGAGTCAACGCTTCTTGAAGCTTCTATTAAACTATCAAAAGGTAATGATTGTCCCAAATAGATGACTTTATGTCCAGCCTTTTTAATAAAGTACGCATAAAAGAGTAATCCCAATTCATGCCATTCCCCTTCGGGAAGAAAAAGTAAGAAAGATTTTGCTTCAGTATTAAATACCGGAATGATTCCATCTATAGCAACAAGAATTTTTTGGCGGATAAGGTTTGATACAAAGTGCTCCTGGGCTGGATTTACTGAACCTGTCTGCCATAAAATACCTACTTTCTCGAACATAGGATGGATTACACGTATAACGGTTTCCTCGAATCCGAAATGAATAATGGCATTGTTAATGATTTTCTCGAACTTCTGTTCGTCAAGTTCTATCATTGCAGCCAATAGAATATCCAAATGATTATCTGTAGTGCTGTCGTTCTGAGTAACAGATAAAACTGTGTTATTAAGATCCTTGTTGTTCATTGTGGACAGCAGAGAAATTTTGTACCCGTGTTTGTTAAGAAGAGAAACGTTCAGGAGTTTCTTCAGGTCAGAATCTGAATAGAATCGGATATTAGTGTCTGTTCGTTCTGGACGAAGAATTCCATAGCGCTTTTCCCAAATACGCAGGGTATGTGCTTTAATACCGGATAAATTCTCCAGATCTTTGATAGAATACCTTGCGTCTTTCATTTTTCACCTCACAGATGATATTCTAACACGTATAAACTAAAAAAGTTTAATTTTCCTTGGAAATGATTGAACAGAAGTAATTTTCAGGTTAACGAAGTTACTATAAATTTAATCAAGCAATAAAGCTTTTTGCTCTGGAAAGGGCTTTATCAAGTCCATCTGGGTTTTTTCCTCCTGCTGATGCAAAGAAAGCCTGGCCTCCTCCTCCGCCCTGTATGTCAACGGCAAGGTCGCGAACAATTTTTGAAGCGTCCAACCCTTTCTCTTTAACAAGAGATTCGGAGATTGCAACTGTAAGGTTAACTTTTCCTTCGAAGGCACTGCCAAAAACCAGAAAAAGGTTTTCTGTACTCGCTTTAATCTCGAATACAAGGTCTTTAATTCCTTGCGCATCAATATTAACCCGGGTTGCAAGGATATTTATACCATTAACATTCTCAATTTGTTTAAGCAGATCTGATTTTAGCGAAAGAGCTTTCTCTTTATTAAGTTCAGCTATTTGTTTCTTCAGGTTATTGTTTTCATCTATTAGGTTCTCGAGACTTTTTACTACATCATTTGTTGCTCTGAGCAGATTCTTTATCGTGCCGAGAGTCTCGATCTGTTCCATTGCCCACAATTCGGCATTACTTCCTGTTATTGCCTCAATTCTCCTGATTCCTGCTGCTATTGCTCCTTCAGAAACAATTTTAAAGAATCCGATAGTACCTGTTGCAGAAACATGAGTTCCCCCACATAATTCCAAAGAATCACCAAATTTTATCACTCTGACTTTTTCGCCATATTTCTCACCGAACAAGGCCATAGCACCCATGGCTACAGCCTCCTCCATCGGAACAGCACGGTTTTCAACCATGTTTACATTTTCGCGGATCTTTGAATTAACAATTGTTTCGATCTTTTTAATCTCTTCATCCGTGACTTTCTGAAAATGAGAAAAATCGAATCTTAATCTACCGGTATCTACAAGTGATCCCTTTTGTTCAACGTGATTTCCAAGAATTTCACGCAAAGCTTTGTGCATCAGGTGTGTTGCAGAATGATTTCGGGCAATACTATTCCGTTTAGCAGTATCTACCACTGCAATAAAGCTACTCTTTAATGTAGCAGGGAGCTTATCAGCCAGATGAATAATAAGGTTGTTCTCACGTAAAGTGTCATTTATCGTAATTTTCTCCTCCTCATTATAAATATGACCTGTATCACCAACCTGTCCACCAGCTTCACCATAAAATGGTGTCTGGTTAAATACGAGTTGATAAAACTCTTTGCCTTTGGCCTTTACTTTTCTGTATTTTATGATAACGACTTCATATTCAGAGAAATCCCAACCAAGAAATACTTGTTCAATTTGAGGAATAAGTTCTACCCAATCGTCAGTATCAACAACTGAAGCCTGACGTGAACGTGTTTTTTGTTCTTGCATTCCCTTATTAAACGCATCCATATCCACGATCATTGATCGTTCACCAGCCATAAGCTGAGTAAGATCTATTGGGAAACCATAGGTGTCAAATAATTCGAATGCAAACTGGCCATCCATAATTTGCTGATCAGAATGAGACTGGATATAATTCTCAAATTTTTGAATACCAATAGCTAAGGTTCGTAGGAAAGAATTTTCTTCTTCAGTAATCACCTTTATTATCAGATCCTGCTGTGAACGTATTTCGGGGAAAGTATCACCCATGTTCTCAACCAGAGTTGCAACCAATTCATTAATAAATGGTTCTTTAAATTGCAGGAAGGAATATCCAAATCTCAGTGCCCTGCGTAAAATCCTTCGAATAACATATCCGGCTTTGATGTTAGAAGGTAGTTGCCCGTCTGCAATTGCAAATGTAACAGCCCTTAAGTGATCGGCAATCACTCTCATTGCAACATCAGCTTCATTATTTTGGCCATATATCCGACCTGAAAGCGTTGCAATTTTCTGAATAACTGGCTGAAAAATATCTGTATCATAATTCGACTGCTTTCCCTGGAGTACCATTGAGAGTCGTTCAAATCCCATCCCAGTATCAACGTGTTTAGAAGGCAATGGAACCAATTCTCCTGAGGACATTCTATTGTATTCAATAAATACCAGGTTCCAGATTTCAATTACAAGAGGATTTCCTGTATTAACAAGATCTCTGCCCGGAATGATCTTCCGATCTTCATCATTTCTAATATCAACGTGTATTTCTGAGCAAGGACCACATGGGCCAGTATCTCCCATTTCCCAGAAATTGTCCTTTTTATTACCGTATATTATTTTATCGTCAGGAACAATTTGCTTCCAATAATTAAAGGCTTCTGCATCAGCATCAATATTATCATCGGCTGCGCCCTCAAAAACTGTAATATAAAGGCGGTCTTTGTCAATTCCATAAACATCGTGTAAAAGCTCCCATGCCCATTCAATTGCTTCTTTTTTAAAATAATTCCCGAATGACCAGTTTCCGAGCATCTCAAACATTGTATGGTGATAAGTGTCGAACCCGACCTCCTCTAAATCATTATGCTTTCCAGATACTCTGAGACATTTTTGGGTGTTGGCTATACGAGGATAGCTTACCGGAGCGTTACCAAGAAAGATTTCTTTAAATTGGTTCATTCCGGCGTTTGTAAACATCAGAGTTGGGTCGTTTTTCACAACCATTGGTGCAGAAGAAACAATATGGTGTTGTTTACTACGGAAAAAATCAAGGAATTTTGAGCGTATCTCTTTGGAAGTCATTTGTATACTATTTAGTCGATTTGATAAATTTTGTTAAAAATATTCTTTTAATCCTTGCAAAAGTACTTTAAATATTTATTTTTGTAATCCTAGAACCGTTTACGGTTCCAATATTGTTGTGTTATTTTTAAACATCCTATGGCAAAAATCAAATATCATTTCAATGCCAAGTCTTTAACTTTTGAAAAAGTTAGGATAAGATGGCGTGACAGGATGTTGAAAATTTTGTCGTTTCTTGCTACTGTTGCAGTATTCTCAACGGTTGTTATGCTTATTGCTTATAATTTTTTCAATTCACCGAAAGAAAAATCACAACAGCGTGAAATTGAGCAATATAAGCTTCAATATAAAATGCTTAACGACAGGCTCGACAGGATTTCTAAGGTTATGGCTGAGTTACAGGAAAAGGATGATAATATATACAGGGTGATTTTTGAAGCTGATCCTGTTCCTGGTTCTGAGCGTGAGGCAGCTTATGGCGGGGCAGACAGATACAGCAAGCTTGAAGGATATAAAAGTTCAGAGTTGATGATAGAAACTGCAAAAAAGCTGGATGATATTTCGAGGAAGATGTATGTTCAGTCGAAATCGTACGATGAAGTTTTTAACCTGGCAAAGAATAAAGAAAAAATGGTTGCCTGCCTTCCAGCGATTGTTCCCCTGCGTAATGGTATTGGACGAATAATTTCTGGTTATGGTTTCCGGATTCATCCCATTTATAAAAATCTCCGGATGCATACAGGGATTGATTTTACTGCTCCTAAAGGCACTCCCGTTTATGCCACTGCCGACGGAATTGTGGTTTCCCCGGACAGGGAAGGAGGAAGTGGTTATGGAATAACAGTTGTTCTGGACCATAGTTACGGCTATCAAACTCTTTATGGACACATGAGTCGTACAGCAGTAAGAATAGGGCAGAAAATTACCCGTGGAATGGTAATTGGGTATGTTGGTAGTACAGGATTAAGTGTAGCCCCTCATTTGCATTATGAAGTAATTAAAAATGGCAAGAAAATTAATCCTGTTAATTTTTTCTTTAATGACCTTTCTCCTGAAGAATATCAGAAAGTGTTGGAAATTGCATCCCGTGTTAACCAATCGTTGTCCTGATTTTCTAAAGTTATTTATTTTAATATCTGATTTGCATGTCATTCAACAATATTTTTCCTGATAAAATTTATTTCTCAATTGGTGAAGTCTCAGAAATGTTTGAGGTAAATGCTTCTATGATAAGATATTGGGAAAAGGAATTTGACATTCTAAAGCCAGCAAAGAATAAAAAGGGTAACAGGTTATTTACCCGTCAGGATCTGGAGAATATCAAAATTATATATCACCTTGTTAAAGAAAGGGGTTTTACACTTCAAGGGGCAAAAGATAAATTAAGTTCCAATAAAGAGGATGTTGTTAAATCAAAAGAGGTTACAGAGTCGCTCGAGAAAATCAAAAAATTTCTGATTGAGATAAAAAATGAACTTTAAACGGTTTTTTTCTTAGTTTATAAGATCATTCAACAGATAAGCTTGCACATATTCCTCAATACCTTGCTCGAGCGAATAGAATTCTTTTGTATAACCTGCATTTCTTAGCTTCTGCATTTTAGCCTCGGTAAAGTACTGATACTTATCTCTTATATCGTCAGGTGTATCAATAAATTCAATGGCAGGAGTTCTTTGGAGTGCAGAGAACGTTGCATTGGCTAAGTCAGTGAAAGTTCTTGCAGTTCCGGTACCGAGGTTGTAAATACCTGATGGCGCACTCATCTTCTGTAGAAACCAGATAACGTCAACCACATCTTTAACATACACGAAATCGCGGAGTTGTTTGCCATCTTCAAAATCGGGTCGGTGAGACCGAAACAATTTCATTTGTCCGTTTTTCAGAATTTGATGATATGCATGAAAAATAACACTTGCCATTCTCCCTTTGTGATACTCATTCGGCCCATAAACATTGAAGAATTTCAATCCTGCCCAAAAAGGTGGAGTTTCAGATTGTTTAATGGCCCACTTGTCAAATTCATTCTTTGATTCGCCATATGCATTAAGAGGTTTTAAACGGTCAATAATATTGTGATCGTCGGCATATCCGAATTCTCCCAATCCGTAAGTAGCAGCAGAAGAAGCATAAACCAGAGGAATACCGTAGTTAGAACAGGCTTTCCAAATCACTTTAGTATAACCATAATTAAGTTTGTCAAAAACGTCTTTGTTAAATTCAGTTGTGTCGGTTCTGGCTCCAATATGAAAAATAAAATCGACTTCGTCATAATTTGAATCCAACCATGAAAAGAAAGCCTCTCTATCGATTTTTTCAATAAAAGCTTTATTTTCTATATTCTTGTTTTTCAGTGGATTAGAAAAATCATCAACAAGAATAAGATTTTTTTCACCCTTATTATTGAATTTATTTACCAAACAGCTTCCGATAAAGCCTGCGGCACCCGTAATTATAATCATAAGGATCTCATTTTCTAATGATGATACAAAGATATTTGATTTGAATGAAGGCTTTATTTAAAACTAAAAAAAATGAAAAAGATAGTTTGGTTGTTGAGGATTTGGATTCTCATTTATTTGTGCGGGCCTGTGCAATTATCTGCTCAACAGTGTATGGAAGGCAATGGCTGTGGAATGGCTGGTGTTGCAATGGAAGGAGTCTGGATGAGTAAAGTTAATCCGGCTGGCCTGGCGGATAGCAGGAAATTGGCCATTGGAGTTGCAAGCAGTAACAGGTTTTTGCTGAAAGAACTTACTGAACGATTTGTAACTGTTGGTCTTCCGGTGAAAAGAGGTTTGTTTGCAGCTTCATATCAGGCTTATGGGGCAGCTTTTTACAGGCAAACTCAGGCTGCTCTTGCTTATGGATGTCATTTGGGAAAGTATTTCAGTGCCGGAGTAAAAATTAATTATCATAATATACATTTCTCCGAAGAGTATACTGATAAAAGCCTTTTCACATTCGATCTTGGAATCCGGACCAAAGTAACAAAGGATACCTACTTCGGTATAAAATTATTTAATCCTGAGGTATCAAAAAATAAAGGAAGTTCTGAAGTAGCTGTTCCATCTGGTTTATTGGCAGGTTTTCTATTCAGGCTAACATCCCAAAGTGTTTTTTATTTAGACATGAAACAGAACAGCGGTGAAAAACCTGTAGTGAAAACCGCGATAAAATTTACAGATCATAAGGCATTTAGTGTTTCTGCCGGTATTAGTACTGAACCTGCAATTGTGAATATAGGAGTGGGGCTTCGGTTGCGAAATTTAACCTTGGATTTTTCATCAGAATGGCACCAAATTCTGGGTTTCTCCCCTTCAGCCTCAATACTCTTTGAAATTAAATCTCAATAGCTTTTAAAATATGAATGCAAATTGTAAAATAAAACCAGTTGCTTTTGTTTCAATGATGATTTTAATATTCTCTCTAATATCAGTTACTTCAATATATGCTCAAACGGAGGAACTCCTTATTAATACTGAAGAATTATTACTAAAAGATGAAGGTCAATCTGTTTCTGAAATTAGTGATGCTGTAGAAGATTTAACAGAAAAACTGGAATATTTAAAGAAGAATCCTGTAGATATTAATACAAACAGTCCGGTTGATTTGCTGAATATCCCGTATCTCTCAATTGTACAAGTAAATTATCTTCATAATTATCTGTTAGAGTACGGACCTTTTATTTCCATTTATGAATTAGAGGCTGTTCCTGGATTTGATGAGGACCTTATTGAAAGAATACTGCCATTTGTCAAAATAAGCAGCTTCAGGCCTGATTTGAGACGACATCGAATAAGAAATGAGTTACTTTTTGTAGTTAAAGAGAAACCTTCTGAAAATACGATAGATTCAGTGCAAATATCACAGTTTGACAGGAATTTGGAACTTAAGAGCCGATATTTTTTGAGTATTAACGATAAAATGTTCCTGAGAATTAATACACTTAAAAGTAACGGATCGACTTTAATGTCGGGAAGGGAGATAAGCGGAGTTAAATGTGCTTCAATTAATGCTGAATTAAAAAATATCGGCATTCTGGAAACGCTTGTTGCAGGAGATTATAAACTCAATTTCGGGCAGGGTTTAACAATGTCGTCGGGTTCAGGTTTTTTTAGTTCAGCCGGAGATATTCGAAAAAAAGGAGGTGCAGTGAGGCCTGTTACTGGTTTCTCTGGGATTGGGACTATGAAAGGAGCCGCAGGAAGCATTCATTCAGGGAAATTTGATTTTACCGGATTCTTTTCGATATGCCGCAACGACACAATTAAGGAAGACTGTACAGGAGCACATCTGATATATAAATCAGAACGTTTTAATTTAGGGTTTACCTCTTTCAAGGTGATAGATAATAATCCAGCCAGGGAACATTATGAGCCATACCAGATTTACAATAATAAAGGAAGAGAATATTCCGCTACAGGATTTGATTTTTTATTAATTAGGAATTCGATGGCAGTTTTTGGTGAATTCAGTTATCCTTCGGGTAATGATCCAGCTGGATTGTTAGGTCTTCAATTTGAACCATTGCCACTTTTAGGGATAAATATTATTGCTCGCTATTACCCTATTGATTATTACAATCCTTACTCAGGTGCTTACTCAAAGAACACACGGAATCAGCAGGAAACGGGATTGTTGCTTGAAATGCATGTAAAACCAAAGCCACGAACGGATGTTTCTGTTTCTATGGATCTGGTGAGATTTCCGTGGTACAAGTATCAGATTGATGCACCTTCTTCCGCAGCATATTTCCGCTTATGTTTTGGCTACAATTTCACTAAACAAAGCAATTTGTCGATTGTATCAGTTTATAATCATTTGCAGAATTCAGCGACTTTGATGACCAAAATAAATAGCCTTAGTTCTTGCGAACATCAGACATTTTCTATGAGATTTTCTCAAATGCTAACGGATAATTTCAGTGTAACAACAAGAGCGAATTTTTGCACGAATCGTACTGGTAAAAGTTTAGCAAACCATGGATACCTGATGGCGCAGGATTTCAGATATAAAATTCCTGTAATTAGCGGAAGATTTATATTGAGGTATGCATTGTTTCAAACAGACACATATAATGAACGATTGTATATTTATGAAGATAATCTTGAAGGGAGCTTTTCGATGCCATCCTATTATGGGCAGGGATCAAGGGTTTATTGTATTTTTAGTTTTAAGTTGAGAAGGTTAGGAGAGTTAAACTTCAAATACAATCTTTCTAAATCAACTGGTGAGCAAGAATTGAACATTGCTCTTAAATTCAGCATTTAAACCAATGAGATTAAAGTACTGGATTATTTCCCTGAGATTATGGAATCAGGTAGTGCAACGAGCCTGCGAAGACTTATACAACATACCCAAATACACATCAGTCCTCTTGCCTATAAAAAAATCAGTGTGGCACGTTGACGAAATAATAAAAAAACAAGTGGTTTTGTAAAAGGGAATGTTAATGCAAAGGCATAAAAAAAAGGTTGCTCTAATCCTTTTATTAAAATAAAAGGATTAGAGCAACCTCAAAAAAATCCGCTTAATTCTTAAAGAACTTTTGGATAAGTTGCACACCTGAATTACCTGAAACTGTAATTACATACATTCCATTTTTCAGATCTGATACATTGAAAGAAGCATTGTCGTTTGACAGGTTTTCATACCTGGCAACTTCCTGCCCCAGAGTGTTAGAAATTACAACAGTAGTGATTTCTTTACTTGAAATTACATTCATCATATCACTCACAGGATTAGGATAAACTTGTACATTACCAACTAAAGCGGGTTGCTGAATACCTACAACCATGTTGTTATACCAGCCATAATATGTACTTGGACCAGCAGGTACGGTATATGTACGGTTTGCGCCACCACTTGGGAATTCGCAGGTAGCATCGTTCCAGCTTCCGTTAATACGGAATTTGAACTGTTGCACTGATCCAAAAGGAAGACTATCGTAAGTAATGCTATAGATACTGTCATTAGTACTTGATAAATGAAGACTACCTGACCAACCATTCATGGTACCGGCAACATCAACAAAATCAGTTAAAGGATTAAAAGTACCTATTAGGGCATAATACCACATATTTACTTCAAAAGTAACAGGTGATGTTGAATCATTGTTATACCATGCATTGTAAACATTTGCACCAGCAAGCATAGTGTAAGAGCGGTTTGGGCCACCACTTGGAAATTCACAGGTAGCATCAAGCCAGCTTCCGTTAATACGGAATTTGAAATCATAGGAAGTGCCGGCTTGTAAAGTATCAAATGTAAAAGTATAAATAATATTGTCAATAGTGGTAAGGTGACAGTTTGCTCCATTCCAACCATTAAAACTACCTGCAACATCAACAAAATCAGTCGTTGGATTGAAAACTCCTGTTGCAGTCCAGTACGACATATTTACATTCAAAGTAAGACTATCGGCTTTAGAAATTCCAAATCCGGCAATAACAATCATTAAAATTAGTAGCGTTCTTTTCATAATTTAAGGGTTTAAGTGAAAATATTAAAAGTTAAACAAATATAAAGAAAAATGAATTATATTCCAAGACTTAGTTTTATATATTCAATATGATTTTCGAGTTATTTATAACCAATCCACCCCAATAACTCCATAATTTTTATCCTTAGTATTAGTTGAATTTTAATGGATATACTCAAAGGTAAACAAATAAAATCGTAATTGGTTGCGTTCAATACAAAAAAAAATAAAATACGAACAGTTTATTCATTTTCAACGGATATTTTCGTTCTTGGCTGCTTTTCCTTTATCAAAAAAAGTCTTAGGTTTGTGAAAAATATTAGTTTCACTAAAAAATCCGGACTATGTTTAAAGGACACCCCAAAGGATTGTTTGTACTGTTCTTCTCCAATATGGGAGAACGGTTTGGTTACTACACCATGCTCGCCATTTTTACACTGTTTTTACAGGATCACTTCGGATGGGACGAGACCCAGGCTTCTGGCCTTTATGGATTATTTCTGGGAGCAATTTACATTTTCCCTCTTCTTGGAGGTATAATTGCTGACGCCTGGCTTGGTTATGGTAAAACTGTAACTATAGGTATTGTAATAATGGGGTTGGGCTATGCTCTTTTGTCCCTGACAGGAGCGAATCCTACAAGTATGTACGTTGCTTTAGGGATTATTGCCCTCGGGGTCGGCTTATTTAAAGGTAATCTCGTGGTAATTGTTGGTAATTTATACGAAAACTCAAGTGTAAGTCATCTGCGTGATGCTGCATTCAATATTTTCTATATGGGTATAAATGTTGGAGCTATGTTTGCACCACATGTTGCCCGTTATTTGAAAAATTTAATGATGACACGTTCAGGGTTTACTTATGATTCAGCAATACCAAAAATTGCAAATGACCTGATTGCCGGTAATACAATCACTCCGGAACATATGGGAAAACTTCAGCAAATGGCTGGTACTACAGATCCTGCGGGCTTAACCCAATTTGCTGGTAATTACCTGAATGCACTTTCGCATGGTTACAATTGGGGATTTGCAGCTGCTGGCGTTTCAATGTTGGTGAGTATCATTATCTTCCTTGCTTTCAGAAAGCATTATAAGGAGGCAGACTATATGCATAAAGATAAAATTAAAACTGGCAGTGCAGTTGAATTAACACCTAAGCAGGTGAGAGACAGAATTATAGCTTTGTTATTGGTGTTTGTAATCGTAATTTTCTTCTGGATGGCATTCCATCAAAACGGTTCAACTTTTACTTTCTTTGCAAAAAATTACACTAACCTCACTGCCGGAAAGTACACATTCCTGATTTTCTCAATTCCAAACTTGCTGGCTATATTCTCCATTATTATTGGTTTTGTTGCAATTTTAAATAAAGAAACCAAGAAAAACTACAAGTTCCTTGGCGCCGCCTTTGCATTGGCGGGTGCAGCAGTTCTTTATTATAATCTACAGCGTCTTGGTAATACTAATAAAATTGATCCTGAATTGTTTCAGTCATTTAATCCAATGTTTGTGGTGTTTATGACTCCAGTAATTGTTGGCTTTTTTGCATGGTTGCACAGTAAAAATACTGAGCCTTCTGCACCTTCAAAAATAGGAATAGGGATGACAATTACAGCTATTGGTTACTGTATTATGCTTTATGCTTCAGTTGGATTACCAAGCGTTGGTGTTCTGAGTGGAAATGCGATTGATCCTTCAATTGCAGTGAGTCCTTATTGGTTGATTTCGACTTATTTTACACTTACAATTGCCGAGTTGTTCCTAAGCCCGATGGGGCTTTCATTTGTTTCAAAAGTTGCACCACCGAAGTTAAGAGGGACAATGCAGGCTGGTTGGTTAGGTGCAACAGCTATAGGAAATATTCTTGCAGGGTATATTGGCCGTTTTTACAAAAACTGGGAATTATGGCAGTTCTTCCTTTTTGTAGTTATTATTGCGCTTTTATCTGCTGTAATCATGTTCTCAATCATGCACATTATTAAACGGGCTTCCGTTTCGTAACTATTGAATGCATTAATTCTAAAAAGGCAGTTGAGAATTCTCAGCTGCCTTTTTTAGTGTCTTTTTGTCTGCAAAGTGGGAAATTATAAACATCGTTCCAACAATAAAAAGGGGTAAAGAAATAAATCCGAAAACCATTAAACCCTGTTGCCATGTTTTGAAATAGATTGTAAAGATCAATCCTGCAACCAGATATAGCATTCCTGCTATTAATGTCCTTTTCCATGTCAGAATTATAATAAGTATGAGAGCAACAGTGGGTAAGTTGTGGATGAGGAATCCCAGAATCTTCAACATCAGGCTGGAATCGCCACTAAAAGCATCAAAGGAAAACAGCATCAGGAATAATGCATATACAATGGTAAGAATTCTTGGAATCCAGATCAGTTTATTTTTTAACATAACTTTGAATTTTTAAAAGGTAAATATAGAAATTTTGGACTTTCCTTGGAATCATCACAGACGCTTTAATTCATACGCTGAATATTTTCAGCGGGAATTTGGAGCCAGGGTACAAAAATTAACACTGGATGCCGGCTTTTCCTGTCCGAACAGGGATGCTGATACTCGAGAGGGAGGATGTACATATTGCAACAATGATGCATTTAATCCTTCATACTGTTCTCCAACAAAAAGTATAACTCAGCAGTTACAGGAAGGAGTGGCATTTCATCGTAAGCGGTACAGACGTGCTAAGATGTATCTGGCTTATTTTCAGGCCTATAGCAATACTTTTGCCGGAATTGATAAATTAAAAACACTTTATGAGGAGGCACTGTCATTCCCAGGCGTAACAGGCCTGGTAATAGGCACCAGACCTGATTGCATCAACGATGAAATCCTGGATTACCTTGCTGCACTAAAGGAACGGTATTATATTATTATTGAATACGGTGTGGAATCGCATAAGGAAGATACTTTGCTGAAAATAAATCGTGGTCACACTTTTAAACAATCAGAAGAGGCAATTAAACGGACTGCAAATAAAGGAATTAATACAGGTGCCCACATGATTCTGGGTTTACCAGGCGAGAATAGAGACGATATGTTAGAAGGCTCAAAACGTGTGAGTAAGTTACCTATTTCTACCATTAAAATGCATCAGCTTCAGATTGTAAGTGGAACTAAAATGGCAGAAGAGTTCAAGTTATCACCTGAACTCTTCCGGTTTTTTTCTCTTACTGAATATATTGATCTTGTAATCGACTACATGGAGCTGCTAAATCCATTTATAGTTGTGGAGAGATTTGCCGGTGAAGTTCCTCCTCGTTTTCTTGTCGGACCAGGTTTTGGACTCATTAGGAATGATCAGATTCTGATTCAGACTGAAAAACGGATGGAGGAAAGAAATACATATCAGGGCAGGCTTTTCGTGTAAGAATTTATTTTATAATAACCTGCTACCATTCTAACAACATATAAACGTAGCAACTATAGAATTAGCCAGGTGAATCTTTGTCCTTATACCTGCCGGCCTTTTTTAGAGCTTCCGTTATAATCCATTCTAATTGACCATTCGTGCTCCGAAATTCATCGGAGGCCCATTTCTCCACTTTTTTAAGCAGTTCTGTATCAAGCCGGAGAACAAAAGGCTTTTTTTCAGCCATATTCTATTGGTGCAAGGTACCTGTGTTAATAACCGGGTTCGCTGATTTGTCACCGCAAAGCACCACCATAAGGTTGCTAACCATCGCTGCTTTGTGCTCCTCATCAAGAGCAATGATGTTCTTCTTGGAGAGGTGATCAAGTGCCATTTCTACCATTGAAACAGCGCCTTCAACAATTTTAAACCTTGCAGCAACAACCGCAGTAGCCTGCTGACGCTGAAGCATGGCATGAGCGATTTCCTGAGCATATGCCAAATATGCAATGCGAGCCTCAATAACTTTAATACCTGCCATACTCAAGCGTTCCAGAAGTTCTTTTTCCAATTTATGGTTAACTTCTTCGCCACCACCACGTAAGGTAATCTCAGCTTGCTCATCATCGAAATTGTCGTAGGAATAATGCCCGGCAAGTTTACGAACCGCAGTTTCACTCTGTATCTGAACGAACTTTGCATAATCATCGACTTCGAATGCCGCTTTAAATGTATCTTCAACTTTCCAAACCAAAACAACACCAATCATTATTGGATTGCCGAGTTTATCGTTCACTTTAAGCAATTCGCTGTTAAGGTTTCGTGCGCGAAGGGAAACTTTCTTTTTCAGAAAGAAAGGATTTGTCCAGAAGAAACCGTTTTGTTTTACAGTTCCCTTGTAAGCACCAAAAAGGGTTAAAACGCTTGATTCGTTGGGGTTTACAATCATAAATCCACCAAGGCATGCGAATCCGATTATTGTGAAAGCAATAGCCCAAATCTGCTGAAGCAGAATAACGGCTGATAAGGAAGGACCAATCAGGATTAGTACAAATAATAATCCCTGGTAACCAGATACTGGGGTATAAATTTTTTCGTCTTTCATAATGTATATGATATTAAAATGATATTGCAAAGATACTATTATAAATATGCCTTTGTCAAGTAAATTTTATACATTTGATTACTTGGTTCATAAAATTTAGCTTTAAAAAATTATTACGATGACAAACATTCTTAACGAAATCAGAAAGGAGTTAGCTGCCAATAGTGATCCTGAAATTCAGGACGGAACTAAACGCTATTTTAAAGAGTCTATTAAGTGTTACGGAATCCGGAATGCCACGGTTACAAGCATTGGTAAGAAGTATTTCAAATCGGTTAAATCTCTTGCAAAGCCGGAAGTTTTTGAATTGTGTAATGACTTATGGAATTCGGGAATGATTGAGGAGTCATTTATTGCAAGCCACTGGTCATATTCATTACGTAAAAAGTATGAACCTTCTGATTTTGAAATCTTCGAGAATTGGATTAGCAATAATATTTCCAATTGGGCCTCCTGTGATGGTTTTTGTAATCATACTATCGGGGAATTTATAGAAATGTATCCTGAGTTTTTGTTCAGGCTGAAGATTTGGGCAAGCTCTGACAACAGATGGGAAAGGAGAGCTTCTGCAGTTTCCATGATTGTACCTGCAAGAAGGGGGAAATTCCTGAACGATATTTTTGAAATAGCAGACTTGTTATTATTGGATAAAGACGATTTGGTCCAGAAGGGCTATGGGTGGATGCTGAAGGTTGCCAGCCAGATTCATCAGAAAGAAGTCTTTGATTTTTTAATGATCCGCAAAACCAGGATGCCAAGAACAGCACTTCGCTATGCACTTGAAAAGATGCCTTTGGAAATGAGGGCTATTGCTATGATAAAGTAATTTTTTTCAATTGTTTAAATTGAACTAAAAAAAATCTGGATTATAACAAAAAAAAGGCTGCATCTATAGGAGGCAGCCTTTTTTGGAAATAATAAAATTACTTCAATTCTTTTTCGGTAGTTGTTGTACCTTTTTTGTCTTTTGAGCAGCAACCTGACTTGCCAGCATCTTTACATTTTTTCTCGCAACCTGCATCTTTTCCTTTTGCACAGCCAGCATCTTTGGAATGAGTACATCCTGCTGCTTCTTTACCATGATTGCAACCTGCTGCATCTTTAGCTTTCACATTTGAAGTGCTAACTTGTTCGGTTTTGGAATCCTTTTTAGGAGCATCCTGAGCGTGAGCAACAGTCACAAAACAGATAAAACTGAATAATGACAAAAGCAATGCTAATTTTTTCATAATTGTTATATTTTTTTAGTTTAAAACTTTGACAAAGTTAACGCTATATTGATGATTAGCGCATGTAGTTAATAACAGTATTTTGTTAATGAAACGTTAATTGCTGGTATCAGGCAGAAAAACTTGCCAAAACTGTCATTTTACCTACTACTTTCTGGCCGAGTTCAACTTTTACATGAGAATTTAATGGTAATAGCACATCCAATCTTGATCCAAACTTAATAAAACCAAGCTCGCTACCTTGTTTAACTTCTGTGCTTGGCTTAGCATAACAGACTATTCTGCGAGCCATTGCACCTGCAATTTGCCGAACAAGAATTTCATCTCCATTTCTATGCTGAATTACAGTTGTAGTCCTTTCATTGTCACTCGACGACTTAGGATGCCAGGCAACAAGGTATTTGCCGGGCATATAATTGAAATACTTAACTAAACCACTAATTGGATACCAATTTACATGAACATTTAAAGGGGACATGAAAATAGAAACCTGAAGTCTTTCTTCATTAAAATACTCATCATCATATACTTTCTCAATAACCACAACTTTCCCGTCTGCCGGGCAGAGTATGAAATCCAGTTCATCCTCAGTTTCCCGTTTAGGCGATCTGAAAAATCCGCCAACAAATGCCAGCGACAGAAAGCATAGAAAGTAAAAAATGTAATGAAGTAAATTCTTTTCCGGGAAAATCTCTTCAGTTGCAATGAGTAAACCAGTCATTACCACAAAATAAACAATAAGAATAGTATAACCTTCCTTATGGATCTTCATCATATTAGTTTATATAGAAATATATCATGTAAAGGTAGGCAAAGATTACTGGTGCTGCAAACAAGGCTGCATCAAACCTGTCGAGTATACCACCATGTCCTGGCATTATACTGCCGCTGTCCTTAATATTGAGGCTTCGTTTGAGCATTGATTCAATCAGGTCGCCAAGCGTGCCGAAAACTACAACCAGAATTGCAAATCCAAGCCATTCTAAAAGTGACAGTTGTGGAAGATAATATGAAATAAAATAAGCTGAAATCATTGTAAATACGGCACCACCAATACTTCCTTCCCATGTCTTTTTAGGAGAGATCCTTGGGAAAAGTGGTGTTCTTCCTACAAGCATACCACTTACATAGGCAAAGGAGTCGTTGATCCAGATTAGCGCAAAAAAGGACAGAAGTATTCCAGGGTGAGGTATATTGCCTAGTTTCGGATAAAAGAAAAAATTCAGCAATGCCAATGGTAAAGCAACATAAATTATACCAAGCAGTGTAAGGCTGATTTTAACAAATGGATTAGTGGACTTGCAAAATAGTTCTGAAACAAAAATTGTTGCAAACGGAATTGCATTTAAAAATATCATCCAGCTAATGTTTGCGCCATGAGCAAAAAAGGCCAAACTGGTGTATAAAAACACACCTGCAATAGTTCCTGTTGTTTTATTTGCCTTTATCTCATTAAATGATGTAATTGTAAAAAATTCCCACATGCCGAGAATTGAAAATATTAACATCACAGAAGAAAATAGCCATGCATTATAAAGAAGTGATCCAAGAACCAATACTCCGAAAACTAAGGCACTTGCACTTCTGATGAGAAAAGTCCTCATTTAAAAATTTGATTAATTAATTGCTGGGCAATGAAAGCCTGCTCTGAATTTACGTAAAGTTCTACTTCACCAATTAAATAAAGGGAGTCTTTTTTATTTATTATCACGCTGTCAATTTCAGATTCTGCCAGAACACCTTTAATAATGTCAACCTCATGTTCAAGAGAGGAAGAGAAAATTTTTGTCCAGTTTATATCTTCCATGTCAGCCATTTCCGTTCTCAATCAGAAAAACATAAAGTTCCTTGGGGCCATGTGCACCAAGAACCATTGTTTTTTCAATATCGGCAGTCCTGCTTGGCCCAGTTATTACGGAGATCATGGAAGGTAATTTTTTTCCATACTTGCTAAGCATTCCTGCGAAGGCATGCTTCAGATCTGCTACAAGTTGTGATGTATTAGCCACCACAACATGGATTTCGGGATACACGTTCAGACGTCTGCCACCAGACTGTTTAGATGATACCATAATTGAGCCCAGACGGGAAATCAGAAATTCGCAGCTTGTCATGCCAACTACCTGTTTCAGAAAATCATCCTCATTAGAAGTGAAGGCAATTCGTCCTTTTTGCAACAATCCTATCAGATATTCATCATAACAAAAGACAGGAGGCCATTGATTCTGTACTGCAAGAAGCCGGTAATTCTCCATGAATTCGGTTTCATTCTCGCAATAAACAAATTTCCCGTTAACTTTTGTGAATTCTTCTGCAAAATTCACATCTGAAGATTCGTTATTTTCTTCATATACAGGAGAAATAAAATCAACTTTTGGGAAAGGATTTTCTGCCTCATTAATAAGGGCATTCCGAATATTCTTCAACACTTTTTCCTTGGAGGTACTTTCTTCCATAAGTTTTCCCGGGCTGAGATTTTAGTTAACAATCGTACAAATTTAGCTAAGATTCTGAAGTTCCTGCATCCGGATTAGTATATACAGGAATTCCTGTTTCTGAAGTAGTATTTGTTTTTGCTTTTTCTTTTCCTGCAGCAATCGATGCATTAAGCAAGGCCTCGTTCTCCACATCTTTGTCGAACATTCTTTTTCCGAAAATTACCTCAAGATCCTCTTTGAAAATTACTTCTTTTTTTAACAGGATTTCGCCAAGTGCATTAAGTTTATCGATGTTATTCCGTAGGAGATCTTTAGCTCTGCTATAGGCCTCTTCAATAATCTTACGGATTTCGTCATCAATAATTTCGGCAGTTTTTTCAGAGTATGGTTTAGACATAAAAAACTCCTGCTGCCCGCTTGAATCATAATAACTTACATTGCCTACCTTGGTGTTAAGGCCAAAATATACAACTATAGCGTAAGCCGATTTGGTTACTTTCTCAAGATCATTAATAGCACCTGTAGAGACTTTTCCGAAAACAACTTCTTCTGCAGCACGTCCACCCAAAGCAGCTGTTATCTCGTCGAACATTTGTTCAAAAGTAGTGATTTGTCTTTCCTCAGGTAAATACCAGGCTGCACCCAAAGCTTTGCCACGTGGAACAATTGTTACTTTTACAAGAGGGTGAGCATGTTCTAAAAGCCAGCTAATAGCGGCATGTCCTGATTCATGGAAAGCAATAACCCTTTTTTCTTCAACGGAAATAATTTTATTGCGTTTTTCAAGTCCACCAACTATACGGTCAATAGCATCCAGAAAATCTTGTTTTTGAATTACGGCTTTATCTTTTCTTGCTGCAATCAAGGCTGCTTCGTTACAAACGTTGGCAATATCAGCGCCTGAGAAACCTGGTGTTTGCCGGGCAAGAAAATCAACATCCACAGAATTGTCCAATTTAAGTGGTTTCATGTGAACCATGAAAATGGCCTTACGCTCTTCCAGATCTGGGAGCTCAACGTTAATAGTTCTGTCGAAACGACCAGCACGCAATAAAGCACGGTCGAGCACATCTGCCCGGTTGGTTGCAGCTAGAATAATTACGCCAGTGTTGCTGGCGAAACCATCCATTTCGGTAAGCAACTGATTTAAAGTATTTTCTCTTTCATCGTTTCCTCCAGTAATCACGCTTTTACCTCTTGCACGACCAATGGCATCAATCTCATCTATAAAGACAATGCAGGGAGCTTTTTCCTTAGCCTGTTTAAACAGGTCGCGAACACGTGAAGCTCCTACTCCAACAAACATTTCTACAAAATCCGATCCTGAGATTGAAAAGAAAGGGACTTTTGCTTCTCCTGCAACTGCCTTTGCAAGTAAGGTTTTTCCAGTTCCCGGAGGGCCTACTAAGAGTGCGCCTTTGGGAATCTTTCCTCCCAGAGTTGTGTATTTTTTAGGGTTTTTCAAGAAATCTACAATTTCCATAACCTCTACTTTGGCTTCTTCTAAGCCAGCAACATCTTTGAATGTAATTGGGATTATTGTTGAAGTTTTATCGAAAAGCTGAGCTCTTGATTTTCCAAAATTAAAAATTTGTCCTGTTCCGCCTGCACCACCACGGTTCATCATTCGCATAATCAGGAACCATACTCCAACCAGCAGGAGAATAGGTAAAATATAACTAAAAACTTCACCACCCCAATTTCTGCGCTCATCTGCAGTTAAAACCACACGGTCTTTTTCACGGATTTCCTCTACTTGCTGAGGTGTTTTACCAATAGTATCTCTGGCGAAGATTCTTTGTTGAATATCTTTCATGTCATCGCGGAAAGCATCAACCGATAAGAATTTCATTGTAAAATGCGGACCGGGGTTTACAGCGTTTCCAAATCCTTTGGTTTTAACATCTTTATAGGTTGTATCAGCAGAACTTGCTAGCTTATCTTTTTTAATATAAACTTCAGCATATTTGTTGTTAATAACAACAACCTTTTCTACATCGTGCCTTAAAAGCATTTCTTCAAAACGATTCCAGGTGATTTCCTTTAATTCATTATTGAAGCTAAAATATTGGAGGCTGATGAAAACGACAGCAAGAATACCATAAATCCAATAAAAATTAAATTTTGGTTTCAATGATTTTTTTTGTCCGTTTTTATCTTTATTAGCTGAGTTAGATGCAAAAGGATTCCCAGGATCAAATCCGCGCTTTTCATTTTTTGTCTCATTCTCGTTATCCTGAGTGTCCTGAATAGTATTATTATCTGCCATTATGTCTGATTATTTCAAATTGTTTTCCGGATTATTCTATGTCCGGTAATGCAGTGATTTCAGCGTCAGCCCACAATCCTTCTAGGTTGTAAAACTTTCTCCGTGATTCTTCAAAGATATGGACGACCACATCGAAATAGTCTAACAAAATCCATTCCGCATTTTCAACACCTTCTGTATGGAAAGGGTTCACTCCAACAGCAGATTTTACTTCATTGCGGACAGATTTTGCCAAAGCTTCAACCTGTGTTCGGGAAGTTCCATGACAAATTACAAAATAATCGCTGATTGCTCCTTTAATGGAACGCAAATCGATACACTTTATTGATTTACCTTTTTTTTCCTGTAATCCTTTGATAATTATATCAGTCAGCATGGAAGATGCTTCCTTGACCGTTTTTTTCGCCATATTATTTTGTTAAATCGACAGAAATCCTTTTGCAAAGGTAAAATAAATTTAACAAGGCAGCATGAATCATGAAAGCTGATTACCTTTGCAGGCATTTTAATATTCAGATATGGTTACTGCAGAAACAAAATATACAGGAGATTTACGTACAATAGCTAAACATGTTCTCTCCGGTGAAGTAATAACAACAGATGCGCCACCTGATAATAGCGGCAAAGGCGAATATTTTTCTCCCACCGATCTGGTTGCTACGGCATTGGGGTCGTGTATGCTCACGATTATGGGAATTTTTGCCAAACGTCATAACTTTGATATCGATGGTACAGAGCTAAAGATAACAAAGATCATGGCTGATGGTCCAAGACGTATTTCAGAAATAATTGTAGAATTGGAATTCCCTCACAATCAATATAGTGAGAAAGAACGGATGCTGATTGAACAGGCGGCAAGGACTTGCCCTGTTGCTCAAAGTCTTCATCCGGACTTAAAACAAACTGTGATCTATAAATTTAAATAGTGATTAAAAGAGAGGTAGAAAATGAGTAATGGACAAACGTTCCAAATGTTAGCCAAGACCTTTGAGGGGCTGGAAGATATACTTGCTGAAGAACTGGTTACACTTGGGGCACAAAATGTTGTTCCACACAAGCGGGCTGTTACGTTTGAAGGAGATAATCATGTGATGTATAAGGCAAATTATGCAAGTCGTCTGGCCCTGCGGATATTAAAGCCTATTCATTCATTCAAAGCTTCAGATGAAGATAGCTTATATAAAGGAGCAGGAGAAATAGAGTGGTGGAAAATTTTCAATATTCATCAGACTTTTTCAATTGACGCTGTTGTTAACAACGCACCAATGTTCCGGAATTCAATGTTTGCGTCTTTAAGAGTAAAGGATGCAATTGCAGATCAATTCAGGAATAAATATGGTGAAAGGCCCAGCGTTGCAAAAGACAATCCTGATTTCAGAATAAGTGTTCATATTCAGGGACATGACGCAACAATTTCAATGGATAGTACCGGAGAATCTCTTCATAGAAGAGGTTACCGTGCGCTTGAACACATTGCGCCACTAAATGAAGTTCTTGCAGCAGCACTGGTAAAATTCAGTGGTTGGGATATGAACTCAAACCTTGTAGATCCAATGTGCGGTTCAGGAACGATTTTAATTGAGGCCGGAATGCAAATGCTTAATATTCCTCCTGGGTATTTCAGGAAGCATTATGCTTTTCAAAGCTGGAAGGATTTCGATAATTCGCTTTGGGGTGATGTAAGAGAATCTTTTAGGACAAAATCAGTACGACCATCCTTTAAACTTCGCGGGGTTGATATCAAAGCCAGGTCTGTTGAACAAGCAAGAGAAAACATCAGGGCAGCAGGATTACAACGTTTTATTACTATTGAACAAGCAGATTTCAGAGATTTTATACCACCGGATGGTGGTGGTTATATTATTACAAACCCACCTTATGGGGAAAGAATTTCTGTTGAAGATATTGAAAAGCTGTATAAAGATTTTGGTGATAAAATGAAAAAAGATTTTGCAGGGTATACTGCATGGGTAATCTCTTCAGGAACAGAGGCTTTAAAGGCAATTGAACTGCACGTCTCAAAGAAACACACCTTATTTAACGGTGCTCTTGAATGCAAATTCCAGAAGTATGAACTTTACGAAGGAACTAAAAAAACTGTTACAAAAGAATTGGAAGCAAAATAAAGATCCAATCCATTTTTTTGTTCGCTTGATCTATATTATTTTATCAGGTCGCCGTTAATTCTCATCAGGTTAGTTTCTGACGATTTTGCAGTAAACCGGGCATTCATAAGACGTAAACTTGCTTCAAGATAGGAGTTCTCTGCTTGTTTAAGGTCAAGCGAATTTATAGTGCCTAGTTTGAAGCGTTCTTCTGCCAGAAAAAGATTCTCCCTTGCCACTTCAATGTTTTCTTTTTCCATTGAAAGGATTTCAAGGTTTTGCTGATATTCCTGCCAGCTTCTGATTAATTCTGAGTTAAGTTTCAACTTAGCATCCGACAGTTTGAGATCAGCGCCCAAAGCTGCAAGTTTTGCATTTTGTATCTGATTTTTAATGTTTAATCCATTAAATAGAGGCATTGAGATACTAAAACCATAGTTCCAGCCGAGAGTCTGAGAAGTCAGTAATAAGCCTGCCTGGTTATCAGATCGGGAGAAAACATAGCTTGAATTGAAAGCAACTTTCGGATACATGGCTGAACCAATTTCTTTAATAGCAATCAGTGAAAGGTCTTTATTCAGCTGATATTGATTTATTACTAAGTTTCTTAGGTTTGATGTCCTTTTAAGATCTTCAAGTTTAGGCTGATATGATATAATAATACTGTCTGATGGCTCAAAATCGACTTCTGGTGGCCTGGCAATCAATTGGTTAAGAGTTGTTTTAGTCGTTTTAAGGATGAGGTCCTGCTTTAATACTGCAGATTTGGCTGAATTCCTGTCAACTTTAGCCTGAAGCATTTCAAACCTGGAGCCTGAACCAAGCTCAAATCTTTTTTCTGTTATTTTCAGGCGTTCCTCTGAGAGCTTCAACATTTCTTTTGTATTTGCAAGCCCTTCTGATTGCCTGATTACGTCATAATATGCAATAATTATTGAGCTGATAGTACTCTCTAACTGATATTTATAATTCAAACCTCCTGATGAATCCAATAGTGAAAGCCGGTCTCTGGCTGCAAACATTTTCATGCCATCAAAGAGTGTCCAGCTAAATAAAGCATTGGAGTTGAATGTACTCGATTTAACTCCCTTTTTATCAAGAGTCTGACCGCTTGAATATTCCTGATTTGTAGTATTACTTGCATTATTTGTTGCAGCATTTATACTAAGGGCTGGTAAAAATCCGGCATTGCCCGGAGAATTATTATTCTTAGCGATTTCAGCTTCATTCTTTGCAACTAATATTGAATAATTATTTTTTAATCCGGTTTCAATGGCTTGCTGCAATGAAAGTTTTCCTGCCTGAGCAAAAAGGACAGCAGGAAAGGAAAAGTATACCAGAATAAAAGTCCTGAAGATATTTCTTTGATTGCGCATAATTTTATTTCCTGTTTGTTTTGGATAGGTAAGTGTACATGGCAGGAATTACCAGCAGTGTAAATATTAATGAAAGCATGAGTCCACCGATTATTACAATACCCATAGGAATACGGCTTTGCGAGCCTGCACCAAGTCCTAATGCGATGGGCAAAGCACCGAAAGCAGTTGCAAGACTTGTCATAAGAATAGGGCGAAGCCGCAGTGAGGCAGCTTCAAGGGCAGCATCTTTTTTTGAAAAACCCTGATGCCGTTTTTGATTTGCGAATTCTACAATTAGAATCCCATTTTTTGTAACAAGTCCTATGAGCAGAATAATTCCGATTTCACTGAAAATGTTAAGCGTGAGATTAAAATACCACAATGAAAAAACGGCTGTTGAAATTGCAAGAGGGACAGTGAGCATAATTATTAAAGGATCCCTCCAACTTTCAAACTGGGCAGCAAGTATAAGGTAAACCAGAACTAGTGCCAGTACAAATGCAAACAATATGTTTGATGAACTCTCTGAGAAATCGCGGGATGGGCCTGTTAAAGCACTGGAGAAGCTATCGTCCATCACTTTTCTCGAAATTCTGTTCATTGCGTCAATGCCATCACCAATCGTTTTTCCTTTCGCCAATCCTGCAGAAACTGTAGCCGATTTATATCGATTGTAATGGTAGAGAACAGGAGGATTACTCTGTTCATCAACTTTTACTAAATTATCGAGCTGAATAAGTTCACCGGTATTATTCCTCACAAATAAAGAAGTAAGGTCTAGAGGTTTATCGCGGTTTCCACGATCAGCCTGACAAATAACCTGATATTGTTTCCCATTCTTAGTATAATAACCAATTCGCCTACCGCTATATACAAGTTGGAGCGTTTGTGCAATATCGTTGACAGATACTCCCAAAGCATTTGCTTTTTCTCTGTCGATAGAAATCCCCAACTCCGGTTTGTTAAATTTAAGATTCCAGTCAACCCCTTGAAAAGTAGGTTCTTTGGATGCAGCTTCAATGAATTTAGGCAATACCTCTTTAAGTTTTTCGAAATTTGGCGCCTGAATTACAAACTGAACTGGTAAGCCTCCTCTTCCTCCACCAACTCCAATTGTTTGATCCTGAAGGACAAATGCTTTGCCATCAGGAAAAAATTTCAGATTTCGGGTAATATAATCAGCTACCTGCTGTTGACTTCTTTTTCTGAGATCAGGTTCTGTTAACCGCATTCGTACTGTTCCCATGTTTACACTTCCGGAACCTGAGAAACCTGGAGCTGTGACGCTTAGCATTGCTGCTACCTCAGGGATTGAATCATCAATAAACTGAGAAAGCCGGTCAACATAATTAGAAGTATAATCGAACGAACTTCCTTCAGGTAAAGTTGCATTAATTCTAAGCATACTTCTGTCTTCAAGTGGCGCCAACTCAGACTTTAACAAGCTTCCTATCCCAAAAATCATTACTATTGAAACTCCTATAATCACGAACGACCATCCTCTGTGTTTCAAAAACTTAGCAAGCATGGTATGATAACCACTTATCATGCCCTGAAAGAATGGTTCAGTGCGAAGGTAAAATTTTGAAGGTTCGCTGTTTTTTCTGGCTAAAAGTACGTTAAGTACAGGAGTGAGTGTAAGTGATACAAATGCGGAAATCAAAACAGCTCCTCCCAGCACAATTCCAAATTCCCGGAATAGCCTTCCAACAAAGCCCTGAAGAAAAATAATCGGCAAAAATACTATTGCTAGAGTTAATGAAGTTGAAATAACTGCAAAGAAAATTTCCTTTGTTCCTTTTTCTGCGGCTTCAATAGGGGATAACCCTAGTTCAAGTTTCTTGAAAATATTTTCAGTCACAACAATTCCATCGTCAACAACGAGTCCTGTGGCGAGAATAATAGCAAGAAGTGTGAGGATATTTATAGAGAATCCAAAAATGTACATTATAAAGAAAGCGCCAATCAGGGATACAGGGATATCAATTAAGGGTCGTACTGCAATTATCCAGTCGCGAAAAAAGAGATAAATAATAACTACTACTAGTAAAACTGCAATAAGAAGTGTCTCTTCAACTTCTTTTACGCTTTGTCTGATGAACCTTGTGTTATCAACAGCTATATCAAGCTGGAAGTCCTTTGGTAATTCCTTTTTTAATTGTTCGTAGCGTTTATAAAATTCATCTGATATTTCTATATAATTTGTTCCTGGCTGTGGAACCAATGCCAGACCGATCATCGGAACTCCTGATTGTTTTAAAATAGTTTCTTCATTTTCAGGACCCAATAAAGCATATCCGATATCTGATAATCTTATGACTTTATTATCTACAGTTTTGATTATCAGATTGTTGAATTCGTCAATGGTTTTTAAACGACCATAAGTCCTTACTGTTAGTTCAGTGGCATCTCCAACAATTTTACCACCTGGAAGGTCGACGTTTTCGCGGTTTAAAGCCGTATTAATATCGTTCGGCGTAAGACCGTAAGCTGCTAATTTTGGGGGATCCAGCCAAATACGAATGGCATATTTTTTTTCTCCCCAAACTTGAATAGTGCTTACACCAGGAATTGTTTGAAGTCTTTCCTGAATTATATTTGTGGCATAATCGGAAACTTCCAGTTGATTTCTTGAATCACTTTTCACAGTCATAGAAATGATTGCATCAGAATTAGCATCAGATTTCGTAACTGTTGGAGGAGCGTCGATGTCCTGAGGTAATTGACGCATTGCCTGTGAAACTTTATCCCGAACATCATTCGCAGCAGCTTCCATATTGCTGCCGAGATTAAATTCAACAGTAATATTACTGACCCCCTGGCTGCTGGAGGATGAAATGGTTCGAATTCCTTCGATACCATTTATAGATTTTTCCAGAGGTTCAGTAATCTGAGATTCAATTATATCAGAATTTGCGCCTGCATAATTAGTACGTACAGTAATCACTGGAGGGTCAAGAGAAGGATATTCACGAACACCGAGATAGTTATACCCAATCACTCCGAAAAGGATGATGACTATCGACATAACCATCGAAAGTATTGGCCGGCGAATACTGAGTGATGAAATATTCATTTATTTCCGTCCTATTTAAATTGTGAAATTTTTACTGCCGTTTCAGGCTTCAACATCATTATACCTGTTAAAATTACAGTGTCACCGGAATTCAGACCATCGGTAACTTCAACTGTAGCTTCATTCCGGATTCCAATAATAATTTTCTTTGGTTGTGCTTTTCCGTTCTTTACAATGAATACTTTCTGTCCGCGTGCTTCAGCAATAACAGCTGCAGCAGGAATTTCAATAGCTGCAATGTGTTCTTGCAATTTCAAACTAACATCTGCAAATGCTCCTGGGAAGATATTGTCTTTAGTTCTGGTACACAGAGCTCTTATCATCACACTTCTTGTACTCTCTTCAATCTTTGGTTCTATAGCTGCTACTGTTGCTTTGAAAACGTCGGTAACACCTTGCACTGTAAAGCTCACCTCATCTCCTTTTTTAATCTGGTGAATGTATTTTTCAGGGATGCTGAAATCCACTTTAACCGGGTCAATATCCTGCAAAGTAGCTATTTTTGTAAGTGGTGTAAGATATGCACCTTCGTCAACACTACGTAAACCTATTACACCATTAAAAGGACTACGGACTTCTGTTTTTCTGATCTGTTCATTTATTAGCTCAATGTCAGCTTTAACGCCATTTAGTTGATTCAAAGTGTTGTCATATTCCTGCTGACTAATTCCGTTAGCTGCCATAAGTTGTTTCTGGCGTTGTTCAGTCCTCACAGTAAGTTCAAGTTGCGATTGCAGCTTTTTTCGCTGTGCCTGCAAATCAGCATCATTTAATTTTACCAGAAGATCTCCTTTTTTCACTTTTCCTCCTTCAGTAAAATTTATTGAAATAATCCGACCGGAAACTTCGCTGTGAATTTCAACCTCCTGATTTGCATGAACTGAACCAATTGCCTTTAATTCCTGCGATAATGATTGTGGCTTTACAATATAGGCGGTAAGTCCCTGAACAGTTTGGGTTTTAACTATTTTAGAATCAGTTGTTTCTGATTTTTGTAACAATCGTGGGACAAGAAAAATGATGAGTATTACCACAATTATTACAGCGGTAATTATACTTTTAGTTTTCACAAAGGTGTAATTTGAATTAATGGAAAGTTTTGTATTATAAAATTCAAAGTTACAAAATTGCACCGGTTTCAATCTACTATTGCATGTGATTATATTCGTTTTATTATTTTAAAAGATTTAACTTTGAAAATCAGAAATTTTATAGCATAACTTCATACATCCCTGTTGGTCAATGATTTACGATACTACTTATGTGGATGTATTATTGCCTCTTCCGCTTCCAGGTAGTTTCACATATTCTGTTTCAGATAATTTTATTAATGATCTTTCAGTAGGAGGAAGAGTTGTAGTACAATTTGGCAAGAGTAAAGTGTATACAGCGCTTGTTAAGAAGATACACAATCAAAAACCTAAGAACTACAATGCAAAACCAATAATCGAAGTTCTTGATTCAAATGCAATTGTAAGTGAAAGCCAATTTATATTATGGGAATGGATTTCTAATTATTATATGTGTACTCAGGGTGAGGTAATGCAGGCTGCACTGCCATCAGCATTCAAGTTATCGAGTGAGAGCAGAATTCTGTTAAATCCTGGATTCACTGGAATACTTTCTGACCTGAGTGAAAGAGAAATTGCAGTATTATATGCTCTGGAGCATAAAAAAGAGTTGACGTTGGAGGATATCTCTTCTATTACAGGTTTGAAAAAGGTATTTCCCCTAATAAAAACAATGATTGAAAAGTGCATCATTGTTCTGGTTGAAGAAATACAGCAAAAATTTGTACTGCAAACCGAATTGTTAATCAGTTTGGCACCTTATCTTAAAGAAGAAGGTAAGCTTAAAGAAGTCTTCGAAAGTGTGGAAAAGCGCGCTCCCAGACAAACAGATATTCTTATGACGCTGATTCACTTTAATCAGCAATCCGGTGAGACGAAAATTAAAAAATCAAAACTGCTTAAAGATTCTGGTGCAGCATCTGCTCAGTTAAATTCATTAATTAAGAAAGGAATTTTAATAGAGGAAGAGGTTGAGTTATCCCGACTTGGACCAAATGTATTGCCAGATTTGGCTGACTCGATTGTTTTTTCAGAATTTCAATCTCTGGCTTTCTCTCAGATTCGGGATAGTTTTCATGAAAAGGAAGTTGTTCTTCTTCACGGTGTTACTGCAAGCGGTAAAACAGAGATTTATACCAGGCTAATTAATGATGTACTCAAGCAAGGCAAACAAGTTCTGTATCTTTTACCTGAAATTGCACTTACTGCTCAGATTATTAATCGCTTAAAGAAATATTTTGGTAACAGGGTAGGAGTTTATCATTCACGAAACAATGAACAAGAGAGGGCTGAGTTCTGGAAGCATCTAAAAAGTTCAAATCCGGACGATCCTGACCAATTATCAGTAGTTCTTGGCGCTCGATCTGCATTGTTTCTGCCATTTTCGAACCTGGGATTGATAATAGTCGATGAAGAACATGATAGCTCATTTAAACAGCAGGATCCAGCACCCCGTTATCATGCCAGAGATGCTGCTGTTGTAATGGCCAAATTATTTGGAGCTAAAGTCTTATTGGGCTCTGCAACTCCTTGCATTGAGACCTTCTTTAATGCTCAAAGCGGCAAATACGGATTAGTAAGTCTTACAGAGCGTTATGGAGGAGTTCAATTACCTGAGGTTTTAATAGTGGATATTCTGGATGAATCCAGAAAGCGTACTATGAAGTCGCATTTTTCTTCATTTCTTATAATGAAAATAGAAGAAGCCCTTCAGAAAAAAGAACAGGTAATTCTTTTTCAGAACCGGCGTGGATTCTCGTTGCGGTTAGAATGCGAAACTTGCCATTGGATTCCGGGTTGTAAAAATTGTGATGTTACAATGACATATCACAAGCAGTTAAATGAATTGCGTTGTCATTATTGCGGTTTTACAACAACTGTTCCGGTTCGTTGTCCTCAATGTTCTGGTACAGTATTGAAAATGAAGGGTTTTGGTACTGAAAAGATTGAGGAAGAAATTCCATTATTTCTTCCTCAGGCGAAGGTTGCACGAATGGATTTTGATACAATGCGCAGTAAACACTCACACCAGCGGATTATCTCTGATTTTGAAGAAGGACGTATTGATATTTTAGTGGGTACTCAAATGGTAACAAAGGGTCTCGATTTTGGTAATGTTAGTTTAGTCGGGATTATGAATGCTGACAATATGTTGAGCTTTCCTGATTTCAGGGCTTTTGAAAGAAGCTACCAGTTAATGTCTCAGGTGAGTGGTCGCGCGGGAAGAAAACAGAAAAGAGGTACTGTTGTTATACAAACATATAATCCTTATCATGCTATTATACAGCAGGTTATTAATCATGATTTCCTGGGAATGTTTAATGCTCAGTTATACGACAGGAAGAATTTTAATTATCCGCCATATTTCAGGTTAATCCAGCTAACACTTAAACACAAAAATTCGGAATTGCTGAATAATGCTTCTTCAAGAATGGCTTTATTGCTCAGAAAGCAATTGAAACATAGAGTTTTAGGCCCTGAATTTCCAATAGTTGCCAGAATAAATGAATACTATATTAAGCAGATTATGGTAAAAATTGAGCGTAATTCTGATCTGACAAAGAATAAGACGCTCATTTCAACAATAATTGATGATTTTAAGAAACTTCAGGATTTCAGATCTATTCGTGTTATCATTGATGTCGACCCTTTTTAAACAGGTATCAAAAGGAATTATCAGAATTAAACCGAATTTCAACTACTATGAAATTACTCAACTTGTTTTTGTTCAGGAATAACAAGATAGATATCTTCATTATCTTTCTTCATTAGATATTTTTCCCTTGCAAATTTTTCAAGGTTTCGAAGATCGGTTTTTAGCTCAGTTGCTGTTTGTCTGTCGGCTTTAATTTCATCAATAAAATAGAGCTTTTCTTTTTCAAGTTTCTGCATGTCAGCATAAAGTTCCCACTGATTGAATAAATTATTTCTATCGAAGATAGTCATCCAAACTACAAACAAAATTGTAGTTATAAGATATCTGTTAGTTAGTAATGGAATAATTTTTCCGGACGACATAGGATAGTGCTCAGTTAAACACATCAAAGATATATGAAAAAAGGCAGCCACACTTAAGTGGCCGCCTTTTTTCTTCTAACAACAAATTGTTTGTAAACTTTAGGTTGTTGATTTAAAATTATTGTTTATCCCAGAAAATTTTGGTACCAACATTATCGCCACCAATCGCAGCAGATGCTGCAGTCCACTGACCAGCATTTAATGTTTGCTCAGCCACAGGATATGTGTAGCGTAATGGAATAACACTGTTTGCATCTGGAGGAGCAACGAGAGCTGGATAATCAAGTTTTCTCCATTCTGTCCACGATTCAAACCCACGGTTGTAAAGTGCAAACCAGGCTTGAGTTCCAATTTTCTCTTTCCATGTTCCGGCAGCACTTGTATAAGCAACAGCAGGCTGATTCAGATATGTAGTTGCTTCGGCATCTGTTCCACCCCAATAAATGATTGAAGCTCTAATCCCATTATCATAATGGTCTTTTGCAGTTCCTGTAACTCCTGTAAATCCTCTTTCAACAGCCTCAGCTAATAAAAATTCAACTTCTGAGTAGTCAATAATAGTACCTTCAAAGGTAGCTTCCTTGATTTTATCGCTAATGTGAGAGAATTTAGTATAGTCATTAGAAGCACCATAAACACCACCAATGTAAGCTGTTGTGTCATTTAATGCAAAGTAGAAAGGTCTTCTTGGGTCGTTTAAGGTATTCATTGGGTCAACGAGAACAGAAGTAGGAACAAAGTCGTTACGTCCACTTGCTACCAAATCATCATAAAGAGGATTTGTGTTTGGTGAGGTAGAAAGATAAACGATTTTTCCATTATCAGCGCTTGAAGCAAAAACTCCTGAAGCAAATGCTGATTCTACTGTTGTTCTTGCAAAAGCATTATCAGCATCCGCTAAAAGTAAACCGATATTTAATTTTAGTGAGTTTGCAAACTTTAACCAGGAAGTTACATCGCCCTGATACATATTATCTGCAACACCTAAACTTGCATGAGCTGCATCCATATTTGCAATCGCTGCATTCAACCTTGAAACGAGATCTTTGTAAATAACCATTCCATCATCGTAAGCAGGATGTAATTCAGCAATATCCAAAGCTTTGGTATAAGGTATATTCCCAAAGGATCCAACTAAAACACTCCATGTGTAAACAGACATTATCTCAACAATTGCAAGCCTGTTTTTCTTGCCCTGACCATTATCTGCATCAGTTGCGTAATCAGTCGCTGCAATTATTTTTGCTGATTCCTTCAGATCCATCAAAACGTCTCTATAAAGAACATTCCAGTGATTATCAGGAATAGAACGTGTTGTAAGGTCATAATTAGACTCATCGATGTAGGTGGTTTCTGTCCAATACTGGCTGAAAAGTCTGAATATATTGTTATTCACGTTTGTGCTGACCATTTGGTCGAACAAATTAACCTGAGCACCAGTGAAAAGTGATTCACCCGGTACTGCAATAGGGTCAGTTATATTCTTGTTTAGGTCTTCCAACTTTGTGCAGGAAGCAGCCACAACAAAGACTAGTATAAATGCTATTATCTTTTTCATGGTTTATGTATTAGAAATTAAGTTTAAGATTAAAGCCAAAATCACGTGTTGTTGGCAGGGAACCAATAGAATATCCCTGTAAGTTGCCAGCACCAAGTCCTGATTCAGGATCTGCATAAGGCAGGTTTTTGTGGATAATCCATACGTTTGAACCAACAAGACTGAATGATGCGCCTGCAAGGAAGGTTTTTTCCAGCAGTTTTGCAGGAAGGCTGTATGAAATAGCTACTTCTCTGAGTTTTACATAACTGGCATCATAAACAAATGCTGAGTTAGGATTTCTCAGGTAACCAAATGTTCCGTAGTTGCTTGCAGCAACCCTGGTTTGGTTTGGAGTTCCATCAGGATTAACACCAGGATTGATAAAGCCACCTGAAGTAGGACCATAACCAGCAGCTAATGAGCCAACAATCAGATTCCTCACAGGGTTACCAAGGTCATTGGTGTAAGCTGTTTCTTTATATAAACCTGTTGCAAGGCCGTAATACATGTCAAGAGAGAAAATGTCTCCACCCTGTTGCATATCAATCAGGAAGCTAAGTGACCAGTTTTTATAGGATAATGTGTTTGAAATACCACCATTCCAGTCAGGATTAACATTACCAATAACATTGTTAGAAGTTGCTGTCATCAAATAACGACCGTTGGTTTTATTTACAATTTTTTCTCCATTTAAGTATTGGTAATCTGTTCCATAAATAACGCCGTAAGGTTGCCCAACCATAGCATTAATTGTAACACCACCCTGGAAGGAACCCAAAGGAAGGTTTTCAACACCTTCGATAAGGGATACAACTTTGTTTGTATTCTTCGACCAGTTAACTACTATATCCCATTTGAAATCTTTCATTTTAATAGGAGTATACATAATTGATAACTCAACTCCTTTATTTTCGATTTCGCCTGCATTGATATAAGTTGAACTAAAACCAGTAGCTTTAGAAACAGTGATAGGCAGAATCTGGTCAACTGAACGGGTTTTGTAGAAAGCTAGGTCGAAACCAAGTCTTCTTCCAAAGAAAAACATTTCAAGACCACCTTCGATACTCTTTGTTCTTTCAGATTTCAAATCAGGATTATTGTTGGTACCTGGAACAGATGTTATCAAAGAGTTAAATGATGTTTTTACCTCATATGAATTATATAGTTTGTCAAAACCAGCTTCGTGTCCTACTTCAGCATAGTTCAAACGTACTTTACCAAAAGATAACCATTCAAGATCTTTGATAAGGTTTGAAAAAATCATACTTCCGGCAATAGCTGGATAAGTATATTTGTTTTCGCCTTCCAAAAGTGTTGAAGCATAGTCTCTTCTGATAGACATATCAACATAATATGTGCTCTTATATCCAAGAGAAGCATTTGCATAAGTGCCACGCACACCAATTTTTGATTTATATTCTTTCGGACTGATAATTGGATCTACACTGTTCTGCAAGGAGTATACACCAGCGATAGCCAGACCACCATTGGTAGAAGCGATCAGCCTGTTGTAATTTCTTCTGCTTTCGTTCATACCAAAAACGCCACGGATGTTGAGGTCTTTAGTTAGGTCTTTGTTGAAATTAACCATAAGGTCATAGTTATACTCGCTATAAGTTATATCTCTTCTAAGATAACCTGAGCCCGCTTCACTTCTGCCTAAACTTCCGTCCAAAGCACTGCCTGTTCCAACTCCGAAAGGCGAAGCAATACTACCAACAGCTCTTCTTTCTTCCTGTAATTCATTGTATGAATCACCTGAAACACGACCAAAAACATCAATCCAGTCATTTACCTTATAATTTAAAGACATATTCCCGATGAAACGGTTTCTGCTGTCACTTTCATAGTTCTCGTAGCGGCTCCAGTAATAATTGTCCCAGAATATAGGCACTGCTGATGTTGGGTCAGCCCAGTTCCAGGTAATATTCCTCTTTGTAAGGTCGTACAAATCTTTTTGTTCTTTAATATCAACATTAGTTTGCATCCATTGGCGGAATGAAGACATAATGTTATCACTATAACCAGTTGAATTTCTACCTAAAGCTGAATTTCTTAAAAAATTAGCAGATCCAGTACCTGTGAGTCTGTCGGTAATTTTCCATGAGCTATTGAAAAGGATGTTATCCTTATTCATTTTACTGTTTGGCAATAATCCATTTTGCTTATAATTAGTATATGAGAACCTGTAACCACCATTTTGCATGCTATTATCAATAGCAATACTATTGGTATAGGTTGTTGGATTTTCAAAAAATGTGATTGGGCCATTATCAGCAGCTTTCCATGGAGTTGCTTTCATATAATTAGGTGATGCAGGGTCAACAGCATCCCACTGATAAACCATTAGGGATGGATCAAATGGAGCACCATAAGAAGCATCTTCTGAAGTAACTACCCATTGTTCGTCTGTTCCGTCTCCGTTTACATCGCGGATATACCAGAAATTATCTGGTCCTTCATAGTAACGACCATAACCACCACCATATTGATCCTGGTATTCAGGAAAAGTACTCTTGTCAACAAAACCTACAGTCATACCTGTGTTTACAGTAACACCAATGTGGCTTTTACCAGGAATCGTAGTTTTTGCCTTTGTGCCTTTTTTGGTTGTAATCATAATAACACCGTTTGCAGCACGTGCACCATAGAGAGCACTTGCGGCAGCGCCTTTAAGGATATTAACTGACTCAATGTCGTCAGGATTGATGTCGGAAGCAGCATTACCGTAGTCAAATCCTTGTCCTGCCTGTTTTTGTGAAGATGTGTTTGTTACATCATTACTTACAGGCACACCGTCGATAACAAAAAGTGGCTGGTTATCACCAGTCAGAGATTTACTACCACGTAATAAAATGTTGGTAGAACCTCCCATATTAGTATTTTTCTTGATTTGTACTCCGGAGACCTTACCTGACAATGAGTTAACAAAGTTGTTACCTCTTACAGTGTTTACGATATCTCCCTTTACTTCCTGTGTGGAATATCCAAGAGATTTCTTTTCCCTTGTGATACCAAGAGCAGTTACAACAACACCTTCAATAGCAGTTGTTGTTGCCTCCAGTGTAACATTAATTACAGTTTTACCTGCGATTTCAACTTCTTGTAATTTCATCCCAATGAATGAAAATGCCAGTGTTTTCGCACTTGCAGGAACAGCCAGGGAATATTTACCATCAATATCAGTCAATGTACCGGTTGTTGTACCTTTAACAGATACAGTAACTCCCGGTATTGCACTTCCATCCTCCGCACTGGTAACTTTCCCTGTAATCGTCCGATTCTGGGCGTTAACAACCTGAAGCCCTATGAACATCAATAGGCTCAGGAAAATTGTAAATTTTCTCATAATGTTGGATTTTGGTTAGAAAAATAGTTAGACACTTGATTTTCAATTAATTAAAAATAATAAAAATTCCCGCAGCACCCAAGCTTTGGAAGGTTAAGTATATTGTGTATTAATTAATTACGATATGCGCCCTATAACTGCACATATTCCAAATTGCACAGCCAATTTAATGCAAAAAGCGATTAAGTTCAAAAAAAAATTGATAAAAAATTAATATTATTTTCTAAGTAGAAAGAAAATCACAGAGAATAAGCTTGTTAGGCCATGTCCTTTAAAAAGACAGCGTACAACAAAACAAAGCTGGCTGAAAGCATTAGGTCTCCTGAAGGGAAATGATCAGAGAAAATGTAAAATGACGAAAGGAAAATTAAAGCAAACTGCGATAAAGTATAAACATGGAATCCTATTTTCTTTAAATTCCACATTTGCCGGGTACCAAAAATTGTTGCCAGATAGAAGAATGCACCGATTAAAAATATATTGGGAGGCGTTGCAAGTATTACCTCCATCCCAGCCATCTGAAATTGGGGTAGGTCTTTCATCTGTACAAAAGTGTCATGAAACAGTCCAAGCATGCTGAAAGAAAACAGCATCATACCACTGCCGATAAAGCTTAATACACAAACAACAGAAAGCAGGACAGGCCGTGTTTTAATACGGCTGTCGGCTTCCTCTTCAAAATTATTTTCTTCTGTATTATTCAAGACTTCCAATTGCTTTTTCGACTTCTTCTAAAATTTCACCAGATTTCACTAGTGCTTTCATTTTATTGTGATCATTGTATAAAGGGCGGTCAATATCAAGATAATCAACGTGTTTTCTGATTACGGCATGCGCAACTTTAGTTCCTTTACCAAATTCATATTTCTGCTCATCAAATTTTACTCTCAGATCAAGTGCCTGTGCAGCTGCAAATAGTTCGATGCCAAGGATACCATATGCATTATCCAATATTTGCAGATTTTTCAGAGCAGTGTTGTAACCCATAGAAACAAAGTCTTCCTGATCAGCAGCAGCCGGAATCGACTGAATACAAGCTGGTGCAGAAAGAATCCGTTGCTCGACAATTTGCATATCTGCAGTATACTGGCTGAGCATAAGACCTGAAAACATACCTGCACCTTTTGTCAGGAATGGTGGTAAACCAACACTTAATGCCGGATTATTCAGTCTGTTCATCCTTCTTTCAGAAAGTACCGACACCATAGTTATACAATACCCAACCATGTCCATTGGAACTGCAATCGGACTTCCCTGGAAATTCGCACCGCTAAGCGCGAGATTTTCTTCAGGAAAGAATATTGGATTGTCTCCAACTCCATTCAGTTCAATTTCTACTTGTTCGCGGGCCCATTTCACAGCATCATGTGCTGCACCAATTACCTGAGGCGTTGATCGCATCGAATATGCATCCTGCACCTTTACTTTTATACGTCCTTCTGCCAGATCGCCGCCAGCATTCACGGTTCTTATTGCTTTAGCACTTCTAATTCCTCCGGGAAATCCACGGGCTTCCAGTATTCTGCTATTGTATGGTTTCAGATTTGCTTTTAACGCTTCTAAAGAAAGTGCACATGCAATTTCAGCCTGCTTCAACCAACGATTAACATCATAAATCATCAGTGCCCCCATGCCAGTCAACACGTTTGATCCGTTGATTGCAGCAAGACCATCCCTAGCCATAAGCCCTGGTATCGGAATACCTGCTTTTTCCATTGCAATATTTCCCTCATAAAGTTCGCCTTCATAAAAGGCTTGCCCTTCGCCCATAAGTAAAAGTGCAATCTGCGACATTGGAGCAAGATCACCACAGGCTCCAACTGAACCTTTATTACATACAAAGGGTACAACCCCCTTGTTGAGCATATCAACATAAGTCTGGGTAATTTCAAGCCGGCAACCGGAATTTCCATGAGCATGCACGTTAATTCTGCCTAACATTGCTGCGCGGACAATTTCCAGCGGAAGGGCTTCACCTATTCCGGCAGCATGATTATAAATAAGATACTTCTGGAAATCCTGTACCTGATCGTCTGTTAAAACTACTTCACTGAATTCTCCAATGCCTGTATTAACCCCATACATAATTTCATGAGCATCAATTTTCCTTTCAAGCATCGCTCTGCAGGAATTGATCTTTGTGATTGAGTCGGGATGTAATTCAATTTTTGCACCATTACGGGCAACATCTACTACTTTTTCAATAGTGAGTCCCTGGCCTGAAATAATTATTGCCATTTCGATTGTTTTTTTTGATTTTTAATAGTGACGCATAATGCGTAAAGAGTGATGGTTCTGGCTTGATAGCAAAGCCACGAAAATTATTCAGAATACAATCCGGTTCGGTTAATTTGTATTTTGAATCGTAAAAACCATGGAGTTTCCATTGGCAATATTTTGTGCTAAATTAATGATTTTATTCAAATAATATCAGGATAATAGAAATTGCAGCAAATCCTCTGTTGTAAGAGATTGTTGTTCACCACTTTTCATATTTTTCAGTGTAACAAGGCCTTTGGCAAGTTCATCTGATCCGCAGAGAACAACAAATTGAATGTTTTTAGCATCTGCATAACTGAACTGTTTTTTCAGGCCTGCCGACTCAGGATAAATTTCAGATGGAATTCCCGATTTCCGGATCGTTTGCAATAAGCCAAGCGCAAATTTTTCTTCATCTGCCCCAAAGTTTGTAATCAGAACTTTTGTGCCAGCAATAGCTTTTTCATTGAAAAGATTAAGTTCATTGAGTACGTCATAAATCCTGTCGGCTCCAAAAGAAACACCTACACCAGAAATTCCGTTTAGTCCAAACACCCCAGTGAGATCATCATAACGGCCGCCACCACATATACTTCCAATATTCACACCCTGTGCTTTTACTTCAAAAATTGCTCCGGTATAGTAATTCAGTCCTCTTGCTAATGTGAGATCCAAAATAACAGGAGCTTTGGAGTTCAGTGCTTCGAGATAGTCAAGGATAGTCCGCATTTCGGAAACACCTTTCAGCCCGGTTTCACTTGATGCAAGAATTGTTTCAAGACTGAGTAATTTTTCCAAGAAGCCCCCCGATAGCGCAAAAATGGGCTGAAGTTTATTAATAGAGTCATTCGAAATGCCGTTTGATACAAGTTCTTTATTAACACCTTCAATTCCAATTTTATCGAGCTTGTCTATTGCTACAGTAATTGCAATGAATTTATCAGGTTCTCCAATTACTTCAGCAATCCCTGCAAGGATTTTCCTGTTATTGAGATGAATAGAAACAGGAATATCCAATTGAAGGAAGATTTCCTCAATTATCTGAATAAGTTCTACTTCATTTATAAGAGCGTTGCTTCCGATTACATCCACATCACATTGATAAAACTCACGATAGCGGCCTTTCTGCGGCCGGTCTGCCCTCCAAACGGGCTGTATCTGGAAACGTTTGAAGGGAAACTGAATGTCGTTTCTGTGTTGTACAACAAATCTTGCGAATGGAACTGTTAAATCATATCTTAAACCTTTTTCAGAAATCAGGTTTGTAAATGATGATGAAGATATTTTTTCTTTAGTATTTCCGTTTTCGTCAATAACCCCGGAAGAAGCCAGATAGTTACCTGAATTTAGAATTTTAAACAGAAGCTTATCACCCTCTTCTCCATATTTTCCCAACAATGTGCTGAGATTCTCCATTGCCGGAGTTTCTATTGGCTGGTATCCATATTTCTGAAAAACACATTTAACCTGGTCGAAAATGTAATTTCTTCTTGCCATTTCAGTAGGACCAAAATCGCGTGTTCCTTTTGGAATTGAAGGCTTCTGCATGTACTTTTTATTAGGATATCAATTTTTTGTAGCGAATTCTGTGAGGAGTATTATCTGAAAACCGTTTTTTACGATTCTCTTCATACTCGGTATAGCCTCCTTCAAAAAAGTATACCTGAGAGTCGCCTTCAAAAGCAAGAATATGTGTTGCTACTCTGTCGAGGAACCACCTGTCGTGTGATATGATAACTGCACAACCGGCAAAATTCTCAAGCCCTTCTTCCAAAGCACGTAATGTGTTCACATCAATATCATTTGTAGGCTCATCAAGCAGGAGAACATTTGCTTCTTCTTTAAGAGTCAATGCCAGGTGAAGTCTGTTTCTTTCTCCACCGGAAAGAACTCCACATTTTTTCTCCTGATCAGCACCGGTAAAATTAAATTTTGCAATATATGCTCTGGAATTCATAATTCGCCCGCCAAGTTGCATGCTTTCATGACCGCCAGAAACTACCTGATAAACACTTTTCTCAGGATCAATATCAGCGTGAGACTGATCAACATAGCCGATTTTTACAGTTTCTCCTATTCTGAATGACCCGCTATTCGGGGTTTCTGTACCCATTATCATCCTGAAAAGCGTCGTTTTTCCTGCACCATTAGCCCCGATTATTCCAACGATTCCAGCAGGTGGCAGAGCAAATTCCAGGTTTTCAAAAAGCAGTCTCTCACCAAATCCTTTTGCAACCTGCTGTGCTTCAATAACCAGATTACCCAATCTTGGCCCGTTAGGAATATTTAATTCCAGGCGATCCTCCTTCTGTTTACTATCTTCATTCAATAATTTTTCATAACCGTTCAAACGGGCCTTTCCTTTTGCCTGCCTGGCTTTTGGGCTCATCCGTACCCACTCAAGCTCACGCTCAAGAGTTTTACGTCTTCTGGATTCAGTTTTTTCCTCCATAGCCAAACGGGTTGATTTCTGTTCCAGCCAGGAAGAATAATTACCCTGCCATGGAATTCCTTCGCCGCGGTCTAATTCAAGGATCCATCCTGCCGCATTATCTAGAAAATACCTGTCATGAGTGATCGCAATTACAGTTCCTTTATATTGCTGCAGATGCTGTTCAAGCCATTCAACCGATTCAGCATCCAGGTGGTTTGTAGGCTCATCAAGAAGAAGGATATCGGGTTCCTGCAGTAATAGACGGCATAATGCAACCCTGCGTCGCTCGCCTCCTGAAAGATTAAGAATAGGGGAGTCAGGGTCCGGGCAGCGTAGGGCATCCATTGCTCTTTCAAGTTTACTGTCAAGTTCCCATGCATTATGATGGTCAAGAAGCTCTGTTAATTCTCCCTGCCGCATGATAAGCTTATCCATTTCACTGTCAGTCATAGGTTCAGCAAACTTATTGTTTACTTCATCGTATTCCTTTAAAAGGTTAACAACATCCTGTACTCCTTCTTCAACTATTTGCTTAACTGTTTTTGTATCATCAAGATCTGGTTCCTGAGCAAGGTGCCCAATGGTATATCCCGGCGAAAAAACAACCTCACCCTGGAAGGATTTCTCTATCCCGGCAATTATTTTTAGTAAGGTAGATTTTCCACTGCCATTTAATCCAATAATTCCGATTTTCGCTCCGTAGTAAAACGAGAGGTAGATGTTTTTAAGAACCTGTTTCTGTGGTGGGAATGTTTTACTCACACCAACCATCGAAAAAATAATTTTATTGTCTTCTGACATGCTTATTTTGAATTTATGTATTTAGTATAGTTTTCTCAAGAATTCCTGTTGATACTTCCCAATTGTAAGTGCTATGCACAAATTGATTTCCATTGCTTGCCAATTTTTTTGCAAAATTACAATCTTCCAGAAGATTAAGAACGTGGTCGGCATATTCATCTGCAGAATTTCCGATTAAAACCTCAATGCCTGGTTTTGCACCCAGTGAGTTATTCGCGAGTTTACTGGTTATACAAGGCAAATTCATTGACATTGCTTCGAGCAACTTATTCTGTAAACCTGTGCCTATTTGCATGGGAGCAATAAAAATCTTAGCCGAATTATACGAATCACGAATATCTTCAACCCACCCAGCAATTTCGATATTTGCTGATGCTAACTCCATTAATTTTGTGTCAGGATTTACACCTGCTATTTTTAATTTAATACCGGGTCTTTTTAAAATAATTTTAGGAAGAATTTCCTTTATCAGAAAGATTGCACTCAGAATATTGGGAGCATAGCTCATGTTCCCAGTGAAAAGAAGGTCAGTTGTTTTCACTGTTTCCTTTTGTTGAAAAAACAGACTATCAACCCCATTTGGAATAATAATTATCTGTCCTCTGTCAGGATGATGGATAAATTCCTGATCGGGTTTGGAAATGATTGTCTTATTATCGAACAGGCTAAATACCTTTTTCTCATAGTTAAGCAGTCGTTTGTATTCAAAATTCAGAAAAGGTTTCATCCAGAATGGTGCAAATTCCTTTCTCCTGTCGATGCCTTTTGAAAATACATCCTGATAATCGAGAGTTTTTTTTGTACTGATGTTCCTTACATATTCAGCTGTTCGGATAAGTTGACAGTAAATATGATCCGGGTTTAATTCTTTAATTGTTTTTTCAATAGCAATATGAGCTTTCCGGCTGTAAAAATATCCTACCTGAAGAGGATTTCCAGTAAAAAGAGCACGGAAAATATTAATACCTATTGACACTTTTGAAAGATTTACCACCTGAATAGTTTTGCAAAACTTTCCTAGAATATTTAGCGCATCTGGATGCAAATCAGTATCATTCAAACAGCATAAATGAATTGTATGATGTTGAGAAAGACAACGGATCTGGTGGAATGCCCGAAGCTTATCGCCTTTTTCGAGAGGGTAGGGTACCCTCGATAATAGTATCAGAATTTCCACCTTAGTTTTGTTGTTTCAATTCATCATAAAAATTCATTAACTTTCTGATAACATGATTGTTGTCGTGTTCTTCTCTAACTAGTTGTTTGGCATGCTGCCCGATCTCAGCAATTTTTTCAGGATATTTCATGCAACTACTGATTGCAGCTATAAAAGATTCTTTATCATTTGCTATCAGTATATTTTTCCTGTCAGTATATGAAATACCTGCAGCTCCGGTAGCTGTGGAAATTACCGTTTTCCCGGCTAACATTGCCTCAATTATCTTGATTCGTATTCCGCTTCCTGAAAATAAAGGAACAATCATTATGGAATGACTATCGATGAATTCTGCTGCATTCTCAACCTCACCAACTATGACAACACCATTTGAATTGCAGTTTAACAACCATTCAGGCATTTTTCTTCCAGCAAGGTGAACCTTTAATTGTGAGAATTTTGAATGAGTTTCAGGCCAAACCTCTTCAATAAACCATTTTATACCTTTTTGATTCGGAATCCAGTTCATTGATCCGATATGAAATAAGCTAATCTCTTTTACATCAGCAATGTTGTTGGTTTCCGGAATCTTTACTCCGAATGGAATAAGTCGGATTTCTGTTTTTGAGCTGAATGTATTGTAAAAAGGAATGTCATCCTGACTTATTACAGCAATACCATCTACTTTTGGAAGTGTATGACGCTCGTACCGTTCAAGGGTTCTGGCAAGTTTAGAAAGAATAAACTTTTTAAACACATTCACTGATTCTAATGCAAGCTGCTTCCAGATCAAATGTTCTGTATTATGGGCTCTTAGTAGAATTTTTGCAGTAGAATTTTTACGGATAACGTCTATGTAAGGACACATATACAAGGTTTCAAGCTGAACAACATCATAGTTGTCAGCTTTCAAAACATGTATTAGTTTTGCTTTAAATTCTGCAGAATCAAACCGGGAAACATGATAGGATTCACCGGTGATAATACTTTTTATTAGTGAAACAGGACGGATTTTTAAATCGAAATGGATGGTCTCCAACCCTGTTCTTTCAAGATATTCTCTTGGAATTTTGGTAAAATCGACCTGAAACTTATGTGAAGTAACAGCCAGCACCTTTACAGTGTTTCCTTCTGCTATCAATCCTTCAATCAATGCATTCATCGCAATTGACCCGCCTTCAACAGGTGGAAATGGTGATTTACTACAGAGGAAAAGTACTCGCATTTGTTTATTTACTTAGTTTTTCTGAATATTCTTGAAATAAATTTTTGCCATGATTCCATATCAAATAATGGAGAATCAGTTGTGGCCTTATAGGTCAGAAAAACTCCTATTGGAAGAAAAACCATAGGCGCAATCCACATACCTTTCCAAGCAGGAAGTACACCTTCTCGACTAAATTTTTCTCCTGTTATTGAAAGAATATGGAAAATAACAAAGAAAAAGATAGAAATAACAACAGGCATCCCGAATCCTCCTTTTCGGATTATTGCTCCAAGTGGAGCCCCGATAAAAAACAGAATCAGGCAAGCCAGCGACAAAGTGAATTTACGCTGGATTTCAATTTCATACCGGTATAAGTTACCCGATCTGGATTCTATCTCATTTGAATGCATTTCGAGATTCTCCTTAATTCCTCTGGCAGTACTAATTGCACCGTTAATTATCTGATTTTGCTCGGCCGGTGTAAAATTCGACATAAAGTCTGCTTTAACAGGTTTAAACGTGTCAATCAAAACTTTTTTCTCTTTTTTGTCAAGTAAAGTAAGATTGTAGAATCCGTTTTTAACAATACTGGTCATGTCCTCTGACCGGTTTTTAATTTTCTTTTTAATCGAATCCGAAGCATACGTTAATTGACCCAGATTCAGCATTTGATAATTACTACGGAACAAATCTTCATTCGTCCTGTTCATCGAAAAATTCGAAAGGTCAAATCGCCTTTGATTCTCTTTAAAGATTGTTCGTTGAAACGACCTGTGTGAAAAATAATTTCTTTGTTCAACCTTTTCCTGGTAATTGATGCCATCATGGAGGGTGAAAATCAGGTTCTTTTTATCTGCTGTTAATTCCATTGTACCCCAATCTGCTGTTGTAAGGTTGGTGTTTCCCATCCGCGCAGTATGATTGTATATTTTGATATTCCTGATTGTTTTTCCATCAGTTTCCTTTTTACCAACCCGGATTACATAACCATCAATTCCATCGTAAAAAAAGCCTTCTTTAATATTTAGAGCAAGCTTTTGTTCTCTTACATCATAAAGGATAGAATGGAATTTTAAATTAGCAATAGGTAAGATGTTATTCGAAAAATAAAAGGCTATAATGCTTATGATTAATGATAATCCAACGAGTGGAGCCATTAATCTTCTTAAAGAGATTCCGGATGATTTCAGTGCAACCAATTCATAATGCTCGCCTAGATTGCCAAAGGTCATTAGCGATGAAAGCAGGATGGCAAGTGGTAATGCAAGAGGCACAAAAGTTGAAGATGCATAGAAAAGTAATTTTGCTATAATATACCATTCAAGGCCTTTGCCAACCAGGTCATCTATATACTTCCAAACAAATTGCATAAGCAGGATAAACAGAGCGATGAAGAAAGTCATCACCAGCGGTCCTACATAGGCTCTGAGAACGAGAATGTGAATCTTTTTCATTGCTTAATCTGCACTGCTTTTGGTGCAAAGATATGAGAAATATACCATACATTTGTCCGGTAAAACGATGTGAGATGAATCTGATAGCGGTAAACAGCAACAAAACCAGAGAACAATTCCTTGATGTCCCAAGAATATTATATAAGAACGACCCAAACTGGGTTTGTCCTCTTGATGACGAAATAGAATATGTATTTAACCCTGAGCAGAATGTATTTTTCACACATGGAGAGGCATGCAGATGGGTTCTGTCTTCTGATAATGGAAAGCTAATAGGTAGGGTAGCTGCATTTATTAACAGGAAAAAGGCTTTTCAGTATCAGCAACCTACTGGCGGGATGGGATTTTTTGAATGCATTCAAGATCAGGATGCAGCATTCTTACTATTTGATACCTGTAAAAATTGGCTTTCTGAAAGGGGCATGGAAGCCATGGATGGTCCAATAAACTTTGGCGAAAACGATAATTTCTGGGGATTACTTGCCGAAGGTTTTATGCATCAGAGTTTTGGAATGAATTATAACCCACCTTACTATGTAAATTTCTTCGAAAACTATGGTTTTGTTTCTTATTTTGAACAAATTACAAACCATCTCGACTTATATAAACCTTTCCCTGAGCGCTTCTGGAAAATTGCAGATTGGGCTCTTGCACGCCCAGGTGTGAGGTTTGAACATTTTAAAATGAAAGAGGCTGATAGATTTCTTAAGGATATGAAAGAAATTTATGACACTGCCTGGGCTTTTCATGAAAATTTCACACCACTCGATGAGCAATTTATCAGGGAAAGTTTACGTAAAGCAAAATCATTTCTCATTGAAGAGTTTATCTGGTTTGCTTATCATGAGGATAAACCAGCAGCCTTTCTCGTAATGTTTCCTGATATAAACCAAGTGCTTAAACGCTTTAATGGCAAATTGACATTAATAAACAAGTTGAGATTCCTATACTTTAAACATTTCGAACACTTTACCCGTGCCCGAATTACAATTATGGGTGTGAGTCCTCAGTTTCAGCGTATGGGGGTTGAATCCGGAATCTTTTGGCATTTGAGAGAGGTTTTTAATAAAAAGCCGGAATACTCTGAACTTGAACTTTCATGGGTTGGTGATTTTAATATTAAAATGAGAAAACTTCATGATGCTGTTGGTGGATATTTTGCAAAGAAACATCTTACCTATAGAAAATTGTTTAATGATATAGGTGAAGCACAGCGATATACAGTAATCCCCATTGATACAAAGGATAAATTTCTTGACAATCAGTAGCTTGTGGTAATGAATATTTACACTTGTATCAGAGTTTAATCTCGTTTATTTATAGATTATTTCAGTTTTTTCTTCTTTTTTTTTCGTACGTTTGGAGTGTCTCTAAACCAATACGCAAAATCATGAAAAAATCTGTACTTGTGTTCTTTGCCTTAATTTTTGGCGGAATTACGTTCAGCCAATCGTTAAAAGTTAATGAAAAGCATCAGAATTCTCTGAAGAAGCACTTTTTTCAGCAATTGTCAATTGAACCTGCAGGGGCAAAAATGCCTGCTTTCAACCCAGCGACTGTACATCCTGATCCTGTTGCAAATCCTGATGCTGTTACTATTATTGATATGGGTCAGTCGGTGAATGCAAATGGACTATTAGGTGGACCGAGGGCATGTGTTTGGGCTGATAACAATACGAATGCCGTTAGTTTTGTACATCGAATGGTGGCTGATGCAAATTATGGCGGTAACAGGGTTGCTTACGATGTTTCAAAAGACGGAGGCGCCAGCTGGTCTAATAATATAAGAGTTTACGAACCAACAGGTCCAGGCACCACATATCCAATGGCTGCCGGCAGATATCCGCAGGGAGGTTTATACAATCCATCGGGGAACACAAATTCTGCAAATGCATATTTTTCTTATTTTATTCCTACAATTGATGGTTCCAACAGCGACACTTGGGGTGGATATGGATATGGAGTTCATAAGTTAGATTCAACTCAGCCCTATACTCAACATAACTTGAGCTCTCATGGAGCGTATCGCCAGAATGTACCTGATGCATTTACTATTAATTCGAACGGAGATATGTGGGTTGTTGATCCGGCTGTTATTGCCGGAATTGCATCAAATTATACAGATACCCTCCTGATTTCAAAGGGAGTATTTAATTCTGTAACTCATGATTATGCAGTCACACAAACGCTAAAGTATTATGATTCTGATAAATATGTGGCGGATACAAAGATTGCCTTTGGTCCTGATGGATTAACAGGATATATTTCGCTTATCACACACGATAGTTATATTGTTGATCCGGATTCTTCTTTTTATCCTGTTCTACTCAAAACTTCTGACGGTGGTAATACTTGGTCAGAGCCGATAAGAGTTAAACTTTGGGGACCTGATGGCTTACCCGGATTGGTAAATTTCCTTTCAGATTCATTGATTTCTGCTTTTTACAATCCACCGGTTCCTCCAAGAGATTCTATACCTTATACTACTGCATGGGAGCACGATCTTGCTGTGGATATAAACGGTAACCCTCATATCTGCGTTGCTGTGGGAATTTCGGGAGGTGCCTGGAATATTTATACTCCAAGAGGTGGTTACCTTAGCACTTATGATATTTATTCCAATGATGGCGGGACCACCTGGGATGCAAGATGGCTGGATTCTTTAAAAACGTTTAGTGGTCAGTTTGGCGGCACCACTGGCATTACTGAATATAACAGAACAAATATCAGCAGGACAATGGATGGAAGTAAATTGTTCTACTCATGGCTTGATACAGAAACAGAAGGACTTACAGATAATGTTGAACCAAACATTTATTGCAAAGGGTATAGCCTTGAAACAAATGTACTTACAGCAACAAAAAATGTCACTAAATTTACGCTTGCCTATGCTCAGGCTTTTATGGGCAGCCAGTCACATTTTGTTTTTAATAACGCATCTGAGTATATTATCCCTTTCGTGTATCAGGAAATGAACCCTTCAGCACCAAATGATCCTGTGCAATACAAGTATATTCACAACATGAAGTTTACAAATGCCGATTTTGGTGTTGGTATTAATGAGTATGATAAGCATGAAAATGTTGTTTCTCAGTTGTATCCAAATCCATGTGATGAAATTTGCATGGTCGAAATCGGACTTGTTTGTGCAGAAAAAGTTAAATTGGATGTTACTAATTTTATTGGACAATGTTTATTTAACATGTCAGCCAAACTTTATCCGGCAGGATCACACATGATAAAGCTTGATAACGGGAACCTGAAATCAGGTATCTATTTGGTTAATATTACAGTTGGCTCAGAAAAATTCAGTCGGAAAATGATCGTTAAGTAATTGTTATTTAAAAATTACCATTACTTTTGCATTAGGGGAAAAAATATTTTAAACGAAAACGATAAATTAATCTTAACCAAAACAAAACGATCATGAAAAAACTGTTACTCATTGGCCTTGCCTTGTTTATAAGCTTTGGCGTTTCAGCACAGCAACATGCTAAACACGCTTACAACCCATTGAAAAATGTGTCTGTAAAAAAGCCAGCAATGAAAGCAATTGATGAATCAACCAATTTCCTTGCAGCAAAACCTAATCAGACTGTAAAATCAGGCCTGATTATAAGTGAAAGCAATGTTGGAACTAGCAGGTATGACCTGCAAACCAATGGTGCTACACAGAATCGTATCTACCTGCATTCAGATGGAACAATTGGTGCAACATGGACAATGGGTCTGGTTGATCCAGGTTTTACTGACAGAGGAGCCGGTTATAATTACTATGATGGTTCTGCATGGGGTCCTTCTCCAACAGCACGTATCGAAGATGTAAAAACCGGATGGCCTTCATACCAGCCTTGTGGTGCTAATGGCGAAATCGTTGTTACTCACATGGGAACTGTTTCAGGACTCAAAGTTTCTAAAAGAGATACAAAAGGTACAGGTGCATGGAATTGGAGCGCTCTTGTCGGACCTGCTTCTGTTCCTGAACTGCTATGGCCGCGTATGGTCACCAGTGGTACAAATCATAACTATGTTCACGTTGCTTCTCTTACCGCTCCTGTTGCTAATGGCGGTACTGTTTACAACGGTCAGGATGGGTCCCTTATGTATAATCGTTCGTCAGACGGTGGAGTTACCTGGGATATTCAGAATGTTCAGTTCCCACAGTCAGATACAAATATTTCTTATGGTTTAAGCGGTGATAATTACGCATGGGCTCAGCCAAGAGGCAACACCATTGCTTTTGTTTACGGCGACAACTGGGAGAATATCAGTTTATGGAAATCAACTGATAACGGAGCTAACTGGACTAAAACAACAATTTTCCAGCATCCTTATCCAAAATTCAAAGAAACTACTACTCTTGTAACTGATACTCCTTACGTTTGTGATGGTGGTATTACTTGTGCAATCGATCCAAGTGGAAATGTTCACGTTGCTTTTGGTCTGATGAGAGTTCTCAATGATGACCTTACCGATGGTACTACTTCTTTTTTCCCATATACCGACGCTTTGGTATACTGGAAAGAAGGCGATGCTCCATTTGCTACGCTAAATATTGATCAGCTTTATGCCGACAATAAAGTTATTGCTTCTACACCGGATTTAAATGGTAATGATACTATTTTCGAATATGTTGCTATCGGAACATATTACCTTTCAATTACCGGCATGCCAAACATGGCTATCGATGATGACGGTAAAGTTTATGTTTTCTATACAACTGTTATGGAGCACATGGATAATGGCGTTGAAAATTATCGTCACGTTTGGGCAAGAGCTAAAGTTGATGGAATCTGGAAAGATGCTGTAAATATCAACAGCAGTATCGTTCATAATTTTGACGAGTGTATTTTTCCAAGTGTTTCTCCAACAACCGATGCTAATGTTTATATTATCTATCAGGCTGATGAAGAGCCAGGTATGGCAGTTAGAGGTTCTACTCCAGCTGATCCATATACAGATAATTCACAAATCGTTGTTAAAATTCCTAAACCAGACCTTACTATTATTGGTATCAAAGATCAACCAGCTCCGCTTGCTTACGTTTCACAGAATATTCCTAACCCAACCAATGGAACAACTATGTTCAGGGTTAGTTTGATGAAACCTACCACTTTAAGTGTTGAAGTTATGAATTCTGTTGGCCAGAAGGTTTTCGAAATTCCAGCTTCTGCTGCAGGTGCAGGTACTCATGAATTTACTCTTGATGTTTCTAAGTTTGAGGCAGGCTTATATTTCTACACAGTTTCTGCTGGTGGAAACAAGGTTACCAAAAAAATGATCGTTCAGTAATCTTTTCTGAATTGGTTTTAAGAAAAGCTGCTTCAAACTTGAAGCAGCTTTTTTTTTGCCTTAATCTCTACGTTTGGCAATATTCATTAGATTTGTAATTGATAATAAAACAAAAAAATTATGAAGAGAATTTTATTTCTTATCGTTGCTCTGTCAACAAGTATTGTAGCATTGCCCCAGCAAAGACAACTGGGTAAAGTTGTTCCTGCGAACAAGGCCAATCTTGAAATGATGAAACCTTTCCGGAATGCTGTAAAAGATATAAATAATTATATGGTTACGATCCCTCAGGTACCATATAAAGCAAAAGCTGTTGTTACTGAAGAGGTTATAGGACAAACTCGCTACGATCTGCAAACGAATCAAAGTGTACAAAACAGAGTTTATGCTTTTCCTGATCACACAATTGGAGCAGTCTGGACCAGGGGAATTGCAGATCCGGGATTTGCTGACAGAGGTTCAGGATACAATTATTATGATGGCTCAAGTTGGGCTCCGGCACCTTCTGCAAGAATTGAAACTACTAAAGCCGGCTGGCCATCATATCAACCTTATGGGCCGAACGGTGAAATAGTTGTAACTCACCATAATACAGCCGGTTTAATTGTTTGTAAACGCGATACTAAAGGAAGTGGTGCCTGGACTGAAAGTATTCTTCCTGGCCCTACAGGAGCAATTGATATCTCCTGGCCTAGAATGGTAACTTCCGGACCAAATCATGACAAAATCCATATAATAGCCAGCACTTATTCTGTTTACCAGGGTCTGAATCTCGCTTTACTCTATTACCGCTCCTTAGATGGTGGCACGACCTGGGACCAGCAACATGTTATTCTACCAGGTATGTCCAGTACCGAATATGCCGGTTTTGCAGGCGATAGTTATGCAATGGCTCAACCTCATGGTGATACCCTGGCTTTCGTTGTTGGCGACAATTGGATTGATCTGTTTATGATGAAATCCACGGATGGTGGAACTTCATGGACAAAAACAGTCATTTTTCCACATCCTTACCCGCATTTTGTTGAAACTACCACACTTGTTTTGGATACTCCAACTGTTACGGATGGCTCACTTGCAATAACCCTCGACAAATTTGGAAAAGCCCATGTTGCCTTTGGTCTCATGAAAGTATTGAATGCAGATCTTACCGATGGTACAACCTCATTCTTCCCTTATACTGATGGTTTAGCATACTGGAATGAAGATATGCCGCAACTAAGCAGCCTCGATTTTAATGTGCTTGAACAATCAGGTAATATAGTTGGCTCAACTCCTGACCTGAACAATAATGATACTATTCTTGAATTTATCGATCTAGGAACATATTACCTTTCAGTTACCAGTATGCCAACTATTGCAGCATACGATAATGGAATATACCTTTCATACGCAACTGTAATGGAGCATATGGATAATGGAGTTCAGAACTACCGCCATATCTGGGCAAGAAATACTTTTAATGCTGGTGTAAGTTGGTCTGATCCTGTTAATCTCAATTCTTCGATAGTACATAATTTTGATGAGTGCGTGTTCCCTTGTTTTTCTCCTACACCTATTCTCTATCATTTTCCATTATCATATCAATATGATGAGGAACCTGGAATGGCTGTGAGAGGGGATGTTCCTGCAGATCCATATACTGATAACAGTATTGCCGTGATAAATGTGCCTCTGGCAATTGGCATCAATGAACTCTCAGATGTCAATTTTGAAGTTTTACAGAATTATCCTAATCCTGCTAACGGAAATACAACGATCCCTGTAATCTTGAAGAATCCCGGAACAATTGAATTTACTGTGAATGATTATCTGGGAAGAATTCTTAATTCACAGGTGTTAAAGAATGTTGGAACGGACAAGCAGCTGATCACACTTGATACCAGGAATTGGGCTTCGGGATTATATTTTTACACTGTTCGGTCAGGTAAACAGGAAGTTACGCATAAATTAGTCGTTAATTAATCATCTAAAATCTAAATTATGAAGAAAATTACTCTTATTTCCCTCCTGCTTCTTTCAGGACTTATTGTTTTCGGACAGGGTTTAAAAAAACCTGTTTATCCTGAATCAAAGAAGAATATTGCAACAAAGAGGCCGTTTCGTTTAACTGGCGAAATTCCTCAGAGTTTCCTTGAATCAAAAGGAAACCCAATGGTAAAAGCCGGGCTTGTACCTTCTGAAACTACTACAATGGTAACCCGTTACGATCTCCCTACAAACCAGGCAACACAAAACAGAATCTATCTGCACCCTGATGGAACAGTTGGAGCAACTTGGACCTGGGGTGTTTCGGATCCAGCATTTGCCGACCGTGGCACAGGTTACAATTACTTTGACGGATCTGCATGGGGCCCACAGCCTAGTGCACGAATTGAATCTGTTAGAACAGGATGGCCATCCTATGTACCTTATGGAACTGCTGGCGAGGCAGTCCTTTGCCATGATTTTGGCACTCCTGGTGGACTTGTTCTCAGCAAACGTACTACTAAAGGTACCGGCAGCTGGACCGAACAGACTATTCCAGGGCCTGCTGGTCAGAATGGTTTATCCTGGCCTAGAATGGTTACAAGTGGCTCAAATAATGGTTCTATTAATATTATTGCTGTTACCAGGCCTGTAGCCAATAGTGGTACGGTTTATCAGGGATTAGATGGTGCAATTTTATACAGCAGATCCGACGATGGTGGAGCTACCTGGCCTGTTCAAAATCAATTGCTGACCGGAATGACTTCAAATGAATATACCGGGTTTGGAGGCGATTGCTATGCCTGGGCTCAACCTAAAGGAAATACGCTTGCTTTTGTTGTTGGTGATAACTGGAGTGACCTTTTCCTGATGAAATCAACAGACAATGGAAATACCTGGACAAAAACTGTAGTTTTCCAGCATCCATATCCTATGTTCGACGAAACTCATACAGTTGTTGCTGATACTCCAACCGTGGTTGATGGTGGTATTGCCGTAGCCCTTGATAATAATGGGAAAGCTCATGTTTTCTTTGGTTTAATGCGGGTTTTGAATGTTGACACCACTGATGCGCAGACTACTTTTTTCCCGTACACTGATGGTTTAGCTTACTGGAATGAAGATATGCCAACATTTACCAATCTGAATTTCGATACCCTATACAACAACAATCATCTTGTTGGATGGCTTCAGGATTTAAACGGAAATGATACTGTAATGGAATTTGTTGCTATTGGTACATATTACCTTGCACTTACAAGCATGCCAAATGTTACTATTGATGATCAGAACAGAATTTATTTATTCTTTACGGAAGTAATGGAACATATGGATAATGGTGTTGAAAATTATCGTCACGTTTGGGCAAGAGTTAAAACAGGAGAAACATGGGGCGATTTTTACAATGCAAATAGTAGCATTATTCACAATTTTGATGAGTGCATCTTTCCTTCAGTTTCACCAACAAGTGATAATTATTGCCATATTCTGTATCAGGCAGATGAAGAGCCTGGAATGGCTGTGAGAGGTTCAAGTCCTGCTGACCCATACACAGATAATAATGTGATTTATTCGAAGATTCTTAAATCTGAAATTGTTGGGATTAAAGAAAAAATTAATTCTTCTACAGTTGTTTCTCAGAATTATCCCAATCCTGCATCTTCAACTACCTCTATTCGAGTTTGTATTCAGAAACCAGGAAAACTTGGAATAGATGTAATGAATTCTGTTGGGCAAAAAGTTTTTGAGATTCCTTCAACTCAAGTTGCATCTGGAACGCATCAGTTTATTTTTGACGTTTCTGGATATACACCAGGCCTTTATTTTTACACTGTAAAAACAAGAGATTCTTCAATTACCAGAAAAATGGTAGTACAATAATAATTAAATAGCTCCCGAATAAAATGGGCTAGGGAATTTTTTATTAATATTGATTTTCAAGGACATATCTTAATTGATATGTCCTTGTTATTTAAATAGTTATGAAGTTATTAACATCAAGAAACAGTAATCCGCTTTCTGGTTTTGATTATTTTGGACTTGAATAGATTTGTTTTTTAGATATTAAAATATGTAAAGACTAGATTATCAATGAGTTAAGATGTTAGATGATTTGATTTCACTTCATGTATTTCTGTTAAGAAAAAAGAACTTTTTCTTAACTTTAGCGTATAAATGGAAGGTAACTTTGACCTCAATAGTTGATAACTCATTATTTATTAACATTTCAGTTTTGAAATTTAAATTCAAAATATTAAATTCAGTAGTCACTAATGGTGGAAGAATCCTTTCGTTATGGTTGCTAAAGATATTAATGTTATGTACTTCACCGGCGTTCGGACAGTGTTGGGTTACTCTTTATGTAGATTCGGTTAATAGTGATACTGTTCATATTTGTAAGGGAGATACTGTAACGATGAATGCTGATGGGCAGTGTGTGCTTATAAACAGTAATTTTAATTCAGGAACATTGGGAGACGGTTGGAATTATTGTACACCTAATTTTATTTTTCATGCACCTTGTGATACATCTTTGATAGAAACCAATTATTTATGGTTTGGTGAGGATTGTGTTCCAAACCGCCGATTGGAATCTGTTGATTTGAATATGACAAATGGCGGACAGATTGCTTTTAGCTTGAAGTTTGGGATTCAGGGTGATCAACCTTCTTGTGAAGGACCTGATGAATTATGGGATGGGGTTTCTGTACAATATTCAACTGATGAAGGAATTACCTGGGTAGATATTGTTTATTTTGCACCTAATGGTACAATACAGCCGGCAAACCCGAATGTTCAAACTCCACTGACATACTGGCCTACAGTATTCTGCCAATGGGATGACTATAGCTTTAATATTCCAACTGCAGCTCAAACTCCTCATACCAGGATCCGATGGATTCAAACACATTGTAGCTACTTCAACAATCATTATGATGATAACTGGGGTTTGGATAATGTAACAATTTCAAACTCAAGCAATACTGGCATTGAATGGGGTACTGCCTCTTCTGGTACCTTTGTACCAGACTCAACTGCAACTTATGTGGTTTATATTCTTGGATTAGGGAATCCTCCGGACACAGTTGCTATTGATTCCGTAACTATTGTTGTTCACAATCTGCCGGGTTTTACTATTAACGGTGATACTACAATCTGTTCTGGTGACGAAGTAAATCTTTCAGTTTCCGGATCGTATGAGTTTTTATGGAGTAATGGAAGCATAGGAAGTAATTTAATTACTAGTCCTGTTCTATCAACACTTTATTTTGTCACAGCTACTGATAACCTTGGATGCAGGAATGTAAAAAAAACAAATATTACTGTTAATCAACTTCCATTGGTAACTGCAATTGGGGATACTGTTTGTAAAGGAAGCGATGCCCAGTTAACAGCAACAGGTGGTGTTAATTATTTATGGAGTAATTCAAATTCTGGAGCACAAATTATTGTTCATCCCGAAAGTTCAACTCTCTACCAGGTTAGTGTTACAGATACGAACGGTTGTGTAAATACTGCATCAGCATCAGTGCTAATTAATCAGGTTCCTGAACCGGGTTTGGATAATCATTTTATTTTATGTTTCGGTAATCCACTGATAGTTAAAGCTGAAGGTGGGGTTGTGTACGAATGGAGTAATGGGTTAAATACGCCTCAGGTTGTTCTTAAACCAGAAACAAACTCTACGTTTTTTGTTACAGTTACAAATTCTGAAGGTTGTTCTCATACAGATTCCATTGTTGTTTATGTTAGCCCGGAATATGTTATTTCTGCCATTTCTTCTGCAGATAGCATTTGTGCTGGAGAATCCTTGACCTTATCAGCAAGTGGTGGTGACTATTACGAGTGGAGTAATGGGAAAAGGACAGCAGAAATTGAAGTAGAGCCAGAAAAGTCTACGTATTATTCTGTTACTGTTTCAAATATTTTCAGTGGTAAAGAATGTGCAGAAGAAAGACAGCTTTTTGTAAATGTGAATGATTGCAACGTTGTATTCCTGGCTAATGCTTTTTCACCGAAAGGTTATAATAGCATCTTTAAACCAATTGGACAACTGGAAAATGTTACAGACTATAGTTTCCGGATTTTTAATAGATCAGGTAAGCAGCTCTTTGAAACCCGTGACCCTTTTGCAGGATGGGATGGAAGGTATAATGGAGAGTTTGTAGAGAATGGAGTTTACGTTTATATTCTTCGATTTATGCCTGAGTTCGGAACAAAAGGATTTGAAAAACTAGGGTCTTTACTTATTGTTGAATAATCTATTTTATCATTTCCGATTGATGTTTCCTAATCATGGGGTTTTCATACCTTTATCCTAATTAAAGTTTATATTATTTTTATCTGAGATAAATTCTTAATGGAAAGAATATTTTCTGCGGGGCAGTCACATTTAAGGACATTGCTAGTCATTTTTGTTATTGTATTACTTAATTCAAATTTGCATTCTCAGCAATTCGGTAACGAATGGATAAATTATAATCAGCCATTTTATCGCTTCAAGGTTTACAAAGACGGAATTTATCGGATAAATTATTCAACTCTTGATTCTGCTTTACAGCAAAATGGAATTCAACTGTCCAACATTTCACCAAATTATTTCCAGATTTGGGGTAGAGGAGAACAACAATATATCTTTATTCAAACAGGAATCGATGGCTTATTTAACAGTGGCGACTATATCGATTTCTATGGGAGAAAGAATAATGGCTATTATGATTCATTGATATATGACCACCCATCAAGCCAGGTTAATCCCTATGTAAGCCTGTTTAGCGATACTGCATATTATTTCTTTAGTTTTAATTCATCAGGTAATAATAACAGAATTATTAGTGAGACAACAGGGAATTATTCTGCTTATCAACCTCTTAATTATGTTTGGTGGACAAGCGTTTTCGTATACCCGGAAATATATTCTTCTGGTGAAAGGTTCATTACTTCTGATCCTGCCACTACAATTAGTGATGCTGCTTATACAACTGGCGAAGGAATTACCTCTTACGGTTTTGGTGTTAATGGATCTCAAACCAGGCAACTTGCTGTTAGCAAGGTTTATGCCCAGGGGCCTCCTGCAATCTTTCAATTTGCTGCCTTTGGCGGTAGTAGCAGAGTGGAGGCAGTCCCAAACTGCCATTTAAAAAGCAATTTCCAGAATCTGCAAATTGTTGATACAAACATACTTAATTACCATGTAGGTCATTTCTCTGCCACCATTCCCAATAATCAGATTTACAACCAAACTCCAACTGTCCAATTCTCGAATATTGGTGTAACTGGCCAGAATGGATACGAATGGATGACAATCCCTTACATGGTCCTGGAATATGCTCACTCACCTGACTTTTCAAATCTGCAGTCTGCTAGATTCCAATTGAACCAGGTTTCTTTGCAGCCTTATTTGTATTTGAGGATTAGCAATTTTAATCTGCTAAATGGAGATTCTTTGCATCTCTATGATATCAGAAATCACAAAAGAATCAAACCCGTCCAAAACGCAGGGATTTTACACTTTCTGATTCCTAATTCACCGGACTCTGAAGATTGCTACCTGGCCGGAGATTCCCAGACTAATATTGTAAAATCACTTAAACCTGTTGGGCAGGGCAGTGGTTTTTTTCAGGATTTTTCGTCACCAGCTTATGCTGATAACTGCGACTATCTCATTGTTACCCACGATACTTTGTTTCAGGCTGCAAATCAATATTCAGATTACCGGAAATTAAATGGATTGCCTGAGAAATTTAAACCAGTTGTTGCCGGGATTGATGATTTGTATGACCAATTTGCACAGGGTATTGATAAAAATCCATTAGCAATCAGAAATTTTGCCAGATTTTGCCTGACCCATTTTAGTAACCGTCCAAAATATTTATTTCTTATAGGAAAATCATACTGTCCTTCCACATTTAATTTGAACTCCTGGTATTACAATCATACTATTTTACCAACCTATGGAAGTCCGCCTTCTGACTGGATGTTCACATTTGGAATTGAGTTACCCAATGAGGTAGCTTTTCCAGTGGGTCGCCTTAGTGCATACGACCAAAGCGATATTTACAATTATTTGGATAAAGTTGCACTCTTTGAACAAAATAATTCACACCCTGCTGAACCGGCAAAAAATGTGCTGAATTTTGGTGGAGGTAGCAGCTCTTTTGAACAGGGAATTTTCAGTTATTATCTTAGCCGATATACTGAAAAATTAAAAGCACCTTATTTCGGTGCAAATGTGAGAACTCTTCTAAAAACTTCACCTGACCCAATTCAGGTGAACCAAACTGATTTTATTCGAAATATAATTGAAAATGAAGGTGTTGGTATTCTTAATTATTTTGGACATGCCAGTGGAGTGAGTTTCGATATGAGCATTGGAGATCCCGGGGATTATAACAATTATGGTAAATATTATTTTGTACTGGCAAATTCCTGCTGGGCAGGCGATATATTTGAGTACCATTCAGGATTAAGCAGCGAACGATATGTTTTGATTAAAAATAAAGGTGCAATTGCTTATTTGGCTTCAGTTTCAGAAGGTGAACATGTTTTTCTTAATGCTTATTCAAATAATTTTTATGATGAACTTACTAGTCTTAATTATAGCAAATCTCTTGGGAATGTTATAGCTCAGGGAATTCATAAATTACTCACAAATCCTCAGAATACTTCATTCAGCTACAAAGAAACTTGTCTTGAGTTCGCTCTCCATGGCGATCCAGCAATTGTATTAAATCCAACTCCTTTTCCGGATTATGATATCAAACCGGGTATAATTACTCCGGAAAAAGTTTTTTTTACCCCTTCTCTGATTACAAATGAAATTGATTCCTTCAGGATTAGCATTATACCTGCAAATAATGGGAAGGCAATTGATACTTCATTCTTTGTCAGGATTACCAGGGAGGTGCCATCGAAAACAATTATGGATACCCTTATCAGGATCAAAGCGCCTTTATTCAGGGATACTTTCAGTATAACCTTACCGGTACTTAGTAACATTGCTTCTGGTATTAATACATTTAGAATTTATCTTAATGCATTAAATGAAATTGATGAGAATGGTTTTCTCGAAAATAATAATGCTATCGTTACAATTAATGTAAATACTAATAATGTTTATCCGGTTTATCCGTATAAATATTCAATTGTTCCTGAATTGCCTCTGAAATTATTCGCTTCGGTTTCTTCCTCCTTCAACCAAATATCGGATTATAATTTCCAGTTAGACACAACCGATTTGTTCAATAGCCCGGTACTAAAGGATACAATTATATCTCATGGAGGTGGTGTTATTTGCTGGACACCTCAATTTTCTATACTTTCCGACAGTATTGTTTATTACTGGAGATGTTCCATCAAGGCTGCAAATCCTGATTCAGCAGTTTGGCAGGAAAGCTCATTTCAATATATACAGGGTAAAAAAGGTTGGTCTCAGGCACATTTTTACCAGTTTTATGATAATAAATATCAGTATATAAAATACCAGCGGGATTCTTTAAAGTTTGCTTTTGTTCAGGACTTTAAAACACTTTTTGCTTCTACTTTTATGACGGGCCATCCATGGCAGGATGAACTATTTAAACTTAACGGAAATGTACTCGACATATGGTCGTGTGCTCATACAGCCTGTGCCAACAGTAGTGGATTGAAATTTGCAGTTTTTGATCCGGTTTCATTTAATCCATGGATTAGCTATAATCAGGGTAACGGTATTGGACAGTACGGGAATAAACATTGCCGGTGGTACCCGCTTGGAGCCTTCGATTTTTGTACTTTCTATCCTTCTGACCGCGTTTTAATAAAGAAATTTATTGATACTATTCCTATTGGCCATTATATTCTGGCTTTCAGTCATTATAGTCATTATGCTGAAGAATATGAAGAAAATGTCTACCAGGCATTTGAATCATTTGGCAGCCAGTTTATTCGCTCTGTTAATGATACCTGTTCCTATATTATCTTTGGGCGGAAAGGCGGCCCAGTAGGCTCTGCTGTAGAAGCAGGAATGAGCAGTAACCGCGATTCACTAATAAAGATAAATGTTAGTGTTCCAACGAATTGGAACGAAGGCTTCATTGAGTCGGTTCCGATTGGTCCTGCAAAAAAATGGGAGAGTTTGCACTGGGAAATTACTCATGCATTTACTGATTCAGTAAGATTAAATGTAATCGGCATTAAAGAAAATGGGAGTACTAAAGTGCTGATAGAAGGACTTACAGTAGATTCTGCCGATGTTTTTAATTTGCAAAACAGAATCGACCCAGCAATTTACCCTTATCTGAAATTGGTCTTACACATTAAGGATACAGCAGTTAATCCAGCTGTAGGTTATGAACCACCTCAACTTAAAAGGTGGCAGGTAATTTTTGAAGGAGTACCTGAAACTGCCGCAGATCCGGCTTCTGCCTATTCTTTCCATGCAGACACATTGTGGCAGGGCGACCGTCTGAAAATGTCGCTGGCATTTCATAACATCAGCGGGTTTAATATGGATAGTCTATTAATCACCTATTGGCTGTCGCATGAGGGTAAGGATGATACAATTCTAACTCATAGGTTGCGTTCACATCCGGCTGGTGATATACTCATCGATTCTGTTTCTTTTCAGACAAATACACTCGAAGGTAATTATTCATTGTGGGTTGAAGCGAATCCCTGGAATGATCAACCTGAAACGTATCATTATAATAACTATGCAAACATCCCTTTCTTTGTAAAAAAAGATAAAACAAACCCGGTTCTGGATGTACGATTTGATGGGATCCATATAATAAATGGTGATTATATTTCTGCTACCCCAAAGATTGAAATAACTCTTATTGATGATAATCAATTTATTCCGCTTAATGATACTTCCCTTTTTTCTATTAGAACAGCTAAAGTTCCAGCAGATCTTCAGCCGGTTTATTTTACTTTAAATGGCGCAGTAAACATGAAGTTTATTCCAGCAGCTAAACCGGATGATCCCTGCAGTGTTGAGTATAATCCTGTTTATTCTGAAGATGGTACTTATGAATTAAGCGTTCAGGCACATGATTCTTCAGGGAATTCCAGTGGTATAAATGATTATCATATTTATTATAAGGTCATAGGAAATTCTGGAATAACAGAGCTTTCAAACTATCCAAACCCTTTTATTGATTATACATGGTTTAGTTTTGTCATTACTGGTAATAAATTACCAGATTATTTTGTCTTAAAGATATCAGATATAAGAGGGCGCTTGGTTAAAGAGGTCACGCAAGATGAATTTGGTCCGCTTAAGATTGGAACGAATTTAAGCAAAACGCCCTGGTATGGAATTGACGATTACGGATGTAAACTGGCAGCCGGTGTTTATCTGACTGAGCTTGTGTTGAAAATTAATGGAGAAGATTTAACGGTAAACTCAAATCTTCAATCAGCCAAAACTAAAAAAACAATTAGCTCTAAAGGGAAACTTGTACTTATTAAATAATAATATGGAATTTAAATTTGATTCTATTGGTCTGATTACGAAAGAAGAATTATCTGTTAAAACTCTTGAAATACTCGACCAACCTTTAACGGACATTTCCAATTCAGAGGCTTTATCTCTAGCCCTTTCTTGTATCGACTTAACTACTTTAGATGGTAATGATAATTTTAAGGTTATAAAGGATCTCTGTGATAAAGCAACTTCATATCAAAATATTGAAAAAGGTATTCCTTCTGTTGCTGCAGTCTGCGTTTATTCGAATTTTATTCCTGAAGTAAAGAAACTTTTATTTGGAAAGGGAATTAAATTAGCCTGTGTTGCCGGAGGTTTTCCGTCTGGTCAGGGGTTGTTGGAATCAAGAATATTTGAAGTTAGAATTGCAAAAGAGGCTGGAGCCGATGAAATTGATATCATTTTTCCTCGTGGTTTGCTTTTTGCAGGAGAATACAATGCTGCCTTTGATGAAATCTGTATGATGCGGAAGGCCTGCAGCGGACTTACATTAAAAGTAATCCTTGAAACTGGCGAGATGTCAAATCCTCTCGATATATGCAGAGCTGCTGAGATTTCAATTTTTGCAGGAGCTGATTTTATTAAAACCTCCACTGGGAAAACTACAATAGGAGCAACACCTGAGGCACTTTGGATTATGTTAAAGCTTATTAAAGATTATAATATTCTCACAGGCAAGAAAATTGGAATAAAACCTTCCGGTGGAATAGGAGAACCAGAAACTGCACTTAATTGCATTAAGCTGATTTCTTCCGTGCCTGGTAAGGATTGGTTAAATAATTCTTTGTTCAGGATTGGGGCAAGTCGTTTAGCAGATAAGATATATCAGAAATTATGCTGATGGTAAAATTTGTACATTTGTCACTCCCAATCGTAAAGAATATGAAAAAAATATTTACACTCCTGCTATTTAGTTTTTTATACGTTGGATTATATTCCCAAACAACCTTAGATACAGCAGTTAATTTTCAGGTTAAAGATACTCATGGAATTACGCATCACCTTTTCGATATTCTTGATCAGAATAAATTTGTGCTTATAAATGTTCATTCAACTTCTTGTGGACCATGTGTAACTTACGCTCCGGATATGCAACAGGCTTATATTCAATATGGTCAGAATAATGGGGATGTATATTTCCTGGGAATTGTTTGGGGTGCATCGAATGCTGCAGTAATGGATTTCGATTCAACCTATGGTATTACTTATCCTTGCGCCAGCGGATCTCAGGGTAATGGGAATAATGTTATCCTTTCTTTTGATATTCAATCTTATCCAACTGCATTTCTTATTGCCCCTGATAGACATATTGTCAATAAGTACATATATCCTCCAAGTATACAGGTCTTAGACAGCAATTTGTCTGCGATATTAGCAACTACAACTGTTTTTAATCCATTGGGATCAAAAGAGTCTATAACCATAGGACCTGTATCCCCGAATCCTGTAAAACAAAGTATTGATTTATCTGTTGAACTTTCAGAAAAAGAACAGTTAGACTTTACTGTCTATAATATTCTGGGCCAGAAACTAACACAGCTTGATCAAAATGAGTATGAAAGGGGAAGAAATCAGATTAAAATTGATGCTTCCGGATTGAAGGCTGGCATATATTTTGTTAACGTTAATTCAGGAATTCGGTTTATCAAAACAATAAAATTTGTAAAAAAGTAGATTGAATTTAATAATATAATTCTTGTCTGCAATGAAAACAACATATAGTCTTCTCTTAATATTTACAATTCTTATCACTTTCTTAGCTGAATGTACGCCAGATTCAACAGAAGATCCCAATCCATCTGATCCCAGGCAAAAATTTCTTGGGACATGGCTTGTTCAGGAAACTGGGAAGAAAAAATTGACTTATCAGGTTAACATTTCCGAAAATCCTTCTAATACAAGCGAAGTACTGATTAGTAATTTCTATAATTTTGGTATAAAGCCTTATGCTATTGTTACGTCAGGTACTATTACAATGCCTGTACAGTCTTTCGCTTCACAGGGTATTCAGGTTAATGGTTCCGGAGAGTATTCAACAAATAGAATACAATGGATTTACTACGTGAACAATGGAGCTGATCTGGATACAATTGTTTCGGTTTATTCAAAATAAAAAAAATTAGTCCAGCTTTTTTCCATGATTGAGCATACTCTGCATTTTATTCAGACTATCAACAAGGTTTGAATAAATCTTTAGCAGTTCCTCTGGTTTTGATTTGTAAAAATCAATATTTTTTCTGAATTGGTCCTCTGTAATGTGATGTTTAGTGAATATTGCCTTGTACATATGTTTGGTGTATGGCCCGCTATCCGGTTGTTTCATTTTGTGCATATAAATACTAGCTTCAGCTAGCTGACAATCTTTTAGTACCTCAACGAATTTTTCCTGGGATAATATTCCTTCAGGTAATTCTTCTTTCTTAATAAGGTTACATCCGGTAAGAATAAACCCTGTTAAAAAGAAAATTAGTATGAAAGTTTTCTTCACTTAGAGGAAGCTTTTTTATCTTTAAATTCCTTATTAAGTCCATCCAAAACAGTACTTGTTATATCAAGTGTGTCTTTGGCAAGCAAAATACCACCACCTTTAGAGTATCCCAGGATATAGTCAAATCCGAATTTCGAATTATAGCGCTTAAGGAAATTATGAATACTATCCACAAATACCTGATTTAACCTTTGTTCTTCATCCGACATCCTGGAAGTATAATCCTGGTTTAGTTGATAAAGTTTTTGTCCTTCAGCTTTCAACTGTTCATCCATTCGTTGAGCATCGTCCATGCTCAATTGCTTGGATTCGTACCGCTGCTGAAGATCTTTACCTTTTTGTTCCAATGCTTTCTGTTTCCCTGCTATTTCTGCATCATACTGAGCATATTTTCCTTCAAGATTCTTCTGTAATTCTTTAACGAGTTCATAATGAACTTTAATTGTGTCTGAATTTACAAAGGCAATTCGCAGTCCCCCTGGTTTTGAATAGGCAGCAGCAATTGATGCCTTTTCATCTTTAGGATGTTTGGACTGTTGAAAAAAATACAATACATACAGCACAACAACAGCACAGAGAATAATAATATTCCCAATAACCAGAATCTTGGATTGGCTTGATTGCACTTCTTTGGTTGGATTCACATTCACTTGTGAATCCAACTCTTTTTCAGGGGTTTGTTCTTCCATATTATTTAATTGCCAAGTTCTGAAAGGAATTTAATACGCATAATCCTTATTTCTTCTTCAGTATATTCATCTTCACCAAGAGATTTTGCAGCATCTTCAATTGAATCTGACTCAGCTTCCCTGAAATATTCGAAAATTTCCTCCTGATGATAAGGGTCTACGTATTCATCAACGTAATAGTCAATGTCTATTTTTGTTCCGGCAGAAACAATACTTTCTATTTCTGTAAGTAATTCATCAATTGTCAGGGTTTTGGCATAGGCAATATCTTCGAGTGCAAGTTTCCTGTCAATGTTCTGAATAATATAAACTTTCAGACCAGATTTATTTACAGGAGATTTTACAACAAGGTCCATTGGCCTTACAATTTCGTTTTCCTCAACATAAGTTTTGATAAGTTCAACGAAAGGTTTGCCATATTTCTGAGCTTTACCTGCACCAACACCAGTTATCTGTTTTAGTTCTTCAACAGTAATAGGATATTGAATAGCCATATCCTCCAATGAGGGATCCTGAAAAATAACAAAAGGAGGTAATTGTTCCTTTCTGGATATTTCTTTGCGAAGGTCTTTCAGTAAAGAGAATAAAGTTTTATCGGTAGTACTTGTTTTGTGTCCGGCTCCTGCAAAGAAATCCTCTTCCTCACTAACTTCGTAGTCATGATCCTGAGTGAGCAGAAATGATCGAGGCTTTTGCATGAATTCAAAGCCTTCACTACTGATTTTCAAGAGCCCGTAGTTTTCTATATCCTTGAATAACAGCCGTTCAATAAGAGTCTGCCTGACAACTGCATTCCAGAATTTTTCATCCTTGTCAAGGCCTTTGCCAAAAGAAGAAAGTTTGTTATGCTTAAAAGACTTTATCTGGGCAGATGTTTTGCCCATCAAAATATTAATTAAATGTTTTGCTTTAAATAGTTGCTTAGTTTCATTTACCACATCCATAACCATTTCAACGTAAGCCTTACCCTCGAATTTTGCCTTTGGATGCAGGCAGTTGTCGCAATTCTGACATTGAGTCTCATCAAAAATTTCCCCAAAATAATGCAACAATTGTTTCCTTCGGCAAACGGATGATTCAGCATATGAAACAGTTTCCAGAAGGAGCTGTTTGGCAATTTCCTGTTCAGCAACTGGTTTTCCCTTCATGAACTTTTCAAGCTTCTGAATGTCGTCATAACTATAGAAGGCAACGCAGTTTCCTTCTCCGTCATCTCTTCCTGAACGACCCGTTTCCTGATAATAGCCCTCAAGACTCTTTGGGATATCAAAGTGAATTACAAAACGTACATCCGGCTTATCTATTCCCATACCAAAGGCAATAGTAGCAACAATTACATCAACTTCTTCCATAAGGAATCTGTCCTGATTCTGAGCTCTTGTCTGAGAATCAAGTCCTGCATGGTAGGGTAGAGCCTTAATTCCATTAACCACAAGGGTTTCTGCAATTTCTTCAACCTTTTTTCTTGAAAGACAATATATGATTCCTGATTTTGATGTACTGCCCTTGATATATTTGATCACATCTTTTATTACATCTTTCGATTTTGGTCTTACCTCATAATAAAGGTTGGATCTGTTGAAAGATGACTTATAAAGATTGGCACTGTTCATCTGAAGGTTTTTCAGGATGTCCTGTTGGACCTTCGGAGTAGCCGTGGCAGTGAGCGCCATCAATGGAACTTTCTGGCCTATCGCATCTATGATGGGCCTTAATCGCCTGTATTCCGGTCGGAAATCATGTCCCCATTCTGAAATACAATGAGCTTCATCAATAGCAAAGAATGAGATGTTAATATCCTTGAAAAAAGTAATATTCTCTTCCTTTGTTAATGATTCAGGAGCAACATATAACAATTTAGTTTTGCCACTTGTAATATCAGCCTTCACCTCAGTAATTTCATTTTTACTGAGTGATGAATTTAGAAAATGGGCAATCCCCTTGTCCATGCCGAATGTCCGGATGGCATCCACCTGATTCTTCATTAATGAAATTAACGGAGATATTATAATGGCAGTACCTTCGCTAATAATTGCCGGGAGCTGGTAGCACATTGACTTCCCACCTCCTGTTGGCATTATTACAAAAGTATCCTTACCATCTAACAGGTTACGGATAATAGGCTCCTGATTCCCTTTAAAACTATCAAATCCGAAGATTCTTTTTAGTATGTCTTGTAACGTATTGTCGACACTAACAGCCATGATGCTCTTTCCCAAATTATACCTACCTTTGTGCTGAAAGACTTAAAACTTTCTGATTATTAAATTAACCGCTTATTACAAATTTAAGTACAAAATCGTCGTTTTGTACAAAAAAAAAAGAATATTTTGAAATCGGCCGACGAAATTAAGAAAATTGCCTGTAGAACTATCAATGATGAATCAAAGGCAATAGAAAATCTTCAGAATTTTATTGATGATGATTTCGTTAAAGTCGTCGATTTATTACTCAACTCTAAAGGAAGAGCAATTTTAACCGGCATTGGAAAAAGTGCAAACATAGCTCTAAAAATCGTTGCTACACTCAATTCAACGGGAACTCCTGCAATTTTTATGCATGCTGCCGATGCAATACATGGAGATCTTGGTAATGTACAAGGTGATGATGTCGTTCTTTGCTTGTCAAAATCAGGAAATACTCCTGAGGTAAAACTATTAGTTCCACTGATAAGAAATATGGGGAACACAATTGTAGCGATCGTTGGAAATACTTCTTCTTACCTTGCCCAAGAATCTGATTTTGTTCTTAATACCACAGTGGATAAGGAGGCTTGCCCCAATAATCTGGCTCCGACTTCGTCTACAACTGCCCAACTGGTTATGGGTGATGCACTGGCTGTATGCCTTCTCGAGTGCCGGGGATTCACAACTGCCGACTTTGCAAAATATCACCCAGGTGGAGCACTTGGAAAACAATTATATCTTAAAGTAGAAGATGTATATAGGAATAATGAATCTCCCTCAGTTGATGCTGAAGATGATATCAGGCATACCATAATTGAGATTTCTTCAAAACGACTCGGTTGTGCTGCCGTTATTTTTAATAATGAACTTGTTGGAATGGTCACAGATGGAGACCTTAGGAGAATGCTACAGCAAAATGAAAAGATTGACGGTTTGATGGCGAAAGACATTATGTCACTAAAGCCCAAAACAATTACTCCTGAAACATTATTAATTAATGCTCTTTCAATGATGAGAGGCAACAATATTACTCAATTACTTGTTGTTGAGAATAGCACTTATCTGGGAATTATACATTTGCATGATATTTTAAAGGAAGGTATTATTTAATATTCTTTCTGGCCTTATTTTTGCGGTTGATAACCTTTTTTTTAGGTAAATTAATAAGTAGATCGCAAATTATAATTCCATTATTTTATTATATTAACCTGATCATCGATGATGAAAAAGTTTTCTAATTTATTGATTATCACTATAATCATCTTATTCTTCTCGGGTGTATATTCTATATCCTATGCCCAGCAAACCAGAATAATCGGGAAAGTAACAGACATTTCTACCAAAGAACCCCTTCCTTTCGTTAATCTTATTGTAAAAGGCACAACAATTGGAGCAACAACCGGTTTCGATGGACAGTTTATTATTGAAACAAAAGGCATGGCTGATTCTCTGATCGCAACTTTTATTGGTTATAATAAACAGCTTAAAAAAGTGCAAAAAGGAAAATTTCAAACGATTAACTTTGAATTGGTACCAACCAGTTTGCAATTAGCAGAAGTGGTGATTGTTCCGGGCGAAAATCCTGCTGAAAAAATAATGCGGAATGTTGTTAAAAACAAAGTGAATAACGACAGAGAGCGGTATTCTGCATATCAGTATGAGGCATATTCAAAGATTCAGTTCGATGCAAATAACATTACTGAAGACTTTAAAAATAAAAAAATCTTCAAACCTTTTCAATTTATATTTGATAACCTTGACACTTCTACCGTAAATGGAAAGGCTTATTTACCGATTTTTTTAACTGAATCCTTGTCAGATGTTTATTTCAGGAAAGATCCTAAAAGCCAGAAGGAGATAATCAAAGCTTCGAAGGTATCAGGAATAAAGAATGAAAGTTTTAGTCAGTTTCTGGGTGACCTGATTCAGAATATCAATATTTATGATAACTACCTGATGATCTTCCAAAAGAATTTTGTGAGTCCCACTGCAAGTTTTGGGCTTGGATTCTACAAATATTATCTGGTTGACAGCTCTTTCATTGACAATAAGTATTGCTATAAAATCATGTTCAAGCCTAGGCATAAACAGGAATTAACTTTTACAGGGCATTTTTGGATTCACGACACAACATGGGCAATTAAAGAGGTTGAGATGAAAATGGTAGAGGATGCTAACATCAACTTTATTAAAGATCTTGTTGTAAACCAGAACTTTGACAGAATTGACGGAAAATCCTGGATGATGACTAAGGATCAGCTTATTATTGACTTCAATGTGATCGAAAATTCAAGAAGTACAATGGGCTTTTATGGCAGGAAAACGACATCGTATAAAAATTTTGTTTTTAATGCCCTAAAGTCTGATGAGTTTTATTCGACCCCTACCAATATAATTGTTGAAGATAACTCCCTTGAAAGAAATGAAGCATATTGGAAACAAGCCAGGCACGATTCTTTGTCACGGGATGAGAAGACAATTTATCATATGATAGACACTTTGAAATCACTTCCCGCTTTCAGAACGTATGTTGATATTATTAAAATGGTTACAACAGGGTATTACGAAGATGGAAAATTTGAATGGGGCCCTTATATGTCTACCATTAGTTTCAATCCTCTTGAAGGTTCAAGGTTTAGATTAGGTGGTAGAACAAGTAATGCTTTTAGTAAGAAAATTGAGTTTTCAGGGCATATTGCATATGGAACCAACGATCAGACATATAAATATGGATTTAATACAGTCTTTATGTTTGATAAAAATCCTCGCAGGGTTCTGCAACTTTCTCACAGTTGGGATATTGAACAACTTGGTCAAAGCCAGAATGCGTTTCGTGAAGATTTTTTACTTGCATCATTATTCAGGAGAAATCCTGCCGACAAACTTTCTATGGTTAGAGAATATCATGCCACATACGAGCATGAGTGGTTTAATGGGCTTTTAAGCAGGGTTCACTTTGTGAATAGAAATATTTATGCTCTCGGTGATACCATGTTTAAAGTGTTTGCAAATGATGTCAACGGTTTGGCGGAGAGAAGGTCAATTACAACATCTGAAATACGGATTGATACAAGAGTTGCAATTAAAGAACGCTTCGTTATGGGAGAATTTCAGCGCCAGAGCCTTGGTGCAAAATATCCGATTCTGGAAATACAATATACTTATGGAATACCAAATCTGCTAGGTGCAGAATATGAATATCACAAGCTTCAGTTGGGATTAGAGCATTGGTTTAATATTGGTTCATTCGGGTGGTCTAAATATATAATTGAGGCTGGACGGATTTGGGGTAAAGTTCCTTATCCACTTCTTAAACTACATGAGGGTAATGAAACTTTTTCTGTTGATGAATATGCGTTCAATACTATGAATTATTATGAATTCGTTAGCGATCGTTATATAAGTGCTTATTATACACATCATTTTGGTGGATTATTTTTAAACAGAGTACCCTTGTTACGAAAACTAAAATGGCGTGAAGTTGGATATATTAAAGGACTGGTTGGTACATTGGATACTAAAAATGTCATGTCTTATCTTCCCGATGGTACTCAGGTTACTACACTGCCTAAAGGTCTTGGTGCTCTTGATAAACCTTTCTTCGAAGGTGGTATGGGAGTCGAAAATATCTTCAGGGTACTCCGAGTCGATTTTATCTGGAGGCTTTCATACCTCGATCATGAAAATATTACCAAATACGGTTTAAGATTCACTTTGTGGTTCGACTTCTGATTTCTATATATATGTAACTACCATACTAGCTAAATATGATTCTGCGAACTGAGAAAATCTCGAAAAAATACAGGCAACGTAAGGTTGTAAACGAAGTTAGCATTGAAGTCCATCAGGGTGAAATCGTTGGATTACTTGGACCAAATGGTGCAGGAAAAACAACTTCCTTTTACATTATTACAGGTTTGATTAAACCATTATCAGGTAAGGTTTTTCTAGGTGATATTGATATTACAGATGAACCAATGTATAAAAGGGCTCAGAGAGGAATTGGGTATCTCGCTCAGGAAGCTTCAATATTCCGGCAACTAAGTGTTGAAGATAATGTTAAAGCAGTTCTTGAGTTTTCTAAATTCTCAAAATCTGAACAAAAAGACAGACTTGAATCCTTACTTGACGAATTTAGGTTGCAGCATGTGAGAAAAAGCCCGGGAATAACATTATCTGGTGGTGAGCGTCGACGAACTGAGATTGCCCGCTGCCTTGCAGTTGATCCGAGTTTCATCCTTCTCGATGAACCTTTTGCCGGAGTTGATCCAATTGCAGTTGAAGATATTCAATTTATTGTAGAAAAACTGAAAGTAAAAAATATCGGTGTCCTTATCACAGATCATAATGTTCATGAAACATTAAATATTACAGACAGGGCTTATCTCCTTTTTGAAGGGAGTGTTTTGAAATCCGGAACAGCTGAGGATCTCGCAAATGATGAGCAAGTAAGGAAAGTATATCTTGGAGCTAATTTTGAACTAAGAAACAAATAGTATTCCTAGGCTTTTTCTCTCCATAATATTGAGAATAGAACATATAAAAGGATTATCACAGGTACAGCTGTAAATTGCAATAGCGCGAAAAGAATCAGAGCTGCCGCGATAAATGTATACCGGATTTTATTCCTCACCCACGAAAAATCTTTGAATTTCAACGCAAACAATGGAATGTTTGCAACAAGTAGAATTGACATTATCAAACTCAGTAGCGCTAAAATAAATGGATTAAACATAAATCCTAGTATACTATGAACTATATTGCTGCTAAAATGAATCTGGTAAGCCATTATCATTGGTATTGACGCAAGTAACATTGCATTCGCAGGTGTTGGTAAGCCAATAAACCGGTCCTCCTGTCTTACATCAACATTAAATATGGCCAGCCTCCATGCTGATAGTACCGGAATAGCCAATGCTAAATATGGTAGATTCGTTGCAAGTGATGATTGAGGATAACCGATTTCTGCAGCCTGGCTTATGAGGTGAAACATAATAAGGCCGGGGGCTAACCCAAAGGAAACCATATCTGCCAGAGAATCAAGCTGTTTGCCTATATCTGTTCTGGCATTCAATAAGCGGGCTGCCATACCGTCAAGAAAATCAAACCCTGCAGCAAGAAATATGAAAAGACCTGCTACATCTGTTTCATTATTTGCTACTGCCATTACAGACATGCACCCACAAAGCAGGTTCATGCTGGTTATCATATTCGGGATATTATTTTTTAACCACATATTGAATATTTGAAGTAAAATTACGCATATTCGTACCTGTTTTTGAATTTACATTAGATTTTGTCGTAATTTTGCCCTAACAATCAGCAATACAAACAATTGAACAGTGATTAATCCTTCTGATTTTAATAGATTTTCTCCACTTAAGCAAACTCAGGTTCTTTTTGAAAAAGGCAGAGAACTGATGACTCGTCGCGAAGGTGAATATACAATCCGGTTATATGAGCTTGCAGAGTTTTATGTTGAAATTTGGTATTTACAGCGTATTAACAAGGTTTTGCGCGTTGAAGTTGTTAATATCGCAGAAATTATGCATCAATATGAGCCGGAAATTAATATTAACGATATTTTTAGCTAGTTAATTTCCGACAGATGCAGGATCCTCGACTTATCAGGATTAGCGACTATAATTATTCACTACCTGAGGAAAAGATTGCCCGTTTTCCTCTTGAGGAAAGGGATGCCAGTAAGCTGCTGATAAGTACAGCTGATAATCAGCTGAAAAGCGATATATTTTCAAATATCTCTGATTATTTACCAGAAAATAGTCTGGTGATCCTGAATAATACCAGAGTAGTTCATGCCAGAATTCTGTTTAAAAAAGCAAGCGGTGCGTTAATTGAAGTTTTTTGTCTTGAACCCTATTCCCCGGTAAATGATATTCAACTTGCTTTCTCACAAAGTTCCCCGGTAACCTGGCTGTGTCTTATCGGTAATGCTAAACGATGGACTTCTGGACTTCTGGAACTCAGGCAAAATATTGATGGGAGGGAAGTCTGTCTTTTAGTTACAAAAAATGAACGCACAAACAATGATGGGTCTGCAAAAGTTACATTTGAATGGCAACCACAAGAAGTGACTTTTTCTCACATCATTGATGCTTTTGGCTGTATCCCTTTACCACCATATATAAAAAGAAAACCTGACAAAGAGGATAGCCAGAGATATCAAACCATTTTTGCCAAACCGGAAGGCTCTGTTGCTGCTCCTACTGCCGGATTACATTTTACACAAAATGTTTTTAAATCATTAAAAAACAAGCACATCGATTTTGAATATCTTACATTGCATGTTGGTTCAGGCACTTTTAAACCAGTAAGTTCTGAAACAATTGGCGATCATTTGATGCATGCTGAACAATTAATTATAACTTCCGACCTTTTAGAAAAAATTTCAAAAGGTTCCTATTCATCTTTGGTAGCTGTTGGAACGACTAGTGTAAGGTGTCTGGAAAGTTTATATTGGCTTGGAATCCAAATTATTAATGGAAGGGAACTCTCCTTACCTTTTAAAATAGAACAATGGGTGCCATATCATGAGCAAAACAGCGATCTGATAACTGTTTCCGAATCGTTTAATGCGATTATAAAGTCAATGAAGAAGCAAGATATTGTTGCGCTCATTGGCTTCACAAACCTGATTATAGCGCCTCCATATAAATTTAGATGTATTGATATTTTAGTTACAAATTTTCACCAGCCTAAAAGTACTTTGCTTTTGTTGGTTTCTGCTTTTGCAGGCGAAAACTGGAAGAATGCTTATGCGTATGCTTTGCAAAATAACTTCAGATTTCTGAGTTATGGCGATAGTTGCTTATTCTTTACGAAGAGGATTTGATTATTCACCGGGAGAATATTGAAGAATGACCGGTTAAAAAGGGGGTGTTTGCCGAAGATTTTGACCTGTTCTCCGGAAACTTATTGTGTAGAAGGCATAGTGATTCTACATTTGCTTCATCATTCCTTGAATAATTTAACACGCATCAAAATGGAAAATAAAAGATTTTATCGAAGCATGACCAGCAACTACCTTGGGGGAGTTTGTGGTGGAATAGCAGAATATTTTAATATTGACCCGGCGCTGGTCCGGATATTGTTTGTTTTAGTAGCTATTTACGGAGGAGCAGGAATCCTTTTTTATCTCATCCTTTGGATAGTGATTCCGAGAGCCCCACTGGAATCGTATGATTATTACAAAAAAAAAGCGGATTATGAAAACCCTGTAAATGAAGAGAAAACATATAGTGATACTACTTCTTCTTGCGAAGGAAATTTTGAAATGAAAAGCAAAGCAGAAGCATCGATAAAAAACAGAAAAGGAAATGGAAGTATTGTTGCGGGTATCATACTTGTTACTTTAGGAACGCTCTTTTTACTGGACAATTTTATTCCTCAAATTCAATTCAGCGACATTTGGCCTGCTATTCTTGTTGTTGCAGGTGTAGGTTTAATCGCATCGAACTTTATTAAAAAAAATCCTAAAAATGAGCTATAAAAAAATCTTCTGGGGTGTTATCCTTGTATTGCTTGGTACAGCCCTAATACTGAAAAATCTGGGAATCCTTTGGTTTTCATGGTACGGAATTTGGCGCCTTTGGCCAGTATTATTAATCCTTTGGGGTGTGAGTTTAATACCAGTTAAAGATTATATTAAACTTATAATTTCATTACTAATAGTTGCATTAAGTGTTTCATTCCTCTATAAAGAGAGAAATTCAACCTATCCGGGATTTCATTTCGACTGGAATGAGGATAATGAAGAAGTTTTAACCGGAGTAAATAAACAGAATCTGAGTGAGGAATGGGATTCAACACTTACCACTGCTGTGTTAAACTTTGATGCTGCTGCAGGGGCTTTTAAAATTGATCAGTCTAGTCTCAAACTTATTGAATTTGAAAAAAATGGTGAGATCGGGACTTATTCAATGGAGATACAGAAGGAAGGAGACACAGCAACAGTAGACCTGAACATGCATGGTCAAAGTGTTGAAGTTGGGAATAATCGTGGGAATAATGTGACAATGAGAATTAATGCAGATCCAATCTGGAATTTTAACATGGATGTTGGCGCAGCCAGTATTGATATGGATTTAACAAAATTTAAAATAGGAGATATACATCTTGACGGTGGAGCGTCTTCAGTAGATCTTAAATTAGGAATCCTTCAGAAAACCACCAACCTGGATATAGAAACAGGTGCTTCTTCAATCACTATCAGGATCCCTAAAGATGCTGGCTGTGAATTAAAATCAAATACTTTTATGACCAGCAGGAATATTGATGGCTTCAATAAAATAGAATCAGGCCTTTACAGAACTGCCAATTATTCTTCCTCCTCACAGAAAATTTCAATTAATGTGGAATCAGCAATTTCGAGTTTGGATATTGAAAGATATTGATTACAATAGAGTTATGATTAAAAGGGCAGAAGTTTTTCTGCCCTTTTTTATTTCATGCTTTTTATACCTTTGCCAATGAAAGATTATGGCAGAACAATTAAGTAATAAAAGTAATGCTGCTTCATCAACAGATGAAGCGGAGATGTCCTTCTGGGAGCATCTTGAAGAATTAAGATCACATGTAGTCCGCTCAGCTATTGCAGTTGTTGTTTTAGCACTAATTGCATTTATTAATCGGAAATTTATTTTCGATGGTATTATTCTGGCCCCCAATGATCCTAACTTTATTACAAACCGGGTTTTTTGCTGGATAGGAAAGTTAGTTGGTATGGATAGCCTTTGCAATCAGGGTGTTAAAATAAAAATCATCAACTATAGTATGTCGGGGCAGTTTACAACCCATTTGTATATTTCAATAATTGCAGGAATAATTTTAGCTATACCTTATCTGGTATGGGAAATTTGGCGTTTTCTTAAACCTGCATTAAAAGAGAATGAAAGGAATAGCAGCCGTGCTGCAGTTTTTGTAATTTCCTTTCTTTTTCTTCTTGGCGTCCTTTTCGGGTATTACCTCATTGTACCTCTTACAGTTAATTTTTTTGGCAGCTATCAGGTTAGTGAACTGGTTGAGAATAATATCTCATTAGCCTCTTTTATTTCAACGGTTGTAACATCAACTTTTGCTTCTGGAATATTATTTCTATTACCAGTTTTTGTATATTTTCTTACTAAAGTTGGTATTCTGACTCCCGAATTTTTGCGTAAGACCAGGAAATATACAATTGTAATAATTCTTTTTTTAGCAGCAGTTATTACTCCACCTGACGTTGTTAGCCAGATTATTGTTTCAATCCCACTTTATGGGTTATTTGAACTAAGTATTTGGGTTGCTTCCCGTGCAATAAAAAAAACAAAAGAAGCTAAAGCCTGAGAAATTTAATTTTCCAGAATGAATCTGCTAATTATCTCATGAAGTCTGATTGGCGTATCAGCCTGAATCCAATGGGAGGCATTTTCAATAGTTTCTAATTGGAATTCTGGAAAAAGAGTTGATATTGGAGTAATGTCATCATCAGTAATGTAATCACTTTCACCTCCTCTGACAAATAATACAGGTTTGCCGAATTGTTTTTTTGAAGTTATACCTTCGGTAAGGTAATCGAGATTTTCGGTTATCGCTTCAATATTTGATCTCCATGAAAACCGACTGCTGTTGGGTCTGTAGAGGTTCTTGAGAATAAATAGCTGTATCTTTGGATCGTTGATCATACTCCCTATTTGGTCCTCAATTTCTTTTCGGGTGCTTATTGAGTCAAAATCAACTGATAGCATAGCTCCGGAAACATCGAGATGCGTGTTTCTGATTGCATATGCCCTGGTACTTATATCGATAATTATTAATATTTCAGGAATTTCAGGGTATTCAAGAGCAAATTTCATAGCCACTTTACCTCCCATGGAATGCCCGATAATTATTGGATCAACAATATTATGACTGGAAATAAATTCTCGTAAATCTTCTGCCATAGACTGATAATTCATAACTGAACTATGCGGACTTTGCCCATGATTCCTTAGATCTGGAAGAAAAATCTTGTATCCTGCTGACATCATCCGAGCGAAAGTTACCCAGTTGTCGGATATTCCGAATAATCCATGTAAAATTATTATTGGTTTTCCCTCACCGTAAATTCGAGTAAATAAATCCATACTTATGATTTCTAGCATTATTTTTTATTAGCATTCTCAATTTCGCGTCTGTACATTTGAATCGAGTTTTCAAGCCCCCAGTAAAGTGCATCACTTATCAAGGCATGACCTATCGACACTTCAAGTAAGCCAACAGTGTTCTCGACAAAATATTTCAAATTTATAAGACTTAAATCATGTCCTGAATTTAGTCCAAGCCCAACTCTAAATGCAACTTCTGATGCTCTTCTGAAGGGTTCGACAGCTTTGGCTTTGTTCGTTGGGTATTGTGTTGCATATGGCTCAGTGTACAATTCAACCCTGTCGGTACCTGTTTTAGCAGCATTCTCAATTATAGTATCAGCAGTTTCAACAAAAATTGAAGTACGAATATTATTCTTATGAAACTCTGAAATAATATCTTTCAGAAAATTTTCAAATTTAATTGTATCCCAGCCGGCATTGGAAGTAATGGCATCAGGTGGGTCTGGAACAAGAGTTACTTGTTCTGGTTTTGACTTAATAACCAGATCAACAAAATGTTGGGATGGATAACCTTCGATATTAAATTCAGTATGCACCACTGGCCTCAGGTCAAAAACATCTTTATACCGAATATGGCGCTCATCAGGTCGGGGGTGAACTGTAATTCCTTGTGCTCCAAATTGTTGGCAGTCGATCGCAACTTTTACCAGGTCAGGAACGTTACCTCCTCTTGCATTGCGCAAAGTTGCAATTTTATTGATGTTTACGCTCAAATTTGTCATGAATGTTTATTTAACTGCAAAGCTAAGGAAAGTGATGGTTTCCATCAATCTAGAATAATCTAATTTAAAATGTCCTGAGAAACCAACATTGTGTTTCGGTATAATGTTTGTACTATTGTGCAGGCAACTTGCGTTATTGGTAAAGGTCTTAGAAATATGACAGCAAAAGAACTGATTAGCAATAAAATTCCCCCGGTAATGACCTCTGATTCAGGATTAGAGGCTCTTGCAGTTATGGATGAATATAGAATTTCTCATTTGCCGATTGTTAATAATGAAGAATTCCTTGGTATGATTTCAGAAGAAGATATTTTTAATCATAATCATTTTGAAGAATCAATAGGGAATCATAGGTTAAGTTTGAAACGACCATTCGTTACTGAAAATCAACATATTTACGACGTTATTAAAGTTATTGCTGAAGAGAAACTTAGTCTTGTGCCGGTATTAGATAATAATAATAATTATCTCGGAATAATCACTCGTCAGGCACTTGTTGATTGTTTTGCCGAGTTTGCTGCTGTCCAGAATCCTGGAGGTGTATTAGTACTTGACCTTAATGAAAAAGATTATTCCCTTAGTGAAATCGCACAAATTGTAGAATCAAATGATGCCAGAATTTTAAGCATCTACATACGGTCTTATCAGGATTCCACAAGATTAGAGATTACTTTGAAAATAAATAAAATGGATATTTCAGCTATCCTTACAACGTTTAATCGTTATGATTATACTATTAAGGCTTCTTTTTCAGCCATCGAGTATGACGATTACCTTAAAGACCGCTTTGATTCCTTAATGGCTTATCTGAATATCTGATTTATGACCAAGTTGAGGAGGTTATTTATCATAATATGCATTTTAGCATCCGCAATTAAAGGTTTTCCGGAAGTTTGTTTTTGCGATTCAAATTACTCTAATAAAGTTTTGATAATTAAACAAATAGTTTTTAGTGGGAATCTAGTTACTAAGGAAAGTATTCTTTTGCGCGAATTACAGTTCCTGGTTGGGGATACAATTAGTGAACAGGATCTCAATTCTGCTATCTCTGTTAGTCGTGATAACCTGACCAATACTTCGCTTTTTAACTTTGTTACAATCCAAACAGAAGCTCTACCTGATTTAGGTTCTAAAAAACCTGATCAAACTTATTATGAAGTAAGAATAAAGATTAATTTGATTGAAAGGTGGTATACCTGGCCATTTCCTGTATTCCTTATTAAAGAGAGAAATTTTAATTCCTGGGCAAAAAGCAGGTCGATTAATGATATTACCTATGGTTTTTTTCTACAGCAAAATAATTTCAGAGGCAGAAAAGAGAGGCTGCTCCTTACTCTTTTATATGGATATGACCAGAAAGCCGGACTGACATACGAAAAACCATATATAAACAGAAAGCAAACAATTGGTTTTGTTTGTTCTGCCTTTTTTACCAGAAATCATTCCGCTTCTTATGCCAGTTATCAGAATAAAGTTCAAAGTGCAAGGTTTATTGATGATTTTATTCTGAACAACGTTGAATTACTTACAAGGTTAACTTACAGGAAGGACTTTCATGTATATCATTCACTTTCTGTGAAATACACAAGACTGAATTTTTCAGATACACTTTTAAAACTAAACTCTGATTTTAATTTTGAAAAAATGAAACACCCTGATTTCTGGGGTTTTACATACAGGCTTAAAGTAGATTTTCGTGACAATCAACCCTACCCTTTAAAAGGTTGGTTTTTTGATACTGAGTTTATTAAAACGGGAATTGATTTAACAGGAGGACAGAAGCCTGACCTCTTAAATGTTAAAAGTTCCTTGCGAAAGTATGTTGAGTTTACACCTCGATTCCATTACGCTGCAGGAATTAATTCGAAGTATTCATTTGGCCAATATGTTCCTTATTATTATCAGAAGGCACTGGGGTATGAAAATGATTTCGTCAGGGGATATGAGTATTATGTTATTGATGGTCAGGATTATATGCTTGTAAAAAATAATTTCAAGTGGACTATTCTGCCGACAGTAGAAAAAAACATTCCTTTTATCAAAACAGAAAAGTTCAGTAGAATTCACTATACAATTTACATGAATGTTTTTGGCGATTTTGCCTATGTTAATGACAATACACTTAATAATGCCAATTTACTGGCAAATCGTTGGATTTCAGGATTAGGAGTAGGATTTGATTTTGTGACCTATTATGATAAAGTATTCAGGATTGAATTCTCCAGAAACAACAAGGGTGAAACTGGCTTCTTCCTGAATTTTGTTTCTCCTATTTAAGAATGATGTATTTTTGCTATTGTTCAAAAGCAATAAAATGAATTTCGCTATTTACGGTAAAACATTATCTCCGGAATATTTGCTATACGTTCAGCATATTGTGGATAAGTTACAAGATTCAGGATGTGGAATTAGTGTATACGAACCTTTTTATGAAGTTCTTGAAAGCCAGATTTCTTTTCTTCAACCACCACCTTTTTTTAATGATAGTAAGGGATTATTTCCAGACACTGATTTATTATTGTCGATAGGAGGTGATGGTACTCTATTGGGTACAATTCTGCTCGTTAAAGATTCAGGGATTCCTGTTTTGGGTGTTAATATGGGAAAGTTAGGTTTTCTTTCTTCTGTATCGAAAGAAGAAGTTTTAAATGGTATTGATGAAATCCTTTCTGGCAGGTATAAACTGGATCAACGAAGCTTGCTAAAAGTGGATACGATAAATAATCCTTTTGGCGATTTGAATATCGCACTTAATGACCTTATGATCTTTAAACGGGCTCCAACCTCTATGATAACAGTTCAGACATGGGTAAACGATGAATATCTAAATTCCTATTGGGGAGATGGTTTGATCATTAGTACACCCACCGGTTCAACTGGTTATTCAATGAGTTGTGGTGGTCCTATTATTCTCCCTGGAAGTGATAATTTTGTCATTACTCCGATAGCTACTCATAATCTCACTGTAAGGCCAATGGTTATACCCGACGGGAGTATTATCCGTATTAAAGTTGAAGGTAGAGATACACGGTTCATTGTTGGTTTGGATTCCCGATCCTGTGAGTTTGATTTTGAAACTGAATTCATAGTTCGTCGTGCTGAGTTTAAAATCAAATTGTTACAAATGGAGAATCAGAATTTTTTTAAAACAATCAGAGCAAAACTAAACTGGGGACTAGACGCTCGTAATTAGCTGCACTTCACTTGTTTTGTATTATAGAAAGCCATACTTTTACTCTCAAATGAAAGCTGCAAAAGCCTTACTACTATTGATCTGCATATTGCTGATCTCAACAGAGGTTTCCTCCCAGATCCGATCCAAATATCTCCGTCGGTATCGTACGCGCGAGCTTTCGTTTTGTATTGGTGCTACAAATTTTATTGGTGAGCTTGGTGGAGCAAACAGATTAGGTTCAGAAACCTTCAGTCTGAGAGATTTTGACTTTCCGGCAGTCCGCCCAACTCTTGGAGGAGGTGCAAGTTATCAGATATTAAACTGGGCCAGTTTAAAAACAAACCTAGTTGTTGGCTATATGCGGGGAAGAGATAAATGGACGAATTATGAATCAAGAGAGAAAAGGAATATTGATTTCAGAACTATTCTTGTTGAGGTTTCTGAGCAATTCGAAGTTTATCTCACTAAATCAAAGCAATCCAGAACTTTTTATAACCTGAGAAGTGCAAGAAAAGGATTTAACTTTTATAATTTCCCGTTTACAACATATCTGTTTGGTGGTGTAGGTCTTTTTTATTTTAATCCACAGGGAAGAGATAAAGATGGGCAATGGCAATATGTTCTTCCATTTCATACAGAAGGACAAGGATTAGTACCAACCCGCAAAAGCATTAAACAAATACAAATATGTATTCCTCTTGGTATTGGATTTAAATATCCTATTGGAGGTGGATATTCTGTTGGTATGGAATATGGATTAAGGAAAACGTTTACTGATTACATCGACGATGTAAGTATGACTTATTTCGACTATAAATATTTAAAACAGAATTATGGTGAAGAGGCTGTTAGCCTTGCTAATCCCACAGATTTAATATATCTTGTACCTGGTGAACAACGCGGGGATCCCAGAGATAAAGACGCTTATATGTTTGCTTTAATAACTATCTATAAAGATATCTCTAAGATTAGTCGCATCAGGAATTTCCGGTTCTGATCTTTTTATAAAATGAAGAAAATCATCCATATCATCCTTCTTGTTCTCTGTGCTTCAGGTATTTCTGTAGCACAGCGTCCTTTTGAAATGGGCGTTATGGCAGGTGGCACCTTGTACCATGGAGATATTGCCAGATTCTATCAGTCTGGAATTCGTCCAGGTATTGGTATTACTGCAAATTATAGTTTTCAGCTTCCTGTGGCTGTTCGGGCAAACCTTATTTACGGGAATGTTGCAGCAAAGGATAAATTAAATCCTTCAAGCAAATTGAATTTCAAATCTCCGATTTATGAATATTCTGTTCAATTCGAATATTTAATAACAAGACTCAAATCGAGAACTAGAAACTATAGCGTAAAATCGAACAGAAGAGGATCAAGGTTCGACAATTTTCCTGCTATTACTTACGTTTTTGTTGGAATTGGGCAATTCGCCTTTAATCCTAAAGGAAAATATACTGACGGATCCTGGTATGAATTGCAGCCATTATCAACTGAGGGACAAGGCTTGATTTCTACAAGAGAACAGTATAAAAAAATGTCTTTAATAATTCCATATGGAGCAGGTATCAGATTTCTGGTAGAAAAAGGATTTTATTTAGGATTTGAAGTTGGAATCCGGAAAACATATACAGATTATCTGGACGATGTAAGCCTTACCTATGTTAATACATCATTAATAAGAACGAATAATGGTGATATTGCAGCATATTTTGCAGATCCAGCAGAAAATCCTGATCTGACTGCAAAGTATCCTGCTGTTTCAAGAGGGAATCCAAAATACAAGGATGCTTATATGTTTACCTTCGTATCTTTGTCGTACGATTTTCCCAAACAAAAACGAACTACAAAATTTAAGTTATAGTGAAGAGTCCTCTTTTTAAAGAAATAGTTTTAATAACTTCGTTCGTTTTCGTTGTAATATCTTTTTCATATTCACAGCGGTCCGAGATAGGTGTTTTTGGTGGAGGTTCATACTACCTGGGTGATCTTAATCCCGGGAAACATTTTGGCAATACCAGTCCGGCAATTGGCCTTGTTTACAGATATAATGCTACATCTCGCTGGGTTTTAAAAGCAAATGCTATATTTGGTTCATTAATTGGAGATGATGCGAGTTCTGTGGGAGCTGATAAACAAAGAAATTTATCGTTTAAATCAAATATTTTTGATGTAAGCGGTCAAATTGAGCTTAATTTTTTTCCGTATTTTACAGGGAGCAAGAAAAATAAATTTACCCCTTATATCTTTACCGGGATAAGTGTATTTAACTTTAAACCTAAGGCAGAATACAATGGTGAATGGTATGATTTACGACCATTAGGCACTGAAGGCCAGGGAACAAAGACTTATTCTTCGCGGAAAACTTACGGTTTAACTCAATTGGCTATCCCTTTTGGGATAGGAATTAAACTAAGTCTGAATAAAATTATTTGTATAGGAGCAGAATGGAGTATGCGAAAAACTTTTACTGATTATATTGATGATGTGAGCACAACCTATGTTGATCCAGTTAAACTTTCAACTGAAAAAGGATTGGTTGCAGCATCATTATCAAATCGTTCAATTGATATACCCGGGTCAGCACCTTTAATTACGGGAATGCAGCGTGGTGACCCTAAAACTAAGGATTGGTATTCATTTGCCATGATAACTTTTACAGCAAAAATTTATACAAAAAAGAACAAAGGTTGTCATGATTATCAGAAACATTCCAACTACGACGAATTCCTTTTGAATTGATTCCCTGAAATCTATTAATTTTGCGACCTCAAAAACCGAAGGTCTGAGCATGAGCTTTAAAGAAAAAATTGACAGCAAACGTTTACCTAAGCATATCGCCATAATAATGGACGGTAATGGTCGATGGGCTAAACAAAGAGGTGAGTTCAGAGTATTTGGACACGAAAATGGTGTATCCTCTGTTCGTGAAGTAAGTGAGGCTTGTACCGAACTCGGTATACAATATCTCACACTTTATGCGTTTTCTACAGAAAATTGGAACAGACCCAAATATGAAGTTACAGCACTTATGGAGCTTTTGGTGAAAACAATTCATTCTGAATTGAAAACGCTTAATGAAAATAAAATTAAGCTTCTTGCTATTGGAGACATTGAGAGTCTTGAAGAAAATTGCAAGAATGAACTTCGGGAAGCTATTCAGATTACAGCAGGGAATACTGGTTTGAATCTGGTTCTAGCTTTAAGCTACAGTTCCAGATGGGAAATTACAAATGCTGCTAAATGTTTGGCTCTTGAAATTAAATCAGGGAAAATAGATCCGGAGCAAATCTCTCAGGAGGTTTTCGAAAAATTTTTGAATACTTCTGAAATGCCGGATCCAGAATTACTTATAAGAACAAGTGGGGAATACCGCATCAGCAATTTCCTTCTTTGGCAAATTGCATATGCTGAATTATATTTTACGCCTAAACTATGGCCCGATTTTCGTAAGGAAGATCTTTATGAGGCTATCGTCGATTTCCAAAACAGGGAACGCAGATTTGGCATGACCAGTGAACAACTTAACCCTTAATGAACCGATGAAGAACAGGCCTCTGTTACTACTATTACTACTATTCATATTTCCTTTCAGTCTTTTTAGTCAGATAAGCATTGGTGATGAATTACAGGGAATAGATTATGCGAATCCCAAAGATTATAAGATTGGGGGAATTACCTTTAGTGGTATTCAGTACATAGATAATAATATTCTGCTAACTCTTACAAATCTAAAGGTTGGTGATAATATTAAAGTTCCCGGAGAAGGGATTACTGATGCGGTTAAAAAGCTTTGGGATCAGGGATTATTTGAAAATATTGCAATTTCGGTTTCTAAAGTTCAGGGTGACAATATTTTCCTTAATATTCATCTGACAGAAAGACCCAGATTGTCAAAATTTACATTCACGGGTGTGAGAAAAGGGGAAATTGAGAACCTTAGAGATGAACTTAAGTTAATGGCTGGCGATGTTATTACTGACAATGTAATAATCAGGGCACAAAATAAAATAAAAGCATATTTTGTAAAAAAAGGCTTTTTAAACACTGCCGTTGACATAACTCAGAAAAGAGATACAACCCGCGATAACAATATTATCTTGTTTATTAGTATTAAGAAGAATGGGAAAGTCCGCATTGCAACAATAAATATTAATGGGAACTCCAAATTAACTGATCTGAAAATCAGGAATACAATGAAGGAAACGAAGGAAAAGGGTATATTTAAACCTTTTGAAATTCTTGACTCATTGATTTTAATAACAGCTAAACAGGCATTAAAAGTACCATACCAGCAATTACTTGATAGTTACGTTAGAATTCTCACTGAGAACACAAAAATTAGAATTTTTAAGTCTTCTAAGTTTATCGAAGAAGATTATTTAGCAGATAAACTTAAAATTATTGAGCGGTACAATGAAATGGGTTATAGGGATGCTCAGATTGTTTCTGACAGTATTCAGAAAAACAAAAACAATACAATAACAGTAAATATTTCATTGGCGGAAGGGAAGAAGTATTATTTCAGGAATATAGTCTGGGTAGGAAACACGAAATATCCGAATAAAACACTGGACGCAATTCTCAAAGTCAAAAAAGGAGACATCTATAATCAAAAAATGCTTGATGCGAATCTCTCTTTTAATCCTGCCGGACTTGATATTAGTTCGCTTTACCTTGATGATGGATACTTGTTTTTTAATGTTGAGCCTGTTGAGACAAGAGTTGAAAATGATTCTATAGATCTTGAAATAAGAATCCGTGAGGGTAAACAAGCTCGTATCAACAAAGTCCTTGTGAGAGGCAATACAAAAACAAATGATCATGTAATTATACGAGAGATACGAACCAGACCAGGGCAATTATTCAGCAGGTCGGATATTATCAGAACCACAAGAGAACTCGCTCAGCTCAAATATTTTGATCAGGAGAAAATACAACCTGTTCCAAAACCCAATCCTGCCGATGGTACTGTTGATATTGAATACAATGTTGAAGAGACCTCATCTGACCAGATTGAATTAAGCGGAGGTTGGGGATATGGAAGAGTTGTTGGGACTCTGGGAGTTTCATTTAATAATTTTTCACTAAGGCATATTTTCGACAAGAAATCATGGGGTCCTATTCCTTCCGGTGATGGACAAAAGTTGTCAATTCGATTACAATCCTATGGTACAGGATACGTTAGCTACAATGTCTCTTTCACAGAACCATGGCTAGGGGGCAAGAAACCGAATTCTTTCAGCGTTTCTTATTTTCACAGCCTGTATTCAAATGGGTTAAAAAAGAGTGATACAGCACGGTCTTCCTTTGTTATTAATGGAGTTGTTATCGGCTTGGGGAAAAGACTTCAATGGCCGGATGACTATTTTAGCATTTATCATAATATTTCCTTGCAACGCTATGATTTACAAAAATATACACAGATATTTTCTTTTTCCACAGGCTATTCTAATAACTTTTCTTACGGTATAAGTATTTCAAGGAATTCAGTTGATGCTCCGATTTTTCCAAGACAAGGATCAGAAGTCTCGTTATCATTGCAAATAACGCCACCATATTCATTGTTTAGTGATAAAAACTATAAAACAATGACTGACAGAGAGAAGTATAAAATGATAGAATACCATAAATGGAAGTTCTATGCAGCATATAATACTAAACTATTCGATAATTTTGTGTTAAATTCAAGAGTCAAATATGGATTTTTAGGAATGTATAACAGCGATATTGGGGTTACTCCTTTTGAAAGATTTTATATTGGTGGTGATGGCCTTTCAGGATACAACAACCTCGATGGTCGCGAATTGGTTGGCTTACGTGGATATGCAAATGAATCAGTTACGCCGGGATATTATACCAGCTCTTCCAAAGGAGGCACTATTTACTCTAAATATACATTGGAATTAAGATACCCGATTTCTCTAAACCCCAATTCTACCATATACGCTATGACTTTTCTCGAGGCAGGTAACGCATGGACAAAGTTTAAGGAATTTAGTCCGTTCGACATGAAGAGGTCGGTTGGGTTGGGTGTTAGAGTATTTCTGCCAATGTTTGGTGTGCTGGGTCTCGATTGGGGGTATGGTTTAGATAAAATTAAAGGAGCTCCGTCAGCAAGTGGAGGACAGTTTCATTTTTCAATTAACCAATCAATCGATTAATTTGGCAGGTTTTTTGTTAAGCAATAATTACAATTCAAAAACGGAGGATAACACTATGAAACGTATTGCACTGACATCTTTGCTTGTCATGTTTTTTATGAGCTTCGGCTTCGCGCAGAAATATGCTTATGTAGATACTGATTATATTCTTGAAAGAATCCAGGAATATAAAAATGCACAGGAACAACTCAACGATATCTCTGTTGAATGGCAAAAAGAAATTGAAGCAAAATTTAATGAAATAGATCAGTTGTATAAGAAATTTCAGGCTGAATCTGTCCTTCTTCCCGATGATATGAAAAAACAAAAGGAAGATGAAATTATGAAAAAAGAAAAAGAAGCCAAGGACCTTCAAAAAAAACGATTTGGTAAAGATGGTGACCTGTTTAAAAAACGGCAGGAACTTGTAAAACCGATTCAGGATAAAGTTTACAATGCAATTGAGGAAGTTGCAACAAAGAAAAGCTATTCATTCGTTTTCGATAAGGCAGCTAATGTATCTATTCTTTATGCAGACCCCAAACTTGACATTAGTGATGAAATTCTTACTAAGGTGGGCGGTTTGACCAAAGAAACCAAATAGAATTTTTGACAACTTTTGGTACTTTTAATAAAGATTTAATTTTATTACTTTTGCAATCTTAAAACAATTATATCTATTTATGAAAAAATTAACCTCAGTATTTCTCCTGATTTTTATCGTTGTAGCAAGTTTTAATGTTTCGGCACAGAAAGCTGTCAAAATTGGACATATCGATTTTGCTGGTTTATACCAACTTATGCCAGGCATGGATTCAGCTCAGAAAAAGTATCAGGAATATGGTAAAACACTAAAGCAACAAATGGATGCAATGCAGAATGAATATGAAACAAAAGTAGCTGATTATCAGGCTAATTCTGCAACAATGTCAGATCTTATTAAAAAGACCAGAGAAAAAGAAATTGTTGACCTTCAACAAAGGATCCAGACATTTCAACAATCTGCTCAAGAAGATCTTTCAAAGAAAGAACAAGAGTTAACAAATCCAATTATTGAAAAAGCAAAAAAAGCTGTTCAGGAAGTAGCTAAAGAAGGCGGGTTCTCCTATGTTCTTAATAGCTCTGAGGGACTTGGTAATCTATTGTACTTTGAAGGTGGCGAGGATATCCTTGTTCTGGTTAAAAAGAAATTAGGGTTGAAATAGTAAAGTTTAAGGTACTTTCTGGTTATGAGAGGCTGTCAGATTCTGGTAGCCTCTCATTTTATTTTAATTAGGGTCTAGCTTATTTCATTATAAGCCCCATCCCTTTCATAAGGGATTTTACCTGCCTGGGTAATTAATTCACACATTTCACTCTCATTCATAGAAGGATTCTGATCCTCTGCACCTGCCAGACTGTAAATCTTAGTTGAATCATTAATAGTTCCATCCAAATCGTCTACACCGAATGAAAGTGATAATTGTGCAATGTTTCTCCCAAGTGCAGGCCAATATGATTTGATATGGGTAAAGTTGTCAAGAAAAATCCTTGATATTGCAAAGTTCTTTAAATCCTCAATTATTGTTGTCTCTTTAAGATAACTGAATTCATTATTCTGATTTTTAAATTTCAAAGGTATAAAGGCATTAAAACCACCAGTTTTGTCCTGGAGTGCTCTTAACCTGTTCATATGATCAACTCTGTGCTCATATGTTTCAAGATGTCCGTATAACATTGTTGCATTACTTGAAAGACCAATATTATGGGCAATTTCGTGTATCAGAAGCCAGTTAGAGGAACTAGTTTTATCGTCACAGATTTGCTTACGTATTTCTTCATCGAAGATTTCAGCTCCTCCACCTGGAATTGCATCTAAACCACAGCCTTTAAGAAACGTAAGACCTTCAATATAGCTTAATCCCGCCTTCTTGATCATGTAATCGATTTCAATAGCAGAAAAAGCTTTAACATGAATGTCTGGCCGTATCTCTTTAATCTTTTTTAATAACTCGCCATAATAATTTAGATCTCTGCCAGGGTGGACTCCACCTGTGATATGCAATTCCCTGATATTTAACTCAAGAGAACTTACCTGTTTAAGCATTTCATCATGATCAGATTCCCATGCATTCCCTGTTTGGCGGGCACTATATGAGCAGAACCTGCAATGATGGATGCAAATATTAGTAGGTTCAATGTGAGAATTACGTATATAACAAACCCTTGTTCCGTTCTTTGCACGACAAATTGCATCTGCCAGCATCCCCAGGAAAGAAAGATTTGCTTCCTCAAATAAAAGAACTGCCTCCTCCACACTAATTCTCTTGCCTTCTAAAGATTTTACACCTATCTCTTTAATTGTGGAGGTAATATTTAATAAATTGATAATATTTTTGGTCATTCTAAAGTAATATGGAAATTAAAGCTTTATAAGCTTAAATGATCTGTCGGTATTTTTATAGGTTATTTTTAAAAAGTAAGTGCCATTCTGAATCCCGGATAAGTCAATTTGAAAGGACTGGTCTGGATAATTATTAATAGTTCTTGTATAAACCAAACAGCCTAATGGATTCATTATCTGAAAACTAACGCTACCTTTTAAATCTTCAAGTCCATCAACAAAAAACTGATTATTAATTGGATTTGGATGTATTCTTAGGGATGAGAGCTTTTTTTGTTCTGGAATACCAATTACTTCATTACATCCTTTACTTGTTAAAAGATCAGAGCGGTAAAGGTTAATAGCTGCAAGCATTTTTTCGCGTTGCCCAATAGTATAGAGGTTAAAACAGCCATCATATACATAATCCATATAGTTCATAAACATCTCACCGGTATTGTTGCAACTGGTTGTGTGAGGATGAGTAGGGCAGTAGTAATTTGCATCTTTGGCATTTGGAGTATCGTCAACATAGTCAGATCCATCACAAGAACCGAAATCATCACCCCAGATATGGTAAAGGTCGAGCCAATGGCCAATTTCATGCGTAGCGGTTCTTCCCAGGTTATAATGAGGATGAATCACATTAACGAAACCAAAAACTTGATAATCAACAACAACACCATCAGTTGAATCGGTTCCTCCCGGATATTGTGCATATCCAAGATAATTTCCTGAGATATCACATACCCAGATATTGAGATAATGCCTGCAATCCCATGGACTGTCACCCCCGGTTAAACTACTTTTTATTGTATTATCCAGACCAAATTCAGTCTTGTCAGTAAAAGTTCGAATTATTCCATTGGTGATTTCATCATTGGGTGTTCTCACTGCAAGGCAGAATTCAATTCCACAGTCTGCTGCCACAGATTTAAACATTTGAGGAGTATTTATTGTATCCCCATTTCTCCTGCGAAAATCCTGATTGAGAGACCAAATCTGAGCATAAACCTGTTCATCAGGTATATTCTGCTCTGGAGTATTGTATACAATATGGACAACAACCGGTATTCTGATTACTTCTTTTGGATCTCTTAGTTTTGAGCCGTGTACTTTTATATATTCTTGTTCAGAGAACTTCATTGCTTCAATACGTTTTGCAAGAGTTGGATCCTGTTTATTTAGCATTTTTAAATAAGGAATCATTCCGCAATGCTCATCAGTATTTTCGGCTTTTTGTGCAAAAACCTGTATTGAAATGAATAATAAAATAAGTACCGAAAAGCTGTATTTTCTCATAGTATGAATTTGTCTTTATTTTTAACACCTTGCAAATCATTTTGTTTTACCCTTTCTTTTTCATCAGGATAATTTTCTTGCTGAGTTTGAGTGTGTCTGAGGAGAATTTTAAATAATATAATCCAGGTATGTTATCATAAATATTAACCCTGTAATGATGGTCTTTGTCGATTTCAATTATACTGTATTTCACTATTTGCCCAAAAGTATTATAAACAACTATTGAGAATGCTCCAGTACTTTTCTCTCCAAGATCAATATTTACAAAATCTGTAAAAGGATTTGGATAAATGTTTGGTATTACTGTAATGAACCTTTTACGTTCAATTGTATCGCTTGTACTATTATTCTTAGCAATTAAGGAGACTGAAAATACTCCTGGTTTTTCGTATAGGATACTTTCAGGAGTTTTTAAAGTCGAGGAATTTGGAGTCCCTCCGTTAAAGTTCCAATTCCAGCCTACAGGATCACCTGTACTTAAATCTGTATAATTAATTGAATTACCAACAATTATTGTATCCTGATCGCAGGTAAAGTTTGCCGATACAAATGTTAAATTTGTATTCAAACCAGCTAATGTCCATACACCCGAATTGTCTGGATCAAGCCAATGTTTCAAACTGTTGGTTGAGTCGGAGCCATTTGGTTGCCATGAATAGTTTATCTTTCCATAGAGATCGCCCTCATTTAGTGCAGCGCAACTTGAGCCACCACCACTTAACTGACCAATAATTAATCCTTGTTCATTAAATAATGGCGAGCCTGACGATCCGCCTTCCGTTACGCCATGCCCATTCTGGGTTGCTGACCATTTAACACCCCAATGTGTATTTGGTATAGAACTCCAGGTAGTAGAATATGCTGATGATGTATATGTTGATATTTTTTTAATATCTCCCTGCGGATGATGAATCCCAACACCAGATAATGAAGGTAAATCTGTTCTGGACCAGCCATTGAAATAAGGATTAAAGGTTAAAGGCACCTGGTATAATAGTTTTACAAGATAAAAATCTGAAGCAGTTACCGTTCCTCCGCCACCAGTTGCTGCTTTTTTTCTAGCACCTGTAAGACTTTTAAAGTTTGGCTCCAAAATCGGATCCTGACAATCATCAGATTCATAATTAAAATAGAATATCCATTGACTTAGATCTGTTGGTGTTGCTGCTATACCACAATGATCTGCAGTGAGAATATATGGTGTATAATCCTGACGGACATTGTTAAGCAAAGATCCTGTACACCAGTAACTTGATGGACCAATTTTTACCTGAATTCTAAGGACACCTCTTATTTCTGATTGCCAATTATTACCTTCGTTACAATTAACGTTTACCTCACAGGGGCCGGAGCTGCCAAACCCCCTTTTATTTTTTGAAGGAGCACTAATACCTCTGTAGGCATATGCTACTTCTGAAACTGATATATGTGAATGACCAATGGCTGTAGCGGGCTCAAAGTATTCGAGAATTAAGCTTTCACCAGGAATTAATTCAGTCGCAAACGATCCGTTTTCCTGATTATTTTTGCTGGTAAATGCTCCAATAAAGTAACTTCTGTCTTCTGGATATATGAATAGTCTGCCTCCTTCCGGTAATGAAAAGAAATTGAAATAACAGCTTAAAGCTAATGCACCTTTACAACTGACTTTCATTCGCCATATTCTGTTTCCCTTTTCAATAACTTCCCAGGTTCCGCTATTTTCAAGGTTTAAGTCGACAGGAATATTGCTGGCAAAGCGAAAAGGAGATCCGTTTTTATCATTTACGGAATCTTCGGAAAGCAATTCCTTAAGTAAAGGTTTTGGTAGATTAACAGATTGATATTCTGTACCTAAACTTAAATTGGTAAACGAGAAAGGAGTTCCTTTCTCCGATATTTGAGCAAAAAGCAGAAACGGAATTAACACAAAAGTGATATTCCCCAATAGTGTGATAATCCTTGTTTTGGTTGTCCTGGTCACAATTTTTTGTATAAGGACACAAAGGTAACAATACGTCAGAATTTAGACCGTACGTGGTGTTGAAAACTAATAATATTGAAATCCGATTATTAGTTCAACATTAAAAACCTTGAACGGGAAACCTTTTCTTTTGAATTAACAACCATGAAATAGCTTCCATTCTGTAAGTCAGATAAATCAAAAATATAATTGAAAGATTTGTCGGCTTGTCTGGTAAATGATTTAATTAATTGACCACCAGTGCTATAAATATTGAAATGGATTTCTCCAGAGAAGATTGAGCTTATATTAACCCGGATAAGATTGGCGGAAGGATTAGGAAAAATCTCAATTTGTTCGTTTAGAAGTTCTTCAATCCCATAACAATTTGCAAAAGTAAGATAAATCGAATCTCTGTGTAAACAGCCCTCTATGTTGGTAATATCAACATAAAACCATTTTGAACCGATACTGATTCCCGAATTATCGACTGTAATAACCTGTGCTGTTGAACCTGTTGACCATAAGTAAGTAGAACCAGAGTTTCCGGCGTCAAGATCTATGATGTGATTAAAACAAATTGTAGTATCTCCGGGGAAAAGAGCATGAGGTGTTTCTTTTACTTTGATATATGATGGTAAAGAGATCGTATTTGAGCCATTCGAATTAGAAACTGTCAGGGTAACATTGTAAAGTCCTGGGGTTGCATATACAATAGTCGGATTTTGTTGGTTGGAAGTTGAAGGAGTGCCTCCAGGGAATTGCCAATCCCATGTAGTTGGGATACCAATCGAGGTATCAACGAAATAAACGCCGGTTTCAGCACAAATTGTTGTTACACTTGCACTAAAGTGAGCCTGAGGTGGCTCAACCGGTGAAATATGAACGATTGCAGCCTGATTTGAATTAAATGTACCATTTCCGGAATTCAGATTGCTAACATAAAAATACCCGTTGTTCCAACCGCTCCAGCCCCAGTTAAAATGGAAATAATTTGTTCCCTGGTATCCGTCACATACAAATGCATGTCCGAATGAAGGATCCTGTCCGCTATAAAGCACTGGCTTATGATCGTCTAAATCTCCTTTTAATAGATTTTCCCAATCCGTAGTTGTATACCAGAATTTTTGACCATATAAAGCAACAGATGAATAAGAGAAGTAATTAACAAGAGCATTTAAAGCATCTGTTGTATAAGCCCCAGAACCACTTGCTCCATAATTCATATTTACTGAAACTCCGCAATGATAAAGCAAAGTAGCTGTTGCTGAATTATTTGAAGTTAAATGATTGGGCATTAATGTCCAATTATAGGTTGTAGCGCCAAAATTTGCAGAGAGTGATCCAAATGTTGGATGTGTATATGAATGACTGCCTGTTCCCTGAGCAGGGTAGTTGTGGTATTTCATTATCTGGCCCATGGCAGTTGCAACACAACCTACATATGCACGATTGCAATCTCCTCCTGATGCAGCAGGGCATTGCGCATTATAATAACAGCCCTGATCCCAATTTGTAGTTAGTAATGGAGCAACTGCTGCTAAACTTTTTTCAGGTTTGAATGAAGTTGACTGATATTTTCTCCACTGAATTACAGCTTGTTCATCAGCCTGAATTCCAAGTTCCCGGACCTGTATAATCTGCGTTTTATAGTCATTTATCCAGGATTCAATATTTTCAGGCAAATTGGATGTTTTAAATAAACCTTCATTGGAGTAGCCTAGAATTGGATACACTCTGTCTTCAGCAGAAACTAACACAAAACCATTTCCATTTTTGATATTGAAAATATAAATTAATGGTTCGCCCTGATATTCAATGATCTCTCTCGAAGAAACTACAACAGACCCAATATTTTCTGATTGAATGACAGGCAATCTTTCCGATAACAAATTAATTGCAACCTTTTCGGCAGTTTTCTGAGGAACAATTCCTGCAAATAAAAGTGTGATTGGCAGAAATATGGACAAAAGTAAAAATGATAATTGTTTCATTGAAAAAGTATTTCGAAGAAGCAGACTTTGTGAGAATTTTTAAAAACCTCACAAAAATAACTAAAAAAATACTTTAGTCCTTACTGAGGCCATTTATTAGTTAATAAAAGTTATATTAATTGGCAATTATTGGAATCAAAAGTTACGGTACGTAATTGTTGGAAAATAAAACTGTATTTTTATCGCATTAAAAATCATTAAAAATTGCGATAACGATGACTGAGATTCTAAGAAAAACCCTACGCGATTCTAAGCCGGCACGCTGGACAGCATTACTTATTGTTGCATTTACTATGTTTGCCGGATATTATCTGGCAGATGTAATGTCACCTCTTGAAGGCATGCTGGATGCTCAATTACATTGGAATAGTGATAATTATGGATTTTTTACTGGTGCCTATGGATGGTTTAATGTTTTTTTATTCTTCCTGATTTTCGGGGGGATTATCCTTGATAAAATCGGTGTCAGATTTACTGGGTTAACATCTGCTGTGGTTATGGTTGCTGGTGCTGGCCTAAAATATTGGGCAATTTCGACTTCGTCACTTGATGGAATTTCATGGCATCTGCTTTTTTGGACCTATCCTGCGCAGGTATGGATGGCTGCTTTAGGTTTTGCTATATTTGGTGTAGGGGTTGAAGTTGCAGGCATTACTGTATCTAAAGTAATTGTGAAATGGTTTCAGGGTCATGAATTGGCTCTTGCAATGGGCCTTCAGTTATCTATAGCCCGCCTGGGTACTGCTTTGGCGTTATCAACATCATTGCCTATTGCTAAAGCAGTTGGACATGTTTCTTTTCCAATATTGTTATGTTTGATTATGCTTTGTATTGGGTTGTTGGCATTCTTTGTATATACATTTCAAGATAAAAAACTTGATGATTCATTGGCGGCTTTCCAATCGGAAACGCAGGCTGAACCTGAAGAAGAATTTAGTTTCAGAGATATTCTTTTTATTATTAAAAATAAGGGTTGGTGGTATATTACTATTCTTTGTGCACTCTTCTATTCTGCAGTTTTTCCATTCCTTAAATTTGCAACTAACCTTATGATCATTAAATATGGTGTTGCCGAAAACTGGGCTGGATCAATCCCTGGTTTATTACCATTTGGAACTATTATCCTCACACCTTTCTTCGGAAACCTTTACGACAGAAAAGGTAAAGGTGCGTCAATCATGATTTTGGGTTCCCTGATTATTATTGTGGTCCATTTTCTCTTTTCTCTTTCATTTCTAAGCCACTATTTTGTAGCTATCGTCTTAATGGTAATTTTGGGAATTGGATTTTCTCTCGTTCCTTCAGCAATGTGGCCATCTGTTCCTAAAATAATACCTGAAAGACAGTTAGGGACTGCATACGCACTTATCTTTTGGGTTCAGAATGCCTGGGCGTTAATGTTTGTTCCTGCATTAATTGGCTGGGTATTAAATAACTATTGCATTATTGGTAAGTTAGTAGTTGATGGACAGGAGGTTACTAAGTATAATTATACAATACCAATGTTAATCTTTACTTCGTTTGGAGTACTTGCACTTTTATTTGCATTCTTACTTAAAGCAGAAGACAGGAAAAAAGGTTATGGTCTTGAACTTCCAAACATTAAAAGTTAGTCATAGATGCATATCTTGCTTGTTGCAGCTACTCATTTCGAAATCGAAGGTGTTTTAGTTGCTTTGTCATCTGACGAAAATCCTCAGTCTGTTTACGAACCTGAATATCTTGTTACCGGATCAGGGATTTTTAATACTGCATATGAGTTAGGACGTCATATAGTTGGAAAACAGTATGATATGATTATTAATATTGGAATCGCTGGTGCTTTTGAAAAATCATCTGAAATTGGATCTGTTTACAATGTAACCTCGGATAATTTTGTGGACTTTGGTGCTGAGAATGGACAGGATTTTCTTTCTGCGTTTGAGATTGGATTGCTGGATGCAAATGAGTTCCCCTTTAAAAATGGTTGGATTGTTAATGATAACTTCCCGGATTCTCCAACTATAAACAGCATACCTGAAGCGAAAGGATTAACTGTTAACACAACACATGGTAATACTGCTAGTATTAAGAAGTTGAAGGAAAGGATTTCTGCTGATATTGAATCAATGGAGGGAGCTGCCTTTTTATATATATGCCTGATGAACAACGTTCCATGTCTTCAGATAAGAGCAACTTCGAATTATGTTGAAAAACGAAATCGTAAGGCTTGGCAAATTCCACTGGCTCTGGATAATCTTTCTTCGGTAGTTGTTGCCATTCTGAAAGAGTTTGGTAATTTATCTGAATCTGAAAGAAACATTAAGGATTAGAACTTGTGGCTAATAAACAGAATTTGTTAACAAAACCAGATATAATAACATTAGGATTTTCACCCTGTCCCAATGATACTTTTATTTTTGATGCTCTGGTAAATAGAAGAATAAATGTAAATGGGTTTCAGTTTGAAACTTATATTAGTGATGTTGAGGATCTAAACAGAAAAGCTTTTATAACTGAACTTGATGTTTCTAAATTAAGTTTTGGAACGTATCTTAAATTAGTAAAAGATTATATTCTACTGGATTCAGGAAGTGCCTTAGGGCATAATTGCGGGCCATTGCTTATTGCAAAAACCGAATATTCATTAGATGACCTCCCGAACCTTAGAATAGCTATTCCGGGCATTCATACTACTGCTAATCTTTTACTTGGGTTTGCCTCGCCTTTAAGTAAAAATATAACTGAAATGTTATTCTCAGATATTGAGCAGGCTGTCCTGGACGATCGGGTTGATGTTGGTCTTATTATTCATGAGAGCCGGTTTACCTATGCTCAGAAAGGATTAAAGAAGTTGGCTGACCTTGGCGAATTCTGGGAAGGCTCAACAGGATTTCCAATACCCCTCGGTGGTATTTTCGTAAAAAGAAGTATTGGCAGAGAAAGGATCAGGAAAATCAATAAACTTATTCGGGAAAGTATTGAATTTGCTTATGCAAATCCCACAGAGGGATGGTCATATATTAAGAATTGGGCCCAGGAGACTGCTGATGATGTTATTCGCAAGCATATAGATCTTTATGTAAACGATTATAGTATTTCTTTAGGGAAAGAGGGTCGTAATGCAATCGAGGTTCTTTTCGCTAAAGCAAAAGAGGCCGGCATTGCCGACCTCTCAGGGGATCTCTTTTATATTCCTTAGTTACAGATTAACGTTTCGTTAAAGCCATGTTTTTATCCATTGCCAGAGCAGTGTGATATAAATAAACATCTTTCTTTAGATTACCTGTCCAGCTTTTATTGCGTACCATGGAAGCAGAATCGCTATTAATCCTTACTAAATCTTCTTTGAGATTAATTACCTGAATGTTCATTGTGTCTTTTCCAACTTTTTCAAAACGCTTAGAATCAGCTTTCCATTTTTTCTGTTGTTCACGGTACTTGTCAAGATTAAGAGATACTATACTGTTTTCTTTTAGTTCTTTCAGCCTATTTGCATTCTCACTTATTAGCATAAAGGAACTATCCTTTTTAACTCTTTCACCCACCTGTGTTTTTATATTTTCAATAGGGTAAGTTTCTTTCCAAAGCGAATAAGGAACAGGATCAATTTTTGTCCACTGCATAGGATAGTCAGCTTCCTTTTCACCCCGTTCAACATAAGCAAAGGCATCAGGAAAAATTACATCAGGAGTAACACCTTTTAATTGAGTTGATCCTCCATTTATTCGATAGAATTTCTGTATTGTTACTTTTAAAGATCCAATTGGCTTGAAACTGCTTTCATCTCTGGTGAGAGATTTGTCGAGATCAACAAATCTCTGTACTGTTCCTTTACCATAAGTGCTGGGAGTGCCAACGATGACACCTCTCCCGTAATCTTGCATAGCTGCGGCAAAAATCTCAGATGCAGATGCACTGAAAGAGTTTACCATAACCATTAAAGGACCATCATATTCAATTTCATCATCCCTGTCATCAAAAACATAAGGCACTCCACTTCTCGATTTTACCTGAACAACAGGGCCTTTTTCAATAAATAATCCTGCAATTTCTACAGCATCTTGTAGTGAACCGCCACCATCATTGCGTAAATCAAAAATCAATCCTGATATTCCGGCTTTCTTTAATTTATCAATTTCTGTTTTTACATCCTTTGCACATCTTCTTCCATTAGGATTGTTAAAATCGGCATAAAATGAAGGTAAATAAAGGTACCCAATTCTATTAGTACTGCCAGGAATTTCAAGTATTGTAGATTTTGCAAATGTTTCCTCCAGGATAACTACGTCACGCATAATTGGAACAACTATAATTGAATTATCAGGCTTCTTAACGGTGAGTCTTACCTCTGTTCCTTTTTTTCCACGAATAAGTTTTACTGCTTCATCAAGACGCATATCAACCAGATCAACAGGTTCAGATCCTCCTTGTGCCACTTTCAGAATCATATCGCCTTCTTTAAGCTGGCCTTGTTTCCATGAAGGACTTCCGGGAACAATAGACGCAACTTTAATATAACTGTCTTTTTCCTGGAGTGTTGCTCCAATACCTTCAAGCTGACCAGACATAGTGATGTCAAAATTTTCCTTGTCTTTTGGTGGGAAAAAATCAGTATGGGGATCATAGACATTCGTCATGCAATTCAAATATACAGAAAGCTTGTCATCGCGATCTTCCTTTGAAATTCGTTTAAACCAATCTTCATATTTTTTAGCGATTTTCTCACGCGAGTCTTTTTCAATATCGACAAATCCCTTCGTTTTTACTGTTGTATCCTTCTCTCTCTCAGCCTTCTCCTGGATACTAAGTTGTTCATCAATACGTGCAATGAGTTCGTATTTCAACATTTTTCGCCATTCTTCACGTAAGCCTTTTGTATCTTTTGGGAATTCTTTTTTATCCGGATCAGTTTCAACTGATTCATTTGATTTCAGATCAAATGGTTTCGATAAAAGATCTTTACAAATAACCTCCCCATCTTTAATACGATTACTTATTAAATCAAGCGACAAATCAAAAAATTCCAGAGATCCTTTATTTATCTCATCATCAATATGAGTACGATACTTCTTTAATTTGTCGACATCATCTTTGATAAGGAATCGTTTATTGACGTCCATCCTTTTTAAATAAAGGTCAAAAACTTTTTCCGAAAAGTTGTCATCAATAGATACCGCAAGGAAATGCGATTGATTAAGATTCTCAAATAAAACTTTCATCAATGTTTCATCCTTAAGCTCCGACTTATCGCCAGGAAAAAATGAACAAAGAAATAACACTGAGGCTGTAAAAGCCAAAATTCTAACGGGAATATGTTTCATACAGATAAAATACTTTTAATAATAAACACCTGATAAACGCATTTTGCTTAAAAAATGTATAACAAAAGCACTGCCAGAACGCACTAAATCTATCAATCAGGCGTCAATATTGGCATATTTGGCATTTTTCTCGATGAATTCCCTTCTTGGTGGAACTTCATCACCCATAAGCATTGAGAAAATTCGGTCTGCTTCTGTTCCCGATTCAATAGTTACCTGTCGTAAAGTCCTGAATTCAGGATTCATGGTTGTACTCCAAAGTTGTTCTGCGTTCATTTCTCCAAGACCTTTATATCTCTGGATATGAACACCCGTATCTTTACCATTGGAAAGTTCTTTTACAATAGCCAAACGCTCTTCTTCTGTCCAGCAATATCTGCCATCCTGGCCTTTTTTTATTAAATATAGAGGGGGAGTTGCAATATATACATAGCCGTTTTCAATGAGTTCTTTCATATAGCGGAAGAAAAAGGTCAGAATGAGAGTTGCAATATGGCTACCGTCAACATCGGCATCTGTCATGATTACGATCTTGTGATAACGTAGCTTATCAAGATTAAGTGCTTTGCTGTCTTCTTCGGTACCTATTGATACACCAAGTGCAGTAAAGATGTTTTTTATTTCTTCTGAATCAAATATTTTGTGTTGCATTGCTTTTTCAACATTCAGAATCTTACCTCTGAGTGGAAGAATTGCCTGAAACTTTCTGTCGCGACCTTGTTTGGCCGTACCACCTGCTGAATCACCCTCAACTAAGTAAATTTCACAAACAGCAGGATCGCGATCAGAACAATCAGCGAGTTTCCCTGGCAAGCCTGAACCAGTAAGCATCCCTTTACGCTGAACCATTTCACGGGCTTTGCGGGCGGCATGCCTGGCTGTTGCGGCCAAAATAACTTTGTTTACAATCGTTCTGGCTTCTTTAGGATGTTCTTCCAGATAATTTGTTAACAGTTCACTTACAAGCTGATCAACTGCTCCCATCACTTCTGTATTTCCAAGCTTAGTCTTGGTCTGGCCTTCAAACTGAGGCTCCATTACTTTTACAGAAATAATAGCTGTTAAGCCTTCACGGAAGTCATCCCCACTAATGTCAAACTTTAATTTGGCAAGCATACCTGATTTTTCTGCGTAGGATTTTAAAGTACGCGTTAAGCCTCTGCGAAATCCTGCGAGGTGGGTACCGCCTTCATGTGTATTGATATTATTTACATATGAATGAAGATTTTCAGAGAAGGAGGTATTATATTGCATTGAAATTTCAACAGGAATGTTGTTCTTTTCTCCTTCAATATAGATGGGTTCAGGCATTAAACGCTCTCTGTTACTGTCCAGGTAATCAATGAAATCCTTTAATCCCCCTTCTGAATAGAACTCGTTGAATACAAAGTTACCTTTGTCATCTTTTTCTCTTAAATCAATGATGCTTAAATAAATATGCCTGTTTAAAAAAGCTAACTCACGCAATCGGGCACATAGAATTTCAAAACTGTATACTATTGTATTGAAAATAGTTCCATCCGGTGTAAAAATGATTTTTGTACCTTTTTTATCCGTTTCTCCGATTGATTTAACAGGGTATAAAGGTTTTCCACACTCATATTCCTGTATATAGACCTTACCATCGCGGTAAACTTCAGCTGTAAGGTGAGATGAAAGCGCATTGACACAAGAGACTCCGACTCCGTGCAATCCGCCTGAAACTTTGTAGGCATCCTTCTCAAATTTACCTCCTGCATGCAAAACCGTCATAACAACTTCTAATGCAGAACGCTGTTCTTTTTCATGTATATCTATTGGAATTCCACGTCCATTATCAATTACTGATATTGAATTGTCTTCATGGATTGTTACCTCTATCCGGTTGCAATAACCTGCTAAAGCTTCGTCGATAGAATTATCTACAACTTCATAAACAAGGTGGTGAAGACCTCTCTCACTGATGTCCCCGATATACATTGCTGGCCTTTTTCTAACCGCCTCAAGTCCTTCAAGTACGTGAATGTTTTCAGCTGTGTATGATCCATTCCCATTACCATTCTGGCCGTTCTTTAATTCATTCATAATCAATATCTTATATAAAATAGTTAGACATATGCAAATTTACAAAAAAATGTAAATTAAATTCAGTCGAAATAACAATAAATCAGAGGTTTTTATCAACAATTTGCATCGTTTTTTAAATATGTTGATAATATTGGAGCTTTCAAAGCACTGCTCCTGCGGAACGGCGTAAAACAATTGCAGTGAATCCTTTAGAAAGTAAAAGTAAGGCCGGCCAATACATTGAATTTCTGGCTTGGGTAATTGTTCCAGAAATAATACCGGGTATTTGTAAGATTATTCAGGTTAATGAATGCAGATAACATCTTTGTATACCTGTATTCAAAACTAAGATTAAAATCAGGACGGCTTCTGATGAACTTTGATTCTACTTTTCCTTGAGAATTGTAGGATAGCGCATACATTCTGTCATAATAGATGAACTCAGCACCCACCAGGATTTTGTTCTGAAGATTATATTTCCCACCAATACTGAAATCATAGTCGGGCCGTTGCCATGGCAAAGCCTGATTCGTGGAGGTTGTATACTGATGGTAATTGAATCTGATCATTGATCTGAACACTTCACTCCATTGATATGCGATCTCCGAATTAATCTCAAATAAACCGCAGTCGTCATCATAGATTACCCTGAATTTATTTTGATACGGCATTGCCAGGTCGTTGACGTAGAAAGGCATGTTTTTGATCTGCGATTTTGAAAAGCTAACCTGGACATCTAACACATGAAATAATGTGCTATTAATACCACCATAAATACGGTATTTGATGTCTTTATACATCAACTGAATGTCAGATACCACAAATGGGTTTTCCTGTATGAATTTAAAAAAACTGTTTCTTTCTGTACCTCCATCAAAACCAGCGTTTAACCTTAACCAATATGGAATTAATGTTAAACCAAGTTTAATATCAGGGTGAATTCGTAAAAAGGCAGTAGAATCTGCTTCAACTTCAGTTTTAATTCCGAATCTGATTTCGAGGTCCTTAACTTTTGTTTCTATTGCTGGGTTTAATGTTACAATTGCTGAAGAATGTGATGACCAGGTTGCAGATTTGTCATTAAAGAAATCTACAGCGGTTTTTAATTCCCAATGTTGAGTAGGGGATAAATCTGAAAATTTCTTTGTTTGTCCGACCTTCCCGTAAACACAAATATTCATTTCCCTGGTGTTAAATTTATCGGTAAGGTGATAAAAATCTAATCCAGCCTGATAGCCCACCTTAGATGAATCAGTATAAACACTCGAAATCTTTCCACTTAATTTTATAGTTGAGAATCTTTGCTTTATATCGTTCTTAGATGGCTCAGGAGTGAAATCAGTGGGATTGTACCCGTAGAAATGAACCACATCTCTCGAGAATCCAGTTTTACCGGTTAAATTGAATTGCTTATCCTTGTAGTAGGAGCCATTCAGATCTATAGCATTTTCACTGAATCCAGGGAAGCCATAATCTTGTATTTTCCCGGAGGAGGCTTTGTGTTTAACATGACCACCAAAACTTTTTGTCTTCGATCTCGTATTCATATACCAATATTCGCCGTAGGATGTGAAGTATGAACCTCCGCCAGCCTTAAGGTAATTTGAATATAGTTTGGTAATCGGTTCGCCTGTCATTTTAGCAGCTTCAATTGCTTCCGGCTCATATTTAACTTTAATCTGATTGTTGAGTATTTTATAGCTAAAATTTGGCTTTGGCTCAGTAGTGTCATTTGATACAGGATTGAAATTTATTTTATTCGCATCCTTGATATCTGGCTGATATGGAGCAACAACCGTCATCTCAACTTTATGAGGATCGGTCTGAGCTATTGTCTGGACCGCACAAAATCCAGCTAAGCAGAAAAGAATAATTATGTTACTTATTTTCATTGATTAGGCTTTCTGTTTCGTTGTTAAGTTCTGCTTCTTTTGCTTTTCTTACGTCGTCTTCTTTTTTCTGGATTTCTGCTTTTTCAGCATCGTTTATTGCATTGAGCTTCTGATGAGCAATCTCAACCAGATCAGAACCATCATAATTGTCGATGATACTTTGAAGTGTTTGTTTTGCTTGAACGATATTTCCAAGTTTTACATAAACATCAGATAGAAGAATGAAATTTCTGGCAAGCCAGGCATCATAAGCTGAGAATTCGTTAATAAATTCGAAAACCATTTTTTCAGTTTCCTTGTAATTTCCCTGATTAAATTGAAGTAGAGCCAAATAATATTTGGCTTCAGCTCCTTTTTCGCCCTTCGTTAATTTATAAGTAGCTTCAAATTCTGTTTGAGCCAGGGAGGTTTGATTATTATCAAAAGCCGATTTAGCCATTGTAAGATGTGCCTCTGTTAATAACTCAGTAGAAATTTTCTCGGCACCAACTAATTTTTTTCCGGCAATAATAGTACTATCGTATTTTTTTAACTGATAATTACAACGCATTATTCCGGTTAATGCAGTTAGCTGATTTGCAGGGTTATCAGCAGAAGCCTCTAAACTTGTAAAGCTATTAAGTGCTTTATCATATTCTTTTTTTGAAAAATTATAGTTTGCAACATTAACCAGAGCTGTTTCAGTAAACTTTGATTTGGAGTTACTGATAACATACTGATAAAAAGGAACTGCCTCATCTGTTCTATTCTGTCTGAAAAGACACTCTGCGAGGTAAAAATTTGCATTCAGCCGGAAAATCCCTTGCTGAAATTTATCCAGATAGTTCTTGAAACCCTGACCTGAACTGTTACAATCGCCGGCCATGTATTGGTTTTCAGCAGCCTGATATGTAATAGAGTCCTGTTCGGCGTTAGAAACATTTGCGAATGGAATACTTTTAGCATACACGAAAAAGTCATCAACTTTATTCAAATCAACATAAATGTTCCGGATACTCACCAGGGCTTCTTTTGATTCAGACGTACCCGGGTAATCAGATACAACCTTGCGGAAGGTTTTCAATGCTTCCTGATCATTGTCAGTATTATAATAGATAAGCCCTAATCGTAATAATGCATTTTTTACGAGTTTGTTTCCAGGATGTTCTTCAACCAAACGTTTGAATGAAGTTAAAGCATTCGTTTCGTCACCAATACTCAGATAAGTGAGTCCTAATTCATATTTTGCTTCATCAACAAGGTTTGATTTCGGATAAATGCTCATTAATTCTTTTAGTGCTTCTGTTTTTTCTTTTGGCCGGCCTGCAGCTCCCAAGGCTAATGCCTTTTGGTAGAAGGCATAATCGCCATCTGACTTTCTCATTTTTGAAGCCAGGTCATATTGAATAATTGCATCCTCATACCTTTTCAAAACGAAGAAACAATCACCTGCTCTCAACAATGCATCATTTTGTAGTTTCGGATCGTTTTTTTCTCCGGCAGCAATATATTTACGAAATTCGGTAAGAGACTTGTCGTATTCTTTCTGTTTAAAATAGCAATAGCCCAGGTTGTAATTGGCATCCCTGTAAAATTCAAGGCTAAATGCTCCGGGAGTAGTCAGAAACTGCCGGTACTTTGAAGCTGCTTCATCGTAATTGCCAAGTCTGTATTTAGCTTCACCTATCCAATACCAGGAACTTGCGCTAATTTCCCTGTCATAATTATTGTCTGCGACCTTCTTAAACCAATCAACTGAAGCTTTATAGTCACCTGAGTTGAAAACTTCAATCCCGTATAAATAGCTAAGCCTTAAATAGGCTGCTTTGAGTTTTTCATTTTTGGTTTTAATATTGTCAAGAATACCAATTGCATCTTTGTAATTCTTAGTCGACATAAAAAGATTAACGAGGTAAGTATATGCTTCATCAATTCTTCTTGACTCAGGATACTCCTGTAAATATTGCTTTAGCGCTTTAATTGCCTCATTGTAAGGATTATATCCAAGTTCATAGCTAAGCTTTGCATAGTTAAATAGGGCATCTTCCCTGATTTCTTTGTCAAAACCTTCCTTGTAAGCAGAATAAAATGAATTTAATGCAAATTTTTTCTGCCCCTTGCGAACATAACAATCACCAAGATGATAAAAGGCATCCTGGCTCAAAGAGTCTGATTCGGAAACGGCTTTGTTAAATTGCTCAATTGCTTTGTCGCAATTTTGAGTTTTATAATAGGTATACCCGAGTTCATAATAATCTATTCTGTTAAGAGGAAGTTTTGTTTTTTCTTGATAAAGCTCAAGGTAGGGGAGAGCCTCTGAATACTTTTTAGCCTGGTATAAGGCTTCACCTGTCATCCTTGCAATTTCTGGAATACGTTTAGTATTTGAAGTTTGAAGAAGGGTAGGAGCTAAAACTAAAAGTTCCTCAAAGTTGCCCAGTTTATAATAAATCTGAGCAATATAAAAAGGAACAATGTTTTTAAAAACTGCATCATCTTTAAGTGCTTGAAATTTAACAAGCGATTGATCATATTTCTTTTCAGTATAAAGAATATGAGCCAGATAGTATTCTGACGCTGAGAAATATGTGGAAGAATTTCCACTTATTCTTTCGAAAGCTTTCGAAGCCTTTGAATTATCATTTATCCGCAAAAAACTATATCCCATTTTAAAGAAGTATTCATCTCTTTCCTTACCTCTGAGTTCATTAATCTGAACGGCTTCCAGGTATTGAATCGATTTACGGAAATTATTTTTCCTGTATTCAAGTTTTCCAAGTTGAAGATTGGCTGATAAATGTCTTGTATTCGCAGGAGTAGTTTCAAGAAATTCCGAAAAAGTTTGGTCAGCATTATTGTTGAACAATTCAAAACCGCAAACTGCTGCGTAATACTCAGCAGTTGATTTCAATAATGAGGACTGATCCTTCAGTTGGTCGCTGACTTCCAGAAACTTATCTCTGGCAGCAACATATTTTTCTTTATTGAAGAGATCAAGCGCAGTCTGGTATCCTGCAATGGGATCTTCATAGATGATAGTCTGTTGCGAATGAAGTGAAGATGAAACGGTTATAAAGAATAAAAGAGCCAAAATGGGCTTGTGGTACGCTTTCATACTGGTAATGATGAATTTAGTCTTAAAAGTAGATATAATTTATCCGCGTGCTTGAGGGAATTTGTGTAAATTATTAACACTGAAGTTTTAATAAAACGGCAGTTTTTTTAATTTATTCTACAAAGTATAAGTTCTATAATAAATACCCCAATAGGTGGCAGTCCTATAAGCCGGGTTCTGTCGTGTTCTATCATTTATCTGGGCATAATGTTACCATTATACTCTAACGACCTACCCCCCGGGATCGGGCGAGCAGCCCTTATTACCCACAAACACCTGAATGCTTGTGAATTGCTCCCGGTATATTTGGTCTTTCAACCCGTAAGGTTTACCCCCGGTAAAAGTCACCTTTTACCGTCGTAGGCTCTTACCCCACGTTTTCACCCTTCCCATTTTGCAGGAATGATTTAACTCATACTCGCTCTATGGAGGTTATTTTCTGTGGCACTCTCTGTTACCTGGTTGCCCATGTACCTTCCCGTTAGGAAGTACGGCGCTCTGTGTTGCCCGGACTTTCCTCCCTATGATTTCCATAGAGCGATAGAACAGACTGCCACCATTTGGGATTATTTATTCCGCTGAAAACGGATATTATCGGTGTAAAATATTAACTTCAATAGCGCCAACACCATAATTCTTCTGACTGGCCTGTGTATATGTTAATCCTTCATAAGCGTCGAGCAAAAACTTTACTTCTGACTTTAATGTTCCATTTCCAACACCATGTATGAATATAACTTTATAGTATTTGTTGGCAATTGCACTTTCAAGTGTTCTCGTAAAATAATCAAGTTGCACTTTTAAGATCTGGTCAGTGTCGAGCTTAGCATTATCGCCCACTAATTCATCAATGTGAAGGTCAATCTCTGCTATTCCCGGTGAAATCCGATGTTTATCAATCATTGGTATTTCCTTATACTGAACAGCACCAAGAACCTCCGTTTCATGACTGCCCCGCTTCGTTTCGGTGTATCGTCCAGAAATACTTCCTTGTTTAAGTAGTTCTAAAATGCAAAAATACAATGCTTTGCCTTCGATGAGTGAGGTGTCTTTGTAATTATCTTCTTTTATAAAACGACTTTCTTTAATGTCAAAATTGGTGCTGGCAGGTAATAATACTTTACCCGGTTCTTCAGTGTGAAATAGCAATTGAAGTAATCCCTTATTCCATGATGTTATTTCATTCCTGTCAATAGTCTGAAGGTAGACTTTACAACCATCAGGAATAACATCACAATCCATACCTGTATAAGTCCCGTCATCTTCAGTAAGAAAATAAGAATAGAGGACTTGATAATCAGTATTGTTAACTATGAAAATATCAAGTAAACCAGTGATAAGCCATTTCTGATTATGGGGTACAAAGGCCATGTATATTCCCTCAGGTAATTTTTTGTACCCGGCTCTATTAAGTAAAGGAGTTATTTTTTCTACTGAATCATCATAAGAATCCTCTGCAGCTTGTTGAATAACAAGTGTTTTTTCAGTAAAAAATTTTGCTGATTTTTCTGTAGAATCCAATTTTAACAACTCACTAACCATTGTGGGGATTTCAAATCCATCCTCAATTGCAACCTTAACCATTGATGGGCTGATAATTTTACTAATTATTCCTCCACCTGTCTGGTTTAAAAATTTTACTTTATCTCCTGTTCTGAATTCCATATGTGGTGCAAAGATAATACTTCTACCGGCAAGTATTATTAATTATAGTGTATAAAGAGCAACGTTTCGTATCAAACTGCTGTCTTTTATGAAATTAATGTACCTTTAGCCTTTATTTTAAACATGAAAAAGAGCTGTAATATAGATAGTTATATTCTTGTTTTTGTTTGTCTTATATTAGCAATAGTTCTGAACTCTTGTAAAAATGACGTTACAAATTCTGAGGTTTCCATTTCTCCAACACCTTATGATCTTCCAATTCCTAAATTTTTTCCAACACAGCTTAATATTCCTGCAGATAATCCTCTTACTGTTGAAGGAATAGAGCTTGGGAGGTATTTGTTTTATGATGAAAGGTTGGCTGGCACTTCAAATCCCGATTCAATGATGACTTGTGGGACCTGCCATCTTCAATCGCGGTCTTTTGAATGTGGAATTGATAATCCAAGGTTTATTGGCGGCAGACCTTTTGGTATAACCGGTATACCTACTCCCCATTACATGCTTCCACTAATTAATCTGGTTTGGAATCAACAAGGCTATTTATGGAATGGCATGGTTTATAAGGATAATCCCAATGCCGCCAGTCGAAATATTGAAGATATTGTTTATATGGGGGTCACTGCACCGCATGAGATAGCCAGTGATTCAATTAGAGTAAAGACCTACCTACAAACAATTCCTGGTTACCCTGAATTATTTAAAAAAGCTTTTGGCTCTGATAAAATAACTTTTAAAAATGTCAGTAAGGCGATTGCACAATTTATTAGGACTCTTGTCACAGCAGACTCAAAATTTGATAAATACCTTAGAGGTGAACAAACGCTTACTACACAAGAACTTAATGGATATGTGATTTTTACCACAGAACAAGGTGGGGATTGTTTTCATTGCCATGGCGGATCAGGAAATCCTTTGTTCACAACAAATCTATTTTACAACAATGGCACTGATAGTATTTTTGATGATGTTCGAGATAGATATAGTGTTACCGGAAATAACATGGATAAAGGAGTTTACAAGGCCACAAGCCTTCGGAATATTGTCTTTACTGGCCCTTACATGCGTGATGGAAGGTTTAAAACGCTGGATGAGGTAATTGAGTTTTATTCTTCAGGTGTAATCAATTCGCCTTATATCAGTTCTTTGATGCATCATGTTTCTACTGGTGGTGCTCAACTTTCACCTCAAAGTAAAGCAGATTTAAAGGCGTTTATTCTAACTCTTACTGATACAACTTTTACCAATAATCCTGTTTTTTCAAAACCAACCACTTTTCCTGATGGCTGGCAAGGAAAATAATTTGATGAAATTACAGGTTCTTTCAATACTTTTTCTTAAAATGCCTTTTAGATTCCTAATGTCTTGTAAATTTGCACCAAATAGTCAGAAATGGGAAATTCAATAAAGTCTGTTTCAATTTTCAGAATAGAGGATCCAGAATTGGAATTAACAGAGGATCAGATTGAAAAGGAAGGATATATACACTCTCTTTCAACCTACGATTTACAGGGAAATATTATTAAAGAAGTAGATTTTAATATTGTTTCTACAATCGAACACCAAACCGAATTCGAGTATAATGATAAAAATTACTTGGTGAAAGTAAATCAATATATGGAAGATGAGGTACTTACTGAATGGAGAGAACTAGTTCGCAATGAAGAAGGTCGGGTAGATAAGGAACTTCTGCATTATCTGGATGGTTCAATTGATGTAATTGAATATTCATATAATGAAGCAAATCAGCTTATTTCAAGGATTCAGACCAACTCTGATGAAGAGATTGAAAAACAGGAGAACAATGTTTACGAAGATGGGAAACTCATTAAGGAGGAAATAATTGATCAGGATGGTAATGTAACAGTTCTGAATACGTATTCCTATGCAGAAAAGGGAATTTTGGAAGAAAGTATTCATGAGCTTTTCAATGATGGAAAATCCACTCGCCTGATTCATGCTTTTGATGAAGCGGGTCGCCGTCAAAAATCATTGAGATACAATGATAAAAACCAATTAGTTGAGATTAGCAGGTATGTTATTGATGATATGGATAGGGTGGTTCAGATTGAAGATGAAGACCAACATAAAAAAAGTCTGACTACTATTGAATATGATGACGCTGGCAATATTGTAAGTCAGCTTGAAAGAGATAAAAATGATGAGATAATTTCTTCAGTTGAACGAAGGTACTCTCAGGATAACAGGGTTCTGGAATCTAAAGTATACATGTCCGGACAAGGACACAGGCAGGATCAAGAGTATACTTTGATTTATAAATATGAATATTTTGAATAATAATCTGATTATACTGTCAGACAACTTTTTAACCTTGGTGGTGTCTTAAAAAATGTAATGAAAAACAAATATTCTACTGTTATTATGCGAAAGTTCCCTCATTGGATAATTTCTGTTTTACTAGCCATATTTTTTACAATAACGGCGAACTCATCTTTTTCTCAGGCCAGGATGAAGCTCGATACTATTTATGCTTGCCCCGGTGATACTATTAAGGTACCTATTAAAGCAAGCAATTTCCCTAGTGTCGGCTCAATTTCTGCTGTCTACGGTTACACCAGCTCGGTTTTGACATATTTGGGATATACATATAAGTCTATGCTGAACACGGGTTTTCTGGTTTTAAATGGGGCAATTCCTGGAACAATTTCAATGGCCTGGTATTCAACAGCTCCTCTTAACCTTGTTTATGACTCTATTATTACTGTAAGATTTATTTTCAACGGAGGCACTACCAACCTTATTTGGGATATGAATACATGTGAAATTACCAATGTTAGCGGTGTTCCTATTGCATCAAACTTTATTAATGGTTTAGTTTCAGACCTTCCCAATCTGGCTCATATAAATTCTAATCCTGTAAATGTTATTGATTGTTTAGGTGATACCGTAAGTTTTCATATTACTTCAAGTAATACTACATTTATTCAATGGCAGGTTAGTACAGACAATGGCGTTACCTGGAATGATATAGCCAACGCTCTTCCGTATTCTGGTGTTTTTACAAATAACCTTACTATTTCTGGAATAACTCTTGCGATGAATAATAACAAATATCGTTGCAGAGTAAGAGGGCATTGTCCACCTTCTCAGGTCCCCGATATAATTTCAAATAGCGCAGTGTTAACAGTTAATGGCCCCCCGGCAATATTTGCCGGAAATGATTTTGGGATTTGTTCAGGACTTAACGCTAATTTGAGTGGTACAGCAACTTCATACTTGTCAATAAACTGGACATCAGCAGGGAGTAGCGGAACCTTCACCGGAAATGGCACTTTAACTCCTACATATACTCCAAGCGGGGCGAATATTACAGCAGGATCTGTTGTGTTGTACTTAAATGCAGTTCCACTTGTAGGATGTGGTGCAAGTAAAGATTCATTAAATCTGACTATTTATCCAATTCCTGTTGCAAATGCAGGGAATGATACAACTATTTGTATAGGTGGACTTGCTTATTTACATGCATCGGGAGGAACAGTGTTTTCATGGAATACTATTCCTGTGCAAACATCGCAGGTAGCTGTGGTAAACCCTGTTGATACATCAACATATACCTTGACAGTAGGGCAAAGTGGTTGCACTGATACTGATGTTGTTACCGTTAACGTGGTTCCTGTCCCAGTAATATATGCTGGACTTAACGATACAATTTGTGAAGGCGAAAATGGAACTTTTATTGGAACCGCAATTAATTATTCAACAATAAATTGGTTAACTTCAGGAAATGGAACTTTTTCTGATCCAAACTCTTTGAGTACGGATTATACTCCAAATGCATCAGATATTTCGGCTGGTCTTGTTGAGATTTACTTTACAGTTGTTCCCAATACTCCTTGCTCAACTATTGTTTCAGATACATTGTTGCTTGTAATCAGGCCGTTACCTCACGTTTCTGCAGGTCTTGATAAACAAATTTGCATTGGTGATACTGCTACATTAATTGCAACAGGAGCAACAACTTATACGTGGAATACCACACCAGTTCAGACAAATGACACAATAACTGTTATCCCTCAGCTTACAACAACTTATGTATTAACCGGAACTGCTGCTATTTGTTCTGCTGTGGATAGCGTTAAAGTTGTTGTTCATATGTTGCCAAACGTTAATGCAGGTAATGATACAACAATTTGTTTCGGAACGAGTGCCACACTAATGGCCGTTGGAGGAATCTCATACATCTGGAATACAACATCTCCAACCCCTTTTATTACAGTTTCTCCAACTATTACAACCTCATATACTGTAACTGCAACGGGACCTTTCAATTGTAAGGCGTCAGATGCTGTAACTGTATTAGTTAATTCTAATTTAACAGCATCAATTTTACCGTTAAATCCTGTTATATGTGCTGGTGATTCTGTTGAATTAGAAGCAAGTGCGAATCTTCCTGTCAGTTTCACCTGGTCACCTTCTTTGGGCTTATCTGCCACTAATGTACCTGTTGTTATGGCAAGTCCTTACATGACAACAGATTATGAAGTTCTTGTAAAAGATAACAATCTAAATTGTACAGCAAAAGCAACAGTTACACTTACAGTTAATCAAAACCCAATTGTTCAGGTGCATCCATCAGCAATTACAATCTGTGAAGATGATACCATTACCCTTTCAGCATACGGAGCGTTGAATTATTATTGGTCGCCTCCAACTGCTTTGTCTTCAAATACATTGCCAACTGTAATGGCTAGTCCTATGGATTCAATATCCTATTTAATTATTGGCACTGATGCAAATGGCTGTGTTGATAGTTTTCAGGTAAATATTAATGTCAACAAGAGACCTCATGTCACTCTGCCGGAAAATACAATAGTTTGTCAGGGAACAAATTATCTTCTTGATGCAGGTGCATATCTTGATTCATGTAACTATTTATGGCAGGATGGTTCAACTCAACAATTTTTCTATGCATCTGAGCCCGGTACGTACGCTGTAGTAGTCAGTAAACTTGGTTGTACAGCTACAGATTCAACAATTATTTATCCATGCTCAGAATTGTTTGTGCCCAATGCATTTTCGCCTAATAACGATGGGATTAATGATGTCTTTTATGTTATAAACTCAGGCGATGTTATCGCTTTCCATATGGTAATTTATAACAGATGGGGAGAGGTAGTATTCCAAACTTACAATATTAATCAAGGTTGGGATGGAACTTATAATGGTGTTAGAAGCCCAGTTGGAGTTTATCATTGGGTTATTGAATATTTAGGTCAGGGGAATGTGCTTCTTGAACAGGAAGGTAAAAAATATGGCCAGATTACTTTATTCAGGTAAAACCTCTTCAATTACCGGGTATTTAACAACGACTTTAGATTTCCATTTACCTGTCTTGTAATAAATATAAGAAAAGAACATTCCGATTCCCCAGGCAATCGGGATGCCCCACCAAACTCCTGTTATACCAATATGTCTGGACAGAAACCAGCTTATTGGGATCCGAATCAACCACAGCGCGAACAAAGTAATAAACATGGGTATTAGCGTATCTCCAGCGCCCCGCATTACTGCTCCTACGGTAAACATCCCTGAGAATAATATGTAAAATGAACTAACAATTACAAGATATTCATGACCTATAGCAACAATGTTCGGGTCGTTGGTGAACAACCTCATTAAGCTACTGCCAAAGAAATATATCGTGATTGTAACCAGTACAGAAAATATTGACGTCATCCATAGTGTGGCAGCAAATCCCTTTCGAACTCTTTCTGGTTTATTTGCTCCTAGATTCTGACCTACAAAAGTCGACAAAGCGGCTGCAAAGTTCATTGCAGGAATAGACGCAAATGAATCAATTCTTCCAGCAACACTAAAGGCAGCAATTGCTTCTGTACCAAATTTATTTACAATACCAAATAAAGCAAGCATTCCCATTGCTACAAATGTTTGTTGTAATCCCGATGGCAAACCTATTTTAACAGACTTTTTAAAGATCTCGCTATCGAATTCCATGTTTTTTATTGAGAATTTTACGATATCATGTGTTCTGTTAAGGTAAATTATTGCTGTGAAGAAAGCTCCTCCCTGTGAAATAAGAGTAGATATTGCTACACCAGCAATACCCCATTTAAAAACGAGCACAAAAAGTAAATCGAGCCCTATATTCATCAATGTTGAGATCACTAAAAAGACAAGTGGTGTTTTTGAATCCCCTAAACCACGTAAAATTGCACTGGTTCCATTAAATCCAAAAAAGAAAATACTACCACTCAGGAAGATATTTAAATATAAAACAGCTTGAGGCCTTATATCATCTGGCAGGCCTGTTAATTTGAAAATAAAATTACTAAATGCAATACCCAGAATAGAAATAATTATAGAACCAAAAAACAAAAAAATATAAAGTGTGTCAATTGATTTCTTAACACGTTTCAGATCCCCAGCACCAAAATATTGAGATATTATTATTGTACTTCCCATTGTAATACCAATAATGAAGGATACAAGCATAAATATAATTGGAAAGGATGCTCCTACAGCTGCTAAAGCCTCTTTGCCAATAAATTGTCCAACAACTATTGCGTTAATTACATTATATAATTGTTGAAAAACATTCCCAATAAGCATTGGACCTGCAAACTTGAGGATAACCCTGCCTTCATTACCAAGAGTTAAGTCACGCATAATATTTTAAAAAGTAGTTTAAATGTAATATTATAACAAAAAAGCCCGCTGTTTGTCAGCGGGCTTTTTTGTTATAATAATTAAATCTTATTTAGAAATGCTAAACAGGTGTGTTTTAATCTGTCCGTTAAGTTCAATCTTCAGGATATAAACACCCTGACTAATCGAACCAGCATCAAATTTAAGATTATGGTTTCCAGCTTCTACATCTGAATTCAAAAGTTCAGAAATTTCTTCGCCAATAATACTGAAGAGTTTTATATTAACTTTTCCAGATTCAGGTAAAGAATATGACACTGTTGTTGTTGAAGAAACAGGATTAGGATAGTTAGTAATACTTAATTCAGTATTTTCTGAGGAGATTTTAGGAATAATTAGGTTGGCACCTTTAATTGTAACAGCATTTTCATCAGAAAGAACACTGCTTCCAACCATTGTAATGGATAGATCATTGTGTGATCCAACATTCATATAAATGTTCAGAAGGCATTCTCCGGCAGAAACAGTTAGCGGATCAAGATCATACCAGCCAATTCTAAGTTCGTTATCGATCACATTGAAAAGTACTTCTTCTCTATTTGATGAAACGATTTTTGTAATACTAATGCCTGATGGAATTTCAAGTTTCATTGAAATAGCACCAACTGTAAGATTTTGTTCAGAGATTATTGGCAAAACTACATTGCCATTTGCATTAACAGCTACACTACCTTCACGATTCAGGTTTATAGTAGGTTCAGGTTTCATAAATGGTGGAATATAATCACCATTCACATCACTTGCACACAGCGAATGTATGTTAACTACTGGTGATACAACTCCATCAATTACAAAGCTTGGTGTTTCAAATAACCAATCACTAATTGGTAAGAAGTTAGAAATCATACCTAAGAAACGCCTTACTGTATTTAGAGCATCATGTGAATTTACTTTTCCATTTCCTGTAACGTCACCAGCGGTGAGGTACATGCCTGTAAGTTGTTGATTCCCTGTAAAATGTTTTAACATGAGAAGTCCGTCAGCAGCATTTCCTCCACCCCAGGCTTTAGTTGTATTCGCAGTAACATGATACGAACCTGTAGAAAGGTCAGAAAAACCATAGTTGCCGTTGGCATCTGTTGTTGTTGTTGCAACCAAACTGTTAAGGTTGTCAAATAAATTAACAGCAACGTTATTCATTGGTGTTGAACCATCATTGAGGTATGACACAACTCCAGTAATATTATTCGATGCAATTATTACATTGACTGTTACTGTACTCATACTTGAACAACCATAATAATCTGTAACTACTAATGTATAGGTTGTAGAGAATATTGGTGTTGCAGTAGGATTCGCAATTGTAGCATCATCTAATCCTGTTGCAGGAGTCCACAAATAAGTGTAAGGAGCTGTTCCACCTGAAACTGAAGAGGTAAGTACTGTTGATTCACCTGCACCTATAGCTGCGTTATTCCCTGCACTTACTAAAAGTGATGGATTAATACCTATTGAAGCAGAACCAGACATCATACTTGTACATCCGGCCAGATCATTAACAGCTACAATAGTATAATTGCCAGCTGCAAAGAAATATCCAAAATTCATAGCTTCACCTGTTCCTGCAACCCCGTTTCCAGTATTTACATTATCAAGTTGTACAAAATAAGAAACACCTGTTTCAGAACCACTAAGCATGATTTCAGAACCATTTCCATTTTCACAATAAACTCCACCTCCCATTACTTCGAAAATTGCAGGTAATGGTGTTACACTGATGCTACCATTTACATAGTTTACATTAAGAACATTGTCATTCAAGTCAACTAACTGACAATTTCCTGGTGTAAATAAATCCCAGCTAACAACAGAATTGCCAGAAACTCCTGCAAAAATATAGTTAACAAGTAATCCAGTACCTATGTTTGCAGGTGCAATGTTGAAATAACCCAGTTTTACTTGGTTATCAAGTACATTGATGCTGAAAAAGCCATTTTGAATTTCAGTATTTAGATCAGAATAACCGATATAACTAACCAAGTTCTGATCAAATGTTAATGATAATGAAAGTGAAGCTACATTGGAGAAGTTCTCTACAGATACAGGGATGACAAATTCGCCAGGACAGCTGTTGGCTATGCCAGCAGTTATTGTAATGGTTGCTGATTCAACTGATAATGATGCGGCATCTGAAGTTGCAAAAGAAGGACAATCTCCAAAAGCAAGACAATGGAACATTTGTCCACTCATTGATTGTGAAACATTAAATATGCCTAACACATCTGAGTTGACTCCATTGTAGGTGCCATCGTTTGAAAGGTTGTTCCAGTTTACTCCTCCATCGGTTGAAACTTGCCATTGTAGGAAATAAGCGTTAGCAGATACTACAGTGAACGAAGCATCATTACCTGAACTAACTGTTACATTTGATGGTGAAGTTAGTGATGGAAGCCCGATTACTATAATATCCTGAGATGCGGAAGAACCACAAGCCGCTAGATCACCATATGTATAAGAAATTGTGAAATTACCTCCACCGGTTAGTGTTGGGTAAAATAAATTACCAACTACACCAGGTCCACTGTATACTCCACCTTCTGGTTGACCATTGAGAACAACAGGATTGCCATCAGCACATACAGGTGCCAATTGATCCAGAGTTACTAAAGTGTTGGTGGTTACTTCTGCAGTTTGAGTAATTTCACTTGTACAACCACTAATATTTGTGAAAGTATAAGTAATTATGTAAATGTTAGGCTCTACTGTACCAGGATAGAAATAGTTGTCATATACTCCGATTCCGGTAAAATAGCCACCTTCAGGATATGCAGTAAGTAATATTGGTTCAGAACCGGTACATACAGTAGGAATAGAAGGGAACTGAAGTTCTGTCAATGGGTTCACTGAAATAGTTTCTGTGATGGATCCGGTACACCCTGATTCATTTGTATAAGAATATGTAATTTCATGAACACCAATTCCGGCAGATGCTGGGTCAAAAATATTACCAATCATTCCATTTCCTGAGAAAACTCCACCTTCTGGATATCCGTTAACTACGAATGATAGTGATGAAATGCAGGTGTTTTCGGGAAGAGAAGTATTTACAGGTATAGTTGAATTGACGATAACTTCAATACTACTTGTGCTTGTACAACCATTCTCATTTGTATAAGTATAGGTAATTGTGTAATTCCCGATTCCACTTACAGCAGGATAAAACATATTATCAAAAACGCCTAAACCTGAGAATGTTCCACCTGATGGATAAGCAACTAATGCTGCTGGTGCAGAACTTTCACATAGAGGACTAACTGGGGAGATTTCAACAACAGGGGCAGGTACTACAGTTACAATTCCTGTTATGTTTGAAACACAACCGTATTCATTTGTAAAAGTATAATTGATTGAGTTAGGTCCTTCAAATGTATAATTAGGCCAGAATTCATAAATTTCAGAAGAATAGTTGTAATATACACCATCCCCATCAAAAGTTCCTCCGACAGGAGAACCATTTAATTCTATTTGGCTGCCAGTTGCACAAGCAAATTCAGGGAGACCAATTATTGATACCTGACTTGTTGGATTAACAGTAATGCTTGATGTTGTAGAAGAAGTACACCCATAGATATCACTATAAACATAAGAAATTTCATGAGTGCCAATGCCAGCAAGAGCTGGATTGAAATTATAATCACTTTCTGTTATTCCAGCGCCACTGAAGATTCCGCCACTTGGATAAGTGTACAGGTTAAGATTAATAATTTCTGAGTTTTCACATACCGATGAAGGAGGGTTGAAAGATAATCCCATCAATTGATTAACAAAAATATACTGAGTTAATTCTGCAGCACATCCTTCAGGAGAAGTGTAGGTGTAGGTGATTGCAATATATGATCCAGCTTCGGTTTGTGAAGGATCAAAACTGTTTTCAAATACTCCAGAACCAGAAAATACTCCCCCAGCTGGATTACCATTAAGGGTTAATGGACTTGAATTTTGGCAAATCATTTGAGGAAGATCAAAGCCTATTTCTGGAATTGCATTAACTGTAATTTGGGATTCAGTTTGGCTGAAACATCCAAATTCGTTGCTAACTAAATAAGTAATTGTGTAATTACCTGCTCCAACCCAACTTGGGTAGAATAAGAAATCTGAACCTTCATACTGATTATATACACCAGCGCCATTGAAAACACCACCAGCAGGTTCTCCTGCGAGTAGAATTGGTTCACTGTTAGCACAAATTTGCTGAGGCATATTGATACTTAAATTTGCTGGAGCTGGGTTTACTGTTATGCTTCCCAAAATACTTGAAGTACAATTATACTGGTCGGAGAGTGTGTAAGTAATATCAAATGTACCTGCACCAGAGTTAGACGGGAAGAAGAAATCTTCAATAACACCTGTTCCTGAGAAAGTTCCGCCGCCAGGATAACCAATAAGCTGAATAGCATCTGAATTGGCACAAACCGATTCTGGAAGATAAATTTCAAGATAGGGTAGATAATTGACGAAAATGAAATGCTGTGATGTATTTGAACAGCCATTTTCATCAGTATAACTGTAATCAATTGGATATAAAGAACCTGGTAATACTAATGACGGATCAAATGTATTTCCAACAACTCCGCTTCCAGAAAAAATACCACCTTCAGGAGTTCCATTCAGAACAACTGGGTTGGCATTTGCACAGATATTATCAGGTCCACTTATTGAAACAACTGGAAGTCCATAAACAGTAATATCTTGAGTTGCTGAGGAAGTACATCCGTATTCATCTGTATAGAAATATGTTACAGGGTAGGTTGCTGGTCCTGCATAAGTAGGATTGAACATCCATGAACTTTCACCCAGATAAACATAATCGCCTTCAAACCAGCCACCAGCAGGTGATGCAGCTAGTTCAACCGGAGAAGAACCGTGACAAACACCGTTTAAAGGGTTAAAAGTGATAACTGAAGGGGTTGTAACTGTTAATTCACTTGTTACTGAATTTGTACATCCGGATTCGTTTGTGTATGTGTAGGTAATAGCATGTACACCTGAACCAGCCTGGCCAGGGTAAAAGAAATTTTCATTAACACCTGCACCACTGTAAACTCCACCTTGTGGATATCCATATAAGGCAACCGGATCTGAGTTTAAACAAACAGGAGAATCATAATACAAATTTAATTCTGGAAGTTGAATAACCTGTATTGTTTGTGTAAAAGAACCAGAACAAAATCCTGGAGAACTTGCAGTATAAGTAATTTCAGAGAATCCTGTTCCAGCGATTTCAGGATAGAATGTATTTTCAATAACACCAGATCCAGAATAATTACCGCCTTCAGGTAAGCCGCCAGTTAGCAAAAAAGGACTGGAAGAAATACAAACAGAAGGGAAACTTTCTAATGAAACTTGTGTAAGAGGTAGAATATTTACGATAGCTGAGCCATTCATTGTTGCAGAACCACAATTATTTGAGGCAGATACAGTATATGTTCCCAAAGCCTGGAATATGCCAAAATTAATTGAACCTCCTGAACCAGATTTGCTAACACCAGTGGTAGCACCATCAAGAAATAATTCGTAATTAATGTTAGCTTGTGACCCACTTAAACCAATAGCAATTCCTGTTTGGCCAGCACAATAACCACCACCACCGATAACATCGAATAATTGAGGTGTAGGCAGAAAACTGGTAGTTGTTGTTGCATTCACTGAAGGGTTTGTACATGCACCTGCTCCGATTGAAACAAGGGTATAAGTAGTTGCACTTGCAGGATAAGTCGTAAAAACATAAGGATTTGTAGAAGTGTTTACTGTTACATTTGGGTTTACACCATCGTTGTAAACAATTGAGTAAGGAGCAACTCCATTTACATGAATTGAAACTTCTGCTGGTTGACCACTACAGATGAATGGTGTACTACTAATTGTACCAGTTGGTAATCCTGCAGTAATCCCACCATTAACAAATTGAGCAGGCATAGGATCTCCGGCAAAATTGCTATATTGACAGGCTCCCTGAGATACCAGATCCCATATAAGGGTACTGGTATTAGTTACATTAAACCTGAAAGTAAACAATGCCTGACCATTAGGTATATTTACAGAACTAAGTCCAAAATAAGCTGCTGCTATTGTATTTCCCGGCGCATTAACCATGAGGAATCCTCCACTTGAAGTTAAAATCGGATTTGCAGTATAGCTTACATAAGAAGCATTTACATTGTTAAAAATGAGCTTTAAGGATATTGAAGCCACATCGGTAAAATTCTGAACGTATATAGGAACATCAACATTCTGTGTCCCCGGACAAACAGACACAGCACCCGCTGTTGTTATTATCGGGGTTTGGGCTGTCGACACCACCGTCCATAAAAACAAGGCTAATAATATAGCCGTGGTCTTGGTAAGGATTGTTTTCATTTTGATGACTTTTGGTTTAACTTATTATGATTGGATTTATTTCACTAATATATAAAAGAATGACACCGCCCTTACATTTTGAACATTTCTTCAAAATAAGCGGTGTCATTCTAGGGGTTTTAGGTTGTATTACATTGTTATTCGATTATCTGTGGTAAGAAAACAATTGTATTAATGGGTAACAATCATTCTTTTTGATTGAACAACTGTTTTTGTTTCACCAAGAACTTCGATTTTGTAAATGTAAACACCCTGAGGTAGTTTTGAACCATCAATCACTAAATTATAGCGACCTGCAGTTTGTTGTGCATTAACTAATTCGGCTACTTCCTCTCCAATGTGATTGTATAATTTCAGAGTAACATTCCCATTTTCTGGAAGAGTATAGCTAATAGTTGTTGATGCACTGAAAGGATTAGGATAATTATTGCTCAGGTTAAACTCTGTTTTAGAAACTTTAACCTTAGGCATTGTAAGAACTGCATTATCAATAACTACAGATTCTTCATTCCCCAATTCACTTCCACCTGTTATTTCAAAGCTTAGGTTTTCGGTAGCTGATAAACTAGAACTTCTGATCTTTAAAGTAAAGAGATCATCATTGGTATTTATTGATACTGGAGATAAACTATACCATTCAATATAGAGAACGCCATCAGAAATATTATATACCAGATTTCCTTTTGATCCTGTATTTGCAATTACATCAAGGATTTCAATTGAATTAGCAGGGAAATTAATAGCTAGCGACGCGGCACCAAGCTGCATAGTTTTTCCTGCTTTAATTGGTAATGTAAATTCATTGAAAGAGTTGACAAATTGTGTTCCTGAATTATCCAAAGCAACTGAAGGTGCTGCTTTAACTGGAGGAATATAAGATCCGTTTACGTCACCATAACAAAGCCCTTTGAAGCTATTAGGAACTGCAGCATTATTAATCAGGATATTCTTGATTTCAAATGCCCAATCAGCATTAATTGGGAAAGTTGTTATCATGTGAACTGATCTCTGCATTACCAGAAGAGCATCATTGGCATTAACAACACCATTTCCATCAACATCTCCTACCCTTAACCTTAATCCGGCAAGAATTTCAAGATTCTGGAAGTGACGTGCAATTTTCAATGCATCAAGAGAGTTAACACCACCCCATAATTTAGTGCTGCTACCTTCTGTTGTATAGTTTCCGTTTGGAACCTGAGGTAAGGTATAATTACCGTTGAAATCAGTTAATCCGGTTGCAACTGTGATATTTGCACTCTTTAATAGAACAGTAGTGTTGCTTAAAGGTGAGGATAATGTGTTATCATAAGTTACCTGACCAAAGATATCATAACCAAATACTGTATTGGTTACATTAACTGTTACCTGGTCTGTTGCTACGCAACCATATGAATCAGTTACAGCGAGAGTGTAAACTGTAGTTGATAGTGGTGATGCTAACGGACTAAGAATGTTTGCATTATTTAATCCGATTGCAGGTGTCCAGCTATAAGTGTATGGTGCGTGTCCACCAGTTACATAAGAATTCAACGTTGTTGATAATCCAAGTGTAATCGTTTTATCTGGACCTGCATTAACATTAGCTGCTTGATTTACAACAACCAAGGCGTTGTCAGAATCAGTACAACCATTAGCATCAGTTACAATAACTGTATAGAAGGCAGTTGAAGCTGGATTAGCAATTGGATTAGCAATTGTTGCATTGCTTAAGTTTGTTGCTGGGATCCACTGATAATTATATGGTCCTGTTCCACCAACTACATTTGCATTTAATGTAGTAGATGTTCCCTGGCAAATAATACTATATCCACCAGTATATACATTAGGAGCAGGATTAACAATAATCTCTGCACTGCCAAACATTGGTACACTACAGGCAGTTACTGAATTAACCCCTACAACTGTATATGTGCCAGCTACTATTTGTGTTCCAAAGGATATTACAGATCCTGTTCCTGATACTACAACTCCTGTTGCAATGCCATTACGGTAAAGATGATACTGCATTCCAATTTCTGAACTTGCAAGAGCAACTACAAACCCACTTCCACCAGCACAGAATGCACCACCTCCAATTACGGTGAATTGTAATGGTTTGACAACATCAACATTGAGGCTTGTCGAACTGATACATCCAAATTCATTTGTAAATGTATAGGTAATTGTATAGGTTCCAGTTGCTACTGTTGCTGGGTCAAATGTGTTTCCAACAACACCTGTTCCGGAGAAAGTCCCTCCAGCTGGTAAACCAACTAAAGTAACTGCTGGTGCATTGTAACATACTGGTGAAACAGGTACAATAATAGGATTACTTAGAGGATTAACAACAATTGTTGTTGTTGCTGATGTTGTACAACCATAAGTGTTTGTATAAGTATAGGTGATCAGATGAGTTCCAACACCTGCTTCAGCTGGATTAAAAGTATTACCAACAACTCCAGTTCCACTATAGGTTCCACCTGCTGGCTGACCTTGAGTTAATGCAAATACATCTGCATTCTGGCAAATTCCACCAAGATTTCCAATAGAAACAAAAGTTGCTTCAAGAGTAGTTATTTCTTGTGTAGCAAAATTTGCGCAACCGAATTCATCTGTGAAAGTATAGGTAATAGTATGTACTCCAACTTCAGTAAGTTCAGGATTGAAGACGTTTCCTATAACACCTGAACCTGAATAAACACCCCCTGCTGGAGTTCCATAAAGTGAAATTGGCGAAGCGTTGTTACAAACCGCACCTAATTCTCCAAGAGTAACTACTGGTAATGCGTTTACAGTTACGGGTTGTGAAGTACTGGATGTACAACCATTCTCGTTGGTATAAGTATAGCTTATTGTGTATGTTCCAGGTCCGGCAACAGCAGGATAGAACATATTTCCTTCCACTCCAACACCTGAATAGCTGCCACCCACTGGAGAACCATATAAAGTAAGTGCATTTGCACTAACACAGATATTTCCAGGTTCACTTAGTGTAACTACTGGTAAAGCATTAACTGTTATTTCCTGTGATGCACTGTTGGTACATCCGTTTCCATCTGTATAAGTGTATGTAATGGTATAAGTTCCTGGACCTGCAACTGCTGGATTAAACATGTTGCCCTCAACAGCAGTTCCTGTGAAGATTCCTCCCTGAGGAGCTGCATTTAATTCAACTGAATTTGAGTTAAAACAAACAGCTGCAATAGCACCAAAATTGATTTCTGGTAATGCATTCACAATGATTTCCTGCATAGTTGAATTTATGCAACCATTACCATCTGTGTATGTATAGGTAATTGCAAATACACCTGTTCCGGCAATTGTTGGATAAAAAACATTGCCCTCAACACTTGTACCTGAATAAACACCACCTGCTGGAGTTCCATTAAGTGCAACTGGAGAAGCATTGTTACAAACAGCTCCTAACTGATCAAGGGACACTACAGGTAAATCATTTACTGTTACAGGCTGTGAAGTACTAACTGTACAAGCATTCTCATCTGTATAGGTATATGTTATAGTAAAGGTTCCGGCTCCGGCAACAGAAGGATAGAACATATTTCCTGCTACACCAACACCTGAATAACTGCCACCTTCAGGTAAACCAGTTAATGCAATAGGATTAGCACTAATGCACATACTTCCGGGTTCACTTAATGTAACCACTGGTAAAGCATTAACTGTTATCTCCTGTGTTGTACTATTGGTGCAGCTATTTCCATCTGTATAAGTGTATGTAATGGTATAAGTTCCTGGACCTGCAGTTGCTGGGTCAAACATATTGCCCTCAACAGCAGTTCCTGTGAAGATTCCTCCCTGAGGAGTTGCATTTAATTCAACTGAATTTGAGTTAAAACAAACAGCTGCAATAGCACCAAAATTGATTTCTGGTAATGCATTCACAGTGATTTCCTGGATAGTTGAATTTACGCAACCATAATTATCTGTGTAAGTATAGGTAATTGCAAATACGCCAGCACCAGCAATTGTTGGATAGAAAACATCTCCATCAATGCTTGTACCAGAATAAACTCCACCTGATGGCAAGCCATTCAGAACAATCGAACTACTATTTATACATAAAGGTGCTACAGGAGCAAGAGTTACAACAGGTAAAGCATGTATAAGAACATCACCATTGATGTAAACCGATGTAATATTATTTCCATCAAGGTTTTGATATTCACAATTTCCAACTTCAACTAAATCCCATGTTAAATTGCTGAATCCACCTGTTGAGCTGAAAACAATATCAAATAGAAGACCATCGCCAATATTTGCAGGAATTACACTGAAGAAACCGGCTTTTATCTGACTGTTATATGCATCAATCTGATAGAAACCATTTAGTAATTCTGAATTAACATTTTGATAACCAACATAATTCAGAACAGAATTGTCATAATTTAAAGATAATGACATTGAAGCAACACCATACATGTGTTCAACTGTGATTGGTATTACTACATTACCTGCACAAGAAACTGCATTGCCTGCAATTGTTTTAATAATTGGGTTAACAGTTAGTGTTGCAGATCCTGAAATAGTAGTTGTAGGGCATGTTCCGGATACAATACACTGATATTCATAACCATTCATTGCAAGTGTTACACCTGCCAGGGTTAAGGTCGCTGTATTAGTACCACTGTAGATGCCGATTTCAGAGATATCAGCCCAGTCATTTCCACCATTTGTTGATACCTGCCATTGGTATCCTGTGGCATTTTGTGCTTCAACTGAAAATGAAGTATTTCCTGTTTCATCCACAGTAACACTGGATGGTGACGAAAGAATTGAAGTGATTGGTAAAACAGTAATATTGACACTTGTTTGAATATTACTTGTACACATGTTCGCATCTGAAACAGAAGTGAAATCATATATTGTTGAGATAGTTGGACTAACACTGAAAATATATGGGTTTGCTGAAGTTGTAATAGTATTGCCATTGTATACAAATGTCCAAGGGGCAACTCCACCAATAAATTCTACAGTAATATCAGCGGTTTCACCTGCGCATATTACTGAGGAGCCAATAGCAACTAATTGAGAAACCTCATTAACTGTTATATCCTGTGAAGCAGAGTTAATACAGCCATTTCCATCCGTATATGTATATGTCAATGTGAATGTTCCTAATCCCGATACTGATGGATTGAACATATTCTCAACAATACCAGTACCAGAATATACTCCACCAGCAGGTGTTGCATTTAGTAACAATGGTTCTGCGTTCAGGCAGATTGGAGATAAAGCATTGAATACAACTTCTGGTAAAGCATTAACAGTAATTTCCTGTATAGAACTGTTAGTACATCCATTAACATCTGAATATGTGTAAGTAATGCTAAATGCACCAGCACCGGCAACTGATGGGTAGAAAATATCCCCGTCAACGCCTGTACCTGAATATACACCGCCTGTTGGAGTTCCATTAAGTACAATAGGGAAAGCACTGATACAAACTGCACCAAGCTGACCTAGAGTTACTTCTGGCAATGCATTTACGGTTACTGCTTGTGAAGAACTAGCTGTACAACCATTCTCGTTGGTATAAGTATAGGTTATAGAGTAGGTTCCGGCTCCGGCAACTGCTGGATAGAACATATTTCCTTCAACACCAATACCTGAGTAACTACCACCCTCTGGTAAACCAGTTAATGCAATTGGATTAGCGTTGATACAGATACTTCCAAGTTCGTTTAAAGTAACTACTGGTAAAGTATTAACTGTTATTTCCTGGGATGCACTATTGGTGCATCCGTTACCATCTGTATACGTGTAAGAGATGGTGTAAGTTCCTGCACCTGCAACAGCTGGATCAAAAAGGTTGCCTTCAACTGCTGTTCCTGTGAAGATTCCTCCTTCAGGAGTTGCGCTTAGTTCAACTGCATTTGAATTGAAGCAAACAGCAGCAATTGGACCAAAGTTGATTTCTGGTAATGCATTAACAGTAATTTCCTGAGTTGTTGAATTTACACAACCATTATTATCAGTGTAAGTGTAGCTAATTGTATGTACACCAACACCAGCAATTGCTGGGAAGAATAAATTACCTTCTAAACCTGTTCCTGAATATGAACCACCTTCAGGCATGCCATTAAGGATAACAGGCGAAGCATCAATACATGCAGCAGTTGATGGATCAAGTGTAACAGTTGGAAGAGCATTTACTACAACGCTTCCATTATTATAATGTACTGTTAAAAGATGTTCATCAAAATTGGCAAATTCGCAATTACCAGGAGTTGTTAAATCCCATGTTAATGAAGTACTACCTCCTGTTGAAGAGAATAGATATTCAACTAAAAGACCATCTCCTAAATTTAGCGGAGTAATACTGAATGCTCCTGCTTTTACTTGTCCGTCAAGTTCTGAAATAACAATAACACCAGTGTTTAAAACCGGATTTACATTTTGGTATCCTGTGTAAGTTAGAACAGTATTGTCATAATTTAACGTCAGCGACATTGAAGCTATTGAATAGAAATGTTCAGCTGTTACAGGAATTACAAAGTTGCCTGCACATTGTGTTACTGACCCTGCCGTAATAGTAAGAACAGGATAAACTGTTAGAACAGCCGCTTCTGAAGTTACTGATGGTGAGCAATCACCACTTGCAGTACAATGATATTGGTTTCCATTCATATCATAAGAAGCTCCTGAGATAACGAGTTCAGTTGTTGATACTCCTGAATAAACAGCATTGTTTGCAACATCTGCCCAGTTTGCACCTCCGTCAGATGAAACTTGCCATTGATATAATCCTGCGTTTTCAGCAATAACTGAGAATGTGGCATTTCCACCTTCATCAACACTTAAACTAACTGGATTGCTTAAAATTGAAGGAACAGGGAGAACATTGATTTCCTGAGTAGCTGTGTTGGAACAACCATTTCCATCTGTGTAGAAATATGTAATCGTATGAATTCCAGTACCTGCATTGGAGGCATTGAAAGTATTATTTTCAACTCCATTACCAGAGAATAAACCACCTTCAGGTGTACCAGAAAGATTAATTGTTTCAGCATTCAAACAAATTGAATTAACCATACCAAAACTTACCTCTGGTAATGGATTAACTGTAATTTCCTGTGAAGCACTGTTTGTACAACCATTTCCATCTGTAAAAGTATAGGTTACAACGAAAGTACCTGCTCCATTGGATGAAGGATAAAACATATTTCCTTCAACACCAACACCTGAGTAAGCACCGCCTTCTGGTAAACCATTTAGAGCAAATGGTTCTGAATCAATACAAGTTGAAATTGTTTGACCTAAAGTTACAATTGGTAGAGGATTTACTGTTGCAGTTCCATCTACAAATGTTGTTGTTAGAACAAATAAGTTGATATTTTGAATCATGCAATTTCCAGGAACTGTGACATCCCAGGTAAGCGCACTGCTTCCTCCTGTTGAGGAGAAGTTTAAATCAAAGAGTAAACCATTACCAATAGAAATAGGAGCAATAGTAAACATGCCAGCTTTAATCTGACCTCCAATAGAATTTATTGAAATAAACCCTGAAGCAAAACCAGCATTAAGATTTTCGTAACCTTCATAGTTTAATACGCTATTGTCATAATTAAGGGTAAGTGACATTGCCGCAACATTATCAAAATTTTCTGCAGTAACAGGTATTGTTATGCTATTTGCACAATTAACAACTGTTCCGGCGGTAATGATAATTGTTGGTTGAATTATTACTGTGAGTGATGCTGCAGTTGATGTTGAATTTAGTCCACATGTTCCACTTACAACACAATGATAAAGGTTATTATTTAGTTCGTAGACTAAGTATGGTATAGTTAATGCAGAAGTAGATGCTCCATTATAAGTTGCACCATCTATTACATTACTCCAGCTGCTTCCACCGTCATTGCTAACCTGCCATTGATATGATGTAACATTTGTTGCATCAACGCTAAATGTAGCACTTTCACTTGCATAAGCAGTTACGTCTAGTGGGTTTGAATTAAGAACAGCTTGAACAGCTGATGAACTTACCGTACCATTTACAAAACTTGCAGACATTGTGTTTGCATCAAAATCTGTATATTCACAGTATCCCGGAGTTACAATATCCCATGTTAAATCACTAATACCTCCATTGTAATGGAACATAAGATCAACAATTTTACCATCGCCAAGACTTAATGGTGTTAAGGAATACCATGAGAATAAGAACTGTCCAACAGTTGGACTTACTAATCCATCAGCTAATCCAGGATTTAGATTGGAATAACCTGTATAATCAAGAACACTTGCATCATAATCTAAGGATAGTGAAATTGAAGCTACATTATAAAAGTCTGTTACATTTATCGGTATAACAATGTCACTTCCCGGACAAGAATTTTCAGAACCAGCGGTTGTGATAATTGTAAATTGTTCAGGAGCAATTACTGTTAAAGTAGCCGCTGATGAATTTAGTGTACAATATTCTCCGGCAACTACGCAACGATATTGGTTGCCATTATATAAGTAAATAGCATTTGTAATCAACAGCTCATCTGAAGTAACACCACTATATACTGAGTTTTCAGAAAGATCAGTCCAATTCAGACCACCATTCATGCTAACTTGCCATTGGTAAGAAACCGCACCTGAAACTACAACATCGAATGTTGCATTATCATGATGATTTACAGCAACGCTTGATGGTTGAGAATTGAATGTAGGCGAAATACCAGCCGAACTTACCGAACCATTAGTGTAATTTGCTAAAAGTGAGTTTCCATTGTAATCAGTGTATTCGCAGTTGCCTGAAGTTGCAACGTCCCATGTTAGGTTAGTATAACCACCATTAAAAGTGAAATCAATATCAAAAAGATTCTCATTGAAAAGATTTACTGGAGTTAAACTGAACCAGGAGAACCTTAAATCTCCAGGTAAGCTAAAAATATTAACCTCTGCCATGTTGAAAGCAGAGTTTAGATTCAAGATATTATTATAGGTAAGAACTGCAGGATCATACAATAATGTTAGCGAAATTGCAGCTACATCATAAAGATATTGTCCATTTACTGGAATTACAACAGTATTTCCTGCACATTCAGTAACATTTGAAGCTGTAGTCAGAACAACACTGCCAGCAGTATAGACAGTTAGTAAAGCAGAATTTGAAATTTCAACGCATACATCACCTGTTACTAAACAACGATATTGATTAGTATTTAATGTGTAGTTAACAGCGGTCAAAACAAGATTAGAAGTAGTTGCACCTGAGTACATACCTCCATCTATAATATTTGTCCAGCTAACACCACCATTAGTGGAAATTTGCCATTGATACGTACTTGCATTATTAGCAGTAATACTAAAGTTTGCATTACTTCCATCATTAACTGCTTGATTAACTGGTTGAGCTGTAATTTCAGCCACTGCACCTGATGATGTCACAGTTCCGTTATTATACGCAGAAGCAAGACTATTACCATCAAAGTCATTGTATTCGCAGAAACCAGGTGTAGTTACATCCCATGTTAGATTTGATGTACCACCATTATAGGTAAATACCAGGTCAATAATATCAGCCGAATTTAAATTAACCGGAGTTAAACTAAACCATGAGAAGAACCACTGTCCAGGAATTGCATTAATATTTATTTCTGAAGGATTGAATGCTGAATTCAGGTTCTGGTAACCTTCATAAGATAGTACACCAGGGTTATAGTTCAGGGTAAGTGAAATTGCAGCTACATTATAGAGATATTGGCCGTTAACTGGAACTACAACAGTATTTCCAGGACATTCTGTAGCATTTGCAGCAGTTGTTAAAATAACGCTTCCTGCACTATATACACTTAACGTTGCAGCATTTGAAGTAACAACGCAAACATCACCTGTTACTAAACAACGATATTTGTATGAATTCAGGGTGAAATTAACAGCGGTCAAAACCAGATTAGAAGAAGTTGCACCTGAGTACATTCCTCCATTTGAGATATTGTTCCAGCTTCCGCCACCATTAGTTGAAATTTGCCATTGGTATGCACTTGCATTATTAGCAATTAGACTAAAGTTGGCATTATCACCGTCATTAACAGTTAAATTTACTGGTTGACCTGTAATCTCAGCGAGTAATCCATTTGAAGTTGCAATACCATTATTATAGATTGCAGGAAGGCTATTCCCATCAAAATCATCATATTCACAGAAACCAGGTGTTGTTAAATCCCAGGTGAGATTTGTCGTGCCACCATTATAGGTAAATACCAGGTCAATAATGTCAGCTGAATTTAGATTAATTGGTGTTAAACTAAACCATGAGAAGAACCATTGTCCTGGAGTTGAGTTAATGTTTATTTCTGATGGACTAAATGCTGAGTTTAGGTTCTGATAATTTTCATAAGTAAGTACAGCAGGATTATAATTCAGTGTAAGTGAAATTGCAGCTACATTTTGGAGATATTGTCCGTTAACTGGAACAACAATCTGATCTCCTGAACAAGCGGTAGAATTACCGATTGATGTTACGATATCTGTTACAAAAGGAGTAACAGTTAAAGTTGCTGCATCTGAAACAGCTGTGCAAGAGCCAGAAGTTACTACACAACGGTAGAAGTATCCATTAATTCCATAATTTACACCTGTTAGAGTCAACACAGCAGTTGATGTACCACTATAAACTCCACCATTGTTTAGATTTGACCAGTTTCCACCATCTGCACTAAACTGCCATTGATAGGTGCCAGCATTGGCAGCTGAAATTGCAAAAGTTCCATTTTGTCCATCGGCAACTACAATACTTAGTGGTTGTGAATTAATTTGTGGCATTGCCCCTGATGGCGTTATTGCTCCGTTGCTGAAAACAGCTGATAGTGGATTGCCATCATAGTCGTTATATTCGCATGCTCCTGGTGTAGTTACATCCCAGGTAAGATTACTGCTGCCCCCTAAGTAATTGAATGAAATATCTGCAAAATTACCTGAAGCCATATTGATAGGAGTAAGGCTAAACCATGAGAACCTCCAGTTACCCGGAATGCTGAAAATATTAATATCAGAAGCATTGAAAATTGGATTTACATTCTGGTATCCTGTATATTCAAGAACTGATGGGTCATATAAAAGAGTCAATGAAATCGCTGCAACATTTTCAAGATTCTGTCCGGCAAATGGAACAGAAATAGCGTTACCTGCACATGCCTGAGTTGAACCGATTGTTGTTATGATGTCGTTAGTAATAACAGTAATTGTGAGTGTTGCAAAATTTGAAGTTGCACTTAATCCGCAAACTGGTTCTGAAACAACACAATGATATTTCATGCCATTCATCCCAACAGTAGTTGAAGGAATATTTAAGGTAGAAGTTGTCACACCATTATAAGTTAATCCATTTGAAAGATTAGTCCATAATGTTCCGTTTGAACTTACTTGCCATTGGTATGAACTTGCACCTGAAGCACTAATTGTAAATGATGCAGGATTACCTGAAAGTACAGTTGAATTCAATGGATTTAAACTAACCACAGGGGCAATAGCTCCGTTGGTATGAACACCGCCATTAATAAATGAAGCTGCTATAGTAAGTGCATCAATATCAGTATACTGACAATTTTCAGCTACAGAAAGATCCCAGTTTAAATTGCTGGTACCACCCAGGTAGTTGAAATTAAGATCAAGTAAAACTCCATTTCCAATGTTGGAAGGTGTTAATGAGAAATGAGAAATCTGAATTAATGAAGATGTAGCATTTATTGTAAGTAAAAATTGATCATTTAGTCCAGGGTTTACATTGCTGAATCCTGTGTACTGAAGAACAGAAGAATTATACTGTAAGGTAAGAGAAATAGAAGCTACATTAAACAAATTCTGAACATTTACAGGAACAGAAATTGGTCCGGCACAGAAGCCTGAATTATCAATACTCGTAATAATATCCTGTCCGGCAACACTTACATTTAACTGAGCATCAGTTGTTGATACTGAGCATCCGGAATTTGAAAGTATGCAATGGTATAAATAACCGTTCATTTCAAGAATAGCTCCTGTTACATCAAGCACGCTTGTGGTTGATCCTGAATAGAAGCCACCATCTGTAATATCACTCCAGCTAATTCCATCATTCGAACTAACCAGCCATTGATATGTACAATCTGAAGTTGATATTACCTGGAAACTACCGCTTCCGCCTTCATTTACATTAATATCTGAAGGGTTAACAATAATAACTGGAGTTGTAATAATTTCAATATGAGCATTTCCACTCATCCAATTCTGACAACCGTTAGAATGTCCGATTATTGTGTATTCTCCTGATGTTGAATAAGGTCCGAAAGAAATTGCACTTCCAGTACCATCTCCAACAAATCCAAAATAAGTACCATTAATATACATGGCATAACTTACACCAACTTCACTGCCTGAAAGATTAACCATAAATTGTGATGATCCTGAGCAGCCTGTACCTCCACCTGAAACAGCAAATGCTGTTGGTAATGGGTTTACCGTTACGGCAACATCAGAACTTGAAGATGTAATGCCATCTGAAACTACTAAATGATAAGTTAACGATGAACTTGGATTAACAATTGGATTAAGGATTGAACTTGTATAACCGTTAGAAGCAGTCCAGCTATAAGTATACGAACCTGTTCCTCCTGACACTGTTGCATTAAGTTGAATGCTTGCACCTGCACAGATTACCTGAGGAGTTGCGGTTGCATTTACAGTTATAAGTGCTGTTGATACATTAACTACTACAGCATCTGATTGACTAACACAGCCACTTGTTGTATTAGTTACAACCAAAGTAAAAGTAGTTGATGCTAAAAGAGCAGTAGTTGTTGGATTCTGAATATTAGGATTTACAAGTTTTGAAGCAGGTTCCCAATGGTAAGTGTAGCTGTCGCCAGATTTTCCTGTTGCGGATCCTGATAAAGTTGTTGAAGTATTATATTGAATATTCTGATCAGGACCTGCATGTGCTGTAGGGTTGTTGAAAACCTGAACAAATGCCTCAAAGTCCATTGTAGAAGTACATAAAGTTGTATTATTGGTTGCAACAGCAGTATAAGTACCTGCAAGAGCTTGAGTTCCAAAGCTTATTGAAGAACCATTGCCATTAATAATATTACTCAATGGGTTACCATTAAGGAAAAGCTGATAATGAACACCTGATTGTGACCCATCGAGGCTTACCGCTACTCCGTTACCGGCACATGAATTTCCACCACCAATTACATTAAATACAATTGGAAGAGGATTCACTGTAATGTTAACAGTTGTTGAAGCATTTGTTAAACCGTCAGATACAACAACTGTATAGGTTTTGCTTGAAGTTGGATTATCTGTAACAACCGGCCCGCTTGCGCTGAAACCGTCAATTGTATTCCAGGTAAATGTATAAACTCCGGTTCCACCTGTTGCAGAAGCTGACAAGGTAACCTGAGCACCCTGGCAAATTGTTAGAGGATTCCCGCTAGCCTGAACAGCTAATGGCACATTGGTTACATTAACAGTAAGCTGATCTGAACCAGAACAAGCTGTTGCTTGGTTAGTTACATTTAAGGTAAAGACTGTAGTACTTGTTAATGAATGTGTTAATGTTGTTGCATTACTTGGATTTACTACGAGAGCGGCAGGAGTCCATGAATAAACAAATGAACCTGTTCCTAATACTAATCCCGAAAGGGTTGTAACACTGCCAACATTAATCGTTTGATCAACACCAGCATTTACAATCGGATTTTGGTTAACAGAAATCTGAGCGGTACCTGTCATTGCTGATTGGCAACTGGCAGGACTTAATGCTGAAATTGTATAACTTCCAGGTTCTGTAAGTGGCCCAAATGATAAAGGCAAACCTGTACCTGATTTTTGACTTTGATAAATACCATTAAGGAATAAGGAATATTGATAATCAAACTGTGATCCGCTTAAAGTAACATTTACTCCAGCTGTTCCCTGGCAATATCCACCACCTCCACCAACTCCGTAAACGCTTGGAAGGGGATTAACGGTAACAGTAACACTTCCCGAAGTACTGCTTATTCCATCACTAACTGTTACAGAATAAACTGTTGTTACTGAAGGTGTTGCAGTTGGGTTGAAGATACCTGAAGTAAAACCGCCTGGTGTTGAACCCCATACATATGTGTAATTTCCTGAACCACCTTGAGCATTGGCAGTTAATTGAACTTGTGAACCCTGACAAATAATATTTGATGGAAGAACACTCGCATTTACTGTCAATGGTGTTGACGATACATTAACAACAACCTGATCTGCTGCACTTTGACAAGCTGAACTAAGATCGGTTACTACCAAGCTGAAAGTTGTTGTGAATGGTAAAGCAATAGTTGTTGGATTCTGAACATTAGCATTAACTAATGATGCAGCAGGACTCCATGAATATGAATATACACCGCTTCCTCCACTTGCTGAACCATTTAATGTAACTGAATTGCCAATTATTGTATTTTGATCAGTACCTGCATTAGCAGTTGGCCTTGCATTAATTGTAACAGCTGTTGTTGCTGTTGCACTGCATCCATTTGAACCTGTTACTGTTACAGTATATGTTCCTGAATTTGCTACAATCGGACTGGATATAATTGGATTTTGAGTACCATTTGAAAATCCGATAGGACCAGACCACGAATACGTTGAACCGCCAGTTGCATGTAATTCTAATGGTGAGCCTGCGCAAACAGGACCAGTGTTAGATGCTCCGGCAATTGGTAATGCTCTTACAGTAACCGAAATTGATGTAGTTGCCTGACATCCGCTTCCATTTGTTATTGTTAAGGAATAATTACCTGTAGCACTAATCTGAGCAGCTGGAATTGTTGGATTTTGGCTTGTAGAAGTAAATCCATTCGGACCACTCCAACTATAAGTTGAAGCTGCACCAGAAGTTAAATTTAATGCCTGGCCTGCACATATAGGACTGTTTGATCCGGCAGAGGCTGTTGGTACTGGGTTTACAGTTGCTGAGAATGATGCAACTGCAGAACAACCACCACTATTTGAAACAGTAACTGAATAGCTGCCTGAAGCGGCTGTAGTTACATTAATGATAGATGGGTTTTGTTGTGTTGAAGCAAATCCGTTTGGACCAGCCCAGTTGTATATGCTTCCACCATTTGCCTGCAAATTTAATGTCAGGCCAGCACAAACCGGGCTGTTTATTGCAGATGCGGATGCTATTGGAATACTGCTGATTGTGAGTGCATGATTTGAAGCTGCACCAACTCCACAATTGTTTTCTCCGTGAACAGATACAATACCTGTTATAGCAGAGTTTGTAACAGAAACAGTTATGCTGTTTGTATTACCGCCACTTGTTAGTGTAACCCCACTTGGTAGTGACCATATATAAGAGGTAGCACCTGAAATAGGAGCAACTGAGAAAACTAAACCTGTTGTTCCCTGGCATGCTGTTGCTGGTCCTGAAATAGTGCCGGCAGCAGATGGTGTGGAAGGATTAATTACAACCTCAGTACTACCGGTTGCAGTACAACTGTTTGAACCAGTAACTGTTATTGCATATGTCCCACTATTAAGTGCTGACACATTTAATATAGTTGGATTCTGATTTGTTGTAAAAAAACTATTTGGACCAGCCCACTGATAAGAAATACCACCGTTTGCAGTAAGATTCAATGTTGCACCCGGGCATAAAGGACCGTTATTGGCAACTGTGATCTGTGGTGCGGGTTTAACTGTAACTACTCCACTACCTGAAACTGTACCTGAGCAATAAACGTTGCTGACAGATACAAGTGTGTAGGTCGTTGTTACAATAGGAGTAACCTGTAATGGGTAAAAATTCTGTGTAATTCCATTTATTGTAAACTGATTTGTCCCATCTGAATAAACCAGACTTAGCGGCTTCGAACCAGTTAAATTAACGTTGAGCTGTGCTGTAACTCCTGCGCAAACCTGAGGAGTACCTGAAATACTTGCTGTTGGAGGAGAAACGTTGACAATAGAAACAGTTCCTGTCATCGTTGTTGATCCGCAATCATTGGTGCCAACCACTGAATAAGTGCCAACTGCAGTCTGAGCTGGGAATGAAATTCCTGATCCGGTTCCGGTTATTGGTGATCCAATAGCTATTGTGCCATTTTTAAGTTGATAGAAAACTCCCAATTGTGAATTCGCTAAACTGATAGCAGCTCCAGGGCCAGTTGTACAAACTGTGCCACCCCCGCTAACCAGGTAGGCTGTGGGGCAAGGAACAGAAACTGTTAAATTAACTGCATTTGAATTGGTGAAATTATATGGAATAGGGCAGTTACCACCAAGAACGCAACGGTATTTGTAATTGTTCATACCAAGTAGAGCATTACTAATCGTTAGAGTGTTGGTTGTTACATTTGAATAGGTTGCATTATTGTTTAAATTACTATATGAAGTTCCTGAGTTAACGCTTAATTGCCATTGATAGGAAATTGTTTCTACTCCGGTTAACGTTATTGATCCGGTTGCTCCCGGAGCTAAAGTTAAAGGCAATGGTTGTTGTGATATAGAAGGACTTGTATGTACGTTGCCATCTGTAAAGGTTGCAGGTAATATTGTAAAATTGGGATCTGAATAATTGTTAAGATTTGGGTTTGGGTTCCATACCAGATTTGTATAACCTGAATGATTGTGCATATGAAACTTTAAATTGACCAGTAATCCGGAACCAATTGTTATCGATCCGCTGATAATGAAAAAGCCGATTGTAACTGTGCCAGCATCATCATTGGCAAGAAAAATACCATTTACATTGGGATTCAGGTTTAAATACGTAATAGTATTCTGCGCATTTAGTACCGGAGACATCACTGTAGTGTCGTAAGTAAACTGTAAAGAAGCTGACGCGACATTAGTGAAGTTCTGTACGTTAACAGGTACTAGAACGTCCTGACCAGGACAGGTACTAACCGTTCCCAAAGTGGTAACGATGTTCTGAGCCTGAGTGTTGGCTGAGAAAGTGACCAGTGCAAATAGCAATGCTATTACTACGGCATTTGTCACATTCCTTGTTGCTGAAAAAGCATCATTTACTTTTTTCATGAGCGTAAGGTTTGGTTCCATAATTTGAAATATTTGATGATTTTATTATTTGTTTTTATTTAAATATCTTTAATGTTTACATAATAAAATGGCAACAAGCACTCCAACTTGCTTTTGCATGTTAGAATAGCCTCTGCCTAATGTAACATTATATGTTTCTTATTGTCGTAAAATATTTTCTTTAAATTATACTCATTTTATTATAACAATTCAAACTATATTATGGTTTGATTATCTAGGTAAAATAGTTTATAAGAGAAGAACAGAGACTATTTTACTCATTTGTTCGCCCTCTTTTTTGTATCGCCACAAAATACTAACAATTTTTGAATTTTATGCGTTAATCTTTATTAATAAAAAGTTAATAAATCTCTGACTAAATCTCTTTTATTTAAATTGAATAAAACACTTTTACAAGCACAAACCTACACTATTTTTTACAACTTCGCAACCTAAATTTGAAAAAAAAAGCTGAAAACGTCATTAATATGCTAACAAATAATTAAAATAATCGTCTATTGAATAATAAACTTTTTACATATGCGAAACTGTTCTGTTGATGTTGAACCATATAAAATCAGGTAGTAACTTCCAGCACTATAGTTATTTGTATTAATTAAGAGTTCTGATTTACCTAAAACAGGACGAAAACACTCACAAATTGTGAATTGATTACCAGTTGCATTAACTAGCCTGATATTCAGTGATATATATTTATTAACAAAAAGATTTAATTTGATGTTATCTGTAACCGGATTATTTATGTATTGAATGCTCAATGGTGCATTCTTTTCTGTTTCATTTATGGCATCCGGGCCTTTGGTTTTGAACCTGACTATAGTTGACCAAAGTGTTGTATCATAAGGATTATATCCGCGTATTCGGCTAAAATAATTTGTGTTTTCAGTTAACCCATTATATTGTATTGTTGTTCCAAATATTGAATTTTGTGAAATACTTACTTGTTGAAACGTGGAATCTTCTGAAATTTGAAGTTCATAATGAGGTGCACAATTTGACCCTGTCCAACTAAATCCGAGGTTAGTTGGTTGGTTAATCGCAAAATTCGGAGGGTTTAATATGCCTGGAATTTGCATGTGATTTTCAATGATCCCATTAAAGAATTTTGAAGGCAATTCATTCCCGTCAAGGTCTGTGTAAACGCAACTTCCTGCAGTGGCAACATCCCAATTTAGCTGAATTGGGGAGTGGCCAAGATATTCGAACTTTAGATCAAGTATACTTCCATTTCCAATTGTAACTGGCTGGAGGGAAAACCAGGAGATTATAATTTGTTGATTTGTGGCATTTATAAAAAATAGACCTGAATTAAATACTGGATTTAAGTTCTCGTAGGATTGGTATTTTAAATAGCTTGTATCGTATTTAATTATTAATGATATGGATGCTATGTTGTTAAAATTTTCTACTGATACTGGTATTATCACATTACCCGGACAAATAGTAATCTGTGGAAGACTTGAAATAATTGTATCCTGACTAAATGATGAAAAAGGCAGGTAGATAATAAGTAATAACGATATAAGTTTTTTCAAGGTTTTGTTTTTGTAAAAGTAAACATAAGATGCAAATAAAGAAAAAAAAAGGGCGTCTCATTGAGACGCCCTTTTTTAAAGAAGTTATTAGCTGTTATTCGCCAATAACCATAGATTTAGTTTTGGTAATACCATTAACATCGAGTTTGTAATAGTATACACCACGTTGAATGTTGGTAGCATCGAAATTAACGAAATGTGTTCCAACAGTTTGATCTGTATTAACAAGAGTTACAACTTCTTCTCCCAGTACATTGAATACTTTCAGAGTTACAAAACCTGATTTAGGCATTGTGTAACTGATTTGAGTAGTCTGGCTGAATGGGTTTGGATAATTGCTGAGACTGTAATCGTCTGCGTTTACACTTGAAACAAGTCTAGGCATTAACAAACTTACGTTGTCGTAATCGTTTGCTGATTCATTGCTAAGAACACTTTCTTCAGTTGAAATGAAGCTCATGTCTTTCTTAGTAATTGAATTTGCTTTAACACTTAATTTCAGCAGAACATCACCAGCCTTTAGGTTAAGAGCTTCTGTACTGAACCATGCAAGTCTCAGGTTGCCATCTTTTGCTGAATAAACAAGGTTTTCTGAAGTATTAGCTACAGTAACACCTGTGATTTCTAGGTTAGAAGGGTAATTGAGTACAAGAGAAATTGCACCAACAGTCATTGCATTTTCTGCATAGATTGGAAGTTCAACCGTTCCGTCAAGTAGCATACTGCCTTCAGTTCTGAGGTTAACAGTAGGAGTTTGTTTGAAAGGAGCAGGTGTCGATGGTGGGATATAACTACCATTAACATCACCAGCGCAAAGTGCTTTCAAATTTTGAGTCTTATTTGCTGTTCCGTCTACTACTACTGAGAAGTGCTCATAATACCAGTCTGGTCCACCAGGAGCTGATACATATGGAGGCAAGAAACTTGGAATAGAGCCTACGAATCTCCTTGATACTGCAAGAGCATCAGCAGAGTTTGGTAAACCGTTACCATTTACGTCAGCTGCAAGAATTCTTAAACCTGCGAGCATTGGAGGTAATTGTACAAAGTGACGAAGGATAGCTAAAGCATCACTTGCATTCAATCCACCATGAGCTTTTTGAGTTGCAAAGTTGATAGAATATGTACCATTAGCGATTGTGCTGAACAAATAATGTCCAAGGTTATCTGTAATAGTAGTATATGCTAAAGTACCATTCTGTGACAATGAAACAGTAGAATTGTTCATTGCTGTGTTTGCGTTATTGTCGTATTTAACATAACCGGAAACATCTGAACATGTACCGTAAGTTAATAAACCATCTGTATAGTTACTTGGCATTACACCTAGTATGAGGTTTGAGAACTGACTTGGCTCTGATCCGCCAACAGTCCAGATAAGACTATGTGAACCTGGAGATGTTGTGTAGATAATGTTAAATAATGCCTGTCCATCAGGAATATTAGTAGGTGTAACTGAGAACCAGTTAGCCTGTAATGAAGATGCAGCAACATTAAATACAATCTGTCCACTGGCTAGTGCAGGATTTTCGAATTCATAACCTGCATATGTTAAACCAGCAGTCCAGCTTAATGAAAGAAGGAAGCTGTTAACATTATTAAAGTTAGTAACTGTAACTGGAATGCTCTTTGTACCAGGACATGTTTCAGTTATAGTAGGAGCAGTTACATGAATCGGAGGAATCGGAGCAGAAATGTAAACACCATAATCTTCTACTTCACCCCATGATGTGATACCACATGGTGCAAGTGTGTTTACTGAACCGTCGACAATCCTAACCCTCATTGTTGTTGGGCCAGGCAGTGCAGTTGCTGGAACTGATACGTTTGCTGAGTATGGTCCACCACCCGGGTTACCATTGAAAGCAATAAGTTCGCCAACATCTTCCCAATCGAAATCCTGATTGTAGTCAATCCATGCACCGCATAGGTCAGCATAATATGGGAATCCGTTTACTACTGACATTGGATAAACTGTTCCAACTGCCAAAGTAGTAGAGATATTTGTATAGTTACTGTAATGCTGTCCTGCTGCCATACCAGTTGTATTGTTGATAGTTCCAATTGTTACGTTGGAAATATACTCATAGCTATTGGTTGCACCTGCTGGGCAGTATTTAGGCGGATTCAGTGCTAATCTGAAAGTGTACTTGTTATGTGATAAACAGGTCATATCATACTCGGCGAAGTTTGGAGCTACGATAAGTGCATAAGTACCTGGCTGCATATTAAGTTCGATACTGTCAGTTGAACATCTGTTGAAAGTTTTGAAAGTAAGGATGTTACTGCTTGAACATGGAAGACTTACAAGAATGAAGTCAGCAAGGAATTCAGCAGTACCTTTAATTTTAACACTTTTTGATGATGTTAAAGTAAACCTGTACCAGTCAGTATCTCTCATTGTATCAACAAGCCATGTGGATCCACAGAATGCTTGTCCGTTTAGCATGTCAACATACTGAGCAACTGGCATATTACAGCCACCATTCAGGTCAAGAGCACAATCTTCTGGCTCCTGAATATAGTTTGGATAGCATGTAATTGTACCGCAAGCTGTGTTGTAGATCTTTTTGCCTGTAGAGTCGTTCTGCTGCTTTGGATCACCGGTAACACCGCTTATCCAGGCCTGTACGATGTACATACCAGGAGCTGACATATCAAGGTCGGTCTGGAATGCATAGGTCATTTCTTCACCTGGTTGTAAAGCGTAGTTAGCAGTATAAAATCCCCAGTTTTCTGTTACAACTGCACCATTATTAAATTTATAATGAAGGTCAAAGTTGTCAACAGCGGTTGCACCAAGGTTTCTTACAGCTACACCAATAGGCTCATGTGCAGTTAAGTTACCACTCATTGGATAATTGATCCACTTCAAAGCGAGGTCAACGCTAACTGGTTCATTTACAAAAGGAATGGCGAATCCGCACATTTCAATTCCATGAGCAAATCCATTAACAAGACTCATGTTGAGGCCGGTTGGACTGTATTTGAAAAGATTACCTGATGACGTATAGGCAGCAAGGAAAAGCTTACCTGTTGAATAATTAAATTCAGCATCCTGAGCATAATTCCATGCACCTGTTGGTAGAGTTTCTACGAAAGTTACCTGTGGGGTACCTGTCATTGATGAAAGTGGATCGATTACATAGAGACGCTGTGTTACAAGGTCAACAGTATATAGTAAACCACCTGGGCTACAAGCAAGGTTGATAGGAAGACCCATTTCAACACCAAGATCAGCATACTCTGTTGCTGCTCCTGTAGCTAGATTGATAGTATATAATTTGGTATCCCAAACATTTACTCCGGTACTATTACTAACAAGACCGTAAGTAGTATTGGTTGTCATATCATATGTCATACCATTAACACCTACACCAAGAGGACCCATACTTGTCATTACACCAGTAGTAGTATTGATTTTGTAAAGGTGACCATGGTTGTATGTTGGAGGTGCATAATATTCAGCAGCATACCAGTTATTATGTCCTAAAGTATCGTTAACCCAAGCACCAGCACAAATAAAGCTGGTTGATGAGGTAGCGGCCATTGGAGTAATGCTTTCTGGATGCTCCAGTAAGAATTTAACCGGACCCTGAGCAAACGGAGTTGCACTTGGATCGTAAGCATTGTAACCATATACCTGAGTCTGAGCTGCGTCAACATTAACTCCCTTAGTTTTACAGTTATTTGGAATGTGCATATCACCAGCCAAAACAGTACAAACTGTGAAAGGTTGTCCGTAACCTGCTGTTGCACCCCAAGGAGCACAATTGTCGAAAATTACGTTTGCAGTCATACCGGAATAAACAGAAACAGTCTTGGTACAAGTGTAACCGTTAGGTCCTGTTGCAACTACATCAAAAGTTTCGTCATTAAGACCAAAGTTTTTAACTGTACAATGAGGAGTGTATGGACCCTGTAAAATATAAGCAGGGAAGTCAACACTTAATACGCCTACGTCATGTGCCAGTGGCATGTAAGTGTAGTTAACAATCAGGTGAGGTCTGTTAACCTGAGCCCAACCGTCCATTGAACCACGGTAGCAAGCAGCACATGCTTCATATTCATGAACACCAACTGCAAACCAGTCAAGGCCCTGAGTGTAAATTGAATAGATGAAGTCAGTTTTTGCCTGAGCACCAAGGTCAAATGTATGCCAGCCAACTGTATAACCACCGGTTGTTGAGAAATAAGTTGGGTTGGCCAAAATATTTGCATGAACCTGGGCAGCTGTTCCAGCCATTGGATTCTGTAATAATTGCTTTACATTGAAGTAAGGAGCACCAGACTGGAAATTCATATAATATTCGAATGAAAGTGAATTCAGCGTTCCACCTGGGAACATACCACCAACATAGAATTTAGCATAACCCTGATAGGACATACTTTCAAAGTTGATAAGACTGTTCTGTGTGAATGAAGATCCATTAGTTGTACCTGTCCAGTAAGGAACATTCAACGGATAGAGCGTATCAATTGCAACAGGCAACAGTTTGGTAACTGAGAAATTTTTGCAATTGTTTGCTAAATTCTGATCACCAACCAGTCCTGTACAAGCATGAATCAAATAAGTCTGTCCGAAAGTACTCATCTGGGCATGTGTTGCAAAGGTGAAATCATAAGTTCCGATTGGAGCTACTGTTGCAAGGCAGGTTTCTGTAACAACAGTACCGCCGTCAACCTGGTAAGTTACAGGGAAATTTGATTGTGGCGATGTGCCATAATTCCGGATACGAACTGTAACAATAGTATTGTTATTTAAAGTTGGTCCGCTAACAGGAGCAACTAAGGTTTGAATTCCTATATCATTCGGAACAGGAATATAACCATAAGTAACAATAAGGTAAGGCCTGTTTGTTTGAGCCCATCCATCAGCTATACCATTATAACCAGCATAACTTTCATACTCATAGAAACCAACACCCCACCATCCGGCAGCTTGTGTTGAAGTCATACTTGTAATAGCTGCTGCTGGAAGAACTTTTGAATGCCAGCCTACAGCATAATCACCGGTCATATTTCCAATATAAGCAGTACCGGTAGTAATCTGGGAATATGCAGCGGCAGCAGTACTTGTCATCGGATTAGTAGTCAGATGAGTAAGGCTGTAATAAGGAGCGCCACTCTGATAATTCATATACCAATGAATAGATGCATTCTGAATAACACCGTTTGAAGGTATCTGATTCATATTAAAAGTAGCATAACCATCATAAGACATACTTGCAAACTTGATGAGACTGGTTTCAGTGAATGAAGTTCCATTCGTTGTACCAGTTGCATAAGGAGCATTTAATGGATAAATGGTGTCTGTTAATGTAGGCAGTGAGTGTGTAACAACAACTGTTTTACAGTCATTGGCTGGGTTCTGGTCTGTAGCTAATGCTGTACATGCATAAATTGTATATGCACCAAAGCCTGAGAGGTTGGCAACACCAACTGTAACGTTAGCAGTTGTGTTTGGCTGAATTGTAACAGGACAATTAACTGAAGTAGAAGAACCACCATTTACTGTGAAGAAAATAGGGAAGCCTGATTCAGCTGTAGTTCCGTAATTCTGAACTTTTACAACTACGCTTTCTGTGGCACCAAGAGCTGGACCAGTTACAGGAGATACAAGAGATTTAACTCCTACATCGTGTGTATAAACAATTGTATTAGCCATTTCGTAAACAAAACATGCGAAAGGAATAATATTTGTTTGAACGCAACCAAGTAATACGAACTTACCTGGAACCATAGCAGCAGAAGAACCAAGACCACCAGCGATTGAGCCGGCAGGCAGAGCTGGGTTCATGTCAGGAAGTACATTGTGAGTAACACCAGTGAATGATGTTGTGTTAATATCCCACTGACGCAGGCTGCATGAAGGGTAAGGATTTGACTGGTCGAATAACCAGAGACAAGGTGAACCAGGTACAGAATATGGGTCATAAGCAGAACCATAAATGGAAGGAGCGCCTATTGATTGAACAACAAGAGTAGCACCACCTGTGGTAATACTTCTGAGTGAAGTCCAGTCACCAATCCAGAAACCACCTGCAAGTGAATTTAAGTCAGGATCATAAGAAATATGACGAACGATTTGTGGTGCTGCAATAGAACCAACTAGAGTTGATGTTGCAAAATCAACTTTTGCAATTGTAGTAGCTCCGCAACCTACATAGAAATATTGTCCATCGTAGCACATATCCCTGGCGCCGCCAGGCATACCTGCGATAGTAATATCAGAAATAAATACACCGTTGAGGTCATATTTTTCAAATTTGCCCGCAACCTGCCAGTAACCTACATAGATGTAGTTACCATCAGTTTCGATGGCAGTACAAGCATTTGTGGTACTATTTGAATTCCATTGCAGAAGTACATCCCACATTGCATCTGTATTATCAGTTGCTTTAGGGGTGAACGCTCCTTCAATTTGTGAAGGAGTCACATCAGCAGCAGTAATGTGGTTAGCTAATTGCGCCGCTTTTTGCGTCACATAGGCCTCCCTGGCATTTAGTGCTTCAATTTTTGCTGCAGCCTCAGCATTCAGGTTCTGCGTTGATTGAGCAGGTTGCAGAACTGGTGTCTTTGCAGAAGCTTCGCTTACATTCTTTGCAGGAGCAGCGGTTTCTTCCAATGCATTGTACACCTCTGTTTCCAGCTTCCAATGAGCAGGCCTGTAATTAGAGGTAGCATCACCGTTCTGAACTGTTTTTTGTACCGGACCCTTGTTAACGGGCTCGGCTTTCTGGGCGAATAAATTCATCCCAAAAAGAAAAGCAGGAATCAGAAGCAGATACTTCAACTTTGTTGTTTTTCTTTCCATAGGAACTCGATTTAAAAGTTAATTTAAGGTTGAACTTTGGTTTTTATTTAGCTTCTTATTAACAATGAAAAAATAAACGGATGATATATGATGTTTATAACTTCCTAAATAACTAATAATCAATCACTTAATTACAAAACACACCTACCCCTTCTGAAGGGAGTGGCTAAAATACGAAAAAAATAAAATACGACACCAATTTGATTGAAAAATAATTTTTCAAAATTTAAGTTATTCGCGTAAAAAAAATCTTTCACTTAAGACAAATATACATTATAAAAGTTGCCTCTTACAATTATAATGGTGGGTTAACATTGAATTAACATTTACTAAAAATGCCGGGAAGTCCGGCATTTTTAGTATTAAATTGAAAGGAGTGGAGCTGGAGGGAATCGAACCCTCGTCCAAACAAGCAGCCCAAGGGCTTTCTACATGCTTATCCTTCGGTTGATTTTCTAAATATTCCTGGCAGAAGGCCGACCCAGAATATTCCTATTTCCTGTGATTTTCGACAATGCATCGGAACTCTGCATCACTTAACCCGGCATTTGCGATGTTTCCTTCGGTCACAGCCGGATCGAGTTACCGGGGAAACAGCACCTGTTTAATTTCTAAAATTAAGCAGCTTGTGCGTATTCAAAAGAGTTGCCAGTTATTATGGCGATGAGATTTGGATTTACGAGCAAACTTCTCAATTCTCGGCATGCTTACCATTCAACTTTCTTGCTGTCAAATCCGGTCAGCCCCGGTTTTCTTATTTGCAAAGATAGCAAAAATCAGGCTTTCATGTTCAAAGGATGTGCAAATCTATTAACATCGGAGGTTGTAACCTTGGTATCACATAAAATAGCAAGTCGTTCTACCACATTTCTTAACTCCCTGATGTTCCCTGACCATCTGATATTCATTAATTCGGTGAGTGCTTCAGGCTCAAACTCAAGCTTTGGCTTTCCCTGGAAAGTGCAGATCTCATTAATAAAATGTTCAATAAGTAAAGGGATGTCTTCTTTTCGCTCATGAAGAGGTGGCACATGAATTAAAATAACACTTAAGCGATGATACAAATCTTCTCTGAAAGTATTCTTTTCAATTTCCTGCCTGATGTTTTTGTTAGTAGCAGCAATGATCCGGACATTAACGGGGATTTCTTTTTCGCCGCCGACCCGCATTATTTTATTTTCCTGCAAAGCCCTGAGTACTTTAGCCTGTGCAGATAAACTCATATCTCCGATTTCATCAAGAAATAAAGTTCCTCCTGTAGCGAGTTCAAAATCGCCTTTTTTCTGTTTTATTGCTGAAGTAAATGAACCTTTTTCATGCCCGAAGAGATTACTTTCTATTAATTCAGAAGGAATAGCAGCACAATTTACTTCAATAAACGGCCCGGAAGCCCTGTTGCTTTTTTCGTGCAGCCAGCGTGCTACAAGTTCTTTTCCGGTTCCATTGTCACCGGTAATCATAACTCTGGCGTCTGTTGGTGCCACGCGTTCTATGAGATTTTTTATCTCAAGTAATGCCGTCGATTCGCCTATCATATCGTAAGTTTTACTAATCTTACGTTTTAAGGCTTTGGTTTCTTTAAGCAGGCTTGATTTATCCATTGCATTCCGGATAGTAATCAGAGTTCTGTTTAAGTCAAGGGGTTTGGAGATAAAATCGTAAGCACCTTTCTTGATAGATTCAACTGCGGTTTCAATAGTTCCATGCCCTGAAATCATTACAACAGGGGTGTCACAAACAGAGGTTATTTTCTCAAGAACTTCTATTCCATCCATTCTTGGCATTTTTATGTCACAAAGAATTACATCAAATTTAAATTCTTTTACCAACTCCAATGCAAGCATGCCGTTCTCTGCTTCTTCTACTTTAAAGCCTTCGTATTCAAGAATTTCACGAAGAATATTCCGGATACTTTTTTCATCATCTATAATTAGAATATTCGACATTATTTTTAGCTTTTATAAGTAATCCATTTCCTGAGTTCTTTGTAATCAACTTTCTTACCATACATTAATATTCCAACTCTATAAATTTTAGCTGCTATCCATGTGGTGCCTAAAAAGCCAAGAACAAGCAATATCATTGATAATGACAGTTCTAATGGAGATACTCCGAAAGGAATCCGAATCATCATTATTATAGGCGAAGTTAATGGAACAATTGACAACCAGAATGAAAGCTGGCCATCAGGATTATTAATTACATATTGGGCCATTATTATGGAAAATATTAGTGGGATTGTAAGGGGCAGCATAAATTGCTGTGTGTCAGCTTCACTGTCAACTGCAGCTCCAACTGCAGCAAACAGGGCTGCATAAAGTAAGTAGCCACCTAAAAAATAAAATAGAAAAGACGCAATAATTAAAACAAAATTGACGCTGGAAATTGCATCAAATACCTCAGTAACATCCGATTGCCCAGATTCATTTAGTATTTGTTCAGTTGAAATTGCTTTGGAATTGTAGATACTTTGTGTCTTTAACTTGTTTAAATCTTTAGAGTATACTGTTTGGAAAACTGTAAAAATACCAAACGTAAGAATTACCCACAATAAAAACTGTGTGAGCCCAACAAGTGCCACACCAATTATCTTTCCCAGCATCAGTTCGAACGGTTTAACTGAAGATACAATGACCTCAACTATCCTGCTGGTTTTTTCTTCAATAACACCGCGCATCACCTGAGCACCAAAAAAGAAAATGAAAAAATAAATAAGAATTCCCGAGAACATTCCTATAACCATGCTTATTTCTGTATAACTCTTCTCTTCTTTTCCTTCTTTATCGAGTTTAATGGTCAGCAGAGAGATATTCGACTTAGCGGAATCAAGAATTTTCTGATCAATGCCGGAAGCTGCCAGTTTCAGGCCTTCAATTTCCTTTTTCATAACATCCTCAATATAGGATTTTGCCATAATATTTACTTGCTTGCCTGAGTACAAGACAGCAGAAGAGGGCAGGGTTGCATTTGTTTTTTGAATGTATAATAAAGCGTAGAAACCACCATCTTTTAACAGTGTCTTTGCGGATTCAAGATCGCAGTAAACATTTTCGAAGGTAATGTTTTCGCTGTTCTTAAATTTATTGAAGAAAATACCAGTTTCGTCAATAATAGCTATTTTGTTATCCTGACCCGACATTTGAGCAACGTAAACAGGGACTATCATTAAAGCGGCCATTAATAATGGTCCAAGAATAGTCATTATAATAAAGGACCGTTTTCTGACCCTTGTCAGATATTCTCTATGGATAATCAGGCTTATTTTGCTCATTTTATTCTAAATCGTTTCTATTTGAACCATTAATTAGTTCATTAGCTTCTACAGTCTGAATAAAAATATCATTCATTGTTGGGGTTATTTCATGCATTGACTGGATTTCGGCCACAGGCATCAAGGTCTGCAAAAGCATATTTGAACTGATAGTATCGTGGAGTTTAACTTTTATTGAAAGTAACTCATCTTCTCTGGTTTGAGCTATTAAATCAATACCAGTTGAGAGATAGGGTTTGATATCTTGCTGGCAGTTTGCAAGAAGAAGTTCAAAGGTATTTGACCTGAATTTATTTTTGATATCTTTAACACTACCCTCCAGAACTTTTTCTGATCTGTTAATCAGTGCTATATGGTCGCATAATTCTTCAACGGAAGCCATGTTATGTGTTGAGAAAATCAAGGTTGTTCCCTGGCTTTTCAGGTTTAAAATTTCTTCCTTGATAATATTTACATTTATCGGATCAAAACCGCTGAAAGGTTCATCAAAAATAAGAAGTTGTGGTTTGTGAAGGATAGTTACAATAAATTGAACTTTCTGCTGCATTCCTTTTGAGAGTTCTTCGACTTTTCGGTGCCACCATTCAATAATATCAAACTTCTCGAACCAGAATTTTAACTGACTTAATGCTTCAGATCTTGAGAGACCTTTAAGCCGGGCCAGATATATTGCCTGTTCACCAACTTTCATTTTCTTGTAGAGGCCCCGTTCTTCGGGCAGATAACCGATATTACTAATGTGTTGCGACCTGAGGGGTTCTCCATGAAACAACAGTTTCCCCTCATCAGGTCCTGTAATCATGTTTATTATCCGGATGAGCGTGGTTTTTCCAGCCCCATTTGGTCCCAATAGGCCGTAAATACTATTATCAGGAACTGAGATACTAACTTTATTTAAAGCTGTATGATTAGCAAATCGTTTTGAAACATCAATGGCCTGAAACAAATACTTATCAGACATAAGGATTTATGTAAGGAGATATGGAAAAAAGGAACACAGAAACAACTATTGAAAATACTCTTTCATTCTTCTAAAAAAGCTGCGGTCTTCATTTTTAGGATTTGGTTTAAAATTTTCAGAACTTCCAAGCGTTTCAAGCATTATTTTCTCTTCTCTACTGAGTAATTGGGGAGTCCAGACATTAATTGTTACAAGTAAATCTCCACGGCCATAACTATTCAGGCTTGGAAGGCCTTTTCCTTTCAGTCTCAATACCCTTCCACTTTGTGTACCCGGATTTATTTTTACCTTGGCTTTGCCTTCTAATGTTGGAACTTCAATACTGGTACCAATAGCAGCATCTGTAAAACTGATGAAATGTTCATAAATCAGATTTGTTCCATCACGTTCAATAAATGGATGCTCTGCTTCTTCAATAAGAATAATAAGGTCGCCCGGTACACCGCTACGGGGAGCAGCATTACCTTTACCACCCATAGAAAGTTGAATACCTTCACTAACACCTGCCGGTATGCTGATATTTACTATTTCTTCTCCCTTTACAATTCCGTCGCCGAAGCAGGTATTGCATTTGTCAATAATTACCTGGCCTTCCCCTCCGCAAGCCGGACAAGGTGAAGAAGTTTGCATCTGACCAAGGAAAGTGTTAGTTACTCTGGTAACCTGACCGCTTCCACCACAACTCGAACAGGTATTGTAGCCGGTTCCGTTTTTAGCACCTGAACCTTTGCAGGAATTGCAGCCTACATATTTGTTAAGTTTAATCTTTTTATCTATTCCTGTGGAAATTTCTTCAAGAGTTAGTTTTACTTTAACTCTGAGATTACTGCCTTTATTCACTCTTCGTGTTCTTCCGCCTCTTCCGCCTCCGCCTCCAAATCCACCAAAAGCATTCCCGAAAATGTCGCCGAATTGTGAAAAAATGTCATCCATGGACATTCCGCCGCCATATCCTCCATTGAAATTATTCCCCATTCCTGCGTGTCCAAACTGGTCGTAACGACTTCGCTTTTCCGGGTTACTTAAAACCTCATAGGCTTCTGCAGCTTCTTTAAAATTCTCTTCAGCTTGTTTATCGCCTTCATTTCTATCCGGATGATATTTTAAAGCAAGTTGTCTGTAAGCTTTTTTAATTTCTGCTTCAGCTGCATTCTTTTGAACGCCTAATATTTCGTAATAATCTCGTTTTGACACTTTTGTGAAATTAATTTCCTACAATAACTTTTGCATATCTGATCACTTTTCCGCTTAAAAGATATCCTTTTTCAGCCTCATCAATAATTTTGCCTTTAAGGTCTTCTGTAGGCGCAGGGATATTTGTTATGGCTTCATGAAAATCTGTATCAAATTCTTTACCAACAGTTTCCATTGATTGAAGTCCTTTCTGTTCCAGAATTGATCTGAATTTTTGTTGAATGAGTCCAAAACCTTCAATTATAGCATTTACTTCAGAACCTTGTGTAATTGACCGCATAGCCCGATCAAAGTCGTCAAGTACTGGCAAAAGTGCAGTTATAGCTTCCTCTGATGCATATTTACTCATTTCAATTTTCTCCTTCAAACTTCTTTTTCTGTAGTTATCGAAGTCAGCAAAGAGTCTTAAGTACTTGTCATTCAATTCAGTTAAACTATTCTCAAGCTCAGATTCTCGTGAATCTTTTTTTATCTTTATTTTCTTTGACTTTTTGTCAGTCTCAATTGAATCTGCATCTTCTGCAACTTCCGGGTTCTCCGAAATAATATCAATATTCTTGTCTTCAGATGTGATTTCGTTTTCCATACCTGTTGTTTTGTCCTTTTTTCTAAAAAACATAAATTATTTAATAAACTTAAAGAATAAGTCCTGCGAAAGAAAGCTGAATCAATTACTTTGCCAATCAGGAATGACGACAATTTGTCACTTTTACTAAAGCAAAAAGGATCCGGGAAGTCCGGATCCTTTTTTTGAGATTATTTTGCCAGCTTCTCCAACTGGTAATGAAGGTCAATGCCCCTTAAATTCTTTGCAATGATAATCCCGTTAGCATCTATTAGGAAATTGGAGGGTATAGAATTAACACCATATTTCTGTGATGCCTGATTCTGCCAGCCTTGTAAATCACTTACATGATAAGGCCATTCAAGTTTGTCTGTTTCAATTGCCTTCAGCCATGGTTCCTTCGTTTTATCGAGTGATACGCTGAAAATTTTAAATCCTTTCGCATCTTTAAATCCTCTTTTTTTAAATTTATTCCAGGCTTCAACAACATTTGGATTTTCTTTACGACAGGGGCCACACCAGGATGCCCAAAAATCTATTAAAACAACATTTCCTTTAAGAGAAGACAATTTTATAGTTTTTCCATCGGTTCCAGCCATTTCGATATCTGGTGCTTTATCACCAACGTTTGTGCCGATTGCTGGTTGAGAACTTGTATTGCCTGTTTGAGCGAATGCTCCGGATAATTGCTTATTCCACTGGAATGGAATAAAAAACATCATTACGATGATGATTCCTTTTTTCATATGTACAGAATTTAAAATTTGTTTACGCTGTTCTAACAATTTCCGCGCCAATTTGTCGCAGACGGGAATCAATTTGCTGATATCCCCTATCAATTTGTTCGATATTGTCTATAATACTTTTTCCCTGAGCTGATAAAGCTGCGATTAACAAGGAAACTCCTGCTCTGATATCTGGTGAGGACATACGGATACCTCTTAAAGGGTATTGCCGGTTAAGTCCTATTACAGTTGCTCTGTGAGGGTCGCAAAGTATAATTTGCGCACCCATGTCGATGAGTTTATCTACAAAAAATAATCTGCTCTCAAACATCTTCTGATGAATGAGAACACTCCCCTTTGCCTGAGTTGCAACAACTAAAGCAACACTTATTAAATCAGGTGTGAAGCCTGGCCATGGAGCATCTGAAACGGTCATTATAGACCCATCCATAAATGTTTCAACTTCATAAGATTCCTGAGCTGGTATTACTAAATCATCATTTACATGATTAATAATAATACCTAGTCTCCTGAATACTTCCGGAATTAATCCTAACTGCTGATATTGAACATTTTTTATAGTAATTTCACTTTGGGTCATTGCAGCAAGACCAATAAAACTTCCAATTTCAATCATATCTGGAAGTAGCTTGTGGGTTGTACCTTGCAAGGATTCAACACCTTCTATCTGGAGCAGGTTCGAGCCGATGCCATAAATTTTTGCCCCCATGCGTGTAAGCATATTACACAATTGCGAGAGATAGGGTTCACAAGCTGCATTGAATATGGTCGTTTTGCCTTTTGCCATTACGGCAGCCATAACAATATTTGCTGTTCCGGTTACTGATGCTTCATCGAGAAGCATATAAGTGCCAGTTAATTCGGAACCTTCAACTTTATACAGTCCTGCTTCCTGATCGGAACTAAATTTAGCACCAAGATTTTGCAGGCCAATAAAGTGGGTATCAAGTCTGCGTCTCCCAATTTTATCACCACCTGGCTGAGGAATGTATGCTACTTTAAACCGAGCCAGAAGCGGCCCCAATATCATTACTGATCCTCTGAGGCTTCCTGCTTTTTTTCTGAAATCAGGAGTTTTGAGATAATCAAGATCAATATGTGATGCCTGGAAAGAGTATTCGCCCGTATTGAGGGACTGGATTTTAACGCCTAAATCTCCAAGTAATTCAATTAGTTTATTAACGTCTTGAATATCAGGTATATTTGAAATAACTATTTCTTCTGAAGTAAGAAGTACTGCACATAATATCTGCAATGCTTCATTTTTTGCTCCCTGTGGATAAATTTCGCCTTTTAGCTTTTTACCGCCAATAATTTCAAATGAACTCATGGCAAAAGGTCAGGAGGGTTTATTCTTTTTGATATTGGTATTTCTGCGCTGATTAAGGTTATTTTCCTTTGGACGCTGAAACTTTTTCTTCTTCGCATTTCTGGCAAGAATATCGTTAGTATTATGCAATTTTGCATCATCACTCAGTTTTAGTCTTCCAGCAGATAGTAAATCAAGATGCTCATAAATAAGATCATCACTTACTGAATCTCTATTCCAGGTGAGGTATGTTTTCTTCAGGTGATTTGCAATCATCTCTACAAACATCTCTTTCTCTGGACCATCATCAAGTACAGCCGCTTTTTCAATGATTTTTTCAATATTCTTGCCGTAATGTCCATATCGGAAATTCTTGTCTCTGTAGCTTAATTTTTCGGTGTTAAAAGCTAAAACGTCGGGACTTGGCATGGGATATGGGCTGTCGACATCAAGTTTAAATTCGGCAATAATATGAAGCTGATCCCAAAGTTTCTGTCTGTAATCACCACTTTCTTTTACAGTTGGATTTACCTGGCCCATTACATTTATAATCGCCTTGGCTAGCCTGCTCCGTTTGTCTCTGTCCTCGACAGTAAGCGCATATTCTACCATACTCTGAACATTCCGTCCATATTCTGAAAGTATGAGCTTACTTCGTGTTGTGTTATAATCCATTATAATGGTATTAGGTATTAATCGTTAAACAGGAAAACAGGATAAAGTGTTTTCCAAGCACAAATATTTTGGCAAAGTTAATAAAAAACATAAGGTTTTAAGATTCATTCCTGTTCGATGATCCTGAGTTTTGCAAATCGAAGCAAAAGTTGTTTCTGACCAACAGATTGAAAAAACACAGTTGCTTTTTTGTTAGGGCCATTTCCTTCTACTGAGATAACTTTTCCCTGGCCAAATTGCTGATGTTCAACCTGCATACCGGTTTGAACGGTATTTATATCAGCCTCAACAAAGTCAATTTTACTTTCAGTTTTCTGAATATTCGGTTGAATTGGCTTGAGTTTTTTTACTGAAGGAGAAGGGTTGTGAACGATTTTACCGGGAAGATCCAAAAATTCACTTTTAATTTCTTCGATAAAACGTGATGGATTTGCCATTACCAGGTTGCCCCAACGGTAACGGGTTTGGGCATAGGCAAGTGTGAGTTTTTTCATTGCTCTGGTAACTGCGACATAGAAAAGCCTTCTCTCTTCCTCAATTTCACTTCTGGAACTTTGTGATAAATAGGAGGGGAAGAGATCTTCTTCGAGACCAACAATATATACGAATGGAAATTCAAGCCCTTTGGCAGAGTGAATGGTCATCATGGTAACCCTGTTGGTATCCTCCTTTTTTTCATCAGATTCCAGATCTGTGAGCAGTGAAACTTCCATCAGGAATTCCTCCAGAGTCCTTACCGAATTATCATCAGTTTTTATTTCACCTGTATCCTGAACCATTCTGGGAGTATCTCCGAAATCCCGGATTGCATTTAATAATTCCTCAACATTCTCAAGTTTGCTTATACCCTCAGGGGTTTCGTCGGATTTGATATCCTTGACAATTCCAGATTGGTGCGCGATATAGTAAGCAAGATCGAAAGCACTTTGTGTATGAAGCTGAACCTGAAACGATCTGATTTTCGTAATAAATTCGATAATTTTATTGATAGTTCCGCCATTAAGTCCTAAAGAATCGTTTCTGAGATTGAGCAGAAGTTCCCAAATACTTTTCTCTTTTTCACCAGCGGCAACAATTAATTTATCCGTTGTTGTTGATCCTATTCCTCTTGCTGGAAAATTGATAACCCTCAGCAGGGCTTCCTGATCCTTTGGGTTTATAGTTAATCTGAAATATGCAATAAGGTCCTTTATTTCCTTTCTTTTATAGAAGGAAAGACCACCATAAATTTTATAGGGGATGTTAAGCTTACGCAGAGACTCTTCAAAGGATCTTGACTGGGCGTTGGTTCTGTAAAGTATTGCAAAAGCGCTGTTTTCCAACTGATTATTCATCTTGTTTTCGAAGATGGAATGGGCAACAAGCATGCCTTCTTCCGAATCGCTGGTGGCTTTTAATACGGTGATTTTTGGGCCACTGTCATTATTCGTCCATAAATCTTTGCGGATCTGGTTTTTATTGTTCTGGATAATTGAGTTCGCCGCTTTTATAATATTCTGAGTAGAGCGGTAATTTTGTTCAAGTTTAAAGATTCTGAAATCAGGATAATCTTTTTGAAAATTAAAGATGTTCTGGATACTGGCACCACGAAAAGCATAAATGCTCTGGGCATCGTCGCCTACCACGCAGATGTTTTCGTTATTGGCTGCCAGCCTTTTAATAATCAGGTATTGGGAGAAATTCGTATCCTGGTACTCATCCACAAGGATATATTTGAATTTTTGCTGGTATTTGTATAGCGCATCAGGATTATCTCTAAGGAGGACATTCGTAAAAAAGAGCAGGTCATCGAAATCCATTGCCGACGATTGTCTCAGACGTGCCTGGTAAATCTGGTAAATCTGACCGGTGAGAGGTTTGTTCGCAGTTTGGTCGTAGGCAACAAGTTCCAGATCATCATTATAGTCCTGAGGCGTCATCAGGTTGGTTTTAGCCAGGGAGATTCTATGAAGTACAGCAGCAGGATTATAGGTTTTAGGATCTAGATTCAGCTCTTTGAGGATACTTTTAATTAGGCTTTTGGAATCATCAGAATCATAAATTGTAAAGTTTGAAGGAAAGCCGATCTTTTCACTTTCTATCCTGAGAATTTTAGCAAAAATAGAGTGAAAAGTACCCATCCAGACATTTCTGGCATCTGTACTATCTACCAAGTGGATAATACGTTCTTTCATTTCACTGGCAGCTTTATTGGTAAATGTAAGTGCAAGAATATTAAATGGTTCCACTCCTTTCTGTATAAGGTAAGCAACCTTAAATGTAAGGACTCTGGTTTTACCGGAACCAGCCCCGGCTATTACCATTATGGGGCCTTCAGTTGTTTCAACTGCTGCCTTTTGTTCATCATTCAACTCCTTCAGAAAATCTTTCATAGTAAAATTAAGGGAGGCAAAAATACTACTTAATGATGAAAGAGATGGATGGGATAATGGAAATTTGAAAATTTGATAATTTGGGAATGCGCCAATCTGGATATGAGATACTGTCTTGAATGGTTAATTTTAGTACATCTCAGAGATCTTTTAATACCATGAACAAGAAATTTTGGAATTGTGATATGAGAATAAACAGATCCAAGGTGAATTATTTTCAAAAAAAATACAGGAATATTATTTTGTTACAAAAGTTTATTTACCTTTGCAGTCCCAAAAATAACAGGTTAGTCCTGTAACTTTTGGAAAGATTGAATGGTAAAAAGCTAAAGAAACCTGATAAAGTGAGACTACTATAGGTTTCAGCGAACAAGCTGGTGAAGTTGGACTGCGGGGAAGAAAGGTTGTGTTCGGAGTCTCTCACTAGGCTCAGTTTATCTTTTTCTTTTGTTTTCACCTCTCCATCTGAAAGGGAGTTTCCTTGTAAAAAAGGAGATGACCACAAATAATGGGATGCAAATTAAAAAAATTCAGTTAATGTATTGTTAATTCGGATTTTAATAGTAATTTTGCGCTCCCTTTTGAAAAGGGTATGAATAATTAAACCAAAAGCCTTAATATGCCTACGATTCAGCAGTTAGTTCGTAAGGGAAGGAAGAAATTAGTGTATAAGAGCAAGGCTCCGGCTCTTGATTCCTGCCCACAACGCAGGGGTGTTTGTACAAGAGTTTACACTACCACACCTAAAAAGCCAAACTCAGCCATGCGTAAAGTCGCAAGGGTGAGGTTAACCAATGGAAAAGAAGTAAATGCTTACATCCCTGGAGAAGGTCACAATTTACAGGAACACTCTATCGTATTGATCAGGGGTGGAAGGGTAAAGGATCTGCCAGGAGTAAGATATCACATCATTCGTGGTGCACTTGATACTTCCGGAGTAGAAGGCCGTAACCAACGCCGTTCCAAATATGGAACAAAGAGGCCCAAAGCAAAGGTAGCCGGTTCAAAACCAGCTGGAAAGAAATAAGAAACGTAACCTGTAAAATCACAATACCATGAGGAAATCCAGGCCCAAAAAGCGAATTATTCAGCCTGATCCAACGTTCAATGATGTTTTGGTGACTAAGTTCATCAATAATCTCATGTATAATGGAAAAAAATACCTCGCCTTCCAGATTTTCTATGATGCCATCAAAATAGTTAGTGAAAAAACTAAGGAAGATGGCCTTGAGGTTTGGAAAAAAGGATTAAATAATGTTACACCTTCAGTAGAGGTAAGAAGCCGCAGGATCGGTGGGGCAACCTTCCAGATACCTACAGAAATCCGCCCGGGCCGTAAAAGCTCAATCGGAATGAAGGCTCTGATCAACTACTCTCGTAAGCGTCACGAAAAATCAATGGCTGGTAAACTTGCTGCTGAGATTATGGCCGCTTATAAGGAAGAAGGTGCAGCTTTTAAGAGAAAAGAAGATACTCACAGAATGGCTGAAGCAAATAAAGCCTTCTCTCATTTCAGATTTTAATATATAAAGGAGCGATACAAAATCCAATGTCAGAGCGACTATTACATACACGTAACATCGGCATTATGGCGCACATAGACGCGGGTAAAACCACGACTACTGAGCGGATTTTGTATTACACCGGAAGCAATTATAAAATTGGTGAAGTACATGATGGCACTGCTACCATGGACTGGATGATTCAGGAACAAGAGAGGGGCATCACTATTACAGCTGCTGCGACTACTGTATTCTGGAAATTCGATGATAACCAATATAAAATTAACATCATTGACACACCTGGTCACGTAGACTTCACAGTAGAGGTTGAAAGAAGTCTGAGGGTGTTGGATGGCGCAGTAGCTTTATTTTGTGCAGTAGGTGGTGTTGAGCCTCAATCTGAGACTGTTTGGCATCAAGCTGATAAATATAAGGTGCCAAGAATTAGTTTTGTAAATAAAATGGATAGGGTAGGTGCTGATTTCTTCGCAGTAATCAATGATATTAAGGAGAAATTAGGTGCAAATCCGATTCCAGTTCAAATTCCTATTGGTTCTGAAGAGGAATTTACGGGAATTATTGATCTTGTTTCAAATAAAGCGTATCAATGGGATAGTGAATCTCTTGGTGCAGACTTTTTTGAAATCGAAGTTCCTGAAGATCTCAAAGATACTGTAAAAGAATATCGCCGTAAATTAATAGAAGGTGCTGCTGAAGAAAGCAATGAGCTTTTTGAAAAATTCATTCTTGATGCTGATTCGATTACTGCTGATGAAATTCATGCAATGATCAGGAAAGCCACTTTGGAAATGAGAATTACACCTGTTTTGTGTGGCGCATCTTATCAGAATATCGGAGTTCAGTTATTACTGGATGCAGTTGTTAAATATTTACCCTGTCCAACAGATATTGCTGATGTTAAGGGAGTTAATCCTTTTTCTGGCGAAGAAGAAGTTAGAATTACTGCGTCTGAGGAGAAATTAAGTGCTTTTGCATTTAAAATTGCGACCGACCCTTATGTTGGGCGTATTGCTTTTGTTCGTGTATATTCAGGAGTTCTGCGTCAGGGTGAACAGGTATTAAATACCAATGTAAATAAAAAAGAGCGGATTTCAAGGTTATTTCAGGTTCATGCCAACAAACAAATACCTATTGAATTTCTTGAAGCTGGTGATATTGGAGCCATAGTTGGGTTTAAGCAAGTCAGAACTGGGGATACCTTATGTGAAGAGAAGAATCCGATAGTCCTTGGAGCAATTCAGTTCCCTGAACCTGTTATCAACATTGCAATTGAACCTAAAACACAGGATGAAGTTGAAAAACTTGCCAATGCACTAATAAAATTGACTGAGGAAGATCCCACATTTACTGTGAGATCGGATGAGGAGACAGGTCAAACACTTATTAGTGGGATGGGAGAGTTACATCTTGATGTATTAGTTGATAGAATTAAAAGAGAATTTAATATAGAATGTAATACAGGAACACCACAAGTTTCATATAAAGAAGCTGTAACTGCAACTGTAGAACATAAAGAAGTATATAAAAAACAATCAGGTGGAAGAGGAAAATTTGCTGATATAACTATTGAAGTTTCACCAGCAGATATTGGAGTTAAAGGTCTTCAATTTATTAACGAGACTAAAGGTGGAGTTATTCCATCTGAATATATCAGAGCAGTTGAAAAAGGATTTTCTGCTGCAATGGTTAATGGGGTTCTTGCTGGTTTTGCAATGGATAGTCTGAAAGTAAAACTATTAGATGGTTCAACTCACCCGGTTGATAGTGATTCTTTAGCTTTCGAAATTGCTGCCAGATTGGCATATAAAGAAGCCTGCCGTAAAGCAAAGGCTGTTTTATTAGAGCCAATAATGCGTTTAGAGGTAGTTTGTCCAGATCAGTATGTTGGCGAAATCAGCAGTGATTTGAATAAACGGAGAGCGAATGTTGATGCCATTGAATCCAGGTTGAATTTACAAGTTGTAAAGGCGCATGTTCCGTTATCAGAGATGTTTGGATATGTGACTACATTGCGTAGTTTGTCGCAAGGCAGAGCTACATCAAGTATGGAGTTTTCTCATTACGAAAGAACACCTGAATTACTTGCCGACGAGGTTATTATGAAAATTAAAGGATATCTGGTTAAATATTAATCATAAATTGTAAAACGGTGAATCAGAGGATCAGAATCAAATTAAAATCTTACGATTACAACCTGGTTGATAAATCAGCCGACAAGATCGTCAAGACTGTAAAAGCAACTGGAGCAGTTGTTAGCGGACCTATTCCACTGCCAACTGACAAGAAGATTTTTACGGTCAACCGTTCCACTTTCGTAAACAAGAAATCGAGGGAGCAGTTTCAGTTAAGCACATACAAAAGGTTGCTTGATATTTACAGCTCTACATCAAAAACTATTGATGCATTGATGAAACTTGAATTACCCAGTGGAGTAGAAGTAGAGATCAAGGTATAACTGAGTTTTCGGACGGCTGCAGGTTAAATCAGTAATAAATTTTTGAACAATGTCAGGAATAATTGGAAAGAAGATCGGTATGACAAGCATTTATGATGCAGCAGGTAAGAATATACCTGTTACAGTCATCGAGGCCGGACCTTGCGTGGTCACCCAGATCCGTACAAAGGAAGTAGACGGTTATGAAGCTGTTCAGCTTGCTTTCGACGAAAAGAAAGAAAAGCATACAACAAAAGCCTTAAAAGGTCATTTTGACAAGGCAGGGACAACTCCTAAAAAGATAATGGCTGAATTCACTCGTTTTGATGCAGACCACAATAAAAGTTATGGAGACCTTGTATCTGTTGATGTTTTCACTGAAGGTGAATTTATTGATGTAGTTGGAACTACCAAAGGAAAAGGATTCCAGGGAGTTGTAAAACGTCATGGATTTGCAGGTGTTGGTGAAGCAACTCACGGACAACATAACAGGTTGAGAGCTCCCGGATCAGTAGGTGCATCATCTTATCCATCCAGAGTTTTTAAAGGAATTCGTATGGCTGGTCGTATGGGTGGAGTTAGACGTAAAGTGATCAATTTGCAAATTATCAGACTGATTGCAGAAAAGAATTTAATTTTAGTTAAGGGAGCTGTTCCAGGTGCAAATGGTTCATATTTAATTCTTGAAAGATGGAGTTAGAAGTATATAATATCAGTGGACAGAAGACCACCAGGACAGTAGTACTGGATGATGCAATCTTCAGCATTGAGCCGAACGATCATGCGATTTATCTAGATGCCAAGCAATATCTTGCTAATCAACGTCAAGGAACGCATGCGACCAAAGAAAAGTGGGCAGTATCACGTAGTACCAGAAAGCTTAAAAAGCAAAAGGGTACCGGTGGGGCGAGAGGTGGGAGTTTAAAAAACCCATTGGTAAAAGGTGGAGGTCGTATTTTTGGACCACAACCAAGAGATTACCACTTTAAATTGAACAAGAAATTAAAGCAGCTTGCAAGAAAATCTGCTTTGACATATAAAGTAAAGGAAAATCAGATTACTATTCTTGAGGACTTTACTTTTGATACGCCAAAAACAAAGAGTTATATTGAAATGCTGAAGCATTTTAATCTGGAAGATAAGAAGACTTTACTAGTTATTAATAGTGTTGATATCAATGTTATTCGTTCTTCAAACAATCTCCAGAAGGCAAAAGTATTAAATGCAACTGACCTGAATACATATGACATTTTAAATGCGAGTCATATGTTGATTACGGAGGCATCTGTTAAAGAAATAGAAAAGGTTACAATTTAACAACAAGGTACTAACCTTAGAAACATTTCAGGCAATGAGTATCATAATGAAACCGATCATAACCGAAAAGATGACTGCGCAAAGCGAAAAGCTTAACCGGTTTGGGTTTGTGGTCCATAGAAAAGCCAACAAACTGCAGATTAAAAAGGCAGTTAAAGAGCTTTATGGGGTTGAAGTTATCATGGTAAATACTATGAATTACCCAGGAAAAGCGAAATCGCGTTATACAAAGACAGGCTTTGTTGCCGGTAGAACAGCTGCCTATAAGAAGGCTGTTGTAACATTAGCACAAGGTGAAACCATTGATTTTTACAGCAATATTTAAAATAAATGGCTTTAAAGAAATATAAACCAACGACACCCAGTCAGCGCTTTAAGCTCATCAGTGCTTTTGACGAGATCACCACTTCCACGCCGGAAAAGAGCTTGCTAACACCAAAGAAAAGATCTGGTGGTAGGAATAACGAGGGAAAAATGACCATGCGTTATTTGGGTGGTGGACATAAGCAGAAGTATAGAATTATTGATTTTAAGCGCGATAAAGATGGGATTCCTGCAGTGGTTAAAACCATTGAATATGATCCTAACCGTACTTCAAGGATTGCGCTTGTAAACTACGCAGATGGGGAGAAACGCTATATAATAGCACCTCATGGGCTAAAAGTTGGACAAGAGATTACATCCGGAAAAGGGGTTGCACCAGAAGTTGGAAACGCTTTATATTTAAGTGAAATTCCGTTTGGTACAGTTATACACAATATCGAGCTTCAACCAGGTCAGGGCGCAAAGATGGCAAGAAGTGCAGGTTCTTATGCCCAATTAATGACCAGAGATGGTAAGTTCGCGATTATCAAACTACCATCAGGCGAAACACGTATGATTCTTCAGACATGTAAAGCTACCGTGGGAATGTGTTCAAATCCTGATCGGAACCTAGAATCCAGTGGCAAAGCAGGTCGCAGCCGTTGGTTAGGTCGCAGGCCAAGAACGAGGGGAGTAGCTATGAACCCAGTGGATCATCCAATGGGAGGAGGAGAAGGACGTGCATCAGGAGGACATCCAAGGTCGAGGAAAGGTATGCCAGCTAAGGGATACAAGACACGCTCAAGGGTTAAGCAGTCTGATAAGTATATAATAGAATCCAGAAAGAAATAAATCTGAATAAAATCAGTTGAGATGAGTCGTTCACTGAAAAAAGGACCTTACATCCATTATAAACTCGAGAAAAAAGTTCTCGATTCCGTAGCCTCGAAGAAAAAGGTTGTGATCAAAACCTGGTCACGTGCATCTATGATTGCTCCTGAATTTGTGGGACAAACAATCGCAGTGCATAACGGTAACAAATTTATTCCGGTATATGTCACCGAAAATATGGTAGGACATAAATTAGGGGAATTTGCACCAACCAGAACATTCAGGGGTCATTCCGGAAGTAAAAAAGATGGTAAAAAATAAAGCAATCGTAAACTGATGGGAGCAAGAAAACATAATTCCGCAGAGTTGCTGAAAGAGGCAAAGAAGAGCATTAGTTATGCCAAATTGAACAACTGTCCAACATCTCCTCGAAAGATGAGATTAGTAGCAGATCTGATCAAAGGTCGTGATGTAGAGCAAGCCTTAAGTATGCTGAAATTTACAGAGAAAGAGGCCGCAGAGCGAATGCGCAAATTATTACTCTCGGCTATTGCCAACTGGCAGGCTAAGAATGAGGGGGAGCGTATGGAAGATGCACATCTTTTTATCAGAGAAGTATCGGTAGATGGAGGTAGAATGGTTCGAAGGATCAGACCTGCTCCACAGGGTAGAGCTTACAGGATCCGTAAAAGATCAAATCATGTAACCATGATACTCGATATGAGGAAGCAGACGGATGTTGTTGAAACAACGACTGCGGAATAGTAGAAATAGTTAATTTGAATTAATAATAATCAGTCTGCAAACAATCATAACTGAATGGGACAAAAGACTAATCCAATAGGCCTTCGTTTAGGAATCATCAGAGGATGGGATTCCAACTGGTTCGGAGGAAAGAAATTCGATACCAAGCTTGTAGAAGATGAGAAAATTCGGAAATATCTGAATGCTCGTTTGGCAAAGGCTGGGATATCAAGGATAATCATAGAGAGGACTTTAAAACTAGTAACTGTAACAATCAATACCGCCAGGCCAGGAATTATAATTGGTAAGGGAGGTCAGGAGGTTGACAAGTTGAAGGAAGAATTGAAGAAAATCACTAAGAAAGAGATTCAAATCAATATCTCCGAGATTAAAAGACCTGAACTTGATGCTATAATAGTTGGTAGTACAATTGCAAAACAGATTGAAGGACGTATTTCATATCGTCGGGCAATAAAAACTGCTATTGCATCTGCCATTCGAATTGGTGCAGAGGGAATTAAAGTCAGTATTTCTGGTCGTTTGAGTGGTGCGGAAATGGCTCGTCGTGAGCAGTATAAAGAAGGAAGAACTCCGCTACATACCTTACGGGCTGATATAGATTATGCTTTATCTGAAGCGCACACAACTTACGGCAGAATTGGAGTTAAGGTATGGATTTGTAAAGGTGAAGTTTATGGTAAGCGTGATTTGATTCCGGTAATTAATACGACCAAGGAAAAGGTTGCAGCACCAAGGACAAAAGGCCGTAGTCCACAACAACGAGGTGGAAGAAGGAAGTAATTGAGTAAATAGTTCGAAAACTTTTAATATTTAGATAAATGTTACAGCCAAAGAAAACCAAGTATCGGAAGATGATGAAGGGCAAGATGAAAGGAAATGCCCAACGCGGACATGAACTTGCATTTGGTTCTTTCGGGATCAAGACTATGGAGTATGCATGGATCACTCAGAGGCAGATAGAAGCTGCCCGTCAGGCTGTGAGTCGTCATATGAAACGTGAAGGTCAGATTTGGATCAGGATATTTCCGGATAAACCTATAACCAAGAAACCAGCTGAAGTACGTATGGGTAAAGGAAAAGGAGCTGTTGAGGGATATGTTGCACCGATTACACCTGGACGTATTTTGTTTGAGGCTGAGGGAGTATCCCTTGCAATTGCAACAGAAGCGTTACGACTGGCTGCCCAGAAATTACCGGTGAAGACGAAATTTATCGTCAGAAGAGATTATTTTGAAGAAGCTAACTAATAGGATATGGAACCGAAAGTGATCAGAGAAATGACAACTGCAGAGCTTATAGAAAGGCTTGAAGAGGAGAAACAACAGCTTGTAAAGCTGAAATTGAATCATGCAGTCAGCCCACTCGAAAACCCGAATAAGATAAAGGTTTATAGAAAGACTATCGCCAGGCTGATGACAGAGCTTCACAGCAGGGAACTGGCAGCGAAACCGAATGCCGGTATAACCAAATAAGAAGAAGAGAAATAGTATGGAAACTAGGAACTTCAGAAAAGAAAAAGTCGGTGTTGTTGTAAGCAACAAGATGCAGAAATCGATCGTGGTAGTAGTAGAAAGAAAGATTATGCACCCGAAATATGGTAAGTTTGTGAAGAAGACATCTAAATTCACAGCCCATGATGAAATTAATGATTGCAAGATTGGCGATACTGTTCGCATAGGCGAAACAAGGCCATTGAGTAAATCAAAGTGTTGGAGATTAGTCGAAATCTTAGAAAGAGCTAAATAGCCATGATTCAACAGGAAAGCAGATTAATAGTTGCTGACAACAGCGGCGCCAAAGAAGCGCTGTGTATCAGGGTCTTGGGTGGTACCGGGAAAAGGTACGCATCCCTTGGCGATAAGATCATTGTTTCAATAAAACATGCTCTGCCATCCGGCAATGTAAAAAAGGGAGCAGTTGTTAAGGCAGTGGTTGTTCGTACAAAAAAAGAAGTTCGGCGTGCAGACGGATCGTATATTCGATTTGATGACAATGCATGCGTATTGCTTACCGCATCTGAGGAACTATCAGGAACCCGTATATTTGGGCCTGTAGCAAGAGAGCTGCGTGATAAGAAATATATGAAGATTGTTTCACTGGCACCAGAGGTGCTGTAATCATACAAATTCTGACCTATGGCAAAGAAATTGCACATCAGGAAGGGTGATACCGTAAAGGTAATCGCCGGGGATAACAAAGGAGAGCAAGGTAAAGTGCTGGTAGTTGATCCTGACAAACAGACAGCGATTGTTGAGGGAATAAATCTCGTAGCAAAACATACCAAACCTAATACGAAAAGTCCACAAGGAGGAATCCTGAGGAAAGAAGCTCCTGTTCATATTTCAAATCTGATGGTTATAGACAATTCAGGTAAGCCAACGCGAGTTGGCCGGAAATTAGACCCTAAAAAAGAGATATTAGTCCGTTATTCGAAAAAATCAGGGGAGGTAATTAAGTAATGAGCTACACACCAAGATTAAAGGATAAATACACGAGCGAAATCGTGCCGGAAATGCAGCGTCAGTTTAATTATAAAAGCAAGATGCAAGTTCCAAGACTGGTTAAAATTTGTATTAACCAGGGTGTAGGTGATGCTATCACTGATAAGAAACTCATTGATGCAGGCGTACAGGAAATGACAATGATTGCTGGTCAAAAGGCAGTTCAGACTAAGTCAAAAAAAGATATTTCGAATTTTAAATTGCGTAAAGGAATGCCTGTTGGTGTTAGAGTTACGTTAAGAGGAGAAAGAATGTATGAGTTTCTTGACAGGTTGGTTTCAGTTGCTATTCCTCGTATTCGTGACTTTAGAGGTTTAAATGATAAAGGATTTGATGGAAGAGGTAATTATACTATGGGAATTACAGAGCAGATTATTTTTCCTGAAATCAATATAGATAAAGTAACAAAAATCAATGGTGTAGATATAACAATGGTTACAACTGCACCAAATGATCAGGAGGCTTTATCACTACTTAAAGAATTTGGCTTACCATTTAAAAAATAAAACTGCTCATGGCAAAAGAATCCATTAAAGCAAGAGAGATTAAGCGCAAAAAGACAGTTGATAAATATGCTGCTAAGCGCGCTGAGCTTAAAGAAGCTGGTGATTACCTGGCATTGCAGAAATTACCAAGAAATGCTTCTCCGGTAAGAATGCATAACCGTTGTCAACTCACCGGGCGTCCAAAAGGATACATGCGTTTATTTGGAGTTTCACGTATCAACTTTCGGGAAATGGCTCTCGCAGGACTGATTCCGGGTGTTAGAAAAGCCAGCTGGTAAAAAATTAATTCATTCATAATAAGACAATAATCCATGGTTACAGATCCAATAGCCGATTATTTAACAAGAATCAGGAATGCAGTGATGGCAAATCACAGGCTGGTGGAGATTCCATCCTCAAATATCAAGAAGGAAATGACAAAGATTCTTTTTGAAAAAGGATATATATTAAATTATAAGTTTGAGGATGATGTATTTCCTGCTGCTATTAAAATAGCATTGAAATATCATCCGGTATCTAAGATGCCGGCAATCAGCAAACTTACCAGGGTCAGCAAGCCCGGATTGAGAAAATATGTCGGTTCTGATAGAATTCCCAGAGTATTAAATGGACTTGGCGTTGCCATCATTTCTACGTCACAGGGATTAATGACTGATAAAGAGGCAAAAAAGCTCAATATTGGTGGTGAAGTTTTATGTTACATCAGCTAAAACGAGAATTCAATGTCGCGTATAGGTAAATTACCCATTTCGATTCCCGCAGGTGTTCAGGTGAGCATTTCTGACGAGAACATAGTAACGGTAAAAGGAGGATTAGGTGAGCTTAAGCAAGCTGTGCATCCTAACATTAACATCAATATTGAAGGCTCTACTCTCACTGTCGGGCGTTTAAGTGATGAAAACGGAGATCGTAGTAAACATGGTTTGTACCGTTCATTGATAGCCAATATGATTCAAGGAGTATCTGAAGGTTTTACAATAATTCAGGAACTTATAGGTGTTGGTTACAAAGCTACGGCTACAGGTCAGGTACTTGAACTAGCTCTTGGTTATTCACATAATATTGTGTTTGAGTTACCTCCGGAAGTTAAAATAGAAACTACTGCAGAGAAAGGAAAAGTTCCTTCGATTATTTTGAAATCATATGATCGTCAATTAATAGGCCAGGTTGCAGCGAAGATCAGATCACTTCGACCACCAGAGCCTTATAAAGGAAAAGGAATTCGCTTTAAGAATGAGGTAATCAGGAAAAAAGCCGGTAAATCTGCTGAAAAATAATTAGATTGGTATCAACGTATTAATATTTGTAAGCCAATGGCAATCAAAAATGCAAGGGATTACAGGAGGTCAAGGATCAAAATGCGGATCCGTAAGGTCGTTGAAGGCACTCCTGAGAGGCCAAGAATGACAGTATTTAGAAGTAATAAGGCGATCTATGTTCAATTGGTTGATGATAGTTGTGGTAAGACAGTTGCTTCTGCTTCATCCCAGATAAAATCCATAGTAGACCAGAAAGTTACGAAAACTATTAAAGCAAGGCTTGTTGGCGAGATGATCGCAGAGCGTGCAAAAGAGGCAGGAATTGACTCTGTAGTTTTTGATCGTAATGGTTACTTGTATCATGGGAGAGTAAAAGCACTTGCAGAAGCAGCTAGAGAAAAAGGACTTAAATTCTAAGAGAAATGGCCAACTTAAATATTAAAAGAGTAAAGTCAAGTGAGATCGAGTTTAAAGATCGGCTTGTGAGTATCCAGAGGGTTACGAAAGTTACAAAAGGAGGTCGTACTTTCAGTTTCTCAGCGATTGTAGTAGTTGGAAATGAGAACGGTGTTGTAGGATATGGTTTAGGAAAGGCAAAAGAAGTTACAGCAGCTATCGCCAAGGGGATAGATGATGCAAAGAAAAACCTAATCAAAGTTCCTATTTTAAAAGGGACTATTCCACACGACCAGCTTGGAAAGTATAGTGGGGCTCTGGTATTTATTAAACCAGCTGCACCTGGAACTGGTGTCATAGCAGGAGGCGCAATGCGTGCTGTTTTGGAAAGCGTTGGGGTAAGAGATGTACTTGCTAAGTCAAAAGGCTCATCAAACCCGCATAGTGTTGTAAAAGCCACGATTAATGCCCTTGTACAGTTGAAAGATCCATATTCTGTGTCTCAACTTAGAGGAATTAGCCTGGATAAAGTATTTAATGGTTGATAATAAAAAATCTTCTGATAATGAAAAAGATAAAAATTACGCAAGTCAGGAGTGGAATCGATAAGCCATTACGGCAGAAGAGAACACTCGAAGCTTTGGGTTTCAAGAAGATGCACCAGGTTATTGAAGTTGAGGCTATTCCTCAGATGCTTGGTATGATTGAAAAGGTAAGGCATTTAATTACCATAGAAGAAATTGATTAATAAAGTAGCAAATCATTAAACAAATGGATCTTAGTAATCTTAAACCTGCAGAGGGTTCAATTAAGAAACCAAAGAGAATTGGTCGCGGACAGGGTTCCGGAAGAGGTGGTACATCTACCAAAGGCCATAAAGGAGCCAAGTCACGTTCAGGCTATAGCAAAAAGCGTGGTTTTGAAGGTGGACAGATGCCACTTGTAAGGCGAGTTCCGAAATTTGGTTTCAAGAACATAAACAGGAAAGAATATCACGGTATAAATTTAGTTACCCTGCAACGTTTGGTAGACACCTTAGGAATCAATGTAATTGACCCGGAGGTAATGGTGGCACACGGTCTGGCTTCATCAAAAGACAGGATTAAAATCCTTGGAACTGGTGAACTTACAGCCAAAATTGAGATTACTGCACATGGATTCTCAGAAAAAGCCATTAAATCGATTGAATCAGCTGGTGGTACCGCTTCAAAAATTTAATCTGAATGAAAAAACTTATCCAGACTATACGGAACATCTATAAGATCGAGGAACTCAGGAAAAGGATCCTGTACACTTTAGGCATTTTATTGATATACCGCTTCGGATCATTTATTGTTTTACCCGGGGTAGATCCTACAATGCTTGGATCTTTACATAAGCAAACAAAGGAGGGGCTTCTTGGTCTTCTCAACATGTTTTCAGGTGGTGCATTCTCAAATGCTTCAATATTTGCACTTGGAATCATGCCTTATATTTCTGCCTCCATTGTAGTACAGTTGTTGGGTATGGCAATCCCGTATTTTCAAAAACTACAGAAAGAGGGAGAAAGTGGAAGGAAAAAAATTAATCAGATTACACGTTATTTAACTGTGATTATTCTTATTTTTCAGAGCCCTGGATATATTGCAAATTTGGTCTCACAATTACCAAATGAGGCATTTTACCCATTTTCGCCAGATTCTCCACCAACAAGATTCTTCTGGGTTTCGTCTGTAATTTTGCTTACAGCGGGATCCATGTTTGTAATGTGGTTAGGAGAAAAAATTACAGACAAAGGTTTAGGAAATGGAATTTCACTTATAATCATGGTTGGTATCATGGCGAGATTACCTTTTGCTCTAGCTGGGGAATTTGTTTCCCGTATGGAAGAGAAAGGTGGTGGAGGTTTAGTGATTTTTATTATTGAAATAGCTGTTTTAGTTTTGGTTATCCTATTGTGTATTCTACTTGTTCAAGGGACTCGTAAAATACCTGTACAATATGCGAAACGTATTGTAGGGAATAAGCAGTATGGTGGAGTAAGACAATACATTCCATTAAAAGTGAATGCTGCTGGAGTTATGCCAATTATTTTTGCGCAGGCAATTATGTTTCTTCCTGTAACTTTGGCAGGATTTGCCAAGTCTGATGCAATGAGTGGATTTATAGGAGCATTTGTAAATTTTAACGGCTTTTGGTATAATTTTACTTTTGCCGTAATGATTATAGCATTTACATATTTCTATACTGCGATTACGGTTAACCCGAATCAAATGGCAGAAGATATGAAGAAGAATGGAGGATTTATTCCTGGGGTAAAACCTGGCAGGAAAACTTCTGATTTCATTGATTCTATTATGTCGAAGATAACTTTTCCAGGTTCATTATTTCTAGCGTTAGTTGCTATTATGCCTGCATTTATTCGATTTGCTGGTGTTAATTCTCAATTTGCTCAGTTTTATGGTGGAACCTCATTATTAATCTTAGTGGGTGTTGTTTTAGATACTCTACAGCAGATTGAAAGTTACCTGTTAATGAGGCATTACGATGGACTTATGAAATCAGGAAGAATTAAAGGAAGGTCATCTTCAATGGCCATGACCGGCTAATTATTGGAGATGACAAAGATAGTACCGTTAAAGACGGAAGAGGAAATTGAATTAATTAGAGAGAGTTCTTTGCTTGTTGGAAAAACGCTCGCCGAGGTAGCTAAGTTTATAAAACCTGGTGTTAAAACGAGTGAACTGGATGAAATTGCAGAAAGTTATATAAGAAGTAATCATGCTGTACCAGGTTTTAAAGGGTACAATGGATTTCCTAAAACACTATGCATATCGATAAATGAACAAGTTGTTCATGGGATTCCGGGAAACAGAGTTTTATGTGAAGGTGATATTGTTTCGGTTGATTGTGGTGTATTAATGAATGGCTTTTATGGTGATTCTGCGTATACATTTGGAGTTGGGAAGGTAAAAGAGCAATATCAACATTTAATGGAGATTACTAAATCTTCACTGGAAAGAGGAATAAATTTGGCAGTTTCGGGTAAGAGGGTTGGAGACATTGGGTATGAGATACAGCAATATGTTGAAGGATTTGGGTACTCAGTTGTTCGTGATTTAGTTGGGCATGGTGTTGGAAGGAAGTTGCATGAAAAACCTGAAGTACCGAACTTTGGGCGAAGAGGAGAGGGGATGATGTTAACTGAGGGAATGGTAATCTGTATCGAACCGATGATAAATTTTGGTAAAAAGGCTGTTATGCAGGAAAGAGATGGATGGACTATAAGGACAAAAGATAGTTTACCCTCAGCACATTATGAACATGTAGTAGCGATAAGAAAAGATAAAGCTGAAGTTCTTTCCAGTTTTGAAGAGATAGAGCAGGTATTGAACATCAAATAAAACAAATATGGCAAAACAACTCATCATCGAACAAGATGGGATTGTGAAGGAGAGTTTAGGTAATGCAATGTTTAGAGTAGAGCTTGAAAATGGTCATGTAATAATGGCACATATTTCTGGTAAAATGAGAATGCATTATATAAAAATATTGCCGGGTGATAAGGTTAAGATAGAAATGTCACCTTATGATCTGACAAAGGGAAGGATAACATTCAGGTATAAATAGTTTAACTTCAGATACAATGAAAGTTCGTGCATCCGTAAAAAAAAGAACAGCTGACTGCAAGATTGTCAGGAGAAAAGGAAAAATTTTTGTTATTAACAAAAAGAACCCTAAGTACAAACAAAGACAGGGTTAAAAACGAATTGAAACTTCAATTATAAAACAATATGGCACGTATAGCTGGTATTGATTTACCGAAGAATAAGCAAGGTGAAATAGGTCTTACCTACATTTTTGGGATAGGCAAGAGCAGTGCGCAGAATATTCTTATTCAGGCAGATGTTGACCTTTACAAAAAGGTTCAGGATTGGAATGATGACGAATTGACCCGAATTAGGAACATTATTAATGAGCAATTCAAAGTCGAGGGTGCATTACGTTCTGAAGTTCAGATGAATATTAAACGACTGATGGACATTGGTTGTTACCGTGGCATCCGTCATCGTGTGGGGCTTCCAACGCGGGGACAGAGTACGAAGAATAATGCCAGGACCCGTAAGGGGAGGAAGAAAACTGTGACCAACAAAAAGAAGGCACCTACTAAGGGTTAATGGTTGAAAATTAATTAATTGAGATATGGCAAAAACCACAAAGACATCGAAGAAAAGGGTTGTCAAGGTTGATCCGTTCGGCCGTGCATACATCATGGCATCATTCAACAACCTCATTATTTCATTAACAAATGAGCTTGGACAAGTGATAGCCTGGTCGTCAGCAGGGAAAATGGGATTCAAGGGTTCAAAGAAGAATACACCATATGCAGCTCAGGTGGCAGCAGGAGATTGTTCTAAAGTGGCCTACGACCTGGGACTTCGGAAAGTTAAAGTATTTGTTAAAGGACCGGGAGCTGGAAGAGAATCTGCAATTCGTACGATACATTCAGCTGGTATTGAAGTTTTGGAGATTGTAGATATTACTCCATTACCACATAATGGATGCCGTCCACCAAAAAGGAGAAGGGTCTAATCATAAAATCAGGAAAAAATCTGATTTCTTTATTAGATGGAATTTGTATAGAAAAGCAAATCGTAATTAATTAGATATGGCAAGATATATCGGTCCAAAGACCAAGATCGCGAGGAAATTCAAGGAGCCTATTTATGGGCCAGATAAGTATTACGAAAAAAAGGGTTATCCTCCCGGACAGCATGGTTCATCAAAACGCAGGAAGAAAACCTCGGAGTATGGTACTCAGTTGATGGAAAAGCAGAAAGCAAAATACACATATGGTATTTTGGAAAGACAGTTCAAAAAGACATTTGAAAGAGCGGCAAGAAAATCAGGAGTTACAGGAACAATTTTGCTTCAATTCATTGAAGCCAGGCTGGATAATGTAGTTTACAGGTTAGGCATTTCGCCTTCACGTGCTGGAGCCAGGCAGTTGGTTTCTCATTGTCATATTACTGTTAATGGTAAGGTAGTTAATGTACCTTCGTTTGAATGTAAAGCTGGTGATGTAGTAGCCGTTAGAGAAAAATCAAAATCACTGGAATCAATAACCGATTCACTACTAAGTGGCAGATCAGCCAAGTACCCTTGGTTAGAATGGGATCAGGCAACATTAAAAGGAGTTTTTACAAAATTTCCTGAACGTGATGAAATTCCTGAGAACATCAAAGAACAATTGATCGTCGAGTTATACTCCAAGTAATTTTACCCATTCAGTCAACAATACTAAGAGGCAAATTATGGCAATTTTAACATTTCAGAAGCCCGACAAGGTAATAATGCTTGAATCGGACGATAACAAAGGAGTCTTTGAATTCCGTCCGCTTGAACCTGGTTTTGGTATCACGATTGGAAATGCCTTAAGAAGGATTTTGTTGTCATCGCTAGAAGGGTTTGCTATTACTTCGATTCGGATTGAAGGTGTAGATCACGAATTTTCATCGCTCAAAGGAGTTGTTGAAGATATTGCTGAAATAATTTTAAACATCAAGCAAATTCGTTTCAGAAGGCAACTGGACAGTGAAACAAGTGAAAAAGTCCATGTTGTTATTGGAAACCAGGATTTATTCAAAGCGGGAGACATCAATAAATTTTTATCAGTATTTCAGGTTTTAAATCCAGAGCTTGTGATCTGTCATATGGATCCATCAATTAAATTTTCGATGGAGATAACGATAGATAAAGGCAGAGGATATATTCCAGCAGAAGAAAATAAGATACTTAATGCACCCATAGGAACAATTTTTATTGATTCTATTCATACTCCTATTAAAAATGTTAAGTTCACAATTGAGAACTTCAGAGTAGAACAGAAAACAGATTATGAGAAATTGGTTTTAGATGTGTTAACAGATGGTTCAATTAACCCTAAAGAGGCATTAAAAGAGGCAGCAAAGATTCTAATTCATCATTTTATGTTATTCTCAGATGAGAAAATTAAACTTGATGTTGAAGAAAAGACTGTTACAGAGGAATTTGATGAGAATACTTTGCATGTCAGACAATTACTGAAAACTAAGTTAGTGGATATGGATCTGTCGGTTAGAGCATTAAATTGCTTAAAAGCTGCAGATGTTGAAACATTGGGAGATTTAGTTGCTTTTAATAAGAACGATTTGCTAAAGTTCAGGAATTTTGGAAAGAAATCATTGACCGAGCTAGAAGAACTTGTAAAGACCAAGGGTTTAGAATTCGGGATGAATGTTACTAAGTATAAATTAGATAAGGAATAAAGAGATGAGACACCGCAAAAGTTTCAATCATTTAAGCAGGACAAGCTCGCATAGGAAAGCAATGTTGTCGAATATGGCGACTTCTCTTATTCTGCACAAACGATTAAATACAACTTTGGCAAAAGCCAAAGCATTAAGATCCTATGTTGAACCGCTGATTACCAAATCAAAGGATGATTCAACACACTCCAGGAGGGTTGTTTTTAGCTATCTTCAAAGCAAAGAGGCTGTAACTGAACTTTTCAGAGATATTTCACAAAAGGTTGCTAATCGCCCGGGCGGTTACACCAGAATTTTCAAAACCGGAATGCGACTGGGGGATAATGCAGAAATGTGCCTTATCGAGTTAGTTGATTACAATGAAACCTATACTTCAGAAGTTAGGGATACAAAGTCAAAGACTACCAAGCGCAGACGTGGTACAGGAGGCAAGAAAAAAGCTGATGATACCAAGGTTTCTAATGCAACTACGAATGTTCCGAATCAGACAGTTACTCCTGAAGAAGAGGTTCAAGCCTGATATAGATTTAAAGCAGACCTTAGTAGAAGGACAGGGCGCAAGGCTGCTTTGTCCTTTTTTTTATTTACTTTTGAAGTATCTATTTTAATGATTTAACATTATTATCGCATTGTAACTTTTAAGTTTAACATATTTACAAGAAACGAATTTAAAATTTGAAATTATGAGTACGATTATGAACATCCATGCCCGTCAGATATTGGATTCAAGGGGCAATCCTACTATTGAGGTTGATGTAGTTACCGAAAATGGCGTATTGGGTCGTGCCGCTGTTCCATCAGGTGCGTCAACTGGCATTCACGAGGCAGTTGAGTTGCGTGATGGAGATAAATCTCTTTATCTTGGAAAAGGTGTTTTAAATGCTGTTCAGAACGTGAATAAAGTGCTTGCAGATGAATTACGTGGCTATTTTGTGACTGAACAGGCTGAGATAGACCATCGCATGATAGAAATTGACGGGACACCTAACAAAGGGAATTTAGGAGCAAATGCAATATTAGGCGTATCTCTTGCAGTAGCTCATGCTGGAGCTCAGGAAACAAACCAAAGTCTTTTCAGATATGTTGGTGGTGTTAATGCAAATACATTACCAATACCAATGATGAATATCCTTAATGGAGGATCGCATGCTGATAATAGTATAGATTTTCAGGAGTTTATGATAATGCCAGTTGGCGCCAGTAGTTTTTCTGAAGCTATTCGGATGGGTGCAGAAGTGTTTCACACTTTAAAAGGTGTATTAAAAAAATATGGGTATTCTACAAATGTTGGTGATGAAGGAGGATTTGCTCCAAATCTGAAATCTAACGAAGAAGCTATTACTGTTATTCTGGAGGCAATTGAAAAAGCGAATTATAAGCCTGGTGAGGATATCTTTATTGCTTTGGATCCTGCATCTTCTGAATATTTTCTTACAGAAGAGAATGTTTATCATTTGCATAAATCAACTGGTGACAAATTAACTCCTGGACAAATGGTCGACTTTTGGTCTGATTGGGCTTCAAAGTATCCTATTATTTCAATTGAAGACTGTATGGCAGAAGATGATTGGACTGGTTGGAAACTGATGACGGAAAAACTTGGCAATAAAATTCAGCTTGTTGGGGATGATTTATTTGTAACAAACGTAAATCGGTTACAAAGAGGTATTGACCTCGGAGTTGCAAATTCAATACTTGTAAAAGTTAACCAAATCGGGACATTAACAGAGACTATTAATGCTGTTAATATGGCCTATAGGAATTCATATACTGCTGTAATGAGCCATCGCTCTGGTGAGACTGAGGATAATACAATTGCTGATTTAGCCGTGGCATTAAATACGGGATTAATCAAAACTGGTAGTGCCTGCAGATCTGACAGGGTTGCTAAATACAATCAACTTTTAAGAATAGAAGAAATGTTAGGAAATACAGCTAATTATCTTGGTAAGAAGTTTAAGTATATCAGATAATTTGTAAGATATCAAATTATCCTGGAAATACTATCTCAGAGCATTTTCTGAAGTACAATTAAGTCAATGTTCAGGATTGTAAAAAATCAGGAATTGTAAAAGACAAAATTTAATATCAATAGGAGAAATTAACCGATATTCCTTTGCTGGTTGCTTTATAATTGTTCAATACTTAAAATGCTTAAAAAATGCGAGTATTAAATTTTATGACCATTTGTTTTTTAGTTTTTAGCTTTCACACAACGGCTGATGCGCAATCAAAAGTGAAGGAGACGTTTGTTAAAGGAATTTTAAAAGGTCAGCCTGGGGTTACTGAAATTCTTTTGAAAATTCCTAATAAAGAAGCAAATGTGGTATCATCGTCTAAGATAGCTGCAGACGGCAGTTTTTTAATCAATGTGCCAATTTTGGAGACTAATTTATACAAGCTTTGGATTAGTGACAATAGCAATATGTTATTGGTAGTATCTCCCGGAGACCAGATTGAGATTAATGCCAATTCTGCTGCCTTGACTTTTCAACCTGAAATAAAGGGTAGTAGTGAAACGAAATTATTGCATTTTACATTAGGTGAAATTTCTACCATTAATGCTCAGCTGGATAGTATAGAAAAAGTTTATAAAGCCAATCAGGCATCACCAAAAATAGATTCTATTCTGCCCGCTTTACAGGCTCAGTTCATGCAGCGAGATGCGGTGAAAAAGGATATTATCAGAAAATTTATTAGTATTAATAGTGGCTCTCTGTCCTGCTTAGTATTTATTGATAATCTGGAATTGGAAACAGAATTTCCAGTTTATGATTTAATGGATCAGGCATTGAATAAAAAATATCCTAAGAATTTGTTTGTCAAAGATTTTCATGTAAAGGTTGAGGCTGAAAGATCAACAGCAATTGGAGCAATAGCCCCAGAAATTAGTTTGACAGATACAAATGGGAAAATTGTCCCATTATCATCTTTAAGGGGTAAGATTGTGTTAATCGATTTTTGGGCATCCTGGTGCGGTCCATGCAGAAAGGAAAACCCTCATGTTGTTGAAGTATTTCAGAAATACCATGCGCAAGGGTTTGAGGTATTCAGCGTTTCTTTAGATCGGGATAGAGATAAGTGGATAGATGCGATCAAGAAAGATGGTTTAACCTGGACACATGTGAGCGATTTACAATACTGGAAAAGTGAGGGAGCAAAAACATATGGAATAAGTGCCATCCCCGCAACAGTATTGATTGACAAGGATGGCAAAATCATATCGAAGAAGCTGAGAGGCCCTAGTCTAGATGAAAAGTTAAAGGAGATTTTCGGGTTTTAATTATTTTTTCTTGATAGAAATCAACTCAACATCAAAGATCAATAATGAACCTGCAGGAATTGGTCCAACTTCTCTATCACCATAAGCAAGTTCAGAAGGTATATAAAGCATCATTCTTCCACCGGGTTTAATGTGCTGTAAACCTTCTGTCCATCCAGGAATTACACCTGATAAAGGAAAACTTACTGGCTGACCGGATTCACGCGAAGAATCGAAAGTGGTTCCATCAATAAGTGTGCCTGTATAGTGAACGGTAACAGTATCAGATGGTAGCGGAAAACTTCCTTCTCCTGGGGTTAATATTTTGTACTGCATTCCACTTGGTAATTCAATAATCCCTGTGTTTTTCTTGTTTTGTGCGAGATAAGCTATTGCCATTGCTTTATTTTCTTTTGATTTCATAGATTTTTGAGCGTCTTGTTTAGATGATAATTCCTCCTGAAAGGCTTTCATTATTTTTTCAACCTGAGCTTTATTGAAGACCAGTGAATCTATCCCTGACATAGCATCTTTCAGCCCTTTATAAAAGATTTCCGGGTTTACTTCTATACCGTTTTGCTTAATATTGCGAGAAATATCTGCTCCAAGGATATAGGATACAGTGTCTTTTTTAGTTTTAAATTCTAATTTCTGATCAGTTTCTTTCTTTTCTTTTTTTGATTTGTCCTGAGCAAAAATAATACCTGATGAAAACACTGTCAAAAGGCTGAAAATGATTAATTTCTTCATGTTTAAGTATTTTAAATTTGAGAATGCAAAAGTAATTCTATTCTGTGGAAGAAAAAAGCGCTAGTTATTATCGAGCCAATCAGTTATTTCTGTGGACATAGGATTAACCTTTGACGGAAAACTGCCACGCAAATTACCTGCCTCATCGATAAGAAATTTTTGAAAATTCCATTGTACAGGTGCATCAAGTACTCCATTATCGGATTTTTGAGTCAACCATTGGTACAAAGGGTGAATATCGTTTCCTTTTACTGATATCTTTGACATTACTGGGAATGTAACTCCATAATTTTTCGTACAGAATTCGGCGATATCTGCATTTGAACCTGGCTCCTGCGCGCCAAAATTATTGGCGGGAAATGCGATAATAGTGAATTTATCACCACCATATTTCTTATAGAGGTCTTCCAGATCTTTGTATTGAGGTGTATAGCCGCATTTTGAGGCAACATTGACAAGTAGTACCTTCTTGCCTTTGAGACTTGATAAATCAAAGGGTTTGCCATTGATATCATTAACTTTAAAACTGTATAAGTTTTTTTGTTGCGCGTGGCTCACAGAAAGAACGCTAAGAAATATTAAAGAAAAAAGAATTGTTTTCATGAGTTGATTTGATTATTAATTAGAATTACAAATTTAACAACTCAGTACAAACAAAGTTGTTAAAAATTCATAACTTAGATAATTAAAGGAAAAGAATTTTGTCTTCGGTTATCAAAGGTCTGTTTAAATACCGCAACAATAACTGTGCAATAGTAACAACATCCTTTTGGCAATATCTAACAATCCTTTCGATATCATGGTCAATCCAGTATACGGCTCCTACATCATTTCCATCAATATCATCTTTAGGATCGGCAATTTTGAAAAGTAGTGAGAGAAGTTGGAGAGATGTGTAGTTTTTATAATCTCCGAATTTCCATAATTCCAAAGTGTCGAGATGAGCGACTTCCCATGGTTTTTTGCCTGCAGTATTGATAATATCAGGGAGAGGCAGACTATTAATAAGTAAACGGCGTGCGATATATGGAAAATCAAATTCTTTTCCATTATGTGCACATAAACGGGCGTTTTTTTTATTTGCGAATTTCTCCAAAGTATGACAGAAATCTTCTAGCAATTTCTGTTCATTGTCGCCATAGAATGATTTAATTCGTAATTCATTATTTTGAAGGCATCCGACAGAAATGCATATAATTTTCCCAAATTCTGCGTAAATGCCTGCTTTTTTATACGTTACAGAGTGTTCTTCATTTTCGGATGTTTTAATATACTTTGATTTTTTATCCCATAATTTCTGAAAAGTTCCTGGTAATGATTCGTAAGAATTGTATGCAGAGACAGTTTCAATATCCAGAAAAAGGATGTTTGAGATGTTAATGTTTTTTAGCATAATCCTGATTGATTTTACTGATCTTTGTTAAGATTTTATTTATCGGTTATTGAATTCTGAAATTTGAGATTTTTAACATTATGAAGAGTTTGAAATTAGTATCTGCATTATTTCTTTGTGGAGTTACATTAGTTATGGTTTTGTCAGTATTTTCTTGCAAAAAGGATAAAGAAACCGCCCTTCCTAATATTGAATTTCTGAGTCCTTCTGATTATCAATCTTTTATTATTCCAGATTCTATTCATGTTGTTGCAAATATTACATGTGATGATGAAATAACAGCTATTGATGTGAAGCTTGTGGATGAAAATTTTGTTCCAGTTGGACATACCATGAGTTTTTTACCTAATGTTAAAGCATATAAGCTTGATGTCTTTTACTATATATACGAAAGTCAGCTTCCAAGTGGGAAGTATTATGTTGAAATTTCTGCACATTCATCAAATAATAGTAAGTACAAGCAAAAAGAAATTCAGATTACCGGAATTCCGAGAAAGTTGAAGAGCCTACTAATATTTACCAGAAACAATGTGAATACTACAGCTTTATATATGGCTGATTCATTAATGCAAATGACGCTTAAAGGTTTACTTCCTTGTGATTATGGACAATCTTACTTAAGTAGCAGTAACAATTCGATAAGCCTTGCTGGAAAAGGAATTGGATTGTTGAGTTATTACGATTTAGTTTCAAATACAACATTATGGACGCAAAGCAATCCTAGCACATATTCATTACCTTTTTATGTTCATTTAAGCCCTGTTTCAAAGGATATTTTGCTCGCTGGCTGCAGTGATGGGCTGATACGAGAGTTTGATACGGACGGGACATACAGGGTTTTCTCGGATTTTACAGCGTCAAAATACCCATTAAGAATTTGCAAATTTAAAAATTACATAGCCGCTAATGTTCTTACCAAATCCAATTTTGACAGTTATTTAAAGATCCTTTACTATCCCTCTGGTTCGGTTTATCAGGAAAAACAGATAACTTTCAGAGTTGCCGACATGTATGCCCTGGATGATGACAGGATAATTCTTTTTGGGAATACCGGGTCGATCGGGAGCATTAATACTTATCGGATTTCAACAAATACAATCTCGAGTTCACATAGTTTTCCGGCTGAAAAGATTGTAAATGTAGTGAACATTGATTCGTTGAATTACTTGATTTCTACTACTAATAATATTTTTTGGTATGATGCTGAAACAAACACAATGTCAAGCTTTTTGAATAATATCAGTTCTGTAAAAATACGATATGAGGATTTGTCGAATCAGATATTTGTTGGGCAGACTCATCAAATATCTGTTTACAGTTTTCCTGGAGGGGTATTAAAAAATACGTATAGCGTGAGTGATTCTCTTGTTGATTGCCAATTTCTTTATACAAGGTAAATTTTGTTCAGAATGAATATTCAAATAATTACATCAGAGGACGGTTCACATACTCTTTTTAATAGTGCAATCAATGAGCATTATCATTCCACAAAAGGCGCTATTACTGAGTCACAATTTATTTTTATTAACAATGGATATGAAATGCTTCCGGGAAGAAGCAGAAGTATAAATATTCTGGAAATTGGACTGGGTACAGGTTTGAATGCTTTATTAACGAGTATTCGCTGTGAAAAGGACAATCGTAAAGTAAATTATGTTGCAATTGAGCCATATCCCATTGCAGTTGATATTTTATCGGAGTTAAATTATCCGGGCTTAGTGGGAAGTTGTGAAGAGCGAAATAGATTCTGGATGATTCATAATGTTCCATGGGAGGTCCCGCATATTATTTCTGATAATTTTATTCTTTATAAGATTAAGCAAAGAATTCAGGAAATTGAGCTGCAGAAAGATCGATTCTCGTTAATTTATTTTGATGCATTTTCACCTGAAGTTCAGCCTGAGATGTGGACAAAAGATGTATTTGAAAAGTTATTTGATTCTATGGAGCCGGGAGGATTATTGCTAACCTACTCGGTCCAGGGAGAAATGCGAAGAGTATTGAAAACATGTGGTTTTGATGTAGTTAAAGTACCAGGGCCTCCAGGCAAGAGAGAGATTACTCAAGCATCAAAACCAAAAATACTATAGGAATTGGGAATAAAGCATTTTAATATAAGGGTATATGGCTTGCTAATAAACCAGAAATCAGAAGTATTGGTTACTGACGAATTCCGGCTTGAGACATTCATGATGAAATTTCCCGGAGGTGGACTTGAATTCGGAGAAGGAACGATTGATTGTTTAAAGCGAGAGTGTATGGAAGAATTAGGTCAGGGGATTGGAATTCTACGTCATTTCTACACAACCGATTTCTATCAGGAAACAAAATTGATTCCTAATTCGCAGCAACTTATAAGTATCTATTATCTAATATCCTTAAATGAGCCAATCAGATTTAAATTAGCGAGTAAGAAATTTGATATTGAAAATAAAGAAGGCGCCCAGTCATTCAGATGGGTTTCGCTTAAAACTACTGAATTTGAAGAGTTTACTTTTCCGATAGATCAGAAAGTTTTCAAAATGTTGCAGGATGATTTTGTAGAAACGGAATAATTAATGTTGAATGACGAATTCGGTATGATTATTCAGGGGTGCTTTCCGTACATCTACGCGATCAATTGTAGCCCATTGAGGACCATTCTGGCACCATTTCAGGTAATTTTCCAGATCATCAAGATCTCCTTCTGCTTCAATGTACACAGTTCCATCGGATTCATTGCGAACTAGGCCGCTTATGTTGTTCCGGATTGCATTCACATAAGCATGGTATCTGAAACCAACTTTCTGAACTTTTCCAAAGATCCTAATTGTGTAATGAACCTGCATAATACCAGATAGAATTAATGTTTAAAAAATCTTAGGATATATTTCCGGATTACCGTCATGCATAATATTGTAAACTGATTCAAAAACATCCTCAGCATTTGGATTAGAGAAGTAGTCACCGTCTGTGCTGTAAGCAGGCCGGTGAGCACGCGCTGAAAGTGTTTTAGGTTCAGCATCCAGGTAATAATACGCTTGTTGATCCTCCAAAACTTTCTGCATCATGTACGCTGTTGCCCCCCCTGGAACGTCTTCGTCAAAGAATAACACTTTATTCGTCTTTTTGATTGAAGAAACAATAATATTTTTTACGTCAAAAGGTAATAATGTTTGAACGTCAATAAGCTCAACTGAGATAGCATAGTCGCGAAGTTGCTTAACGGCATCTTCAGCAATTCTGACACATGAGCCATATGTTACTATGGTAACATCAGTTCCCTGGAGAAGAATTTCAGGGATCCCAAGCGGAATTGTAAAACTACCCAGATTGTCTGGTTTTTTTTCTCGCAGCCTGTAAGCATTCAAAGGTTCAATTAAAAGTGCAGGTTCATCGGATTTGAGGATAGTATTGTAAAGTCCAGCTGCCTGTGTCATATTTCTGGGAACTAATACATTAACACCTCGAATTGAATTAATAACCATGCTTAGTGCAGAGCCTGAATGCCAGACACCTTCCAGTCGATGGCCTCGAGTACTAATAATCACAGGAGCTTTTTGACCGCCTTTAGTCCTATATTGTAATGTTGCAAGATCGTCGCTTACAACCTGAATTGCATAAAGCAAATAATCAAAATATTGAATTTCTGCTACTGGTCTGAGACCGCGCATAGCCAACCCCACTGCCTGGCCAATAATTGTAGCTTCACGGATCCCAGTATCGGTGACACGGAGATTTCCAAATTTTGCCTGCAGCCCTTCCATGGTTTGATTTACGCCACCGATGCCTCCAACGTCTTCACCAAATATTAAAAGTTTGTCATCATTTTTAAGAGATATATCCCAGAAGTCACGCAGGATTTCTCTTCCAGGTACCATTGGGGAATTTTGTGAGTACTCAACTTTAACTTCTTTAATTTTTAATGCAGATTCATCAGATTCGCTGTAAAGATGGGAACTGTAGCGTTCGTATCCATCCTCCATAGTTTTCTTAAGCCATTTTGTAATATTAATTTTCAGAGAGTTTGCAGGATTACTGCAGGAGTTGCAAATAAGCCTGAGAATTTGCCTTGCGGAAGACATAATGTCTTTGCGGATTGGTTCAGCGATTCTCTTTAAATCCTGCTTAATAACATCAATTTTGTCTGTTTTCGCGCAATTACATGTTGTTATGTCAACGAGCTTTAGAAAATCGTCGCGTTGTTTTTTTAATGGTGCTGTATAATGTTCCCATGCATTATCTCGTATTGATTTAATTTTTTCTATAGCGACCTTTTCAATAGTTTCTAATTCTTCTGAGGTTGCAAGATTTTTGTCGAGAATCCACTCTTTAAATTTTCTGTTGCAGTCCCATTTTTGTTCCCAATCCAGTTGTTCAGTAGTTTTATACCGCTCATGTGAACCAGATGTTGAGTGGCCCTGAGGTTGTGTAAGTTCATTCACATGAATTAACACTGGTAAATGATTTTCTCTGCACTGAGTAATTGCAACATCGTAGGTCTCACAAAGACATTCGTAATCCCAGCCTTTAACTGTGTATATATTGTAGCCTGGATTTCCTGGTTCCGCTTGAAATCCTTTAAGTATTTCTGAAATATTTTTTTTGGTAGTCTGGTATTGAATTGGAACAGAAATTCCAAATCCGTCATCCCAGACAGAAACTGCCATTGGAATCTGAAGGACACCTGCCGCATTTATTGATTCCCAGAAAACACCTTCTGAAGTACTGGCATCGCCAATTGTTCCAAAAGCAACTTCATTTCCATTCGTACTGAATGTGCTGTATTTGTTAAGTTCAGGATTGTTTCTAAAGAGTTTAGATGCAAGTGCAAGGCCAACCAGGCGGGGCATTTGACCAGCAGTAGGGGATATGTCTGCAGAAGAATTTTTAAGTTCAGTAAGGTCTCTCCATTTTCCACATTCATCAAGTGTTCTGGTAGCAAAATGGTTATTCATTAAACGACCACCATTCCCACGACTTACTTCAATGTCAGTATCACCATAGAGCTGGGCAAAAAATTCTTCAAGGTTAAACATTCCTGTGGCAAGCATCAATGTTTGGTCGCGATAATATCCGGAGCGCCAGTCACCTTTTCGGAAAACTTTTGCCATTGCCAATTGGGGCAACTCTTTACCGTCTCCGAAAATACCGAATTTGGCCTTTCCCGTAAGGACTTCTTTTCGTCCAAACAAACTTGCTTGCCGGCTTTCAACGGCTAACTGATAATCTTTCAGGACATCTTCCCGAGAATAAACATAACCTTTCTTACTCGTATAACTTTTTTTGGCCTTCATGGTCCTATGAATATCTAGCAAAGGTATTAAACAGATTTTTATATATAAACCCAGCAGGGCAGAATATGTTTAATTTGAAAAAAAAGAATTTAAATTTTCAGAATATGGGTTACCTTGGTTGAATCTCTTGGAGAATTGTAATCAGAACGATTTAATTCTTTAAGTCCGCTATCATGCATTATCCATTTTCTTCCGGACATATCCTGAGTATTTTCAAAATATTGCTGGTTGAAAAAGATATTTGTCTTTTCGCTAAGTTGAATAGACTTTCCAATAGGCACACGGATAAGTATTTTGAGCCTTTGTCCTCTGAATTTCTCATCAGTTGGGAGAAAGTAATACGGATTAAGGATTAATGCCGTATCGTTTTGTTCGAAATTGTAAATAATCTGGCTTGCACGTACTTCTGCCTGATGCCTGTCTTTGCCTCTGGCAGAGGAATACAGAACAAGTTGAAAACTGTCATTTTCAGTTCTCATAAACTCAAGAGATGGCATTCCGAAACAAACACTAGTATCTTCCGTGGATAAAATATTCCAGTTCCCAAGTACAAATCGATTATCCTGGTATCCAAGGTTTTCCAATTGGCTATCCCATTTTACATCTATCCGTAGATTGTTGGTTTTAGGTTGAAGTAAAGTATATTGTTTATTTTCAATGTCTCTTTGGCTAAAGTTTTTAAGTACCTGTACAGCAGAGATAACGCAAATAATAAGCCCGGCGATAAAAAGTGAAAAAGCTGGTATGCCAACAAATCTTGATCTTGCTTTGAACCTAAAAATTAATCTGCTGCCTGTATAGATAAGCATTACCAGTGGAATTCCAACTGTTAGAATAAGCCCTATTATAGCTAAAGTCTGGTCTTTAGGTTCAAGGAATAGCCTCATAAATGCTGGTATAGAAAAGGTTGAGACTCCGAACGATGAAACATAATAGACATGTTCGTTTGCGATAAAGGAAACAAGTATTCCAATTAGCAGAAATAAGCCGATCGTAATAAAAACGAGACCAAAGAAAACCACAATTGATCTGAAGAAGTACTTAAAAACTGCAACGATAAATCCAACAAGTTTCTCAAAGACATTTTTTCCATCTTTTTTTCTTTTTTGGAAAGTCTGATTTGCTTCATCTTTGAGATCGATGAATTTATCCTTTATCCCTTCAAATTCTTGTTTAATCGAGCGTTGAATTGTATTTATATCAACTTTTTCTCCTCGCATTTCTAGTTTTTCAGCTGTTGACCTGGCTTCAGGCGCAACAAGCCAAAGTACCAGGTAGGCAATAAATCCGGCGCCAACTCCCATAATAGTAACTAAAATGAAGGCGAGTTTTATATATAAAGCCTTAGTATGAAAATATGCAGCCAGTCCACTGCAAACACCCCCGATTGTTTTGTTGTCAGGGTCTCTGTAAAATCGTTTGGAGTAACTACCGTCAGTATTTGTTTTTTCAGAAATATGTTCTTCAGAGAAATCGGAAGGTTTTCCCATGATCATTATTACTGAGTTAACATCTTCAATTGCAATTACCTGTTTATCGTCTGTTATTCGCTCCTGAAACATCTCAGCTATTCGTAGTTCGATATCAGCAATTATTTCTTCTTTGCCATTTTCGTATTTGAAGTGTGTTTTAAGGCTTTCAATATATTGAGAAAGTAATTCATAGGCATCATCATCAATATGGAAAATAATGCCACCTATATTTACTGTGAAGTTCTTTTTCATGATTTCGATATAAATGGTTATTAGTAAATTAATTTGAAGATTGAGTTGTAAGACTGTTGACTGAATTTACGAGCTCTTTCCAGCTTTTGTCAAGATCAGAAAGATATATTTTTCCCAGATCAGTAATATTGTAATATTTTCGGGGAGGCCCTGATCGTGATTCTTCCCATCGATATGTCAGAAGTTCATCATTTTTAAGTCTGTTTAAAAGTGGATATAATGTGCCTTCAACGATTATAAGATGCGATTTTTTCAAAAGATCGATAATGTCGCTCGTATAAGCCTCATGTTGGGAAAGGATATGAAGAATACAATACTCCAGAACACCTTTCCTCATTTGTGCGATGTTCTTTTCAGTTTCCATTCTGCAAATATAATGCAAAATTTAGTACTATGCAATACAAAGTACTAAATTATTTAAAAATAATTTTATTTTACAGAATGAATTTGATTCAGGAAACTCTAAAATGGTAATTTCAGTTGGGGGAGTTTAATAATTTTCAGCCAGGACTTCAAAATAAGCCTGAGGATGTTCGCATCCCGGGCAGTTATGCAATGCACTGAGACTTTCATGAATAAGACCGCATTTACGACAAATCCATTTCACTTTTTTGTCTTTTTTAAAAACAGTTCCATTTTCGATATTTGATGAAAATTTCATAAACCTTTCGATGTAGAATGAGCTGATTTGTTCAAAAAGTTTAAGTTTAGTGAATTCTTTTTTATTTCCTTCTTCCCAAATTACTTTATTGTATTCTTCAATTTTCGATACAATTTCTTTTTCTGAATTGATTGCATCTTTGAGATTTTCTACGGTGGTTCCAATTACCGATGAATTAATTACCATTGTTACTTCCGGATTTTGGCCTTTCAGGAGTCGGAAAATGGTTTTTATATGATTTTTTTCCTGATTTAATGTTTCCAGAAAGATGCTGTTGATTTGCTCGAATCCTTCTTTTTTTGCCTGTTTGGCATAATATTCATATTTAGTGATAATCTGGCTTTTAAGGATAATAATTTCTGCCAGATAAGTTGAAGTTTTGTTGTTTTTGTAAGATTCTGACTCCATTTTATTATTATTTTTGAATTGTTGCCTCTAAGGTAAAATATTATCTATATTTTCGGACAAACCTTTGTAAAATGCAAAAAATAATAAAATTTGGCTGGCTGTTAAGCTTTCTGGCAGTTTGTGCAATTTCATGTGGCAGTAAAACTCAGAAATTGAATGACTTAATTATAACAAATGCCAGCAGAGGAAAAATTACAAGCAAAGTCAGTTGTATATCGAATAAATCGGTGAGTTATGAATTGTTTCTTCCAACAGCTTATGATTCAACCAAAATATGGCCTGTAATCTTCTGTTTTGATTCACACGGTGATGGAAGGATGCCTGCAAATTTGTTTTCAGAACAAGCTGATCAGTATGGTTACATTTTAATTTGCTCCGATGATTCAAAGAATGGACAGTCTCAGGATGTTAATCTGGGTTTTTATGATGATATGCTTAAGGATGTTAGAAATAGATTAAAAATTGATGAAAAGAGAATATATACATCAGGTTTCTCAGGAGGTTCAAGGGTTGCGAGTTCAGTTGCCTTATACCGTGGTGGTGTAAAAGGAGTTATTGGGTGTTCAGCTGGTTTTGCAACAGTAACGAAAGAAGCACAAACCAACTTTGAATATCTTGGTGTAGTTGGTAATGAAGATTTTAATTTATTGGAAATGAGGCAATTAATGAAAGGTTTGGAAGGCAGTCCAATCCCTCATCTATTATTGGTTTTTAAGGGGACACACGCGTGGCCGCCAAAATCTATGGTACCTGCATTGTTTAGCTGGTTAGAAATAAAGGCTATGCATTCCGGATTGATAAAAATTAATCAATTAACCGTACAACAGTTTGCCAAAAGTTGCCTGGATTCAGTTGCAAAGTATAAAACCGGGTATGATTTATACAATGCCTGGTATTATTCTACAGTTGCTTCTGATATTTTAAAAGGTTTTCCCGAGGGTGAGCAATTTAATTCGATAGTATTGGAAATGGAAAAGAGTAAGGAATTAAAAGCTATTTTTAATAAAAATGAGAAAACAGATATTAAGGAGCAGCAGCTTCAACAGGAATATCTTAAATATTTGCAAGAAAAACCGGCAGATTGGTGGAGGATTGAGGTGTCGAAAATTCAGAATATGGGCAAAGTGAAGAATGTTAATTCAGAAGCTGCTATGTATAAAAGAATTTTAAGTTATCTGAGTTTAGCAGCTTATATGAATAGCACAAATGCATTAAAATCTGCTAATTATGAGGCAGCAGACAGATTTATTACATTATACTCTATTATTGATCCAGAGAATCCTGAGCACAAAAAGTTAAGGGATGAACTGACTGTAAAGAAAGGACAATATTAGTTAGGCCAGAAAGTACGAATCTTTATGGTTTAATGTTGAAGGTTTTGAGATAAATCTGACCAGATTTGCCACGATTAATATATACCAAGCCTACATCGTTTGCATAGGTGTAATCCCAGGAGGACATGAGAGAATCGCTCACAGAACCGAAATCGACGTGGGTTTCTTCCCTTATTGTAATGCAATGCTCATAAACTTCGCCATCAATTAAACGAGGCTCATCATATTCCCAGAGCAGATATTTGTATGTTGTCGGAAAACCATTGATTTCATAGGTCTTTTCCCATTTTGTTCCAATCGGAACATTATCCTTTAAGTAATTGAATTCAATGACAGTATCAAGGTTTGGAAGGAGCCGGTAGTAGTTTCCGTTTTCTTTTCTTACCCAGGAGAAGCCGGCATTGGTAGTGAACATTTCGTAATACACTTTCTTGTTAAATACTGAATCAACGCCATTCGCGTAGGTGGAGTATAAATTAGTTAATGGATATTCGGCGTAGGTCCAGGCAGAACCAGCGGAAACAGGTTGAAAATTTGTTGGCAGAACAACTTCTTTTACTGTTTCCGTCTTCTTACAGCCAAGTGTGAGAATTATGAAAGAAATAAGTGCAATAAATAGATACCGGTGCATTAAGGAGTTATTTGAAGTAACAAATTTACTGAATACATCTTAATTTACAAGTGATTGTTTTTAAGCTTGTTTATAAATTAAGCATAACTTTAGGATGAGCTGATTGATCAATGCGTTATTTCTTCATATATTTAAGCGCTAGAAGTTTCTTCAAATTTCAAGTTAAGCGAATTCCATTAATATTATACAATGCTCAAGAGATCAGGACTTATCTGTTACTTGATCGCACTTTTAAGTGGATGGGTTCAGCTATTCACGCCCGTAATGGCTCAGGGGGATGACAGGTTAGACTCAAGTGATGTTTGGAGTAATAGAGTTTCAATTGGCCTGAATTTTGGTCCGACTCTTTATTTTGGCAACATTAGGACCAACCCTGTATTGCCTGTATTTAATCCTTATTCAGAAGTAAAATTTGGGTATGGAATATTAGTTTCAAAATCAATCAACCGATATTCTGAAATTGATTTTGAATTTCTTAAAGGGCAAATTGCTGGACTTGAAAAGACATTTTCAAATGGAGATTCTGCAAACCGATATTTTGAAGGTGATTATTTATCAATAAGTTTACTTCCTGTAATAAATTTCTCCAATCTTTTTTCTGGTCAGGATAGCTATCGGAGAATTTATTTTAAGGGCTTTGCAGGTGGAGGGATAGTTTTATACAGGGCAAGATTAAAGAATTACAAAACAGGTGACTATTTGGGACTTGTTGGTTATTCTGACGATGGCATGACCAGATTACACCCAACAAGTGCATTTGTTGTTCCAATGGGTTTGAAAATCCAGTATAAGTTGACTTCAAGGTTATCGTTAAATTCTGAGATTAATTACCACTTAGTTATGGCAGGAAATCTTGATGCGATGAAAGGACCTAATTCGAATGATGGCCTTTTATACACAGCTTTTGGAGCAACATTCCATTTTCTAAAATCCAGTAAAAAGAAGCAAGTTTCAAAATTGCAAAGGCAAATAAAGCCTGAACAGCTTGCAATGGAAAAAGCTGAAGAACCATTGAAAGGATTTGGTTTTTTACCATTAACACCAAAACAAGCTGCTGAGCAAGCACCATTACCGCCATCTGATGATCTTGAATATCGCGTTCAGATAATGGCAACGTACATGCAGAGGATACCATTGAATGATTTTGTAATCCGTTATCAGCTTACTCAAGCAGTAAAAGAGTATTATAACAATGGGTGGTATCAATATTCTGTAGGATCTTTTCCAAAAATGGAAGATGCAGTCCATTACAAAAATAAATTGTCGGTTGAAGATGAATTAAACGATGCTTTTGTTGTCGTTTTTAAGAATGGAAGCAGGTTTTACCAGGGTAAGCGAAAATTGGTTTCGTTTAATATAATTGGTGATGAGCCAGTTACTTTTCCTAAACCAGAAATTTCGGAAGAGCAGGAATTTGAAAATGTAGAATTCAGGATTCAGATTGCTGCAATAACTGGAAAGAAAATTTCAATAGGTGCACTGAAGGAAAAGTACGAATTGAAAGATGAAACTATTCATTCAGATTCATTAAATGGCCGGTATTATTATACAGTTGGATCGTTCAGGAATTTGAGACAAGCCAGAGAATATTGTAAAATATTGATTTCCAGAAATCTGATATATGATGCTTTTGTTATTTCGTATGTTGATGGAGTCCGGAAGACATTGTCGCAGATAACAACTAAAGCTAGCAATGATGGTAACCGAAAAATAGAATCTAAGGAAGGTTATGTGTTTAAAGTTCAGTTATTAGTGTCAATTAAAGACCTCCCGGTCGCAACGTTTAAGGAACATTATGGTTTACGGGAGCAAGTAACAGAAGAAAAACAGAATAACCTGAATGTTTATACCTGTGGACAGTTTAAAGCCTATGAGCAGGCGTTAGATTACCAGGGAGTTTGCCGGAAGGCAGGAATAGCGGATGCCTTTGTAGTTGCTTATCAGGATAAAAAGAAAGTTCCGCTTAAAGAAGCATTAACGGAATATTAAAACCGATCAACGACTTCAATCTCTCATAGTGAATATTTGTCAGACTAAACCTTTTCGATTCAATGTTTTAATACTTCTCGCAGGCTCTCAGGCCAAATAATGCAAAATCATATTTTACCGGGTCTTTGGCATCTAACTTCCTTAATGACAAATCTAATTCTGTTACAGCTCTTGAATCATTTTGTTTTCGATTAAGCAGGCCCAATTTTCTGCCAACATTGCCTGTGTGAACATCTAAAGGGCATGATAATTTTGATGCAGATAATTAAGGTAGTACGTAATGATGCTTTATATTCATAACTTTGTTTGAATTATTAACCTGCTTTGGATTTGGATATAAGGACATTAAAAGAATTTCTTGATGAAAAGGTCATTCAATATAATACCCCTGATTTTATCGAACTTGACCCGATCCAGATTCCGCATATGTATTCAGTTAAAGAAGATATCGAGATCTCCGGGTTCCTGGCAGCCACAATATCCTGGGGCAACAGAAAATCAATACTGAAGAGCGCCAAAGGTATGATGGTGCTAATGGGAAATTCACCTTACGATTTCATTATCAACCACAAAGACCACCACTTGGACAAATTTAATGGGTTTGTCCATAGAACCTTCAACACTGATGATTTTAAGGTGTTTGTCAGAGTGTTAAAGCATTTATACCTGAATATGAATGGTTTGGAAGGTTTATTTGTTGAAAATCAAACTCCGGAATCCCTTCAGCCTGCGATTCATAAATTGAAACAGAAGTTCATTTCCATACCCTACTCCACTAGAACATTAAAACACATTGCTGATCCTCTCGCTGGTTCGGCGGCAAAAAGAATAAATATGTATTTAAGATGGCTTATCCGTAAAGATAACGCTGGTGTTGATTTTGGGATATGGAAAAACATTCCCCCATCTATATTATCCTGTCCTTTAGATGTTCATTCCGGTAAAGTTGCCAGAGATCTTGGTTTACTGAAACGAAAACAGAATGATGCCAAAGCTGTAACAGAACTTGATGCCGCTTTACGTTTGTTAGATCCTGAAGATCCGGTAAAATATGATTTCGCATTGTTTGGACTTGGTATATATGAGAATTTTAGCAATTTTAATATTCTCAAATGACAAGTCCGGTCCGGTAGCGGGCACTGATGAAAGTTCTAACTTGGATTTGTTGAAAGATTTGATCAAAATCATTGATTTCGTGAACAATACGAATAATTATTTCGAACCATTTTCAATATCCGGTTAAAAATCGAAGGTTATTCCTTGTGCCAGAGCTGTCTGACCACTAAAGTTAATGGTGTTCGTTTGACGACGCATATATGCTTTCCAGGCATCCGAACCAGACTCACGACCACCACCAGTATCTTTTTCACCACCGAAAGCCCCACCTATCTCTGCACCTGAAGTTCCCAGGTTAACATTAGCGATCCCACAATCGGAACCGGTTTCGGATAAGAACTTTTCGGCTTCTACCAGGTTCTCTGTAAAAATACAGGATGATAAGCCCTGTGGAACCTGGTTATTATGAAGAATGGCCTCTTCTATAGTTCTATATTTAATCAGATAGACAATAGGTGCAAATGTTTCTTCCTGAACCATGCTAAATTGGTTTTCAGCTTCGACAATGGCAGGTAGCACATAATTACCGTTAGGATACTTTTCTCCATTTAGCTTAGTCCCACCATATGCAACTTTACCACCTTCCTTTTGAACTTCTTCAATAGCACGAAGGAAATTCTTGACGGCAGTGGCATCAACAAGAGGCCCAACAAGGGTATCTTTTTCAAGTGGATCACCAATGCGGTCACTAATACTTTCGTAAGCAGCAACAAGCCTTTCTTTCACGTTATCGTAAATGGATTCATGAATGATAAGTCGCCGGGTAGACGTGCATCGCTGGCCGCAAGTTCCGACAGCCCCAAAAACGACAGATTGCAGTGTCATATCCAGATCTGCATGTTGGGAAATGATAACTGCATTGTTACCACCAAGTTCGAGGATGGTTTTACCCAGTCTTTTGCCAACGATAGTTGCAACCCTGCGACCAACTTCAGTTGAGCCGGTAACAGAAATCAGTGGAATTCTTTTATCAGCAGCAAAATTGTCTCCGAGTACCGATGATTTAGCGATGATTAGATTGAATACACCTTCCGGTACATTGTTATCCCGTAAAGTTTTAGCAATGATCTTTTGAACTGCAATCGCACAAATAGGTGTTTTAGAACTGGGTTTCCAAATAACCACATCTCCTGCAATGGCTGCCAGCATCGAATTCCACCCCCAAACTGCAACAGGAAAATTGAAAGATGTAATGATCCCAACGATTCCAATTGGATGATACTGATCGTACATCCGGTGGAAAGGGCGTTCAGAGTGCATTGTTGCCCCATTCAGCAAACGGGACTGTCCAACAGCAAACTCACAGATATCTATCATTTCCTGGACTTCACCAAGGCCTTCTTCATAGATTTTTCCCATTTCAAGGGAAACTAAGTAACCAAGTTCTTCTTTTTTCGCACGCAGAGCTTCACCTATCTGACGGACAATTTCTCCCCTTTTGGGAGCCGGAATGATACGCCATTGCAAATATGCGTCCTGCGCCTTTGCCATAAGATGTTCATAATCATCTAAGGTTGCGTTCTTTACTTTTGCTATTAATGAGTCATCTATAGGCGAAAATGAACTTGTTTCATCACCATTAGTTTCTAACCATTCACTTCCAGTACTTGCACCTGGATTTAGGGGGTCAATCCCTAAAATTTTTAAATCAAATTTCATATTGTAGTTTTTAATTAGTTTCATTGAAAGGCCATATCAGCACTGTACATGCGACAATGCAACGTCTGGCAAATCGTTAACCTTACTCTATCATGTAAGGATAACGATATTCTGTAGCTGGCTGAAAAGTTTCCTTAATAGTTCTGGGGCTGATCCATCGGATGAGGTTAAATTCGCCACCGGCTTTATCATTTGTACCAGATGCACGTGAGCCACCAAAAGGTTGTAATCCAACGATAGCTCCTGTTGGTTTATCGTTAATGTAAAAATTACCAGCTGCATATCTTAACTGCTCACACATCAATGATGCGGCCACCCTGTCACGGGCAAATACTGCTCCTGTAAGCCCGTATGGTGAGGTAGCATTGCATAACTCCAATGTTTCCTGCATCTTATCATCCTGATATATAAAGATGGTCAACACAGGTGCGAATATCTCTTCCTGCATTGATTTGAATTTTGGGTTGGTGGTGACAATAATCGTTGGTTCTACAAAGTATCCTACACTTTTATCGCCTTGACCACCGGCAATTATCTCAGCCTCATCCGAGTTTTGAGCGAAGGTTATGTAATTCATAACATTGTCAAATGAACCTTCATCAATTACAGCATTGATAAAATTTACAGGATCTATAACATCACCCATCCGGGCATCTGAACTTATTTCTATTAATTCTGACTTTATTTCAGGCCATAATGATTCTGGTACATACATGCGTGAAACCGCAGAACATTTTTGACCCTGAAATTCAAAAGCCCCACGATAGGCATTCACTGCAACCTCTTTTGCAGTGGCTGATGGGTGTACAAAAATGAAGTTCTTACCACCGGTTTCACCAATCAATCTTGGATAGGATTTATAATGTGGCAATTGTTTTGCGACTTCTCCCCACAGATGGTTAAAGGTTTCGTTGGAACCTGTAAAATGGATACCTGCCAGATCAGGTGATTCAAGTACCTTTTTGCCAATCACTGCTCCGCTGCCGGGGACAAAGTTAATGACACCATCTGGTAAGCCTGCCTCCTGGAAGATCTTCATCAGGTAATAATTGGATAATAAGGAGGTAGTGGCAGGTTTCCAAACAGTAGTATTCCCCATCATAACCGGAGCCATGTTCAGATTGGAAGCGATGGAAGTGAAATTGAACGGACTCACCGCAAAAACAAAACCTTCCAATGGTCGAAATTCCATCTTATTCAGTTGGTTAAACGCTGAACGTGGCTGCATTTCATATATCCGGGAGGCAAAAAAAGCATTGAACTTTAGGAAATCAATGGTTTCGCAAACAGCATCAATTTCTGCCTGGAATATATTTTTACTTTGTCCCAGCATGGTGGCTGCATTCATGGTTGCCCTGTACTTGCCAGATATCAGTTCAGCTGCTTTCAGCAGAATAGATGCTCTTACTGTCCATGAGAGGTCGGACCAAATTTTTTGAGCATCAAGCGCAGCCTGAATGGCCATGTCTACTTCAACTTCAGTTGCTTTATAATAGGTTGCCAGCACATGTGAATGCCTATGGGGCATTCTTACCTGACCGGTCTGTTTTGTTCGAATTTCTTTACCACCAATGATTAATGGAATGTCAATTGGGTTGGTAAGCTGTTTATCTAACTCAGTTTCCAATTGTTGCCTTTCAGGGCTATTTTTTTTATAATCCAATACGGGTTCATTTGAAGGAATCGGGAAGTTGAATATTGCATTGTTCATATTATCAAATATTTAGATTTACAAGTTCGAGTTGCACAGAATTGCATATCGGGGTGCAAAAATAGCATAAATTTGCCATCTGGGAAAGGTAATTACAGTAAAGCATCTACTTTTGTTGAACCAGGACTCAATCCACCAAATATTGTAACTATGAAACGGATCAGTATCTTACTTTTCATTTCTTTGACTTTTACTCTGGCCTGTAGCAACTTCCAGAAAAAGAATGAGAATACAACTTCCTCTAATTCTATGTCTGGCGACCTGGTTATTTTCCATGCTGGAAGTTTATCAGTACCCTTAAAGGAAATTTCGGCGGCATTTATGAAGGAGTACCCAAAGGCGAATGTGCTTTTGGAAGCAGCAGGTAGTGTTGAATGTGCCCGTAAGATTACCGAGCTAAAGAAACCTTGTGATGTGATGGCTTCAGCCGATTATAAGGTGATAGATAAGCTCCTTATCCCAGAATATGCAGATTGGAATATAAAATTTGCTTCTAATGAAATGGCAATAGTATATACGGAAAAATCAAAGAGAAGCCAGGATATCAATAAGGAAAACTGGTATACCATCTTGTTGGATAAAAACGTCCAGATTGGTCGGGCTGATCCAAATCACGATCCTTGCGGATACCGAACAGTTCTGGTTTCAAAGCTGGCAGAAAAATATTATAAACAAACTGGGTTAGCCTACCGGCTGCTAAAAAAAGATGACAATAATATCCGGCCAAAAGAGGTTGATTTATTGGCATTGCTTGAATCCGGTAATGTTGATTACATATTCATTTACAAATCTGTAGCAATACAACACAAGTTAAAATATCTTGTATTGCCGGATGAAGTGAATCTGAAGAAAACTGAATTTTCGAATTTGTACAGTACAGTTTCAGTTGAAATTGCTGGCAAAAAGCCCAATGAGACAATAACACAAATAGGTGAACCAATGGTTTATGGGGTCACGATTCCGAAAACTGCGCCACACCCTGCTTTGGCTGCTGCCTTCATAAAGTTCTTATTAGCCAAAGAAAAGGGAATGGTCATCATGGAGAAACTGGGACAACCTTCAATTGTACCTGCTCCTACAGATAGTTACTATCATATACCTGAAGATCTTAGGATTTTTGCAAAACGAACTAATTAATTTAGAACTAACTTATAATCACCACTATAACTAAAAATGTTATTATGAAATCCTTATCAATTAAATACCTTCAGTTACTTCTGCTGATGTTTGTGTTGCCCTTGATCGTTTCAGCTCAGAAAACTGATTATGAAAAGTGGAACCTAAAAGGAAAGGTGAAGAACATAAAGGAATCATCATTTACGAAATCTAAAATCGGAAACCAGGAGAAAGATTCTTTGGAGTTCTTCTATATCAATGAGTTCGATGAATACGGAAATAAAATTGTTGACACGAAGTACCTACCGGATGGAAAAGTGGACAAAAATTACATTTACAAATATGATAATAATCACAGAAGGACTGAGCAGCGAAAGTTACAGGCTGATGGTAAGATCATATTGATTATAACCTATCAATATAATGCCGAAGGTTTTCTTACTGAAGACAATAGTGTAAATGGTGAAGGAAGACCTGATAAAACCCTGAAGTATGGTTATGATGACAAAGGAAGAGTCATTGAAGATAATAGTTTTAACGCTGAAGGTAAATTGCTTAAACGATTTACCTATCGCTATGATTCAAATGGAAATGTCATCGAAAACAATAGATATACAGCTGATGGAAACCTGGACAAGAGAATTACATTCAGCTATGATTCCAAAAATAACGTCACGGAAGAATCATCCTTTAAACCTGATAATACACTGATTGCTAAAACGATTTACCAGTATGAATATGACAGTCACAACAACTGGACGAAAAAAATTAAATTGTCTTCGGGTAAAACTATCAGTTTTGCAGAACGACAATTAGAATACTACAAATAGACGTAAATCTGTGATGAATCGACAGCCAGGGAAGTTTGATATGATTAGCCTGATATTCACCTTTCTTGGTGGACTGTTGTTGTTATTCATAATTGCACCCCTCGTGGGTATGTTTGTAACAACTGCCCCAATACATGTTTTTGATGCAGCGAAAGAGACCGAAGTTCAGCGTAGCATCTGGCTTACGATTTTTACATCTATCGTATCTACGTTGATATTTTCCATTGGAGCCATTCCTTTGGCGTTTTTATTGGCTAGGAGAAAATTCGTACTTAAAAAACTGGTACTTGGTATTATTAACATTCCGGTCATTATCCCACATTCCGCAGCCGGGATAGCATTACTGGGCGTAATTTCAAGAGATACTACATTAGGAAGGATTGCTGATTATTTGGGGTTTAGCTTTGTAAACAATCCGGCTGGAATCATAGTAGCAATGGCCTTCGTAAGCGTGCCATATCTTCTGAATGCTTCTATTGAAGGTTTTAACAATGTCCCTGAACGTCTTGAAAAGGTTGCACTAACACTTGGTGCATCACCTGCCCACGTTTTTTTTACTATCTCATTACCATTGGCTTGGAGAAATATCCTGACAGGTTTTATCATGATGTGGGGCAGAGGGTTAAGTGAATTCGGGGCAGTAATTATCATTGCTTATCATCCAATGATCACACCGGTAATGATTTTTGAACGGTTTAATGCTTTTGGGCTACAGTATGCAAAACCGGTCACAATCCTGTTTATTTTAATTTGCCTGGTAATCTTTATATTGATGAATATTATTTCAGGGAAGAGACAAAATGCTTAAACTGGAAGACATAAACAAGAAGGTTGGGGACTTTTCTCTCCGCAATATTGGATTCACTGTCCGGAAGGGCGATTATTTTGTTCTGATCGGAGAAACAGGAGCTGGTAAATCAATGCTTTTGGAAATCATTACAGGATTATTGGTTCCGGATTCTGGTAGGGTTATACTTGACGGAATTGATCTCGTATCAACGCCAACTCAGAAAAGAAATATCGGAATCGTCTACCAAAAGCCCACGCTTTTTCCTCACATGTCAGTTTTGGAGAATATAGCATACCCTCTGAAAATCAGAAAATTAAAAGCAAAAGAAGTAATTACTAAAGTGCATGAATTAGCAAAAGAACTTGATATTAGCCATCTGCTGCAAAGAGATACTACTAACTTATCAGGGGGTGAGGCGCAAAGAGTTACCATCGCCCGTACATTGGCGACTGATCCGGCGATTCTGCTACTGGATGAACCACTTTCATTTCTTGATATTCAGCTCAAACGAGAAATGTCAGCACTGCTACGGCGGATAAATCAATCCGGAAAAACCATTATTCATGTTACACACGATTACGAGGAAGCACTTTCCCTGACTAACAAAATCGGCATCATAGAAAATGGAGCCATTATCCAAACCGGTACACCACAGGAAGTATTTAACAATCCAAAATCAGCTTTCATCGCCAACTTTATTGGAATCAAAAACTTTTGCCAAGGGAGATTATTGGTTTCTGAAGCGGATGCTGATGTAAATATTTTCAAGACATCAGGGATTGAAATATTGGTATCTTCAGATGAAGCAGCCAATACAGAAGGGTTTATCATTATTCCCAGTGAGTCGATAACATTATCTGAGGATCAGTTGGTTTCAAGTGCTATCAATAATTTCCAGGGAACAATTCTCGATGTTTTCCAGACCAAGATCGGGATGGAAGTGATCATCGATATTGGTGTTCAAATATCAGCCCATATAACACATCATTCACTTGGCAGATTAAATCTTGGCATTGGTAAGCGGGTCTGGATCAGCTTTAAGGCAAGCTCGGTCAGCTTTATCCGGAGCCATGTATAGTGTGAATTAAATCAACTATAAAGGTTATTGACCTTTACATTTCTCATTAAGAGATAGTTAAGCGTAATTTTTCTTCGAAAAAAATTGTTTTTCTCATAGATTATTCTTAGATTAGCTCTTTCGTTCAGTTTCACTTTGATAATAAGGTAGAACCAAGAACATCACCTAAAGCCATCCTATCGCCAAAATCATTCCCATCAAGCGATACATATCAAAAACATTAACAGAAGACCAACGAGGTCTGGTGGCACAGCATGATTTATATTTCCTTAAGGTCAGCAAAATACCCGCTTGGGCACAACCTTACGCTAAGAGTACCATTAGTCACAAGGTGGCTCAGATTAAAGATTTTTATAAAAATCACTAATGGGTTTTCAAAGCCAGCTCGGTGATGATTGATGTTCACCAGCAAGGTATTGAAGATCCCATTTTTACATACGATATAAGCCTGGATAAAAATGATGCGGGTGAACTTCACCTATTCTGTCATGACGTTACTATGCGTGATGAACCATATATTCAGGAAATGGAGAATGCATGTCGACGACTCAAACAGTTACTTACAGTTTTTAAATTACAGGATATAATTGCCCCAATATATAGTTGCAGTCAGAAATCCTGAAATTTCAATATCTTCTTTAAGGGAAAACATATGAGGAATTTGGATCGGGTCGAGGTCAATAAAGTCGGGAGTATTGTATTGCAGTACTTTCTCATCCAGGAAATCTTTCAGTGTATCAATGTCCAAATCCATTGGTAATAATTTTAGCTATGCTGCCATCAGGGTTATACAAGGTCTCTTTACCATTCTTTTTACCATCTTGGTATAAAACTTCCCGTTTAAGTTTCCCGTTTTCATAATATCCTTTTTGAAATCCTGTGCCCTTGATGAATTTGCCTTCGCCAACAAGTAAACCTTTGTTGCTATAATATTTCCAATCTCCATTATACACACCTGTTGAATAATTTCCGGAAATTTTTAAAACACCATTGGGATGGTACTCTTTATAAAACCCATTTAAGGTGTCGTTTGTATACTCTACTTCAGTTAGCGCAGAACCATCTTCATTCCAGCATCTTGAAACACCCTGCTTTAAACCATTAATATAGGATTCTTTAGAGGCTATCAATCCATTACCAAACCATCGGGTACAAAGTCCATCAAGTTTATCATCCTTATACGTTGCTTCCATTTGGTGAATGCCGTTCTGATACCACCAGAGACACTTTCCATTGAGCTTTTTGCCTCTGTAAGATAATTCTGACTTTTTAGTTCCATTAGGATATAATTCAGTATTGACCTCATTACAAGATGCAAATACTAATACACTTAAGATTATTAAAACGAGACAGTTGCCAGAAAACTTTGTCATTATTTATAGAAACGAATAGTTAGATTATCAATAAAAACATCTTTTAAGCCATGATTCCATGGGTAAATTTTAATGATGTCTGTTTTCTTTATCTCTTTTGGAAGTCTGAACGTAAAGTAAACCTTACTCCAACAGTTTTTCCTGACATAATTTTCGAAATCAGAGGCAGCCCATGCAATTGTTGTACCTGATTGAGATTCAACTGTTGCAACTAATTTGGTATCGCAGGTGTCATTTTTTGAAAAAGCAGAGCAGGATATTTTTATTGTTGAGAATTCTCCATTTACAACATCAGAAATACTTGATTTAAAGGAAGGTCCATATTCAAATTTATCATTTAAAAGAATAGAATTTGGAGGACTTACTGAATGTAAAGAAGAGATCATTCCGGGATCTACATCAATCATTTCTGGATTATCAAATGTGTTTTCTGTCAAAAATACGGGTTCAGTTTTAGCACATAGTCCGGTAAAACATTTCTTCCCGAAAAGAGTAACCTGAGAAAGTCCGTCATAATCCTTACTTTCAATAATATACGGGTATTCAGCAAGGATAAGATCAGTAATTTCATCAGGTGCTGGCTTTGTCCAGGCATAAATAAAGTAAGGAGTATTACTTGAGGAAATAATGTTGTTTAATTCTAATAGATCTTTACCCCCTTTATTGTCGTACTGAAGAAATTTACCTGAAAAATTAAGTTTATCCAGGTAGTAATGAATATACCAGGGATTGTTAACAACAATTACTTCGTTAACATTATCGATTCCGATTCTTCTGTTCCAGGATTCAATTGTTTTAGCAACATCTTTGAATTCTCCGAAATGTTGTTTGTTGTAATAGTTTGATATGAATAAAAGGTCTGTAATTAATGAAAGATTAAGGAAGATTACTAAGACAGTATTGATTCTGTTGAACCCCGGGTTTGCAAAAGAAAAGAGAAGGATAATCAAAAAGGGAAAGGAGAAAATAAGGACAGAATTTTGTAGAACAGGATTAATAAAGACAGAATATACAAAACCAATAAGAAAAGGGGCAAGGAAAAGTATTGTTGCGAATAAATGAAATTTGTTGAATTTCAGGTTTTTACGATTCAGAATGATAGTAAGCACAGAAACCAGTAATGTGATCGTTAGTGTAAAAGCTGAGGTATTGAAAATATATCTCACATGATTCCACAACCAGTATGAGTCAGGTTTAGCTAGCCATTCACCTACACCTTTAATAGACAAATGATTAAGTGTTATCCGGATATGAGGACTGAATAATAAAGAAGCAATCAGAAGTGAGGCAAAATAATAGTAACGATTTATTTTAGAGAGGTAGAATAGTCCAATCCCTGCGAGAATTATCCCGAGTAAAAAACAAAAATAGTGGGTATACATGCATAAAGCAAAAGAGACCCCATAAAGAAATACTTTGAAAATCCGCTTTGTTCTTTTCTCTTCCTTCAGAGGAAAGAGCAGTAAAGTCCAGGTATATGTCATGAGCAGGCTGAAAAGCAGTCCCGGCCCGTAAGGCCTGGCAATTTGCGAAAAAAGTACAGGGAATTGCAAAAAAGCCACAAATGACATAACATAAATACCAGTAGCTTTATTAAACCAGCGTTTACTAAGTATGTACGACATCCATACAGCAAAAATTCCCATAATAACAAATGGTAAGCGAAGGGCAGCCGGTGAATTGCCGAACATTTTCATCCAATAAAAAATCAGAACCTGTATTCCTCCCGGATGACCGTCGACATAAAAGCCTTTATCGACCAATTCCTGGAAAGAAGGATAGGAGGCACGAATTATTGCACTTAATTCGTCGTTAGAATACGAAAAGCTTCCATACAAAATCAACCGAAATACTGCTGCCAGAAAGATAATAAGTAAAAGAAGTAGTTCTTCAGAAAAATACCTGATAAATCGGGACATACAGAAGTGTATTATTTCACATTTCTGCGTTGCCGAACAACTTCATACATAGTTACTCCGGCAGCAACAGATACGTTAAGAGATTCGATATTCCCTTCAAGTGGAATTTTTACAAGGCTATCAGCCATTTTTAGGTATGCCGGACTAATTCCATCTTCTTCTGAGCCCAATATTAATGCAACAGGAATTGTATAATCTTCTTTGAAATAGAAATCCTCAGATTTTTCAGTAACTGCAATAACCCTGATCCCACTTTCCTGCAAAAATGTGATTACATCTTTTAAATTGTTATCGCGACATACTGTTATTTGAAGAAGTGCTCCTGATGAAGTTTTCACAGCATCCTCATTAATTTGTGCTGCACCTTTACTCGGAATAATTATTGCGTCAACACCTGCACATTCAGCAGTACGTGCAATAGCACCAAAATTTCTTACGTCAGTAACTCTGTCAATAATAAGAAGAAATGGAATTCGGCCCTGCTCGTAAAGCATTGGAATTACCTGTGTGATATTCTGGTAATTTATCTGGGAGACAAAGGCAATTATTCCCTGATGATTTCCTCTCACGACCCTGTCAAGTTTCTGAACAGGAACTTGTTGGAAAGGTATAAGATTATCTCTCAGGAGTTTATTTAATTCAATAATTGCGTCACCACGAAGACCAGCCTGAATGAGGACTTTTTCTATTTCCTGTCCGCTTCGAATAGCCTCAATTACAGGATGAATACCATAAATTATATTCTCTTTTGCCATTTTATTATTTTATTAACGCCGCCAGTTTTCAACAGAATTGTACCAGGTTTCTTTAAACATTGGATTTCTGTATAAATTATAGTCGTTGTTTGTGAAAGGATTATTAACTCTTATAAAACTAAATCTCAGAGAACCTGGATTTCCGGCTTCACCATAGACCCAATTTTCAGTATTTGTTGCTCTATAAACATAATTTGGTGGTCCCAATACAATGTATACCATGCCCCTGTCGGTTTTCCAACCTTCGAGAAAAGAGGAAAACATATTATTTGCTTCCTGAACGCGATTGTAGTATCTGGAAATTAATTGCCTGGCCCGGTTTGGGTGACCCGTATTTACTAGCCAAAAACTATCGGCGGTTAACTTTTTGTTCGAAGAAGAAGTCAGAATATCGTATTCCCTTTGTGTTGAAATATATCGAAGGGGAGAAATAACATGCTCTGCAGATGAAATAACAGGGAAATCGTCATAATAACGATAAATTGTGAACCCCTCTCTGGAGTTTGTATCAGACTGAAAGAAATAGAATCCTTCCTTAACCAGATTAAATTGATGACTATTGCCATTAAAAACAGGTATTGAAAAAGTACTATCTGCTTTGTAATTAAATGCTTGCTCTTTATCTAAAACAAAAGGAGGGCGGGCCAGAGGGAAATCGCGTTTGTAATAATGAACGAAGAGTTTTTCCTGTGATATATTTAAATATTTCAGACTAACATTCTCATTAGGGGAAATATAGTTTCTGAAAAGAAGACTACTATCCTTATCAAATAGCATGAATGATTGAGAGCCTATCATTGATTTTTTGTAAATTGGAAGATAATAGGAAAGTTCTTTACCCCTGTGAATGTCGAGAATACTAACTTTTAGAATATAGTCTCCGGGAGCTTTAGCCTTAACAAAAAGAACTTCAGACAAGGTACTGTTTAATCCGTACTCAATGCTGTCGGTATAAAAAAGTGCAGCACTGTCAAGGATAATTTTTGATTCATAACTTTCGTATAATGAATAACTTATTTCAATACGGGCTATGTATTTCCCATTTTCATTTTCACGGGTATAAAGAAATTCAGATAAATTGACATGCAGGTAAACATTGGTGATGCTATCATTGGTATGAGCTATTAGAAATTCAGGTTGGGTAAACCGGAGTTGAGGATCATACGTACCGGAAAGGTTTTGCTGGCTTAATTCATAGCCGACAGAACAGCCAAAGAGCAATAAAATCAGGAGAAACGGTATTTTATTGAGATACTTCATACTTCGCCTTCTATTAGCGGGAGGTCGTTGTCAGAGAGATATTTATCGGGAAGATTTTTAGTGGCTTTAGCACCAAGCTTTTTCAATCGTTCTGTTTGGTTTATCAGGTTACCTTTCCCGTCTTTCAGTTTATTCAGAGCATCCTGATAGGCATTTTGGGTGCCACTGATACTCTTTCCAACTTTTTCCAGATCTTCGATGAACCCCACAAATTTGTCGTATAAGCTACCTCCAGCCTGAGCAATTTCAATGGCATTTTTAGTTTGTTTTTCCTGCTTCCAAATTGATTGGATGGTTTTAAGTGTAACTAGCAGCGTAGTAGGGCTAACGATTACAATGTGGTTTTTCCATGCTTAATCAAAAAGTTGGATGTCCTCACGAATTGCCAGACTAAACGATGCTTCAACCGGAATAAACAGCAGCACAAAATCAGGACTGTGAAGCCCTTCAAGATTCTGATAGCTTTTTTTACTAAGGTTACTGATATGACTATAAACAGATGCTATATGTTCTTTCAGGTGTTTCTTTTTATCGTCTTCGCTATCGGCATTAACATAACGTTCGTAGGCAACAAGTGAGACTTTTGAATCAATTACAACGTGTTTGTTGTCGGGTAAATAGATTATTACGTCGGGCCTGAGTTGTTTGTTGTTTTCCGTATTTATACTAAGTTGTTTCTCAAACATTGTACCTTCTTCGAGTCCTGATTGTTGTAATATTCTTTCAAGAATTACTTCACCCCAGTCACCCATGGTTTTAGTGTCACCTTTAAGCGCTTTTGTTAGATTATGTGCTTCATCACTAATTACCTTATTGAGTTCAAAAAGCTTATTGACCTCAGTTTTCAGGCTTTCGCGATGTTTCATTTCTTCTGTATATGTATCTTCAACCTTTTTCTCAAAATGCTGAATCTTCTCTTTGAGCGGATTCAGAATATCGTTAAGATTGCGTTGGCTGGTTTCCCGGAATTCACTGGAATGGGTTTTGAAGAGTCTGTGAGAAATATTTTCAAACTCAAGGCTTAGTTTTTTGTGAAGGTCGTCAATTTCAGTTTTCTGGCTATTGAGGCGTTCGAGAATGTTCTTGTTTTTTTCTTCGGCAGTTGCCTTTTCTGATGAGAGCAATTCAACTTTATTTCGTTCAACAGAAAGCTGAAACTCAATTTTCCCCTTCTCCTCTTCAAGCATTGTAACCTTGCCTAATAGCACTTTAATGTCAGCATTTTTGAGATTTTCCGTCGCAAGAATCTGATTTTGCAATTGAGTAACAGTCTCAATATGAGTTTGTTTCTCAGTGTTTGATTTTCTGTTTGTCAGAATATAGGCCAGCAGGAATCCTATAATTAAACCGGCTGCCATAAACATAAATTCCATCTCAAAAAGTATTTCCTCAAAAGTAATTAATATTCTGTTAGGGCTCACTTATTCTACTACAAAGGCACCATTTGATGCAATGTCGTAATATTGGATATGTTGATTGACACAAGCGGTTATAATTTGTTTTGATTTCCAGGGCTTAACACTCGAACAGATTAATACTTTTTCAGGTTTGAAATAGGCAAACAATCTTTCAGGTTTCATTTTTGATTTACCACTAACAACAAGAATATCAGCTGGCAAGGTTTTTTTTATTTTAATGAAAGGATTAAAGTGTGGTTCAAGAAAAATTATTCTCTTTCCAAATTTGTTTATAATTGATAAACCGCTGATAGTAGTCTTTTGGAGCAGTTTAGTTGAAGTTATCAGGTTAATTTCAGAATGCCTGACACCTCTGATGCCACAAAAATTCATCGTTTGACTAAGAAGGTAGTCCTTGCCAGCCATTGCGGCACTATCGAGAATCATTTCCTGCCTTGCCTGCTCTATAAAAGAAAAGGCCAATCCATTTTTAACAGCATAAACTACAAACGTCTTTCTTGTAGAGTTTCTAATTGATGTAATTTCAACAGATATAATAAACAAAAGAATGAGTAGGAGCGCCCATTGAATGTCTCTGCCTTTTCTGTAATGAACAATGAGGATTATAAATATCCCTGCAAGAAATAACAGGCAGGTTTCAGGGATTGAGATATAAAGTCCTTTAAGAGAGGAGTATGGCAGATTTTCTATCCTATTGATGATGTAATTCATAAATTCTATACTCATCATAAATAATTTTGCAAGCCAGCCGCAAAGGACTGAAATCGGAGAAGCAGCAAGAACTGCCATTCCAATGTACATTACGATGCTTGAAAGAGGAATTATAAGCATGTTGGCAGGAATAAAGTAAGTTGGAAACTGATGAAAGTAATACACAGCGAGAGGGCCGGTAAGAAGTTGAGCTCCAAGACTGATAGCTACTAATTCCCATAATTTATCGACAATGTAATTTCCGGGAGTCAGAAGCTGATATAGGGGATTCCCTGCAATTACGATTCCAAGCACTGCAAGGTAGGACAGTTCAAAGCCAACATCGGCAATCAGCAATGGATCGATGAGCAGTAAAAGTAAGGCTGAAGCCGCTAGTGTATTGAAAATGTTTGAATTACGATTTCTTGCTTTTCCGGCAATCAGGAAAGTGAACATAGCCGCTGCTCTTTGCACCGGAGGTGATAATCCGGTTAATAAGGCATAAAACCAAGTAAGAAGAATAAGCAATACAGCTTTGATAATTCTAAGCTTTTTATTGCCATTAAGGAAAAAGAGTAAATGATTAAGTACAATGAAAACAATGCCGACATGAAGTCCTGAAACCGAGAGAATATGTGTTACGCCTGCAGCAGCATAAGAGTTTCGCAGTTCCTGAGAGAAATTTTCATATTTACCAAGAAGCATTGCTGCACCAACACTGTATTCTTCGTCTTTCATTCCATTGTTTTTAAAGATGGCTGCCAGAGATGATTGCCATCGATAAGCCAGTTCAAAAACAGGATGGCTGTTGTCGTGTCCAAAATATTCCCAATCGCTTTGTTTGCAATGCGCGATATGGTAAATGTGTTTAAACCTGAGGTATTTTTTATAATCGAAGGCACCCGGGTTTAATACTTCCGGGGGAGAAAGAAATCTGGCTTTTAACAATAGTAAGTCGCTATATTGCAGGCCAACAGTATTTTTTGAATTTTTTATATAGCAAATGGCATTTCCTCTGATTTTGTAGGAGTGTAAGCAGCCATTTTTCTTATAGAAAACCTTTTCAATATTTATTTTGAGTTTGAGTTGCTTTTCTGTTTGCTGAGGAGGTTCAAGTATTCTAACAAGGTAAATTGACTCATTATTTTCGAATAGTTTGCCAAGGAAATTTGGTTCTGCTGCCGGATCACGTGAAATTGCAGCTTCATAGCCAAGTATAAAAAAAATGTAAAATATTGACGCACCAACTATCCATCGTGTAGGGTAGGTTATAACTTTATCGGGTGAGATCAGGTAAGCTGAAAATACAAGTAATCCCGGAAGGTATATCCAAACGGGCAGATATACAGGGATATTTATGGCAATTGCCATAAATATCCCTGCAAGGAATGCCAGGAAAATACGGAATATTGGAATTTCATGCCAACTTATCATTTCAATGCGATTTCGAATCTATACTAACTTAGATGGAAATCAACAGTGAAGTCGGAAGGACTAATTTGTTTTTTTACTACTTTTTAACCCATTTCAGAGTAGAGGTGCCGGAATTAGTTTTAATATTTACAATATATAAACCATCTGATAATTCAGGAATTGAAGGTTGAATTATGTTTTTACCGGCATTTAATTGCTCGCATTGTTCGAAAAGCAGTTTCCCATAAACATCATTTATAGAAATAGTTGCCAAATTATTTTCTCTTACATTGACAACTAAAACTGGTTGAGATGAAGGATTAGGAAAAAGTTTTGCATTATTGCTAATAGTTTCAGATTCAATACCTGTGGTTATTCCAAGTGCGCCGCCTGAGGTAATATTTTGTGCATAAATCCCACCGTCAATACGGTCGTCGTCCCAAACAACAACTAATTGATAGGGAGAAAAATCGCCGGTTTGTACTTTATCTTTATTGCTGTTAACACCACAAATATTTACAGGATTTGTCCACATTGGAAGCCCGTTGTAATCGACTTTAATCGCATACATTAATTCAGCACTGTATCCTCCTTGCTTGTAAATAATAATTAGCCCGTCGTTAGTACTTGTAATGGAATATGGCAAATAATAAGTTGCGCTGACAGGTAGAACTTTTTTACCATTATTGCCAAGTAATTTGTTTCCTAAAGCATCGAGGCACTGAATATAAATACCACTTTGACTTTGTGCCCCATCCAATACCTGCATTGAAACCCAAAGGTTACCAGTACTGGCATCTTTATCGAAACCATTGCTTAATTTCTGACAAAGAGAATCTCCGGTTTCGGTACCTGTTGGCGACCAAACAACTCCATTTTGATCCATGTGCTGGGCATAAACATCATTTAAAGAAGCACTTTGCGGATGTGATGTTGTAAAAGCGAAATCAAATCCTCCAGCTCCATCCGGACGAATTCTCGGAAAGAAAAAGAAAGTGATGGTTTTAGTAGAAACTTTTGAAGGTAAAGCCCAGATTGGATTTCCTCCGGTATCATATCGTTGTGCATACATAGTACACGTAACTCCAGGGAAATTACCAACTTCTTCAACATACATCATAATAAAATCGCTTGATCCGGTGGGAGCAAAAACTGCCCGGCCATATTTTTTTACTGGATCAGTAACTCTGTGTACAGCATTCCAGCCAAAACTTCCATTTGCTGTTATTTTCTGGAAAGATATCCATTTTGTGCTGCCAGCAGAAGCATTCCATGCAATAATAACATCGTTGTTATTCGTTATTCCTATTGTAGGGCTTAAACCGCCACCAGGTGAAAGTGAATCTGTAAGCAGAATGCCATTTGCACCCCAAAGCATAGCGCCTGTTGGACTAACTTTATAGGCAACTACTTCCATTGCACCCGTTCGTTCATCCTGAAAAGCAACAATTGCATTTCCTTCTTTGTCTGTTTTAAGATCATAACGGAATAAAGCTGAATTTTGTGGTTGATTACTCACTACCAATCCTGCCCCAGCCCATAATTTATATCCTTCAGAATCAAGAAGTTGCATTTTTAACTGAAACTGACCATTGTACATATCAAACCAGGAAATATACGTTTTACCATCAGGAAGAGATGCGATTAAGGGAGTTGCCTGTTCTGTGCCGCTACTATCCTGCACAATTGTGTTTTGCATTGGGTTGCTTGTCCATTGTGCAAACAATGAGGTGCCCAGAGTTAAAATAAATACCGGAAGAAGAAAAATTCTTTTCATGTTAGTTGAATTGGAGTTGTTAAACAAAGATAATTGTAATTTTTGAACACTATTCGCTGAGAGAATAATATTCTACTTTCAACTTTCATTAATTTTGCAGATGATAAACAAGCATTCTTATGAAAAAATCAGGCATTATACTTATTTTTCTTTTCCTTTTTATTGCTGTAAAATCACAAACAGTTGATACAACAATAAAGAAGCTTCCAGTAGAACATTTTCAAGAAATTCTGAAGGGAACTTACACTGACACTCTTTCAACTCACATCTGGATTTTTGGCAACACAGACTGCCACAGATGCGAAGAACTGCATACTCTTTTTTTGGAGCGCAACTTACCGTGGATTGAATACGATATGCATGATCCTAATAATATCAATCTTGCTTACGATTTGGTAAAAAATGCAGAAAAGTCAGAGAAGTTGTCTTTTTCGTTTCCGATTGTGGTTGTAAATACCAAACTGTATTACAATGTGGCTGATTTAAAGGTACTTGCTGATCAGATTAAAGCAAATTTTAAACCGTAATTATTTTTTCTGTGGAATCATTGATGTATCAAATGGAGCAATTCTAACATCTTTGTAATAGAATTTGATAATTTCCTCGAAATTGTAGCCTTTGTTTACCATATTGATTGCTCCTTCCTGGCTTAAACCAACTCCATGGCCGAATCCTTTACCTTTAAAAATGAGGATATCACCATCCGGAATAATATCAAAATATGTTGATTTCAGGTTAAAATCACTTCTAATGTTCTTTAATGGTATTGTATCGCCGAAATTTTTCTTTCTGTCTTTTTGTTTGAAATGCAAGGCTTGTGACCTTTTAACACTATCATTTATTGGATATTTGTATTTTACTTTCAGATAGTTAAGCCATTCTTTGGCAGGAATACGTTTTTCCCAGCAAGCCATGGGCATAGTTGAGCTAAACGTATCTTTTATCGACCGAAGATAGGGAGATTGCAAACTCCAGACATCTTCTGAATTGGTTGTTTCTCCACCACTGTTTGAATGAAAAGCTGCCGAAATTGGCCCTCCCGCGCTGTCTACAATCACCAAACCGCGTGTGTCAAGCAATGCTTCAAGCACATCTCTGTTGGTGCATACACCCCTGTAAAGCTGACAATGCACCTGGTCGCACTGATGAAATTTTTCGAGTTCATGCTTCCGCATATTCCGGATAGCATATGTTCTGGAAATCATACACTGTATCTTATAGAATTCCGTTGATTTCCCGGCACCAGCCTCCGATAAAACAGCACCAGCCACAAAATTCTCAAGTTCAACATGATTAATCATGTATAATTCTCCGCCTGATACATATAATTTCAGATAATCCTGATACTTTCGTTCCTCCTTCCCGTTTCTTACTTTAAGTAGGCATTCCCCATTTTCCGGAACGAGTCTTATAGTATCAAAAATACCTATTGTGGCATCAAGTTTCGCCATTTTTATCTTTTTCCCGAGTACTTTAAATGTAGTCGTTATACTTTTGCTAAGTTCAGAAACTTGTTTGTCCTGACTGAAAACCTGATATTTACCTTGTGCCGGTACTATGGTGATAGTTTTGATATTTCTGTGTGCAAAAATTCGGACATTCAGATAAAGTGAATCAGCACTTAGGGAATATGGAATAAAAGAAAAAAAGAGTATTAAAATTAATGGGTAAAAGATTGATTTTTGCATGGCAACAATAGGAAACGGGGTTGTTGAAAATAAAAATTCCGGAGAATCAGCTTTTGCTGAGGTACATCACAATTTCTTCAGCTGTTCTTAACGAGGCTCCGCTACCACCAAGTAATTTTCTGAGTTCTTTGTAATCATCTTTGATGCGTTGTCTTTCAGAATCATCGGTTAGAAGTCGGTCGAATTCTGATATCAGGCTGTTCATGTTTAAGTCATTCTGAATCAGTTCTTTCACAACAGGCTTGTCCATAATCAGATTAGGAAGGCCTATGTATTTTACATCAACTATTCTTTTAGCAATAGCGAATGAAATAGCTCCTCCTTTGTAACAAATTACTTGTGGAACCCCGAATAATGCAGCTTCAAGAGAAGCTGTCCCCGAAGTAATTGCTGCAATATGAGCATGTTTGAAAAGGTCGTAAGTTTGACCATAAAGTACCTTAATTACCGAATTCCCAAGGATTTGCCTGTATAGATTTTTATCCACACTTGTTACTCCCGAAACTATCCATTGATAATCATTCTTATATTTATTGTATACAGAAAGCATCAAGGGAAGTATCTTTGAAATTTCCTGTTTTCTGCTACCTGGAATAACTGCAATAATTGGTTTATTATTCAGACCATTTCTGGAATAAAAATCATCGTTTTTTTCCGGTTTATTGATCTCAGGAATAACATCTAATAAGGGATGTCCAACAAAATTTACATCATATCCATAAGTTTCATAGAATTTCTTTTCAAACGGAAGAATCACAAACATGCGGTCAACAACTTTTTTGATTGTATGAATTCTGGATTTCTTCCAGGCCCATACCTGCGGCGAAATGTAATAAAAGACCTTTAGCCCAATTTTATGAGCGAATTCAGCGATTCGAAGATTAAAACCCGGATAATCAACTAATATTATTGCATCAGGTTTATAGGCAAGAATGTCCTCTTTGCAGAATTTAATATTGCCCGTTATTGTCTTCAGGTTCATAAGAACTTCGGTAAATCCCATGAAAGCCAAATCTCTGTAATGTTTAACGAGGACTCCTCCAAGGCTTTGCATTTTGTCGCCGCCCCAGAATCGAAAATCAGCCTCTTTATCTTTTTCAATAAGAGCTTTCATAAGGTTTGAGGAGTGAAGATCTCCGGATGCTTCACCTGCGATAATATAGTATTTCATGCCTAATAATATTTCAGTCCTGGTAAATGGATTTGAACCCAAACACTTTTCAACAGAAAAAAGGCCAATACCCAGGCAAAAGTGATAAGCAGGATACCCTTCCCTGTTTCATGCAAACCTTTTCCTGAAAAGAAGTATCGTAGCAGCACAAAATTGGCAGCTATTCCAAGCATAGCAAGAGAACTCTGTTGTAAAAACGGATAAAGTCCAAAAACTGTGACGATTAACCAGATTAACCCATATAAAACCAGGAAGGTGATAGGAGGTGAAACAGCGGCAATCTTCATTCCAAGATAAATATCATCTTTCTTAAACATGATTTTCGAGGTCTTTAAGTTGATTAATAACAGAATGAGCTGTCATATCGAGCTGAATAGGTACAACTGAGACAAAGTTATTCTGCAGTGCCCATTCATCGGTACCTTCCTCTGCATCAATACTTACAAAACTTCCGGCAAGCCAATAGTACGGTTTATTTCCCGGATCGAAGCGTTCTTCAAGAAGTTCATCCCAATACCCTTTTCCCATGCGGCAAACTTTTATCCCTTTAATCTGATCAGCAGGAACAGCGGGGATATTAACATTCAGGCAAGTATATTTTGGGATCCCATTTTGTAAAACCTGTGAAATAATTTTTCTGATGTAGGATTCTCCCGGCTTGAAATCTGCGTTGTGCGAATGATCGAGTAATGAAAATCCTATAGCAGGTACACCAATCATTGCTGCTTCGTTTGCAGCAGCCATTGTACCTGAGTAAAGAATATTAATTCCTGCATTCGATCCGTGATTTATTCCAGAAACCACTAAATCAGGGCGGGCTTTCAGCACCACCTTTTCTCCAAGTTTCACTGCATCAACTGGAGTCCCACTGCAACTGTATTCAGCATAGCCATCTTCTTTGTGAATCATTTTATAGCGAATCGGGCTGGCAACTGTTACAGCATGGCTCATGCCTGATTGAGGTTTATCGGGTGCAACAACTACGACATGCCCAAATTCACGCACAATTCCAATCAATGATCTGATACCCGGAGCATGAATGCCATCGTCGTTTGTTACCAGTATTAGAGGTTTTTTCATCTTTTAATAATTTTATTTTACGGTTTGTTTGAGCCTATTTCCGTGACACCTGCAGTTAAAATAAATTTCATAACTTCTGTTGACTGGGCTTCGAGTGCAGTGACATTTGTAGCCGGAACTAAAAAAAGATTGCCGGAAAAGGCATATGAATGAGGTAAATAAACAGCGATCATTTCTTTTCCCAGGCCAATTCTTTCTAAATCTCTGTTGGTTACAAACCCTAATTTGTAGAGCATCCCGTTTTCAGATATTTTTACGAGGACAGGTTCTTTAAATTTACGTTTATCGCCTACCACAGCAGTCATAAATTCTTTAACAGGAGTATAAATGAGATTGAGTAATGGTATTCTGCGAATAAGATCTTCAAGAAATGCCAACAGGGGTTTAATTATTATTGTTGAAGCGAGAACTCCAAACAGTGTTATTGATACTACAACGAGAATTAAACCTAGCCCCGGAATTTTTAGATATGGGAAAAGCTTATCAAAAAACTCAATAGTATTGTAAATAACATAAACAGTGATAGTTACAGGTGTAATAAAAAGCAATCCCTGTACAAAATACTTTAAAAAAGTTGCAAAAATACTTTTTGGTTTCATTATTATTTTATTGAATCGAGTGTTTCTTGTTAAACAGATTGAACTTAATTTACTCAGAATTAATTAGTATTCAATGTCCCGTTTTGTAGTCTGTATTTCTATAAAGTATTCAAGTTGTTCATAAAACTTATGGGTAGGAAAACCCATTACGTTATAGAAAGAACCTACAATTTTTTCAACACCTACATAGCCCATCCATTCCTGTACACCATATGAGCCCGCTTTATCATAGGGTTTGCATAATTCAATATAATGATATAATTGTTTGTCGGTCAATTTTTTGAAATATACTTCTGATCGGTCTGTAAATGAATTTTGGCGAAAAGCAGATTTCAGGCAAATGCCAGTAAAAACTTCATGCATTGAACCAGAAAGAGTTCTCAGCATGTTAAAGGCTTCGTCTTTATCAACAGGCTTCCCCAATACCATTTCATTATGCCAGACAATTGTATCCGCAGTAATCAAGATCTGATCTTTTTCAAGCTCTTTATCCGTAAATGCTGACGCTTTAAGTTCGCAAAGGTACTTTGCTATTGCATCTGCCTGTAAGTCAGGAGGGTAAATTTCATAAACTGCTCTCACAGAAACTTCAAAATCAAATCCCATTTCTTTGAGTAATTGTTGACGTCTCGGCGATTTAGAAGCGAGCACGTATCTGTAAGATTTAAATATATCAGGGATCATAAAACTAATTAAAGGAAAGAAATAACAGATTCAAAACCCCGGAGAGCAGAACAAATTTCAAAATATTTTCTGAAGCTGAAAATTTCGAAAAAACGAAAGTTTTATTCAGATTCAGTATAACTATCAGCATTGGAACCTCTACGAATAGTCCGATGTAAAGAATGTTTAACCAGTTGTTCTTTCCTGCTATTGCTGGAAGGAAAAGCATTATCAGCAAAGCAGTTAGTAAGGTGATGATTATCAATACCAGATTTGTTTTTTTTAAACCCAGTCTAATGGGAAGTGTTTTGCACTGATAAAGTCCATCTCCTTTAATGTCAATACAATCTTTGATTATTTCACGGATTAAGTGGATTAGAAATGCAAAACCAGCATATATCAAAATAGTTCTGTTGATAAAATGGAAAGAAGGGATTAATGCAGAGAAATTCACCGGATATTTCTGAAGAGCGTAGAATTCATACAGCCATACAATAAGTGGAACCACAGTCGCAAGTAAAGCTATTACTATATTTCCTAAAAGAAGGCTTCGTTTATATTTTGAAGAATAGAACCATAATACTGCAGATATTGCTGCTTGGATCCCAATTAATTTTATCGAACCTGCATACCATGATGCGATTAATCCGGCAAATAAACCAGAAGCAGTAAGATAGATATGAATAGATGGAGCCTTTTTTAGCGGAATCATTCTGGTAAGTACCATTTTTTGCGGTTTGTTTACAGTATCAATCCGCACATCAAAAAAGTCATTAATAACATAACCGCCGGCAGCAATCAGAATAGAAGAAACAACTAATAAAATAAAACCTGGCAGTGGCAAACCAAAAGGAATCCCTGAATTATTATATACAGATCCTATCAGACAATATCTCACAAGACATTGTGTCAATAAAATCAACAAAAGATTTTTCCAGCGGATTAGTAAAAGGAGTGCTATGAAGTTATGCATCATTTTGATTACCAGATAAAAGCTTTGTCAGTAAACCATTTTTCCTGAACCTTCATAACTTGTTCAATAACATCACGGGCACAACCTTCACCACCTTTAAAGTTGCTGATATAAGCTGAAATATTTTTAATCTCATTTGCGGCATCAGCCGGACATGCTGCCACGCCAACAGTTTGCATTACAGGGTAATCAGGGATATCGTCGCCCATGTATAAAATTTCTTCATCTTTTAGTTCATGCTCAGCTTTATACTCATTATACTTCAAAAGTTTATCCCCGATTCCAAGAAAAACATCCTGAATTCCCAAGGGAAGAAATCGTAAGCGAACTGAGTCTGATTTGCCGCCAGAAATAATTACGATACGGTAGCCCATTTCCCGGGCATGCTTGAGTGCATAACCATCCTTCACATTTGCTGTTCTTAACAATTCGCCAAATTCATTGATAATTACAGTGCCATCTGTTAAAACGCCATCGTAATCGAAAATTATTGTTGTAATGTGTTTAAGAAGAGCCTTGTAGTTCGACATAATTATCTTTTAAAATTGAATTAAAATTTCTTATTTGCTTTCAAAATGGAGTTTGTGATAACTTCATAAAATTCTTTATATGCAGGATAAGAATCCAACATTTTAAGATGTGCATCTATCGTAGTTTTATCTCCACGGATTGCAGGTCCGGTTTGAGCTTGTAGCGGACCAATCCTGCCTGCTTTCCTGGCTGTTTCCATTATCAGAGGATGGATAATCTCAAAATCAATTTTCTGATCTTTAAGAATTTCTTCAGCAACCATGTACATATAGTTCGAAAAGTTTGAAGCAATAACTGCCGCCAGATGAGCAACTTTTCGTTGTTCTGAAGAAAGCTTCTTAACGTTTGTAGTTAATTTAAGCGCAAGATTGTTAATTAATTGCAGATCATCTGAATTATTAGCTTCAACACATATTGGCAGATTTCTGAAACTCAGGTTATGTCCTTTGGAGAAAGTTTGAAGTGGGTAAAATACACCATGCCTGTCAGAAAAGGGTGCCAGGATTTCAATAGGTGTTGTTCCGGCAGTATGAGCTACAAGCTTATGGTGATGTTGCCATTCATTTGAAATCGACCTTAATTTCTCATCGGGGACGCAAAACAGATAAAAATCAGATGAATCTTCAATTTTATCAATTGAGCAGACATAAGTAGCTAATACATCAGTGCTTAAACGTTTCGCATGAGCAGAAGTGCGGCTGCAAATCTGGTTTATTGAAACTCCTGCTTTGAAAAATGCCAAAGCCAGTCTCGTGCCCACATTTCCGGCACCGATAATTGTTAATGATCTGATTTCTTTCAAAGATCAGGAATTACAGCTGGCTGACTATGATAATTTCTTTTCTTTATTCGTCTGTAAATTGAAATAAAAAGACCAATAAACGTGATAAAAGCTCCAGTCCAAAGGATTAAGATCCAGGGGAATACCATTGCTTTAATTACAATATAATCATTTCCTTTATTATATACCCCCAGGAAAATTCCATGACGTTTTTCAGAAACATTTTCAAAGCGGAAGCGGTAATTACTACCTGCAAGAGAATCATCCTCATACATAACTACACCCTGATTCATCACGAAAGTAGGTTTTATATGCTGCTTTTTTGTTCCTGAATTTACAGTGAGGTAGGCTGTTATACTAATTACTCCAGCTTTTAACTCTTCATCAGTGGTTTGACGGGTGCTGGAAGTAATACTGTCGAAATGAAGCACAAAATGTCCAACTTTAAGTGAGTCGTTTACTACAATCTCCTGATGGAAAACGCCTGCAGAGTTATTGTTTTTCATTCCTCCGTTAAGAACTTCAGCATAGCTTATAAATGTATAGACATCTTTATTGAAAAAATGCTTGATTTTTGGCTCATAAACTGCACCCATCTTTGAATTGGCCTTGACCTTAGGCCGCAATGTGAAGATTTTATCGTTAGTCCCCTTTTTATAAAAATCGATATCAAAAGAAAAAACTTCCTTATCATTCGAATGCCCTGTATAGATTACATCATAGGGTCCGATTGTAGACATTTCATTTTTAAAGAGGACCTGGTTAGTATTAAGTTGTTCATTCTCTGATGAATCTGTATTGCCAGTACCACTTATAACATTATCATGAGAAAAAGCGATAAGTACACCAAAAAGAAATAAACCAATGCCAAGATGGGTAATCAAAGCACCAGTGTTACGGGTAACTGGATCATACGCAACTAATTGTTCTATAGCAGAATAGATGCTGTATACGAGGAAGAAAAGGAATACATAGTGAAAAGGCTTATTGAACGGGAAAAATATTAAACTCAGGATTAATACTAATGCAGAAACAGTTGCCGGTAAAATAAGCCTGCGAAGGAAAACACCAGTTTCATTTTTACCATAACGAAGGTAATGCGCCACACCAATCAATAAAGCAATAAGGATTCCATAAGGCAACTGCCATTGATTATAATATCCTACTCTGTCGGTGGGCGGAGCAATGTTAGATCCGAAAATTTTATTAAGAACAGGTATTGATGTAGTTACAACAATTTGGAAAGCAGAAAGTACAAGCACAATGCCACCAACAAACATCCAGAATTCCCGGGAGGTAATACTTTCTTTTGCCTTGTCAACATTTTTAAATCTGCGAAAAACAGGTAGAATAACTGCAATTAGCAGGAATGAAACAGTGTAAAGAACCAGGAGAAATGCCCTGCCTTCTTCCCCGAAGGCATGAGCAGAGGTATCTTTAAGTACACCGCTTCTGGTAAGGTAACTTGCATAAACAACCATTCCATATGATAGTCCGGCAAGAGCAAAAGCCCACAAAGTATTATTTTTATATTTTAACGAAATAAGCATAAAATGCAAGGTGGCAATTGAAGTAAGCCAGGGAATCAGAGAGGCATTTTCTACCGGATCCCAGGCCCAAAATCCACCAAAAGTCAGATCTATATATGCCCATGCTCCTCCCAGAATGATACCAACGCCCAGGCTGAGACCAGCGAAGCCGGTCCATGGAATAGCTGGTTTTATCCAGCTGAAATAATCTTTGTTCCAGAAGCCTGCGAAAGCAAGCGCAAAAGGGATTAATACGGCGGCATATCCAAGGAAGAGAATAGGAGGATGGATCGCCATCCAGATATTTTCAAGTAATGGATTAAGTCCATTGCCGTCGGCTATCATTTTTGCATACTCAGGATTTAAAAAGAACTGCTGACCAGCATTATCTCCCATAGTGCGGATAAGTGTAAATGGACTGGAACCGATATTTAATCCGCCTAATTTATAGCCTAATAGCATTGAAACCAGGAATAACTGAGCAAAAGAAATGAGCGCCATGGCGGGATTTTCCTTATTTCCGGCTTTTTTCAGGAAGATAGCTCCCAATAATGCCTGCCAGAATGCCCAAATCATAAAGCTTCCTTCCTGACCAGCCCAGAAACAAGACATCAGGAAATGAAAGGGAAGCGATCTGGAGGAATATTCATAAACATACTGGTATTCGAAAGCATGCGAATATATCAGGTAATATAAAAACCCAATACCAACAACAAGGAACAGAAAATGAGCTAAATAGAAGCTGCGTGCAATTTTTTTTAAGTGTTCGAATCTGCTGGATGATGCAGCAAACAGGTATAGTATCATAGCGCCCAGGGCACCCAAAAAGGACAGGTTAATACTAATATTACCCAATTGTCCAGCGAGGAAGTGTTCCCCGATGTAATTAATTTCCATATCAGAAAAATATTATAAGGTGCTGATAATTAGCGGTTAAGACTTATTTAGAATGTTTCCAAAATTAAATAAAATTGTCGATTTGGTAGCATTAAAAATTTAATTCCTAATATTGCAGGTTAACAAAAGCTTTGAGTTGATCTGAATTCACTTCAATTTGAGCTATAAAATATCCTGCATGACAGTCGTAATCAAGGCAATAACCGACAAATCGGATTTGCGAAAATTTATTTACCTGCCCGCAGAAATCCACAAAGACCATAAAAATTGGTTACCTCCGATTTATCTTGATGAGTGGGAATTCTTCACTCCTTCAAAGAATAAGTCATTCAGCTATTGTGATACTGTGCTGGCACTTGCTTACAGAGAAGGAAAAGTAGTGGGCAGAATAATGGGGATTATAAATCGTAAATACAACGATTTACGTAACGAAAAGCATGCCCGTTTCGGTTACCTTGAATGTTGGGATGATCCCGAAGTTTCGCATGCACTGCTGAACTATGTTGAGGATTGGGCGAGGGTTAAAGGTATGCATAGAATAATTGGCCCTTATGGATTTTCAGATAAAGATCCTCAAGGTTTGTTAATTGAAGGTTTTGAATTTACACCTTTAATATCTGCTCCCTGCAATCAAAAATTTCTGGTTGGACTTGTTGAAGATGAAGGCTACGAAAAAGAGGTCGATTGCTTAATGTTCAGAGCTGATCTGACCAAGCAGGTACCCGAATTCTACAATAAAATTTTCAACAGAGTTAATTCAAACAGTGAATATAAATTACTTGAATTTACCAGAAAGCGGGATCTGAAGCCTTACATTCTACCGATTCTGCAATTGTTAAATGAGTCATATGCGCACATTTACGGATTTAGCCCACTTGAAGAGCAGGAAATGAAGGACTTTGCTAAGCGATATATGCCAGTGCTGGATCCCAGATTCGTTAAGGCAATCATCCATGCCGGACAAGTTGTGGCTTTTATAATAGGTTTGCCAAATATGTCGCCAGGGATTCAGCGTTCAAAGGGGAGATTAACTCCGCTTGGTTTGTTTTATATCTGGCTTTCTTCGAAATCTACAAAGCAGCTCGATTTAATGCTGGGTGGTGTAAAACCCGACCATCAGGGCAGAGGGCTTGAAGTTTTAATGGGACTAAAGTTATTTGACTCGGCAAAACAAGCCCAATATACAAGTGTTGAAGTGCATCTTGTTCTTGAAACAAATGCTCCGATGCTAGCTCAAATGTCTAAATTGGGAGCTTTACCTCATAAAAGATTCAGGGTATTCCAGAAAAATCTCAGAGATAACTGAATATCTGCTCAATGATTTCTAATCCTGCGCGTTTACCATTATCAGAGTAAACAATTTCACCATTTTTGTTTGTCAGTTCAATGTGAACTTCTGCATCAATACTTTCTTTGATATGCCGGTCCATATTTCCTGCCTTTGGTGCTTTGAGCAGACCTGAAGTGTTTGAGGTTGCTAGTATTTCTAAAGTGTATTCTTTATTTTTTAGTGTAATAGATAATTGGTTATCCGTGTTTTTAACTTTTTGAAGTTTGGAATTATTGTAAGAGCTGAAAAGAATTAATTTACCATCCACAAAAAGAAAACTGATGAATCCGATAAAGAATTTCCCTAACCATGGAATTTTAGCCACAGAAAACATCAAGCAAGTATTTTTTTGTCTGAAGTTGTTGCATTGTATCCAAATCCAGGCCTCTGGAAATGAGGATCCCCAATCTTTTTCAATATACCCGCTTCCATTTTTAAAATTGATGCTGTTTCCATTTATCTCCAATAACCCAGATGTACTGTGATTTAATGAAATAACACCATGCTTGCATTCCATAAACGGAACAAATGAATACCATCCCATGATGCCGGGTGACAGCAGGTTCCCAGGGTAAAGAGTTAATGCTGAATAGGTTAAATTTCCCTTTACTGAAATGGTATCATTATTAAGGTTTATTTCAAGGCCTTTCCCGGAAAATTTATTGCCGGCAATTTCAATTTCAAACTTCCTTTTGTCATATTTAAATGCAGGTAACGGAAATTGGAAATAGTGAGTTTCGCCGTTAATGCCGTTTATGTACTGAATAAAGGAATGAGGATCATGCCCGTTCAGAGCTACACCCGGGATTAACGAAACAACGTTATTAAGATCTTGTGAAACATGTTTAAGATACCAGCCTTCAAAATAGTTTTTTCTTGCAAGATTTCCCTGAAAGATTGCAGGATGGTACAGTTTATTGAACACCACTATTTGCTTCCCTGTTTCGCAATAATTTTAAGGTCATCTTTACGTATAGAGCCTTTTGTGAACTCTTTTTTGTATTTGTCCATATTGCCAACTGAAACACTTACGCCTGTTGTTCTGCTGTTATCTGTGCGCCCCATTTCATTGCTGTCTTTTGTATCTACAACAACTGTTGAAGTCTCTCCACCAGATCTTGGAATAAAAACAAAAGTAAATACTCCGCTTTCTTCGTCAACAAAAGCCTTGTCAATTCTTGCTTTGTCAACAACCTCATACGGGAATGTATAATACTTTTCAATTTCATTCTCTTCAATATTGAGAAGTTCTTTATCGATAAGGAGTTTCATTCCTGACATTTGCCTGGCATTATCCTTATACAAACTATAGATACCAATATCTTTAAGCCCTTCCAGTTTGCGATTAAGTTGTAGTTGCATTTGTTTGAGTGCATATACCATTTCACCTTCATTTGGTTCTACCGAAGGCATATAAACACCATAAACCGGCACCCCAAGCGGGTTATCTTCACAGAGCCTGATGTCGAATGACGATTCTTCATAACCTCCAACCAGGTTAAATTTTCCATTTTTCATGTTTTTGGTGGCTTTGAGCCCCATTGAATTTGAAAAATGTACCCTGAATTTGCTATATTCCAGATAGGCATACTTTTCGTTTTTACTTTTAACCAGCTTATTTACTTCAGTTCTGGTTTGGAATTCGATTTTTGTGCTGAATTTCCAATATTTGGGTAATACCTTTTTTATCAGAGCATTATATTCATCGATCTCTGTCTGATAGAAGGTCTTGTCATCATCTTTAAGTTTATCCATCAGTTCTGCTTTGGGTTCTTCTACTACGATTAAAAGAACTCTGTCTTTAATAAGTGTTACATCATCCTTTTTGGAAGAACCAAGCTGAGCAAAAGCCACCTGGGATACAAATGCTAAAAATAGAAATAGAAAATTGAAGTTTTTCATGAGCGAAATTTTTGTCAAAGGTACAGAAATACCACGATCTGCTTTAATAAAGCTGAGATGAAGTTTACTTTCCTTTGATTAAATTACAATGTTAATGGTTGATTCATTGCTATCAAATAGTCATAGGAAGGCTTAAATAAACAAAACGCCAATTTTTTTTGGTTTTTGAATAAAAACGATTAATTTTGCACCGCTTTTAAGGCAGATGATGTTGAAAAGGCAAAACGTTCTTTATTAAAAATGGATCGGTAGTTCAGCCGGTTAGAATACGTGCCTGTCACGCACGGGGTCGCGGGTTCGAGTCCCGTCCGGTCCGCAAAGAACATATGAAACCCCTTGATAGTTAATACTTTCAAGGGGTTTTTCGTTTCGAGGCTACGCTTAGTGATATAATACCTGTAAATAATAAGACCTTCGCCTTAAATAATAGCTTGATAAAAGCTATATTTGTTTTACGATTTCATTTCACTTCAATTCATTAATAATTTACAATAAGTATTTACATCCTCAATTGACAAAGATTAAACAAATTTCCATGCCTGTTACTGGCATGACCTGCTCAAATTGCGCTGGTCTTGTTGAGCGAACCGTTGCTAAACTTTCAGGCGTTAACGAAAGTAATGTTGATTTTGCAAGTGAAAAACTTATTATAAAATATGATCCTGAACAACTTGGTGAGAAAGAAATTGTTGAAACGGTAAAGCGCATTGGGTATGGTATTGCAATTGGTAAAACGGAACTCCCAATACAAGGCCTTCATGATAATGCAGATGCTTTGATCCTTGAAAAACTGCTATTAAAACAAGATGGTGTGCTTTCTGCAAATGTAAGTTATGGCAATGAGCGGGCAACACTTGAATACATTCCTGGAATCACCAGCATTGCCTCTCTTGCAACTGAAATGCAGAAAGCCGGCTTCGACCTTGTTCAGGTTGGAGAAATGGAAGAGCTTGAAGATGTTGAAGCTAAAGTTCGGGCAGCTGAAATTGACAATCAACGTTTCCTGTTGATTATAGGACTAATGCTTACAATTCCACTTGTAACATACTGCATGGTACATGATTTCACTGGAATTTGCTTTGCTTATGATCAATGGGCTATGCTTTTTACAGCCACGATTGTGCAATTTGTAGTCGGCTGGCAATTTTATAAAGGAGCTTTTAAAAGTCTTAGAGCCGGAAGTGCTAATATGGATGTACTTATAATGATGGGTTCATCAGTGGCCTACTTCTCCAGCCTTTTTGTTACACTCGGGTTAATTAACAGCCCGCATGTTTACTATGAAACCGGTGCTGCAATTATTACCCTGATCAGGTTAGGGAAATTTCTTGAGGTTCGGGCTAAAGGAAAAACTTCGGAGGCTCTTAAAACACTTATGAAACTTCAGGCCCAAAATGCTTCGGTTGTTCGTAATTCTATAGAATTGAATATCAGTATTGATCAGGTAATAGTAGGGGATGTTATTCTTTTGCGACCCGGAGAAAAAGTGCCTGTTGACGGAATTATTATCGAAGGTCATTCTTCTTTTAACGAATCAATGATAACTGGCGAATCAATGCCGGTTAATAAGGGCCCTGGTGATGAAGTAATCGGAGCTACTATAAATACTGAAGGTCTTATAAAATTTGAAGCAACAAAAGTTGGTAAAAATACTGCCCTTGCCCAGATAGTAAGACTTGTTCAGGAAGCACAGGGGAGCAAAGCTCCAATTCAGAAGCTTACAGATGAAATCGGAAAGTATTTTGTTCCGATAATAATTGGTATTGCCCTGATAACATTTGCCGGATGGTTTTTTGGTGCCAATGTTAACTGGACAATTGCTATGATTAATGCTGTTGCAGTTTTAGTTATTGCTTGTCCGTGTGCAATAGGACTTGCTACACCAACTGCCATAATTGTTGGAACTTCAAAAGCAGCCGCAAATGGTATTTTGTTTAAAAACAGTGAGATTCTTGAAAAGGCCGGCAAGGTGAATATTGTTGTTTTTGATAAAACGGGAACAATAACATGTGGAGAACCTGAATTGACTGAGGTAATTTCAATAGGGAGTCTTCAAACTGATGAGATATTGAGTCTAGCGGCCAGCGCTGAAAGTGGATCAGAGCACCCGGTTGGAAAAGCTATTGTAAAGGCAGCTAAAGAAAAAGGTCTTCTTGTTTCCCGTCCGGCTCAATTCAGAGCTGTTGGTGGTTTTGGGATAAGAGCAGTTGTTAACGGACAGTCTGTAATTATAGGTAATCCCAGAATGATGCAGAATGACGGGATTGATACAGATAATTTTTTAGGTGATATCCACCGTCTTCAAGCTGAGGGAAAAACAGCTATGATAATCGCTGTTAAACAGCCTGATGATAAACAGCCTCCCACACCTATTGGAATTCTTGCAGTGGAAGATACAGTTAAACCAGGATCGGCAGCGGCACTATCAGACCTTCGAAAACTTGGAATTGAGCTTGTGATGATAACCGGTGATAACCGGCTAACTGCAGATTCTATTGCAAAACAAGTTGGGATAGAAAGAGTTATAGCGGATGTTTTGCCAGCTGATAAAGCAAAAGAAATTAAAAACATTCAGAATTCACTACTTTACTCAGAACAGCAAAAGCCGATAGTTGCAATGGTTGGAGATGGTATCAATGATGCACCGGCTCTGGCACAGGCGGATGTCGGGATTGCAATAGGCACCGGAACTGATGTGGCTATGGCAGCTGCCGGTATAACAATAATCAGCGGAGACCTGAATGGCGTTGGAAAAGCCATTTCATGGTCAAGAATAACGTCGCAAACAATTATTCAAAATTTGGTTTGGGCATTATTTTATAATATTGCACTAATTCCTGTTGCAGCTTTTGGACTGCTTAGCCCAATGTTTGCTGCCGGTGCTATGGGCTTAAGTTCAATATTTGTAGTCACTAATAGTTTGCGGTTACGAGGATATGAAATACAAACCCTTGCGAAGAAAAATTCAGTTTTTAAAGCAGCTAATTAGTTTATATACACTAACTTTTCACAGTATTAAATAACACACCCTAAATTCTAAATTTAAAATAGATTTTCCATGAAATTAAAAATTACAACAATTATATATTTATTTGTTTCCATTTTTTTTCTTGGAACAATAAACGCACAGACTGATGCAATTAAGGAAGCCTCCAAATTAGGGGTAATGAAGCGTGCATCAATTACTGCTGTTCAGAAAAAACTTGCATTAAAAAATACTGTTAAAGCTGGAATTCCAATTACGAAGACAACAACTCCAAAGCTTAAAGCCACAGCAAAATCATCTTTAATACATGGAAGAACGTTTTATGGATATAATGCTTACCAGAATTCGTCTGCAATTCCACACGGGCCGGTTAGGTTTAACAGCAGCAGCCCTAATATCGTAACATCATTAGCTAACCAGGGTTTAGATAGCTTTATTAATGGTTCTTCATGGGCAAACGGACAATGGTATGCTACAGAGCATAATACCAATCTCTTCGTTACCGTTGATACAAGTACAGGCAACAGAACAGTGCTGGGAGCTCTCGGAATTGAGATGAATGGTCTCGCTTATGACTGGACAACTTCAGTAATGTATGCAATCGGGACAGATGGCTATACAAGTAATTTGTATTCAATAAACATGAACACCTATGCCGTTAACTATATTGGTATTGCCTCAACGAACTATTTGGTTGGTTTGGGCTGCGATTTGAATGGGAACCTTTATAGCGTGGATATTGAGAGTGATGAATTTGTTGCTGTAGATAAAACCAATCCTTCAACTGTTGCATTGGGCCCACTCGGTTTTGATGCTAATTATACTCAGGAAATTGAATTTGATAATTCGACAAACACTATGTATTATGCTGCTTTTAACATTGATGATTTCAGTGGAGAACTTTATACAGTTAATCTTTTAAACGGGTCACTTTCATTAATTGGGTCTTTTGATGGAGGAATGGAACTAACAGGATTATGCATTCCCAATCAATTTTATAGTCATGATATAGGAGCTAGTGGAATTTCACATCCAGGCTCAGGCCCTGGTTTAGGAAATAATGAAGAAATTTCAGTGGACCTCTATAATGCAGGGTTTTCTGATGAAAATGATGTTCCAATATATTATTCAGTTAATAATGGACCAGTTGTGAGCGAAGTTGTAAGCGGAAGCTTCCCTTCTTCTGCATCCATTACTTATGATTTCGATCAGAAAGCAGACCTTTCCGTTCCTAATGTTTACTATTCAATTAAAGTTTGGGTTGGTTTACCTGGCGATCAGAATTCAGATAATGATACTTTAACAATTGTAGTATACAATGGTATGGAATACTGCACTTCAGGGTCTCAAATCTGTTATGATTATATTTCCCAGGTATTGTTTGGCACTATCAGCAATTCTTCAAATTGTACAGTTAATGGTTATGCAGACTATACAACACAAAGTGCTTCAATTAGTTATGGGCAGACTGCAAACATTACTGTAATAAATGGTCAATCTGGTAGTTATGGGATGTGTGGAATTTGGATTGACTGGAATCAGGATGGAGATTTTGCAAATGATGCGCAGGTTATTGCATTTACAAATGGTGATCAGTTTGATGCAAGTGTTAATGTTCCCAATAACGCGCTTCCCGGAATTACAAGAATGAGGATAAAAATCAGCAGCAGCGATTACCCGACCCCATGTAATTTTACCTATAATGGTGAAACAGAGGATTATACTGTTGTTGTTACTGGCCAGCCAGTTCAGAATGATGTTGGTATTAGTCAGATACTTAGTCCTTTAATAGTTAACACACTGCCATTTACATATACACCTGAAGTAGAAATTGCCAATTATGGTTCTTTAAATCAATCTTCTGTTTCTGTGAGTTACTCAGTTGATAATGGAACTCCGGTTACTGAAACATTTTCAGGCAATCTTAATTCAGGCAGTGTAATTTCGTATATGTTTAATCAGTCAGTAAGCTTTTCAAATTGTGGTAACCATAGTTTAACATATTATACGTCTCTTCCAGCTGATGAGGTAAACAGTAATGATACACTAAAAAATACTGTTATTGCATCAATGTATCTTACTATTGCTGCAGCTACAAATGTTCAACAACTTGTAAATTCAATTCTACCCGGAAATGGAATCACAATTTCAAATATTTCTTTTACAGGAGATAGTGTTGCCATAGGCACATTTGATGCGAAATGTTCAACTTTAGGGCTCGATTCAGGACTTGTTCTGGCCTCTGGTTATGTTACAACTGCCTTAGGTCCGAATACTAGTTCAAGTGCAGGCTCTGACCTGGGGCTGAATGGAGATTTACAACTTACTGCATTGTCAGGCATGCAGACATACGATGCTGCTGTGCTTGAATTTGATATTGTACCTCAATACGATACAATTCAGTTCCGCTATGTTTTTGGCTCAGAAGAATATCCTGAATACGTGAACCAATACAATGATGTATTTGCTTTCTTTGTAAATGGTCCTAAACCTGGTGGGAGTTCTTATGTGAATGCAAATATTGCTCTCGTTCCCGGCACAACGGATGTGCCTGTTTCAATTAATACTATTAATAATGGGATATCTGATAATGGACCATGTCAGAATTGTGAATATTATATTACAAACTTATCGAATGAACTAGAATTAGACGCCTATACTACAGTGCTTACAGCAAGTTTTATCGCAATTCCAGGAGCATCCTACCATTTAAAAATTGCAATAGCAGATGCACTCGATCATGTTTATGATTCAGATGTATTCCTTGAGAAAGGTAGTTTTAGCAGCCCAAGTGGAAATGTTTCCTTAAGCGGCCAAGTTGAATACGACAATAATGCTGAAACAAAACTTCCGAACGTAATAGTTAAACTTAAACAAAACGGTATTCAGGTTGCCCAAACAACAACGAATGCCTACGGGAATTACGAATTTTCTAATCTGGCACCTGGAACTTATAACATTGAGGCCGAATCGAATGCTCCTTGGGGCGGAGGTAATTCGATTGATGGCTTAGCCATTCTAAAGCATTTTGTAGCTGTACAGTATTTGCATGACCTGTTTTTAAAGGCAGGCGATCTCAATGGAGATAATACGCTGAATTCTACAGACGCATTGCTGGATTTGAAACGTTTTGTGGGAATGATAACTTCATTCCCGATTGGTTCTGACTGGATTTTTGAAGAAGACACCATCACAATAACAGGAAACGCCCCTGTTGTTTATGATTTTAAAGGATTATGCAGGGGAGATGTTAATGGTTCATTTATTCCGTAAAAAATAAACTCAGTTATTAGGTGCGCCATTATCAATCCAGCATACGATCTTGTTTCTTTCAGCATCAGACATTGAACTGCCTTTTGGCATTGAACCACTCACAATGACACTCCTGATTGAACTTTTCGCTCCATTAACCTGCGAATAGGAAGAGTAATTTGAATGACATCCGGAGCAATAACTTGCTATTAATGGAGTAACATCATTTTTATATGAATTAGCTGATCCAGTGCAAGTTGGTGTGTAAGGTGATCCTGTATTGTCTTTTTTACATTGAGTAAACAGCCCTATACAGAGAATAGTCAGAACAAGTATTTTTTTCATATTTATGTATTTTAATACCACATAACGGAATAAGAATTCCAGTAGTATTCAAAGTTTAAAATTTCAATAAAAATTAGTATTCTTGCAGTTCAAATATTTAAATGATGAAAAAGAGACTTTTACCATTGCTTGTTCTTCTAATTGTCAGCATTTCTGACCTAAAATCCCAAACTTACGACGGGTATACACTTTATGCAACAATGAATGGCGTTAAAGCTTATTTAATTGACATGACGGGAAATACATACCACACGTGGACTTTCGGAACGAATTTTAAAACCGGGTATTCAACGTATATGTTGCCAGGCGGAACGCTATTAAGGTCTGTTGCCCGAATGGGAAATTCATTCAATGGAGGCCCTATTTGTGGTGAAGTTCAAAAGGTTGATTATAATGGAACTGTTTTATGGGATTATGTGTATTCAACAACTGGTTATTGTACACACCATGATATATGTGCAATGCCGAACGGGAATGTGCTGCTTATTGCATATGAGCGAAAAACAGCAGCCCAGTTAACTCAGGCTGGAGGCTCCGCCAGTTACGAAATATGGCCGGATAAAATAGTAGAAGTTCAGCCAACAGGAGCCACAACTGGCAATGTGGTATGGGAATGGCATGCCTGGGATCATCTGTGTCAGAATTACAATGCCGCAAAAGATAATTATGTAACATCAATTGTGCAGCACCCTGAACTGCTTAATATTAACTATAATACAGCCAAAGACTGGATGCACATGAATGGGGTCGATTACAATGCAGAACTTGATCAGATTGCCTTCAGTTCCCATACATTAAATGAAATCTATGTGATAGACCATAGCACTACTACCGCTGAAGCTGCTTCACATTCCGGAGGCAATTCCGGGAAAGGTGGCGATATACTTTACCGCTGGGGTAATCCAGCCGCTTATGGTGCATCTGGTGCAACAATTTTCAATGTAGTGCACGATGCCCATTGGGTGAGCGCAGATAATCCGCATTTCCCTAATTATTTGACGGGTTTTAATAATAAAGGAGGAGCTGGCGGAAAAACATGCGTGGATATTATTGAGCCACCTTATGACGGTTCGAACTACCTTCTGACTTTAGGATCTTCATATGCGCCAACCACTTATACCTGGCGCACAACCTATTCCGGTGCTTTTACACCCGACAACGGGAATTCACAACAGTTACCGAATGGGAATACTCTTGTTTGTGTCGGTATGTCTGGCTACATTTATGAAGTCGATTACAATCAAACAGTGGTCTGGTCCAAAACAATCGGAGGTGTACTGGTTCATGCTTATCGATATCCCTACGATTATATTACTGGTGTTGAGGATAATACAGTCAATACAGTTGATTTAAGTTTTTATCCAAATCCTACATCGGGTCTTGTAAGATTAAATGGTGCTGTAACGAATAAAAGTTTTGTAATTAGTGTTTTTGATTCTTTTGGAAATAATGTCCTGAAAGGATCTGACCTCACAACAATTGACCTTTCGGGCTTAAGTAACGGAGTCTACATGTTTTCTGTTAAATCAGGAGATTCTGAAATATTGACAAAAAAAATTACTTTAATTAAGTAGTTTTTGCCCTGTCAGCTTATTTCACCTGTTGAAATAAGCTTTCTACTGATCCATATTATCCTTCTGTTGATTTCTTTTGGAGATAACATTCATGTTATACTAATATTGTTAACAATACTCTTAAGCATGTTTCGATAATTGAATTTTCGAACTAACTAAGGGTGATGGTATTATAATGTGTATAATTTATTGAAGAATAATGATGAACATTCTAATAATTGGATTATGAAAATACTAACGTTCAAAGCTTTAGAAAAAAAATGCATTATCATCATTGGAGTTTTATTAATTCAAAACGTTTCTAACTGTCAGAACTTCAATATTAACCAGACATTATCAGACGGAGCTCAACGTAACACTATTGCTTTTGATGGATTGGCCTTTCTGACAGGGAATTTCTGTGCATGTTCGTTTATCCCGCCAGGTAAAGTTGCTGATTACTTTGGATTTCAGTTCCTTCGCGATAATGATCCGACTCATATGGGGCACAATACGGATTTCCTGACTGTAATAGCTAACAATTTACTCTTTGTCTTAGACAGTGCTCAACGAGAGCAAATGATAGCGTTGGCTCAAACGCAGGTCCCCCTGATCAATCAATATGGTAAATTGAGATTTCCATTAATTGATGCTTTTGTGCGAATGCGCGACAATACAATGCCTGTGGGAAGTATAGGGCTTAACAAAGAAATTGTAAAATGTTATTCATCTGATTTATACAGACTTGATGGAATTATTAGCTTACAACGAGCTCAATTATACGCTGGAATTATTAATTCACTGAGTTTACAACAAAGACAATATCTCGACAGCGTTTCGGGGCTTGGAATGCAGAATATGCCTGTGTTGCCGGATCAGATTGATAAAACTATAATGAGTCATAACGCTTATGTTGCGGTAATGTCTTATGCTGGCGATATTTTCGCCTGGTATGCAGGTAACATAGCTGCTGATGTATATTTTTGCCCTGAAAGGCAGGGAAATTATTTTGGTGGATTTTATATTAAAGATGCTCCAGCAATGGGGAATGCCGGTTACTCTATTGATACAAATCTCACTCAGAACGGGGGAGTCAACTTTTTGGCTGCACTCACCACTTCTCAAGCTTTACAGGTCACGGAATTGGTTGATACACAGCGAACAGCTCTGTATTCAATTGTTGACAGAAGAACAGACATTTCGTCCTTATTATGCAATTACATTTCAAATGTTCCAGTAGACACTTCCGAAATTTTAAATTTATCAGAGATTTATGGTGAGCTGGATGGTGAAATATCATACTATTACGCAACTCACTTTTCATACGTTAACTGGACTTTAAGCACTTCACAAAGAATGGAACTGGATAGTATACGCAATCTTGATGACTATCCTTGTACTGGTGCTTACCTCTATTCTGATCCAATTGGTGCCCCGGATATTAGTGGACAGGGAACTATTGCTTTGACTCTTAACTTCAATTCGAACTGGTCTGGTGGTCCATTACTTGTTTCTGCAGAAAATTGTGCAGGTGCTTCTACTCCAAGAGATTTGAAGTTAAAAAAACAGACGCGCTTCTCTGGGATACAGAATAGACCTGATAATACAGGCTTCCAGATGTTCGAGCCAGAATTCAAAAATTCAGTTGTTCAATTATCGATTTATCCAAATCCTGCCATGGAAATTCTTAAGGTTGATTTTTCTGAGAATATTACGGCGGATGCATACATCACCATTTCAAACCTTTATGCTCAGATTCTTTATTCTGAAAAGTTAAATTCAAGAAATGAAATTGAGATTAATCTAATGAATAGGAAACCAGGAATTTATGAAATACAGTTGTATTCTGATAATGAGTATTCTTCTAAGAAATTTATTATCAAGTAATTCATTTTTGAAAGCGTTTATCGAATATCCCTTTTCAGAAAAAAAATAGTTAATAATTAAGTAAAAGTTGAGCATATGAAAAAAATAATCGGAATTTCCTGTCTGATACTTTTTGTAGTAAGTATCCATGCTCAGGAGTGTTTTATGGTACCAACTGAAACAAGGTACTGGGATGCAACAAATGCTTATAATGGTTATACCCTTTTTGGAACCAGAGGGTTATCCTACCTGGTTGATATGGAGGGACATGTAGTTCATAAATGGTTGATTGGTACAAATCCAAGGTTTACTCCTGGTGGAACCATTCTTGATGCGGTAGGTGGAAATCCGAGTAATCAGAATACCTGGCGTGAACTCGACTGGGATGGGAATATTGTTTGGCAATATTCAGAAACGCGCTCAGGTTACTATCCTCATCATGATTTTGAAAAGATCTTTAATCCTAAACTAGGAGACTCAACGTTTATTTATATTGCCAATAAAGATCTGACATCTCAACAGTGTTTGAATGCTGGCTGCGATCCGTCGCATACTTATACCGGATCTCAAATGGATGTTATTGTTGAAGTTGACATGCAGGGGAATGTTATCTGGGAATGGTCGTTCTTTGATCATGTGGTTCAGGATATTAATCCGGCATTGCCAACATATGGCATAATTGCGAATACCCCTGGTAAAATTGATTTGAATATTCAGGGAAATCCCGTCAGGAGTGATTGGCTGCATTGCAATTCACTTGATTACAATGAAGATCTCGACCTGATAGTTGTTAACTCTGTTCACGGGGAATTTTATGTTGTTGATCATGGCAATACTTTTATTGCGAATCAGCCGGCAAATAGTATTGCTCTGGCAGCAACAAGCGCAGGGGATTTTCTATACAGGTTCGGTGATCCTGCGAAATATGACAAAGGTGATCCACCTTCAGTGATTGAGAATTGGGAGAAAGCAACAGCAGGTCACAAGCAAATAGGAGGGGCTCATAATATACAGTGGATTAAACCAGGCCTGCCTGGGGCTGGAAACTTCCTGGTTTTTAATAATGCGGAAAATCTCTTTGAACTTACACCACAATCCTATATAGTAGAAATTAATCCATATCTCAATTCTGCAGGGGTTAACACAGGGATATTTGTAAATCCACCTGATGCCGGGTATGTAACTGTTCCTTCACCAAATCAGAATCTTATGAAGGAAAATAAAAAAGTTTCCAAACAAATAGTATGGACATATTCAAGTAAAAACAACACTACTTTTTACAGTACAATTGGTTCAAGTGCTCAACGTCTGCCCAATGGAAATACAATGGTTTGCTCTATGAATGATGGTCACTTTTTTGAAATAAAACCCAGTGATACTTCATTAGTATGGGAATATATTAACCCTGTCACCCGCGATGGGGTGAAGAAAATTAAAGTTGATAATTACCCTACCTACAATGGAGTATTCAGGGCATACAGGTATGCAGCTACTCATCCTGCACTAGCAGGTCATGATCTTACTCCGGGGAATACAATTACAGCTAGTGTCCCGAATTATTATATTCCATCTGATCTTACCTTTATAAAAGAAAATGAACCAGAGCCTTTGCCTCAGAGTATTCTGAATCAGAATTACCCAAATCCTTTTTCAGGCAGTACACAGATCCAATTTGAAATTTCTGAGTCAAAACTTATTATAATAGAAATCTGTGATTTTTCAGGTAATAAAGTAAAAACATTGATGAGTAAAACCTATCCCAAAGGGAAATATTCATTGACATGGGACGGTACAAACGACAGTGGAACTAAAGTAGCAACAGGTGTTTACTTTTATATACTGACAGCTGATAACCAAAGAATTGCAAAGAAAATGATTCATTTTAGGTAATATTATCAGGATTTTGAATATCAATAATGTTTTTCGGATTCCAGAAAACATAGTGTATGTGTTTATTTGGGCAGTTGTTTTCACTTTTCCAATATTACTTTCAACAGGAGGCGACACAATAGATTGGGTCCGGACTTCAAATGAAATTATCAGGATATTGCCCTTTTTTCTGGTTTTTATTTTGAATAATTATTTTTTTTTCAGACTATTCAAGAAAAAAAAGATTGCTCTTTATTTTCTAGTAGTTGCTATTTCAGTATTGCTGATAAGTTTTCTGGGTTCATTTAGCCATTTGATAATAAGATTCTTACATCTTCCTGAGCTTAATAATTCTCAATCTCCAATTGATGCTTTTTTTATTTTAAACAGTGTTTTTTACAATTTAATTTTTTCCATCCTGGTTATTGGTTTAAACACTGCAATTAAAATAAATGTAAGTTGGTTTGAACACATGAAGAACTATCAGGAACTTCAGAAAGAGAATCTCAGGAATCAATTATTACTGCTAAAAAACCAGATAAGTCCTCATTTCTTTATGAATACTCTGAATAATATTCATGCCCTTATTGATTATGACAAGGAAATAGCAAAGAATTCAGTCGTTAAATTATCGAAATTAATGAGAGTTTTATTGTATGAGGTTGATAATGAATTCATATTACTCAGAAATAAAAAATTCGTAATTACTCTAATGAGATTGAAAAATCTTGAAATGCTCTTACCCAGAGAAATAATTTTACGAGTACATAGGTCGTATATTGTTAATATTCAGAATATTACAACTATTGAAAAAAACAGGATTGTGTTTTATGAGAATATTTACATTCCTGTATCCGATCAATATAAAGAAGGTTTTAAGGAGTTTGTCAATAGAAACCTGATTTAAGCAATAAATATAGAAATCTAAATAATAGAAGGTTTAGTATGCTAAATAAAAAAACAACTTCCTTGATAGTACTCTTGTTCCTGACATTATGCAAATTTGTGGATGGTCAGAGTTACAATGAAATTCTGGGACGCCCTACTGATTCTGCAATCACTATGAGTATCTTGTTTGATCAGCAAGCTGAGGTGTATTGGAAATATGGTACAACTTCCGGCGTATATTCTGTAACAACTAATACTTATATTGCATCAGCTGATACAACTTTAATGGTTGATTTTTCGAATCTCATGCCTGATACGAAATACTATTACAGAACCAAATACAGATTAAATGGTTCTTCCGGAGCTTTTAACACAGGTTCCGAACATTCATTTCATACTCAAAGAGCTTTGGGAAGTACATTCACATTTACTATTGAGGCAGATGAACATTTGTGTGATATTAAAGGAGTAAGGAGTTTGTTCCAGGTATGCCTGGAAAATCAGGCTTTGGATCAGCCTGATTTCATGTTGTCCTTAGGCGATAACTTTGGTAATGATCATAATCCAACTACGATAACCTCTAACCAATTGGACTCATTGCACAAAATGTACCGACCTTTCTTTGGAAGTATTTGCCATTCAATACCTTTATATTTGTGTTTAGGGAACCATGAGGGAGAAAATAATTATTATTTATCACAGACACCTCCTGAAAATATGGCTGTATATGCTACTCTATGGAGAAAATTTTATTATCCGAATCCACATCCGGACAGTTTTTATACCGGTAATTTAGCTGTTGAACCTTATGGTATAGGAAATCCCGAAAATTATTATGCATGGAACTGGGGCAATGCACTCTTTGTTGTAATGGATGTATACAGAAATCAATGTGATACATCACCCAAGCCAAAAAAATGGAATTGGTCACTTGGGTTTACACAATACACCTGGTTGAAAAATACTTTAGAAAATAGTAATGCACAATACAAATTTGTTTTTGCACATCACACCCGGGGCGAAGGAAGAGGTGGTGTAACTACAGCTCCGTTTTATGAATGGGGTGGATATGAAGCTAACGGTTCAACCTGGGGTTTCAATACGAATCGGCCGGGCTGGGCTAAACCGATACATCAGCTTTTTGTGGATAATGGCGTGAATGTTTTTTTTCAGGGCCATGACCATCTTTTCGCCCATGAGGAATTAGATGGTGTAATATATCAGGAACTGCCAATGGCCGCAGATTCCACATACAAGATTGGAATGCTTGCCAATGCGAATGCTTATGTCTCTGATACTCTTGATGGTTCTGGGCATCTGAGGGTTAAAGTTTCTCCCGACTGTGTTACAGTTGACTACATTAGGGCATATCTGGCAGCTGATACAGTTAGTGGAATTCACCATAACAGGGAAGTGGCTTTTTCGTATTCCTTCGGGAATTGTCCAACTACAGGTTTAGATGAAACAGATGATAATGTTTCCGCAAAAATATTTCCTAATCCGGCAAGTAATAGAATAACTATTGATTTATCTGATGAAAATGGAAATTTACAGGTCAATCTATTGAATATTCTGGGACAAAGATTAGTACAAACTCAATCAACGGAATTAAATGTAAGTAGTTTTCCAAATGGGATTTACTTTTTAAGTATTGAGACATCAAAAGGAGAAATAAAAAAGAAATTGATAATCAACAGGTAATTATGAAAAATAAATTTATTCTATTTGTATTGATTCTTTTTGCATCTGGAGTTGCATCCGGTCAGAATTTCACTGAAATACTTGGCAGGCCAACAACTACAACTATTACAGTGAGTATTTTGTTTGACCAGCAGGCAGAAGTGTATTGGGAATTGGGGACTTCACCGGGAAATTATACCATAACCACTTCGACCTTCACAGCGGTTTCGGATTCAGCATTCGAAGCTGATTTTCCAAGTTTATCTCCTAATACAAAGTATTATTATAAAACCAGATATCGTCTGGCAGGGACAAGCGGAATCTTTTTATCCGGTATAGAACATACTTTTCATACACAACGTCCAGCCGGAAGCACTTATAAATTTGCCATAGAGGCTGATCCTCATCTTGATACGAATACAAATTATAGCTCCTATACGCTAACGTTACAGAATATTCTGGCAAAGAATCCTGATTTTCTCATTGATCTGGGAGATAATTTTATGTCGGAAAAACTTCCTGTACAATCACAAACACAAAATGAAATCACAAATCGTCATCGGTTGTACAGGCCATTTTATAGTACAGCCTGTCATTCTGTTCCACTTTACCTTGTTTTAGGTAATCATGAAGGAGAAAATGGATGGTTGCTTAATGGATCAGCGAATAGCATGCCTGTGATAGCTGCAAATACGAGGAAATTATTCTATCCCAATCCTATTCCAAACTCTTTTTATTCAGGTGATACTATCCCAGAGAATTTTGTTGGACTTCGGGAGAATTATTATTCATGGGAGTGGGGAAATGCACTTTTTGTTGTCCTTGATCCTTACTGGTACACTGTTTCCAAACCTGACTGGGGCTGGACCTTGGGAGAAGATCAATATAACTGGTATAAAAATACGGTGACCAACAGTCAGGCAAAATTCAAATTTGTTTTCTGTCACCAGTTGGTTGGAGGCGATGGGACGAACGGCCGGGGAGGTACTGAGTTTGCGCATCTTTGGGAAATGGGAGGATATAACCTGGATTCAACATGGGGTTTTACTTCCTTTCGTCCGGGCTGGGTTAAACCAGTTCATACGATTATGGTCGAAAATAATGTAAATATTTTCTTTCATGGACACGATCATTTTTATGGTAAGCAAGATTTAGATGGGGTTGTATATCAGGAAGTTCCTCAACCTTCATCAAAAAATATTACGAATATTTCCGGATTGCAATATGGTTATACGAATGGGATTTTCCTTCCGAGTCGTGGATATTTATTGGTGACTATCACAGATTCAAGTGCTAAAGTAGATTATATTCGAACCTATCTTCCCTCTGAAGAGAATACTACACGACACAATGGGGATATTGGCCATACTTACACCCTCACTTCAATAACAACTGGCCTTACAGAAAACGACGAATTTAGTGGTTTTACTCTTGAACAAAATTATCCGAATCCATTTAATCAGGAAACGACTATAAAATACCAATTACAAACAACGAATGTGGTTCAGTTAATACTGTATGATATTCTGGGAAGAGAAATCAGAACACTGGTAAACCAAAATCAAAATCCAGGGAATTATTCTGTATTCATGAAACCCGGAGAACTAAATTTAAAGGAAGGTATTTATTTCTATAAATTGAATTGCGGAAATTATTCGAAAAGTCTGAAGATGGTTTATTACAAATAATATCAAAAAATTAGTGCCATGTATATTTTACCTGACAGGATGTTTATTCTTTTTATTAGTCTGGCTATAGCTGTTTCAGCTGCACAAGCACAGAAGCTTCTGCCTTTTAAATTACCTGATACTCAGCAAAGTCTAAGCTTTACTACAACACAGGGAGAAGATGCTGATTATCTTATTAATCCACTGTCTTTTAAGGATAATGGTGATGGAACTATAACAGATAATGTCACAGGGTTAATGTGGCAGAAAACTGATGGTGGTGAAATGACCATTGAAAATTCGACAACGTATTGTAACAATCTTACTTTGGCAGGGTATTCCGACTGGCGACTTCCAACTGGCATGGAGTTGTTTAGTATAAATCACTATAATCACCTTAATCCGGCATTAGACACTGTTTATTTTACAAAAACGCTGGCGGAGTATTGGTGGACCAGCGAAAAAAGGTTTGATGATCAGACTAAAATATGGGCTGTTAATGCAGGTGGAGGTATTGGAGCTCACCCTAAATCTGAAACACTAAGTGCTGGTGGTATCAAGAGATTCCATGTAAGAGCTGTCAGAAATCTGTATTCAACAACATTCACAGTTTCTCACTTTACAGACAATGGTGATGGAACAATTTCAGATAATTTTACAGGACTTATCTGGCAGAAAGTACTGCCAACAAATGCGATGAACTGGGAAGCAGCCCTGCTTTACGGCAATAGTCTATCATTGGCCGGTAAAGCAGATTGGCGACTTCCAAATATTAAGGAGCTTCAATCCCTGAATGATGTAAATCAGATCAATCCATCTTTCAGCAATAGTTTCTTCTCCAATTTGGCTGTTGGGAATTACTGGTCATCAACTACTCTTCAAAATACAAATACAAAAGCCTGGGATATTAATACGATGTATGGTATAGTTTCATACAACGATAAAACGATACAGGAACATGTTATACTTGTTAGAGGAGGACTTGATAATTTGTATTTGAATATAAATGAAGTGCAAATCCCGGGAGGAGAATTTGTGATGGGAGATCATTTTGGTTTTGTAGATCCAAACCATCCAAGTGATGAAATTCCTCTTCATACTGTAAAAGTCGACTCTTTTATTATTACGAATACAGAAACTACTAATCAACAGTTTCTTGCGTTTCTGAATTCTGCCTTATTAAGTGGTTCAATTCATGTTCAGAATAATATTGTTTACAATATTAGCGACACAAACAGGATCTGTTTTACCAATCAGTTTGCTCCGTATTACAGTATTTCTTACAATGGCACATCATTTACTATGGCTGATTTCAGGGCAAATCATCCGATGGTTGGAGTGATGTGGATAGGAGCTGCAGCTTATTGTAATTGGCTTAGCCAGCAGAATGGTTTACAAGAATGCTATAACACGGTGACCTGGAACTGTGATTTTTCTAAAGATGGTTATCGCCTTCCCACTGAAGCCGAATGGGAATATTCTGCTAGGGGAGGTCATTTAAACCCATACTTCAATTATCCTTGTGGTGATTCTGTAATTCTGAATCAGGCTAATTTACCAGCCTCTGGTGACCCTTATGAATCAGGGTCTAGTCCGAATACCACACCAGTTGGTTTTTATGATGGGACACTAAAGCAGAAATCTGACTACAATTGGCCAGGTTCTGCAACTAATTACCAGACTTCGAATGGTGAAAACTCATATGGTCTATTTGATGTTCAGGGTAATGTATGGGAATTTGTTAATGATTGGTACGGGCAAAATTACTACAGCCAGAGTCCATATAACAATCCTCAGGGTCCTGTTTCCGGATTTATTATGCCTGATGGGAAACCATACAGAGGAATGCGTGGGGGGAATTGGTATAATGGATATACAATTAATGGCGTAAACGATGGCCATTCAAGGGTTTCCAACAGGAATCCTTCCTACTACCGCGGGCCTCAGGATCCAAATCATCCATGGTACCATGTTGGTTTCAGGATTGCGAGAAATTTAGTGGCAACAACTGGAATAGGAGATAATACTCCTGAAAATATTCAATTTATTCAAAATTATCCGAATCCATTTACAACTGGCACAACAATCTCATTTACACTGCAAAAAACTGAGAATGTAAAACTTACAGTATTTAATATCCTTGGTAAGGAGGTTGCACAATTAGTAAATGAACACTTGAATTCAGGTAAATACAATATCCAATGGAGATCAATTGATTTTCCAGGAGGTATTTATACATGTAAACTACAGATTGACAAACAATTTTCAACAATAAAAATGATTTTAGTAAAATAGGAGGGACCAATGAAGAAAGTTAAAAGTGTAGTACTGATGCAGATATTTGTAGCATTCGCATTTACAGGAATAACATTTGGACAAACACAAACAGTTGGTTTGTTTTTAAGTGATACAGCTCAGGTTTGTGATGGGTATACTTTATTTGCACCCAAACACAATACTATGACTTATCTGATTAATAATGAAGGCCGTAAGATTCATGAATGGTCAAACAGCACTTATCCTCCGGGACAAACGGTATACCTTCTTGAAAATGGTAACCTCTTGCGCGCCTGTATGATACCTGGACAATTAGGTACAGGAGGAGGAGAAGGCGGCCGGATAGAGGAATACACCTGGAATGACAGCCTGGTTTGGTCAATGAATTATGCCACTACAACATACATGCAGCATCATGATATCAAAAAGCTCCCTAACGGGAATATTATAATGCTTGTTGTGGAGAAAAAGATGATGTCGGATATTTTAGCTGCTGGATTCGATACAACTGATTTTCAACCTGAAGTACAGCAACATGGCTTTATGCTTCCCGATGCTGTTATAGAAATTCAGCCAACATATCCTTCGGGTGGAACAGTAGTGTGGCAATGGCATGTATGGGATCATCTTATCCAGGAATTTGATGCTACAAAGTTGAATTATGGAGATGTAAGCGTCCATCCTGAACTGATTGATGCTGCTGGAGATCATAAAAAGTTACCACTTTTCTGGAATCACATGAACTCCATTGACTATAATCCTGCATTTGACCAGATTGCTGTTAGTGTGAGGGGCAACAGTGAGGTTTGGATAATTGATCATAGCACAACAACTTCACAGGCGGCAGGGCATACAGGCGGTACCCATGGAAAGGGTGGCGATTTATTATACCGCTGGGGTAACCCGATTACGTACGGTGCAGGAACTGCCAATGATCAGAAGTACTATCAGCAACATGACGTAGAGTGGATTAAACCTGGGAATCCAGGAGCTGGAAATCTTACCTGCTTCAACAATGGTGCTAATCTAATGTACTCAACGGTTGATGAAATAGTGCCTCCTGTTGATTTGAACGGGAATTATACTTACGTGGCCGGTTCGGCATATGGACCGCAAAATTTTACATGGACTTATCAGGCGACACCTCCAACGTCCTTCTATTCCGAAAATATTTCAGGTGCGCAACGATTACCCAATGGGAATACAATTGTTTGCGAAGGGGCACATGGTAACTTCATCGAAGTAACACCAAATCACAATGTAGTATGGAAATATCTTTGTCCAGCTGATGCAAACGGACCCTTAACTCAGGGAAATGTAATACCAAATGATCCTACACATCCCGGAGAATTTATGAATGCCGTTTTCAGGGTTTATAAGTACGATCCTTCCTATTCTGCATTTACTGGTAAGGTGCTAACCCCGGGGAATTTCATAGAACTTTATCCCGCAGGGATTAATGAAACCAAAGAAGTAAAGTATATGGTTTACCCTAATCCTTTCGTCAATACTATTTCCATCAGGAATTCATCGGGCAATGAGGAATATCTGCTAATAAACGCTATTGGTCAAACTCTTTGGTCGGGGAAAAATATTGAAAAACAGGATTTTAGCTTCCTGCCTAAAGGAATTTATAGTTTGCTGGTTTATGATCAGGAAACAGTGTCTACGCTTAAGTTAATTAAGTGATTTATGGTTCATCGCACTATCTGAATTAGCGAACCCTAATCTCTTTTTTCGTATTCAAGCCAAATCGGTCAGGGTAATACATCAAAGATGCCTTTACAGGTAGTAGGGTGGATTTACCCTCAAATCTTGGCTGAAGTAAGATTGACATCTTGTGATTGCCTTTTGGCAGGTTCCGGCAGAAAATTACCACTTTATCATCAAAGTATTCACGGTTCACTTCGTAAGGCATTTTTTCTGCAAGCTTGTCTGAATAATAACAAGAAGAAGGAATAGGAATTTCAATCATTACGTATTCTGTTGATTTGTAGGCAGTAATATCAATTTTGTATGTTGCCGGTATTGATTTCCTGAGTTCATTCCTTGTTTTATTATCTTGATCGAACCAGGTATTTATTTTGAACAAACTATCAACAGATTTTGGGTTTCGCTCGATTCTATAATGAAATACGGAAAAGTATATTGGAGCTCCATTTTTTGCTATTGAAATTGGCTTTTCATTGGAAAATTTAATTGAATGAGGATATTTCTTAACAAGGTAAGACTGACCATTTACGAAAATCTCCGGATCAATCATTTTTCTAAGTTGTATTTCTTCAAGAATATCATCAACAATACGGTTTAACATTACTGCCTGCTCAATTGTATTGCGTGCCATTTCACTGTGGTTGAGGAAGTATTTTCGTATGCCCTGCAACAGTTCTTTGCGATCAATGGTGTCGTGTTTTAATACTTCATAGGCTAATGCAGAAGTAGGTATAATATTGGTTTTAAAGTTGAGGACTTCTTCACCCCAAAATATACCAGTTTTAGTCTGGTTCATTGAAGAAATAAGCGGTTCAATAGATACAGGTAAATTCATAATCTGCTTTAACCTCATCAATCTGAATTCATCCTGTAAACTCAACTTTCTTCTATCAAAATCTTCAACTTGTTTTTTGTAATCGATTTTATCGTAAAAGCCGGATAGAATTTCCAGTGCATATAGCCTGTCTGTTACTCCAAGCAGATTGATATTTGAGCGGAGGTATTCGGCTCCACGGATATTTGCATGGGTGTGAAATCCAGCATTTATTGCCATATTCAGAGCTTCAATAATATAGCAGCTCATCCAGTATTCAGGACTATTCTCCATGGTCCACCAACCCCAGGCTCCATCTTTACGCTGGGATTTTTCCAGAATTTTAATGAGTTTTACTATTAGTCTGTCGTCAGTAAATTCTTTTCCAACTGCCTTGAATATAGTTTTTTCTGCCAGCAGAGCTTTTAATTTCGAAGCAGTTTGCTCATTACAACCGTAGGAATAGTTTTTAAGTTTATCAATATGGTTTAGAAGAAGATCTAACTGATTGTTTGTAACAGTAACCATTGTTCTTCCTGAAGCTGTATCTGAAGGGAAATTTAAAATAGTATCAGCTTCACTAATAAAATTGTCTGCATTAACCACTTCAGTTCCATTAACAATAACCGGAATTTCCCTTTCTTCTCCATCGATGTAATTATCGTTTGTTTTGAACGAATATTCAACCTTGTATTTGCCTGCTGAATCAATTGACATAGTTAACGAATCCGTCAGAAAAGTCTTTACGCTGTGGGATTGGGAGAACTTCTGGCCTTTATTAATGCTGAATAATGTTGTTACAGGGATTTCTTTATCTGTGTAATTATATGTCTTTCCAATTATTTTTATTGAATCATTTTCAACCATAAATTTCGGAAGAGCAAGTGTCGCATTCAGAGGTTTATATGCTTTAATGTCGGATAGTCCCAAGCCGGTTCTTTTGTGGTAATCAATTGCAGGAACCATTGTTTTCCAGAGGGTTTGATTGTCGGGAAAAATAACAGTAAAATGTGTTTCACCCTTTTTATCAGTCAGTAAGTTTGGAATAAAATAGGCATAATCCCTGAATTTGGATCTTATCCTGTTAGCATTCGTATCTCCTTTAATCCTATCGAGAAATTCGTTGAATTTATTTTTCCCTTTAAGCGAATCAGAATCAGATGATGAAGTTGAATTTGCATCAGAGCCGGCATCAGATCCGGGAAGAATTGATTTGAAAAGATTGCTTTTTCCCAATGTTGAGATTACTCCTGCAACGCTTCCTGTAAATAATCCAAATGACATTCCTCCCATAGACGTAATCTGTATGTTGTTAAGGCTGGCACATGCACTAGTATAACTGTCTGTGCCATATCTCATTGCATTGTCAGAAATAACAGATTCGTTCAGTACCCAACCATAAGGCTGGCCTGCTGAGTTTGGAAGAAAAAGATGGATTTCGGTATGCTTGCCAATAGCCAGGAATAGTTGATTAACGGTATAAAATTTGCCATTAACAAATATCTTAAGCTGAACATTCACATTTTGCCCGGCTTCCAATCCAAAATAACCGATCTGGTTTGTAATTGCTCCGTTAATAAATTCTCCAGCATTTTCCATGAAAATCGTCACCCTGTCGATAGGATTATTATTCTGATCGAAAACATATCCGCTTAATTTCGTTGTCTTCGAAATTCCTTTATCTATCCGTTTAATTTCGGTTATTGGGACAGGAGGGTTATCGAAACCTCTGGGAGCAGGTCTGTTCAGTTCAACAATTCGTTCTTCTGCTTTTGTAATTAACAAACTATCATAGGGTTGAAAATTTGTTGAGCTGATAAATTTGTAGTTGCTGCCATCTGCTTTTACAGGATAATTTTTAAAGAAACAAATTGAATCGTCACCAGTGACGATCAGAATGTCGTAACGTCCAGGTTTCAAATTATAATTAGTAAAGCAAGGATTGTAACAAATTCTTGAAGATTTCTCCTCTTCTTTGTTGAATATCCAGATCTTTTTAATCGCTCGACCGGATAGATTTTTAAATATCAAATTCGACCAGGGATTTTCATTCCAGGTATACCCATAATCATGCAATGCAGGGTGGTTTCTAACAGGTTTTGAAATTGAAACCGGAGGTGGGATAATTTCATGTTTCCCAATTTGATATGGCCATTCGTATCGCCTGTCCGCCAATGGTATAATCGATGATGGTGCCATGTTCAGCATGTTTAAAGGTACCTTATCTGCTACTTGAGTGAGATCTTTTGAAGTTATAGAATTATCGTAGAAACGATAGCCTGAGCCAGGTTCAAAGTAAAATTCAGAAGTGTCAAAACCAGGAAATACCAATTTTATGGCACCTCGTTCAAAAGGACCGGCAATGTAATAATTCCCGGTTTCAGTAACAGCTGCAGTATGACTATATGTAGTACCGCAATAAACTTTATTTCCTTGCACAAGGAAAAAATGTCTGGTTTTTTTTACAAAATTCGAATTGAAATAAAGGAGATGTTTTGATATTTCTGTTTGTTCTTCTTTCAAATAAGGGGACTGGAGTGTAACATAGGACACATCAGGAATTTTTGTCAGACTGTCATCCTGCAAACAAAAAAACAGTTTTTTGCCTTTTTTAAGCTCAATATTTTCAAGTGTAATTATCCTTGAGGCTGTTCGAATCTGTACCTGGTGTTTTCCAGGGTCTGCCTGGAAAGAATATGGATTCCGTATATTCGTATTTGCTACATAAATTAATTTTTTATCAAGATAAACTGCATAAATAGGTTGATTTTGCCTGTCTTTAAAAACAAAAGGGCTGAATTCTGCTTTTTCATTTTCAATTTCCTCATAAACCTTACCGAACCCGGAGTTATTAAATGCCAGCTGATAATATGGACTTTCTGAAAAAAGTGGAAATTTGATGTAGAATGATGTTACTGGTTTGTAATTCTGAATGTTAGCCTGTGAATTAAAGGTGTTGAAAGGCTTTAATATTCCGTATTTCTTTTTACCAAAATAGGGGAGTTCTGGAGTCCTGATTTCCCCAATCTGACTGTTAATTGCATATGCGGCCAGGTTGACTTTTTTAACATCTTTGTTCTTGTAATCGGTAACATGAACACGTATTGGTACTTTTTGTCCCGGGTAAATAATGTCTGGCTGATCTATTTTAACATTCAGACCCTTGTCGGTTGAATGGAAACTCTCCTCCTTCACATACTCAATACTTTTCCATCTGAAAGAATATATTACATGGTACGATTGGTCTGATGGTTGGTATTTTAAATATTCAAGGTGAGTTGCACTCCCCCCCTCAACAAATGTTTCTCCGTGATAAATCTTGTAATTAACATTGATTCCCAGAGGGTTGATAAGATTAAAACAGATTGAATCATAAGTTCGGTAGCCTGAAAAACCAATGCTATTCGATAAAATTTCCTCGAGTTCGTAGGATGCCTGAAGCTTATTGCCTGTAAAGATCTGGTAAACAGTAGCGAAACACTCCACTTTTACTGAAATTGGCAGGGTAACTTCTCTTTCCTGCAACAGAGTATTATTGTAAATTTTAATTGTAGCTTTTTTAGAGGATATTTTTGAATTATACAGGTATACGAATTTTATGGAATCATTCTCCTGTTTAATCTGGTAGCGTTCCAAAGTTGGATCATAGGTGAAAACGAAATTAAAATTCTTGCTTTCGCCTTCTGGGTTTGAAATTGTAATTAATGCATTAAACTGCATATTGGCATTGCACAAAAGACTGTCGGGAAAGTTAATTTCAGATATGCCTGAAGGATCTGTGAGCGCTGAATATTCCCAGAACTTTTGCGACCATGAAAAGGGTACGAAAAGACTATCTTTAAAGAAATCAGATAGTTGAGTCATAGTTACAAGAACTTTCACTCTGGCATCAAGGATTGGAAGTTCATTTGCATCAAAAGTTGTAACTGTAAAACGGATTTTTTCACCTGCATAGAAGTAATTTTTATTGATCTTCGCATCGAAAAAAGATTTTTTGAGATTATAGTTTTCAATCTGAAAATTCTCATATTTTAATTGGCGGTTTCTTCGATTAAGCAGTTGAAGTGAATATTGGGTATCAATTGTAAGTGAATCAGCAATAATAAATTCAGAATTATATGCTCCGGGGGAAGCAGCAGAGATAAACTCTTTTTTAATCTGAGCACCATTTGTGTTATTAGAAACAATAGCCCTGATGTTTTTCCGGTAAGGTTTCCCATTTGGCTTAAGCAAAAACGCCTTCCATTTAAGCGTATCAAGAAGTTTAAATTTCGGTTGATTCAGTACAAGATATCCTGGAAGTATAGTGTATCCATAATTATTTACAGCAGCTTCAGCCTTGCGATTTTGTCGCTCATTCTTTTCAGTTAAATATGGAGACTCGCAGCTGAATGACCCAAAAGTGAAATCGGCTCCCCTGTAGACCATGAAGTCTACAGGTAAGATTTGTGATTTTTTGTTTGAAAGCTGAATTGGATAACAACCACAATCTTCATGGTAATTTATTGTGTTACCATTGCTGTTTAGTTGGAGCCGGGCATCTGTTATCCCTTCCCCTTTCAGATTGTAAATATATACAAAGATCTGATTATTAATACCCAACGAGCGAAGTGTGAACACCGGCTGTTCATAAACCCAATATTTAACATTATTTTCTTCACCCTGAATAAACAGGTAATGTCCTGGTTTAAGCGTAGTATAGTCAAAGGTGGTATTGTATCGGAATTCACCATAATAGTTGGCAAAATATTTAACGGAATCACGTAAAGCTCTGACTGAATAAATTTCTTTCGCAGATGTTGAATCAAGTTTGTAAATGCTGGTGTAAAGGGTATTTTTAAAATTGTTCTGTAGCTGTTGTCCCAAACAGATAATTGTGGAAATAAAGGCGAGCGTAACGAGTAATGGTCTAAGAATCTTCATAATTTCAGAATGATTTATTTCTGCAATAAGCTTACAAAAAGTTAATATTTTGTTAAAACGAGACTAATGCAAATTTCTTGCCTTTGCTCTTTCGTAATATTCAAATTAGCAAGGATATTAACTATTCAGGATACATGAATATGCATATCTTTAAAAAGTTTAGTATATTTGTTAAAAGCCTCGATAAATTGACAATTATGGAATTGCTTTTTAGGATAATTTGATGAATTTCCAAACCATTGATTAATGAAATTGTTTCAGAAACTAGAGAGCGATTAATTTGTAAATTGATTATTGATGACGGTACACAAAACAAGACAGAATAAAAGCCTTATCCTACATATTTTGGTAGGCCTGTGCTTGTTATTTAGTATACCAGCTTTTTCTCAGACCGATACCGAATTCTGGTTTGCAGCGCCTGATGTAAATCAGGTTCATGCCGACAGACCCATTTATCTGAGAATGACCTCAATGAATCAGGCATCTGTGGTAACGATATCTGAACCAGCTAACCCGTCTTTTCCTATTCTAACGTATACCATAGCACCATTCAGTACTCTGTCTGTTGACCTCACTCCGTATATAGACATGATAGAAACTGCTCCATTTAATACTGCTCTTAATTATGGTTTGAAAATAAAGGCTACTGCTTCTATAACTGCATATTATGAAGTAATGACATCATGCAATTGTAATCCTGAGATTTTTGCTCTTAAAGGAAGAAATTCACTTGGAACAAACTTCCTGACTCCTTTTCAGAATTTTGTTCCCGCTGTTAGTTCTCTTTATCATTCCGGTTTTGTAATAGTTGCGACCTCCGATAATACTACAATCACAATAACTCCAACTCAGGACGCAATAGGTCATCCTGCGAATATTCCTTTTGTTATTGTTCTCAATAAAGGAGAGACTTATTCTATTATGGCAAGTGGATTTGCTGCCAATCAGCGACTTTGCGGCACTACAGTAATTTCAGATAAACCAATAGCGATAACGCTTTACGACGATTCTGTGAGTGGTTCGTACTTTACCGGAACTTGTGCAGATCTATGCGGGGATCAGCTGGTGCCTGTGGAAATTATAGGGATGGAATATATTGTAATCAGAGGATGGCTTACTGGTGGCATTGAGAAAGTATTTATTCTGGGGACTGTTAATAATACTCAAATATTTGCTGGTGGAAATCCGATTCCTATTGGTACAGTGAATAAAGGTCAGACTTTTATGTATGATCTAAGCACCACTTCTGTTTATATACAATCAGATAAACCTGTTTACCTTATTCACCTTTCGGGTTTTGGTTGTGAACTGGGATTGCCTGTTTTGCCCCCAATCCATTGTACAGGCTCTAAAATTGTTGGATTTACAAGGTCGATTGCCAATTTTTTTGGAATAATCCTTTTAGCAAAAAGTGGCTCTGAAGGAGCATTTCTGTTAAATGGTAGTAGTTCTTCTATTTTAGCATCCGATTTTTCTCCTGTTCCCGGAACGAATGGAGATTGGTTAGCTGCCAGAATAGATCTGACAAGTTTATGCCCGGTTGGTGTGGGTAGTTTGATAACCAATACTGTATCGTCATTTCATCTTGGAATATTTAACGGGAATAATCTAAGTGGATGTAGATATGGGTACTTTTCAAACTACAGCAATCTTTACCTCGGTTCCGATGTTAAGAAATGTCCTCTCGATTCGGTGTTGCTGGATGCGGGTTATGGTAAAGATTCTTATTTATGGAGTACTGGAGATACAACACAAAGCATTTATGTAACACAACCTGGTACATATTGGGCAAGAGCCGGGTTTGGTGAATGCGAAGTTTCAGATACTATTTTAATTGAAAATTTTTATCTTCCTCCAATTAATCTTGGTAATGATACTGCACTATGTGCCGGGTCGGCTTTTACCATAAATACAACTTCTGTTTATTCAGCTTATTTATGGAGTAATGGAGCTACTGTTCCACAAATAACAGTAAATCAGAATGGTAGATATAAAATTACCGTAACTGAAAACAATTGTATTGATACTGCATCCAGAAAAGTAATTTTTATGAATGCTAATATACTTAATAATGATACGCTTCTTTGTGAAGGTCAATCGATAACACTTTCAACGTTTGTAACAGGAACTGACACAACAGGGTTTGAGTATTTATGGTCGACAGGAGATACAACTTCTAAAATTCATGTAACGCCTTCAATAACAACAATATACTCGGTTACTGTCAGCTGTATGAATACAATTTGTACAGACCATGTTCAGGTGAGTATACTGCAAGGAGGGATAAACCTTGGGAATGATCTTGATACTTGTTCCGGGTATAATTACACATTAACCGGTCCTTCCGGTTATTCTGCTTACCATTGGTCAACCGGGGCACTTTCTCAATCAATAGATGCAGCCCAATCCGGACAATACTGGCTTGAAGTTACAACTTCGCAAGGTTGCCCTTTCAGAGACACAATAAACGTTTTTTATAAACCATTGCCTGTAGATTTGGGCGATGCAATTATTCCGAGCCATGTAGGTCTTGTAAGCTGGTATCCATTAAATAACAACGTTTTGGACAGCAGTATTTTCTTTAATAGTGGGCTCTCTCACAATATTAGTTATACTGCTGACAGAAATGGAAATCTAAATAAAGCGGCACTGTTTAATGGTTCGGGTTATTTTTCAGTGGCGAATTCCACCTCATTGCAATCACCACAAACAGGAATTACAATTGCATGTTGGGTTAAACTTGCAAGCCTTACCAATGCCTGCATTTTATGTAAAACGGATCAGCAATCGCTCTCCCCATTTCAATACAGGGCTGGATTTCAAGGAAATACTGCATATCTGGGATTTAAAAATTCATCAAACTCATACATAGATTTATTTGCAAATTATACAATGCCTCTGAACCAGTGGAAATTTACTGGTTTTACGTATGATGGGCAGAGCATAAATTATTACCTTGGTCAGAATCTTGTGGCGCAGCTTTCTCAGTCCGGTCCAATTTTTCCGGATACTAAAAACCTTGAAATAGGTCGGGATGTGCATGGTACAGTAAAGTATTTCAACGGAGCCATGGATGATGTCCGAATATACAACAGATCGCTTTGCATGTATGAACTTAACCTGATTCCAACTCCAAGAATTTTAGGATTATCTGTTAATTCATCAAACATTTGTTCCTCTGATAGTGCTTTAATATCGATACTCAACCCTCAGCCAGGAATTACCTATCAACTATTCACAATACCCGACTATATCCCTTTTGGTTTATCCCAGCTTACTTATTGTGATAGCCTGATTCAATTCTCAACAGGCCCGCTGACAAGCAATACGCAATACAAAATTTTGGCAAAAGACATTTCTTACGGTTGTCAGAGATGGTTGAACTCCACTATTAATATTAATGTGAAACCTGTTCCGCTTGTAACAATAACTCCCGCGAATCCAGTTCTTTGCGAAGGAGATTCTGTTGCATTAGTGGCTTTAAGCAGCCTCACTTCAACAAATTTTACCTGGAGTACAGGATCAAACCTTTCAACAATAATTGTAAAGCCAACTCATGACAGTATTTTTTCTGTGATCGGAATCTTGAATGGATGTGCTGACTCGACAGATGTTGCAGTGACTGTTAATCCCGTTCCTGTTGTAGTGATTACGCCAGGAGATACTGCAATTTGTAAGGGAAACTCTGTTGTATTAACTGCAAGTACGGGTATTCCTGGTACTTCTTTTTTGTGGAGCAATAGTGCTTCAACTTCAGTTAACTCGGTAATGCCTTTGTTAACAACTGTTTACGTAGTAACTGCCAGTCTGAATAATTGTATTGACACTGCACAGCGGAAAGTAATCATTAAACCTATCCCTAATATTTCGTTTACTCCTGTTTCCCCTGCAGTTTGCGAAGGGGAACAGCTAATCCTGCAGGCACATTCCAATCTTCCTAATTCTCAATGGCAATGGTTAAACGGACCAGCAACATCTACATTTACCCTTATTCCTACTCAAAGTGCCTATTATTTTACTCAATGTACTGTTAATAATTGCACAACTAACGACAGCGTTTACCTTACTGTTAATCCCCAGCCACATATTGCTATTTCGCCGCAAGATCCTGAAATTTGTCTGGGGGATCTGCTTACCCTAAACGTAAGCAGTTCACAGCCAGGAACCATTTTTACATGGAATACAGGAGCTACAGGTAATTCTTTGGCAACATCTCCTTTGGTAAATACTTATTATTCTGTGCTTGGTGTTTTAGGCGGATGTAAAGACTCAGATACAGTGGAGGTTAAGGTTAAACCAAAACCTTTTGCCTTGCTTACTCCGGCGGATACAACAATCTGTAAAGGCTTTTCCTACACGTTAACTGCATTCAGTAATATGCCGGGTTCTTTATTTTTATGGAGTACTGGCGATACAACCTCACAAATTATTCTTACTCCTCTTGCCTCAGCGCAGTATAATGTTGTAATAGCAGTCGATGGCTGTAAAGACACTGCTGTAGCAAAAGTTGAAGTCATTACCCCTCCTGTAATTGATTTGGGATCAGATGATTTTTTATGTATTGGAGATATCTTTACATTATCAATATCAAGTGGTTATACTTCTTATTTCTGGTCAGATGGTAGTAATGGAAACAGCATAGTTGCTCTAAATCCCGGGATATACTGGGTTGTTGTAAAGGAACAATTATGTGAAACTTCTGATACCATTAGGTTAAAGGACTGTTCCGAGATGTGGATTCCAAATGCATTTACACCTGATGGCAGTGGTATAAATGACTACTTTCTTCCAAAAGGTGTTGAGATACTTGATTATGAGATGTTTATATTTGATCGTTGGGGTGAGCATCTTTTTAAATCTAATGAAATAAGCATTGGATGGGATGGAAGGTATCATGGAATAGATTGTAAAAGCGATGTTTATTACTACCTGATAAGGTACACTGGAATAGGAAGACCCGGCGCTGATAAAAAACAAGTCAGACACGGACCATTCACCCTGATCAGATGATGCTTAGCTTTGCCCTGAAAAAATCAGGTTTCACATACAAGTAGATATTTACTTTATCAGTACAATTCTGTCAGATTTCCTTAGAATACCTGTTTTGGTTTCTACTTCTAATAAGTAGAAGTAAATGCCTGGTTTTAAACCCGATAGATCGTAGAAATTCTGGTGATCAGTTGCCTGAAGTTTTTCATTTCTCATTAACACAGCTACAACTTCTGCATTCGTATTTAATAATTCTAATGTTACATTGCCTTCATCTGGTAAAGTGTAATTGAAGAAAAGATAATCATTGGTCGGATTAGGATAAGTTTTTACAGTGAATTCAGACTTATAGAGAATGAGTTTCGGATAGTTGAGATAGACTTCATTGAAAGCTAAAGCATTATTGTCAGCAATTTCACTTATCCCATCAATACAAAAATTAATACTATTCTCATTAACGTTCGTAATATCAGTTGTCTTTAATTTAATATTCAAAAGAATATCATCAGAATTTAATATCATTTCGTTCATACTGAACCATGAAATACGAAGTACGCCATCAGAGGCATTAAACAAGAGGTTGCTCTGGTCATTGCCAGAGATTAAAACATCTTCGATAGAAAATAAATTAGCAGGATAATACATCACTAATGAAATAGCTCCAGTACGGATTGCTGTATTCACTCTGATAGGTATTGCATATGAATTCATAGATCTGATTTTCAAAGCTCCTCTTGTTTCTAAAATGATTGTAGGGACTGTTTTAACCGAAGGTGGAATGTAGTTCGCATTGATGTCGCCGACACATAAAGCATGAAAGTTATTGGTAATGTTTGAGTTAACAATATTGATATTGTTTATTTCAAATACCCAATCGCCAGCATTAAAGGAATTAATCTGGTGCACAAACCTTTTTGTTGTCATAAAGGCATCAATGGAGTTCACTGCGTTATCAGCATTTACATCAGCGGCGATTAATTTTAATCCACTTAATATTGAACCAGGAACATGAGCGAAATGTTTGAGAATCAATAATGCATCAGCTGAATTAACGCCTCCCCATGGCTTACTGCATGCTGCTTTTACCTGATAAATTCCTGGCAGAAGATTTACAAAGGAATAATTACCATCAAAATCTGTTGTTGCTGTTGATATTTGCGTCGTTCCCTGAAAAAGTTTAACAGTAATATTATTCATGATTGTTCCAGCTGCGTTAAGATAAGTTACTTGTCCCGCAATACTGAAAATATTAGAAAGCACATTAACTGAGACTAAGTCGTTTCCGGTACATCCTGAGTTGTCTGTTACTAATATAGAATACGCAGTTGTAACAGATGGAGTAGCTATAGGATTTGCAATTGTTGGATCAGATAGCGTATTTGCTGGTTGCCATGAGAAAAGGTAGGGCTCGGATCCTCCCAAAACAATCCCGTTTAATTGGACGCTTCCACCTGAAAGGATTGTTAAATCTGTGCCTGCATTTACAGAAGGATTTGGGTTTATATTTACAGGTAAAACAGATGGAACTTCAGCGGCACAACCAGAGGCTGAGTAAATAACACTAACTGATTGCTGACCAGAGTTATTCCATGATACTGAAACATTATTTGAAGAGGATCCTCCTCCAGATGTAATGACGCCTCCTTGTGATACATCCCAGATATAATCTGTGTTGTCGCTTTCAGTAGTATATGTTGTAATTCCTGAACCTATACATATGCTTTGTAATCCTGAAATGGAGGGTATAGGAAGAGCATTCACAATAACCTCTAATTCAGCTGGTTCCAAACCGGCACAATTACTTTCAGTGTAATTTACACGTATCCATTGAGGGCCAAATGAATCCCATCTGACAGTTGCGGAACTACTTGAGGAAGTTCCTCCATTGATTATTACTCCACCAGGGGAAATCGTCCATATGTAGTTTGTTTTTCCAGATTGTGTCTGGTAGATATTATTCGCTGAATTTTCACAAACAGTTGATGGTCCGGCTATTGTTGGTGTTGGTCTTGGATTAATTGTAACCGGGTAGTTAGTTGGACTTGCAGCTGTGCAGCCAAACGAATTGGTATAAGTAACAGTAATTGCCCCCATTCCTGTTGCTCCCCAGGCAATGCTTTGGTTATTCCCTGAGTAAGGTCCACCTGGTATTATTGCACCGTTACCAGAAATTGTCCAGAGATAATCGGACATACCTGTTTGAGTGGTGTAAACAGCACCTGTTGAGTAAGCACAAACAGTTGATGGTCCATTTACAACAGGAGTTGGAAGTGAGTGTACTGTTACATTGTAGTTCGTTGGATTAACAGCTGTACATCCACTGCTATTAGAGAAGTTTACACCTACGATCTGTGTGCCTGTTGAGTTCCAATTGACAGTTACGCTGTTACTTGAGTTTGTACCTCCAGCTGTTATTGTACCGCCCCCTGAAACAAACCAGTTGTAATTCGACATTCCTGCCTGTGTAGTGTAAACGTTGGCTGCTGAATTCTTGCAAACTGAATTTGGGCCACTTAATGAAGGAATTGGCAAAGAATTTACAATTACAGCAATAATAGTAGGAGTGGGTGCTGAACATCCGTATGCATCCTGATAATTTAAACTAACTGTTTTATTACCAGAAGAAGCCCAGCTTAATGTTACAAAATTATCAGTGGCTCCTCCTCCTGAGGTAACAACTCCAACAGGGCTTATTGACCATTGGTATTGAGTCATTCCTGGCTGCGCTGTGTATAAATTGGCAGTAGAACCAGAGCAGGCGCTATTAGGTCCCAAAATTTCTGGTATAGGGATAGAATGAACACTAACAGCAATAATAGCAGGACTTAATGAAGAGCATCCATTTTCATCAGTGTAGTTTACACTAACACTGCTGTTTCCTATAGTTTGCCAGCTTATTGTTGCTGTATTGCTTGTTGAATTACCTCCAGATGTAAGCACTCCACCAGATGAAATGTTCCAGGAATAATTTGTTTTTCCAGGATCAGTGCTGTAAATATTTCCTGAAATTCCTGAACATACAGACGCTGGGCCAGTGATTTGTGGAATTGGGCGAGCATTTACCATCACATTGTATTGAGTTGCAGAAGTAGCATTACAGGAATTCTCGTTACTGTAATTTACACTAACAACTTGCATGCCTGGGATATTCCAACTTAGTGTAACTGTGTTGCTTACTGATGTTCCTCCTGAAATTATTGTTCCTCCAGGACTAATATTCCACTGGTAGTTTAGCATTCCTGGTTGAGTGGTATAAACTATTGCGGTTGCGCCTTCACAAACAGAGGATGCTCCTGAAATTATTGGTTGTGGCAATGGATAAACAACAACATTGTAAGAAGATGGGACGATTGCTGTGCAACCTTCAACATCATAATAGTTAACGCTTAAATGGTGATTCCCTGGGTTATTCCATGTAATCGTAATTGTATTGTCAGTTAAACTACCACCAGAAACAATGCTCCCTCCGGGTGATATGTTCCAACTATAATTGGTCATACCTGCCTGAGTTGAATAAATGGATGTTCCTCCTGTTCCACATATTGTTGAAGGACCGAATATTGTTGGAACGGGCAAAGGATTTACTATTACCGGGAATCCAGGTGAATTAGATGCAGCACAACCATTTTTCGTAATATTTACAAAAACAGTTTGCTGCCCCGCCGAATTCCAGGCTACAACAACATTATTAGTTGTATTTGAACCTCCTGCTGTAATTGTACCTCCAGGGGAAACAGACCATGTGTAATTATCCATTCCGGGGATAGTAGTGTATACATTTGAGATTGTATTTTGACATACTTCAGAAGGACCAGTTAGTACTGGATTCGGAAGTAAATTTACAAGGACATTAAAAACAGTATCACTAGAGGCAAAACAACCCAGGATGTTAGCATAATTTACTCTGACAGAATGAATTCCTGATTCAATCCACGTAATTGTTACTTCGCTACTTGATGAGGTTCCTCCATCAGTAATAATTCCCCCGGCAGAAATTTCCCAATTGTAATTAAACATGCCAGACTGTGTAGAATATATATTTCCAGAAGAAGGTGCGCAAACGTTGGTAGGTCCACTTAAAACAGGGACAGGTGAGGGTAAAACACTTACATTGTAATGAGCGGTAGATGTTGAGATACAACCACTTTGATTGGTGTAAGTAACTGAAATTGTTTCAGTTCCATTTGGGATCCAATTGACTGTAATGGTGTTGTCGTTCAGACTACCACCTGATGTTACGATTCCACCTGATGTTATTGTCCAGATGTAATTACTCATTCCGGCCTGTGTGCTGTAAATATTGCCAGTAGTATTCGCACATACTACTGATGGTCCGCTTAAGGTTGGAGTTGAAATTGCATTTACGATTACATTTAATATCCCCCCATTTATTGAAGTACAGCCATTTTCATTTGTGTAATTTACACTTAATGAATGATTTCCTGGTGTATTCCATCTGATTATAATGTTAGAACTGCTTGTTGTTCCTCCATTAATAATTGTCCCTCCCGCTGAAACTGACCATAAATAGTTTGACATTCCGGTCTGGGTAGTATAAATGGAAGGTGAGTTGTTGTTGCAAAGAACAGAAGGACCGTTAATTGCGGGTTCAGGTAAAGGCGAAACTGAAAGTCCATAGTAAGTGGACGATGACGCAGTACATCCATTAGAATTGGTATAGTTGATATTAACTGAATGCTCCCCGGTAGTTATCCATTTTATTGTTATATAGTCGTTACTGCTTCCACCGCCAGAAGTAATAACACCTCCCGGTGAAACTATCCATGAATAATTACTCATACCGGCCTCGGTATTATAAATATTACCCGTTGAATTAACACATACGGATGAAGGTCCCAATATTGTTGGTATTGGTAATGGGTTAATTGTTACAGGGTAAATAGCAGGATTAACTGTTGAGCATCCATATGAGTTTGTATAAGCAACACTTAATGAATGTGTTCCGGGAGAATTCCAGACAATCGAAATATTCTGACTAATAGATCCTCCTCCTGCAAGTATAGATCCTCCTTCTGATATACTCCACTGATAATCAGACATGCCTGGCTGAGTTGAATAAGTGTATCCATTATTTGAAAAACAAGATGCAGCAGATCCACTGATAGTTGCAACCGGCAATGCATGGATTGCGATTGTAAGACTTCCATTGTTAATGGCAGTGCAACCTGCAGAATTAGTGTAGGTTATGCCTAAAATTCCGTTCCCGGGGGCATTCCATCCAATTGTTATTGTATTATCAAATGGTGTCCCACCAGAAATGATGGTTCCATTGGAACTGACATTCCAGTTATAATCAGACATGCCAGCCTGAGTCGAATAAATGTGGCCAGAGGAGTTTTCGCATACGTTTAGGGCTCCGCTTAAAGTTGGAGTCGGAAGTTGATTTACAGTGACTACAACAAATGCAGTATTTACAGAGGCACATCCACTCGAATTTAAATAATTCACACTAACTGTTTTATTGCCGGAGGTTGTCCATGTAATCGTTATTGTGTTGTCATTGGTGCCTCCGCCAGATGTTACAATTCCACCTGAAGAAACACTCCAGGAATAATTGGACATTCCTTCTTCTGTTATATAAACATTGCTTATTGTTCCTGCACATACTGAAGTTGGCCCGTTTAATGAAGCAGAAGGTAATGGATTTACATAAACCGGGAAAATTGTTGGATTAATCGCCGAACAGGTATTTGACGAATAATTTACACTAAGTGTTTGTGGACCGGCTTCTGTCCAGGCGATAATTATGAAATCATCCCCCTGACCACCACCTGAAGTAACAGTACCACCTGAAGTAACGGACCATATATAATTTGATTTCCCTGATTGAGTAAAATATAAATTTCCAACAGACCCCTCACAAATAGATGTTGGTCCAGATATTATCGGTGATGGAGTGGGTACAACATAAACCGGAAGAATATATGAATTTAATGCGTTACAACCTTGTAGGTTTAAATAATTTACACTTACCCACCTTGAACCGGATACTGTCCAATCAACCATAATATTCGGACTAAAAGGTGAACCACCAGAAGTAATTACACCGCCAGGCGAAATATTCCATGTGTAATTTGTCATTCCTGTTTCAGTTGAATAAATATTTCCGCTGCTTCCTGCACACATGCTAAGTGGACCTGAAAGAGATGGCGAAGGTAAATCGTATACCTGAACGGAATAAATTGCAGGATTCTCGGCGGTGCAGCCATTAACTGTAGTATAATTAACACTTACTGTTTGGGCTCCTGATCCATTCCAGGTAATTGTAATACTATTACTGCCAGTTGTTCCACCATTAGTTATTGTACCACCGGATGAAACAGTCCAGAAGTAATTAAGCATTCCTGCTGAAGTGAAATAGGTGTTGAATGAAGAACTTGCACAAGCAGTTGCAGGACCCGTTATTGTAGGAGGTGGTAATGGATTGATATTTACAGGATAAATTGTTGGAGAAGCTGCTGTACAACCATTCCCATTTGTATAAATTACAGTTACTTGTTGAGGAATAACTGAACTCCAGGTAACTGTGGCGGTGCTGCTTATTAATGTTCCACCTGAAGTAATTGCTCCACCTGAAGTAACTGTCCATATATAGTTACTCATTCCCTGTTGAGTGCTGTAAACATTTCCGCTTGCATTTACACAACCAGTATTTGGTCCTGTAATTGCCGGGACAGGAAGCGGATTTACAAAAACAGAGTAGTTAGCTTGATTAGAGTTCGTGCATCCGTTTGAATTTGTATAATTAACACTTACACTTGCAGGGCCAGTTGTATTCCATGTAATTGCTACTGTGTTGCTTGATGATGTTCCACCCTGAGTTATAGTTCCGCCTGAAGAAATTGTCCATAAATAATTAATCATTCCAGGCTCTGTTGTATAAATATTCCCCTCACTTGCAATGCATGCTGCTAAAGGACCAGAAATACCTGGAGAAGGTAAGGCGTAAACAGTAACCGGGTATGAAACTGGGTTTATTGCCGAACAACTATTTTCATCAGAATAATTTATACTCACAGATTGAGAACCTGCTGTATTCCATGTAACGGTTACAGTATTACTTGTGGAGGTTCCACCACCTGTAACAATGCCACCAGCAGATACCGACCATATGTAGTTTGTTTTACCTGCTTGGGTAGTATATACATTACCGTTTGTTAATGCACAAGCGCTTGCCGGGCCCGTCAATGTTGGTACAGGCAATGTGTTTACAGTTACTGGATAAACAAATGCACTTGCAGAACTACACCCATTTCCATTTGTGTAATTTAAACTAATACTTTGTGGTCCTGCTGTATTCCATGTAACTGTTACTGAGTTGCTTGAAGAAGAGCCCCCGGCAGTTATTGTTCCTCCTGGAGAAACAACCCATAAATAATTTGTCATTCCACTTTCAGTAGAGTAAATCTTTCCTGAAGAACCCGAACAGGCTGATGCGGGACCTGATATTGCTGGAGTTGCAAGACTATTGACTGTTACAGGATATATGGCAGGAGATGCAGAGGTGCAGATGCTATTGTTGTAACTTACACTTATGTTTTTTAGGCCTGTTGTATTCCATGTTACTGTTACACTGTTACTTGTTGAAGTTCCTCCTGCTGTTATAAGGCCTCCGGGGGGAATTGTCCAGAGATAGTTACTCATACCACTTTGAGTTGTATAAACATTTCCTGACGAATTTACACAAACCGATGATGGGCCTGTTAACATTGGAACAGGCAGGCTAATAACATTTACTGGATAATTAACTGCTGTTGCTGCTGTACAATTATTTAAATTTCTGTAGTTTACGCTTATGTTATTGGCGCCGGCAGTGTTCCATGTTACTGTAATTGTGTTGCTTGAAATGCTTCCTCCTGCTGTAATTGTACCTCCGGGGGAAACAGTCCACAGATAGTTTGTCATTCCTGATTCAGTTGTGTAAACATTCGACGTTGTATTTGCACAAATAGAAGAAGGTCCGGCAATTGTTGGTGTTGGAAGCTCATTAACGGATACTGGATAGGTTGTTGAAGATAATGCAGAGCAATTGTTTCCGTTAATGAAATTTACCCCGATATTTTTACTTCCAGTTGAAGTCCATGTTATTGTTACAGAATTACTTACGGAAGTTCCTCCAGCACTTATAATTCCACCAGATGGGATGTCCCATTGATAATTGGACATTCCTCCTTCAGTTGTATAGACATTACCTGTTGAATTCAGGCAAACAGAATTTGGCCCTGTTAACGTAGGAACTGGCAATCCGTGAACTGAAATATTGTAAATCGTTGCGGCTCCGGCCGAACATCCATTATCTGAATAATTTATACTGATTGTTTTTGAACCTGTAGTAGTCCATGTTACAGTAACAGTATTACTTCCGGATGTCCCTCCTGAAGTTATGTTTCCACCCGATGAAATATTCCAGCTATAATTACTCTTACCGGGCTCTGTTGAATAAACATTCCCTGTGGAATTAATGCAGACAGATGTTGGTCCTGATAGTATAGGTGAAGGCAATGGAATAACATTTACCGGGTATAATGTTGCACTGGATGAAGTGCATCCATTTGTATTGGTATAGCCTGCACTAACAGATTTGCTTCCTGCAGCTGTCCACGTGATAGTCGATGAATTGCTGTTTGAAGATCCTCCCGAAGTGATTAGACCTCCTGTGGAAACTGACCATGAATAATTAGACATTCCTGGCTCAGTTGTGTATGTATTTCCGATTGCATCTTTGCATACAGATGAAGGCCCACTCAGAACAGGAACCGGTAATGGATTAATTGTAACAGTTTTATCTGTTGGTGCCAGGGCAGTGCATCCATTAACATCATTATAATTAACTGTTACATGACCCGTGCCACTGCCGCCCCAGGCAACATTTATAAGTTGCCCTGAACCAGTGTAAGTTCCACCGGAAACCGTCCAGGCATAAGCTAACATCCCACCTTCAGTTGAATACGTATTTGTAATTGAACCTGTGCAAACAGATGCAGATCCTGTAATAGTTGGTACCAGGAACTGACTAAAATTCATAGAAATATTGAATGGGATTGAGGTACATGAATTCAAACCAGCAATGCTTCCGGCAAAAGTATATGCTCCCTGAGGATAATTCCCATTAATCCTGAAGGGTGCCAATGTTCCGTCTGTTTGATATTGAATGCCATCAATCAGTTGATAATCTGTTCCTAAAAGTCGAATATAAAACATCGGAGCATTCCCATGGATAACATTCCAGGCAGCACCTTGCCAGCCCGAGCCAGGTCCGTTTACTCCTAAACCAGCGTAGTACGATATTAATGCTGAGTTTGATGATGTCAGCGTAAAAGAGTTTAAGGTTGTTGGCTGAATTGGAATATTTAGATTCAAACTGTTGATGTCAAGAAAATAATATGCTAATGCGGGATTTAAACACATTGAATATCCGTTGCCAATATTCCCATTAACCGGCACCCATGTTGATGAAATATCTGTTAAGGAATATTGTAAACTTAAGGATAGGGCTACTGGTAAAGGATCGACCGAAACATTTTTTATTGTAGCAATCGGTGCAGAACAGAAAAATTCATTTTCGTAATTAACAGAAACGCTTTGAATACCTGGTGTATTCCATGTAACTGTTATAGAATTGGTTGTTAATCCTCCAGTTATCGAGCCTCCTGATGAAATCGACCAGGAGTAGTTTGATTTTCCGGATTGAGTAGTGTAAATTACCCCTGTTGAGCCTTCACAAGCACTTATTATACCTGATATTGTTGGCGATGGAAGCTCATTTACTGTTATAGATTTTAAAGTCGGTGAATTAGCAGCACAAGAATTGCTGTTTACGTAATTTACAGTAATGGTTTGTAATCCTGAAGTATTCCAGTTTACATGAATCGTATTTGAATTTTGCCCGGAAATAATGGTCCCTCCACTGGAAATTGTCCAGATGTATGCTGTCATCCCCGCTTGCGTTGAATAGGTTACTGAAGTACTTCCTGTGCAGATTGTCCCTAAGCCTGTTATTGTTGGTACTGGAAGTGGATTAACTGCAACATTTTTTATTGTTGGTATTAAAGCAGTACAATTATTTGAGTTTGTATAGCTTACAGAAATATTTTCAGATCCCTGATTAATCCAGTTTACAAGAATTGTATTTGTTGAACCACCAGAAATAATGGTTCCACCTGATGAAATTGTCCAGTTATAAGCTGTCATTCCGCTTTCTGTTGAATATGACTGATTATTTGATCCCACACAAACCGTCCCGGCACCAGTAATTGTTGGAACTGGTAAAGGGTTTACAGTCACTGCTTTGTTCGTAGCATTAAGTGAGGTACAAAGATTTTCATTAATGTAATTTACAGTAAGACTTTGGGGTCCAGCTGTATTCCATGATATTGTTATATTATTCGTGCTGCTGCCTGATGTTATTATTCCGCCTGAAGATATTGTCCAGGTGTAACCTGACATGCCTGATTCTGTGGAATAACTTATTGAAGTGGCCCCTTCGCAGGCATTGGCCTGGCCAGTTATAGCAGGTATTGGTAAAGCATTAACTGTAACGTTTTTCATTGTAGAGCTAGTTGCTGAGCAACCCAAAATATTGTTATAATTAACACTAACTGTTTGAGCTCCGCTTGTATTCCAACTCACAGTAATAGCGCTTGTTCCGTTTCCTGAGGTAATTGTGCCACCCGATGATACGCTCCAGCTGTAAGAACTCATCCCGGATTCTGTGCTGTAACTATTTCCGGAACTTCCAATACAAACAGATCCGGAGCCATTTATTGTTGGAGTTGGCAATGGATTAACTGTTACATTTTTTATACTTGCAGTGGATGCTGAACAAGAATTTAAATTTGAATAATTTACTGTAACTGTTTGTAAACCAGGCATATTCCATGTTACTTGTATGCTATTTGTGTTTCCTCCTGAAGTAATTACACCACCTGCAGATATCAACCAGTTATAATTTGCCATTCCTGATTCAGTTGAGTAAGTATTTGCAGTTGATCCGACACATGCAGCTGATGAACCACTGATTGCAGGTACTGGAAGTGGGTACACAGTAATATTTTTGATTGTTGGCAATGAAGCATTGCAATTGAAACTGTTTGAATAATTTACGCTCACAGTTTGAGCAGCTGCAGTATTCCAGCTTACTATGATTGCATTTGTTCCACTTCCTGAGGTTATTGTTCCACCTGATGAAACCACCCAGACGTAATTTGACATTGCTGCTTCAGTTGAATATGTAATTTCCGATGCACCCTGGCAGCAGCCCGAAATTCCTGTAATTGTTGGTACTGGAAGAGGGTTAACTGTAATGCTTTTACTGCTGGGAGTGGAAGCTGCGCAACCATATGAATTACTGTAGTTTGCTGTAATTGTTTGCGCGCCGGTGGTATTCCATGATACTGAAATACTATTTGTGCTTCCTCCTCCTGTTATAGTTCCTCCTGAACTAATTGTCCAGGAATAAGCACTCATTCCTTCTTCCGTTGTGTATAAAACTCCGCTGTTCCCGGCACAAACTGAAGCTGAACCAGTAATTGTTGGAATTAGAACCAGATTAACTGTTACCCCTTTATTTACTGCCGACGCTGCACTACAGCCATTCTGGTCTGTGTAATTTACAGTAATGTTCTGTGCCCCGTTTGTATTCCAGTTAACTGTAATAATATTCGTATTCTCTCCTGAGCTTATCGTACCCCCGGATGAAATTGTCCAGGTATATCCTGTCATTAAAGCCTCAGTTGCATACGTTACTCCTGTTGCACCGGCACAAACGATTGCAGCACCAGTGATAGTAGGAACAGGTCGGGCATTAACAGTAACATTTTTCACTGTAGCAGATGTAGCAGTACATAAATCTGAGTTGATGTAATTTACTGAAACTGAATTAGCTCCAGCTGTATTCCATGTAACAGTTATATCTTTACTTCCTGAACCAGCTGTTATACTTCCTCCACCTGAAATTGTCCAGTTGTAAGCTGTCATTCCAGCCTCTGTTGAATAGGTTACGCCTGCTGACCCCGCACAGGAAACTGCCGTGCCTGTAATAGTCGGAACTGGTAAAGCGTTTACAGTAACATTCTTAGTTGTTGGACTTGTAGCTGTACAATTATTCCCATTCGTGTAATTTATACTTATTGTTTGTGGCCCGGTTCCAACCCAGTTTACACTTATTGAATTTGTTGTACTTCCGGCTGTTATCGTGCCTCCGGCTGATATTATCCATAAATAGGATGTCATTCCGGATTCAGTTGAGTAAACAACTCCGGTTGAACCTGCACATGAACTGGACACTCCTGATATAGTGGGTGTTGGAAGCGGGTTTACTGTTACATTTTTTGTTGAAGCACTTGACGCCGGACACCCAAAGGAGTTGTTGTAATTTGCAGTTATTGTTTGCCCTCCGCTTGTATTCCAACTAACTATAATAGAGTTTGTTGTCGCACCTGACGTTATTGTTCCGCCTGAACTTATTGTCCATGAGTAAGCAGTCATACCACTTTCAGTCGAATATATGATTCCGGTTGAACCGGCACATGCTGATGCTGTTCCAATAATATCTGGAATTGGTAGCGAATTAACCTGTACATTCTTAATAGTAGGAGAAATAGCTGGACAACCAGCTGAATTGTTGTAACTTATACTTACTGTTTGAGCTCCGGTAGAATTCCAGCTGACTGATATTGAGGATGTTCCATTTCCGGATGTGATTGTACCACCTGATGAAATACTCCAAATATAAGCAGCCATACCAGTTTCAGTGGTATAAGTTATTCCTGTATTACCATTACATACATTTGCTAATCCAGTTATTGTTGGCACCGGAAGTGAACTAACTGAAACACTTTTACTTGTAGGCGCAACCGCTGTACAACCATTTATATTTGTATAATTTACACTAACAGTTTGGGCGCCAGCTGTATTCCAATTAACAGAAATACTATTCGTGCTTCCGCCTGATGATATTGTTCCGCCTGAAGATATTGTCCAGGTATACCCTGACATGCCTGATTCTGTGGAATAACTTATTGAAGTGGCCCCTTCGCAGGCAGTGGCCGTACCAGTAATTGTTGGTGTCGGATTTGTGAAATACGTGATTCCAAATGACATTGAGCTGGAAACACAACTATTGGCTCCGGAAACTGTTCCTGTATACGTATAAGTCCCTGCTGGATATGTGCCATTAACTCTGAAAGGAGCAATTGTTCCATTTGCTTGATACTGAGCACCGTCAATTAATGAATAATCAGTTCCGACAAGCCGGATATAAAAAATTGGAGCACTGCCATGAATGATATTCCATATCGCACCATTTATTCCGGTTCCCGGACCTGTGATTCCTTGTGTTGCATAGTAGGAGAGAAGACCAGGATTTGAGGCAGGCAGACTAAATCCGAATAGGCTTGTTGGCTGAAGTGAAACTGCTGATGTTAAAGTATTTATATCCAGGTATATATAACTGGCTCCCGGATCAAGACAAAGGTTGAAAGCGGGAAAGCTTCCTCCTGTTGCTGTCCACGTTGGACCTGCAGCAGCTGTTGATGACTGAAGTGTTATTGCCGTAACCTGAGGCAGTGCATTTACAACAAAGCGTATTGTAATAGTGCTGTAGGTGGCCTCACCTGCATCCAGTTGCTGGTTGCTGTTTACATCATCATAAGGCGTAAATACCTGGTCAACAGAACCTGTGATTCCCCCGCTTACTGTATATGGGCCATAAGTCGCAGCAAAAAATGCTGCAGCTTGTGCAGCCGTGATATTCCCGGTTAAACCCAATGTCAATGGAGTACCATTCCGGCTGATGCTTCCTCCCGAAAGGTTACCAAATTGATAACGGTAGCTCAACGTTGGAGAGCTTGTTCCAAATGAACTAAGTGATATCGATCCGGAGTTACAGATTGTAACATTGCCAATATTTGTACCCGGGCAGTCATTTGCTGAAATTGTATTGCTATTAAAAGTTATTGAAAAATGCCAGGTAGGGCTACAAGCAGCGTTTACCTCATTTATTGATGTAAATAGTCCGGATAGTACCTGGATACTAACTAAGAAATATAAAATTCTTGTCTTCATGTCAGTAATTCTTTAAATTTTAAAAACGAAATTAATCTCTTACACTTTTGAAAATCAATATATATTAAGGAGTCAGTAGAAATAATAAAATTAGTATGTGTCTGAATATTATATAATTATGTAATATTTCAATTTTGGAAATCTTACAACATTGGGAAAAATATGATATCATTAAAGTTACATCATTTTACACTATTATGAGTAGTAACTGTCTTGAAATCTAAAAAATAAATTAACATTTTCTGTATTCAATGCCCCATTTTTAAAGACTTCCAGAAATAATTGTTAATAAAGTAAAAAATAATAAAAAAAATACGTAGAAAACATATGTATTTTGAAGTCTTTAATTAAATTAATTTCAGAAAGAATAGTGATGTTAAAGCGATTTAATTGATAGATTATTATTACATTTGCACTTCAAATTAATTCTGAAAAAAATTCATACTATGGTAACTTTCATCATCATTGCAGCAGTCCTGACCATAATTTTCGGTTATTTGTATTACATGGCTAAGAAGATAAGGAGTATGCCTGAAGTTGAACCTCATAAGAAAGTCATAAACCTTACAAATGCAAACTTTAAACAACATACACAAAACGGGATTGCGCTGGTAGATTTCTGGGCTGCTTGGTGTATGCCTTGTAAAATGATGGCGCCTGTTTTGAATGAACTTGCTGAGGAAGTTCAGGATAAAGCAAAAATTTGCAAGCTAAATATTGAGGAACAACAACAGCTTGCAACTAATTTTAAGGTAAAAAGTATACCAACCATAATCCTATTCAGAAATGGAAAAGAAGTCGACAGAGTGGTCGGAGTTAAAACAAAAGATTTCCTGCTTCAGAAAATTGAACGATTGAAGTATATCTGATCTCTAAACTGCAGCTATAACAGTATTACCTTACGAACCTCTGAGTACGTTCCTGACTGGAGTCTTATAAAATAAACTCCTTTCATTAAATTGACTGTTTTAAAAGAACTGATGAAATCAGGGCCAGATGTGTCGGGAGTTAAGGTTTCAAGCGTCTGACCAGTTATATTCAGCAATGTTATCCGGCTATTGTATAACCCACTTAGATTACAGTGAAATGTAAAACTTTCATTTGAAGGATTCGTCATTATTTCTAATCTTTCCGGAATGGAATGTTCTGTAATTCCGGCCACAGTACCGGAAAACGTGATATTGTCGACGTATAAATAGCTGTCAACATAGGGTGATGGCCCGCTTGATGAAAGAATAATTACTGCTGTATCAGGATTGTCTCCAGTTAAATAATTTAGTGTAATGTTAAAAGTTGCCCAACTCATAACCATTCCAGGCAATGCGTATTTTCTCAGAGCAACAGTATCTCTTCGACTTAGATTAGAATTCCATTTTGTAAGATAAACAGCAATAAAACCTGCTTCCGGACCATATGCCATAAATTGCCATTTCCCGGTGAGTTTCTGCGGACGCTGTGTAAAAGGAAATCCCGATAAAGGTGCAAGTGTAACAGGATCAAGTGCTCCGCTTATAGCAAATCCGGGAACAACTACTCCCGTTGACAAAGCCTTTGAGGTTAAATTTAAGTAACTGTTTCCTGGATTTCCCGGTGTTCCTTTAGTTGCAGTAAATACATTAAAAGAGGCAGTATAATCATTTAGTGTTCCCCATTGCTGAGGAATTTCATAAGTTCCCATTGATGTCCAATCTTCAAAACTATTGTTTGGAATCTGTGCAATTATTCCAGAGGATGATAACAGAAAACTCAATAATAGAACAAAGTATATTTTTTTCATTCGTATAATATTAAAAACTTGACTAAATGTATAAAAAATTACGTTGACAAAATCATGAACTTATTTTAGGTCATGAAATGGGGAATTAGTTTCCTATTGCAATACAATTTTTGTACTTCTGAACCCTAAATTAGTATTAACTTTCAGATAATAAACTCCTGATGGCTGCCTTGAGATATCAATGATTTGAGAAGAACTCCCGTTGTGTTTGCTGTTGACCTTTTCGAAAACGAGCTGTCCCTGAGGGGAGTAAATGCTGATTGTATTAAAATTGATATTGCCTTCCGGATTTATTGTAAAAATCCCTTTAGATGGATTTGGAAATAAACTAAATCCAATCCCATTAAACGCAAAAGTATTTATTGAGGAATAATCACTGATAACTACATTATCCAGGTATATATTGTTACTCATATTGCTGTAGGTTTCAAATGCAATTTTTACATTCTTTTTTCCTGCATATTGAGTGATATCAATTGAATAACAACTGCTTCCAAAGCTACCACCACACCAGTCATTTTGAATCATTGGTACAAAACTGCTTGTCATAGGAATATGAGTGGAGAATGTACCTGTACCATCATCTCCTGTTGAAAATATCCTGGACCAACTTTGTGCGCAATCGTCTGAAGCGTAAACAATCAGCGAATCAGAATAATCTGTTTGATATTGCGCATATGCATGCATGAAACTAATCGTAGGATTAATAACTCCTGTGAAATCAAATGTCGGGGTAATTAAACGATCGCGTTTACCCATCGAATTTGTGCCATAAATCTGTACTCTGGCAGATTTATTTCCGGTGCTGTTTCCCCCTGTAGTAACAATTTCCCAGGTTTTATCATAGTTAGGATTCTCTATAGTCCATGATTTGGTATTTAAGTTTCCACTTTCAAAATCATCTGTAAAGGGTAGGGGAATACCTCCTACTGTAACAAAGGAAGGAAGGGTGAGAAATACTGTACCGTTAACATTGCCAACTGTAAGATTAACAGTGTATTGGCCATCTCCATTGAATTGAACAACTGGGTTTTGTGATGTTGCTGTAGTATTGTTCAAAAAAGTTACTGTTGCTGGAGTAAAAGTCCAAAGCCAGCTTGTAGGACAATACTGGCTTGTGTCGTAGAAATTAACAACTGCATTTCCTGAGCAAAAAATACTGTCGCTTACAATAAAACCAGGTACTGGAAGGATGGCACTGTTAATATTAATGTATGAAGGCATGATCAGGGTGTCGCTTCCCTGGCTGTTCGAAACAATCAGGGTAACATTGTAAGTGCCAGTATTAGCATATGTAATGTTCTGAGGGTTCTGTGAGAAAGATGTGGCAGGCATGCCTCCGTCAAAAGTCCATTTCCAGGATGTTGGGAAACCTAAACTTAAATCTGTAAAATTAATACCACAACCTGCCGGTACACTGTTAAAATTTGCAGTAAAAGCTGCAACAGGCTGATTCTGATATAAACCAGATTCCCACAAACCACGCCCGTAAGTCGCAGCCCTGATACGGTTATTCTCGGGGTTTACAAGGTCATAATAAATTTCCAGTTCATTGATGTTTCCGGTTAACGGAAGGCCATTGCTGAAAAATGTCCAGTCGGGCATAGATAAATCCTTAAAAAAAACACCAACGTCTGAACCTACATAAAGTCCTTCCTGACTTCCTTTGCAATAAACAATAGTTGTATAAACCACATCAGGTAGTCCGAATGTAATATCTGTCCATGAAGTTCCTTTGTCAACTGACTTAAAAACTTTACTGCCACTCGTCATATAGATAATGCTTGAAATGTACGGATGACATTCCAGATCAGAAGGTGTTGCTGTTGAAGGAAGATAAGCAGTAAGTTCAGTCCAAATCGGTGATGCTGAATTTGCATTATCTGTCCTGTACATTCTATGATTCTCTTTAACAACATACAGAATATCAGGGTTGGCAGGCGATTGCTCCAGTACACTACAGTTACTTCCGTTAAACCCACTTATTTTGGTCCAGGTAACTGCTCCAGTATTTAATGCTTTAATATTAGTGCTTCTCCACACATTTTTATAACCAATAAACATTGAACTCGGGTTATTTTCACCAATAATAAATGGTGTTATCCAGGCTCCCTCTTCAGTTATTCCATGAGAACCATTACTTGCAATATTCCCCTGATTATTGAAATTGTAAATTCTGTCGATGCTCCCGTAATAAACAGTACCATATTTATACAAACTATTCGTTGGGTCAATGGCACATTCCATACCATCTCCACCCATTACGTTTGTCCATCCGGTACTTCTGTGACAAGATGTTCCGTTATCCTGGTAACCATTCATTACAAGGTCTCTGTCTGTTGTACTCTGGCCAATTTTGTAAACTTGTCCTATTGTAAGTCCCTGACTAATCATTGACCAGGTATCGCCTTGATTATTAGTATAATACACTCCTCCGTCATTTCCTGCATATAATTTCCCACTAATAGGAGAGTAGGCTAAAACATGAAGATCTGCATGTACATTTGCTACCTGGCAATCTCCCCACCAATGTGCAACAATTTCCCAGTTAACACCACCATCAGTTGATCTGAAAATATTAACACCTCCTGCAAAAATAACATTAGGATTATCTGGATCTACTGCAATTGCCAAATCATACCATGCCTGGCCACCGGTTCCCCCGGTGCAGCCCCAGCTTAGAATATTCGGACTGTCTGATTGTAAAGTAAATGTAATACCCTCATCTGTTGAGCGATAAGTAGCTTTGTATGAGTCTGAGTTTCCCAGAAGGAAATAAACTATGTTGGGATTTGCCCTTGATACTCCGATTACTCCCCGGTTACCTCCAGGTAAGCCTGTGCTGGTTGATGACCAATTATCGCCACCATTTGTCGATTTATATAAGGTGCCACCGGAGGCAGCATAAACGACATCCGGGCTTCCGGGTTTAAAAACAATGTCTTTGTAATTTCCGGAATTGGATGACACCAATACCCAATTTAAACCAGAATCTGTTGATTTGTAAATACCCCCACTTGTTGCTGCTAGCAGAACATGGGAATCATCCGGATTAATAAGCATCTTCCCAACAGTCACATTTCCCATTCCCGAATTTGATTGATTCCAGGTATTCCCTCCATCAATACTCTTCATTACTCCTAAGCCCGGAGCATCTCCTGCATCACGGTCGCCAGTTCCAATATAAATTATATTAGGATCAATTTGGCTGATCACTACCGAAGAAACACCGAGTGTCGGGAGATTATCTGTATTGCTCGTCCAGCTTAATCCTCCATCGGTAGTTTTCCATAGTCCCCCTGCCGGTGCACCTATATAAATAATCTGGGGATTTGTGGGATGAAAACCAATTGCATTCACACGTCCCAAGCCATTTGAACCAGTTGGAAGATTTGCAGGCCCCATTTCTATCCAGTTACCATGAACCTCTTTGCCAATTAAATGCTTGGTTTTGTACTCGTTATATGCTTTTAAATTCCGGTCTGCTGCTTCTCTTTCTCCATTGGATTTCATTCGTCTAACTGCATTATACTCCCATCTTTTGAATGGTTTCCAACCACAACTTTTGGTAATTGGCCGGTCCTTCCAATAAATCTCAAAAGCCCGCTGGACAGCAGGAATACTGATCGATTGATCCTGCATCATGTCAATCCAGTATGGAGTTGTGGCTGTATCTCCTGAATTCACTTGCGTAAGACTTTGTGAATTACAGGTAAATGATATAGTAAGCATCGTAAAAACTAAACCAGAGAGAAGCAAAGTTCTGTGAGTGTGGATCATAGATCAGAGGTTAAGAATTGCTGTTCGTTTTATTTCCACAAAGATAACATTATGTTTTATGACTTAAATTATTAACTCACGTTTCTGTTACATACCGGAGCATAAGCACATTGGGAACAAATTACCAGATCACTACATTGTGAGAATGGAATAGTTGAGTCGAAGACTTCATCCAGTATATCATTGAGTATTTGCTTAAAATTATCAGAAATTTGTGAGTTAAAGACATTCCCCTGAGGTGTATTTACAAATTTCGGACCACCCGACAACTGCCTGAATGAGATGATAGCCGACTTTATACCTGACTCTAACCCATTTTGTCTGGCGTAAACGAAACTATAGAACAAAAGCTGGAAACACTTGTCAAGTTTGCTTTCTGAAATAAGATTGTCCCAGTCTTTAAAACTTAAATCACTATCCTTTACATATCCCGTTTTGTAATCAATTAGCAGATACTCATTGTTTATCTTATCAATCCTGTCAATCTGACCAATTAAATTTACAGTATGCCCATTTGTTAACAAAAGTTCTGTTTTAATATTCTGTTCTGTTCCGATTGGCATAATTACCTGATTGGAGGAGGCTGATTCTCTGAGTCTTTCAAGTTCCTGCAGCAGAAACCTTTCCATTAAACGCTTACTTACTTCAACCAGGAGGTGACTTTTCCCAATATTTAATTCTCCCTGTGGAAAATGCTTTAGGAATGAATCAAGAATCAGATTAGGAACCTCGGTTCTCATTCTGTTTATCTTTTCTTCGGATAATTGACCGTCTTGACATATGGGAGCGTATAAATTTTCCAGAACTTCGTGCAATGCTGTTCCAAGTGTTTGGGCATCAATTGTTTCTGATATCTCTTCTAATTCTTTGATTCCGGCAATATCACTAAAATAGAACTGTAAACTACAGCGCCGGTATTTATTAATAGATGTGGGGCTAAATCCTCTTTCTGCTTTATTCTCAAGGGCTTTAAGAATATTTTCACGCTTCTGAATTAGTATAGGTTCATCTTTTTCCTGCTCATAACCAGGAGCCGACAACAAGCTTTCTTCAATTTCAATTTCAGGATTATATTTTCTAAGTTCATTAAGAATCTGAAGAATGAACCTGCTTTTATCTCCACCATTTAATTTACCTGCTTCAGTATTATATATTAGAAAAATACACTTTGGCCTTTGCAGCAATCTATAAAAGTGATACGCCGTAACAGCCTGTTTTTCTCTGAATGTTGGCAAACCGAACTCATTTCGGATTTCGTACGGGATAAACCCCTGAAGACCACTTCCTGAAGGCAGAATACCCTCGTTTACATTCATAACTATCACATTGTCAAAATCAAGTGTCCTGGTTTCCAGCATACCCATTATCTGAAGTCCTTTCAGCGGTTCGCCATAAAATGGAATTTTTACTCTTTGAACTGCCTGCCTGTATAATTTCTGAAGACTCCTTAAATCCATTTTAACAGGATAATTTTCAAGAAAATCTTTCATCGTGGCAAACAAACCGGAAAAATGAAAAAGAAACTCTCTGGTCAATAACTCTGGGGTCAAACCTGTATCCTTTGTTTTCTCAAATGATAAATCAGTATTTTCCTTAAAAAGTAATATCAGATGCTGGCAACTTGAAATGAATTTTTCAGGATCTTCGGCTTTATCAAAAATAAAACTAAGTGAATTGAAAGTTTCTTCCGAATTATTGAAAATAATTTGATGAATTTCTTCTTTTGTAAAATAGATTTTATTTGAATTAAGTATCTGTTCCGAAGTTGTACTATCTTGATTCAGTGAGACTTCTAATGCAGAACGCACATAGGGGTGTTGAAAGAATAAAAGAAGATTCCGGAAATAAAATCGGTTTGATGATTTTACAGCGTGGATATGCAGTTCAAAAAAAGATTCAAATAACTGATGAAGTGAAACACCTGACATGGGTAAGCCCATTGTAATATTCATTCCCCCAATCCCTTCAGGCAATGAATTGAGCATTGGCATCAGCATATCCTCTTTACCCAGGACGAGTGCAGTTGTTGAGAGGTCATCCCCGGAATTATTTATGTCCTTAATTATCTGACCAACTGCTTTGGCCTGTCCAATATTTTTTGCAACACCAAGTAAAGCAATCTTTTTAGGGCCTGTTCTGAATTCGTCAGTTATCCATTTAATCTCCTTCAGGTTTTTATTTAGAAAACTTTTCCGAAGAAAGGTCCCGGCTTCCTGTATTTCATTATCAAGGTAATAATGATCAGCATCCCAGAGAATATCTGCTTTACCCGAGGAAACAAGACAGTTGATAATCTTTTCCTCAGATTTGGTCATTGCATTAAACCCCGCAAAAATGATCTTTTCCCATGGGATATTTAGTTCACTGCTATCAATCTTTTCAGCAAGCTCCCTGTATGCCATTCCCTGAGTGGCTTTTCCCTTTTCATTTAAACTTCTTTTAAGACCATTATAATAGTCTATTAATGATCTGAAAAATTCCAGATATCGCTGTTCAAAGTCGGTGAGTTCATTTTTATCCGGACTCCATAACGAAATAGCTTTACTGTCAGTAAGATAGGTGAATATCGATCTTGCATCAGCCAGATAATGATCTATTTCCTCAAAATCCTCAAGCGCGGTTGGCGCCCAATCAATAAAATCATCGAAAGATTGAGTTGTATTCCCAATCTGTTGATGAACATGAAACATTTCAAACAAAAGTTCCTCATTTTGCACCGGAGTTTTCTCTGTCAGATGGAAAATAAAATCTTCAATTGAATAGCAGTTTGGAAACCATACAGGTTTATCAATCAGATCCGCTAAATGTTTTCTCAGGAAAACAGAAGCCCTGCGGTTAGGAAAAACAAGTGCAAGCTTTTGAAAATTACCTGAATAATTATCGTTTATATGTTTTGCGACTTTTAATAAAAAACCTTCCATTTTTAATCTTTGAATAATTTTGAGGCTGCTCTCAGGCTCTCAGATTTACCTACATCAATCCACTTATCACTATCATGCGCATAGGCAATAATCTTCTCATTTTCAGATAATTGTAAATAGGCTTCAATAATTGAGAATTTGCCTTTAAGGGTCAGCTTATCAAAGAATTGGGTGCTAATAATCTGAATCCCACTGAAAGCTAGCTTGTTAAGATTCAATTCGTTATACCCATTATTAATTTTAATCTGATTATTATTTTCGTTTTTCCACCCTCGCAAACAATTAGTATTATCAAAAAGCAAATATCTGCTGGTACTCCTCTTTCTTACTGCTAAGGTTGCCAGAGCTTCATTCTCCATATGCCAGCTGAACATTGTATTAATGTCTATAGAACTCAGTATATCAACATTATAGACAAGAAAGCTTTCATTGCCCAGAAATTGGCGCGCTTTCTGAATTCCTCCTCCTGAATCGAGCAATTGATCGCTTTCGTCAGAAATCACAATAGTTACTCCAAAATTATTTTTGGAATTTAAATATTCTTTAAGCATTCCTGCAAAGTGATGAGTATTTACAACAATCTCCTCAATTCCTGAAGCAATAAGTTTGTTAATACAGATCTCAAGTAAAGTCTGGCCATTTATCTCAATTAATGCCTTGGGCTTGCTAATAGTTAATGGAAGCAGCCTTGTCCCCAACCCGGCTGCAAGTATCATGGCTTTCATTCTATTGGTTTGCTGTTTTTGGAAAGGATTGTTCCTTGTGATTAAGTTCCAGAGTAAGATTATCATACTTCTTCAGATAATTCGCTAGCATTTCTGCCAAGTAAACAGACCGATGCTGCCCGCCGGTGCATCCAAAGCTAATCATCAAATTTGTGAATCCTCTCGATTGATATGTTTTTACACTCTGATCAACCAAGGCAAGAACATGCGTGGAAAATTCGTTTACTTCTTTAAAACTGTTCAGATAATCAGCAACTTCTTTATCTTTTCCGGTTTTACCTTCATATCCTTGCAAACGACCAGGGTTTGGCAGAGCTCTGCAATCGAAAACAAAACCGCCACCATTACCGCTTAAATCGGTGGGAATCCCTTTTTTATATGAAAAACTATTAATATTTACTGTTAATTTTAATTGAGCAATTGTCCTTAATACAGGTGAATTAATAATTTGATTGAGGACCTTTGTCAGTACGGGTAGTTTTATTGGAATCGGATGGTTTTCAAGTAAGTACTCAAGATTTTTCAATGCATAAGGAATGCTGAGCAGAAAATGCAGTTTTTTTTCATAGAATCCACGGAATCCATATGCTCCCATTGCCTGCATTATTCTTATATAAACAAAGGCGTAATAATAATTCAGAAAACTGGATTTTTCTATTGGAACGAATTCAGATAATTTGTCCAGGTAATAGTCTATTAATTCTTTTCTGAGATATTCAGGTAAATCTGCTTTTGCATCGTAAAGTAAAGAAGCAATATCATAGTGCAGTGCTCCTTTTCTACCGCCCTGATAATCAATAAAATAAATCTCATTGTCTTTAATCATGATATTTCTTGACTGAAAATCACGGTAAAGGAAGTAAGTGCTGTCAGGCTTAAGAAGGAAGTTGCATAATGTTTCAAAATCTTCTTCCAGAGCTTGTTCATCAAAATTTATATGGGATAGTTTCAGAAAATAATACTTAAAATAATTAAGGTCCCACATTATAGATTGTTTATCAAATGCAGGCCTGGGATAGCAATTCCTGAAGTCGATTAGCTTTGCACCCTTTACTTGGAATTTTGGCAGCCAGTTTATGGCTTTTTTGTAAAGTGCAATTGCATCCTCTGGAAATTCAAGCCCGTTTTGGAGTCCTGTTAGTGTTGAAAACAAAGTATGATCACCCAAATCTTCCTGAAGGTAAACACTTGAATCATCTTTCCAGCCATAGATTTCAGGAACTGGAAGCCCTTGGTTTTTGAAGTGATTACTAAGATATATAAAAGCGGCATTTTCTTTCAGGTCGTCATTAACAGCACCTATCATACTTCTTTCACCTGAGATTATTCTGAAATAGATTCTGTTGGATCCTGACCCGGGTAGCATGGTGATACTTTCTGGCAGTTTACCGGTAGTTTTTAGATAGAGTTCCTGAAGGAGTTGGATGTCTTTTTTCACGTTTCTGCTAATATTTTGATGTACTACAAAATAAAAGAAAATCAACGAAAAAAAGCCTGAAAATCCCTACTTTTGCAATATAATAACTCTAAGACTACAAAAAATCAAATTATATGGAAACAAAAACTGCTACCGACATCCTGAAAATGGCTATACTAATGGAAAAACGCGGTAAAGCTTTCTATGCTCAAGTTGCACAGCAAACGCAAGACGAAGAAGCTCGTTCGATTTTCCAATTCATGGCTGATGAAGAACAAATGCATGTTGAATTTCTGGCAAAGCAATATTTATATTATGAGAAAAACCAAAAATTTGATGTAAATGCTCCAATAGCCAGTGGCGCCGACGAGGGAGTAGTACTTTCAATTTTGAATGAAGGAATGAAATCTCAGATTACTGCTGCAAGCTACGAAGCTGCAGCTATTTCAGCTGCCATAGATTTTGAAACAAAAGCAATTGAGTATTATTCAAAAATGGCTGAGCAGGCGACTGATGAAAATGAAAAACAGATGTATACCTGGCTTGCAGAATGGGAAGGTGGGCACCACAAAGTGCTTTTTCAGATGAACCAGGAGTTAATGGAAAAAGTTTGGAACGATAATCAGTTCTGGCCTTTTTAGTTTAGGAAACTTAAAAATAACCTGATATTTAGGTATGCTACAATCGCGGCAATGACAAGGATCAATGCCGTGGTTCTTTTTTTGTTCACATATTTCCCCATTACCTTTTTTGAAGATGTAAGGTAGATTTGAGATAAAATCGTGAATGGTAGTTGAATACTTAATATCATTTGAGAATAAACAAGCCCGAGAAAAGGATTCCCAACGAAAAAGATAACAAAAAGAGCTCCGAAAAGGGAGATTCCGACTCCTAATTTGGAATGGCTATCTTTTATGTCGTAAGGTTCATTGAACATTCCGGAAAAAATACTGCCTCCAGCCATACCTGAAGTAACAGTGGAGGCAATCCCGGCAAATAATAAGGAAAGTGCAAAAATAACCGACGCATAATTCCCCAATAAAGGTTTTAATAAATTTTGTGCCTGCTGTAATTCACCTACCTGAACATGCTGGCTAAAAAACGCAGTAGCTGCAAGTAAAATCATTGCACTGTTAATTGCCCAGCCAATCACCATTGATAATAGTGTGTCGGTAAATTCAAACTTTAGTTGCCTGCTTATAATTGCATCATCTTCCAGGTTCCATTGGCGGCTTTGAATTATTTCTGAATGAAGGAAAATATTGTGAGGCATAACAACTGCCCCCAGAACGCTCATTATCACTAATATAGATCCTTCAGGAATGCTTGGTGTAACCCAACCTTCTGCGGCAGCTCCCCAATCAATATGAACCAGAGTTAGCTCATAAATAAAGGAAAGTCCAATAATGCTAACAAACCCGATTATCCATTTTTCCAAACGTTGGTAAGTATTAAAAAACAATAAAAATCCTACAACAATTGTAACCATAGCAGCTGCAATTTTTATTGGGATGCCTAATAGCATATTCAATGCTATTCCACCTCCGAGAATTTCAGCCATAGATGTTGACACCGAGGCCACCATTGCTGTACTAAGTACCCCTTTCGAGATCCATTTTGGCAGATAAATTGTAGCAGCTTCTGATAAACAAAGCCCGGTTGCAATTCCAAGATGTGCAATATTGTGTTGCAAAACAATTAGCATAATTGTCGACAATGTCACCATCCATAGAAGTACATAGCCATATGATGAACCGGCGGCCAGATTTGATGCCCAATTACCGGGATCAATAAACCCAACGGTAACAAGCAAGCCCGGACCAATATATTTTATTATATCCAGGCCGGAATAGCCTGGCTTATGATCTTTCCTTTTTAAATCCTTTAAAAAATTAAAAAACTTCATACCTTTAGAACAGAAATAGAAATAAATAGTTCAATTATATATCCCGTAAAATCTACTGGTTATCATATTTATAAAGATTACAATAAGATTTGATTGATTTATTTTTTTTGTTTCCTTAAAATTAATTAATTTTGTCTTGTTAAATAATTAACAGTGTTATTTAATTAACATTACTACAAAAATCAAATTTACACAACATCATGGACGTAGAAAAATTTATGCTCGAACTTGAGCGGAAACACCCGGGGGAAATGGAGTATCTTCAGGCAGTAAGGGAAGTCCTTGAATCTATCGAGGAAATTTATAACGAAAATCCGCAGTTCGATTCTGCAAAGATTATTGAACGTTTGGTTGAGCCTGACAGGATTCTCATGTTTAAAGTGCCATGGGTAGATGACAATGGCCAGGTGCATGTTAACCTGGGCTACAGAGTTCAGTTTAATAACGTTATCGGACCTTACAAAGGTGGCTTACGTTTCCACCCGAGCGTTAATCTCAGTATCCTGAAATTCCTTGGATTCGAACAAATCTTTAAAAACAGCTTGACTACATTACCTATGGGTGGTGCAAAAGGTGGTTCAGATTTTGATCCAAAGGGTAAATCAAATGCAGAAATTATGCGTTTCTGTCAGGCTTTTATGCTTGAATTATGGAAAATTATTGGACCTGAAACTGATGTTCCTGCTGGTGATATTGGTGTTGGAGGAAGAGAAATCGGTTTCATGTATGGTATGTATAAAAAACTTGCCAGCGAAAATACAGGTGTATTAACTGGAAAAGGTCTGAATTGGGGTGGTAGTTTAATTCGCCCTGAGGCTACAGGGTTTGGCGCAGTTTATTTTGCTGAGGAGATGCTTAAAACCAGGAATACTTCTTTCCAGGGAAAAACTGTTGCAATCAGCGGTTTTGGAAATGTTGCCTGGGGAGCTGCCACTAAGGCTAACGAATTAGGTGCAAAGGTTGTAACAATTTCAGGCCCTGATGGTTATATTTATGATCCAGATGGAATATCAGGAGAAAAGATTAACTACCTCCTCGAACTAAGAGCTTCAAATCAAGACATAGTTAAACCGTATTCATATGAATTTCCAAGTGCTCAGTTTGTGCAGGGAAAACGTCCATGGGAAGTTAAATGTGATATTGCGTTGCCCTGTGCTACTCAGAATGAACTTGATAAGGACGACGCATTAAATCTTGTTAAAAACGGTTGTTTCTGTGTTGCCGAAGGTGCAAACATGCCTAGCACTCCAGGCGCAATTGAAGTTTTCCTTGAATCAAAAACTCTTTTTGCCCCAGGCAAAGCTGTTAATGCCGGAGGAGTAGCTACTTCTGGTTTGGAGATGGCGCAAAATGCTATGAAAATGAACTGGCCAATGGAAGAGGTCGACCAACGTTTACACCAGATCATGAAAAGTATCCATGGCTCTTGTGCAAAATATGGTACTGATTCTGAAGGTTATATAAATTACGTTAAAGGTGCAAACATTGCAGGTTTCCTTAAAGTTGCCAATGCAATGCTTGATCAGGGCGTGATTTAATCCGACAATTTATTAAAAAACGCGCATGGGTTTGTTTTGAGGGTTATGCCCTCAAAATACTGCTCATCCGCGTTTTTTTAATGTTTGAAAAATACCAAAAATCAACTATGTTTGTGAGCCTAAATGAAACAAGAATTTATATGGAAGAGTTTAAAAATATTAATGATGTATTGGACTTTGCAATACAGAGTGAACAGGATGCTGTTGATTTCTACACAACCCTAAGTAACTCATCTACAAATACTGAAATGGCTGACATCTTCCGCCAATTTGCCAAAGAAGAAATGGGACACAAAGCCAGGTTAACCAGAATTAAAGAGCAGGGAATTTTCAATATCCAAATTGAAAATGTTCCTAATTTAAAAATTGCTGAATTTCTGGTTGAATTAAAAGCTACTCCCGGAATGAGCTACCAGGATGCCCTGATACTTGCCATGCATAGGGAAAAGGCTGCTTTTAAGTTGTATTTGAAACTGGCCGACAATGCTCCTGATCCTAATTTAAGAGAAGTTTTCTATGGTCTTGCCCTTGAAGAATCAAAACATAAACTTCGATTCGAACTTGAATACGACGAATTTATTCTCAAGGAGAATTAGGAATGGTTTTCGCCAGCCCTGAATAATAAATAGCAGCCTTTTTTTGAAGTATTGATTTTACCTCAAAATTGTAAGAGTTCCGTCATATTTATACTCGCCACTACGCTTACCTGTTCTCAGTAAGTAATAATATGTCCCATTCGGAAAATCCTTTCCATTCCAGTCGTTCAGGTATGGTGATGCCTCGTAGACTTTCTTTCCCCAACGATTGTAAACGATCAAACTATTTTTAGGAAGATATTGAAGATTTGTTATAACGAAATTATCATTTTTTCCATCCCCGTTCGGTGTAATAATATTTGGAATAGTTAATTGTTCCATTGGTGTTATAGTAACAGGTTTTGAGATAGAATCTTTACATCCTTTATCCGACATAACCCACAGCCAGACATTAAATGTTCCGGTTTCTGTAAAAGTATAGGAAGGACTTGGTTCATTCGAATTTCCTTCGATTGAATCGCTGAAACTCCAGAGGAAATTTGTACAATTTGCTGAACTTAGATTTGTAAAAGTAATCAGTGACTCGTCGATTGAAACACTATCAGGTGTCGCGGTAAAATCCGCCGTTGGCAATGGAAATACTTTGATAAGGTTATCCACTGTATAATTCTTTGAACAGCCTTCTGGCGTAGTTGCCGCAATATATACTGTATAAGCTGGAATATTCGGATCGTAATGAAAAGTATGCAGAGGATTTTTTGCGGTATCAGATGTACCATCACCAAATGTCCAGTACCAGTTGCTGATAGTATTCGGAGTAGTAATGTTTGTAAATTGCACCACCAACGAATCACAGCCCTCATAAATCTCTGGTTTAAAACTGATCATTGGATTTAAATTATAAGTAACATGCACGGAATCTGTAGCAACAGAGCAACGTGTACTATCTTTAACCACTACCGTATAAACCGTATTTTGATTCATAGTAGCTAATGGATTAACAGAGTGAGGATTACTCAGTGTTTGTATAGGTGACCATTGTATCCCATAAGGAGGTGCACCTCCGGTTGGATTAATGTTCAGTTGCACTGCAGACTCACAAACAGCAGTATCATTGCTTGCCGTCATTGTAATATTTACGTAGTCGTAAATAGGAATTATTATTGTTGTGTCTGTTAGCGTACAAATTGATGTTCGTATTTTAACTTCAACTGTTTCAACTCCTTCCGGAATTCCATCGTATGCTGGTACTATTGATAAATTTCCTGCAACATGAAATGGAAGTATCATAACAGTACTGTCAATCGGATTATAATTACCAAGAGTAAAGTCTGTATTCCAAATAGCAGTACCTGTCATTATGTTATGAATTTTAACATACTGAGTATCAGCTTTAGCAAAAGGCAAGGTAAATTTAACTGCTGCATTACGACATCCTTCAATTGCTATAGGAGCTGTCATAAATGGATTTCCAGGGCTGCTGTAAACAGTATTAACATTTAATGAAGTACTCGTAAAACTGTTTTCTTCAAGGAATACACCAGAATCATAAGCCTGGTCACTTACATCAGCAATTGCAAGTTTAATATGATAGGTTTGGCATGGAATTACTGCGTGCCAGGCAGTTAAAACTGTTGTAAATCCATCATACTGCACTGTAAGTCCACCTGTGTTTGAAATATAATACTGTGTATTGATATTCTGGTTTACATTGTTAATAGCTACTGCGGTAGATGTATTTGGAATAAGAGCAATATTTACTGCATTATTCGTAAAAGGTCCAGTAATCCCGGGACCGCTCACAAAAAATCCGAAAACATCATTAAAACTCGTCCCGACAAATTCAGGATATTCTTCAGAGGCAAAAACATACCTGAATCTTATAGTATCGGACTGTGGAATAAAATCAAATGCAAGTACACAGCAATTTTGTACAGTACCTGTTGCAATTGCCTGCAAATCTGGATCTATATTAGGCCAGTTATTTGATGCCGTAGCAGATGTGGAATTATTTGGACCCGGAGCAATATTTATATCCCCTGAAGTCAACAATACACCACTGTTAAGTCCTATATTTGAGTTACTTACGAATGTTCCAGCAGCAAGCGGAGCACCATTATAGGTTATGTTGCTGGTAGTAACTCCTTGTCCAACCAAAACATCCTGAACCCACTGGGTTGGTGTTAAAGAACTACTTACAAGCAACTGTGCCTGGCAATAACCTGAAACAATTAGCAGTAAGATGATTGCTGAAAATCGTAAATTCTTCATAATTAATAGGATGTGGTGTAAATGGTAAATTCGTATTGTAAACAAACGCCAAATTTATAAATAAAACAACAAATCTAGCATTTTGTTAGACCCAATTAAAAGACAAATTTAACGTTAAAAAGTTGCATGGGTTTTTGTTACTGTTGAAATCTTTACCTTTGTCCGCTGTTTCCGGTGGTTTCCGGACTAATTTATGCAGCGTTTCATTATATTAGAAGTAGAATTTTAATTATGAATTTTGTTAACCCTCTATTTCTGTTTGGTCTTTCTGCAATCGCAGTTCCGATTGTAATTCATCTTTTTAATTTCCGGAGATTTAAAAAGGTTTATTTTACAAATGTCCGCTTTATTGAGGAACTTCAGCAGCAAACTCAAAAGCAATCTAAATTAAAGCATCTGATAATTTTAACACTTCGGATCCTTGCAATAATCTGTTTGGTATTAGCGTTTGCTCAGCCCTATATTCCTTTGACTGACAGTAAAATAAATCTCGAGGCAAAATGTGCAGTGAGTGTATTTGTCGACAATTCCTTTAGCATGGAGGCAAGATCTTCAAGGGGAATGCTTTTGGAAGAAGCAAAAAATCGGGCGTTGGAAATTGCTTCTGCATACAAACCTTCAGACGTTTTTCAACTTCTGACTAATGATTTTGAGGGCCGTCATCAGCGTTTTGTTTCTCGCGACGAGTTTGTAGATCTGGTAAATGAAGTTAAAATTTCGCCGGCTTCAAAGAAAATTACTGAAATACAAATCCGACAGGATGACCTTCTGAAAAATTCTGGATCAGCTAACCATATGGCTTATTTAGTTTCTGATTTTCAACTGAGTATGGCAAATGTGCCTGAACTGAAACAGGATTCTGGAGTTACTCGTTTTCTTATTCCTCTTTCCGCAAATCAGGTAAATAATCTTTACATAGATAGCTGCTGGTTCGAATCACCAGTTACTCAGCTTAACCAGCAATGTAAACTCTTTGCCCGCGTAAAGAATGCTTCAAATACTGATTTTGAAAAAATTCCAGTAAAACTGATGATTAACGGTACACAAAGAGCAGTTACCAGTTTCGACTGCAAAGGTGAGGCATCTGTTGAGATAAGCCTTTCATACACAAATTCATCTACCGGAATACAGTTTGGTTCTCTCGAAATAACGGATTACCCGATTACGTACGACGACATCTTCTATTTTTCTTACAGGGTTCTTGATAAATTACCGATAATTTCAATAAACGAACAGGCTGAAAATATTTATCTAAATGCTTTATTCGGCAAGGATTCGTCGTTTAATTATTCAAATTCAAATATCAAAGGTCTTGATTATGCAGCACTTGCATCCCATAATCTGATTATCCTGAATGGCGTTAACTCAGTTTCTTCGGGCCTTACTCAAGAATTAAAAAAATTCCTCGACAATGGCGGAAGTATTATAATATATCCACCAGAAAAAATGGATGTGATGATGTATTCCGGTTTTCTGGCCAACCTCGGAAGTGTGACTTTTGGTGCACTTGATACTGTTTCTACCCGGGTTTCAGGTTTGGATCCAACGCAGGAGATTTACAAAGGAGTTTTTGAGAAAATTCCGGAAAACATTGATTTACCAATAGTTAATGATCACTACTCATTGTTGCTTTCTTCCAAATCTGGTGTTGAAACCCTGCTAAAGCTCGAAAATGCTGATCCTTACCTTACCCTGCAGCATTTAGGGAATGGTAAATTGTATATGTTTACAACTCCTTTGAATTCAAGCTATACAAACTTCGGAAAACATGCCTTATTTGTCCCAACTCTCTACCAAATTGCACTCTTAAGCCAATTTCAGGAAAAACTGTACTATACGATTAGTTCAGATGAGCCAATTATTTACAAAGATGCGCAGATAAAAGGCGAAGATGTATTAAAAATTACCAGGAAACAGGGTGGAGTTGAATTTATTCCTGAAATAAGACCTGTTAACGGGCAGGTTAATATTTTTGTTCATGACCAGGTAAAAGAATCAGGTAACTATTCGCTTCTAAATGAAAAGGAAGAAGTTATGGGGCTGGGATTCAATTACAACCGTCAGGAGTCAGCACTTAACTTCAGAAAATCCGGAGAATTACTGGAGGATATTAAAAAATCCGGCCTCAAGAATTATTTCATTCTCGACACAAAAGAAAAACCGCTTTCAATGGCTATAACTGCTTTTAGCAAAGGCGTGCGTTATTGGAAACTCTTTATTATACTTGCACTGCTTTTTGTTGCCGCGGAGGTAGCCCTGCTACGGTTCTGGAATTAAGCCGGATTTGAAATGGAAGAAGAATTTATTGACGCTATCGGAGAACCTGAAGACGAATCCACAACTGGAGATGTTGGTGGTGTTGAAATTCAGAAAAGTGTTCACCTTTCTGGTATGTACCAGAACTGGTTTCTTGATTATGCCTCATACGTAATACTCGAACGTGCAGTTCCTGATATTGTTGATGGGTTAAAACCTGTTCAGCGACGACTTCTTCATTCGATGAAAGAGTTAGACGATGGAAGGTACAACAAGGTCGCAAATATAATTGGCCATACTATGAAGTATCATCCGCACGGAGATGCTTCGATTGGTGATGCCCTCGTGCAAATGGGGCAGAAGGAACTGGTAATTGATGCTCAGGGAAACTGGGGGAATATTCTAACCGGCGACAGTGCTGCAGCTCCCAGGTACATTGAAGCGCGATTGTCAAAGTTTTCTCTTGAAGTAGTTTTTAACCCCAAAACGACCACCTGGAAATTAAGTTACGATGGAAGGAATAAGGAGCCAATAACGCTTCCGGTTAAGTTTCCCCTTTTACTTGCACATGGATCAGAAGGAATTGCTGTAGGCCTGGCATCAAAGATTCTACCCCATAATTTTCTTGAAATTATTGATGCCTGTATCGACAGGATGAACGGAATTATAACTCCTATTTTTCCCGATTTCCTTACCGGTGGTGCTGTGGATGTATCAAGGTATAACGACGGACTCAGAGGTGGACGTTTAAGAATTCGGGCAAAAATTAGTCAGCTCGATAAAAAAACACTGGTAATAAGTGAATTGCCTTTTGGATGTACAACAACGAGTTTGATTGATTCAATTCTTGTTGCCAACGAAAAAGGGAAAATAAAAATCCGGAAAATAGATGATAACACTTCCGATACTGTTGAAATTTTAGTTCATCTTCTTGCAGGAGTGTCACCTGATACAACAATTGATGCATTATACGCATTCACAGATTGTGAAATCACGGTAGCTCCAAACTCCTGTGTTATTGATAATGGAAGGCCTCGTTTTGCCGGTGTGAGCGAGATATTAGCCACAAACTGTGACAACATTGTTGAACTGCTCAGGCGTGAACTCGAAATTAAAAAAGCTGAACTTCTGGAACACTGGCACTTTTCTTCGCTCGAAAAAATATTTATTGAGAAGAAAATATATCGCAATATTGAAGAATGTGAAACTTGGGAGGCTGTTTTAGAATCTATTGATCAGGGACTTGAGCCTTATAAGAAGCAGTTTTACCGGACAATTACCCAGGATGATATTATCCGTTTAACGGAGATTAAAATCAAGCGGATCTCAAAATTCGATTCTTTTAAAGCTGATGACCTGATCCGGAAAATTGAGGAAGATATAAAGCAGATTGAACTCTATCTTGCCAACCTTATCGGGTATGCCATCGATTATATGAAGATGCTCAGAGAAAAATTCGGTAAGGGAAAGGAACGCAGAACAGAAATCAGAAGTTTTGATACTATTGAAGCCACAATGGTTGCAGCAATAAACCAGAAACTTTACGTTAACAAATTAGAGGGCTTTGCAGGAACAGGTCTGAAAAAAGATGAATTTGTTTGTGACTGTTCTGATATTGATGACATTATTGTTTTCAGGGAAAATGGAACTGTTATTGTCAGTAAAGTAAGTGATAAAACGTTTATAGGCGAAAATGTCATCCATATTGCTGTTTTTAAAAAGAACGATGAACGCACTATTTATAATGTTGTTTATCAGGATGGTAAAAGAGGCAATGTAATGGTAAAACGTTTTGCTGTTGTTGGGGTTACCCGCGATAAAGAATATAACATTACAAAAGGAACTGCTGATTCTAAGGTTATGTATTTTAGTGCAAATCCGAATGGAGAGGCAGAAGTTCTGAATGTTATTCTTCGTCCAAAACCAAAACTGAGACGTCTGAATGTTGATTTCGATTTCAGCACTATATCAATAAAGAACAGGAATTCAATCGGTAATATTTTATCCAGAAATCCTGTAAGAAAAATCCTCAAAAAGGAAGAAGGCATTTCAACACTTGGTGCCAGGGATATATGGTGGGACGATGTTGTTAGAAGATTAAATGCAGAAGGCCGTGGAAGTAGAATCGGAGCATTTGAAGGAGATGCTAAAATTGTTACCATCTATAAATCAGGGTGCTACAGATTTACTAATTTCGATCTAACCAATCATTTTGAAGAAGACTTGCTGATAATTGAAAAATTTAATCCCCAGAAAGTTATTACTGCAATTTATATTGAATCGGAAACCGGACTGCATTATGTGAAACGTTTCCAGGTTGAACCGGCTGATAAAAAAGTTGATTTTGTGGGTGAGGAGGAAGGAAATAAACTGATTCATGTTTGGACTTCCAGTTTCCCCTTTGTAGAATATATATATGAAAAGAAAAAAACAGGAGAGAGAATCAATGTTAATCAGGAACTTGTAGAGTTTATTGGTGTTAAAAGTTATAAAGCAAAGGGAAAACGTTTAAGTGATCATGAAATTGTTGATTTGATCACCTCTCAGCTTCCTGAGCCAGAACCTGAACCGGAAGTACAGCATGAAGTTGTAGCAGAGCTGCCAGCACCTATTACATTCAATAACGATGATGATGATCGCCCGGAGGGTACACCAATCCAGATGACACTTGATTTCTAAGTTAACCGACTTCTTCATTCTAAAGATAAATCCGAATATGAACGACACTCAAATTCTCGAACTTACTCCCTCTGTCAATTGGATCGGAGTTCTCGATCCTGACCTGGTAACTTTTGACGTTGTAATGGCAACACAATACGGAACTACCTACAACTCCTATTTCATCGATGCCGAAAAGAAGACTGTGATTGACACATGCAAGGAGCAATTCTGGCCTGTTTATGAGGCTAAGCTTAGAAAACTCTGTAATCCGGCAGAAATTCAATATATCATTATTAACCACACTGAACCGGACCATTCGGGTTCTTTGGCAAATCTGCTGAAAATTGCACCTGATGCAACTGTTGTTGGCACAGGAAATGCAATCCGCTACCTTAATGATCTGCTTGGGTTTGAGTTTGCTCATCTAATTGTTAAAGATGGCACGCAGCTCGGATTAGGGAATAAAACTCTTCAGTTTATTGGTGCGCCTAATCTTCATTGGCCTGACACAATGTATACTTACCTTCAGGAGGATAGATTGCTGTTTACCTGCGATTCTTTTGGTTGTCATTATAGTCACAAGGGTGTTTTTGATGATCAGGTTGGTGGTTTTGATGATGCATTCAAATACTATTATGATGTCATTCTCAAACCATACAGTAAATTTATGCTGAAGGCTATTGAGAAGATCAGACATCTGGATATTCTTATGATTTGTCCCGGACATGGACCGATTTTGAGAACTTACTGGAAGAAGTATTTTGATATTACTGAACAGTATGCCACAGCTGCCATGCAATTGCCCAATAAAAATAAAGTCTTAATCGCTTATGTTTCTGCTTATCAGAATACAGGTAAACTGGCCGAGTTGATTGCTGAAGGAATCCGTCAGGCTGATCCTGCTTTGGAGCCTGAGCTATTCAACCTCGAAGGAGTAAGCCTTGAGGAAGTAGAACAAAAACTGATTGAAGCAAATGCTTATATTATTGGTTCTCCGATAATTAATCAGAATATTTTACTTCATATTTACCAGCTTTTTGCTATGGTTAATCCAATCCGCGACAGAAATAAACTTGCAGGAGCATTCGGATCGTATGGATGGAGTGGTGATGTAATGAAGATAATTGAGCAGAACATACAAAGTTTGAAACTTAGATTTTTTGGAGAAAGTGTGTTCATCAAATTCTCTCCACATGAGGACGGATACAGGCAATGTATAAATTATGGCCGCGCTTTTGGCCTTAAAATGCTTGAAGCAACAGGATGCGAAGCCGAATAATACCGTTTCTGATTCTGCTACTTTTAGCTTCCTGCAATCTTGAGAAGCGAATGGCGAAGGATTATTTGTCTCAAAAGCAAAACAGATCGGTTCTGCTCATGCATGCCGACTATGTATTCAAAACAAACAGGAAAACGGATTCGATTCCAGGTTTTAAAAAACTAAACCAATCAAAAAAAGATTCTGCTTTATTTGAAAGCAGTAAATTCGCTAAGTATCTGAAGGATTCAGTTGTGTTAGCTAATTATATGCAAGCACTTGATAATGAGCTTAATAATCTTGGATTTCGGGTATTCAGAGAAAATAGTATCGATAGTTTTTTGTTATTAAAAACTCCGGCATTTATCCTGAACCTGGCTCAGGCTGAGATTGAGGAATATGCGATTCCGTATGTAGATTCAAAGGTTTATGACGATACCTTGAAATATACCCGGAAATTCGGGTTAAATGCTGTTAATCTGAATTGCTGGTTTGAACTCACAAAGTTAAATTCAGACACTGCAGCAGTTGTTTTATATAGTACACATTCAGCTTCAGACCAGGTAAATGGCAGGTTTAAACGAAATCCATTGTTTCTGGAGGTAAGTTACCGGTATACCACACATTTTATTTCGATTGATGAAGTAAACGGACTAATCAGCTATTCAGGCAACAGGGATGCAGCGTATTTAAATGACTATCTTCTGAATGAAGAGTTGAAGCACGAATTTCCTGCAGATTATCAGCCCACAACTTATTGGCATTACAACCGGATTGAAAATAATCTCCTTCCTGCCGGCGAATGGCGGTTTGTAAGACAGAATTAGAATGTTGACTTTGCAATGTAGATAGAAATTGTTTATACTCTTTTTCAGAGAGGAAACCGGAGTTCTTTTTTATTTGTTCAGAAAAAATCTGAAATGATTCAATCATTTTGGATTCAGCCTCGCTGAAATTTCCGGTTAACTTCCTTAGCGTTAAAAGTGCATGCAGTTGTTTTACGTAAGCAATGTTTTTTTTACCTATTGTAGTTTCGGTTATTCTTAGTGCTTCTGCCTCAAGGGACATAGCCTGGTCAATACGATTCATTTGAAAATTGAGCATTGCCAGATCATTTAATGTAGTGGCATAGTCTGGGTGCTTTATACCTACTGCCTTTTTGTAAATTTCAAGCGTTTGGAGTAACAGTCTTTCAGCCAATTCGTATTGGACCAGTTTCCTGATAGAAGGCGGAGAGGTTGTTAAGTTTTTTTGCAAAATTTACTTGATCCTTGCCAATGGCTTTTTTATCGATTTCCATGGCCTTAATAAGAAAAGGTTCAGCTTCTAAAGAAGCTACTCACGAATACCTGGAAATTCTGAGCGTTCGCATTGTTAAAAAAGCGAATCATTAGCAAGATAGCAATTGTAATTAACCGTGTTTTAAAGCAGGTTCCGATAAATTTTAATGTCTCATAACCGCCATAACTTTATATGAAGAGTATCAAATTTACAACTTTATTCTTATTAGTAAACTCCCTGATTAAAAGCCCACTGCTTTTCCACTCGTATAAAATCATATTTAATCCTGAAGGAATTTTTTAACTGCAGACAAAATTACGTTCATCAGGAAATTATATACGTTTATTAGTAAATTTACATCGTTTATACATTTGTATTTTATTTTTGGATTGAACGCTTTAACTTTTGGGCTCATTAATAAATATTTTTTTTAGTGCTATCTGAATTTAAGCAAGCTAAGAATGCTAAACAACTACTATTCATTAAAGTACAGGCAATTTAAATTAATTGGATTTGTACCTGCTAAGTATTCATGCTTCCATCACCTGGCAAAACATTGTTTTTTAGGAAGGATTGCGTTTTTTTTCCTCATTTTCCTGATTCCGTTCCAAATATTTTGCCAGAATAAGCAGTATTACACCAAAACCTACACAACTGATCAGGGCCTTGCAAACAACCACGTTACCAACATTATTCAGGATAAAACGGGCGCACTCTGGATAGCCACTTTTGATGGTCTCAGCAGGTATGACGGGTACGAATTTAAAAACTACTACAGCTATCCTAAAGATACAAATTCACTGGGGGTGGCGCAACTTGATGCTATGGCAGTTGATTATACTAATAATTTATGGGTTCTAGCCCGAGGCAAAATTTTGTATAAATTCAACAGAAAGGATGAAACATTTTCAAAATTCAATAATAAATTGAGTAGAACTGCTGAATTGTTATCTCAGTTCTGTCTTCCAATCGACAATTCTGGTAATTTGTGCTTGTTGTCTTCAGAAGGATTATTAAAGTTTAACCCTGTGACGTATCAAACTGAGCAAATCCCTTTTGAAGATCCTAACCTAATCCCTGAAATGGATAGAGGATATATGTCAATTGATGATAAAGGGGGGATCTGGATAATAAATCGCGATCTGGTTTTTCATTTTATCTTTCATAAAATCAGCAATGATTTGACAAAATTGAAGCTTAAAGAAAAATTTACCTGGTTTGCCGGTAAGAATAAAATCATTTTACAGTCTAATTTTAGTTTCAATTATTCGATCATTCATTCGAGGACTAACAACCGTTGGTTGACTTCCAATTACGGCCTTTTACTTCTTGATAGCGTGAGCGGTAGATTTTTGAAATACAGTAAGAAGATACCTGAAAATGAGTTCTCTGACAATCAAATTGTCAAATGGTCAGATTTTGAAGACGGTCTTCACATTTACTACCCGAAGAGCAAACAGCTTGTTCGTATAAACAGTCAATCAGGCTATGTAATCGAATCATTTTTAATTGATGACCAGGGGAATATCTGGACTGGGTCTCTTTCAGCAGGTTCAGAAGAAGGTCTGGGGCTGCAAAAGAGCATCCTGATGGACAAGGCTTTTCACAATGTTATTCTAAAGAACAAGTCAAACGAAAATAAAAACAGTGCTGTTTTTGCGATAAGCAAGGACAGAACAGGGAACATCTGGATAGGAACCAGGGACAATAATTACTTGATCGAGGTGTCCCCGGATGGAATATTAAAGAAAGGTTTTAGTATTCCGATCAAAGATCATTCTGCCGGTATTTCGCCAAGGGCTATTTTATTTGACAGCCTGGATAATGTTTGGGTTGGATATCTCAGCGATTTATTGGTACGATATAGTCTGACCAGGCACAGTACTACTTATTACAATCGAACTGCATTCTTTAGGAAGGAACTGCCCTTTATAAAAAGTTTCAGAAAGTTGCAAAACAGCTCAAATGGCGATCTGTGGGCTGGTGGAACGAACGGCTTTTGTAAATTTAATCCTATTCATGAAAAAGTTTCTTTTTCCGACCGCCTGCCTGATTTAGGGGGAGCAGTTTCTTTTTACATTAATGAGAAAAAATCCGAATGCTGGCTTGGCATGCACGGAAATGTTAAATATTATAAAGACCTGAAATTTGTAAAGTTTATTGAAATAAATGATAACCGTTCTGACATTTCTTCCTTTCTTGAATATGATGACAGCACGCTGTGGATGCCACTTTTTGGAGGTGGTATCTGTAAGTTAAATACCCATACATTCAGTGTTGATCAGTTTACTACTGCTGATGGTCTCTCCAATAACTCCGCCTACAACATCTTTAAAGATTCAAGGGCGAACCTATGGATATCAACCAACAAAGGGATCTCAAGGTTTAATCCAGTTACCAAACAATTCTGGAATTTCGGGGTTTCCGATGGTTTGTTAATAGAAGAATTCAACGGGAATGCAGCATTCCAGGCTAAAGATGGAGAGATCATCTTTGGTGGCATGGGTGGAATTGTTCACTTCTATCCTGATAGTATTGATTTTCATGCAGATACTGTCGTTCATGACCTTGTCATTTACGATTTCATGGTGTCGGGTCTCCCACAAGCTTTCGACAGTGCTGTTTCAGAAAAAACAGAATTTATTCTCCAAAAAGGTCAGGATAATTTCTCCTTCAACTTTGCCTGCATCGATCTTAAGAATGCGGATAAGATTAAATACAGGTATTGTCTTTCAGGAGTAAAAAACGAATGGATTTATACTGATAGCAAGCACAGGTACTTAAGTTATGCTAATCTGGATCCTGGCACCTACTTCTTTATAATTGAGTCCTCGGATATGAGAGGGGAGTGGCGGAACAGAAAAATAATATCTGTAACCATCCCACCTTCATTCTTTCAGATGCTGCTTGTCAGGATCTTTGGTTTGCTTATTTTAGCTTCAATAATTTTGCTTGTTATTGTTACGACTTTCAGTAATCTAAAGGAAAAAGTTAAAAAAAGGAATGAAGCGCTCAGGAATGAAGTGAACTACCGTGGACAAATGAACCCTCATTTTATCTCCAATGTAATGACATCGATCAGCGGATTTCTGAGTAGAAAAGATGAAGCAGGCGCGAATAAATTTCTTTCAACTTCCCACGATCTGATCAGAAAATTCCTTTACAATTCTGAAAATGATTATGTTCTGTTTCGTGATGAGCTGGATATTCTTGAATTGTATGTTGAACTTGAAAATCAATGCCGTGAACAGAGAATAGAATTCGAAACAAGTGTTGATGAAGCAATTGATCCGGATGTCCTGAGGCTTGTTCCTTCTCTGATTCAGCCACTTTTAGAAAATTCAATTGTACATGGATTTAAATCCTTGAATGGGAAAGTCCCAAGTTTGAGGATTAAGTTCAAGTATGAAAATGAGCACATGATCACCTGCATTGTTGAGGACAATGGCAATGGAAGGTCTTTTGAAGCTAAAACTGAATCATCCAAACCACGCAAAAACAGGTCTGTAGCTATTGAGAATATAAGGAACAGGCTGTATATACATAGTTTTCTGACAAAACGGTCGTACAACCTGAAATATCTTCCCGGTGAAACAGGTGGGACCATTGCAATGATCAATATTCCGGCAAAATATTAACTCAAAATCTGGTAATACATGAATGTGATACTTGTTGATGATATGAAGGTTCATTTGGATGACCTGCAATTTAAAATCGAAAAATACTGTCCTGAATTAAATATTGTTGCCACAGCCGATTCCGTTACTTCTGCGTTGAGAATGATACATGCTCACCCGCCGCAAATACTTTTCCTTGATGTGGAACTGGGAGATGAAACAGGTTTCGATCTCCTGAGCAACCTTAACAAAATTGATTTTAAGGTCATTTTTGTTTCTGGCCTGGAAAAATATGCACACAGGGCATTTAAATACCTGGCCATAGATTACTTGTTAAAGCCAGTTAGGGAAATCGATCTGATCAATGCAGTTATTAGAGCAAAAGAAGAGTTGACAAGAGGAATAGATTCTGCGAATATTGATAAGCTGAATACTATAGAAGACCTCGGCAAACCCTTTGATTTCTTTTGTATCAATGAAAAAAAAGGATTTACAGTTGTTTACTTTTCAAACCTGATTAAATGTGAGGCAGATGGTAATTGCACCCATTTCTATCAGCTTGATGATGAAAAAAAGGCTGTAATTAAGGTTACAAGTTCTCTCAACTTGCGCAACTACGAGGAACAACTTTTTGATCATGATTTTATTCGCGTACATCGGTCTCATATCATCAATTCGAAGCAGATAAACAGCTATAACAGCCATGAACAGGAGATCCTGCTAATCAAGGGACTTTCAGCACCACTGGGAGAATCATATAAAAACACTTTCCTGAATTTTATTAAAAAAAGAGGCAGAAATAACGGTTCATGATTTTTAGAATTTCAAAAAGATTCCAATCACAATCCAACCGGTTTCATAAATGAACTGAAGCTGGATAAAAATTTATTTCTATGAAAACAATTACTCTGATTATCACATTGATGGCTGTTTCCATGCTATCCTTTTCACAGATTATTGAGTTGAAATTCACAGCACTTAACAATGGAGTACATGTGAATATCGACAGCGTTAGAGTTACTAACCTCACACATTGTTGGAGGTAACAGTCTGCCGGTACACATTTTTTTACGTACAAGTCTTCCACAAAAGGGGTAAATACTTAACTATGGGGGCAACAAGGAAAATGGTTTTTCGGTACGTTGTATGAAGGATACCTGCACATTGTCACCTACTACATCTGATGCAGGTCCAGACCAAACGATTAACAGCAATACTACTACTTTGAACGCTAATACACCTATCGCTGGCACAGGCAGCTGGAGTATTATAATAGGAATTGACGGAATTGTATCACAACCCAATAATGCGAATTCAAGCTTTTCCGGAATTCCAGGAGGAACTTATTTTTTGACCTGGACAATCAGCACAGGTTGTGCAATTTCTGTTGACACATTGGTAATCTCCCTTAGTAATCAAAATCCAGGAATTCCTTGCCCGGGAATTCCTTCATTTACCTATGGTGGCCAGACTTACAATACCGTTCAGATTGGGAACCAATGCCAGATGCGGGAGAATTTGAACATTGGAACCATGGTAACAAGTATTGGTACAAGTACCGCTCATTCAGATTGCAGCAACAATGGCATTATTGAAAAGTATTGTTACAACAACGACACGGCAATTTGTTCAATTTATGGCGGTTTGTATGACTGGGACGAAATGATGGGATATACAAGCACGGTTGGAGGGCAAGGTATATGCCCAACGGGCTGGCACCTCCCAACAGACGCAGAATGGTGTACTCTAACCATTTATCTCGATGCAACGGTGAACTGTACAAACTTTGGTTGGTCTGGTACGAACGTAGCTGGTAAACTGAAAGAAACAGGTTTCTCGCATTGGTCTTCACCTAATACGGGTGCTTCCAACGAAAGTGGATTTGCGGCCTTAGGAGCCGGCTACCGCTACTCATCTGGAGGTTCATTCCAGCAGATTACTTGGTTAGCATCTTTTTGGTCTTCTTCGGAGGCCACATCGATAAAGGGGATCACCCGGTGGTTGGATTTCAACTATTCGGATATCGAAAGGTACAGCATGAACAAGAAGAGTGGTTGTTCAGTGCGTTGTGTAAAGGATGATTGACAATTAATTCGAAACTATGATTAACCAACTAAATTGAGAATAGCATGGCTATTTCTCAGAGTGCATTAATTATTGCTGAGAACATACCTATAACTCCGATTTTCATTTACTTTTGAATAGACATCTGCAAAGATTTCTTCAACTAAAATAAAATGAGGTTTAGGTTATTACTTTCTCTTGCATTCTGCATAGCCTCTTTATCGATTTTGGCTCAATGGCAATCTGTTAACGGTCCCAATGGAGGGTTTGTCAGGTCGTTTATTTTTGATGACTCCTGTGTATATGCTGCCACCAGTGGAGGCGTTTGGGTTTCTGGAAATGAAGGGATTAGCTGGACCCTTCAGAATTCAGGTTTAAGCAGTTGTGATGTAAAATGCTTTACTAAAACAGATAGCTTTGTTTTCGTAGCTGGAAATGAAAATGTATTCCGTTCCAATAACCATGGACTTAGCTGGCAGGAATGCGGTTCAGGATTGGAAGGGAAGTATGTGAAAACGATTATCCAAAACAATGGTGTTTTATTTGCAGGTACATATCTGCATGGGATTTACCGGTCTGCAGATGAGGGTTTAAACTGGACAGTGATAAACATTGGCCTGCCAGCAAAATATATATACTGGCTCGCAACCGATGGCGCTGTGATTTATGCTGGTACTTACCTTAATGGAATGTACAGATCCACAGACATGGGTGACACATGGACTACTGCGAACTCGGGAATAAGTGAAACTGCAATAATGGCCATTTGTGCATTTGAAGGTAAGGTTTATGCCAGTACAATATCTTCAGGCGTTTTTATTTCTTCCGATAGTGGTATCTCCTGGCAGCCCCTTGGTACTAACTTGCCATCAATAAAGGCTTTTGCTAGCGCAAACGGGGTTCTTTATGCAGGATCTTTTGGTGGGGGCGTATTTAAATCGAGTGATTCTGGTTTGACATGGACTGTTGTTAACCAGGGCTTGAACGAGACCGATTTATGGGCAATAGGATGCAGTGATTCAGTGCTTTTCGCCGGAGCTTCCAGTGGACATATTTATAGAAGTACAAACTATGGAACAAACTGGGTTGGCAGCAATACGACTTCATTTAAACCAAGTGTAAGTTCCCTGATAAGTGCCGGAGGTTCTGTGCTGGCTGCGACTTATGGCTCAGGTTTGTTTAAATCAGCTAACGGAGGAAGTACATGGGTTAAGAATTCAAGCATACAAACTGTTGAAGTCAGGTCGGTGTATAATGTTGGTAATATAGTGCTTGCGGGGACTGACATGCTTGGCATATATAAATCGACTGATAACGGGTCGACATTCACCCTGGCTAATACTGGACTTAGCAGTATGTGGTTTCAGGCATTTGCTTATTGTGGAAGTAAAATCTTCGCCGGGAGCAGGGATGAAGGTGTTTTTGTTTCTTCAAATAATGCCTCAAGCTGGATTGCAGCCAATACAGGTTTAGGATGTTTGAATGTTAGGGCACTTGTAAGTGATGGAGTCAACGTGTATGCCGGAACCAGGGACAGTGGTGTCTTCAGAAGTTCTGATCCCGGGAATAACTGGACAGCTGCAAATAATGGATTAAGCGACTTAAATATAACAAGTCTGGAAGTTCTGAACAATGCTGTGTTTGCCGGAACGCAGTCTGATGGTGTTTCTGTTTCCTATGACCAGGGATTGAATTGGAGCGTTTCATCGAACGGCTTACCTTCTCAGACTTATGTAAGGTGTTTGTATGTTTTTGATTCAGTGTTATTTGCAGGAACCGATGAGTGTAAGATTTTCATAAGCTATAATTCGGGCGCAAATTGGTTGTCTTTTAATGATGGATTATCAGGAGATCCTGTGCTTTCGCTTTGTGTTTCTGGTAATTATCTCTTTGCTGGATTAAATTCGGGAGGAGTTTGGAAACGCCTTGTGTCGGAAATTGTAAATGTAAAAGAAACTAATTCTGATGTTCCAACAGTAATATTTCCAAATCCTGTGAATAATTATCTTTTCATTAAAACACCTGATTTCTTCATAAATGGTAAAATAACGGTACTTACAAGCATTGGACAGACCGTATTTTCGAAAAACATTTTTGGTTCAGAAAATTCAATTGATCTTAGCTGTCTTCAGGAAGGAGTTTATAATTTGAAGATAGACACTGGAGAAAAATCCACAACTAAAAGGTTTGTGAAGCTAAAAGATTGTCCATAATTCCTGACTCGTCCTGGAATTTACCGTTTTTGAATTGTTACGCTGGTAAATTAATATATTGGTAAATTCTTACATTAACCTCTGCTACAGCACAAATGTTATCTTCAGTGCTTCTATATTCAGAAAGACTTCTTTAAAACCTTACCATTATATATTTAGTGGTCCTATTCACAATCAAAAGAGTATGCTTTTATTGGCTGATTTATAGAAGTATAAACCATTAATTTTTGACAAAATGCTCCCTTTCTCCTCAAGTAGAAAGGGCTGGGGATAGAGGTGAGGTCAGCAACAAGGAAAGAAACTTAATCCTTCTGGCCTAATGCCCGATCAATTAAACGTTATAGCAAAATTCCTGATTAAGATTTCTAAAATTCCCGTTTCGTTTCTTAACCAGGCACTTTCGTAAAGGATTTTTGCCGGTTCGTCATTTATCGTAATTCCTCCCTTCTTCACATTGTATTTTCGTTTCAGCATTTAATGCTAATCTCGATGATTAAGAAAGAATCAGATCCTAAGGTTTCTCAGGAAATTGAATTTCAATATTCAAAGATGTTGATTTCGTCGAAAAACAGGAATTTGTATTTTGTTTTCAACGGAAAGGATCTGCCTGCTGCAAAGTTATTTCTTCAGGGGCATCCTGTTTCCTCGAGAATGGTTTACCTGGTCGTTAAAACCCCCGAGGGATTCCTTTGTGCAGACGCAGATGGAATAGAACAGATTCCAATTATGAATATTTAATAAAACCATATAAAACAAATGGATTTAACCAAACAATTAAAAACAAAAACTATGAAAACAATCATTATGAACAACGGAAGGATTGAAAACAATGTTGAACTGCATGCACAGCATCAGGGCTTTTTAAAAACCATTTTAATACTAAAAAACATGAAAAAAGGACTTAAATTAATTGCATTAGTAGTATTAGTTTCTATTGTATCACAGTCGATTGCGCAAACAAAATTTGGCATTAAAGGTGGTGTTAACCTCGCAAATATGGCATTCAAAGACATGGGTGACATGACAAAAAAAATGGCACCTTCTTTTCATCTGGGTGGCATAGTCCAGATTGGTGTTACTGAGAGTTTCTGTATTGAGCCAGGTTTATTCCTGAGTGGCAAAGGCTGCAAAATGGAGACTTCGGCAACCAATAGTGGTGTAACAATTACGGGTAAAAGTTCAATATTGCCGATGTATTTGGAGATTCCACTTAATGCAATGTATAAAATGGATCTTGGAAGTGCAAAACTTGAAGTATTTGCAGGCCCATATTTTGGATTTGGAGTTGCTGGCAAAACAAAGGTTGAATACACTGCTTCCGGATTACCATCTGGTGTTACGCTCGCCTCACTCGGCCTTAATGATGAATCAAATTCGATTAAATATGGAACTAAAGATGACAGCGACTTAAAGAAAACTGATTTTGGTTTAAATATGGGAGTTGGTTTTGAAAGCAAGAGCCTCTTTTTCAGACTCCAATATGGTATGGGACTTTCTGATCTGAGCCCGGTAAGTTCTAGCGATAATTATATTAAAAATAGAGTAATAGGATTGTCAGTAGGATTTCTTTTTAGTAAATAATTCTTGTTGTCCTTCACATTAAATACGTTGCTTTTAACAATTAAAACTAATTTATTATGAAATTCAAATTCGCATACATTAGTATTATGTTATTTTGTTTTAGTTCGTTTCTGTCAGGCCAGGTACTTACAAGTAAAAAGGGAATACCAATTCTCCCGGCTCCAGGAGATTTTTCCTTAGGAATAAGTGCCACTCCATTGCTTGATTTTGCAGGTAACCTCATCAAAATTAATAGCAACAGTGCATTCTCAAGTGATGCTGCCTGGAACTTTACCGGGCAGAATCAGGCCATTTATGCAAAGTATTTTCTAAAAGACAATACTGCAATCAGAGCACGATTACGAATTAATAACTCATCGAAAAAAGAGATAGCCCATTCTATTCAAAATCAATTGACGAATTATAATCAATTTCTCTATGTGGAAGATAGCTGGATTCATAAAACCTCCAATATTCTTTTTTCTGCCGGCTTAGAGAAAAGGAGAGGATATGGGAGACTTCAAGGGTTTTATGGGGCAGAATTATCGTTTGCTCTTACAGGAGCTTCCACTGATTCATACAGTTATGGAAATGCTATTGATTCAAATTTTCACAAACCTGCAAGAACCAACTTTAACAGCAATGTGCAAAGTGGAGGCAGTTTTGTTAAAGAGCATAAGACAAAAGCAATTTTCGGATTTGGTATTGGTGCTTTTGCTGGTGCCGAATATTTCATCCTGCCAAAAATATCGATTGGTGGCGAGTTTGGATGGAATATCGGAATGAACCTTAGTAGCAGTAATGGTGAAGAATTTAGAAAATCAGAATATTGGGGTATCCCACCAGGTGCACCAACAGCTATGAGTGGAGTACAAACTGTTACAGTAAAATATGGCAAAACCACGTTCTTCAATATCGATAACAGCCAAACTGCAGGTAATCTTTTTCTCTTGTTGCATTTCTAAGCTGTCTGCTTAAAAAAAAAATTCAGAATACCATTTACTTTTTACATAAAAGGAAGATAAGCTTGGTATAAACCCAAAAAATCCATTAAACATGAAAAAAATCATTTCAATTATTGCGTTGTTTCTGCTCTTTTGCAGTGCATCGTTCGCTCAGGTAGCGATAAACTCTGATGGCAGTACTTACGACAATTCAGCCATGCTGGATGTTAAATCCACAACGAAGGGTTTTCTCCCTCCGCGGGTTTCATTAACTGCTATTAATGCAGCTTCCCCAATTACAACTCCAGCAACTGGTTTGCTGGTATACAATACAGCAACAGCCGGAACAGCCCCAAATAATGTTGTACCCGGAAATTACTACTGGAATGGTACACAATGGGTCCCGGTTTCAGCACCAAAAGGCACAACCGCCGGGGATATGCTTTACTGGAACGGGACACAGTGGGCATCACTTCCCGCCGGGTTAAATGGTCAGATTTTAACTTTAAATGCTTCATTGCCTGTATGGGGTAACAGCTCAGCCAGCCAACCTTTTGTTACAACCAATGATGTGACCAATATTTCCTCAATTTCTGCCGTTTGTGGTGGAAATATTTCGGATGGAGGATCACCGGTAACTGCAAGAGGTGTTTGCTGGAACACGACTGGAAATCCAACAATATCTGATCCTCATACAACCGATGGTGTTGGTGCCGGAGCATTTACAAGTTATATCACCGGTTTAACTGCAAATACTTCATACTATGTACGTGCTTATGCAACAAATAGTTTAGGAACAAGTTACGGTTCCCCGAAACCTTTCACTACAATAAATATTGTAACTGCAACTATAACTTCAATTGCAGCAACAACTGCTACTTCAGGAGGTACAATTGCCACTGACGGAGGGAGTACAATAAGCTCCAGAGGTGTGTGCTGGAGTACTTTATCTCCTCCTACTATTTATGATTCAAAAACAACAAATGGATCAGGAACAGGAACTTTTACCAGCAGTTTAGTGGGACTTAATGGAAATACAAGCTATTTTGTACGTGCTTATATTGTAAATGGTTTGGGTACTTTTTATGGTAATGAAGTTACATTTGTTACGGCAGCCTGCCTTCCCGTGATAACAACAGCTGACACCTCAAATGTTACACAAATATCTGCTCAAAGTGGTGGTACAATAACAAATGAATGTGGATGTATCATAACAGCAAGAGGCGTTTGCTGGAGCACTTCTGCAAATCCGACCACATCAAGTAGTAAAACTACAAATGGTAGTGGTACCGGACCTTTTTCCAGTTCATTAACTGGTCTGTCAGCAGGTACTACTTATCACATTAGAGCATACGCAATTAATTGTGCGGGAACAAATTATGGACAGGACATTTCGTTTATTACAAAGTGTTCAGCGCCTACTGTAACCACTGATACAGTATTAGGAATCTATCCAACAAAAGCCACCTTATTCGGTAATGTAACCTCCGCCGGAAATTCCACTGTAACAGAAAGAGGATTTTGCTGGAAAACAACCCCAAATCCAACCATTTTGAATAGTAAAATTGCATGCGGTACAGGAACAGGTATTTTTACTGGGGATGCAACAATATTAGTTCCCAATACCTTATATTATTACCGTGCTTACGCTATATCAGCTTGTGGAACAAGCTATGGGGTAGTAAAAACATTTACAACTTCGAATGAGTGTTATAGCGGTTTTGAATCTGGTACTTTACCGGCAGGTTGGGCTGGGTATCAATGGCAGGTTGTATCAACAGGTAGTCCTTATGAAGGATTTTTTCATTTAACTTCAACTCATACTGGAGACACTATCACTTATACCAAAACACTCCCTCCTGGTGGTGGAATTATTGAGTTTTATTATAGAGGACAAAATTATTCACAGTACGTAGGAGGATATTGCAACAGTTGTTACAGTTGTACTTATTATGCTAATACTCAGTGTACATTTTATATTGATAATATTATAATTACAACAACTCCAAATCCAATGTCTGAGAGTGTTTGGACACCCAAGTATTTCACATTACCAGTGACTGGTGGCACACATACATTTAAATGGAAAAATAATGGTTATGATTTCGGTTCCTGTATTGCAGGTAATCATTTTGGTCAATGCTGGATTGATTTTGTGATTACTCCATGTTTACCTTAAACCTAAGAAAGCTCTATGAAACCTAACCAAATTATATTGAAAAGGTCGGGGAGAATTGTAGGGATACCTATTTTATTGCTCCTCCTGGCCTGGTGCAATTGCCTTTCACCCGCCTGGTCACAAAATGATATGATCGTGACAGGGACTACGTTTAAAGTAGCAGCAGGTACCACTGTAATATCAGAGGAAAACCTGATTATACAAAGTGGGGCTTCTTTAGGCAACGCTGGTACGCTGGTACTTAAGAAAAACTTCAACAATGAGAATGGCTCCTCCAATTCAATCGGAACAGGAACTGTTGTGTTTTCAGGAACCTCTAATCAGGTCCTTTACGGGCAGAATATTTTCCAAAACCTTATAGTGAATAATGCCTACGGTCTTACCATGACTGGAAATACCAATGTAAACGGTATACTTTCATTAAATTCCGGAAAGATTACACTGGGAAGCAATAATCTTCTGATAGGGCCGGTTGCTACTATTTCGGGTACACCATCCGGTTCAACTATGATTGTGGCAAGTGGTAGCGGAGAACTCAGGAAAGAGTTTTCTTCAGCAGGCAGTTTTACATGGCCTGTTGGTGATGCCACGGTAACAGCTGAATATTCACCAGTTACGCTTAACTTTAATTCAGGAACTTTCGGTGCCGGAAATTATGTTGGTATTAAACTTGTCAATGCAGCGTATCCCGGAAGTACCGGAAACTACCTTAACCGCTACTGGACATTAACTCAAAACGGTATTACAGCACCAACGTATACTGCAACGTTCCAGTATTTACCAGCAGATGTAAATGGCATCGAGAGTCAGATCTACTGCAAAAAAGTTGATGCTCCTACAGCAACTTATGGTGCTGCCAATACTACACTTCACCAGCTTACTGCCAGTGGAATCTCAGTTTTTGGCATATTCACCGGGGGGCAGTCTGGAGAACCTCCAACAATTTTTAATGTTACAGGAGGTGGATCATTTTGCCAGGGTGGTAATGGTGTCGCAATTGGGTTAAGTGGTTCACAAACTGGTGTCAACTATACGCTATTGTTAAACGGGACAGCCACAACCACTGTAGTATCAGGCAATGGTAGTGCAATAACATTTGGTGTTCAGACTGCTTCAGGTAGTTATACTGTAACTGCCATGAATACGACAACACTGGCCACAGCCACAATGTCAAGCTCGGCAATAGTAACGGTAAATTCCCTACCAGTTGTAACCTGGCCAACCACAATTCCTGCTCAGTGCAGTAATACGACCACTTATGCACTAACAGGCGCTTTACCGGCTGGGGGTACGTATTCAGGTATGGGTGTAACGGGTACAAATTTTAACCCTTCTGTTGCTGGTGCGGGCACATTCGTTATTACCTATACGTATACAAATGCCAATGGATGTACGAATTCCGCTACAAACCAGATAACTGTCAATGCAACACCAACTGTAACCTGGCCAGGTACACTTGTACCAAAATGTGTCAGTGCTACGACATATACATTAACAGGAGGAACTCCTGCTGGGGGAACATATTCCGGACCGGGAATTACAGGAACCAATTTCAATGCTTCAGTTGCAGGAGTTGGTACTCATACAATTACATACAGCTACATGTCGAATGGTTGTAATGGTACAGCAACAAAAACCATTGTAGTTAATCCTTTACCAGTTGTTGAGTGGACAACGGCATTGACTCCACAGTGTGTGATTGCAACAACTTATGTTTTATCCGGAGCAACACCGGCAGGTGGAACGTATTCCGGAACAGGGGTTACAGGAACCAACTTCAATGCTTCAATTGCTGGTGTTGGTACAAAAACGATAACCTATACTTATACAAATGGAAATGGGTGTAGCAATACTAAGACAAACACGATTACTGTTTATGCATTACCCACTGTTAGCTGGTCAAACACACTGACAGCACAATGTGTTAGTTCAGCAACATATGCTCTTACCGGTGGTTTGCCTGCTGGTGGTACATATTCCGGGACAGGAGTTACTGGTACTAACTTTAATGCAAGTGTTGCTGGTATGGGAACTTTCACCCTAACATATTCATACAGTGATGCAAATGGGTGTTCTGGTTCAACAACCAATCAAATAACTGTTCATCAACCACCAACCGCTAATGCTGGAACTGATCAGACTATAACACTTGGCAATTCTGCAACACTCTCAGCCATTGCAACAGGCGGAAGTTCTCCGTATTCGTATTCTTGGGGAATTGGATTGAATACCCAAAGTATTATTGTAACTCCAACTTCAACAACAACCTATTCTGTAACTGTTACAGATGCTTTTGCCTGCGCGGGTACTGATGAAGTTGTTGTAAATGTAACTCCATTACCATCTGTTCTAACAACAACTGCGCCAACAAATACTGCTTGTCCGGGTGAAATTATTGTTCCAGTATCAGTTTCTAACTTTTCAGGTGTTGCTGCAATTTCACTAAAATTATCGTATGACAATGCTATTCTAACGTATACCGGATATCAAAATGCACATGCCTCTCTGGCATCCGGAGTTCTGATCATTAATGCGACCAATTCTAAAGTACAAGTTGCATGGTTTAGTATTTCTCCTGCTACAATCGGAAATGGAAAGTTATTTGATATAAAATTTACCGGTATAATAGGCGAAAGTTCACTTATCTGGAATATTGTTAATCCGGGAGATTGTGAATATAAGGATTTTAACAGCATTACAATTCCTGCGGATTTTGTTAATGGGTTTGTTACAATCGGAAATTGCTCAAACCTGGAAGGTAACATGACCTACGACAACACCGTTTCTACTCCTATGAATAATAGTACAGCTCTGCTAAAGCAAGGTGCTAACACAGTGTACCAGGTAACTACAGACATTTCTGGTCACTTTCTGTTTGCTAACCTTGCTAATGGTTTGTACACTACTGCTGGCGCTTCATCAAAAGCATGGGGTGGTGTAAATGCATCTGATGCACTGGTTATTCTGAAATACTTCGTGGGTCAGACTACATTAACCGGAATCAGACTTGCAGCTGGTGATGTTGATGGATCGGGCTATGTTAATTCTTCCGATGCCTTGTCTGCAGCTAAACGTTTCATAGGGATAACAAATTCATTCCCGGTTGGTGACTGGGTTTTTGAAAAATTTAGTGTTCAGATAAACGGTACAGGTAATGTTACGCAAAACATGAAGTCATTGGTTTTTGGAGATGTTGATGGTAGTTATATACCTGGAGCAAAAACAGAACCTGCAATTTATTTAGAGAACGACAGAACTATAAGTATTACCGGGAAATCGGACATTGACATCCCTGTACGCATTAAAAATAATTCTGAAGTTGGTTCAATTTCCCTTGTATTGGATATTCCGGATCCTTCTCTAAAGGTTAAAGATGTTTTTACCAATAGCAAAGGGAATATAGTCTTCCAACAGGATGGAAGCAGTCTGAGAATTGCCTGGTATAGTTTAATACCAATGCAACTCAAAGAAGACGATATCCTTCTTACAGTGAAGTGTTCAACAGTCGATCCTGATTTATCCCAAAATAGTCTTTGGACAGTAGATCCTGTCAGCCAGATTACTGATGCAAATGCCAAACCCTATGAGAATCTTCGTTTGACAATGCCAAAGCTTACCACTGTAAGTGATCAGTTTTATCTCAGTCAGAATGCGCCGAATCCATTCTCAGATGCCACAGAAATCTCTTATTACCTACCCGAAAGAGGAACAGTTAGCCTGGTAATCAGCGACCTGCTTGGACGAAGGGTGATGACAATGGTAAATACGATGCAGGATACAGGCTTGCATAAAGCCAGTGTTCACGCAAGTACCCTGTTGCCGGGGATTTATACCTACACACTTCTTGTCAATGGAGAAACTAAGGAGTTCACAAAAACTCTAAAAATGATTATTGAACGGTAAAAATGTTGAGATTGATATTAAAAAGGAAGTAGTGTAAAAGGCTACTTCCTTTTTTTTCTTCACATTATAATCAAATTCGTATTGATGTTTTAAAAATTATTAGAGAAAATCTATCAGGATTAGTTTGTAAACCTTATTTTTTCCTCCCAATTGATTTCATCGCAGCCTCAACAATATGCGGTGTATCCAACCCATATTTGGTGAGAAGTTCCATGGGTTTACCACTTTCGCCAAAGGAATCATTAACGGCAATCATTTCTATCGGAGCCGGGAAATGCATTCCTAAAACCTGAGCAATACTATCTCCCAAGCCACCATTTCTTTCGTGCTCTTCGGCAGTAACAACACAGCCTGTCTTTTGTACACTTTGAATAATAGCTTGAATATCAAGAGGTTTAATGGTATGGATGTTTATTACTTCTGCATTAATCCCATTTTCCTGAAGCGTATTTGCAGCCTCCAGTGCCGGCCAAACAAGATGTCCACAGGCAAAGATACTTACATCAGTTCCTTCTTTGAGTATTTGAGCTTTCCCGATTACGAATGCTTCTTCAAGTCGTGTAAAGTTGGGCATTTTGGGCCTGCCAAAACGCAGATAAACTGGTCCATTATAATTAGCAATGGCTTGTGTAGCCAGGAAAGTCTGATTGTAATCACAGGGAACAATCACCGTCATATTGGGTAACATTTTCATTAACCCGATATCTTCCAGAATCTGGTGTGTAGCACCATCTTCGCCCAGAGTCAGTCCGGCATGTGATGCACAGATCTTTACATTTTTAGTTGAATAGGCAACAGATTGTCTTATCTGGTCATAAACCCTGCCAGTCGAGAAGTTTGCAAAAGTTCCTGTAAAGGGGATTTGTCCGCCAATTGTCATTCCTGCAGCTATGCTTATCATATTAGCCTCGGAAATACCAACCTGTATAAATCTTTCAGGGTAGGCATGGGCAAAAGCATCCATACGAAGAGATTCACAAAGATCGGCGGTAAGCGCTACAACTTTAGGATTTTTCTTTCCTAATTCAAGTAAAGCCGCTCCAAATCCGGCACGGGTTTCTTTCTGGTCTTGTATCTTATAAGGGGTCATAATTGATAAACTCAGGTTTATTTTTCGTAAAGTTTTACATTTGAAGTACTTCCGGAATCGATAGTAAACGTCTTTTCAATAGTATAAACTGATTTGTCTGAAAACTTAGAGCGAAATACTGCCCTGTATCTGCCAGGCTGAAGGATTATTGTTTCTGAATTTGTAGGTGTATCGCGGAAGTTATAAATCCATCGCATTTGATTGTCTTCCAGGATATATAAGCTTCCAAAACCATTGGTCGACTTCTGAATTACTGCTATTCCGGGTGATGGTATTTCAACCGTAGTAGTATGACTTTGCAGAATTTCCACATCGTTGATCTTTAGTCTCGGTAAACACAGTACTTCGAGATCATAATTGCCGGTAATATACTTTTCCGTTACATTAAACGATTGAACATTTATAGTATTCATATCACCTTTTTGCCTTATAATGCAAGGGAGGTTCTTTGTTATTGAACTGCTACCGCTTATTTTCAGGTTAAGCATTCCCTGTGGCGCGTCAATCGGTATAATTGTATGTTTTCCTGGAGTCAATTGTACAATGCTGGCCTGAACGGGTGGAATAGTGTGAACTACTATGTTGTAGGTCATTAAAGGATCTATATACAAAGTATCGGGTAAGCCACTGCTGTTAAAAGTGTGAATAAAATTGTATTTAACCATACCTGAGAAACTATCGTAGAAAGTCATATTCACATTCGTTTCGGTAGGATTTTTACTATCGTCGAGCAGATTAACCTGTGCAGTGGTTGAATTAAGTGCCTGAGATATTACAATATTAAGTGCTTTACTGAAAGCTTCTTCATTTGATGCATCGTAATAGGTGCCAACGCAATTAAACGCATTCTGAAAATCTTTTCCGATGCCAATAATAAAAGGTTTAAGAATAATGCCTTGCTTTTGAAGGGCACTGGAAACTGCACAGGGATCACCATCGCACTCTTCTAAACCATCTGTAATAAGTACAATTATGTTTCTGCAGTTATCACAGGGGGTAAAATCAGATGAAGCTTTTTCAAGGGAAGCCGCTATTGGTGTTGTCCCTTTTGGAACCAACGATTTCAGTACATGCTTGATTTTCTTTATATTACCCGGTGCAAATGGAACTTCCAATTTTGTATCATCACAATCCTGTGGAGGGAAATTCTTCTGATGACCGTAAACTCTCAATGCAAGCTGTAGATTATCAACCTTATAAAGTGAATCAAGGAGATTTGAGAGCAACTTTTGTGCGATATTAATTTTTATATCGCTCTGCCATCTGCCATACATACTTTGAGAGGCATCAAAAACGAATAAAATTCGGGTTAAAGGTTTAGGCTTTTCTTTCTCCTGAATTTTTTGTGCATGGAGCGTACCTGTAAAAATAAAAGCAATAATCAGGATAAATATTCCTGAAATTGCACCCTTGTATAATGTTTTATTCTTGAATTCCAATATGTTAACCTTAGAACTTAGATAAATATCTATCTGATTCCCCGACTAATAATCACCAAGTGTTTCAGCAAGCTGTGACAGTGCTCTTTCTGTTTGTTCTGCATTGGGTGCTGAGCCATGCCATTTATGTGTACCCATCATAAAATCAACTCCCATTCCCATCTCAGTATGCATCAGGATAACAATTGGTTTTCCTTTTCCAGTATTTTCTCCGGCAGTTTTCATGGTCGAAAGAATATCAGGTATAATGTTGCCATTCATTTCATATACCTGCCATCCAAAAGCTTCCCATTTTGCATGAAGATCACCTAATGAAATAACAGAATCGGTAGGGCCATCAATTTGTTTTTTATTGTAATCAACTGTAATAATCAGATTATCAACTTTATGAGAAGCTGCGAACAATGCTGCTTCCCAGATCTGCCCTTCCTGAAGTTCACCATCGCCAGTTAATACATAAACCAATTTGTCATCACTATTCATCTTTTTTGAAAGTGCAGCTCCAATTCCAACAGAAATACCTTGTCCCAGTGAGCCTGATGCCATTCGTATACCAGGTAGCCCATCATGAGTACAAGGATGCCCCTGAAGTCGTGTGCCCATTTTTCGGAATGTGGCCAGTTCTTTTACTTCAAAGAAACCTGCATGAGCAAGTATGCTATACCATGCTGCTGAAACGTGACCATTCGACAGAAAAAATAAATCTTCGCCAAAACCATCCATTGTAAATTGGTCGGGCTTATACCTTAAAATGTCGAAATAAAGGGCGGTAAAAAAATCGGCACAGCCCAGAGAACCACCGGGATGACCGGATTGAACGTCAGACACCATGCGGATTATGTCTCTTCTTACCTGAGACGAAATATTCTCAAGATTATGCATAATCAATATGTTATGCATGCAAAAGTAGGTTTAAAAAGGGGAGTAGTTGTTCTTTTGTTAATAAAATTGGATAAAACAATTCAGCAATCTGCAATTCTTTAAAACTGAAATCCTTTAATCAGGCTCAGGCCCCAGGCAAACTTTGGGCCAAGCTGAATGCCTTTGTAATTCCTGCTAATAGGGAAATCAACCATTGCAGCTACATTGAATTTATGAGGCAAAGTACAGCTTAGCTGAGGAGACAAAAATACAACATTACTGCCAGTGCTTGTAAAAGTTGTATACCCTACATCTTCCACATACTTTTTGTCGATATCGCGATTTTCATTGCGGAATTGTACCAGAAATGTGTAATGTGTAAGAAAACTCTTGCTAATGAATAAGGAAGTAAAAAGTGCATCTCCAAACTTGTAACCATCAGGGTTTTTGTAGTTGGTTTCAAACCTGTTCATTAAAATGACCTTAAGCTGGTGTTTAGGATAAGATTTTGCAATAAAGAGCTGTCCAATATAACCAAAAGCATGTGTTGATGGCTGCATATCATCTGTAAAGGGAATTTCATATTCGCCAATCACAGCTTTCTGAGTAAACGGGACTTTTGCTCCGGCGCCAAGTGTTATTTCAAGATCCCTTTTTGTTTTTAATAGGTTGTATTTCAGAGAGAAAACAGAAGTGGAGAACCCTTTTGTTGTGAGATCCTGGTAAATGTCTTTCTTCGATTTATTAATAAAATATCCAATTTCAGTCTCCACTGTTAGCTTCTTTGTAATACCGTAAGTGATAATTTCACCGATATAGTTGAAGTTTGCTTTTGCTTTCTGTTGGTTCTCAGCTATTGTATTTCCTTCCTTGTAATAAGTGTCAGAAAAGCTGTGCCTGTAAAAGGTGGTAAGCCTGAGCGATTTTTTTGCAATTGTACCTACTGAAGCAGCTCCCGCCGCCGGATTTCCCGGAGAGCAGCATTGACCATAGGAAATTTTTGTAAATCCACACAGTATAACAGCCATGAAGAAGTATATTAGTCTCATAGGTTAGCTATTAAGAGATTAGTCTTTGACGATCTTTTGAGAACCTATTTGACCATTCGAATTTCTAAAACGAACAGAATACATGCCTTTTCCAAGGTTGTTCGTGGTAATCTGGATTTGATCCTGCCCATTTATTTCCTGAGAAAATACATCTCTTCCCATTAAATCAACAATAGTTACCTTGCCTGCAACTTTATTGTCAAAGCGCATATTCAGGCTATTCGAAAATAAAGTTGGATAAATTTGAATTCCCTGAGTTGCAAGGTTCTCAACAATTCCCTGAGGGTTATATTGAAGAGCAGTTTGAATCGCAGAAATAATATCAGGATCGTCAGTGCTTTCATAGCCAAGCTTTTTAAAATATACCGTATGTGTGTTTGCTCCGACAATAGCAATGGTAGGCATTCCCATACCACCATAATAATTTACCTGGGTTGAACCTCCGGTAAATACAGGAAATGTAAAGCCGTTGGAGCTTTTCCAGTTCAGCATCTGACTACAGGAATAACTGTTAGTATAACCAATATTATAAACTTTAACCCTGTCGGGATGACTTATTGCAAATTGAGGAACAATATTCTTAAGTCCATTAGTGGCAACAATGCACGATGAACAACCCAATTCAACGAAAGTAAGAATGATCACTTTACCTTGATCCAATTCTGAGAATAAATGGTGGCTGCTACCATCACAGTCGGCCTGGGTGAAATCCATAGCAACTGTTTGCGCTGATAATCTGATAGTTGAAGCCAAAACCAAAACAGCGATTAGGGAAATAGTAATTTTCTTCATTTTGCTTGAATTAAATTGTGTCAGGATGATTTAATCATTGTAATCATACTCATCCAAAGACAAAAATAAAGATTAATTCATTCTCATTGTATTAAATATTGTTAAAAATCATTTCGTTACTTAAATGCTTAAAAGTTGGAGATACTATCAATCGATTGACCCCTCCGAAAAATTCCCTACCTTTGCCGAAAATTTGAAATATGCCCTTGAAATGTGGAATTGTTGGATTAACCAATGTTGGCAAGACAACTATATTTAATTGTATATCAAGCAGTAAGGCGCAGGCAACGAAGTTTGCCTACAGCAATGCTAAATCGAATATTGGCCAGGTTGCTGTACCTGATCCCAGGTTACATGAAATTGACAAATTGATTAAGAGTATCAAGATTATTCCCACAACTGTAGAAATCGTCGATATTCCTGGTCTGGCAAAAGGAGCAAGTCAGGGTGAAGGAATGGGCAATAAGTTTCTGGGTGATATTCGTGTTACTGATGCTATTATTCATGTTCTCAGGTGTTTTGATGATGAGGAATTGCCGCATGTTGAAGGTTCGGTAAATCCAGTTCGCGACCGCGAGATTGTTGATCTTGAACTTCAGATTGCCGATCTTGATTCTGTAGAGCGGAAACTGGCAAGAACTGAAAAACTTGCAAAAATAGGTGCTGATAAAGAAGCAAAAAAAGCAATGGAGGTTTTACAGGTGTATAAAAACCATCTGGAAAATTTTCAATCAGCCCGCACGGCTCCTGTTAATCCTGAAGATAGACGATTTGTTCAGGATTTGTACCTAATTACTGAGAAACCAGTACTTTATGTTTGTAATGTGGATGAAAAATCCGCAGTTTCAGGCAATGCTTATGTTGACAGGGTGAAAGAGGCCTTGAAAGATGAAGGAGCTGAAATACTGGTAATTGCTGGTGCAATGGAAGCTGATATTTCAGAATTGGATAGCCTTGAGGATCGTCTCGTTTTCCTGAATGACATTGGTTTACAGGAGCCTGGTGTTGATAAACTTATCAGGGCTGCATACAGCTTACTTAAGCTTAGGACATTCTTTACTGCAGGCCCTAAAGAAATCAGGGCTTGGACTATTCATGAAGGTGATACTGCACCAAATGCTGCAGGAGTAATCCATAGTGATCTTGAAAGAGGTTTTATCCGCGCAGAAGTGATGAAATATAATGATTTTATCCGTTTGGGTTCAGAACATGCTTGCAAGGAAGCTGGTAAATTGTTTGTTGAAGGAAAAAACTATGTGGTTGCTGATGGGGATATTATGCATATTCGTTTCAATGTATAATGGAATTGCTTTCTAATTGAATTAAAAATGATCCGGAAGATTTCATCTTTTATTCTTTTAATTTCAATCTGGATGAATGTTCAGGCTCAGCAGCTGATACCTGTTGATACATTTGCTGTCATTAACAGTATGATTTCTCAGGTTGATACGAATATTGTTGTGGAACATATCCTGCATTTGCAGGACTATGGAACACGGAAATGTAGTTCACCAGAAGCGCTACTTGCCCAACAATGGATTCAGGATCAATACGATAGCTATGGATTAACAACTGAAATCCAGGATTTTCCTATAGCTTCAGGCAATACTTGCAGCGACAATATTATTGCCACACAGTCTGGCAACCTTTATCCTGACCAATATGTTGTGATTGGTGGGCATTATGATTCATATACTTTTGGGGCAAGTGCTCCGGGAGCTGATGACAATGCTTCTGGTACCAGCGGAGTTATGGAAGTTGCCAGGATTCTCAGCCAGTATGAGTTTGAACGGACTATAATATATTGTGCGTTTTCCGCGGAGGAAATTGGTCTTTATGGTAGCGAGGCCTATGCAGCTTCTGCGCAGGCCCAAGGCATGAATATTCTAGGGTATTTTAATATGGATATGATTGGCTACCGGCATGGGAATGATTCATTGCATGCTGATATGCTTGCCCCGGCATCTGCTACACCGCTTTCAAACTTTTTTAAAGCCGTTAATCTTATATATCAACCAGCGTTTATAGTTAAAGATGCAGTTGTTGTTCCTGGTGGGAGCGACCATGAGTCATTCAATGATCATGGATATATGGGAATTTTTCCTGCTGAAGAAGATCAATACTATAGTCCTTATATTCATACAGTTAATGATACTGTTGGCTTAAGTGTGAATTCTCTTGAACTTGCAAAATGCCATATTACAGCCCAACTTGCCTCTGTTGCAAGTCTTGCAAGGCCAATGGGTGCCACAACTATTAAGGGCATCAGGGAACAGAGTAATTGGAAAATAACACCAAATCCTGCCTCCGATTTTATTATAGTTACTTCGGATCAATCATCAGAGGCACGTCTGCTAATTTACAACATGAATGGTGCAAAGGTTTTAGAAACGAAGCTTTCTGGAAAGAAATTAATTTCATTGAACTGTCTTTCAAAAGGGATTTTTCATGTACAACTGATCGCAGCTACTTCTGTTTCTTGTAAGAAGTTGGTTGTTAGGTAATAGAATAAACTCAAGCAACAACATACGATGAGCTTTATATCCGTACTAAAGAGACGATTGAATTATATCTGGAGGAGAAAAAACGATTTAATCCATTAAATAGGTTTATTAGCTTGCAACAAATCGTATTTAATCGTTCGCTTTAAAATCCAAAATCTGCAGCTTCCTGTTCAACAACATCTTCTTCAGTCCGAAGATTATCGATAATGAAATTTTGGCGGTCGGGCGTGTTTTTACCCATGTAAAACGACAGGATTGTTGGAATCGACATGTCTTTCTTCATTATAACAGGATCCAGACGAATGTTGGCCCCAATAAAGTGTTTGAATTCGTCTGGTGAGATTTCGCCAAGCCCTTTAAATCGGGTAATTTCAGGCTTAGCTCCAAGTTCGGTAAGTGCTTGTTTGCGTTCGTCTTCATTGTAACAATAAATAGTTTTTTGCTTGTTCCTGACCCTGAACAATGGAGTCTGAAGAATATACAAATGACCTGCTTTTACAATATCCGGAAAGAACTGAAGAAAAAATGTAAGCAATAATAAACGGATATGCGAACCATCGACATCAGCATCTGTTGCCACAACAATATTGTTATATCTCAGATTATCAATATCTTCTTCAATATTCAGTGCTGCGTGAAGCATATTAAATTCATCGTTTTCATAAACTACACGTTTACTTAAACCATAACAATTCAGTGGTTTTCCTTTTAAACTGAAAACTGCCTGAGTATTTACATCTCTGGCTTTTGTGATAGAACCACTTGCCGAATCTCCCTCTGTAATAAATAAGGTGGTCTGAAATCTGCGTTCGTGATTATCAGTATAATGAATCCTGCAATCACGGAGTTTCCGGTTATGCAGACTAACTTTTTTTACACTTTCCTTTGCCAGTTTTTTTATTCCGGCCAGATCTTTCCGTTCTTTCTCAGATGCCATTATTTTTCGCAGCAAGGCTTCCGCAGTTTCCGAATTGATATGCAGATAGTTGTCGAGGTTACGTTTAACAATATCTGTTATGTAATTTCTGATTGTTTGCCCGTCGGGTGCAATATAGGTTGAACCTAGCTTGGTTTTTGTCTGGGATTCAAACACAGGTTCCTGAACTTTTATACTGAGCGCAACAACTACAGATGACCTGATGTCACCCGGATCAAAATCTTTTTTGTAAAACTCCCTGATAGTTTTTACAATGGCTTCTCTGAAGGCTGCCTGATGTGTGCCGCCCTGTGATGTGTGCTGGCCGTTAACGAAAGAGTGATATTCTTCTCCATACAATTTTTCGCTATGCGTGAAGGCAAATTCACAATCACCTTCTCTTACATGGATAATGGGGTAGAGGATAGGTCCGTCAATATTGGTTTCTAGCAGGTCGAGCAGCCCATTTTTTGCAACGTATCGCTGTCCATTGAAAATAATGGTAAGGCCGTTGTTTAAGAAAGCATAATTCCACAACATTTTTTCGAGATGTTCACTCAGAAAGTGATAATGCCCGAAGATCTGTTCATCTGGTTTAAAGCTAATAATTGTGCCACCTCTCAGGTCACAGGGCTGTTCTTTCTCTTCTTTAACAATATTTCCTCTTTCAAATTCAACAATTTTTGTAGCACCATCCCGAATAGATTGTATCCTAAAATAGAAAGACAATGCATTCACAGCTTTTGCTCCAACACCATTCAAACCAACTACTTTTTTAAAAACTTTGGAATCGTATTTGGCCCCGGTGTTAATTTTTGCTACACAATCCACTACTTTACTCAGAGGAATCCCCCTGCCAAAGTCTCTGATTGTAACAGTTTGATCTTTAATGGAAACCTCAATTGTTTTACCGTAACCCATTGTAAATTCATCAACAGCATTATCAACAATTTCCTTTATCAATACATAAATTCCATCATCATGGGAAGCGCCGTCACCCAGTTTTCCAATGTACATACCAGGCCGTATCCTTATATGTTCCCGCCAATCGAGCGATCTTACTGTATCTTCAGAATAATTTTCAGTCATTCATTTAATCTTGAGTTGCAACAAAGATAAGCTTTAGAGTATTTTATTGTTAAATTTGTCAACAGAATAAATTAACCATTATTGTTCTTTTATCAACCTTTAATAATCAACCTCTAAACTTACTAAAATGCGTTCTTCAAAATCATTCAGCAAAGTCCAGCTTATTTTTGTTTCCTTTTTCTTCCTGACCTTCACTGCATGTAAGGTGTCGTATATTCCATCCATGCACAATGTGCCATCTTTGAAACAAAAAAATGATGTTCAGCTAAGTGCTTCATTGTCGAATTTTCAGGGTGCTTATGCAGTTACAGATAATGTGGGATTGATTTTAGATGCTCAGATCAGCGGATTTGGCAAGTCATCAGGCACTGATGTTACGTATACAAAAAGACGTCAATTTATTGAAGGTGGTGCTGGTTATTTCAAACAAATGGATGATAACAATATATTTCAATGTTTTGGCGGCGCTGGATATGGAATTGTTAGTTTTGACAATGTTTACAGTAGTTATACAGAGCACTATAAAGCATCAGCTACAAAGATTTTTATTCAGCCCTCCTTTGGTTATTCCGACAAGAACTTTGATGTTGCCTTTGCTGTGAAAGCGATGAGTATGAAATTTTTTGGAGTGGATACTACCAATTATTCAGTATATTCACTAAAAAGCGATGATCTCTATAATATTGATAAACATCCGTATATTTTTTTAGAACCTTCGCTTACTGCCAGAGCCGGATCGGAGAACGCCAAAGTATTTCTTCAATTATTGTATAGCAATAAAATGAATGCTGAACCTATCCGCTACTATAGTTTGAATTTCTATTTAGGAATTTCATTTAGATTCTAGCTGTTAAACAGAAGTTTAAGTTCCTTTTTTACCATGTCAATATCGCTGCGGGAAATCAGGATTTCTTTGAATTTTGCTCCACTGAACCAGAAAAATGTAAAAAACTGGTAAATCATTGATAATGTATAGGATATTGTAGCAGTAAATCCAGCTCCAATAATTCCATACCTGGGGATAAGTATAAATCCAAATGTTAGGGTAAATACGAGCCCAATAGCTGAGGCAATTGTGTTGAAATGTGGTTTACCAAGACCTGCAAAATAATGACTGAACATCATTGAGCAGGCATTTGCAATAATCCCTACACCGAGACTTAGCATTATAATTCTTGTTTTACCAAAGTCTTTTCCAAAAAAATGGAATACGGATTCAGGAATTATCAGGAAACCAAGTACCATGACAGTGCTTACCAGAAAAGTAAGTTTTAACATGTTAAGGCTTAACTTTCTGGCATATACAAGATCAGTGGTGTTGGAAACTTTTGCATACTGAACCGTAGCGATACTCCTGCCAATAACCCATGTGCCTTCTGCCAGCTGATTGCCAAAATGGAACATTCCTACGCTTGCTCTGCCAAGAAAATGATCAATAATGTAGTAACTCATCCGGTAATTAAATAACTGAAGCGTATAAGCCACCTGAATATATGAGCCAAAATGGAAAATACGTTTAATAACTTCCTTTATATCACCCAGATCAGATGGCTTTATTATTCGTGCCAGACTAATTGAACTGAGCAGTAATGTGAGAAGGAATGAAATGTATAGGGTGATAACAAAAGATATAATGCTGATTCTATGTAAGATAAAAAACAAAACAATCAGGCTGATCAACTGTATACCTGATTGCAAAACGGTTATGATATTAAATGCCCTTATCTTTTCCTTTCCAAGCAAAAGATTAAGATTAACACCAGCCAGAGAAAAAATTAGAGAAAGCAGGACAACATGGAACTCAAATTCAGAAGGAACCATGCGGAGAAAACGAATAATTATACTAAAAACAATGCTGATTATGAATGCCCATACATAGCCGGGAACCAGCAACTTGAACATATCCTCACGGGAGGCCAGGTATATAAGTGCAGTGCCTCCAATGAAATTATTGAACAGCAATATTATTGTGATTGCCAGGCCTATTAAACCAATGGTACCGAAACCTTCTGCCCCGAGATATCTGGTATTGAGTAAAACAACCAGAAATCCGAGAACGGCAATAAGAAATTTAGACCCTGTTGTCCCCAGAATTATTCGTAGCATTTATTTTCCATTCAATTGAACTATTTGATTGTATAAACCAGATAACTGCTTTCCGATTGCATCAGCACAGAACTTTTCTTTCATTTCATCGCGCATTTCAAAGCTATCAAAATTTCGGTAAGCAGGAATCATTTTTAAAATTGCTTGTTTTAAACCGTCATTGTCTTGCTTTTCAATCAGAATGCCATTTTTTTTCGTAACGAAATACTCCGGTCCTCCCGAACGAGTGGCTATAACAGGTTTCCCGCAAGCAATAGCTTCTGCTGTTACTACCGAAAAAGTTTCAACGTTGCTATTAACAATTAGAAAATCAATTGATTGTATAAAGTTAAGAACATAATCGTTTGATTGGCGTCCATGAAAAAATACACTCTTGTTAAACATTTTTTTTTCTTTTGCCAACGATATTAAAAGTTCCCCGTCTTTACCACCACCAATAATATGATATTCAAAATCAGGTAATTGGAGTTGAAGATCATTCAATGAGTTAATAATGGATGAAATGTTCTTGTTCTTATCAACCAGGTCGGCCACAGTAAGCATTCTGATCGGACCAATTTGCCTTTCAATATCATTCTTTATTTCAGGGATATCTACAACATTTGAAATAATTCGGGTATTGTTATTAGTTATTTTCTGTTTGCTCATTCCATTAAGAAGTCCTTCTGAAACAACAGTAAGCGCTTTAGCTTGCTTAACAAAAAACCGGCAAAGAGATTTATACACCATCGTCTTTTTTTCAAAAGCACCATATACATAACCTGTCCAATGTTCTGTAATTATATAGGGGATCTTCCAAAACCAGCTTAAGAGCCATGCAATCAAAAATGTTCGTAGCAAAACATGAGCATGAATTAGATCAGGTTTCCAGAACCTTTTGGTAAGCAGATTTAATGCAAGTGTAAAGGCACGGAAATATCTGAAAGTATTGCAAATACGGTTACTTTGATGATAATAGGCGACAATAGTAATTAGCGTATCTTCTTCTGTTACCTCTAAGTTGTAATTGGTTTGCATGCTTTTATCAGCACAGGGATATATTACAGCAATAGTAAAGTATGCTGAAGCAGCTTTTGCATGTTTAAGCGTAAACACACCAAGCTGAGGATCGAATTTATTTGGATACCAGCGGGGTATGTATAAAATATTCATCGATTATTTTAATTGCATTATTCATTCTGTCTATTCCTGTACCTCTGACTATTGCAAACGGGAATTTATATAACTTTAAATTTTTAAGATAAATATCAAATAACTCCTTTCTGAAATTCGGATGTTCCCTTAATGGATCGGGAGCCCAGGGTAAATCAATGTCGCATAAAAGAAATAAATCGTATGAATGATTTACTAATTGTTGCAAAATCCATTCATCGCAATTTCCATATTTTACCTCACTCCAGATTTTAGTAACAAGCAAATCTGTATCGCAAAAGAGGAAGTTATTTGCATAGGTTTTATGCTCTTCTTCTGCGCATAACTGACCTTTTGCAATCTCAAGGATGTCAGACTGTTTATATTGCGTTTCCAGCAATGCCAGATACTCCCTTGCATATTCAGGAACCCATTGAGTTTTAAAGTGTCGCGCCAGCGATTCAGACAAAATGCTTTTCCCGGTTGATTCAGGGCCTGTTATTGCAATTCTTCTGATCATCAAAGCTTCTCATTTTTAAGTCTGACATTCCATTCTATCAAACCAGCGATTGCCAGAATTAGAAAAACAAGGTATTGAAAACCGGATAGAACCAAACCTTTATATGCAAACAGGAAAACGCAGACTACATCGCCGATTATCCAATAAATCCAGTTTTCTACTTTCTTTATAGCCATTAGATACATTCCGGTAATAAAAACAGCAGTAGTGAAGGAATCGAGGTAAGGTACTGAGCTATCTGTGAAATTTGTTAACAGATAATACAAACAAACAGCCAAAACTGCAGTAATAACTATGCCGATAATTGTTTCATTGTACTTCATTCGAGATATTGGCCTGGGTTTATTGCTTTGTTTGTTCTTTATCGTCCAAACCACCCATCCATAAATGCTCATTATAAAATAAAAAGCATTTATTCCCATATCTGCATATAAACCAGCTGAATAACACAGAAAAACGTAAATTATTACACTTATTATTCCAACAGGGTATACGAGTATATTTTCCTTTTTCGCGAACCAAACACTGAGTAATCCTGTAATTACAGCAATAACCTCGGCGACTGAAGTGTCACGAAAATTTTGTATAAATGTTAGATAGAAATCTGTGAAACCCATTATTTCCTAAAAGCAGCCAAAGGTAAGATTTATGTAATAAGATTAATGAGACCGGGAATAAGGCACAGCATCCTGCTTTGCAAACTCACCTTTACAATATTTGAAATAGCCTGCAACCGCTATCATTCCAGCGTTATCAGTAGTGAATGAAAATTCCGGAATATACACATTCCAATTTTCTTCTGTTCCGGCTTCAGTAAGTTTTTTCTGAAGATACGAATTCGCTGAAACACCTCCTGAAACGGCTATTTCACGAATTCCGGTTTGTTTGGCGGCAAATTTTACCTTTTTGATAAGACTTGTAACAATAGCATGTTGAATCGAAGCACTTAAATCGGCCTTATTCTTTTCGATAAAGCTGGAGTCAAGTTTTAACTGATCACGCAGAAAATATAAAAAGCTGGTTTTTAAGCCACTGAAACTGTAGTCCAGATCCTTGATATTGGGTACTGCAAAAGTATAAGCAAGATGGTTTCCTTCTTTTGCCAATTGATCGATAACGGGTCCGCCGGGATAAGGTAAGCCCATGATTTTTGCAGCTTTATCAAATGCTTCTCCAGCGGCATCATCAATTGTGCGGCCAATAACTTCCATCTCAAAATAGTCTTTAACGAGTACAATTTGTGAATGACCACCCGAAACTGTTAAACATAAAAAAGGAAAGGAGGGCAACTTCTTTGTATTAGGTCCTTTCTGAATAAAATGAGCCAATACGTGAGCCTGCATATGATCAACCTCAATTAAAGGGATTCCCAAACCTAATGCGAAAGCCTTTGCAAAGGATGTCCCTACCAGTAAAGAGCCCAGAAGTCCAGGTCCTCGTGTAAAAGCAATTGCAGTTATCTCGTTTTTGTTTATATTTGCTTGACGTATAGCTGTCTCTACAACAGGGATGATATTCTGCTGATGTGCACGCGAAGCCCATTCCGGTACTACACCACCGAAATTTTTATGGACTTCCTGATTTGCGATAATATTGGCAAGGATTTTGGTGTCGCCGGTAATAGCGGCTGCCGTATCATCGCATGATGATTCTATACCTAGGATGTAAACCAATGATCTTGAATAATTGAGGTGACAAAAATACCTAAAATAAACTATTTCAGGACACGAAGGTTCAGGATCATTCTCTGGCTGTCGATAATTTTTATTTTCCTGCCCCTTTTTCTGTATACGGTGCTAAGGCTTGGGTCTGTTCAAACATACCTTGCCGAACGGTTAACTAGCTATTTTTCAAAGGAATTAAAGACCCGAATACATATAGGTGGTGTTAATGTTTCATTTGGCGGAGATGTTATTCTGGAAGATGTTTTTGTGGCAGACCTTCAGAAGGATACGCTCTTGTATACAAGAAAATTAACTGTTGGAGTCGGAAAATTCAGCTATAGGAAACATCTTTTGCACATTAACACCGTTACCTTGACCGATGGCTTGCTCGATTTGAAAATATATCCTGGTGATAGTTTGACTAATGTTCAGTTTATTCTTAATTATTTCTCACCTTCTGATACTACGGTTACAAAAACACCAGTTAAATGGGAGATCAAAGTACACAACATTGATCTGCAGCGACTGAAATTCAACTATTCGGATTTGAATTATCAACTATCGGATTATGGTATTGATTATACGAATATTAGCATTAATGACCTTAATCTCAAACTTAAAAATATTCATTTCCAGGGAGATTCAACCCTGGTAAATATTGATAAGCTTTCATTTACAGAGAAATGTGGATTTCATCTGGAAAAACTTAAAGGCGATTTTATTCTTACACCTGGTTTTATTGATGCCAGCAACTTGCTTATAAAAACAGATAAAGCCAATCTGGACCTTGATCTCAGGTTTAGGTATAATGATTTTAATGATTTCAATGATTTTATCGAAAAAATTAAAATTACTTCTCATATCAGGCCATCTGATCTGAATTTCAGTGATATCGCATTTTTTACAAGTGAGCTGAAAGGGTTTAATGAAAAAATCCGCATCGAAGGAGATGTTTCTGGAACAGTAGCAAACCTTAAAGCTAAGAATTTGAAAGTAGATTATGGAGCATACACCCATTTTTTAGGGAATGTTCGTATGACTGGTCTCCCGGATATTGAAGAAACATATATGCAATTGGCCATTAAGGACTTTACTACACATCCGGACGATGTTACTTCTTTTAAACTTCCTGGTGATAAAAAAATAGAATTACCATCACAGGTTTTAAAACTGGGGAAAGTTAAGGTAAATGGAACATTTACTGGCTTCTATAATAACTTTGTTTCTTATGCCAGATTCACAACTTCTTTGGGAGATGCTTTTACCGATCTGTCGCTTAGCAAAAATAAAGAAACTCAAAGAATTGAATATAAGGGTACTATAAACACCAGAAATTTCGATCTGGGAGAACTTCTCGATGCAAATAAATATATTGGTAAGTTAAATTTGAAATCCGAAATAATAGGTTCTGGTACCACTTTAAGTAATTTGGATGTATCTGTTAAAGGTGTTGTTGACTCTATCTACCTTCAAGGCAATAATTTCCGGCAGATAAACATAGATGGCCAATTTAAAGAGAAGCGTTTTAAGGGATTTTTAAATGTAAGAGATAATAGTATTGATCTTGATTTAGCTGGTTCTGCCGACTTAAGTTCAAAGAAACCGCTTTTTAATTTCACAACTACTATCAAACATGCCAACCTGAATTCACTTAAACTGATTAAAAGTGATTCTATTTATAGTATTAATACTCAGCTAATTTGCAATTTTGAAGGACTAAATATAGATAGTATTGCTGGTAATCTGATTGCTGACAGTACTATCCTTTTTGTAAATCACTCGAAATATAAAATGCAGCAACTACATGTTAATGTGAGTCCATTGAATGATAATAGAACGATAACTATAAACTCAGATTTTCTTGATTTAAAAATAGCGGGGCAATTTCATGCAATGGATGCCCCAAAGGTTTTTAACAGATTTGTCGGGAAATATTTGCCATCTGCAATATCATCAAATGATTCTGCGAACTCTATTGGAGGTGAAGTAATTAGTCTGAATCTCAAATTTAAAAATACAGAAACATTAAGTAAAATTTTTATCCCCGGAATAATTCTTAAAAAGGGTGCTGAAATAGATGCAATGTTCCGTTATGATGATTCCTACCTTAAATTAAAAACTTCAATACCGGGAATTATTATTAACGGGGTTGAATTGAAAGGCTGTAAGCTCGATTGTATTAGTGGTTCTGATGGAATCGTTATTTCAACAAATGTTCATCAACTTGTTGTCACAGATAGTGTTCGTATCGACAGTCTCATTCTTACATCTAAAATTATCAATGATAGTATTCCTGTTTCGCTTAGCTGGTTTAATCAAACCAGAGGGATTAAAAACTATGGAAATCTAAATGCCAGTGTACTTCTGGACAAATTCCCCCTTAAAAGAATTCTGGTTAAAAATTCCCAGGCATTTATTAATGACTCCTTATGGACAATTGCCGGAGGCAGTGATATTGTAATTGATACAACTTCTATTCAGGTAAATAAGCTTACTATCAAGGGGAAACATGAACAGATTGTACTTGATGGTTTAGTCTCGGATAACCCATTAGATCATATGTTGTTGGAAATCAGGGACTTTAATGTTTCAAATATTGACCCACTCACAAAGTCAATCGATTTTAATTTTGATGGTATTATAAATGGGAAAGTTGATTTTTCTAATCTTTATCATTCTCCGAATTTCATAGCTGGTATTATCGTTAAGAATTTTGCTGTTAATGGAGACAAACTTGGAGATGCAGAGATCCGCTCAGCATGGGATCCAATATTAAATGCTTTATATGCCAAGGCTGATGTAATTTATAAAGGAAATATAGGAGAAAATAAGCCAATTGCAGTAGAAGGGTATTATTATCCGGAGCGTAAGGATAGCTGCCTTAATTTCAATATTAATATCTCGAACTTTAAGGTAAAATCGATCTCTAACCTGCTCTCTAGTTTTACATCGAAATTTAATGGCAGTGCCAGCGGGAAACTACAACTATTAGGTTCTGGTTCTAAACCTTCGCTTGTAGGGAAAGTCAAAGTTTCCAGGGGCGAAATGCGCATAGATTATCTGAATGTGAATTATTCATTCTCTCATGAAGTCATTTTCGATAAAAATTACATTGGCTTTGATAATTTGATTGCGTTTGATTCGCTCGGAAATAAAGCTGTGATTAATGGAAAAATAAGGCATAATTATTTCTGGGGATTTAATGTAGATATCAATATAGAACCAGAAAAATTACTAACTCTAAATACTGATTTTGCACAGAATAACCTGTTTTATGGTAAGGCGTTTGCTACAGGAAAGGCCAGGATATTCGGTCCTATTGATAACCTCACAATGGATATAATAGCACAGACTGATAAAGGAACACAGTTCTTTCTGCCAATTAATCTGACTATGGATGTTGGCAGCAATGACTTTATTTCTTTTAAAAATATAATAGAGGAGAGTAAACAGGATAGTCTTGCGGATTACAAAGTTGATTTATCCGGTATAAACATGAATTTTGACCTCAGGGCCACAAAAGATGCTACTGTGAAAATTTTCATGCCTGGTAATATGGGCAATATCAGAGCCAGTGGAGAAGGGAATATAAAAATGGGTATTAATACCAGAGGTGAGTTCAATATTTATGGTGCCTATGAAGTAGTTGAAGGAACTTTTCTATTTACACTTCAGAATGTAATTCAACGGCATTTCGATCTTCAGAAAGGAGGACGAATAATGTTTACTGGAAATCCATACGACACCAAGATTGATATTCAAGGTGTATACAAAATAGATGTTCCTCTCTCCGGCCTAAAACTAGATTCTTCTTCAACGGATAGTTACAATAAAAAAATTCCTGTGAATTGCAGAATTTCATTATCCGGTAATCTTTTTAATCCTGATATCATTTTTAAACTTGATTTGCCTGAAAAAGACCCGGAAATCAACAGGTTAGTTTATAGTCAGATCGATACTAACAATCAGCAACAAATGACTGAGCAGATGATCTTTCTCATGGTTTTAAGGCAATTCAAGCCAATTGAGAGAGGAGGGGCTATCGATTTAGGGTCAAGTGTTGGTGGATCTTCCTGGGAATTATTATCGAATCAATTAAGTAGTTGGTTGTCACAAATTAACAATAATTTTGATCTGGGTGTGAATTACAAGCCTGGCGATAAACTATCGCGCGACGAGATCACTATGGCGTTATCGACCCAGTTATTTAATGATAGGATTCTGATAGAGAGCAATGTGGGAGTTGCAGGAAGCAACCCGAATGCCACGAATAGCCAGAATGCAAGCAATATTGTTGGTGATGTGAATGTGGAAGCCAAGATCACTAAAGATGGCCGCTTAAGAGTAAAAGCCTTTAATAAATCAAATAACGTTAATCTTTTTGAGAACAACGCACCTTACACCCAAGGAGTTGGTGTATTTTTCAGAAAAGAATTTGATTCCTTCAAAGATCTTTTCAGGAAAAGAGAGAAAGCGATAATGTAATCAAGAGGGCTCTAAAGATTCTTAGAACTTGAGATCTAGTGTATGTCCCATTTTTTCCTGTTTTGTTCTCAGGTAATTAACGTTATGTTCGTTGGGCAAAATATGCAAAGGTATATTTTCGAGAATTTCAATTCCATATCCCATTAATCCTGCCTTTTTAGTTGGATTATTCGATATTAACCGGATTTTATGTGCACCGAGGTTTCTGAGAATTTGAGCTCCAATTCCATAATCCCTCTCGTCGGGTTTAAAACCGAGTTCAACATTTGCTTCAATCGTGTCGCGACCCATTTCTTGCAAGTGGTAGGCTTTTAACTTATTTAGCAGGCCAATTCCCCGTCCTTCCTGGTTCATATACAGCACAATTCCTTTTCCTTCATCCTGCACCATTTGCATCGAAGCATGCAGTTGTTCTCCACAATCGCATTTGCTGGAATGGAAAATATCGCCGGTAACACATGATGAATGTACCCTTACCATAATCGGCTCGTTTTCAATCCATTCACCTTTTACCAGCGCAAGGTGTAATAACTCATTATTCAGCTGTCTGAATGCGACTAGCCTGAATTGACCGAACTCCGTCGGTAAATCAATTGCCTCCACCCGCTGTATAAGGCTTTCATTTTTAAGTCGGTATGCTATAAGATCCTGAATAGATGCAATTTTCAGATTAAACTTGTCTGCAATCTTGAAAAGATCTGGTAAACGTGCCATGCTGCCGTCTTCATTCATGATTTCGACTAAAGCACCTACTGGCAGCATGCCGGCCAGCCTGGCCAGGTCTATTGTTGCTTCTGTGTGCCCTGTGCGCTGCAATACACCAGCTTTTTTGGCTTTAAGTGGGAAAATATGCCCTGGTCGCCCAAGATCATCTGAAACGGTAGCAGGATTGGCAAGTGCTCTGATAGTCTTTGCTCTGTCGCTAACAGATATCCCTGTTGTGCAACCATTACCTAAAAGATCAACAGAAACAGTAAAAGGAGTTTCATGCAGAGATGTATTTGTTGATACCATTAATTGCAGGTCGAGCTCATCACACCTGTCTTCCGATAATGGAACACAAATTAAACCCCTGCCATGCATGGCCATAAAATTTACGATTTCAGGAGTAATCGTTTCTGCAGCACATATAAAATCACCCTCATTTTCACGATCCTCATCGTCAACAACTATCACAACCTTACCACTCCTTATCTCTTCTATTGCTTCCTCAATTGTATTCAATTTCCGGTTTTCTGCCTTTTCCATTGGGTAGGTTAATTTTTTGCAAAGTTAATAAAAGGCTTGGTGGGACGAAATTTTGTTAGTCATGCTTTATTTTATTATTTTTATTGAATAATAATGATGAAATTCACTGGAGAATGAAAAAATTAGTACTTATTTTTCTGGGCTTTGTTATGTTAACTGCTCATTGCCAGATCACAATTGACAGAAATGATATGCCGAACATTGGTGATACTATCAGAAGGTCAATTGTCTATTCAGTAAATGGTCTGGATTTCAACCTTTCAGGTGTTAACCATGTCTGGGATTTTTCATCACTTGGAAGAACAAGCCAGAAAGTTGAATCATTTTTTAATCCATCTGTAACTCCAACTGTTTATCAATTGGCTTTTAATCTGCCATTTGATCCAAACAGAGCTACTATTTGCAACCCTCAGTCTGAATTCGATACTTTGACAAGTATCTCCCTTACAAATACATACAGTTTTTTCAGAGAGTCAAGTTCTGTTTTCTCCTTCTTGGGTATGGGAGCAACTCTAAATAATGTGCCCTTGACTATTAAATATAATAATCCGGATGTTCTTTATCGCTTTCCTCTGACAATGGGTGCAACGGATTCTTCAACTTCATCTTTCAGCTTGAATTTATCAGGAACAGGATATCTTGCTACAAGTCGCCACAGAGTTAACCACATTGATGGATGGGGTTCTCTAACAACACCACTTGGCACTTTTAATACTGTTAGAGTAAAATCCATTGTAACTGAATTAGATAGTGTTTATATTGATTCTCTTCAGGTTGGAGTTCCCATTAACAGATACTATACAGAATATAAGTGGCTTGGGGACAATGCAGGATTGCCTTTGCTTGAGATAACTGAAGAAGGAACAACGATTACAGTCAAATACAAGGATATTTACCATGTACCTGTTGTCGCCTCTTTACCGATTAATCAACAAATCTGCAGAGGTGAATCTGTTCAGTTATCAGTTATTGCAAACGGTGGTACACCACCGTACACATATTTGTGGGTAAATGGAGATACTTCCGCAACAATAAATGCCAATCCTTTAATAAGTATGGCATATTCTGTTGTTGTAACTGATGCTTTTGGTGAAACAGATGGTGTTTCAACATTTATTACTGTCCATCAATTGCCTCAGGTAAGTTGTGGAAATGATACGACAATATTTGCAGGTAATTCTGTGCAGTTTTTTGCTCAGGTAACAGGGGGGAACCCACCTTACAATTATTTTTGGTTTCCGGATACCGGGTTGAATAATAGTAACATTTCGAATCCGGTTGCATTTCCTTATGGAAATATATCCTATAATTTAGTCGTATCAGATTCAAATAGTTGTGTAGGAAGGGACACAATTGAAATTACTGTAATTCAGAATAATCATAGCGTAAGTGGTTCTTTAACCTATGATAATGCATCATCAACAGAAATGGCGAATGTAACTGTATATCTCAAAAATGCCAATAATGTAGTAATTCAACAATGTATTACCAATAGTACAGGTGAATTCACACTCTCAGGAATACAGGATGGAAATTATTCTCTTGATGCTTTTTGTACTAAAGCATGGGGAGGATGCAATGCAACAGATGCGTTGCTTATTCTTACTTATTTTACAGGAACAAGCACATTATCAGGGCTGAGACTTAAAGCAGGCGATTCAGATAATTCGGGTTATGTTAATTCGGTAGATGCCTTGTTAGTGGCAAAGCGATTTGTTGGAATTCAGAACTATTTCCCTGCTGGTGATTGGGTTTTTGAGAAACATTTGATTGCTGTATCAGGCAGTAATATTACGATAAATCTTAAAGGCTTATGCGTTGGTGAAGTTGATGGAAGTTATATTCCACAGAACTAGGACATTTTTTATTCTTGTTTGTTAGTATACAAACTTAAATTGTGCGATGGAAATATTAAAGATCTCTGCAATATCTTACCTTAATACTGTGCCATTTGTTTTTGGGCTGGAGCAATCAGGCTTTTTAAAAGATTTTTCTATGGAATTTGATGTTCCTTCAAGCTGTGCATCAAAACTAATTTATAATCAGACAGATATTGGAATAGTTCCTGTAGCTACTATACCTTTTATCCCAAACTCAGAAATAATTACTGATTTCTGCATCGGAGCTATCGGTCCTGTAAAAACTGTTATTCTTGTTGGTAATCAGCCTCTTGAAGAAATTAGTACTGTTTATCTCGACCCGGAATCCCGGACTTCTGTGCAATTGGTAAGAATTCTGGATCGCGAATATTGGAAAACCAGATTTACATTTTTACCACTTCAGGAGGGAATGATTACCACTGAATTAAAAGCAGGTGAAGCTGCTGTTTTGATAGGGGATAAAACTTTCGGTTTAGAGAAAAAGTTCAGGTTTGTATATGATCTTTCTGCTGTCTGGTTTGATTTTACGGGATTGCCTTTTGTTTTTGCTGTCTGGGTGGCAAATAAAGAAATCAGAGAACCTCTGAAACATCAATTCTCAAGAGCACTTGAATACGGAATAAATCATCGAAAAGATGCTGCAAACAGTGTTAGCAAAAAGAATTATCCCAATGTTGATATAGAAGATTATTTAATGAATGTGATCTCATATAATCTGGATGACAAAAAGAAAGAAGGAATGAAACTGTTCCTAAGTATGATTCAGGAATAATTTCTTATTTTTTTGAGTTGTATCCCTGCTTTTTTGCCATTTCCTCCAAACGATGCTGAAATCCGGATTTCTTTACAGGTTTCTTCTTGTTTTCCTGAATCTGTAGATGGATTTTCTGTTCATTTACGAATTTTCTCATCAGGTACATTTGAGCAAAAGTGAAAACATTTGCAAGGAGGTAATAATAACTTAAACCTGAAGAATAACTGTTGAAGAAACCAAGGAACATTATTGGCATAAGGTACATTACAGTTTTCATGCCGGGCATTTGCTGAGTACCGGAAGCCATCATGTCATTGCTGATCTTAGTATAAAAAATAGTAGAGATCGTCATTAACAGAGTGAATAAGCTTACATGATCGCCATAATAAGGAATTGTAAACGGGAGATTGTAAATAGAATCGTATGATGAGAGATCATGGGCCCAAAGGAAAGATTGTTGTCTGAGCTCGATAGAAGCAGGAAAAAACCTGAACATCGCAAGGAGAATAGGCATCTGTAAAGCCATTGGTATACATCCGGCCATAGGATTTATTCCTGCCCGCTTATACAAGTCCATTGTTGCCTGCTGCTTTTTCATTGCATCTTCCTTTTTCGGGAATTTTGCACCGATTTCATCAATTTCAGGTTTCAATACCCGCATTTTTGCGGAGGACATATATGTTTTAAAGGCAATTGGGAAAAGTACTATTTTTAATAAAATGGTGAGAATCAAAATGATAATACCATAATTCATATTAAAACTACTTAGGAAATCAAAAACAGGGATTACTGCAAATCTGTTAATCCATGCCAAAAGAAAGAAACTCCACCCGATAGGTATTTGTTTCTCAAGTTGCAGGTCGTATTGTCTGAATAACTTGTATTTATTCGGGCCAAAATAAAAATTCATTGGAATTGCATTCACCTGTTGCAAAGGATCAAAAGGCAAAGTAATAACAGCTGCCATCGATTTTAAATAGCGTGCTTTAGAAGTTGCTGGCTTAGTAACAGTAGTAATGTCTGCACTATTAAAAGCGGTTTTAGCAATCAAAGTAGAACTAAAAAACTGCTGTTTAAAAGAGATCCACTTTACTTTTGTATTCAAATTCTTATTCTCATCCTTCCGCTCTGAAAGGTAATCTACGTCATCACTTAAATATTTATAGTAGATTGTAGTAGCAAGTTTTTCATTTTCATGACTTTTCTCCTGCTGAAGCATATCTGTTTTCCAATCGAGATTCAGATAATTTACATTGGAAGCAAGAAGGCTACCCATCCCAACAAGACGGATATCAAATCCGTTCATGTAATTGTTGCCTTTAATTACATAATGGAACTCAATATAATTGGCTTTATTGAAACCACTGTCGGCAGCATCAGGATAAAGCCTCATCGAAAACTCTATAGAGTCTTTGCCACTCACATGAATACTGTCCTGACCTGCAAATTTACTGTCAGGCCAGAAAGGTTCAAAATACATTGATGTGGTGTTCAGACTACGGTTATTTGAAAAGAAATTAAATCCAAATATTGAAGTGTCTGATTTAAATAAAGTTAGTGGTAATGAATCGAAAGTTTTATATTGTTTCAGTTGTACCGAACGAATACCACCACCTTTGCTGGAAAGAACAATTTTTAAAAGGTCGCTTTCTAAAACATAACGCTTTTCTGTTCCAGCTGAAGATTTCGAGAATGAACCATATTCATCTTTTCTGATAGTGCGCTGTTTTGCAACATCAACAGAGTCGGTTGAATGAGCTATTGTATCTTGCAGAGCTGGTTTCTGAATTGCCGCTTTTTTTGCCGCTTCCAGTTCTGCCTGCTGAACAAGCGCAATGGAGTCCTGTTTACGTTTACGGTTTTCCAGTTCTTCTTTGGACGGGGAAGTCCAGATACTGTAACCGATCAGGATTAAAAAAATAAGTATTATTCCGAAGATAGAATTTCTGTCCATTCAATTAGAAGTCTTAAAATTTGGGCTGGCAAAGATACTGTAAATAATTCAAACCCTTAATGGTCTGAGTTATTTGGAAATTCAAATCAATAATTATTATTTACCACAAGGTGCGCCTCCATGTAAAATTGCCGCTCCAATGAAGTTTACAAATAAAGGGTGAGGGTTAGCAACTGTGCTCCTGAATTCAGGATGAAACTGAACACCCACAAACCAGGGGTGATCCTTCAATTCTATTATTTCAACAAGGTTGTCCTGATTGTTTATACCAACTGGCAACATCCCTGCCTGTTCGTATTCTTGAATGTATTTATTGTTAAACTCATACCGATGTCGGTGACGTTCTGCAATATCCTTCTGTTTATACACATTAAATATTGTCGACCCATCTCTAAGAGTGCAGGGATACGAGCCGAGTCGCATTGTCCCACCCTTGCCACTAACTTTCTTTTGAGCCTCCATAATATCAATAACCGGGAATTTGGTTCTCGGGTTCATTTCTTTTGAATGAGCACCTTCGAATCCCAGAACATTTCGGCCAAATTCAACCACGGCACATTGCATCCCAAGACAAATTCCCAAAAAAGGTATCTGTTTTTCCCTTGCATGGCGAATAGCAGTTATTTTTCCTTCAATCCCTCTTTCTCCAAAACCTGGTGCAACTAATATTCCATTAAGATCTTTTAGTTTCTCTACGGCATTTTCAGGTGTAATGTCTTCTGAATGAATCATTTTTAGATTCACTTTGCATTGATTGGCAGTTCCTGCATGAACGAAAGACTCCATAATTGATTTATAGGCATCTTTCAGTTCAACATATTTCCCTACCAGGCCAATATTTACCTCACATAAAGGGTGTTTCAGCTTAAAAAGAAACTCCTCCCATGATTTCAGATCAGGTTCTTGTATAGATTCCACATTCATTTTTCGAAGTATCTCAACATCAAGCTTTTCCTGTTGCATTAATATTGGTACTTCATAAATGGTCTGAGCATCAATGGATTCAATAACTGATGTAGGAACAATATTGCAGAAAAGAGCAACTTTTTCCCTAAGGCTATCTGTTAATGGTTTTTCTGTTCTGCAAACAATGATATCGGGCTGAACACCTTGTTCAAGCATATTCTTTACAGAGTGCTGGGTAGGTTTCGATTTTAGTTCTCCTGCTGCAGCAAGATAGGGTACAAGTGTGAGATGAACTACAATACAGTTATGTCCCAATTCCCATTTCATCTGACGAACGGCCTCTATATATGGCAGAGATTCAATGTCTCCGACAGTTCCACCAATCTCAGTAATCACAAAATCAAACCGTCCATCATTTCCAAGCAGCTTAACTCTGTATTTTATCTCATCAGTAATGTGAGGGATAACCTGAACAGTTTCACCAAGGAAATCTCCTCTTCTTTCTTTTTCAATAACACTGAGGTAAATTCTGCCTGTTGTAATATTATTCGCCTGAGAAGTAGGAACATTTGAAAATCGTTCATAATGACCTAAATCAAGATCCGTTTCAGCACCGTCTTCTGTTACAAAACATTCCCCATGTTCGTAGGGATTCAAAGTCCCGGGATCGATATTTATATATGGATCCAGTTTTTGATTGGTGACTGAGAATCCCCTGGCCTGAAGTAATTTGGCAATAGATGCTGAAATGATGCCTTTGCCCAATGAAGAAGTTACTCCACCGGTCACAAAAATGTATTTAGGTTGATGCACTTGGTAGTTTATTAAAATTATCGCAAAGGTAAGGCGACTGTTTGTTTTTTCAAGATTTTAATAATACCTGTAGCTTTTTACTTGTCCAAGATGCTTGGCTAATCGAAGAACCTGAATTGAATATCCAAATTCATTATCGTACCAGGCATAAAGAACCACATTGCGCTTATCGTCTGAAACCAAAGTAGCTGCAGAATCAAACACACATGCGCAGGAATCACCGATCACATCAGTAGAAACAAGCTCACTTGAGGTTGAAAATCTAATTTGCTCTATTAACTCACCTTTCAGGGAAGCACTGCGCATTAGTTCGTTAACACCTTCTTTGTCAATGTCCCTGGCTACATTCAATGATAAAATAGCCAATGAAACATTCGGGGTAGGAACGCGTACCGAATTTGCTGTGAGCTTGCTTTTAAGGCTAGGAATTGCCTTTACTGCAGCAGAAGCAGCTCCGGTTTCAGTAATAACCATATTCAATGGGGCAGAACGTCCTCTTCTTGTTTTTTTATGATAATTATCGAGTAGGTTCTGGTCGTTTGTAAATGAATGAATTGTTTCAATATGGCCTCGCACAACTCCAAGTTCCCGCTCAATAACTGCAAGAACTGGCACAACAGCATTCGTAGTGCAGGAGGCAGCAGAGAATATCCGCTCTTCGTCGAGATTCATGTTGCATGTATCCTGATTTACACCGTAAACAATATTCGGGATATCTCCTTTACCCGGAGCTGTAAGCAAAACTCTTTCAACACCTTTTGCCGTTAAATGACGAGCAAGGCCGGCGCGATCACGCATAACACCTGTGCTATCAATCAAAAGTGCATTTTTTATTCCATATGCTTCGTAATCAAGATCTTCCGGGTTTTTAGCTGCCAGCATATTCACAACATGGCCGTTGATGTAAAATACTTTCTGGTCAACGTCTTCAATAGCAATTCCATTAAATCTGCCATGTACACTATCATGGCGAAACAAAGAAGCTCTTTTGCGGATGTCATCAGCAGTATCAGTTCGGGTAACAATAGCCCTTAACCTGAGCTGCGATCCGTTTCCAGCCTGATGAACAAGTTCTCGCGCTAAAATTCGGCCGATACGCCCAAATCCATAAAGGATAACATCCTGATGATGATCGCTGCGAGGTTTCGCATTAATAAAATGAGCAAGTTTTGATTCAATGAATTTTGCAGGGTCATTATCAAATTGGTCTCTTTCTTCCACCCATTCTGCATTTAAACGACCAAGATCTATCCTTGCAGGTGCAATATCAATCTTCATCATAGCATCTGCAAGAATCATTGAATCCTGCACAGTTAGTGGCTTTTTAATAATATTATGTACATATGAATGCTTGTGAATAATCGAACTGGAGCTTCGGTCGAGCATCTGCCTGCGGAATAGAATCAACTCTATTGATTTATCATACCAAAGTTTGGAAACTGTTTCAACAAGTGCATTGGCTGCTTTAACATCATCCATCCAGATACGGAGGTTTTCTTCATAAGCATTGCTGCCTTCAACAATCTTTACAGGTGAATAATTTTCCATGTGAATATGTTTTTTTTGGATTCTTAATAATAAGGTGTCAAATATAAAAAAATGAAGGGATTACCCCAAATAATTCAGGCAATCCCTTCTAAAAAATAATTAATGATATTTTAACCGAGGTAGGCCTTTAGCAATTTGCTTCTCGAAGTGTGTTTAAGCCTCCTGATAGCTTTTTCCTTAATTTGTCGAACTCTTTCCCTTGTAAGATCAAATTTTGCACCTATTTCTTCCAGTGTCAATCCATGCGTCATTCCAATTCCATAATACAGATTTATCACATCACGCTCCTTTTCAGTGAGAGTTGCCAGCGATCGCTGAATTTCACGCATCAGCGATTCCTTCATAAGCAGGTTATCTGTTCCAGGAGTATCCTCTGTTACAAATAAATCAATAAATTTTGTATCCTCATCCGGAGAAATTGGAGCATCCATTGAAATATACCTGGTTGATATTTTCAGAGCTGATAGAACTTTTTCTTCTGGCATATCCAGCGCTTCTGCAAGTTCATCTGCTGAGGGCTGCCTTTCAAAACGCTGCTCTAAGCGTGACGACTCTTTAGAGATTTTATTTAGTGAACCAACCTGATTCAATGGCAAGCGTACTATTCTGGACTGTTCTGCCAGTGATTGCAATATCGACTGACGAATCCACCAAACAGCATATGAAATAAATTTAAACCCTCTGGTTTCATCAAAGCGTTTAGCCGCTTTGATAAGTCCAAGATTCCCTTCATTAATTAAATCGGGCAAACTTAAACCTTGATTCTGATATTGTTTAGCTACTGAAACTACAAATCTCAGATTCGCTTTGGTCAGTTTCTCAAGTGCTATCTGGTCGCCTGCTTTGATTCTCTGGGCAAGACTTACTTCCTCCTCAGCAGTGATCAGCTCCTCTTTGCCAATTTCCTGAAGGTACTTATCAAGAGATGCAGTTTCCCTGTTCGTTATTGATTTTGTTATCTTTAATTGTCTCATTCTAAATCTTCCCTTCTAAATATCAAAAAAAACCAAACCCAAGCCTATTTAGCAATATAACCATTTATCTTCAAAGGTAACATTAATATAACGTTTTTTGTTTGCAAGTGTTCATAAATATTAAAAACAACTTGCCATTTTCTGATCAGTAACTAACCAATATCGCCAATAAAGATTGTTACTCCTTAATCACAACCAGATACCATGCGCGCATCCTGTTCGGATAAATTCCTTCGACAAGTACACCTCCCTTTTTATTTGTTAAAATGGTTTCAATGTCGGTTTGACTTTTAACTACTCTTTTATCCATGGAAGTAATTACAAAATTCTCTCTTATCCCAGCCGTTGCAAGCAATCCTTCTTTCAATTCTTTTACTTTTACTCCACAATCAAGTCTAAGCCAGGCTTTTTCTTCTTTGGTAATTGGAGTTAAATTAGCCCCCAACAATTCATTTACATTTATATCGTCCTTTTTAACAATTCCAGTAGTGCCTTCCTTATTCTTAAGCACAAGATTAGCTGTTCTGTCTTTTCCATCCCTTGCATAGATAACTTTTACTGTTTCACCTGGTCGGTGCTGACCAATTACCTCAAGCATTTCTGAAACACTGTTTACTGGTTGATCGTTAATACTTGTGATAATATCACCTTTTAGCATTCCTGCCTGATTTGCAGATCCATTATCCGAAATAGTGTAAACATAAACACCTTTTGTGACATCTAATCCTTGTTCCCTGGCGAATTCGGCAGTAATATCGGCAGGTGTTACTCCGATAAAACCTCTTTGTACGTTACCATACTGCATTAAATCTTCAACAACTTTCTTTGCAATATTTGAAGGAATAGCAAATGAATATCCCGTATAAGATCCTGTATTAGAGGCTATTGCGGCATTTATTCCAATAAGGTCTCCCAAAGTGTTTACAAGTGCTCCTCCACTATTCCCAGGGTTAACAACTGCGTCGGTCTGAATAAAGGATTCAATTGAATTTTCTTTACCCAGAATATTAATATTTCTTGCTTTTGCACTTACAATCCCTGCTGTTACTGTGGAAGTGAGGTTAAATGGGTTTCCTACTGCAAGCACCCACTCGCCGACTTTTACATTATCGGAATTGGCAAAAGTAAGAAATGGGAATTCCTGACCCGTAACCTTTATTAAAGCAATATCTGTTGACGGATCTGTTCCAACAATTTTAGCTTCAAAACTTCTTTTATCATTTAATGTAACTTCAATATAATCAGCGTCTTGTACAACATGATTATTTGTGACGATATACCCATCTGTAGTGACAATAACCCCGGAGCCTGTTGCTACATATGGTCTTCCACCCCGGTTGTCATAGCCGAAAAGATTATTAAAAAAATTATCATAAGTTACATTCTTTTGCTGATATTCGGTTTTGATGTGAACAACAGCATGAACTGATTTTGAAGCGGCATCAACGAAGTCGGGACCGCTTGCCATTCCACCAGCTGAATATGATGTTTGCTGCACAGGTAGTGATGCTCCACTGTACAATGACAAATTATGATTGGATTTTTCCATGGCTTTGAATGAGGCAAGGGCGATAATTCCGCCTCCTATTGCAGAAAGTACCAATAACAATACCTTTTTCATCTAAAAAACAATTTAAGGTTAACAACTGATTTTTTTTACGATTTTTGCATTTGTTTTCACAATTTTTGTGCCTTGATCATACATGCCTTAGAAATTGTAAAACAAAATTATGAACGTGCCTTCTGAACACTTAGTGTTTTCAGGCTTAGTTAAAAAGTGTTAATCTGAAAAACATATGGCCCGAAAGCGAGACAAGTTCGGAATGTTACTGCTTGGAACCTTTATTGGGATCATTGCCGGGATAAGTGTAATGTGGTGGGCATCAAGTATGAACAGAACAGAATGGATATCTTTTACCACTGTGAGGGATCTAATTAATAATTTGATGCCAGGAAAAGATGACCAATTGGCTCAAATTAAAACTCCCTTTGAAAAAGACAAACAAAACAAGCAAAAGAAAAACAATTTTAACTCTAACGATTCTATTAATAGCAAGCAATTAGCTGATAGTTTGTTATTAGCTGATAGTATTTCGGCAGATCTCTTAAGCCAGGGAGGTGCCGACAATTATTATATCGACGAATCTAACCTCCCAGATACGCTCTTATGGTTCGGGAAAATAAAATCACATGGCAGCCGCTCAGATAGTTTAAAAACGGACAGCGTAAATCACATTAGTAAGCATTCTGGTAGCTTTGAAGTAGTTAAACGCGATATAATGCTGGAATTCAGATTGCTACGCGTAAATGGTAAAAACGATTCTATTGACAGAAAGTCAGCATATCTTGATAGTTTGTTGACAGATGACAAATTGTCACAACACCCATCAACAAGCAGTTACCGTGTTGAATTTTGGAAATCACCTATAAATTATCAGGGATATCGGGTTTATCAAAATAAAATAATTGTATTTGGATTTGAAAAATTTGATCAGCTTAGCCTTGAATATATTAACAAAAAATTATACCTGAAAAATCAAAATAATTACTTTCTGATGGAGAGAGCTGAAAACTTTCGGCCGCTGAGAGCTCTCAGAAAAATTGATATTCAGAAAAATTAGCACGAATGAAATTACCTTTTTATAAATTTCATGGTACCGGGAATGATTTTATCCTGATAGATGAACGAATTACTGACCACAATTTAAATCTGAGCCAGATTAAAGGTTTGTGTAACAGGCATTTCGGAATTGGTGCTGATGGATTAATGTTATTGAAGACAGAAATTGGGTATGATTTCAGAATGGTTTATTACAACAGCGATGGTAGCGAAAGTACAATGTGTGGTAATGGAGGAAGATGTATGATTTCATTTGCAAAAAAACTTGGCCTGGTTAATAAAGAAGCTAAGTTTATTGCAATTGATGGAGAGCATACTGGAATTATTACTGAGCAAGGCCATGAAAGTTCTGTTGTTAAGCTGAAAATGAAAGATGTGTTGGGAATCAAAACCGAAAAGGCTTACGACTTTCTTGATACAGGATCTCCTCATGCCGTTATATATGATGAAAATGCTGAAGTAACGGATGTTGTATCTGAAGGAAGAAAGATCAGGTATAGCAGGACTTTTGCAGAGGTTGGAACTAATGTTGATTTTGTTAAAATTTCGGATTCAGGACTTATTGTTCGATCCTATGAAAGAGGTGTTGAGAATGAAACTCTCTCCTGTGGTACTGGTGTAACGGCATCAGTCCTTTCATTTGCCGGCAGAAATCCAGATTTACAATCACCTTGTAAAGTAAAAACGGTAGGAGGTGAACTAATTGTTTATTTTAAAAGGAAAGAAAAAGGATTTGTGGATATATGGCTTGAAGGACCAGCAACTTTTGTTTTTAATGGTGAAATAGAGATCTGATGATTGGGGAAAGAATTTTTTTACGTGCACCAGAACCCGCCGATATTGATGTTTTATATAAATGGGAAAATGATCCTGAAATATGGCATCTTGGCAATTCAGTTGAACCATTTTCAAGGTTTACTCTGGAGCAATATATTCTGAGTGCCGATAGGGACATATTCAGCGCCAAACAATTACGACTAATAATTGCAGATAAACAGAATGAAAACCCTTTAGGATCAATTGATCTTTTTGATTTCGATCCAGTTAATCACAGGGCAGGTATTGGAATTCTGATTTCGTCGGACGAAAGGGGTAAAGGATATGCAACAGAAGCACTTCAACTTCTTATTGATTATGCATTCTCAACATTGGAACTGCATCAGCTATTCTGTAATATAGCTACCGACAACAAAGCCAGTCTGGAACTTTTTCAAAAATTTAAGTTTACCATTTCCGGAACAAAGAAGGAATGGTTACGAAGGGGAACTATTTATATTGATGAACATTTGCTACAACTCTTAAACCATTGACTTCAACAAAAAAGAAAAGCCCAAAGAGTAAGGGCACAAAACGTCGCAGAGTAATTATACCTGTTTTGCTGATTATTTTTGTGACAGCAGCATTAGTTATTGGTGGACTTACCTATAAAATTTGGGGTCCTAATACGTCAGTAACAAATGACGAATATTACTTGTATATCCCAACCGGAGCGAATTTCGAACAAGTTAAAGATAGCCTTGTTAAGAATGGAATCCTACGAAATGTTTCCAGCTTTGAATGGACGGCAGCAAAAAAAGGCTACAAACAAAATATTAAATCAGGGCGCTACCTGGTGAAATCGAATATGAGTAACAATAGCCTGGTTGATATGCTAAGAGCTGGTAAACAGGTTCCAGTTAAAGTTGTTTTTAACAGTATCCGCTTGAAAGATCAATTTGCCGGAAAGATTGGCAAACAACTTGAAGTAGATAGTAACAGGCTTCTCGAACTTTTGAATGATAAAAAAACAGCACAGAAGTATGGCTTTGACAAGGAGAATTTTCTGTGCATGTTCATCCCTGATACCTACGAAATGTATTGGAATACCAGTCCTGAAAAATTTATAGATAAAATGAACAGGCAATATCATAACTTCTGGAATACTGAAAGGCGAAAACAAGCGGAACTAATTGGTCTTAAACCTGATGAAGTGATTATTTTAGCTTCAATTGTCGAACAGGAAACCATCAAAGAAGATGAAAAACCGACTGTTGCAGGCGTTTATATGAACAGGATAAACAAAGGTATGCCTCTGGAAGCTGATCCCACACTTAAATATGCCATTGGCGATTTTGCCATTCAACGTATACTCAATAAAGATAAACTGATAAATTCTCCTTACAATACCTATATGTATACTGGTTTACCTCCAGGTCCCATTTGTATGCCTTCTGTAAGTTCTGTAAAATCAGTTTTGAAATATAACCATCATAATTACATTTTTTTCTGCGCCAAAGATGATTTGAGTGGTTATCATAATTTTGCCAGAACATTAGATCAGCATATGAGAAATGCAAGGGCATACCAAAATGGACTTAATAAAATAAATATCAGGAGGTGAGAATTTCTGAAGCAGTCAAGTTAGTAATTATCTTTCTTATCCTTAATTGTTTAACCTTATTCTCTGTTAATTGTCAGGAAACTGATTCTCTAAGATTATTTTCAAATAGAAGGATTATCTCAGGTATAACTGCCTCTATTATTTATCCTGCCACGATGACTGCTTTGTATAAATTGTGGTATAAAGAAAATATGCATTCATCATTTCAATTTTTTAATGATTCAGATGAATGGCTAATACAGGATAAAATAGGACATTCTGCTGCCTCATATACTATTGGAAAGGTAGGATACAAAACGATGAAATGGTGTGGATATTCAGATAAAAAATCAGTTTGGATAGGAGGGGTATCAGGTTTTTTATTTTTGACTTCCATCGAAATATTTGACGGTTTTTCGAAAGATTATGGATTTTCGCTGCCTGATATTGCAGCCAATTCTCTGGGCTCAGGTTTCTTTATCAGTCAGCAGTTACTTTGGAAAGAGCAACGGATTTCAATAAAGTTTTCCTTTCATGAAACGAAATACGCACAATACCGGCCAAATTTGCTGGGCATGAATCATTTAGAACGAATTATTAAAGATTACAATGGCCAAACTTATTGGTGGAGTGTTAACATTAAATCGTTTCTCAAGCGAAGCTCCTGTTTTCCAGCCTGGTTGAATATAGCCTGTGGGTATGGAGCAAAAGGCATGACAGGAGCCGCAGAAAATATGGCAGTGTACAATGGCAAACCTATCCCATATTTTAAAAGGTCCCCTTACTTTTACCTCAGTCCGGATATCGATCTTTCTAGAATTCCCACACACTCCAAAACGTTAAAGTTAATTTTTGACGCTCTTGGAAATTTGAAATTTCCGTTGCCTGCTATTGAGTATTCCAGAAATAGCGGCGTTATTATTAAAGGATGCTATTTTTAAATTTAATTTTAAGTGGTAAAAATAATACAGGAAAATTGATCTGCTAATGAAAAGTAAAAATTTTACTTGCTTTTAATACATTTGACCTTTATTTTACTTATGAAACTAAAATTATTAATGTTTATAGTTGCGACCCTGGCACTTTTGTCCTGCACAAGCAGGAAGGAAAAAGCCAAATCTGATTTTGCAAAGGCAGTAAGCGAATTTTATCAGAGTCACTACCAGTTAGCCAAAGATTTGTTTACCAATTGTATTGATGCTGGATATAATACTTCTGAATCATACTTCTATAGGGGGAGTACCAGATTTAACCTGAAAGATTATAATGGCGCAATTGAAGATCTTTCAATGGCAATAAAGGTGGATTCTATGTATACAGATGCCTGGAGTACCAGAGGTGATATTTATACAGTACTTGGAAAGAAAGAAGAGGGTTGTCGGGATTGGAAAAAAGCTGAGTCCCTGGGAAAACCGAATATGAGGGATAAAGTCAAGTATTGTAATTGATTGTCAGTACTTTATATGCTTCACTAATACAATCAACAATATCTCCTGCCAGCATTGATTCCTGACCAAAATTCTGAGCAGCAATATCCCCGGCAAGTCCATGCAGATAGGTCCCCATCAGGCAAACAGTTGCCGGTGAATAGCCTTGTGCAAGCAACCCAAGCATGATGCCCGTTAAAACATCGCCACTGCCTCCGGTTGCCATGCCAGGGTTTCCGGTAGAATTGAAAAAGATCCTCCCATCAGGGAATGAGATACTTGAATACGCACCTTTTAAGGTAATATAAATGCCATATTTGATTGAAAACTCACGTTGGAGTTTATTACGTTCGAAACTGTTTGAAACTTTATTCGTTAATCGTTCAAACTCCTTAAAATGCGGAGTTAAGATGCTGTTTTTTGGAAGAAAGTGCAGCCAGGTGGGGTTTTCTGCCAGTATATTCAGTGCATCCGCATCTAAAATTAAAGGTTTTATAGAATTCTGAATCAGTAGTTTAAGTGCTCTGGCGGTTTCAGGATCAGTTCCCAGGCCAGGCCCTATTGCAATAGCATTATAGGGTTCGATCTTTGGTAATGATGAAAAATGATAATCAGAAGAGTCTATGCTTACCATTGCTTCTGGAAAGGTGGTTTGGAAAATATCATATGCTTTAGCAGGAATATGAGCAGTAATTAACCCGGCTCCACTGCGCATTGCAGCTTTTGCACTTAAAACTGCAGCACCCATTTTACCATAACTGCCAGCAATTAGCAGTCCATGCCCATAACTGCCTTTGTGCCCGAATTTCTTTCTTACATTAATCAATTCACTGACATCCTTTTGCTCCACCAAATAATGAGAAACAGTTTGTTCTTCCAGAAAAGAAGGATGAAGTCCAATAGGAAGAACCTGCCAATCACCTACATACATTTCATTTTCAGGAAAAAAGAAAGCCAGTTTAGGGGTTTGAAAAGTAAGACAATAATCAGCCTTAATAGCAAGGTCTTTTTGAGTATCAATTGCTTTATCACTAAATAAACCACTTGGTAAGTCAATGGAAATAACTACAGCCCCAGCATTATTAATAAATTGAATACATTCGGACAGCAGCCCGCTTACTGGTTTCGAAAGGCCTGAACCCAGCATGGCATCAATTATTATTTCATCATTGTTTATCAGGTCAAGATTATTGCTGGCTTTGATATATTTGATTTCAACCTTGTTTTGTTTAATCAGACGTTCCATATTAATCAGGAAGTCATCGCTTGACTTGTCACTGTGAAGAATTGAATAAACAATAACTTTATAATGCAGACCAGCCAGAAGTCGCGCAATTGCTAAACCATCTCCTCCATTATTTCCTTGTCCACAGAAAATTTTAACTTCTTGGTTTTGATCAAGTTTGGAGAGTATCCAATCAGCACAGGCTGTTGATGCTCTTTCCATGAGGTCAGTTGAGGAGATTGGCTCATTTGAAATAGTAAATGCATCTGCTGCGCGGATTTGTTCAATGGAAAGTATCTTCAGCATAATCCTTTATCTTTGCAAGGTTGTTCGTGTAAAGTTACATGCTCTAAAAACCTTTTCCTAACTATGACGCTTGATTTTGATGAGATTCTTAATAAATCTGACTTTACAAAAGATGATTTGATTTTCCTTCTTAATGCTGAAGATGAATTCAGAAAAAAAATATTTGCTCGTGCTGCTGAGGTAAAGGAAGAATATATTGGGAATAAGGTTTACTACAGAGGTTTGATAGAATATTCAAATCGTTGCAGCAAGAATTGTTATTATTGCGGTGTCAGGGCAGGGAATAAGAAAATTAAACGATATCAGCTAACCGATGATGAGGTTGTAGAAGCTGCTGTATTTGCTCATAAAAATAAATTCGCTTCAATTGTAATTCAGGCAGGTGAAAGGTCTGGGAAAGTTTTTACAGCCAAGATAGAAACATTGATCAGGAAAATTCATAAAGCCACTAACAGCGAACTACATATAACACTTTCACTTGGAGAACAGAGCGAGGAAACATATCGTAAATGGTTTAAGGCAGGTGCACACCGCTATCTTCTGAGGATAGAGGTTTCCAGTCCCGACTTATACATAAAGTTGCATCCCCTGAATAAAATCCATGATTATCAGACGCGACTTGACTGCCTGCGTAGTTTAAAACAAATTGGTTATCAGGTAGGAACGGGTGTAATGATTGGTTTGCCATTTCAAACAATTGATGACCTTGCTGAGGATTTGTTGTTTTTTAAAAAATTCGATATCGACATGGCTGGAATGGGGCCTTATATTGAGCATAACGACACACCATTGTTTCAATATTCAGAACAATTACTCCCCAAGGCAGGTCGGTTCGACTTATCACTAAAAATGGTTGCTTTGCTGAGAATTATGATGAAAAATATTAATATTGCAGCAACAACTGCTATGCAATCTATTGATCCTCAGGGACGTGAAAAGGCAATAATGATTGGTTCAAATGTTGTTATGCCTAACCTGACTCCAATTAAATATCGGGAAGATTACTTATTATATCAGGATAAGCCTTGTGTTGATGAGGAGGCAGAGGAATGTAGGGGGTGCCTTGAAGCCAGAATAAAAATGGCTGGAGCCGAAGTTGGCTATGGTGAGTGGGGGGATTCAAAACATTATAAAAATAATTTACATGCGTAAACCAAAGAAGCCATTACCGATCCTTGAAAAAGTACTTATTACGGATGCAGGTTCAGAAGGAAAAGCGATAGCCAGGGTAGGGGAAATGGTTGTTTTTCTACCCTTTGTGGTTCCGGGTGATATTGTTGATATCCAGGTGACAAGGAGTAAAAGGAATTTCATGGAAGGAAAAGCAATAAAGTTTCATGAATATTCTGAAAAAAGAGTAGATCCTTTTTGCAGCCATTTTGGGTTGTGCGGTGGTTGTAAATGGCAGGGAATGGCCTATGAACATCAACTTGGATACAAACAAAAACAGGTTACAGATGCTTTTGATAGAATAGGGAAGCTTGATTATCAGGGATTTAGTTCAATAGTTCCTTCCAGAAGAATTCAGGAGTACAGAAATAAGCTTGAATATACATTTTCAAACAAACGCTGGCTTTGGTTTGAAAATGGTGCTCTTGCCGACCCGGATCCTGAAATGAGAGGCTTGGGTTTTCATCTTCCTACAATGTTCGACAGGGTACTTGATATTAAACATTGTTACCTGCAGCCAGAACCTTCAAATGCTATTAGGCTGGCGGTCAGGGAATTTTCGTTGAAAATGGCATGGACTTATTATGATCCGAGAAATCATGCAGGTTTCCTCCGGAATTTAGTTATCAGGACAAGCAGCAAAGGCGAAGCCATGGTAATTGTTGTTTTTGGTGAGGATAAGCCCGAGCAGATCAGGGAGATGATGGAATTTATTACAGAAAAATTTCCTGATTTATGGTCACTTTATTACATTATCAATATAAAAGACAATGACACCTATTCTGATCTCGAGCCAGTATTGTATAGGGGAAATCCTCATCTCGATGAATATCTGGAAGATCTGGTTTTCCGGATTGGTCCGCTTTCGTTTTACCAGGTTAACATAGAACAGTCCTATGCATTATATAAATTTGTAAGGGAGTTTGCCGGGCTTACAGGGAAAGAAATTGTTTATGATCTCTACACTGGAACTGGTACTATTGCACTTTTCCTTGCCAGACTTGCAAAGAAAGTTATTGGAATAGAGTATGTTGAGGCAGCTATCAAAGATGCGTATGAAAATAGCACCTTTAATAATATTACGAATGCTAGCTTTTTTGCTGGAGATCTTGCCAAAACTCTTACAGCTGAATTTATTGAAGCAAATGGCATACCTGATGTGATAATTACTGACCCTCCGCGAGCTGGTATGCATGAAAAAGTTATTGAACAAATAATTGCTGCCAGGCCCGAAAAATTAGTATATGTCAGCTGTAATCCTGCAACACAAGCCAGAGACCTGGCACTATTAAAGGACTATTATGATATTGTCGCTGTTCAGCCAGTTGATATGTTTCCTCATACACAACATGTAGAAAATGTGATACTTGCTATTTCAAAAAAATAATATTTACTGGACTATTATTTTAGTGTTCCAAGTACTTCAACTAATCCATTAATATCACAATTGTTTGATTCAACGGTGATTTTTGCTTCTTCATAATATTTTTTTCTTTGATTTAGCATAGTATCAATTTTCTCAAGCATCTTAGCTTTTGAAAGATTCATCAACAAAGGTCTGGGTTTGTGAGAGGAAAGAATACGTTCCAACAGTATTTCAGTACTGGCTTTTAAATAAATTGAAGTGCCATTAGAATTAATGAACTCCATGTTTTTATGGAAACAAGGTGTTCCTCCACCAGTGGAAATTATGCCTTCAGAAAGTGTTTCTGTTTGCCTCAATACTTTAGATTCAAGGTTTCTGAATACGTCTTCACTGTATTTTTTAAAGAAATTTTCGATTGTAATTTTATACAAACTTTCGAATTCCAGATCAAGATCAATAAATGGCAGTCCCAATGAAGCGGCCAGTTTCCGGCCGATCACTGATTTTCCACTTCCCATAAAACCTACAATGAAGATTTTCAAATTAGTTTAATAAATCAGTCTTCCAGTATTTTAAATTCTGTTCTTCTGTTTTCCTGACGGCCTTCCGCAGTTGAATTAGTAACAACTGCTTCTTTAGAGCCATAACCTTTAAACGAAAGTTTTGTTTGTGCAATACCATGATCAACAAGATATTTTACAACAGCTTTAGCCCTGTTTTCTGAGAGTTGCTGGTTTGAGGTTTCTGATCCAACATTATCAGTGTGGCCAGAAATCTCAATTTTAATTCCTGGTTTAACTCTTGCAATATCTTTTATAAGGTCGGCCAGGCGGGTTAATTCTGATGTTGATTCAGGCCGGATTATAAATTTCCCACTATCGAAGAAAATATTTTTAAGAATAATTTTACATCCAATACATGCTCCTTTTAGCCGAATATCTTTTTCAACAAGCTGAAAATCACTTGTTTCCGGAAGATCAAAATTTTCAGAATGAAATAGGTAATCCGGTGCTTTAACAGCTATTCCATAATTTTTTCCTGCAGGTAATGAAACCAGGAACTTCCCGGTACTGCTATTAGATTTTATAGAAAGTATTATTTCGTTCTTCTGGTTATCAACTATTTCAATATCTGCTTTGATTGGGTTACCAGTATAATCATCCAATACTCTACCTTTTAAAATGGTAAGATTTTTTGATTCAACTTTTACAGCTTCTTCCAGTTTATTATCTTTTTGTGGAGCAGCAATATCAGCAAGTAATTGATCCTGAATATCAGGTACCGGTGGCTTAATAGGACCCAAATATGTTACTTTATAGATGTCAGATCCACCTTTACCCCCATCACGGTCTGAAGTGATATACGCATGTTTTCCGCTGGCTGACATAACAAAAGAAGTCTCGTCATATACTGTATTAATAGGATAACCAAGATTCACCGGAGTGGACCAGCGGCCAGCAAGGCGTTCAGATTTAAAAATATCGAAACCGCCCATTGAATTATGTCCTTTTGAGGAGAAATAAATTGTTTTATCATCTGCATGAAGGAAGATGTATCCATCATCAACAGTAGTATTTAACTCAGAACCAATCGTTTGGCCCATTCCCCAGGTATTTAATTTGGGATTCATCAATCCGCTGAAATAAATATCTGTGCCTCCGCGGTTTCCATATGGCTGGTCGGTAACATAGTATATCCGGATTTTATCACCGGAATAACAGGCCTGATATTCATTTGCATCAGTATTTACTTTATCAGGGAGCCTGTAGGGAACATTCCATTTTGCACCTTCCAGGTCGCATTGATAAAGATCTCCATTCGGACCCGGTTTATATAAAATCATGCTTTGCCCATCATAGGAATAAGCAGAGATCTCAAAAATTCCGGGTGAGGTAAAAGGTTCTCCGAACTGAATTAATGGCGACCATTTTCCCTTATCTCTTGTACTTTGCATTACGATGGTTGAATATTGCCCAAACTCGTCTTTCGCAATTGTTGCTTTGCTCTGCCTTTTACTGTTAAATGCCAATGAGGATTCGTCTGCAGTTATTGTTGCACCATAATCATCATATTCACTGTTCCAATCTTTCATATTTTCAACCCATGTGCGTGCCAGAGGCGTTTTATACAGAGCTTCCGCATTATCACATTGAGTTAGTTCTCTGTTAATTTCTTCCAGGTTTTTTTCAAGAATTTTCGACCGCTCAACGGTTTTATATTTCTGTATGAGCGCTTTAGCATCAGCGAATTTATAATCATTTTTTAATGCCTTTCCCAATAAATAGTAAAGGTCGGGTTCTGCATTTTTTTCATCGAGCTTGAGTGATTTTTGAAAAAATGGAATTGAATTTTTAATGTCCTTTGAGAAATAAAGACATTTCCCGATTTTGTAATTCAATTCAGCATTATTTGGATTGAATTCCTGAGCCTTTGTGAATGGAATTTGTGCCTGTTTAAATAGTTGATAAGGATTTTTTCCTTCTTCCTGAAGCTTTAAAGCTTGTTTGAATAATTCATTCCCTGCTTCAAGATTCGTTTCCGCTGCTTTAAATCCATCCTTGTTATCCTTAAAATTTGAGGATTTAAATTCAATATTTTGAGCAATTACAGTAAAGGAAAATAATATAAATGATAACAGTATTCCCAGTGATTTACGCATGACTTTTCAATTTATCAGATAATCCAATGTTTAATGTTGTTAATCGCAATCAACCATATGATATTTCCCAGCCAGCTTAATCCCGAGATCTTCAGCTTTTTGCCAGTCGGAACAGGCTCCATCACCCTCTCGCAGCATTTCTTTACTTATACCCCTGTTTAAATAAGCCATTCCATAATCAGCTTTTAATGAGATTGCTTTATCAAAGTCCTTGACAGCATTCTGAAATTGCTCACGGTAGTGATAGATAATGCCCCGGTTATTAAATGCAGCGGCAAAATCAGGATTTATTTCTATTGATTTGTTGAAATCGGCAATAGCTTTATCATATTGTTCTTTTTCCAGATAAATAACACCGCGGTTACTATAGGCAAGATAATAGCTTTTATCGATTTCAATTGCAGTGGTATAAGCAGCAACAGCACCATCATTATCTTTCATCAGCCGTTTTAAACTTCCAAGATTATTTAGGATAAATGCTTGTTTATCAATTGATATAGCTTTGTTTAAATCATTTAATGCATCCTGATATTTTTCAAGTTTCCTAAAGCAACTGGCTCTGTCGTTATATGAACGCGCATTGTCAGGTTTCAGAGAAATTGCTTTATTGACTGATTGAAGAGCATCTTCATATTTGCCCATTAAAAACAATACTTCTGCTGAGTAGTAAAATGGCTTGTAATTAGATGGCTCTTTTGCAGTAAGAAATGTATAGTCGAGCAGGGCATTCTCGTATTCACCCTGACTAGTGCAGCATTCTGCTCTTTTATATCGGGCATCCAGATTTGCCGGCTCTAACTCAATTGCTTTATTGAAGTCAACAATGGCTCCTTTGGTATCAGTTGAAGCAACTTTTGCAACACCCCTGTTGTACCAGGCTTTCCCGAAACTGTTCTGGAGGCTGATGGCTTTGTCGAAACTCAGGATAGCCTGTTTATAGGCCTTTTGGCTAAAAAACTCGATCCCCTTGTTGTACGATTCCTGAGATTCCTGCAAGGCTTTCGATGCCTGATTTACCGCAGCAATAGAGTCTCTGTACCTGGTTTCTTCAGGTGTCAGAGTTGAATCCTGTTTCTGGCCTTGCTGCGCCATTATTGGAGAGCAAAAGAAATAAATTACAAGGATTAACAAGCCTGGTAAGAATGATTTGGATAGGAATGTTTTCATTCTGGAAAATAAAATAATACTTGTTGAATTTTTAAACAAATGCAAGGGGCGCAACTAGTACGCCCCTTTTGCCCTATTGCGTTTTGGTTGAGTTTTGTAAATTATAGCATGTAAATAAATTCAACCAATTCTATTTATTATTCAATCACAAGTTTTTGATTGATGATTTTTTTACCACACTGAATTTTAGCAAAGTAAACACCGCTTGAGAAGCTGCTCAGGTCTGCATTATAGTTGTAAGAAATCAAATTTTCTTTACAAACATTACTATAAACTGCTTGTCCTAACGAATTGAAGATACTTACAGTAACATCCTTGTTCTCAAAACCGACGATTGCAAAAGTTAAATTTCCATTTGATGGATTTGGATAAACTTTTACATCACCCTGTTTAGGATCAATCTGCATGATATCGGTTAATACACCACCGTATTTGTACATACCTCCAACAGTGCTTGGAGTTGTTTGATCGGTAAATGCACCTGCCCAGCCGTTTGAATTATCAACCCAGGCAGTATGTAGAAACTGAACTCCTGATGTTGCATCAAAATCTGTCCAGGTATGTCCTCCATTAAAACTGAAGGCCGCACCAGAAGCAGTCGCGGCAGAGCCTGTTGTTACACAGTAATTTGGTGTTCCAGGAACCCAGCTAAAGCCACTGGTATACATTAATGTAGGTAATGGAATTGAAGTCCATGTTGTTCCACCATCCATTGTTTCGCATAGCTGACCGGTAATTGTACCAGTACCTGTTCCCATTTCACGTGCTATTCCATAAGTTTGTGTCAGAAAGTCAACGTCTACATAATGATTTGAGAAAGAAGTTACAGAAACTGTCCAATTCAGACCTTTGTCAACTGATTTATAAACACGGCCCTTATTTGTTCCATACCAGATAGTATTTCCAACAACTGAGTAATAGCCAACTACACCAAATTCGCCGCTTAAGATTGCAGGAATATTTGCCTGTGGAGTGCGTGCCCAGGTAGTACCACCATTGGTTGTGGTATAAATTTCGAAATACCCGCCCATAGGATCTCCCATGCAGAATCCATTATCGGCATCCCAGAAATGAACAACATTCGGAAATCCGTCTGGTGCAGCAAAAGCAGCAGTATTTTGTTGAGTCCAGGTTGCTCCCCCATCAGTGGTTTTAACAAGTACGCCCCCTAATGAATTTGAAGTAAACAATGGAACCCAGGCTGTATTTGCATCAATAGCACAAATCATTGAAGGTTCATAGGTAGTAAATCCAGAAATAGTACCTGCAGTCCAGGTTGTTCCACCATCAGTTGTCTTTGTAAATGATTGCATTAAAGCTGTTCCGCCACTGCCATCGTAGCCAATTGCCCAAAGAACATTCTGGTTAACTGCAGAAATGTAATTTATCCCAACACTAGGTTGAGGAAACCCTGTAGCCTGTGGCATCCATTGAGCTTTAACACTCATACTGACAAGGATTATTAATGCTGTGATTGTAAAGATTTTCCTCATTGTGATTTTTTTTAGATTAAACATTCGTTTTGTTTCACAAAAATATGGAAATTTGATTAAAATGTAAAGAAAGGTTTTAAAGGATGGAATTGTTCTCTGGATTTTCTCTAAAAGCACTTAATACTTTTGGTATTGAGGCAACTGCTCAGAGCTATATTGAGTTTGAAAAGGAAACTGAATTAGTGAGCTTCCTTAAAGATAAATTGTCAGGATTTCCTGATCACCTTATAATAGGTGGAGGCAGTAATATCCTTTTTGTCGAAGATTATTTGGGCTTAGTTATAGGAATAAGGACTAAAGGTATAGCAAAAGAAGCTGAAAATGATGATTATGTTTTCGTAAAGGCGGCCGCAGGTGAAAAGTGGGATCACCTGGTTGAATATTGCACTGAAAAAAATTGGGGTGGTCTGGAGAATCTCTCATTAATTCCAGGCACTGTTGGGGCAGCACCAATTCAAAATATTGGTGCATACGGAATTGAACAAAAAGATTGCTTTTATTCTCTTACTGCTTTAAATAAACAATCGGGAATAGTAGAAACAATGTTTTCTAAAGACTGCGGTTTTGGATATCGTGACAGTATTTTTAAAAACCATGCAAAGGGAAAATTTGTAATAATTTCAGTTACATACAAATTAGCAAAGCATCCGGTTTTAAATTTAGACTATGGAAGTATCCGGCAGGAAATCCTTAAAGAACATTTTAATCTAAAGAATATTACAATTCAACATGTTAGAGATGTTGTAATTGAAATCCGGAAACAAAAGCTGCCAGATCCATTATTCATAGGAAATGCGGGTAGTTTTTTTAAAAATCCCACTGTAAGTGCTGAGTTACATTACTTGTTAAAAACAGAAAATCCTGATCTGATTTCTTTTCCTATGGCTGATGGTAATTTTAAACTTGCTGCCGGATGGCTTGTGGAGCATTGCGGTTGGAAAGGAAAACGTATTAAAGATGCAGGTGTCCACGAAAATCAGGCCCTGGTTCTGGTGAATTATGGATTAGCTTCCGGGAATGAAATTCTTCAACTTGCAAAACAAATTCAAATTTCTGTTTTCGAAATTTTCGGGGTTGATTTAGTTATGGAAGTTAATGTTATTTGATGTAATTTTATTTAAATTTATAATTTGCAAAATGAAACGACTAAGTCTGATAGTTAATATTTGCATAAGTTTTCTTTTGATTTTTCATAGCGGGTGTAAACACGATAAAATTGAAACAATAATTCCAGGAAAGGTGAAGCTGGTATTTACACAAACTGCTGATGGAATGTCGCTTGCGTATGATTCTATTCATTACTTAAATGCTGCAGGGAATGAATTTCTGGTGAATGAAATTCAATACTTTATTTCAGATATTGACCTATACAGTTCTTCAGGAATTGTTACTCGTTTGAAACGGGCGGAATCACAGGATGTTTATTATATCGATTCTCATTTGTCATCAACATGGACATGTAATGTTGCTGATCAAATTGCACCAGGTTCGTACGACTCAATTGCATTCACTTTTGGAATAAATGGAACCAAAAATAAAACGGGTCTGTTTATTAATCCACCTGAAGTAAACATGTTCTGGCCTGATATTATGGGTGGTGGTTATCATCTGATTAAAATGAATGGCAGTTGGCTTGATCTTTCAAATCAATGGCAACCATTTAATTTTCATATTGGAATCGGCACTGATACTTTTCCCTCTCCAACAATATTTTATGATAATTCGTTCAGGGTTCATTTGCCAGGTTCCTCCTTTGCTATTTCGGAGAATACAATTAAGACAATTAATATTAATATGAATATTGATAGCTGGTTTATTACTCCTCATCTTTGGGATTGGAATGTCACAGGCGGTGCAATTATGCAATATCAGGGATTAATGCAAATGGCCAAAGAAAACGGACAGGATGTGTTTTCAGTTAATATAAATTAGTTTTCAGTTTTATTTTTTATATTTGGTTCTTAACATATTATTATTGAAATGAAGTCTGTTCGCTATAAGGTGACCCTGATTTTAAGTCTGATGCTAATTTTCTTTTTGGGATTTTATACAGTTTCACAAATGTATGAATCAAACCAACTCAATCTGGTTTATAAGGAAATAAAGCATGATAAGGAAGCCTCCTTTGAAAAGTTGCTGGCTCTGAATGGGAAATCTCTTGAAATTATTGTAAATCATGAGTATACCATTTGGGATGAGATGGCTGATTATGTGATCAACCCAAAACGTAGTTTTGAAACTGAAGCATTGGATATTTTATTTGAAAGTTATAATTTTAGTGCACTATGGGTTTATGATACTAATCTGAATTTGAAATACAGAGCTTGTAAAAATCTTTTTCCAGAGGATTATATTAAAGGTATTCCCATTTCCATTGATTCATTACACAGTTTACTAAAGGGAAAAAAAACAGCCAGTTTCTACACAATTACCAGAAGTGGCATCCAGGAAATAAGGATAGCAAGTATTCACAGAACTGCCGATCCCTTGAGACTAACCAGGCCTGTTGGCTATTTTGCTTGTTCCCGCTTATGGAACAGGACTTATCTAAACGAACTCTCCATACTAACTGAAGCAAAAGTTGATTTGACAACAAACAATAATATCGCTTTGTATTCTGATGAAAATGATATTTCCAGAGGAAAATTAAAAATCTATGAGCATCTTCAAGATAACAACAATAAAACAATCGCTCATCTTGTATTCAGTTTATCAAATCTAACGATTTCTCATTATGTTGATAATCAGAAATTCAAGATGTGGATTTTTATAATTTATGCAGGATTATTTGTAGTTATTGTGGCTTTACTTTTATTCAAGTGGGTTTCTAAACCACTGAAGACTATTTCACTCAGTTTGAAAAACAATGACCCATCAAGTTTAAGTGATCTGAAAGGCAAAAAAGATGAATTTGGGCAACTCTCTAAACTCGTAGAGAATTTCTTCTTACAAAAAAAGCAATTAGAAGACGAGATATCCCAAAGAATTACTTCTGAGAAAGAACTGATTAAGGCAACAAATGATGCTGAGGTAGCAAATAAAGCCAAATCTGATTTTCTGGCTGTTATGAGTCATGAAATCCGGACTCCAATGAATGGAGTTATTGGAATGACGAGTCTTCTTGCTCAAACGCCATTAACCGCTGAACAACGCGATTATGCGGAAACAATTCGAATTAGCGGAGATAACCTGCTTGGAATTATTAATGATATTCTCGATTTTTCAAAAATAGAATCTGGTCGTTTGGAACTTGAGGTTCATCCTTTTTCTCTAAGGGTTTGCATTGAGGAGGTTTACGACTTACTTGCTCCTCGCGCATTTGATAAAAAATTAGACCTTTTGTTTTGGGTTGATCAAAAAATTACCAATTTAATAATGGGTGATGTAACAAGATTGAGGCAAATACTTGTTAATCTGGTAGGGAATGCGATTAAATTTACAAACAGTGGTGAAATTGTTATTTATGTGAATGAAATTGCAAACGATGATAAAAATAATCTCGTACTTGAGTTTGTAGTCAAGGACACTGGAATTGGTATTCCAGAAAACAAAATTTCTTCTTTGTTTACACCTTTTATGCAGGTGGATGTTTCAACTTCCCGTAAATATGGCGGAACTGGTTTGGGTTTGGCAATTTGTTCCAAACTGGTTAATATGATGGGCGGGATTATCTGGGCTGAAAGCGAAGAGCATAAAGGATCATCCTTTAAGTTTACGATGAAGACTCATTATACTGATGAATCAATTCAGTTGGAGCCAGCGAGAGTATCACATCCGTTTCTGCCGGGAAAACGAATCCTAATTGTTGACGATAATGAGGCTAACAGGCAAATTCTCAGTCTTCACTGCAAAAACTGGAGTTTGGATCCTCTGGCGGTAGATAGCGGTTTTAAAGCCTTGGAACTCTTGAAAAACGAACAATTCGATCTGGGTATTATTGATATGCAAATGCCTGAAATGGATGGACTTACCCTGGCAAGGGAGATAAGAAAAAAAATATCAAAGGAAGAGTTTCCAATGATTATGCTCACCTCATTGGGTTACCGTGATGAAAGTCCGGATATCAACCTATTGTTTAACTATTTTGTGAGTAAACCGATTAAACAATCACTGCTTTTTGATATCCTTACGAATATTCTTTCAAGAGCAAAGCCAATAAATTATAAAAGTACCAGGTCTCCTGAAGGGCTTGAAATCCTGAATGATCAATTCCCATTGAATATTCTGGTAGCAGAAGATAATGTTATTAACCAGAAGCTTATTGTTAAAGTTTTTCAGTTAATGGGCTATAAACCGGACGTTGCGGCAAATGGACTCGAGGTTCTTGATTCGCTTGAACGTCAGCCTTACGATATAATTTTTATGGATATCCAGATGCCTGAAATGGATGGTTATGAAGCAACCAGGCAAATTATTGAAAAGTATTCCGAAAAACGTCCGTTTATTATCGCCATGACAGCAAATGCCATGCAGGGTGATCGCGAAGAATGTCTCAGTACTGGCATGGACGAATATATAAGTAAGCCAGTTAAACTTGAAGAAGTTCAGCGACTTATAAGATTTTTTGGAAATAAAATCAACTTGATTTAATCTCATTTACTAAAACGATTACTGAAATGCTTCTAACTGTTCCTCTTATCCTGGGCATCAGGATCGAATTTGTTATTTTCGCACTTACCTTAATCGGGGTTGCGGTTTTTCATAAACGAACAATGGAAGTTGCAATAACTGGTTTGTTGTTACTTTTGGCTGCTAAATTTATTTTTGATCCTTCCTTTGAGTTTTTTCGACATTTTTTTGGCTCAAATCCCATAAGTGAGCAGCTTTTTCATAAGGAGAGCAGAGAAGGCGAATGGCCAGTTTTACTTAATTTGTTTGGACTGCTTCTTGGATTCGCAATACTAGCAAAACTTTTTGAGGAATCTGGGATTCCCAGAGAATTACCAGCCATTTTGCCGAATGATTGGAAGGGTGGTTTTATGCTTCTTGTAATGATTTTTGTGCTTTCTACCTTCCTTGATAATATTGCTGCGGCAATGATTGGAGGTACCATTTCACTGGTTGTGTTTAAAGGTAAAGTTCATCTTGGGTATCTTGCTGGAATAATTGCTGCTTCAAATGCTGGTGGGTCTGGAAGTGTTGTTGGGGATACAACCACAACACTAATGTGGATCGATGGAGTAAATCCTCTTGATGTTTCCCATGCTTTTATTGCCGGAATTACTGCTTTAATTGTGTTTGGGATTCCTGCTTCAATTCAGCAGGATCGATATCATCGGATAATAAAAAATCCACCTAAAAAAATGCAAATTGATTTCAAGAAAATTGTTGTTGTTATTTTAATCCTGGGCTTAACTATTGTTTCGAATTTCTATTTGGATTTCCCCGCAATTGGTGTTTGGATTGCTCTGCTACTTGGATTGTCGCTTACAAGTATTCCCTGGGATGAAGCTCCAAAAGCTTTAAAAGGTTCTGTTTTTCTTTTAAGCCTTGTTACATGTGCGTCCATGATGCCAGTGAGCGAACTTCCTCCAGCATCCGTTTGGTCGGCATTTGCTTTTGGATTTGTTTCGGCTTTTTTCGACAATATTCCACTTACAAAACTTTGTCTCGATCAAGGTGGTTACGATTGGGGCGTTTTAGCGTATAGTGTTGGTTTTGGCGGGTCTATGATCTGGTTTGGTTCTTCAGCAGGAGTTGCACTTTCAAATATGTATCCTGAAACCAGGAATACTTTAAATTATCTGAAAAAAGGCTGGCATATAAGCGTTGCTTACATTATTGGGTTTATTATTATGATTGCTGTTGTAGGCTGGAACCCTCATGCACCTCATAAAGCTGGAAAAAAAGATGCTACTAGCCCGCAACTTGAAATAAAGATGCCTGATCAGGCTGTTAAGAAATAGTAAAATGTTGCACGATATTTTTGTCGATATTTGCCCGATTTTTTAACCACATTGGTTTTTCGATTGTTATTTGTCTGAAAATTTAGAAAATTGAGCACTTCTCCTCCGCACATTAAAAAAATTACCCTGGCTGGTCTTATCATCACGCTTGGTATTGTTTATGGTGATATCGGAACTTCACCATTGTACGTTCTCCGTGCAATTATAAGTAACTCCGGCGTAATTAATCATGATTTGGTTACTGGTGCCTTGTCCTGTATTTTCTGGACCTTGACCCTTCAGACCACAATGAAATATGTGTTAATAACTTTGCGGGCTGATAATAAAGGTGAAGGTGGAATATTTTCATTATATGCTCTCATTCGAAAGAAAGTTAAATGGGTGTTCATTTTTGCCATTATTGGTGGTTCAACCTTACTGGCTGACGGGATTATTACACCGGCAATTACTGTTGTTTCAGCTATTGAAGGTTTGAAAATAGTGAATGATAGTATTCCTGTAGTTCCAATAGTTATTGCTATCATTTCCCTGTTGTTTATTGCTCAGCAATTTGGAACAAATTTTCTGGGCGAATCTTTTGGACCTATTATGTTTATTTGGTTCACAATGCTTGGAGTATTAGGAATATCTCAGATTATTCATCATCCATATATTTTTCAGGCTGTAAATCCATATTATGGTTATAAACTCCTTACTGCACATCCTGATGGTTTCCTTTTATTAGGTGCAATTTTTCTTTGCACAACAGGGGCGGAGGCTTTATACTCCGATCTAGGTCATTGTGGATTAAAAAACATCAGGATGACATGGTTTTATGTGAAAACAACCCTGATCCTTAACTATTTTGGTCAGGGTGCCTGGTTGCTTTCCAATGTTACTGCCGATCCAGCTACAGTGAATCCATTCTTTTCTATAATGCCATCCTGGTTCCTTATGACTGGTATCATTATTTCAACTGCTGCGGCAGTAATTGCCAGTCAGGCTCTTATTAGTGGTTCATATACAATAATTTCTGAGGCAATTCTTTTGAACTTCTGGCCAAAGGTTAAAATTAATTATCCCACTCAGATTAAAGGGCAAATGTATATTCCAAGTGTTAACAGATTTCTGTGGCTGGCCTGTATTTTAGTAATTGTCTTTTTTGAGGGAGAATCAAAGAAAATGGAGGCAGCGTACGGTTTATCCATTACAATTACAATGTTAATGACAACAATATTGCTATCATTCTATTTTTACTATAAAAAAGTTCCAATTTATATTATCATTCCGTTTCTTTTAATTTATCTTACAATAGAAGGATCCTTCCTGCTCGCCAACCTTAATAAATTTATTCACGGGGGATTTGTTACTATTGTTATTGCCGGTATCATTTTTATTATCATGTATGTATGGTATCGTGGACGATCTATAAAAAATCGATTTATAACTTTTGTAAGGATAGATAACTACCTCAATTGGTTCAGAGACCTGAAGGTGGATGATAGTGTTACTAAGTATACCACTAATCTGGTTTATCTTACTAAAGCCAACTATGATCACGATATTGAGTCGAAAGTAATTTATTCAATTTTCAATAAACAACCCAAACGAGCCGACTTATATTGGTTTATTCATATTGACATTCTTGATGAGCCGCATACAATGCAATATAAAGTTGAGACTCTTATCCCTGATACATTGATGAGGGTTGATTTAAAATTAGGTTTTAGAGTTCAGCCAAGAGTCAATTTATATTTCAAGCAAGTAATTCTTGAACTTGTTAAGAATCAGGAAGTTGATATTGTTTCGCGATATGAATCACTTCGCAAGCATCATATTCCGGGAGATTTTAAATTTGTAATTATCGATAGAATTCAGAATTATGATTTTGACTTCAGACCTTTTGAGCAATTTATTATGGATGTTTATTCGGTTTTGAAAAACATTGGTATTTCAGACGTTAAGGCTTATGGACTGGATACCAGTAATGTATTTATAGAAACTGTACCCCTGCAACTCGATGAGGATAATCCAAGTCAATTGAGAAGAATCTATTAATTCACAGGCAAAAGATGGAGTCAATATTACAGCCTCAGCTTCCTTTTACAGTAACATTATTGTTGCTGTTGCTTTTTGCACGTCTGCTTGGCGAGATCATGGAACGTTTCGGTCATCCTGCAATGATTGGTGAAGTTATAGCAGGTGTTCTGTTAGGACCTTCAGTTCTGGGCTTACTAAATTATACCAGCGAACTCAGGATTCTTGCTGAACTTGCAGTATTCCTGCTTATTGTGCTGGCAGGGATGGAAATAAAACCTGAAGAAGTAAGGAAGTCAATAAAGGGGAAAAACTTACTTATTGCAATAATGGGATTTATTGTACCCATGATTTCCGGTTTTATAATTGGAATCGTAATGGATCTTAACTGGATGCTCACAATTTTCATCAGTTTGTGTATTTCTATTACAGCACTTCCTGTAAGTGTAAGGATATTAATGGATATTGGTAAACTACAGTCAGATATTGGCCAGAAAATAATATCTGCTGCTATTTTCAATGATGTTATCTCCTTGCTCATATTGGGAATAATTCTAGATTCACGCGATTCTATAACAACAATAAGCAGCATAGCTATTTCGATATTATTTACGATAGTAAAAGTCAGCCTTTTTGTAGCATTCATCTTTCTTGCATACAGAGGTGTTCAGCTTGCTGCAAAAAGAATTCCGGTTATTCATAATAAAATCTCCAACCTGGTTCTTATTCTCAAGGGAAAAGAATCTCTGTTTGCTTTAATAATGGCTTTCGTATTAATTTTTGCAAGTGTTTCAGAAGTTCTTGGACTTCATTTTGTTATTGGAGCATTCTTTGGAGCTATGCTACTTAACAGAGATTTTCTTGGAACAGAGAATTTTGATAAAATTCGTGATAATACTTCTGGTATTACCATGGGGTTTCTAGCCCCAATATTCTTTGCAGGAATGGGAATTCAATTTAATGTCCTGTCAATCAATAATCTATGGTTATTGCTATTGGTATTGCTTGCCTCGTTTGCAAGTAAAATTCTTGGAGGCTATTTTGGAGCACGAATGGCAGGACTTGGGAAAAGGGAATCGTATACACTTGGAATGGGGCTCAATGCAAGAGGAATTATGGAACTTGTAATTGCCAATATTGCCCTTCAGAATGGGTTTATTGACACTTCCGTTTTCTCAATCCTGGTATTAATGGGTTTAGTAACAACTCTGGTTAGTCCGCTTTTCCTGAAACGATCCTTCAATAAACTGGACAAGCTTGGAGCATTGCAGCAAATCTGATTCTATTAACTTAGAAACCGCTGTTTAACTATTGCTACCACAGGAGGCATTAGAGAAATCAAAATAATACCTACAATAATAACAGTGAAGTTTTTTTGTACGAAAGGAATATTCCCGAAAAAGTAGCCAGCAAGGCAAAATAGGGATACCCAGAGTATATTACTCGCCAGGCTGAAACTAATAAATCTCAGGTATTTCATAGTTCCAACACCTGCAACGAATGGAGCAAAAGTCCTGATAATTGGCATGAAACGAGCTATTATCAGGGTTTTTCCGCCATGTTTTTCATAAAATAAGTGTGTTTTGTCGAGATATTCTCTCCTTATTAGCCTGTAATTTTTCTCATAAACAGTTTTTCCTAATAGTTTGCCAATAAAGTAATTAGTGTTGTCTCCTAAAAAGGCAGCACCGAAAAAGACCGCCATAACAACAATAATGTTTATTGGGTTACCCGGCATTGCTGCAATTGCTCCCGAGGCAAAGAGCAATGAGTCACCAGGTAAAAAAGGAGTTATCACCAGACCGGTTTCGCAAAAAACAATCAGGAACAAAATCAGGTATGTCCATGTTTGATAGTTCGTTACCAGCTCAGCCAAGTGTTTGTCGATGTGTAGGATAAAGTCCAGAATAAATTTAAACAGTTCAAGCATTTGACGAATTTTTGAAAGTAAAAGAAATCAAGTATCGTATTAAAGCATTCCAATTAACTCGTTAACGTCATTTATTGAATGACGGTTCAGGTAATCTTCAATTCCTGTAATTGTTTCAAGTGCTGCATTTGGATTAATAAAATTTGCAGTCCCAACCTGCACAGCAGATGCACCTGCAAGAAGGAATTCAACGGCATCTATTCCATTCATAATGCCACCTATTCCTATTACAGGAATGCTCACAGCTCTTGATGCCTGGTAAACCATACGAAGTGCCACTGGCTTAATTGCCGGCCCGCTAAGGCCTCCCATTGCAGTTGAGAGCACTGTCTTACGTTTTTCAGCATCAATTGCCATGCCCAACAATGTATTAATTAATGACAATGCATCTGCACCACCATCTTCCACTGCCTTAGCAATCTCAGCAATGCTTGTTACATTGGGAGATAATTTTACGATCAGTGTTTTATGATAAACTTTACGAACAGCTATCGTTAATGCAGTTGCTGAAGGGCAAGAGGTTCCGAATGCCATACCATCTTTAACATTTGGACAGGAGATGTTTAGCTCTATTGCATGAACATGATCGAGTTGATTCAAGCGTTCACAAACATAAACGTAATCTTCAACGGTATGTCCGGCTACATTAATAATAATATTAGTATTTATTTTTTTTAATTCAGGGTATATAACTGACTCAAAATTATCAATTCCTTTATTTTGCAATCCAACTGCATTTAACATTCCGGAAGTGGTTTCAGCCATTCTTGGATAAAAGTTGCCCTGGCGGGGTTCTTTTGAAACAGCTTTCGTAACGATTCCACCAAGTTTGCTGACATCGTAGAAATCGCCAAAATCCTGACCGTAACCGAAAGTTCCGGATGCCGTCATAACAGGATTCTTCAGGATAAGGTTGTGAATGTTTACTTCAAGGTTTGGCATAATATGTATTTTAGTCCCAACCTTTGAGGTTGTTAATGTTAAACACAGGCCCGTCAGTGCATACGCAGAGATTACCTTTATCAGTAGCTACAACACAGCATAAACATACACCAAAACCGCAGGCCATTGTATTCTCCAGAGAAACCTCACAAGATATTTGCGAAGCGATGGCTATTCGGGCAACTGCTCTCATCATAGCTTCGGGTCCGCAAGTGTAAATCCTGGAATATACTGAACCAGGATCCTTTAACCATGGATGTGTTGTAATCAATCCTTTTTGCCCAAGCTTGCCATTCTCAGTTGTAATGTCCAATTCTCCATACTCGGAAAATTCTTTTACATTAATGATATCTGCTTCTGTTCTGCCACCTAAAAGAATATCAAATTCCCTATTATTGGTAGTTAACCATTTAGATAGCAGGTACATAGGCGCAATGCCAACGCCACCACCAACGATAAGAGACTTGCCTTCTGAAATGGAAAATCCTTTGCCAAGTGGATAAATAATATTTACGATAGCCCCCGTGCTAAGCTGACACAATTTCTTTGTTCCATTACCAACAATTTTTACAATAAACTGTATTGTATTTAGTTGATAATCAGCATTGTAAATTGAAAACGGCCGACGCAGGAAAGTAGCAGCTGAATCAGGTGTCAAGAGTTCTGCAAACTGACCCGGAAATACTTCAGGGATAGCAACTGATGATTTAAAAATAAGAAGGTGATACGCCGGGTTTAGTTGACGGTTTTCAATTAGCTGAAGATCATGCGTTACTTTCGCCATCGGCAGATTCTTCATTTTCAGATGTTTCACCGGATAATTCATCCTCGGCTGGTATTTCACTGAAATCAAGCATAGCTTTTTCCTGCAGCAAATTGTACCAGGTGAAGAGTTTTTTCATGTCGGAAACATATACTCTGTCTTTATCATATTCGGGAAGAATTTCTTCCATATATGCCTTCAGTGCATTGTTATTGTCTTTATCAACAATGGCCTGGCCACCATTTTCCTTGTCAAAGATCTTTTTAAATACATCTTTGAGGGGTACATCTTCATCTGTGGTAAAGATGCTGATCTCTTCAAGTGAACTCATTTTTTCACTTGCAAAGACAGGAAAACGACGTTGGTCATTAAAGGATTCGACGATTGCACCGGTTTTGGTTTGAGCTACAACGAGAAAAAGTCCGCTTTTACCGGAAATTGAGAGAATTTTTGTAAGGTCCATGTGTTGGATGTTTTGGCAAAATTAGAAAAAACTATGCCAAAGACTGCATATCAAACAACTTTTTGTAAAATCCGTTTTTAATTATCAACTCAGTATGAGTTCCAGCCTCAACAATTCGTCCCTGGGAAAGTACGATTATCCTGTTTACATGTTGTATACTTGAAAATCGATGTGCAATAATAATGGAGGTATGTTGAGTGAGTAAGCTTTCTAAAGCTTCCTTTACAAGTCTCTCAGAATCACTATCTAAAGAGGAAGTTGCCTCGTCGAAAATCAGGATTTCCGGCTTACGTAATATTGCCCTGGCAATACTTAACCGCTGGCGTTGCCCCCCTGATAATTTGTTGCCACGGTCACCAATAAAACTTTGATAGCCTTGTTCTGTTGCAATAATAAAATCGTGAGCATTGGCAACTTTTGCTGCTTCAATTACTTGCAATTCTGTAACGTTTGTTAATCCAAATGCAATATTATTAAAAATACTGTCATTGAATAATACTGGCTCCTGAGTTACAATACCGGTTAAACTTCTCAGATCGGAAATTTTATAGTCTCTGATATTTATACCATCAATGAGAATTTCTCCCTCTGTACAATCATGGAATCGTGGTAATAAATCTGCCAATGTTGATTTTCCACTGCCGGATTCTCCTACTAATGCGATACTTTCACCTTTTAATATTTCCAGGTTTATGTTGCGTAAAATAAAATCTTCTTCATACTTGAAACTGACGTTCCTGAAAATGATTGAATTCCTGACCTCCATAATTGGTTTGGCATCCTGAATTTCAACAATAATTTCTTCAGCGTCAATAACCTGATTGATCCGGTCTAATGAAGCCAGGCCTTTCTGAACCTGATACCAGGCAGTTGACAGGTTTTTAAAGGGATTGATGAGTTGTGAAAATATTACTATGAAACCAATGAAGCCTTCAGCCCCTAATCCAATTCGGTTACTTAAAACCATGCTACCACCATAAACGAGAATAATTACCAGAATTATCACTCCCAGAAATTCACTTAAGGGCGAAGCCAGATCTCCGCGACGAGAGATTCCTACCATAATTTTGGTATAATCTTCATTCATTTCTTTGAATTTTCTATCGGCAATATCTATCGCATTAAAGGCTTTTATTATTCTCAGGCCACTTAGGGTTTCTTCAATAGTGGACATTAGTAGTCCCATTTTTTGTTGCGAACGAATACTGTTTTTTCGTAATGACCTGCTGATCCTGCCAATAATAAGCCCGCTTACAGGTAATAAAACGATTACAAAAAGCATCAGGGTCCAACTAAGCATGAAAAGAAAAACAAGAAAAAGAATTATCGTAATTGGTTCCCTGAAAAACAGCTCAAATGATTTCATAATCGACCATTCTACCTCCTGAATGTCGCTTGTTGTGCGTGCAATCAGATCACCACGGCGTTTTTCGCTGTAATATGCAAGTGGTAATATCAGAATTCGCTCATAGATATCATTTCGCAAATCTTTAACAACCCCGGTACGTATTGTTGAAAGTACATACATAGCGAGGTATTGAAAGATATTCTTCAGCAAAAACATCAATACAACAAACAAACACAGAAACAACAATGTATTTGCTTTTCCTTCATGAATTGCCAGCCAGTTTATGAGGTAGTTGAAATTATCAACAAGGGCATCTTTGTTAAACCTGAAATGCGGAACTTCAGTAATTTCTTTAACTGGTCTGAAAAGAATCTGCAAAAAAGGTACAATTACAGCTAATGAAAAGATAGAAAAGACAGCACCTAACAGATTGTATCCCAGATTCAGCAAGGCAGCTTTCCAATAAGGATATACATAACGAAAGATGCGGAATAATCGGGACATGGGATGTTATTTTGTACAACTATTCTAAACGATGCCTGTATAATTATCAGGTCTTATCCTTTTTAACTCTGTTTTAATGTTGTCAGAAACATCCAAATTTTCAATAAATTCTGAAATAGTTTCCTTTGTAATCGAACTGCCGGTTCTTGTAAGAGCTTTTAAAGCATTGTAAGGATCAGGAAAGTTTTCGCGTCTGAGAATGGTTTGAATTGCTTCAGCAACTACAGCCCAATTATTTTCAAGGTCACTACTTATTTTAGTCTCATTTATCAATAGCTTCCCAAGGCCTTTAAGTATAGATTTGTAAGAGATCATTGAATGCCCGAATGGAACCCCGATATTTCTGATAACCGTTGAATCTGTTAAATCACGTTGCAATCGGGAAACTGGCAGTTTCGCGGAAAGATGCTCGAAAAGTGCATTTGCCAGCCCAAGATTTCCTTCAGCGTTCTCAAAGTCGATAGGATTTACCTTATGCGGCATGGCCGAGGACCCGACCTCATTTGCAACAACTTTTTGTTTGAAATAGTCCATTGAAATATATGTCCACATATCACGACAAAGGTCAACTAAAATCGTATTAATTCTTTTCAGATTATCAAAGCAGGCAGCAGAATGGTCGTAATGCTCTATTTGCGTTGTGTTTTTTTGTCTTATAAGTCCAAGATGAACTGAGGAAAAGGAATTGGCAAATTCCATCCAATCAATGTTTGGATACGCAACATGGTGTGCGTTAAAATTTCCTGTAGCACCCCCGAATTTTGCTGTAAATGGTATAGTATTGAAGTAACTGATCTGGTTTTGAAGTCGTTCAACAAAAACCATGATTTCTTTACCAACAAAGGTGGGAGATGCCGGCTGTCCATGTGTATGGGCAAGCATTGGAACAGTTTTCCATTCAGTTGCCAGATCGTTAAGTTTATTTGTTAATTGGTCAAGTAATGGAAAAATAACCGTTCTGAGTGATTCCATCATTGCTAATGGAAATGCAGTATTATTTATATCCTGTGAGGTTAATCCAAAATGAATAAATTCTTTAAATGCACCCAACCCGATATCATCAAATTTCTCCCTGAGAAATAGTTCAACAGCTTTAACATCATGATTAGTAACCTTTTCAATATCCTTTACCCTTTGTGCTTCTGCAGAAGTAAATTCTTTAACAATCTCCCGAATCATTTTTTTCTGAGTCACCGACACTTCAATTAGTTGTGGTAATGGGATTTCGCATAAAGCAATAAAATACTCCACTTCCACAAGCACCCTGTACCGGATAATTGCAGATTCGCTAAAAAATGATGCAAGAGGTTCAGTAACGCGCCTGTACCTGCCGTCAATTGGAGATAATGCTTCTAGTGATTGAAAATCCATTATAGAAAAGGTTTAATTGAGCTCTGGCAAAGGTAAAAAAAAGCAGCCAGAAGGAGCCTCTTTAAAATTACCCTTAGTGTACTAAACTCAGAGTGTGAAGGTTCCTGAAAATTCTTAGTTTGAAATTACTATCCAACAAGCAATTAATTAATTAGTTTGTTGTAAATTTGAAAATTCACTGAGCGAAATTCGCCGACTACACTTAACTCTTACAATGGGAAAGCTCTATGATAAATTAATGGAAGACGTTCGGTTTGAAGAAGGTCTGAAAGCATGCATAAATTGCGGTACATGTACCGCAATCTGTCCGGCTGCAGAATTCTGGCAGTATGATCCACGCCAGGTTCTTGATAGTATCCAATCCCGTAATGATCAGGAAATAGAGGAGTTGCTAAAATCAGATGTCATCTGGTATTGTGGCGAATGTATGTCTTGTAAGACACGCTGTCCCAGAGATAATGCCCCGGGTTTAGTAATAATGGCTTTACGTTCACTTTCTCAGGATCTCGGATTCTTTGTGGAATCGGCAAAGGGTCGTCAGCAATTAGCAGTAAAAAGGTCTGTTGGAGATTGGATCCTGAAAACAGGATATTGTCTGAATCCTCCCGAAATTGCTTATGAGCAGCACCCTGAGCAAGGCACTGTCTGGGAATGGGAACTTGCCAACATGCCCGATGTTATGGCACGCCTTGGTGCAAACTTTCAAGGGAATGGGGCAGGAGCTCTACGCAAAATTCCAGCTGAATCAATGGAAGAGATCCGGAAAATATTTGAAATTACCGGAGGACTCGAGCGATTCAAACAAATCGAAGATTGCTCAGCCAAAAAGGCAAAAGAACTTGGTCAAAATCTTGATGAAGGCACAGATAATGAGTATTTTAATAACATTTATGGTTAATTTATGAATGTAGAAGGGAAGAAACTTATCTGGCAGGATTATCAGAAGGAAATCGCTGATAATAATTATTATTATGTAAGAAGTTGCGTCCGGCAAACTTTCTTTCCTGGTTCTGAAACTGCTTTTCTCCGGATTCTTAAGACTGAACTGAACAAGGATGTCTGTGATCAGTCTATTCATACTTCCTGTACTGGAATTGGTTATCATTCCGACGTTGTACCGATTGAAACCACAATGACTGTGGTTGCCCGGCAATTTGCTTTAATGACAGAAGCTGGATATAAGAATTTTGTCCCTTCGTGTATAACGTCCTTCGGATTGTATACTGAAGTTCTGGAAACCTGGCATCATTTCCCGGAACTTGAAGCCAGAATTAGGGAAAATTTAAGAAAGGCTACGGGAAGAGAATTTGAAAAACCTGATAATCTTGCGCATGCGAGTGATGTTATTTTCAAATTCAGGAAAGAAATAGCAGCAAAATCAAAATATCGCCTCATTAACAAAAATACAGGAGAACCAATAAAAGTAGTAGATCATATTGGTTGTCATTATTCAAAGATGTTTCCTGGTAAAGGAATTGGTGGAGCAGAGTATCCATATGTGTTGGCAGGTATGATTGAAGAATGGGGAGGAGAAGTTATAGATTACCCGGAACGACGTCATTGCTGCGGATTTGGGTTCAGGCAATATCTTGTAAAGCAAAACCGTGGATATTCACTGGCATGTTCTCGTAAGAAGTTCGAATCGATGGAGCCATATGAACCTGAGCTGATCCTTACAAATTGCCCAGGATGCCCGATGTTTCTTGATCGCTGGCAGTATGCCATTAACGAAATGGAAGGTAAATCATATGGGAAAAACGGACAGGGTATTCCTGTAATGACCTACGAAGAATTGGCAGGACTCATGCTTGGTTATGATCCCTGGGATTTGGGGTTACAGGTACACCAGGTGGGTTGTGAGTCATTATTAGATAAAATCGGCATAGAATACGATCCGGATAAAAAATATAAGGGATTGGAAGATAAAGAATTGGGTAAACCTAAAACTCCATCCAATATACTATTTGTATGACAAGAGAATCTCAAACTATTGCTGTAATTGGAGGCGGTCCTGCCGGATTGGAAGCATCGGCTAAGCTTACTGGTTTAGGTTATAATGTGTTTATACTGGAGAAAAATACTGAGGTTGGAGGTCATTTGCTTGATTGGGATAGATTATTTCCAGATCAACAGAATGCTTCTGAGGTTTTAGATGCCATAAAAGCAGGTTTGAATGAAAATACCCAAATTCTTACAGGAGCTGAAGTTGTTGAAATATCAGAAAATCATAGATTCGATATTAAGCTGGCCGGTAGTCCGCAGAAAATAACTGCGGATGCAATTTTAGTAGCAACAGGTTTTGACGTTTTTGATGCAAGAAAAAAGGAAGAATACGGTTATGGTATTTACGACCACGTAATCACATCTGCAGAACTCGAGACCTATTTTAAAAATAAAAAAGAGATCCTTAAAAGGAATGGCAGCCCGGTAAAAAGGATTGCTTTTATTCATTGTGTCGGATCCCGCGATGAAAAAGCAGGCGTAAGACATTGTTCCCGTGTGTGCTGTGTTACAGCGGTAAAACAGGCTATCGAAGTTAAAGAATTGTACCCTGATGTTGAAGTATACTTGTTTTACATGGATCTTCGGATGTTCGGATTGGGATATGAGGAATTATATAAAGAAGCTCAGGAAATTTATAATATTCGGTTTATTCGGGGTCGGCTTTCAGAGTCATTTGAAAATCAGGACGGTACAATTATGGTTAAAGTTGAGGATACGCTTGCAGGAAAACCTATGCGCATTAATGTCGACCTAATGGTTCTGATGGTTGGTATACTAGCTTCTTCAGGAACTTCTGAAATGGGTTCTAAAATGGGAATTGGAATAAATTCCAATGGCTTTCTGAAACCTGTTAATAGCCATTTTTCTTCCCAAATAAGTAACAGAGCTGGGGTTTTTCTTGCTGGAACATGTAAGTCTCCAAAAAACATTGAAGAAACACTTTCGGATGCCAGAGCGGCGGCAGTATTGATTGATAATTATCTCAAAGCCAAAATTACATGATAAATTTTGGATATACCAGCAACAAAGACAGACAGATTGTTTTTGACGAAAACGACAGATCTGTTTACCAGATTCTCCAATCTAAAGAGCCTTCAGTTGATATTTGTATTCAGTGTGGCACTTGTTCTTCAACTTGTACAACAGGACAATTTACCCAATTCAGCCTCCGTCAGATTATCGTAAATATTCACAGAGGCGAAATGGATTTTATTAATGAAGACATCCGAAAATGCATGTTTTGTGGAAAATGTCAGCTTGTGTGTCCAAGAAGTGTTAATACCAGGAATATTATTCAGGTTTTGATTACGATATTAAATTAATATGGGAGCTATAGCCTTTCATCCTTTTGTTCTGCCTTTCAGCATTGGTGTGGTTTTCATGCTAACTGCCCTGATTTCCAGGTTTATTCTCTGGAAAAAGAAGTTACCTTTTGCAGATAATGAAAAAATACGTAATGGCTTCTTTACTGTAAAAACTTTGTACGCGTTGAAGGAAGTTTTCCGCGAAAGTCTTTTACATCGTAGAATGCACAGAGTGAATCCGTTACTGGGTTATATGCATATGACCTTCGCCTTTGGCTGGTTCCTGCTAATCCTGATTGGTAATATCGAATCAAGATTATACAGTGGTTCAGAATTCAATTTGCCGTATTACCCTATTTTTTTTCAGTATTTTGTTCATGATAAAACTGGGATGCCGCTTGAGAAGGTTTTTACGTACCTGATGGATATGCTTCTTCTTTTTGTTCTATCAGGACTTGCTCTTGCTTTAATTAAAAGAACAAATTCGCGCCTTCTGGGACTTAAACGAACAACAAATATTCATAAAGGTGACAGGATTGCTTTATTCGCACTTTGGTTGATTTTCCCTTTCAGGCTGATTGCAGAAAGTATCACTAGCGGTGTTTATCACCAGGGCGGTTTCCTAACCGATACTTTCGGAAAGTTTATTGATGAGTTACTACCTGTTGATCAGCTGGTAGTGCCTGCATGGTGGGCTTATTCCATAGTTTTAGGAGTGTTTTTTGTTAGTCTGCCCTTTAGCAGATATCTTCATATCCCAGCAGAAATTGTACTGATATTTTTACGGCATTATGGGCTTAAACCATCGAAAAAATTTGATCATTTCAGCCAGATGGAGTTGTTTTCCTGCCCAAGGTGCGGAGTTTGTATTGACAAATGCCAGCTTGCCTCAGAGCTGAATATGGAACAAATTCCTCCCGGGCACTTCTTTCATTCAATACGCGACCACCGGGATGATAAGGAGCAGGCTTTCAATTGCCTTTTGTGCGGCAGATGTGAGGAAATTTGTCCGGTTGGCATCAATACTTTGGATATCAGAGTTCAAAGAAGACATGAGTTTCAGGTTCAGGACAATAAGATTCAATTTCCGTATTTAGTAGATGGCAAAGCTCAACATGCTGAAATCCTTTACTTTGCAGGATGTATGACCCATCTAACTCCTGGGATAAAATCATCTATGATCAGAATTTTTGAAGCGACTGGTTTGAGCTATTATTTTATGGATGAACAAGGAGGTGCATGTTGCGGCAGACCAATGCAAATGGCAGGAAGATTCAATGAAGCCAAGGCTATGGTAGAACATAATCAGAATATTATCGACCGCTGCCGGCCAGTAATTATGGTAACATCCTGCCCGATTTGTTTGAAGTCGTTTAAGGAGGAATATATAATTAACGCCCAACTAATGCATCATTCTGAATTTATTAATTTAATGATGGAAAAAAATAAAATCAATCTGAAACATAGTGGATTGCGTGTAAGTTATCATGATCCATGTGAGCTGGGCAGGGGTTTAAAAGTTTACAATGAACCGCGAAAAGTTCTTCATCAACTTTCCGATCTTCAGCCTGTTCAACTTGAAGCACATTTTTCATTATGTTGCGCAGGCAGCTTAGGCAATACTGTCTTAACTAATCCTCAACGTAACGAATTGGCTAACCGGACACTTGATATGCTTCTTGAAAATGATCCGGATGCACTGGTTACAGCTTGCCCATTATGCAAGAAAACATTAGCTGGAAGCAATCGATGTGAAGTTATAGACATCGCCGAGTTAGTTGCTGCAAATCTTATTCTTAAGGGTGAGCCATCTAGGGTTTTAAGAACACCAATGTATAGCCATTAATAATTTATGATCACTATTCTAATTATTAGCAGAGCATGAAGCAGAAATCTGTAATTGTAATTTTATCTCTTCTGAGTGTTGCCAGTTTACTTCATTTTCTCAATTCTTATGGACTAACTTATTTCCCTTCAGAATTTCTTATTTTTTGCCGCTGGACATTTATAGCTTCTCTAATCTGGTTTGCTTTTCTACGCAAATCATTGACTACCTGGATATTAATTTCAATGGTAATTGGTGCTGAGTTTGGTCATGATCTTCCTCAAATCGCTGTTAATATGCAGATATTCAGCAAGATATTTTTGAGGATGATTAAAACCATTATTGCTCCGCTTTTATTTGCAACCCTGGTTGTTGGAATTGCAGGTCATTCTAACTTGAAGCAGGTAGGCAGAATGGGTTGGAAATCAATATTGTATTTTGAAATTGTTTCTACAGTTGCTCTTTTTATTGGACTTGCCGCTATTAATATCAGTAGGGCAGGTGTTGGAATTGTACTTCCTAAAGTGGCTCATCTGGGTATTGAAGAGGTTAAGCCTCAGTCCTTTCAGGATATTATTCTACATATCTTCCCGGAGAATCTAGCAAAAGCAATTTATGAAGGTCAAGTCTTGCAGATAGTAATATTTAGTATCATCTTTGGCATTGCAGTCGCCTTGGTAAAGGAGAAATATAAGGTTCCGATGGTGAGATTTGCTGAAAGTCTTGCTGAAGTAATGTTCAAATTCACCAATCTGGTCATGTTTTTTGCTCCCATTGCTGTGGGCGCAGCCATTGCCTACACAGTTGGCCATATGGGTCTGGGCATCTTGATGAATCTTCTGAAATTATTAATGACACTTTATGTTGCTTTGTTTGTGTTTATTATCACAGTACTGTTACCTGTTGCCCTCATTTTTCGTATTCCTATCAGACCATTTATTAAAGCGATTTCTGAACCAGCTACTATTGCTTTTGCCACAACAAGTTCAGAATCAGCTCTGCCCAGAGCAATGGAGAATATGGAAGCCTTCGGTGTTCCCAGGAAAATTGTGGCTTTCGTTTTACCAACCGGATATAGCTTCAATTTAGATGGCACAACCTTATATCTTGCACTGGCATCTATTTTTGTTGCCCAGGCAGCTGGTATACATTTGTCGTTCGAACAGCAATTACTAATGATGGTTACACTTATGCTTACATCCAAAGGAGTTGCTGGTGTTCCAAGGGCATCACTTGTTATCCTGTTGGGAACTGCTGCCTCTTTCGGCCTTCCGGTAGAACCAATATTTATTATCCTTGGTATTGACGAACTGATGGACATGGCAAGAACCGCAGTAAATGTTGTTGGAAATTGCCTCGCATCTGCTGTTATTGCAAGGTGGGAAGGCGAGTTGACCTTGGCTGAAACTTCAAAAACGGTTGTCGATAGCTAATAATTTCACTTTGGATCCCTTTTTAAAATTAGTACTGATGTTGGAGTGGGTATTTTTTTCCAGCCTGGCATCTGTTGCAGTTCGTTTATTTTTGTCTTGTAATCCTCTTTGCTGAAAGGATATTTGTCATCATCAATGGGTATAAGTGCAATGTATTCAGCATCTTCAATTGTGGGAAAACTGTAAATTTTATCTCTGAAAGCTAAATGTGGCACCAGCATGTTTTGCGCACTAACTGCTGCATCATCAGGGATGAGTTTTAGTGCTGTATAGATTTCTTCAACCGGATAATCCATTATATAATGTGTCTTCTGGTAAAAGCGTGAATTCCCTCTTTTATAATGCTTTGAAACCCTGTGGTCAATAAAGCTGATATTGGCAAAAAAAGTAATCAAAACGAATATTATAGCAATAATTTTCTGTACTTTAAATGATGATATTGAATTCAACGACCAATAAAGTGCCAACGTAATAATGGGCACAAATTCAATGGAATAATGGTTGTTTATTCCCCAATATTCATAATGATCACTGAAAAGTTTTTGGGCAAAAATCGGCAATAAAATGAAAAGAAATTGTGGTTTTCGGATAAGTGCGACTCCACCCGATAATAAAACGGCTAACCATAATTCTATTTTTATACCATCATACAGAGAATCAGGTAGATGGTTTGTGAAAAGTAATTTAAAAGTATAAAAAGGCTTTGTAATGATAGTGGAGATTGCTTCTTTAAGATTATCACCAATAACCTGGTAATCAAAGTGAAGATACCCTCTCCCAGGGTCAGAAAGGGCAGGCATTATAATCGTCATTACGATTATAAAGTATAATAATGCTGAACAACAAAATAAAGAAAGTATTCTGATCTTGATCTTTTCTTTGTAGTAGATCAAGATCATGCCAATGCAAATAAAAATCATCCATAGGGCGATATTTTCTTTGCTTATCAATATCAGGGCAAACCAGGGAATAGCTTGTTTCCATTTATTTTGATGGATATAATATAAAAACCATGGAACTAACATAGTTCCTATTACATTGTCATGGTAATCAAATGCAAGTGCAGAATAAATTCCCCACATGGAAAAGAAATGGATCATGCCGATTAGGGCCAGTTTACTGTTTTTTAAAAGATTGCTTAATAGCAGGTAGATTCCTATACCTCCCCATAGCATTGCGGTAATTTGAAAAAGTAGTAAGGTGTAAGTGCCAAATATCCAGGCAAATGGAGAAATTAGAACCGGAAACAAACTGAAATGGTCGCTGAGAAGGTTTGTGAAATGCGGATCCATTACCGTACAATAATTCCATTTGAAATGCATATAATCCCATAAGGCATTATTGTTTATTCCCAGGTCGAAAGCGTAAGTTCGGAAATTATAATGGTTAGGAATTGAAATTAGAGAGAAGAGTATGCCAAATATCAGCAGTACGGTGATAACCGGCTTACTAAAGGTTGGATTTCTGAGGTTATTATCCATATATCGGAATTGTATAAAAAAAGCTGTTTACCTGAGTAAACAGCTTTTTTAAGCTATTGGACTTAATAAGCTTTAAGCTATTTCCTGCAATGCATAAACGATTTCTTTGCCTTTTTCAATTGCTCTTTCATTCTCAGGTATCATTCCATGATGACGTTTGGGTAGAGATTTTTCCAGTCCTTTGTGGATAAATTCCGGTCCGATAATTGGTTTCAATTTAAGAAATCCACCAAGTACAATCATGTTGAATACTTTTGAAAGTCCGATCCTGGCTGATTCATCTGCAGCATCAACACGAAAAATGTTAATGTCTTTACGTACTGGATGCCTGGTAATTCCATTCCCATCATAAAGTAGAAGTCCTCCGGATTTAATCATTGGTTCAAACTTATCCATTGATTGCTGATTAAGAATGATTGCTGTATCATAAGTACTGAGGATAGGGGAACTGATACGCTCATCGCTGATAATTACAGTAACATTTGCTGTACCACCGCGCATTTCCGGTCCGTATGACGGCATCCAACTGACTTCTTTATCTTCCATTACACCGGAATAGGCAAGGATTTTACCCATCGAAAGTACTCCCTGTCCTCCAAAGCCGGCAATGATAATTTCTTCAGTCATTTCTTTATATTTTAAAATTGTAAAATCAAATTCTAATATGTATTCTCGTTCACTTCAAATCTCAACTGCTTTCTGCCTCCTGCCTCCTGCCTCCTGCTTTCTGCCTCCTGCCTCCTGCCTCCTGCCTCCTGCCTCCTGCTTTCTGCCTCCTGCCTTCTGCCTTCTGCCTTCTGCCTCCTGCCTCCTGCCTACTGCTTTCTGCCTCCTGCCTCCTGCCTTCTGCCTCCTGCCTCCTGCCTCCTGCCTCCTGCCTACCGCCTATTCCTTCCCAACCGTATCCTTAATTTCTCCCATTGGATAATAAGGGAACATATGATCTACCATCCACTTGTTGGATTGATTAGGTGTCATCTTCCAACCTGAATTACAGTTAGAAACGATTTCAACAAAAGAAGTCCCTTTATTAAGTTTTTGGTTTTCAAAAGCTTTACGAACGGCTTTTTTTGCTTTTCTTACAGCTGCAGGTGTATGTACAGCATGCCGTGCAACATAAATTGTTCCAGGTAGTTGAGCTAAGAGTTCTGTGATTTTCAATGGGTTACCCATAGTCGCTACATCGCGACCATATGGTGAAGTGGATGATTTCATACCAGGTAAGGTAGTTGGAGCCATTTGCCCACCAGTCATGCCGTAAATTCCATTGTTAATGAAAATCATCGTAATATTCTCTCCACGGTTGCAGGCATGTATGGTTTCAGCAGTACCAATGGCAGCCAAGTCTCCATCTCCCTGATACGTAAATACAAAATGATCCGGGAGGAGTCGTTTAACCGCTGTTCCAACAGCAGGTGCTCTACCATGAGGTGCCTGTTGCATGTCAAGGTCAAAGAAGTTGTATGCTAAAACAGAACAACCTACCGGAGCAATCCCGACAGTTTTATCCTGAATTCCCATTTCTTCTATTACTTCTGCAATAATCCGGTGAGCTGTGCCATGGCCGCAACCCGGGCAATAGCTCATTATATTTTCTGTAAGAACCTTTGTCCTTGAATAAACCAGATTTTCAGGTTTACGGATATCTTCGTCTGTGATGTTTGCCATTTTACTTTCCTCCCATGAGTTTTTCTTCGATTGCATTAATTACCTCAACCGGAGAAGGGATAATTCCACCTAAACGACCGAAATGTGCAACTTTTGTTTTTCCTTCTACAGCAAGTTTAACGTCTTCAACCATCTGGCCAGCGCTCATTTCAACTGAAAGCATGCCTTTACATTTTCCTGCTAGTTCATTTATTCTTTCTGATGGGAAAGGATATAGTGTTATTGGTCTGAAAAGTCCTATTTTCATTCCTTTAGCACGACCAAGTTCAATTGATTTCTGACAGATACGGCTGCTGGTTCCATACGCCACGAAAATATATTCTGCATCTTCTGTCAGAATTTCTTCGTAGCGGACTTCGTTCTTTTCAACTTCCCGGTATTTTGCCTGAATTCTGATATTAACTTTTTCCTGTTTTGCTGATTCCAGCTCAAGAGAAGTAATAATATTTCTATGTTTTCCAGGAACTTTACCTAATGTTGCCCAAGGGTACTTTTCCCTGATTTCTTCATTAGTAAGTCTGGTCTTCTGTTCAGTAAGATATACTTTTTCCATCATCTGCCCAATAGCTCCGTCGCTAAGGATAAGAACAGGGTTCCGGTATCTGAATGCTATCTCGAATCCAAGTCCGACAAAATCATACATTTCCTGAACTGAAGCAGGAGCTAATGTGATCAACTTATAATCACCATGCCCCCCACCCTTAACACTTTGGAAATAATCTGCCTGAGAAGGCTGAATTGTTCCAAGCCCGGGGCCTCCACGTACAACATTTACTATAACTGCAGGTAATTCAGCACCTGCCATATACGATAAGCCTTCCTGCATCAGACTGATGCCCGGACTTGATGATGATGTAAATACTTTTTTACCGCAAGCTGCACCACCATATACCATATTAATTGATGCGACTTCACTTTCGGCCTGCAATACAATCATTCCTGTTTTTTCATAAGGTCTTTCAGCCATCAGGTATTCGAGAATCTCCGATTGTGGAGTGATTGGATACCCGAAGTACCCGTCACAGCCATCGCGGATTGCCGCTTCGGAGATGGCCTCATTGCCTTTCATTAATCTCAGCTCTTTCATTTCGCCTGTGTATTTTGAGTATTATTCAGTTACTTTCATTCTGTAAACAGTGATTACGCCATCCGGGCAAACAACGGCACAATTTGTACAGCCAGTACAATCGTCTGTTACAGGTTGTGCATACTTGTATCCTTTGCCGTTTACTTGCTGTGCGATAGCAATTACTTCTTCAGGGCAGGCAGGTATACATACCTCACAACCCTTACATTTTTCGATGTCAATTACAATTGAGCCTTTCACTTTAGCCATAACTCCAGTAATAATGAGTGATTGATAATCTATTATTTATCAGGGCGAAGGTAAGAAAATTAACCCATTCAGATGGTCTAAAATCAAAGTGCAATCCGAAATTTAAAACGAGTTTAAATAGTAAAATTAGATATCTTATGTTCAAATAGATCATATAAGCCAAAAAATGAAATGGCCTTCAAATAATATTATCTGAGGGCCATTTGTAATTTTGTTAAATGTGCTGACTAGTGTTATCTGTTAACCTTATTAGAAAGGATGATTTTCATGGAATTGTTTAAGTCTGTATTCCAGATCAGGGAATTGTTCACGTTTAACCAGTGATACACAGGCTCTTAATCCTTCGCTTCTGCTACTACCGGTTATTGACAACGAAATCGCACTAATTCCATAGAAAATAAATTCTTCAATTAATTCTTCTCCTGAAAAGCCGGGGTAGGAAATAGTAAAATAAAAACCATCTGCAATTGGTTCCCCATCATCTTTATCATAAACAATGCTGAATCCATTTTCGAGGAAGAGTTTCTTCATTATTTTTGCCTTTTCACCGTAGTCTTTAACCTCCTTAACAAAATCTAATTTTCCTTCATTCGCGGCTTTCAATATTCCTAATAATGCAAATTGTGCAGAATGTGAGGTTCCTGAACTCAAGGGATAAATTGTGCCGAAAATCATCGCTCTGCCAAATAAATCGGAATTATAGAACCGTTTCAAATCAGGAGCTGATCTGTTAAATAATGCGTCTGAAATTATCATCATACCAATTCTCTGCCCGGCATAACTAAATGCCTTAGAACTGGAAATCATTAAAATGTAGTTATCAGTATAATGAGCAATCGTTGGCTGGTAGGGAGGTTCTCCGGGTATTGAATAATCTTTCCTGAAGTCCATAGCAAAATATGCAAGGTCTTCCATTACAATAACGTTATATCTGTCAGCCAATTCAGCAATTATTTTCAATTCACTTTCAGTAAAACAAATCCATGAGGGGTTATTGGGGTTTGAATAAAGAAGACAGGATATGTTCCCTTTTGAAAGTACGGCTTCTAATTTTTCTCTCAGTTTTTCTCCTCTGTAATTGTATACATCAAAAGTTTCGTAGTTAAGGCCCAGAAGTGTATGCTGCTGTTTGTGTACAGGGAATCCAGGATCAATAAATAAGGTTGTGTCTTTTTCCTTATACATTCTGTTACAGGTAAGAAAAGATGCAAAACTTCCCTGCATACTTCCAACTGTTGGAATGCAACCCGATGGATTAACATCTATGTTCAGGAACATTTTAGCAAATTTTGAAACTTCTGCTTTTAAAGGCGCAATTCCATCAATATCTGGATAAATGGCAGCCACTCCTGCTCTTAATGCAGCAATTTCTGCTTCAATTCCAACCTGAGTTGGTGGAAGCCCCGGAACTCCCATTTCCATACGAATGAACTTTTCACCACTGGCGTTTTCAATATTATCGATCAGACGTTTAATTTCCCTGATGCTGGCTCTGCCTACACTTGGCAGCTTACTCTCTTCAATCTTTTGCAAAACGATTTCGTAGTTTATCGGAGTTTTTTTCATATAGAAAATGTAAAGTAATGATTTTTAATTGATTATAGGAATGCAAAAATACAAAAATCAACAAATCAAACCTAAGTGATTTTTGCGAAAATGAAAAATTTAAACGTAGAAAATTTAATGAATTATTCTTTGAGATTTTTGTAGACTAAGGCTGAGATTTCGCTCATTACAATTGCCTCCCGATGTAAATCGTTTCCACTAATCATAACAGATAACAGATAGGGATGATCTCCCAAATAAACAATAGCACACTCTGATAATTCCGAATTTGTAATATCGCTTACTTCCCCGAATTTGTGTGCTACAACCAGATTCTCAGGAAGTGTTTTAAGAATTCCTTCTTTAAAGGAGGAATTTGATAAAACTGTAAGCGCAAATTCTGAAGATTCCGCATTTAAGTAAGTAGCACTGTATAATACCCTGAAAAATTTCGAATAGTCTGTCGCTGAAATAGAATAATTAATATCAGAGAGTTGAGGCTTCACGATACCAAGATCCGTAAAAACCTTGAAAAATTCATCGGTATTCATATCTCTGTTAAGCAATGAAGTAGCGTAATTATCAGAAAACATGATCATGCTGCTAATCAGTTCTTTAATAGTATAATCTACACCAGGTTTTATTGATTCCTCTTTAAAAGTCATATCAGGAACGACTCTATCTGATAAAGAGTACCTCATTTTTTTTGTTAATATTGATGGATGCGATTCTGCCTGTTTCAAATAATATATCATTATTGGTACCTTTAATAAACTGCCGGCACGAAAATGATTCTCATTATTTATGCAGAACCAGCTACCATCGTTCATAATTCTGAAATAAACAGATACTTTATTGACTTCTCCGGATTTTTGCTTTTCAAAAATAAGCATATTAATGTCACTTTTTAAACTCTGAAAATAACTGGATTCCTTTGGAATATCTGTAAGTCTGAGAGGTTTGATAAAGTTGTAATCGGAGTTTCTGATTTGCCGCATAGGCAAACTTATTTCATCGACCTGCAACCCAGTCTGAGCATTGATCTTTGTTGATGAAGTATAAAACCAGTAGAGAAATATTGTAATTGAAATAAGTATCGAATGAAATGCAATTATATATGAAATGGGTATATGTTTGACACCTTTTCCTTTTTTTAAGGTATCTATGCTTTTCATAAAATTTCCTGAGTTTGTTTATGATGGCTAATTGAACTTCAAGACATAGGATAAGCCTTAAAGTTGCCCGGGAATTGTGAAATAGAATTGCTTTTTTACAAACTTCGTTAGAAGGAGCGTATTTAGAATTTTAAATTTTATATAAGATGTTGATATTAAGTTAATAATAAAGCGTAAATCTTTCAAGATACATATCAAAAATGTTTTTATTACAAATAGCAATAGTTAGAGTCAAACAGTTCATTAACATCTTTTAACACCATGATTAACACTTTTTAACTTTGCAGCCACAACTCAATGATAACTGCTTTCGTTATATTTGCCCAAAATTGATTGAACTATGTTAGAAACTGATATTAAATCTCTGAATGAGAAGATACAACGCGAAAGTGCGTTTGTAGATATGGTCACTATGGAAATGCAGAAAGTGATCATCGGACAGAAACAAATGATTGAGAGGTTGCTCATTGGATTATTATCTAATGGACATATTCTGCTTGAAGGTGTGCCTGGTTTAGCAAAAACCTTGGCAATCAAATCTTTGGCGAATATTATCCAGGCTAAATTCAGCAGGATTCAGTTTACACCGGATTTGCTGCCAGCCGACCTTGTTGGTACGCTGATTTATAGCCAGAAGAAGGAGGAATTCAATGTCAGGAAAGGGCCAATTTTTGCGAACTTTATTCTGGCTGATGAAATAAACCGTTCACCGGCAAAGGTGCAGAGTGCTTTGCTTGAAGCTATGCAGGAAAGACAGGTAACAATTGGAGATTCCACCTATAAACTTCCTGAGCCATTTCTGGTTATGGCTACACAAAACCCCATTGAACAGGAAGGTACATATCCCTTACCTGAGGCCCAGATCGACAGGTTTATGCTAAAAATTATTATCACCTATCCAACCAAAGAGGAAGAAAAACTTATTTTAAGGCAGAATGCCAAAAATGAGTACCCAAATACAAGCACAATTTTAAAGACTGAGGATATTATTGCAGCCAGAGATGTTGTGAGAGAAGTTTATGTGGATGAGAAAATCGAAACCTATATCACGGATATTGTTTTTGCAACCCGTTTTCCGGAGGATTATAAACTCGGCAAATTCAAATCTCTGATTTCCTACGGTGCTTCTCCACGTGCGAGCATTTATCTTGCTCTTGCTGCAAAGGCTTATGCTTTTATCAAACGTCGTGGTTATGTTATTCCTGAAGATGTAAGGGCTATTTGTCATGATGTACTTCGTCATCGTATTGGTTTAACCTATGAGGCTGAAGCAGAGAATATTACTACCGAAGAAATTATTAATGAGATTCTAAATACTGTGGAGGTTCCATAGTAAATAGTTGATTTTGGTAGCTCTGTTAACTCAGAAGTTTAATAATAGTAGTTCTTCAAAAAAATATTTAATAATAATTTACGCAATGGACGCCAGCGAGCTTTTTAAGAAGGTTCGGAAAATTGAGATAAAGTCGAGAGGAATGTCGAAACAGATATTCTCCGGCCAATACCATTCTGTCTTTAAAGGGAAGGGGATGGCTTTCAGTGAAGTCAGGGAATATCAATTTGGAGATGACATCAGGTCCATTGACTGGAATGTTACTGCCAGATTCAACCACCCATTTATAAAGGTGTTTGAAGAAGAACGGGAAATGACAGTTATGCTTCTGATCGACGTTAGTGGTTCTAATGAATTCGGAACCCAGAAGCAGCTGAAGGCAGAAATGATTACAGAAATTGCTGCAGTATTGGCTTTCTCAGCTATTCAGAATAATGATAAAGTAGGGGTAATATTTTTTTCAGGACAGATAGAGAAATTTATTCCGCCTAAAAAAGGAACAACTCATATCTTACGCATTATTAGAGAGTTGATAGACTTTAAACCTTCTAATAAGGAAACTGATATCGCGAATGCTTTACGATATCTGACAAACGTTATCAAGAAACGCTCAACAGCTTTTCTTATTTCCGATTTTCTGGATAAAGGATTTGATGATGCAATAAAAATTGCAAATAAAAAGCATGATCTCATTGCATTAAGAGTTTATGATTTAAAGGAATTCGACCTTCCTGCAATGGGTATGATGAAAATAAAGAATGCAGAAACAGGCGCTGTAAGGTGGGCTGATACTTCGAGTGCTTCATTTCGAAATAGCTATAAACAGTGGGCTTTACAAAAGGAGAAGTATTTAAACGATGTATTTTCGCATTCAGGTGTAGATGTTGCCCATATTTCTACCGAGCAGGATTATGTACGACCGCTTTTAAATCTTTTTAAGAAAAGAGGAGCAAGATATTAATATGAAACACACTTTTTTAGCAACAATTTTAGGTTTTTTACTTGCTGTTTTTTATTCGGTTTCTGCTCAGGAAGTCAAGGTCAAAGCGAATCTTGATACTTCATCGATTTTAATTGGTCAGCAGGTTGATTTGAAACTTTCGGTTTCGATTGCTTCAGGCAAAAAAATTGTTTGGCCCTTAATTGGAGATTCAATCGCTGCTGGTGTTGAGGTCGTTAGTAAAAGCAAAATTGATACTGTCTTTTCCACTGATAAAAAAATGCTGGATTTGATTCAACGTGTCAGGATAACTTCATTTGATTCTGGTATACACGTGCTTCCCTTCATCCCCTTTTACAACAGTGAATCCAGAGACAGCTCATCAATAATTGCACAAACAGAATCGTTGATGCTGAATGTGCAAACCATTCAGGTTGACACAACCCGGGCATTTAAGGATAGTAAGGGCCCTCTGGGAATTCCGATAACTTTTCGTGAAATGCTACCCTGGATTCTTGGTGGATTAGGAGTAATTGCCATAATTAGTTTTATTGTTTACTATTTTATAAGGAAGAAAAAAGATAAACCTTTGTTGATGTTCTCTGCCAAACCCGAACTTCCGCCTCATGTTGCAGCGCTTGAAGATTTGGAAAAGCTGAGAATGGCCAAGTTATGGCAATCAGGGCGTGTAAAGGAGTACCATACTGCATTAACAGATATTATCCGTATCTATATTGAACGTAAGTACCAGATAATGGCCATGGAGATGACAAGCGACGAAATATTAAGTTCATTAAAGTACAATAAAGTACCCAATGAAGCCAGAAGTGCTCTGAGTGATATATTTGTTTTATCAGATCTGGTGAAATTTGCAAAAGCAAACCCTTTGCCTGATGAACATGATATTAGCCTGAAAAAGTCTGTTGAATTTGTCAAACTAACGACCACTGAACTATGATAAGCGGAATTGAATTTGCCAGTCCTAAGTTCTTCCTGCTGTTCATTACCATTCCGTTAATGATAATCTGGTATTGGTTTAAGCACAGAAAGTCTCAGGCAGAACTTCAGGTTTCTACTTTTGAAGGCTTTGAGAAAGCTGGAAAATCAATTAAGGAGAGCTTTTTGCATTTATTGTTTATCCTGAGATTACTTACAATTAGTGCACTAATTATTGCTCTTGCAAGGCCTCAGTCGAGTTCAAGCAGGAGGGATGTGAATGTTGAGGGGATTGATATAATAATAGCTCAGGACATAAGTGGCAGTATGCTTGCAGAAGATTTTAAACCCAACCGTCTGGGAGCTGCTAAGAAGGAAGCTGTTGGCTTTATAAATGGTCGTCCGAATGATAGAATTGGCCTGGTTGTTTTTAGTGGAGAAAGTTTCACGCAATGCCCGATTACCACGGATCATACGGTTTTAAATAACCTGATGGAGAAAATAGAGAGTGGTATGATTGAAGATGGTACAGCTATTGGAGACGGACTCGCCACGGCAGTTACAAGGCTAAAGGAGAGCAAAGCTTTTAGCAAGGTGATAATTCTGCTGACAGATGGTATCAATAATATGGGGTCAATCGATCCTTTATCTGCTGCTGAAATTGCGAAATTATATAAAGTCCGGGTTTACACTGTTGGTGTTGGTACTCTGGGAATGGCTCCCTATCCGTTTAAAACTCCTTTTGGCATTCAGTACCAGAATGTTGATGTTAAAATTGATGAGCCTCTTCTGCAGAAAATTGCCTTAATGACTGGGGGTGAATATTTCAGAGCGACAAATAATAAAAAGCTTGAAACAATCTATAAGGAGATCGACAAGTTGGAGAAATCCAAGATTGATGTTCTTGAATTCAGGAAAAAGCATGAGGAATTCCTTGTAATTGCATTAATTGCACTTGGACTACTATTGCTTGAGGTTATTCTTAGGAATACTTTGTTAAGAACTACACCTTAAATTGTTATAATTATGTTCAGATTTGCATATCCGTTTTTCCTTTACTTCCTTTTTGCTCTTCCGGTATTATTTCTGCTTTTTGTATTGCTTATGCGAAGCAAGCGGAAAAATCTTTTAAAGCTTGGTGACCCTAAAGTTTTCAGTGTTCTATTGCCTGATCTTTCAAGAGGAAGGCAATATCTTAAGTTTATATTAATCTTAATAGCGCTAAGTGCATTGATAATTGGTATTTCATCGCCTCAGCTTGGATCAAAACTTGAGAAGGGAGAGCGTAAAGGAATAGACCTTTTCATTTGCCTGGATGTTTCAAATAGCATGTTGGCTCAGGATATTCAACCGGACCGCCTTAGCAGAGCAAAGAATGCAATAGGAAAAATGATTGATGAGCTTAAAAATGACAGGATAGGAATTATTGTTTTCGCTGGTAAGTCCTATGTGCAATTACCAATTACAACTGATTATGCTGCAGCTAAAATGTTTTTATCTACGATTACTCCAGATATAATTCCTACCCAGGGTACTGCAATTGGAGAAGCAATTAATATGGCAGTAAGTTCCTTTGAAGAGAATAAACATAGCAAGGCCATAATTCTGATAACGGATGGTGAGAACTTTGAAGATGATCCGGTTTCAGCTGCAAAAACAGCTGCAGAGAAAGGAATACAGGTTTTTGCTGTAGGAATGGGGTTGCCGGAGGGTGCCCCAATACCGACTTTCAGAAATGGCCTTCCTGCAGGTTTTAAAACAGATAATGCAGGAAATATTGTAGTTACAAAGCTTGATGATAATACATTGCAACAAATTGCCTCAGCTGGAAAAGGTGCTTATGTTAGGGCAAATAATACTCAAAGCAGTTTGGATAAAATTTTTACTGAAATAAACAGCTTGCAGAAAACTGAATTTGAAGCCAAAGTATTTTCTGACTTTGAAGATCGTTTTCAGTATTTTTTAATGATTACTTTTATTTTGCTCATTTTAGAACCACTTTTACTGGAACGCAGAAATAAGTGGCTGAGTAAAATAAAATTATTTAATTAATGATTTTATTATGAGAATTTTATTAAAACTATTCGCAATAATCCTGGTTTTTGCCTCTTTAATAGCAAATGGGCAAACCGAGCGGCAGTTTGTCCGAAAAGGAAATAAATCCTATGAAAAAGGAAATTATAAAGATGCAGAAATAGACTATAGGAAGGCCTTAAGCAAAAATCCCTCATCCGGAAGAGCTCAATATAATCTTGGAACTTCCCTGTATAAGCAGAAAAATGCTGAAGAGGCAGTCAAGGCATTATCAAATGTAAATACCTCTGAAATGGACAAAAATTCCAGGGCTAAAGTTTATCATAACCTTGGAAATTCATTACTTGAGGCTAAAAAATATCCTGAAAGTATTCAGGCATATAAAAATGCATTAAGAAATAATCCGACCGACCAGGATACGCGATATAACCTGGCTTATGCAATGAAAAAGCTGCAACAGCAGCAACAACAGCAGCAACAGAAACAAGGGGATAAAAAGGACGACAAAAAACAACAGCAAAAGGATCAGCAGCAACAACAGCAGCAGAAAGAGCAGAAAGAACAACAGCAAAAGCAGCAAAAGCAACAAATTTCTAAGGCTGATGCTGAAAAAATGATGGAAGCACTAAAAAATAATGAGAAAAACACCTTAGAGAAATTAAAAAAACAAAATGCTAAGGCAGTAAAAGTAACTATTGAAAAAGACTGGTGATTTTAGATATTTTTGTCATTGTTAATAATTGTTGGATAGTATGATGAAGGGTAAATTAATTATTGTATCACATCTTGTATTTTTATTTCTGGCATTACTTCTTGTTTCAGTACCGGGATTTTCTCAGGATGTGAAATTTTTTGGCTCTGCCCCGGGAGTAGTAGGAGTGGGAGAGCAATTCAGAGTCGTTTATAGTTTAAATGATCAGGGCACTGGATTCAGAGGTCCATCGTTTAAAGGGTTCACTGTACTTTCAGGACCAGGACAGTCAAGCAGTACGAATGTCCAGATTATTAATGGGTCAATGACTCAATCGGTAAGTTATACCTACACTTACATTCTTCAGGCAGATAAGGAAGGAACATTTTCAGTTGATGCTGCTTCAGTATCAATAAACGGAAAATCGTTTAAATCGAATCCGATCTCTATTCAGGTTGTAAAAGGTCAGGGAGCGCACCAACAACAGAGTAACCGGCAGCAAAATGGGAATCAGGGTGGAAACCAGGGAGGACAAACTCAGCAAGCTACAGGTATTGGGAGCAGTGATCTTTTCGTCAGGGCAATTCTTAATAAGAGCGAAGCCTTTCAGGGTGAGCAAATTCTGGTTACTTTCAAAATATATTCAAAAGTTAGTCTTGTTGGATTTGAGGATATAAAATTCCCTGCATTTACAGGTTTTTGGTCCAGTGAAATAAAAATGCCGGGCCAGATAAGTCTTCAGCGAGAAACCTTTAATGGTTCTGTTTACCAGGTTGCTGAATTAAAAAAGACAATTTTATTCGCGCAGAAAAGTGGAACACTCACTATAGATCCGATGAATGTTACATCGATTGTTCAGATGCGTTCTCAGAACAAACGTAAAACAGGCGATCCGTTTTTTGACAATTTCTTTAACGATCCGTTTTTTAACAACTCAGTTCAGAATGTTAAAAAAGACGTTAAATCCCAGCCAGTTACAATTAAAATTAAACCTCTGCCTGAAAATGGTCAGCCTCAGGATTTCAACGGTGCTGTCGGCTCTTTCAGCATTAAGGCTTCAATTGACAAAAATGTCCTAAAGGCAAACGAGGCAGTAAGTTTAAAAGTAACAGTTTCCGGATCAGGAAACCTGGAATTAATTGATAAACTGAATGTTAATTTCCCTCCCGATTTTGAAGTTTATGATCCAAAGATTACAAATAATATAGCTGCAACAGCAAATGGAGTAAGCGGTTCCCGTTCATTTGAATACCTTATTATTCCCAGAAATCCCGGGAAATATGAATTAAAACCAATTCTGCTTCCCTATTTTGACTTAGCAAAAAAGGCATTCCAGACTGTCAGCACCCCTGAATTTAATATAGAAGTTCAAAAGGGCTCCGGAGGATCTTCGATCTCTTATGGTTCTGTCGATAAGGAAGATATTAAGTATCTTGGAAGTGATATTCGCTATATTAAAACAAATGGTGCATCGTTAGCACCTCTTGGATATTTCTTTTTTAATTCACTATTGTTCTGGATATTATTTCTATTGCCATTGCTTTTATTCATTATTGTTTTATTTGTTTGGCAAAAACAACTGAAACTTCGTAGCGATGTTAGTCTGATGAAGCATAAGAAGGCAACTGCAGTAGCAAAAAAACGTCTGAAGTCAGCATATACCTACTTACAGGCAAAGAATGAGGAACCTTTTTATGAGGAAATTTCTCAGGCAATTTGGGGCTACTTGTCAGATAAATTTAGTATTCCAAGAGCAAGCCTATCGATGGATTTAGTGTGTGAAGTATTGGAAAAAAGAAATATCAGTACGAATGTGATCGATGATTTCAGAGAAATATTAAACAGTTGTGAATTTGCCCGTTTTGCACCAGGAACTAAGGATGAAAAAATGGACAAGCTTTATGAACAAACTTTGAATGTAATTTCTAAATCAGAAAAAGAACTCAGGTAATATGAAAAGGATATTGTTGATATTATTGGTTTTTATCCCTTTCACTTATGCAGGAGCAAGTGAACAGTCAGAAATTATTAGCAGCGCAAATAATGATTTTAAAGAAGGTAAATATGCAAAAGCTGCAGAAGCTTACGAGAAAGTTATTGCCTCCGGAGTTGGATCTGTGGAAGTTTATTACAACCTGGGAAATTCATATTTCAAATTAAATAAATTACCTGAGGCTATTCTTAACTATGAGAAAGCTAAGAAAATAAATCCGGGAGATGAGGACATTGTCTTTAACATTAAAGTAGCTAACAGCAAAATTGTCGACAAAATTGAAGTTCTTCCTGAATTATTTTACATAAGATACTGGAAAGCTGTTAAAAATGTATTTTCCGTTGATCAGTGGGCAAAGCTTGTTTTAGTGTTATTCTCACTATTCTTTGTCATGTCTGGGCTTTACCTTTATTCCCGCAGGCAAAACTTTAGAATTATTTCATTCTGGCTGGCCATCTTTTTACTCATTTCAACAGGCTTTGCAATGACAATTGCTATAAAAAATTACCAGTTACTTGTAAATCAAAAGGAAGCAATTATTTTTTCTGCTGCTATAACTGTAAAAAGCTCACCCTCTGAAAGTAGTGTCGATCTGTTTGTTTTGCACGAAGGGACAAAAGTGGTGATAAGCGATAACCTTGGAACATGGCTAAAAATAACGATTTCAAACGGTAGTGTAGGTTGGATTCCTGCTTCTGAACTGAGACCAATTTAGTTGAGCCGTAATGACAAAAATCGGTCTGCTTTCAGATACTCACACATTCTTTCACCCCGAGATTCCTGTTTTTTTTAAAGATGTTGATGAAATCTGGCATGCCGGAGATATTGGTAATCTTGACGTTGTATCAAAATTGCAGGCATTTAAACCACTAAGAGCTGTTTACGGAAATATTGACGGACATGAAATTAGAATGCAGTGCCCTGAAATACTGATATTTGATTGTGAAGACATGAAAGTGATGATGATGCATATTGGAGGATATCCGGGACATTATACACCACAGGCAACTAATCTGCTAAAACAGCACAATCCAGACCTTTTCATCACAGGCCATTCACATATTCTCAAAGTTATTTATGATAAAAAACATTCACTTCTGCATGTAAATCCCGGAGCAGCTGGCAAAAGTGGCTGGCATCAGCTAATAACTCTTATCCGGTTTACTATAGATAGAAACGAGATTCAGGAAATGGAAATCAGGGAATTGAAAAGAGGAGGGATGGCAGCTTATTAAAATTACCTAAGGCGATCGGCTGCTTTAACCTTCATGTCATCTTTTTTAATAGCTCTGAATGCAAGGGTAAAGAAAAGCATTGAAAGAACAGGAAGTAAAATGCCATATTCATATTCTGTTGTAACCTTAAGTGTTTTCTCAAAGAAAAATGTTGTGTAGGAAAATAACACTATGATAAACAGTATGTTAACAATACCCCCAAAGCGAACCAATTTCATCTGGGCTTTGCGGTCCTGGTAAGAAAAAAGCGCCCAGAATGCAAGTGCCATTATAGCAATATTCAAAACAAAAGGCAGCATGAAAATTAAATTGCTGAAATAATTTACGGGGTCGGGTGATATATGATGCATTCCTCTGATATCGAATTTTAAATAGGCAAGGTCAGTACTATATGTAGCAAGAGGTAGCATAAACAAAGCAATAGAAGCCAGGGCAATCAAGCCGAGATAAACACTTTGAATTCTTTGAATCATAATATTATTTTTTTGCAAAGGTAAAAAACTAAAAGTAATCAGTTTGAAAGTTTAAATAATAAGTTGTAAAACTTGCATTGTGCTAAGTATATGTATACATTTGCAGTGGGATTTATTAACCTTTTTGTTTTTTCCCGATTCAAATCACCCTTTCATATTTTTTTCGAGATTTGATATATGCCATTCAGGCTTTAATTCAACACTTATTGTTTATTTCCCAAAACACCAGATTAACAAATAATATTTTTCATGTACGACATTCAAACATTGAATGAAAAACTCCTGACAGAGTTAAAAGACATTGCTAAAGAGTTGGATTTAAAGAAGTTCGACAGATTAAGCAAACAAGAACTAATTTATACCATTTTAGATCATCAGGCCGCTAATCCACCAGCTCCTGTAAAAGAGGCAGAGCGTGCTGAACGTGTTGAACGTGGCGACCGGCCTGCAAAAAAAATGTCGAACCGTGCGCGTCGACCACGGCAGCAACTCAACCCCGACAGCCTAAAACAATTAAATGGCGGTCCGCTCATTCCTAAGGAAACTCCTGAACCCCCAATTATTCCTGATAGTCCGGCTATTGAAGAAGGTCCAATTATTATAGATAAGCCTGAAATTTCAGAAAAACTTTCCTTTAAAAATAAGCCAGGTTTCAAGGAAAAGCCAGGTTTTAAAGCTAAACCAGGTTTCAGGGAAAAAACTGTTGCAATAGTAAAACAGGAAGATGTAAATCTTTTTGATGAAGTGCAACCGGTTTTCGAAGAGGAATCAGAGAATAAAATTGTGGAGGATAGTCAAGTTATTGATGAAAAACAAGAGGAGACTTCAACAGAACCCAATGGAGGAGACGTTCAGCCAGCTGAATCTCCCGGGAAGGAACAAAATGGTTGGATTCCTCGACACGAATATCGGAAGATGTTGAAAGATAATAACTTCCGTAAGAATCCTGATGTGAAACCAAGGGAAGACCTGGTGATGGAACTCGATGGCATTGTAAGCGCAGAAGGTGTGCTTGAAATTATGCCTGATGGCTATGGTTTTTTAAGATCTTCTGATTATAACTACCTCAGCTCACCAGATGACGTATATGTTTCACAATCGCAGATAAAACTGTTCAGTCTAAAAACGGGTGATACTGTTCGTGGCAGTATTCGTATGCCGCGTGAAGGCGAAAAATATTTCCCACTTATCAAGGTTGACCTGATTAATGGTCGCAGACCTGAAGAAGTTCGCGACAGAGTTCCTTTCGATTTTCTGACTCCATTGTTCCCAGACACGAAATTTAACTTATCAGGAGGCACTGCATCTTCGATTAATACCCGTATTATTGATATGTTTACACCTATTGGTAAGGGTCAGCGTGGTTTAATTGTTGCACAACCAAAAACAGGTAAGACTGTTTTACTAAAGGAGGTAGCCAATGCTATAGCTTACAATCATCCTGAGGTTTACCTCATTGTTCTTCTGATTGATGAGCGTCCTGAGGAAGTTACAGATATGGAACGTAGCGTTAGAGCTGAAGTTATTGCTTCTACTTTCGATGAGCCTGCTGAAAGACACGTTCGGATTTCTAATATCGTTCTCGAAAAAGCCAAACGACTTGTTGAATGTGGCCATGATGTTGTTATCCTACTTGATTCTATCACACGTCTTGCAAGAGCCTACAATACTGTTGCACCTGCTTCCGGCAAAGTTCTTTCGGGTGGGGTGGAGGCAAATGCGCTTCATAAACCAAAACGTTTCTTTGGTGCTGCCCGTAATATCGAACACGGTGGTTCACTTACAGTAATCGCTACTGCACTTATTGATACAGGTTCCAGAATGGATGAAGTTATCTTTGAGGAGTTTAAGGGTACAGGAAATATGGAACTTCAGCTCGATCGTAAGCTTTCTAACAAACGTATCTGGCCTGCTGTTGACATCGTTGCATCTTCAACACGCCGCGAAGATCTCCTGCTTGATAAAGAAGCTCTTCAGCGTATCTGGATTCTTCGCAATCATCTTGCTGATATGAATCCGATTGAAGCAATGGAATTTATTAAGGAAAAGATGAAATATACTCAATCAAACGAGGAATTCCTCATTTCTATGAACAGTTAACAAATTCAAAATAAAAGTAAAAGAGGCTATTTCTAATCTGGAAATAGCCTCTTTTGTTATTTTATCACCATCCGCTTTATCCCTCCGCTTTCCGGAAAGAACTCAACACTTTTTACATTCTCAGGTAAGCGGCCTATTCTTCCATATTGAGCGATAAGCAGTTTTGTAATGAAAATCACTTTATTCCCGGCAAAAAGTTGACATTCGGTATCAGAAGAAATTCTGTATGGGATTCCTTTATTTGCATTTTTTGATTTTTTCTTCGAAACAATTGTATCAATAATCTCGGTTGGATGAAGTTTGTTAAATTTTAAACGAATAGCTTCATTATTACTATTTGCCGACTCAGAAATGCCATTTTTTGAAGAGAAATAACATAATGGGTTTGAAAGAGAATCTGTTTTTGAGGGGGAAATACTATACTTGTAGGATAATTTTTCAACTCTTAATGTGCCTCTAAATAGGGTTAAGATCTTGTCTTCCATTGTTTTAAGTTGGCTTGTCATCAATTCCAGAGTTCCTTTCTCATAATTGGTTTCCTGATAACCACTAAGAAGTTTATTCCGATTATCGCGAATCTGAGCAAGATCTTTAGCTGCCCCTTTTGCAGTTTCTTCTAAGGATTGCTCCTTTTTAACATTGGATAAGGGAAGGTTAAAAGGCAATACATTCCCATTTGAATCGGCAATCTGAAACACCTCTTTTGGAGGATCAATAAGTCCATTATTTAATTGATACGTGAAATGTTCCGGTGATTCCTGTCCCGGAATCAAATGATCTGGACTAAAACTAATAACTGCCGGAAAATTGCTTACAGGAGCATTTTCATTTTCAAGATTTATAGCTTTAATATACCCTCCGCTTGTGAGATTTATCTGGCTAAGTTTCCCTTGTGAAAAAAAGCAGTTTTTTCTTCGAATCACATAAAACTGATCTGGATCAGGTTCAGGATGAGTAGAAATAATAATTTCTTTAATTGAATATTTGGCGTTGTTTTCGCTAACAACATCATTGGTTCCAAGAAGTTCTCTTGCAAATTCAGCATATGGGCCTTTGGCGTAGATCTCCTTTTCAACAATAATTTCAACATCAACACTTGTTTTTGGCAGGCAAAAAATGATACCTTTACCTTCTTTCAAGGTTAAACTATCTTTAACGTTTCTTACTAAAAACTGTGCATTAAGCTGAAATGCAATTGAAAGAAAAATAATTGCGATTGAGACCTTTTTATTGAACACCTTGTAAATCATGAAGTAAATCTAAAGATTGAACTTATATTAACGATATTTTCTATTGCAAGGTACAAATATTACTAAAAATTGCTTTCATTCGGCAATTTCAAACTCAAATTGTATTTTTGTATCTTGTTAACACCTATGAATTTTCTCAGATTCTGGTTAATTAATGATTGAATGCTGAGTTTTTTATTAACTGGATTATAGTCATATTTGATGAAGTCAAATTTCCCTTTTTTTTTATTTTTGCTTGTAATTTCTCTTTTACTGGGCGGATGTGGAAATCAAAGTACTACAAATTCTGAGAATAAAAGTCCTGAAGAGGGTAGTATTAGTATCTCAGGAGCTTTTGCTTTATACCCGCTGGCTGTAAAATGGGCAGAGGACTATCAAAAACTTCATCCGGGTGTGCGGATCGATATTTCGGCTGGTGGTGCAGGAAAAGGTATCACGGATGTTTTATCAGGCATGGTTGATATTGGCATGGTTTCACGGGAACTTGGAAGGGAAGAAATTATTAAGGGCGCTTTTCCTGTTGTTGTTGCTGGCGATGCTGTTGTTGCTACAATTAATAAAAACAACAAATATCTTGACATTCTGATGCAGAAAGGGCTGAAAAAATCAGATTTTGAAAAAATATTTTTATCCGGAAAACCTATTACATGGAATGAACTTATCAACTCTTCAGCAGGTGAAAAAGTTGGGGTGTTCACACGTTCAGATGCTTGCGGTGCAGGAGAAATCTGGGGTTCTTTTCTAGGGAAGAACCAGGAGGCTTTAAAAGGAGTTGGTGTTTTCGGTGATCCTGGAATGGCGGATGCCATAAAAAAGGATCAATGGTCGATAGGATACAATAATATTGTTTATGCTTATGATTCGAGAACGAGGAAGCCATTTTCAAACATTGCAGTTGTACCGCTTGATTTAAACAATAATGGAAAAATAGATTCTGAAGAGAATTATTATGGAAGTCTTGATACACTGATGAATGCTATCAAAACAGGTAAATATCCTTCGCCACCTTCCAGATCGCTGTATTTTGTGACAAAGGGCAAACCTCAGAATCCTGTGCTTCTTGCTTTTTTAAACTGGGTATTAACTGAAGGTCAGAAATATACCAGAGAAGCTGGATTTGTTGAACTTTCCGATGAAAAATTAAAAGGAATTAAACAAAAATTAATTTAATCGAATTGGGCTTTATCACCATTAAACGGCAATTACGGAACAAAATCCATGTTTATCTGATGATTATCGGATTGGTTTTTGTATTGTTAATGCCTGTATTGCTTGGGGCTGGTTTATATTATAAATCAAAAGTGCTTTTCCATGATCACAGCATCTGGAACCTTTTGTTTACGAAAGATTGGCGCCCGATGTCCGGCAAATTTGGATTGTTGCCTTTTATTATGAGTTCGTTCTGGGTAACATTCATTTCAGTTTTAATTTCAGCCCCAATATGTTTGCTTACTGCAATTCATCTGACACAATACGCTAAAAAGTGGGTATTAAAGTTCATGCATCCGGTTATTGATATTCTGGCTGGAATTCCGTCTGTAATATTTGGTGTTTGGGGCATTCTCATCATAGTCCCCTTTATTTCGAATACAGTAGCTCCAATGTTGGGGAAGCAAACAAGCGGGTACACAATTATCAGTGGAGCCCTGGTTTTGTCGGTTATGATAATTCCTTTCATTCTGAATATTTTAATCGAAGTTTTTCGTTCTATACCGGATGAGTTGAGTGAAGCTGCTCTTTCACTAGGGGCAAGTAAATGGCAGACTATAAAATATGTTCTTATAAAAAAGGCTGTACCAGGAATAATATCAGCTTTTGGATTAGGCGTTTCTAGAGCTTTTGGCGAAACAATTGCAGTATTAATGGTAGTGGGTAATGTAATTCAGATTCCTCATGGACTTTTTCAGGCAGGATACCCCTTACCGGCTTTAATTGCAAATAACTACGGGGAAATGATGTCAATTCCAAACTATGACGCAGCTTTAATGCTTTCTGCTCTTGTATTATTTGTAATAGTTACTGTTTTTAACCTTGCATCGAGGTACACAATTGCTCATCTTGAGAAAACAATCAAGTAAATATATAAATTGAAGAATGACAGATAGAAAAATAAGATTTATTGAGGAGGCATTTTTCAGGGCGTTGATGTTCTTTTCAACAAGTACTATTGTGCTGCTACTTCTTTTAATTGTTTTAAGTATAATTTACAAAGGTCTTCCGTCGATGTCAGTAGAAATGCTCACCCAAACTCCAAAGGGCGGGTTTTATTTTGGAAATGAAGGCGGAATACTGAATGCAATTGCAGGATCTTTGTATTTATCTGTTGGTGCAACTGTTCTTGCTTTTTTGATTGGCCTCCCGGTAGCATTGTACATGAATGTTCATTTGATTAAACGGCAGAAACTGGTTAACACTATCCGGTTTTTTCTTGATTTGCTTTGGGGAGTACCTTCAATCGTTTATGGTGCATTCGGCTTTACAATAATGGTTTTTCTTGGACTGAGAACTTCATTACTGGCGGGTATTATTACAGTTACTTTACTGATTATTCCGATTATGATCAGAGCCATGGACGAAACTCTGAAAGTTGTGCCAAGAGGCTTACTTGAAGCAAGTTACTCACTTGGATCTACTCAATCTGAAATAAGTTACAGAATATTCTTCCGCCAATGCTTCTCCGGGATGGTAACTGCAGTATTACTATCATTTGGCAGGGCAATCGGCGATGCAGCTTCTGTTTTATTTACCGCTGGATTTACTGATCATATACCGACTTCCCTCAACCAACCAGCTGCTACATTACCACTTTCAATATTCTTTCAGCTTTCATCGCCAATACCAGAAGTTCAGAACAGAGCATATGCTTCAGCATTAGTATTAACAGTAATAATACTGATAATCAGTATACTTGTGCGATTTTTTGAAAAACGGTATCACAAGCATAAAATCAAATTCTAGTGAATGATACTACTAAAATAGCAATTAAAGATCTTAATCTTTATATCGGAAAAAAGCACATTCTCAATAATATCAATCTTGATATTCCTGATAAAAAGATTACAGTAATCTTAGGACCTTCGGGTTGTGGTAAAACTACTTTATTGAAAAGTATGAACCGCCTGATCGACCTTTACCCTGAAATGAAGGTGACAGGTAGCATTATGATTGATAATGAGGATATTCTTCATACCCGACGAGATATTACAAAAATAAGAAAGAAAATGGGATTGCTCTCCCAGCGTCCGTATCCTCTTCCAATGAATATCTTCAACAATATTGCTTTCGGATTACGTATTAGCGGGCGACACAATAAACATGCTCTTAAACAGCGTGTTGAGCATTATTTAAAACAGGCTAATCTCTGGGAAGAGGTTAAAGACAGACTTCGTGACCCGGCATCAAGTTTGAGTATTGGACAACAACAGCGTCTGTGTCTCGCTCGTGGTCTTTCAGTGGATCCTGAGATTATTCTGGCAGATGAACCTACTTCTGCTCTCGATCCGATATCCAGCATGGCTATCGAACAGAAATTTTCAGAATTAAAGCAGAATTATTCGGTCATTCTCGTTACACACATTATTCAGCAGGCACAACGTCTGGCAGATTACGTTGTTTTTATGTATATGGGAGAAATTATAGAGCAAGGGCCAGCTGATGAAATTTTTCAAAATCCCAAAAACGATATAACCCGTCAGTATCTTAAGGGCGCCTTCAATTAAAAGAATAAAAGTTCGCGATATTTTGGCAATGGCCATAATTTATCATCTACCATTAGTTCCAGATCATCAACGTGTTTCCTGATGATTTCGAAGTAAGGCAGCACATTATCATGGTAAGCCATAGCTTTTTGTTCCGTATCTTCAATAATATTTGCTTTTTTTCGCTCTTCAATCATGTCAAAAACATTGGTTTTAATTTCCATGATATGATCAGAAATTTCTTTAATTGTTTGAGTTTGATGGTTTGAGAGCCTTACAAATGTGCGGTTATCGAGAACCTCTTTTAATCCTTTTACGTTTTCTATTAGCCTGTTCTGATACACTATTGCAACAGGAATAATATGGTTAGTAGCCAGATCGCCAATTATACGTGCCTCAATCTGTATTTTAAGCATGTATTGTTCAAGTCTGATGTCTTTGCGCGCTTGTAATTCTTTCTCTGTCAATATGTTATTATCAGAGAAAAGTGAGACATTCTTCTCTTCGGTAAACACCCGCAATGCTTCGGGAGTGGATGAAATATTTGAAAGGCCTCTTTTCTGTGCCTCAATTAACCAGTCCTCACTATAGTTATTTCCTTCGAAACGGATTTTTTCAGAATCTTTTATATAGTGTTTAATGACTGTAAAAAGAGCTTCGTCTTTTTCTTTACCAGATTTAATCAGAGCATCAACTTCCGTTTTAAATTCCTTCAGTTGCTGAGCCACCATCAGATTCAGAGCTATCATCGGCGAAGCGCAATTAAAAGCTGAACCAACAGCTCTGAATTCGAATTTGTTACCAGTAAAGGCAAAAGGAGATGTACGGTTTCTGTCGGTATTATCCATTAAAATCTCAGGGATCTTTGGAATATTAATGCTCAATTCTTCTTGCCCGTTTTTTGATTTTGAGGTTAAGTCCTTTTTTACCTTTATTATTTCTTCAAGTACATCATGAAGCTGAGATCCGATAAAGGCTGAAATTATTGCAGGAGGAGCTTCATGGGCACCTAAGCGAAGGTCGTTTCCTGCAGAAGCAATTGAACTTCGCAGCAGGTCAGCATGTTGATCAAGCGCTTTCAGAATATTAACCAGAAAGGCCAGAAACCTCAAATTAGTGTGAGGTGTTTTTCCAGGTGATAAGAGATTTTCACCTTTATCTGTACTAAGTGCCCAATTGTTATGTTTCCCTGAACCATTTACTTTTGCGAATGGTTTTTCATGTAGAAGTACTGTAAGATCGTGTTTGCGGGCAACTTTCTCCATTAAATGCATCAAAAGCTGATTGTGGTCAACACTTAGATTGACTTCTTCATACTGAGGAGCACATTCAAACTGATTAGGTGCAACCTCATTGTGCTTGGTTTTCAGAGGAATACCAAGCTTGTGCGCTTCTACTTCAAGATTTTTCATGAAATCAGCTACCCTTTCATGAATAACTCCAAAATAATGATCAGCGAGCTGCTGGTCTTTTGCCGAAGCATGCCCGTATAAAGTACGTCCAGTTAACACAAGGTCTGGTCTTGCACGGAACAAAGCCGTATCCACTAAAAAATATTCCTGTTCAATACCCAGTGTAGCAATAACTTTTTTAATAGAAGGGTCGAAATACTTACAAACTGCTGTTGCAGTTTCATCAAGAAAGTGCAAAGCTTTTAGCAGAGGAGTCTTATAGTCAAGGGCTTCACCTGTATATGAAACAAAAATTGTCGGAATACAGAGTGTTCCGTCCATTATAAATGCCGGAGAAGTTGGGTCCCAGGCTGTATAGCCTCTTGCTTCGAATGTATTTCTTATACCCCCGCTTGGAAAACTGGATGCATCGGGCTCCTGCTGCACTAGTTCTTTACCGTGAAAACTCTCAATAGCCTGGCCATCGCTGTTTATCCCAATGAATGCATCGTGTTTTTCTGCAGTATTTCCTGTCAGCGGATGAAACCAATGGGTATAATGTGTTGCTCCTTTGGACATTGCCCAGGATTTCATGGCTGTAGCAACCTGGTCGGCAACTCTACGGTCGATTTTCTCCGCTTTATGAATTGCACTCTGGACTTTATCAAATGCTTCCTCAGGAAGATACTGCTTCATTGCGGCAGTATTGAAGGTTAATTCTCCATAATAGGATGAAATTTTTTCAGCAGGTGCAATATATTGCGATGATTGCCTGGTAAGAATAATTTCCAATGCTTTGAAGCGTGTATTTTCCATTTTTAAAGCAGTAATTTATAATAATAAAAAAATGATAACATCAGAATATTGATTTTTGTTCAATAAGAATAATCAGAATTAATTAACAATTTGATTTTTTTTGTAAATTTACATCACTGAATAATAGTAAAAATAAATGCATATGAAAATCAGGTATATAGTACTCGCTTTAATCCTAAACTCCTTCAGCATGGCATTGTTCAGCCAGATAACAATAACACTCCAACCTGGCGCTGCCGCTGGTAAAGATGCTGATATCCGCTCCGATAATCCATTAACTCCTAACGGCTCAAGCCCTGATTTCATAGCTAATGCCTGGTCATCAGGAGGTAGTTTTACTCAAAGGTCATTAATTGAGTTCGATTATTCTTCGATTCCTGCAAATGCGACAATTATTTCAGCTCAGCTTTCGCTTTTTGCTAATCTAACAAGTGGTCATCCTCAGCATCACTCTTCTTTATCAGGTTCTAATGAATGTTATCTCAAGAGAGTTGTAAATTCATGGTCAGAAGCAAGTGTTTGCTGGAGCAATCAACCAGCAACATCAAATATTCATAAGGTTCTGATTCCTCAATCAACCAACAGTCTGCAAAACTATCCCAATATTGACGTCACCGATTTGGTTCAGGACATGTTTAATATCCCAAATAATAACTTTGGATTCATGCTTATGCTAAAAACAGAGACTCAGTACAGGAGTATGATTTTTGCTTCAAGTGATCATCCTGATAATACTTTGCACCCTGTTTTAGTTATTGTTTACGACACTGTATACACTCCTTCCAATGATACTTGTGTGTTCATAAAATATGACCGTGATCTTGTAATGGATGCCGACATCAGAGATGATTTCCCGAATACACCAAATGGGAATAGTCCTGATTTTATTGCGAATGCATGGACATATGGTGGCGCGCCATTCGTTGAAAGAAGTTTAATCAAATTCCAGCTGCCGGGTATTCCACAAAATGCAATTGTGACTTCGGCCTTATTAACTTTATATGCTAATACTACATCCGGTCATTCTCAGAATCATTCTTCTTTATCAGGAGCAAACATTTGCTATTTACGGAAAATAACATCTAACTGGAGTGAAAATTCGGTTTGCTGGAATAATCAACCTTCGTATTCAAATACCAATGAAGTTGTTCTTCAACAGTCAATAAGTCCTTTAGAAGATTATGTTGATATTGATGTTTCCTCAATTTTTCAAGACATTGTAAATAATCCTGCTTCAAATTATGGTATGATGTTTATGTTGGATGTAGAACAGGAATTCCGTTCAATGATATTTGCGTCGCAGGATCATTTAGATTCTCTATTATGGCCGGAATTAACAATTTGTTACAAATTTGCAACAGGAACAAACAGTCAACAAGTAAATAATACAGATCTTTTTATTTACCCCAATCCATCACATAATGAAATTTATCTGAACACAACTAATGGAAACCAGGAAATAATGAAAATTGAAGTTATTTCGAATCAGGGTTGTCTGGTCAAACAATTTCTGAACTGCAAACGTACCGGGGCTACAAATCTGAAATTTGATATAAGTGACCTAATACCTGGATTATATATGTTTAAAGTAATGTTTAAAGATCAGGTAATTACAAAAAAAGTTATTATATATTAATTTCTGATTTCCTTTTTAGACACTATAAGTAGGCCGGTAAACGTCAGAACCCCGTTTAAAATTAATAGTTCAAATCCGAATTTATAGCCATTAAACAAGGAAACGGAGTTCTCACTTAATATGTAACAGATTACAGGTGATATAATTGCAACCAGCGGGACGAATTTATCCTTTAATTGTAATTTTGTAAATAATCCAAATGAATAAAGTCCAAGTAACGGACCATAAGTATATCCGGCAACTGTAAAGAGTTTATCGATTACAGCTCTGTCGTTAATAAATCTGAAAAGGATAATTACAGCTAGAAGTATCCCGGCGAAGCTAAAATGAGTGATATACCTGTACCTGGTTTTTTTCTTTTCAGAAAGGTTTTCTCGTTTATTAATACCAATGAAATCTATTAAAAATGAAGTGGTTAATGCAGTTAAGGCTCCATCAGCACTTGGATATGCAGCGCTAATCAAACCAATCATGAAAACCAGACCTGCCAAAGGGCCCAGGTACTGCAACGATATTACAGGAAACAGATCATCTGATTTTAATGGCATTGCAATACCCTTGCTGGAAACAAATAAATAAAGGATTGCCCCTAGAAAAAGAAACATAAAGTTAACAAACACCAGTATAAAACTAAAGGTGAACATGTTTTTTTTTGCATCGCCTAAGTTTCTGCAACTTAGATTTTTCTGCATCATTTCCTGATCAAGTCCGGTCATTACAATAGTTATAAAAACACCGCTAAGAAACTGTTTCAGAAAGAATCTTTTATCAGCCCAGTCAGAAACAATGACTTTGGAATAACTGCTGTTGAATACATCTTTAATAAGTTGAGAAATTCCGGTGTTCAGATCCTTCGAGATTAACCATACCGTAAGGACAACAGAAATAAGCATAAAAGTGGTTTGTAACGTATCAGTCCAAACAATCGTTCGAACTCCTCCTTTTAAGGTGTAAAGAATAATCAAGATTACAAAGATGGCAACAGAAACTCCAAAAGGAACGCCCCAGGCATCGAAAATAAAAATTTGTAAAACATTAACAACCAGGTACATCCTGAAAGATGCCCCAATAATTCTGGATAACAGAAAAAAGAATGCACCTGTTTTGTACGACCAGAATCCAAACCGTTGGTCAAGATAGGAATATATTGAAGTAAGGTTGAGTCTGTAATATAGAGGTAGTAAAACTGTTGCAATAACAAAATATCCTACGAGGTAACCAAAAACCACCATCATATAGCTGAATTGGGTTGAACCAACCCAACCAGGTACCGACATAAAAGTTACTCCGGAAAGTGATGCTCCAATCATTCCATAAGCAACAATGTACCAGGGTGAGGATTTATTCCCGATGAAATAACTCTCATTATTGGCCTTGCGGGAGGTGAGCCATGTAATTAGAAACAATAACAGCGTATAGCCCAGAAAGCACAAAAAGATTAAAAGAGGAGTCATTTGCTGTTATTATAGATTAATAAATCTGGCAAGTTCGAGGAGAGATTGAAACCGAAAGCCGATAGTTTCAGGGTGCTTTCTCGATAATTCATCATCATCTGAAATAAGTACTGTGTTCATACCCAGCTTTCTTCCAAATTGCATATCGCCAATACTATCGCCTGCAATGATTGACTTTCTGAATCTGATAGCAGGAAAATCTTTACGGGCTTTAAGTCCCATGCCAATATTCGGTTTACGGTAAAGACTGTTACTTTCTCTAAGATCGGGGCAAAAATACACTTTGTCGATGCGTCCTCCGGCAGATTCTATTTCGGAGATCATTTTTTTATGAATATTGTTCAGCGTTTCAACCTTCATGAGCCCTTTACCAATTCCCTGCTGATTAGTAACTACAACGATAGTGCTGAATAGTTTATTAAAGCACTTAATAGCTTCCAGTACACCTGGAAGAAACTCAAAGTCTTCCCAACACTTTACGTAATCATCAACCAACCTGGTATTTATAACGCCATCGCGGTCGAGAAAGAGTGACCATGATTTGTCAATATTGAGAATTTTGCCCGTTTTTTCCAAGAATGTCAGACTTTTGGGAAAATATTCGATTCAATTATTTCGCAGATTATATGCCCAACCAAAATATGACATTCCTGTATTCTTGGAGTATCTTCTGATGGAATATTTATCATAAAATCGCATAAATCCACCATCTTACCACCCGTCTTTCCGGTAAACCCGACAATTTTCATGTTTAATGCTCTGGCGGTAGAAATCGCTTTAATAATATTGGCAGAATTCCCAGATGTCGAGAAAGCAAAGAGGACATCTCCGCTTCTACCTTTAGCTTTTATTAGTCGTGAATAAATTTCTTCAAATGAATAATCGTTTGCTACAGCAGTGAGGTAAGAAGTGTTAACATGCAGTGCTTCAGCATCAAGAGGGGCGCGGTCGAAATAATAACGACCTGTTAATTCAGCTGCCAGGTGCTGTGCATCTGAAGCACTGCCACCATTTCCACACAGTAGAATTTTATTATTATTGTTAAATGTTGAGATACACAGCTTTGATATCTCCTCAATCACGGCAATAAGCTGTTGATTATCAAGAATTAATTGTTTAACACCAATAGAGGATGATATTCTTTGTGAAATTATACTCTTCATTTAATTGATTTTAGAATTTATCCCAATGTATAATATCTGATAATTGTTTTCTTCTGCTGTGTCTCGAATTGTCATCACTTTTTGTAGGATAGCCGAGCGATAAAATCACGATAGGTTCAATATGGTTTGGTAACTCAAGAATATTTGAGCAAAGTGCAGCATCGAAATTGCAAATCCAACATGTAGAAAGTCCCTGTTCGGTTGCAGCTAAGGTCATATGATCAGTAGCTATTGCAATATCAATATCACAATGATCTTTCCTGTCGGCTCTTTTCCAGCTGGTTGTGTGATCGCCACAAATTACAATTAGAACGGGTGCTTGTTTTACCCAGTCCCGATTATATACCGGATATATTTTTTCAAGCATTTCGGTATTCTGAATTACGACAAAATGCCATGGTTGAAAATTGGCAGCTGAAGGTGCTATCCGACCGGCTTCAAGAACATATAATAGTTTTTCCTCTTCAACAGGGATAGGAAAGTAGTTTCTCGAGGAATATCGTTCTTTTGCCAGATCCAGAAATGATGTCATAGGATTGATTTTTGTCAGCTAATGAGTTTGTTGAGGTTATCAGTAAGGTATTTCCACGAAAATTTTTGTTTTTCTATTCTGATGTTGTCCGCAAACTCTTTTTCTTTATTCAAAGAATAAAATGAATAAATAGCATTTGCAAGTTGTTGAGGTTCAGGAGGTACTACGAATCCAACTTTCCCATGAGGTACAATTTCCGGCAAACCGCCTACGTTGCTTACAATCATTGGTTTGTTGAAGTGATAGGCGATCTGAGTTACACCACTTTGTGTAGCAGATTTATAGGGTTGAACAACCACATCAGCAGCACAGAAATATTTTGATACTTGCGAATCAGGGATGAAATCTGTAGTAAAGATTACCTGATTTTTAAGATTATTTGCAGTAATAAATTCGAAATAACTACTGGAGTCCATGTAGAATTCTCCTGCAACAAGCAGTGTGATATCTTCTAAACGACTATCGCACAGAGCTTTTAATAAAATATCAAGTCCTTTATATTCCCGGATAAAACCAAAGAAGAGAATAATTTTAGTTTTCAATGGTAATTTGAGGAGTGTTCTGGCCTCAGTTTTAGAAATACTTTCCCCAAAATGATCATAAACAGGATGTGGACTAAAGATTCCAGGCTTTTTATTGTTAAATGTTGTAATATCAGTTAATACAGATTTTGACATGGCAAGAAAACCATCTGCTGTCCTACAGAAATATTTGGCGAACAAAGCATCACCCGGCCTTTTCTCATGTGGTATCATATTATGGACAATGGCAATAATCTTTGTTTTCCGTTTAAATTTTACCAGCCTGGCAATAGTTCCTAAAGCAGGCGCCATAAATGGAATCCAGAACTTAATTATAACAGCATCAGGTTTCTCCTTCCTTATGCTCAATGCAGTTCTGATCCATGAAATTGGATTTATTGAGTTAATTGTTGTTCTGATAGTCAGATTGCCGGGTGGTGCTTCTTGAGAGAACTGAGTTTTACCAGGAAAAAGAAAAGAAGGATATTGTAATGAAAATGAGTAAATAATTACGTTATCCTTGTTTTCAATAAACTGAGAAGCCAGGCGTTCAGTAAACGCAGCAATTCCTCCCCTCAATGGATGAGCAGGACCAACGATAATAATTTTTCTTGAGTCAGACATTCGTCTTATTGGGCGTCAATACCGATTTTCTTTTCAATGAGATAATGATTTCTGTCGTGTGAATTTCTTGAAATCATATCAGCAATAAATCCTGTCAGGAACAACTGAGTACCAATTATCATGCTAAGTAATCCGAAATAGAATAAAGGTCGTTCAGTCATTTTATATCCTTCCCAAAAGAACTTTGCATAAGCGAGGTAAGCAGCAATCATAAACCCAAGAGAAAAGAGCAAAGTCCCCAGGCTACCGAAAAAATGCATAGGTCTGCGGCCGAATTTTGATGTAAACGTAATTGAGAGTAAATCGAGGAATCCATTAATGAAGCGCTCAAGTCCGAATTTTGTTGTTCCATATTTTCGTTCCTGGTGAAGCACTACTTTTTCACCAATTTTTCTAAAACCTGCCCATTTCGCTATTACAGGGATATACCTGTGCATTTCTCCATAGATTTCAATAACTTTGATAACATCCTTACTGTAGGCTTTAAGTCCACAGTTAAAATCATGCAGGTTTATTCCGCTTGCTTTTCGAGTAGCTGCATTAAACAATTTGGTAGGCAATGTTTTAGAAATTGGATCATAACGTTTTCTCTTCCATCCTGATACCAAATCGTAGCCTTCAGAAGTTATCATCCGGTACAGTTCTGGAATCTCTTCAGGGTTATCCTGCAGGTCTGCATCCATTGTAATTACAACATTGCCCTGAGCTGCTTCAAACCCGCGGTTTAAACCTGCTGATTTTCCATAGTTCCGCCTGAATTTGATTCCTTTTATTGCAGGGTTTTTGCCTGCAAGCATACAAATAATATCCCATGATCCATCCTGGCTGCCATCATCAACAAAAATAACTTCATACGAAAATCCATGCTCATCCATTACGCGTTTTATCCAATCGGCAAGTTCTGGCAGGGATTCACTTTCGTTTAACAGAGGTATGACAACAGAAATGTCCATTTTGTAATATGTTAGATTTTATAGTTTTAAACGGGAAATGCTAAGCCACATTATTGAATGAATTATCTTCTTTCTTCATAATTGCAGCTATAATTATTGACAGTAAAGCAGAAACTGCAGTCCCCACAACTATTCCGGTTAAAGCCATTGTCCAGGGTTGTGTAAACTTTTGAGCCATTTTTAAGCCCATTTCAACTTGTTCATCCGTCAGATTCGGATTCGATTCTCTCATTTGTTCTTCGGCCTTTGACATTATCTGAGTAAAAAAATCAGGGTAGAAATAGGTGAAAAACAAGAAGGTAAATATGGAGCCTAAAACTGCAGCAATCAGGCCAACATAAAATGCTGATTGAAAGGCTGTTCCGATTGAGATGAATCCTCTTGATTTTTTATCACGGTAATCTTTAACACAAAAAACCATGATTGCAATCAGGAATATATAGTTAATAAAACCAAGTCCTTTGCTCTCCAATTGACCAATACTATAAAGAAGCAAAGTATACAAAATAGAAACTCCCAGAGCGATGAAACCGTAGTTCAACGAACTCTTGAATACTGAAGGTTTTTGTTCTTCCATGATGCCTGAATTTTCTGATTAGTTAATAATTTCTTTACAACGCATAATCTACAAATTTAAGCCTTATTGGGTAAAAACTAAATTTTAAAGGGAAAAATGATGAAAAGCCAAATTTATTAGTACTTTTGTGGCGGGTAAGTCTTATACGACCAGCTCCTGTCGAACCCCCCCAGGTCCGGAAGGAAGCAAGGGTAGATGGTCGAGCGGTGCGATATAAGTAGCTTACCCATTTTTTATTTCCTTTTGAATTACATCGAAGGTTATTAAATAACATGCTTGTAAAGATATATCCGGAAAATCCCAACGAAAGGCAAATTAGTGCCGTCGTAGATTGCTTATCCAAAGGAGGAATAATTATTTATCCTACAGATACTGTTTATGGTTTGGGTTGTGATATTACAAAACCAAAAGCAATTGAGAGAATAGCACAGATTAAAGGAATTAAAGTAGAAAAAGCGAATTTTTCTTTTATTTGTCACGATCTGAGTCATTTATCTGATTTTACCAGACCAATTCCGAATCCGGTATTCAAACTAATGAAGAAGTTATTACCGGGGCCTTATACCTTCATTCTTCCTGCAAATAACAATGCTCCCAATCTTATGCAGAGCAAAAAAAAGACTGTTGGAATCCGAGTTCCCGACAACAGTATTGCACTTGCTATTGTTAGGATGCTTGGAAATCCCATTATGTCGACCTCAATTCATGATGAAGATGAGATAATTGAGTATTCCACTGATCCGGAGTTAATTCATGAAAAATATCACAAGATAGTTGATATGGTGATTGATGCTGGCTTTGGTGGGAATTTGCCATCTACTATTCTCGATTGCAGTACGGATGAAATCACCGTAATTAGAGAAGGTAAAGGACCAATTGATGATCTTTATTAGTCCCTGGTTTTTTAAGATTTATAATGATTATTTTTGCTTGATTTCAAATTACAAAATCCATGAATTCAGGGAGTATTTTCAAAACAATTCCGCAATTATCACAGAACACAGAGGTTTTTGAAACTTTATTCAGGAATCAATGTGTTGAAATAGAGAGAATTACTTCATTAGGAGTTACTTCTCCGGAAAATAATTGGTATGATCAGGAAAAGGCTGAATGGGTGATGCTTGTGCAAGGGGAATCAGAATTGCAATTTGAAGGCGGTCACACCTTAGCGATGAAAGCGGGAGATTTCGTACTTATCAAGCCTCATGAAAAACACAGAGTAACCTATACCAGTTCTGAGCCTTCATGCATCTGGCTGGCATTTCACTTTTTACCGGAATGACAAATCGCCAACTTTTTTTAAATTATCTGGCCCAAACTTCTGATGCTCCTATTGCCATTGAAATTGTAAGGGCAGAAGGATTGTATTTGTTTGGTTCAGATGGCAAAAAATACACAGATCTTATATCCGGTATTTCTGTAAGTAGTCTTGGACATCGGCATCCTGAAATTGTTAATGCAATAAAAGAGCAAGCCGACAGCTATTTGCACTTGATGGTTTATGGTGAGTATATTCAATCACCTCAGGTTAAACTGGCGCAACTTCTGGTTAATCAGCTTCCATTGAATCTGGATAATGTATACCTGGTAAATTCAGGCAGCGAAGCTATTGAAGGGGCCCTCAAGCTTGCAAAACGAGTGTCTTCCCGTCCGGGTATTATTGCCTATAATCAAGCATATCATGGTCATACCCAGGGTGCTATGAGTGTTATGGGAGGAGAGGAGTGGAAACGTCAGTTCAGACCTTTGTTGCCTGGTATTTCTTTTCTGAGGTTCAATAATTTTATTGATCTGGATCGTATAAGTGAGCAAACTGCCTGTGTGTTAATAGAACCAGTTCAGGCAGAGGCTGGAATAATTTCTCCGGTAAAAGGATTCCTTGAAGCATTGAGGAATAAATGCACAGAAACAGGAACATTATTAATATTTGATGAAGTTCAGACTGGCTTCGGCAGGACAGGTAATCTATTTGCCTTTCAGAAATATAATGTTGTTCCTGATATTCTGGTGCTTGCGAAATCAATGGGAGGTGGAATGCCAATTGGTGCCTTTATTGCTTCTAAAGAATACATGTCGAGTTTTATAAATGATCCTCCACTTGGTCATATAACAACTTTTGGTGGACATCCAGTATCTGCTTCTGCTGCTCTGGCTAATCTTAAAGTATTATTAAAAGAATCCTTTATTTCTGAAGTTCTTTTCAAAGAACAATTGATTATCAGTTTATTAGAGAGTCATCCTGCTGTTAAAGAGATTAGATCTTCCGGCCTTATGATTGCCGTTGAGCTTGGTAGCGAAGAGTTGGTTAGAAAAGTAGCCAGTGAATGTATCAAAATGGGTGTTATTGTGGACTGGTTTCTTTTTTGTCCGACAGCCATAAGAATTGCACCTCCATTAATAATTACATCTGACGAAATTAAAGAAGCATGCAGTATTATCCGGAATATCCTTGATTCAGCTTGCTAAGATTAATTTAAAGGATTCTGTATTTCAGAAAATAATCAACAGCAATATTTCCATAATTGTAACATATTGAAGGTTTTAGTATTCCTGTATAGAAATCATTATGTGTTTCAGAGGAAAGCAGACTGGAATATTCTTTCATGAATCCTGAGTTGTAAGCTGTTGCAAAAAAATGCAATTTGGATTGAATATCAGACCATTTATTTTCTTTAAACTTTTGTTCTATAAGGATCTTAAACATTGCCAGGTATTTAAGCTGCCAATTTATATCGTTTAAACGTTTAAGCCTTTCGTACCTGGAATTCTCACTTTCATTAATTGCAAATTTGCCGGGAAGTTTCGAATTGGGATTTAAATGTTGAAGGTGTAAGTTCCACTGACGTTCTATTTCTTCTGCGAAAGTTGGTTTCATCTGAAACCTTCCAATAGAGAAATCAGCGTATTTATTTCCATATTGAGTGTAGAGAACTTCTATCGCTTTTGTTTCTGCCCAATCCCTTATTGCTGAATATCTGAGAATTTCAGGAAACACAATTGAAATAGTAAAGTCGGGATCAACGCCAAAAGTAGCAAGGGAATCTATTAATCCTTTTTCTGTTCTTAAGAAATTGACAGCATCCATATACTCCGAGCCGAAAACTACCTGATAATTGTTTTTTTCTGTTGAAATATTCTGACAAACTCCGGAGAAGTTCAACAAAGTCAGAATTATGAGCGAACTATAAAGCTCTTTTGTATAGCACAATTTCTTTATCATTTTCCAGACTGATCCACTTTAACCAGGTTTTGCCATCTTTATTATAACTGGATAATTGAAGCGGGCTTTTAATTTTCAAAATATCCAAAGATTCTATAATTTCTCCCTGTCCATAGTCTACCACGCCAATTCGTTTTCCATCCTCACTGAACCACAGATCACAAGCACTATAACTTGGAGGAAGCATTTTATAAGCTTGCCCATCCCTCAGTATTTCACCGCTATTCTTATCCATAAACCAATGATTACCACCACTTTTGCAGAACCAGAAATCATCTGCTGTAGTTTTTGATCTGTCAAAACTCCCAATTGCGATTCCGTTTAAATCTACTACAGAGAATTTGTTGAAATCGTCCATGTTTATCTTGCTCATATCCATTTTTGAAGGATCTATAAGCATTCCTAAACCAATTAAACCTTGTTTCCCATCCATTGAAAGGCTCACCCATTCAAAAGATCCGGGAAGTTCAAGGATTTTGCCATCTGAAGTAACAATTTTCTGCTTATTCTCTTCTGTTAAAATCACTGCCAGAAAACCTGTTCCACTGCAGGTTAAATAAAACTGTACAACAGCCATAAACGGACCGTAGGTTTTATTGTTGAAATTTATTTTTGCTTTGTATGATTCGTCAGTACTAACATATTTACTAACGTCGGTGTTGATATTACAATCATTAATGTTAAATCGGGCACAGAGATTATTTATACTGCTGCTACAGCCTTTAAGCATGTCTTCTGTCATGGCAATAAAAGGTCCTTTTCTGATTCCGTTTTCATTTGTAAAAAACTTTCCATTAAGCCGGGTAATAAAAAATATGTCGGCTTTTTCATTGTTCAGGGAGAAACAATTTTCACCATACATTAGGATTTCACCATCAAGAAGTGTGTAAATTAACTGTTTTTCAGATTGAGCAAAAAGAAATCCTGGAATTGCAATGAGCATCAGAAAGAATAAGCTTGTAAATTGTAGAACTTTTGTCATAATCTGTGATTTTAATGTAACGAATATACTATTTTTTTAAATAATAGATGTTTGCTTATGCTATTGGAGGAAAGAATTTGGCTATTAAAACAAAATTAGATATTTATGTGTGGACGTTTTCAAATTTCCAAAGTTGTGGATGAGGTTCAAATCCGTTTTCATGTGGATGTAGAGAAGGAATGGTACCGGCAGATTTTCAATGCTGCACCTGCAATGTTGTTGCCAGTTATTACGAATGAAGAATCAGAAAATCTGAATTTTTTCCGTTGGGGATTAATTCCTTCGTGGTCAAAAGTGGCTTCGATTGGCAGTAAAATGATAAATGCAAGGGCTGAAACACTAACAGAAAAACCAACGTTTAAGAAAGCACTGCAAAAAAGACGTTGTTTAATTCCTTCTGATGGATTTTATGAATGGAAGAAAACATCTTCAGGAAAACAGCCATTCCGGATTTGTATGAAGGATGAAAGTTTATTTGCTTATGCAGGGCTTTGGGAAAATTGGAAAGATAAGGATGATAAACTTATCCAGACTTTCACCATAATCACAACTACACCAAACAGAATAGTTGCTGATATTCACGACAGGATGCCAGTTATTCTTAAACCTGAGTTTGAAAAATTATGGTTGGATACACAGATACCTTTAAAAGAAATAGTTGAAATTTTAAAACCATTTCCTGAACAGGAAATGAAGGCCTATTTGGTCTCTCCTTTAATTAATAGTGTGAAAAATAATTCTCCTGAATTGATGGCTGAAATCGGGAATGGAATTAATGAAAATAATAATCTGGAGTTATTTTGATAAATATTCAGGTTACCATTGGTCAAAATGAATAACTTATCTTAACAACATCACTGTCCCAGTCCGTTTAAAAACCTTTTCAACTGAACAGATTGTTGAATAACGGATAACATAGAAATATACTCCGGTAGGGGCATGCTGACCTTTGAAAGTGCCATCCCAGCCTTCACTAATATTATTGGTTTCGCAGACTAATTCGCCCCATCTGCTGAAAACTTCAAGCTGGAAGAATGTGATATCTGTTCCGTTCGCCGAAAAGATTTCATTATTGTTGTCAAGGTTAGGAGTAAAGGTATTGGGTATGTATAAGGTTGCAATTCCACTCTTACCGGCAACCAGGGTTGAGTCAGACAGATTGCAATGACCTTTAGTAGCAGAAAGTGTATAAATTCCGGCTTCGGTTACTTTAATCCCGGGTGTAGTTTCTCCGGTTGACCACATAAATTCATCTGCTTCGATATTTGAGGCAATAGAAACAAATTCATGTTCACAGAGATTGAGGAAATCCGGAAGATTAAGGGCCTGCATCAGATCCACATGGATTGTATCGTCAGCATGGCACAAATACTGGTAAACCCTGACCCAGAAATAACCATTTGTTTTAACACTTATAGCCTGGTTTGTATCACCGGTATTCCATAAATAGTGATTTCCCGGGTTACCTGCATAAAGCGTAATTGAACCTCCCGGGCAAAGTAAAGTATCTCTGCCGAGATAAACTGAAAGAAGAATCCTGTTTGCATGAATAGTATCTCTGGCGGAGCATCCTGAAATGCTAACTGTTACAGAATAGTAGCCGGAATCTGTGATGAATATTTGTTGTGAAACAGCTCCTGTTGACCAGGTATATGTTGAACCAGGATTGCCGGCATCAAGATAAAGGGTGTCGTTTTCGCACAATATCCTATCACCCAGAAGATCAACTACTGGAAGAGGATGTACAGTCACATTTATTGAGCCGATGCCAGTGCAGCCACCGCCATTAGAAACAGTAACAGAATATGTTCCACTTGCACTGACAATTATTTTTCTGGTTGCGGCACCTGTATTCCAACTATACTGGCTGCCAGGATTGCCGGCATCCAATTGAACAGTCTGGTTCTGGCAAATTTCAATATCGGGTCCAAGATTAACTATTGGGTGGGCTAAAAAAGTTACCTTAATACTGTCTTTAAGTGTGCAACTGCCTTTTGAAATGCTGAGAATGAAGGTACCTGAAGTATCAACCAGTATTGATTGAGTGGTTTCACCTGTGTTCCAGAAATAATTGCAGCCTGTAAGGTTTGTGCTTAATTGTACATTCAAGCCCAGGCAGAGATTTGTGTCGGGTCCCAGTTGAGGTGGGATCATAAATTCAACATGTATTGTGTCTTTTCCGGAACAGGTTCCGTTGTCTGCTTTTACCCAATAATCACCATTTGTTGTAACTGTTATTTGCTGACTATTCTGAGTTGTTGACCAGGTATAAACTAAACCAGGGTTACCGGCATTAAGAATAAGCGAAGGAACAGCGCACATTATTGTGTCATTTCCCAGGCTGACCATTGGTGTTGCCAGCACCGTAATTGTCTGATAAGCAGTGTCGGATACAAAACATGAATTCGAATCAATAGCTATGCAAGAAACCAGAAATGTACCGGGAGTTGTAAATGAGTGTGCCGGAATCTGGGCGGAAGATGTTGCTGTATTATCACCGAAATCCCACAGATATTCCTGTGCATTAATACTGTTATTGGTAAAAACCGGGGAGAATGGAGCACAGCCCTGATTTGCAGTATTTACACCGATGTGGGCGGTAGGGCCAGATAACTGCAAATCGATTTTGAAAACAGCTAAATCACAATATTGAGGTGGATAGGGAGGAGGGTTTGGATGGTATGCATTTGCCGTGGTTGGAAAAGGTTGTGCGGAGGCGCATGCACAAACAGATTCATAAATAACGCCCTTTTTATCGAACCGGCTTGTTCCTCCATCAACATGATCGCCATAAGCAGATCCATCATTCGCACCATAAAATGTTGCATAGAGCAATGAAGTTGCATCTTGTTCAAAAGCGATTATGTAAAAATCTTTCCCGTCTGTTGTAGGCTGAACTGCGTTTGAAGATACCTGAAATCCACTTGTATGCCCCCATCCGGCTGCATAAATATTATTGCAAACATCAACAAGGAAGGCTGTTGGAGAAATTTGTCCGATACTGGATCCATTACCAAAAACAGTTTGCCACAAAACTGCATTCAGGGTTTGGTCAAGTTTTGCAATAAATTGCGGACTTCCTGAATTTCCGTAACACCCAGCCGTAATCGGCATATTGCCAGTTGTTTGTCCATAAACATAAACATTGTTATCAGCGTCCATCTGAATGAAAAAACATTCATCGTTTCCAGATGTGCCGAAAAATGTTCCAGAGATCATCATCGAAATATCTGGCATAAAAATACAGATATACCCATCATAACTACCTCCCAGATACGTTGGGTTAAGCACGTATTGAGAGGCAGGGAAGTTACTGCTTTGGGTTCCTCCGGTTACATAAACCATGTCAACTGAATTAAGCTTTAGCCCGAATCCTGCATCATTTCCTGTACCACCAAGATAGGTAGACCAAACCATCTGGGTGAGGTTGGAATTGAGTTTGAAAATAACTGCATCCTGAGCACCATTATAGGATTGATCATAGGCTCCGGCTGTAGTTGGAAAGTTATTGGAACTGGAAAAAGAAGCAACACAAGGGTTGCCGGAGTTGTCAAGTATAATTTCACCCCGGAATTCATCACCATAATTGAGCAACATCGCATTCTGACCGTCAGAGCCACTTCCTCCAATATAGGTTGATCCTAATAGAGCGGAGCCCGCCTGATTGAAATGAGTAACAAAAATGTCGTAAGTTCCACCGCCCAGGCTACTCTGGAAGCAGCCCGAAGTAACAGGGTAGTTTGTTGAGCTTGTAGATCCATAAACAAATAACTCATCATTGTCGTTGGTAATCAGGCTGTGCGAGAAATCGTAGCCATTCCCTCCAAGGTAAGATGCCCAAATTAGACTGGAGCCATCCGGACTGAATTTGCTGATAGCTGCATCGTTTGTACCACCTCCAAAATTCATTTGGAATGCTCCAAGAGTTGCAGGATAACCATAGCCAAAACTTCTTGCTCCGGTATAGATGTTTCCAAGATTATCGTAGGTAGCAGTATGCCCCCATGTTGTTTCTCCGTTTGCACCTGCGTATGTTGAAGCAACCACCACAGGATCAATCACAAGAGGTATATTTTTTCTGTACCCGTCGGGAAAAACAAAACCTACTCTTTTTCCGGCCAGTTTGTAGAGGCACAACACATTAATAGTATCTCCATTGATTATCTGGTAGGCATATGGAGCTTGTTCAATAATGTTATTTACTGTGTTCCGGATAATTAGCTCATTATTAATTATGAGAATATCATCCTGACCTGAATATTTTAGAATAATCTGCGATGGGTCTGCATTTGGTTCTAAGTGAAATTCGTATTTAAGATTTATATCCGAACTCCCGATAAAAAGATCGATTCCCTGGTAGAGTGATGAGTATTTTATGTTTTTAAAGGCAGGTACATTAGATGCCCATTTTGATTGATCATTACCCAGAAAATAATTGAAATATTCTGCCTTCTTATTTATTCCTGAAACTTGTACGTTGGCGTTTGCACCTTCAAACTGCATGTTGAAGGCATGGCAGTTAATCTGTCTTTCTTCATCTGCTTTATGATGATTTTCGCTGCCAATACTATCAGAATGATGGCAGATATGCAAACCTTGTTGATCAACAAGCAGGTAGGTGAAGCTGAATTTTTCAAGGAATATGCTTCCCATAGGAATATTCGCCTTAAACAAGATCTTTTTATCCCATTGAGACTTATTTTCAATAAACTTTACTGTTGCTTGAGATGCTGGTTTGTTTAAGAACCCAATTCCGGAATTACTGAGTGGAAAACAAGTTACAAGCAGCAGTATTAATAGGCTTGTACAAAGGGTTGTTCTCATGATAATTTAAAAAGAATAATCAAGAACCAAATTAGTACTTTAATCTGATATTTGCTATTCCAGTAAATAAAAAACCAAAAAAGCATAAAGATTTTAACGCAAAAGCATTAATGTCCCGGTTTCTTTAAATACCTGATCGAATGAGCATTCTGTTGAATAACGGATTAGATAGAAGTAAATTCCGGTTGCTACATAGGTTTCCTCATCAACGTGATCCCATCCGGGTGCACAATAGAAGGTCGCCTAATAAAGTTCAGTTGCGTCAATCTTAAGTGTCGTAAGATAAAAATCATAACCATCGAGTGTAGTTGGTTGTGTGGCATCAGGTGTTACCGGAAAACCAGATACTGCACGTCCCCTTCCGGCAACATAAATGTTCTTGTTTACTACTTCACGAAATAAATTAACGTTGGCGGCCCATTTAGCCTGAATAATTCATAAAAAAAAGGAAAAGCTTGTTAAATCCAAGATAATGAGCACCTTAGAGGTGCTTAAGCCAAAAACAAACTTTTCTATGAGTAAAGATACAAAAAGCCAATAGAATTAGCCTTTACCGCAGAGAAAGTTTCTTCAGATGGCGGTTTGTTATTGCTTCGTGAGGCAGAAGCCCAGAGCGGCATCCTAAAGGCCATTGCTGAGTGTATAAATGAGGACAGGCATCCCTTACATATCTATGAGGGACTGAGCGGTAAATTAATCACCACCAAAGTACTGGCAAGCCAGTAAAGCG
>CAIXZF010000036.1 GCA_903923925.1 uncultured Bacteroidales bacterium
CCCGCAACGCTTACCCCAATACTGATACCATTGTAATAAAGAGAATAATTATATCCGGTTTCAGAACCACTTAAAGTAACTTCAAGATCGCTGCCTGCACATGCAACACCACCGCCTGTAACATTGAAAACAGCAGGGAATACACAACCATCTATGCTTCCATCGTGGAAATTAGCTGATAGCGTAACAGAATTAAAGTCTGAATACTGACAATCACCAGCGACGCTAGTATTCCATGTCAAGTCAGAATGTCCACCATTGTAAGTAAACAAATACTCAACTAAAGTACCAGATGAAATATTAATTGGAATAACATTTAACCAGGCAAATTTCACTTGACCGGCTAAATCATTAATAAACATGATGCCTCCGGCTAAACTTGGATCCAGATTCTGATAGCCAGTATAGCTTAGAATAGTTGGGTCATAATTTAGTACAAGCGAAATTGCAGCTACGTTATAGGCATCTTCGATCGTAACAGGAACAGTAACAGCACCTGGTAATGCATCAGTAATAACTGGTGCATAAGTGTTTATTACGTAAACCGGATTAACAGTTAAGGCTGCTGTGTTTGAAATAACAACCAGACTGCATGTTGTTTCAGTCATTACACAACGGAATTGATTTCCATTATCAGATGTTGAAACAGGTGATAATGCTAAATTATTTGAAAGTACACCACTATAAGGTGCTGCATTTGGAACATTTGAAAAAGTTAAACCATCATCGGTACTGATTTGCCATTGATAATTTACCGGCATATTTGCGTCAGCACCAAAACTAACAGCTGCTCCTACATTGGCAGTAACATCTGAAGGATCTGAAACAACAGATAAACCAGGAAAGTTTGAAATGGATGCAGAACCGTTCATGTCGATTGAACAACCAGGGATAGAATTTGAAGCAGTTACAGTATAATTTCCTGCCGCTGAATAATTGCCGAATGAAATGGCTGATCCAGTTCCCGCAACGCTTACCCCATTGCTGATACCATTGTAAAAAAGAGAATAATCATATCCAGTTTCAGAACCACTTAAAGTAACTTCAAGATCGCTGCCTGCACATGCAACACCACCGCCTGTAACATTGAAAACAGTCGGGAATACACAACCATCAATACTTCCATTGTGGAAATTAGCTGATAGCGTAGCAGAATTAAAGTCTGAATACTGACAATCACCGGTGACAGCAGTATTCCAAGTCAGGTCGGAATGTCCACCATTGTAAGTGAATAAATACTCAACCAAAGTACCAGATGAAATATTTATTGGAATAACATTTAGCCAGGCAAATTTAACTTGTCCGGCTAAATCATTAATAAACATTATGCCTCCTGCTAAACTTGGATCAAGATTCTGATAACCAGTATAGCTTAGAATTGTTGGGTCATAATTAAGTACAAGAGAAATTGCAGCTACATTATAGGCATCTTCAATTGTAACCGGGACACTAACAGCACCTGGTAACGCATCAATAATAACTGGTGCGTAGGTGTTTATTACGTAAACCGGATTAACAGTTAATATTGCTGAGTTTGAGAAAACTACCTGATTACAGGTAATTTCTGTCATAACACAACGGAATTGATTTCCGTTATCAGATAATGAAACAGATGCAATTGTTAAAGTATTTGAAAGCACACCACTATAAGGTGCTGCATCTGGAACATTTGTAAATGTTAAACCATTGTCGCTACTTGCTTGCCATTGATAACTTACAGACATATCAGCATCTGCATTAAAATTGACTGTTGTTCCTGCATTTGCAGATACATCAGATGGATTTGAAACAACAGACAAGGTTGGGTAATTAGTTATAGTTGCTGAACTGTTCATGCCGATTGTACAGCCAGAAGTTGAATTCACGGCAGTAACTGTATAGTTTCCGGCTGTATTAAGGCTGCCAAACGACAAAGCTGAGTTTGTTCCGTTAACACTATTTCCTGTGCTGATACCATTGTTATACAGAGTATAGGAAACTCCGCTTTCAGAACCACTTAATCCAACAGAAACTCCAGAGCTGGGACATGCACTACCTCCGCCAGTTACATTGTAAACAACAGGGAATACACAACCATCAATGCTTCCGTTAGTAAATGTGGCAGCCAAAGTAATTGCGTTGAAATCAGAGAACTGACATTCACCTGGTTCGGCTGAATTCCATGCCAGGTCGGAATGCCCACCATTATAATTGTATAAGAACTCCAGTAAAGTACCACTTGCAAAGTTGATAGGCGTTACGCTAAACCAGGCAAATTTAATCTGACCAGAAAGATCATTAACTAACATTGTTCCACTGCTTAATAGTGGAGATGGGTTTTGATAACCTACATACGAAAGAATACTTGCATTGTAATTCAGCGAAAGAGAAATTGCTGCAACATTAAATGCATTCTCTGCAGTAATTGGAATTGTGACAACACCTGCTAATGCTCCGGTAATTACAGGAGCATAAACATGAATAACCGGTAAGGTATTAACAGTAAGAGTTGCTGCAGCAGTTGTAGCAACCTGAGGGCAATTAGGATCAGTCATTTCACAGCGATACATGTACCCATCAAATGATACCTGAACATTTACAATATTTAAATTATTGGAAAATACACCGCTATATGGTGAAACATTTGTTAAATTCGAATAACTAATACCACCATCGGTGCTTACCTGCCATTGATAAGAAACTGGTATTGTAACATCAGTTCCAAATGATGCTGATGTACCTGCATTGGTATTTACATTTCCAGGGTTGTTAATGATAACAATAGCCGGAAGATTTGTAATTGATGCATTGCCACTCATTGATGCCTGGCAACCGCTTGTTAAGTTAGAAGCCGTTACTGTATATGTTCCTGGTAAAGACAAGGTATTAAGAACAATAGAACTTCCTGTTCCAACAGCGTTTCCTGCTGCTGTTCCAAATTCATTAACCATTGTATACCCAACACCTGTTTCAGATCCATCCAGTGAAATTGCAAATCCTGCTCCACCTGGGCAAAGTTCTCCGCCTCCGGTTACTGCATAAATTGTTGGCAATGGATTGACTGTGATATTGGCACTGCCATTCATCAGGGCAGTACAGCCACTAACTGAATTTGTAGCTGTTATTGTATATGTTCCTGAAATATTGAAATTCCCTAATGAAAGTACTGAGCCAGTTCCGTTATATGAACCTGAATAGGCACCATCAATAAATAATTCATAGGTTATTCCAACTTCAGAGCCGCTAAGTGAGATTCCTGAACCGCCTGCACCAGCACAAATAACTCCACCACCTGTAACGTCAAAGATTGAAGGTGATGGATCAATTGTAACAATTGCACTACCGTTCATTGCGGAATTTCCACATGAATTAGTTGCAAGTACTGTATAGGAACCTGCAATAGTATATGTCCCGAACAAAATAGAGTTGCCGTCGCCAGAAATAATATTTCCGGTTGTAATTCCATCTGCAAACAACTCATATGTTGTTCCAGTTTCAGAACCATCCAAACCAACATTCACTCCTGAACCACCAGCGCAGAAATTACCTCCTCCGTAAACGTTGAAGCTGGCTGGTAATGGGTTTACAACAATTGATGCTGAATTATTCATGAGGAATGATCCGCAGGAATTTACTGCATATACCGAATAGGAACCAGAAGTTGTTTGTGATCCGAAATTAACAGGATTTCCGTTACCTGGGAATACCAATCCGGTTGCTATGCCCTCATGATATAATCCATAATTAAATCCGGTTTCAGAACCATTCAACCCGACTTCCAGTCCAGAACCGCCGATGCAATAAGAACCTCCACCGCTTACATCAAATAGTGTTGCACCTGGTATCTCACTTATTTCAGCACTGCCATTCATTGATGTTGCGCAAAGAATATCATTCTCAGCAACTACTGTGTATGTCCCAGATGTTGAATAAATACCAAAGTCTATCGGAGCACCGTCCCCACTTAAGGTAAGGATATTCGTAGCTCCGTAATAAAGTGAATAGCTAACCCCAGTTTCTGAACCGCTTAGTCCGATCGAAACCCCGGAACCTCCTGAACAGAATGTACCACCACCAGTAACATTAAATGTTGAAGGCGGATTAACTATTGCAATAGCAGAAGTTGCTGTAGCAGTGCATCCTTCTGAACTTGTATATTCATAAGTTATTGGATAGATACCTGCGCTAAGTCCGGTAGGATCAAATAGATTACCAACTACAGCTACGCCGCTGAAAACGCCTCCTGATGGAGATACAAACGAAGTAATATCCAATGGTGCAGAATTCAAACACACTGAAGGAAGTGATAAAAATGTTACCACTGGAACCTCATATGTGGTGATATAATTAGTTGCTGAATTAACACAGCCATTTACATCTGTATATGTGTAAGTAATTGGCCAGCTTCCTGCCCATTGAGCTGTTGGATCAAACGATGTTCCACTAACACCGGTGCCGCTGTAAATTCCGCCAGCAGGTGATCCACCGGAAATTGTTACTATACCGGCATCCATACAAAAATTCCCTAAAACTGGTAAAGTTACAAGCGGTAGTGGGAGCGAAGTTATTGTTGCTGATCCTGTCATATCTGAAACACCACAGGTATTTAACCCCTGAACAGTATAAGAGCCTCCATCGGAAAATGAACCGAAGTTTAGAGCACTGCCAGTTCCTGAAGCACTGGCTCCGGTATTTGAACCATTCACGTAAAGAGAATATGTAACTCCGGTTTCAGAACCATTAAGTCCTATTGATGCAGTACCAGTCCCTACACAATGAGTCCCTCCGCCAGTTACATTGAAGGCTAATGGAAGAGGACATCCGCTGCTGACTGTCAATGTTGCATTGGCGGAAGTGCTTGATAAATTACAACTTGATGAAGTGGCAATGCAACGATAAACGTACCCGTCCATTCCACTCTCTGTTGTTGAAATGTTCAATGTACCTGAGGTCACTCCACTGTAAGGAGAAGTGTTTGTTAGACTACTCCAGCTTCCACCACTGTTGGTACTAATTTGCCATTGATATGTTCCTGAACCCGTTTGAGCTGAAAAAACTGCTGGATCCCCGCTATTAACTGTTGAACTAACAGGCTGCAATAAAAATGAAGGTGCTGTTGTTGCATTTACTGCACCATTCTCAAAATTTGCTGGCATTGGATCACCCAGAATATCACTGTACTGACAATTGCCTTGAGTTATCATATCCCACACTAATGGGCTGTTTCCACCGTAATAGTTGAAAGTAAAGGTGAATAGAGTCGCCCCGCTCGCTATACTAACGGGTGATAACCCAAACCACGCTGCCAGAACTTTACCGCCCGATGCATTTACAACCAGGAAACCACCTGCCAGGGCAGAATTCTGAGTGTAACTCACATACTGCAGCACACCAGTGTTATACCCCAGTGCCAAAGATATCGATGCTACCCCTGAAAAGTTCGTAACTGTTATCGGTACTTGTACCGATGTAGTTCCAGGGCATACCGACACAGTAGGAGCTGTGGTCACAACTTGCTGCGAGAATGCTACAAAAGACGATAAAACAATCGCCATTAAGGTTGCAGTAAATTTGGTAATTGTTGTTTTCATGTTTGTTATTTTAATTTTTACACTATTTATTTTAATATCTTAATAGTCATACAGACATATTGTAAACGCTTCCTTATATCAAACGATAATATACAGCAAGAACCCATTTTTTGGGGCTTACTGTATATAAACCAATAATGATAGGGTTTTGTTTTGAATGCAATTCCCTTAACTATCAAAACAAAATTAAAACATTTATACTTGAAATTAAAATTAATTACTGTATTTTTAATAATATTTTAACACAATTTGTGCATAAGGTCCTTGATAATCCCTAATTTCCCATTTGTCAATCATTTACATTGAACAATTATTTTCGATTGTTTTAACAGTAATTGAAAAAAAGGGCTTCAAATGTATTTTTAAAGCTCATTTTTTGCCGATCTTTATTCAGATTACAGGCTTTCAAAACAAAATGCGTAATTTTGCATTTGATTAATTCTATCAAAATACATGTTTGAAAATTTAACCGACAAACTCGACAGGGCTTTTAAAGTCTTAAAAGGGCAGGGACGTATCACCGAAATTAATATTTCTGATACACTTAAAGACGTTCGCAAAGCTCTTCTGGATGCTGACGTTAGCTATAAAGTTGCTAAAAAATTTACGGATGATGTAAAGGAAAAGGCAATTGGTCAGAATGTTCTCACTTCTGTTTCTCCAGGACAGCTAATGGTGAAAATTGTTCACGATAATCTCGCTGAACTCATGGGTGGAACCAGCACTGAAGTGAACATCAAAGGTTCTCCGCCCGTAATTCTTATTGCCGGACTGCAGGGATCAGGGAAAACGACTTTTTCTGCAAAACTTGCTAAGTACCTGGTGTCAAAGAAAGGAAGAAAAGCTCTTCTGGTTGCATGCGACATATATCGGCCTGCTGCTATCGAACAGCTGAAAATTCTGGGATCTCAGATTGGAGTCGAAGTATTTTTTGAAGAAAACGAAAAACCGGTAAAAATTGCAAAACATGCAATTGCCTACGCCCGCGAAAATGGATTTTCCCTTGTTATTATAGATACAGCCGGGCGATTGGCTATCGACGAGGAAATGATGAATGAAATTGCTGCCATCAAACAGGAAGTTAATCCTTCGGAAACCCTTTTCGTTGTTGATTCCATGACGGGGCAGGATGCTGTTAATACTGCGAAAACATTTAATGACAGGCTTAACTACGACGGAGTTGTGCTTACTAAGCTAGATGGAGATACCCGCGGTGGAGCTGCACTTACTATTCGGTCTGTTGTTGAAAAACCAATAAAATTTGTTGGTCTTGGTGAAAAAATGGATGCCATTGATATTTTCCATCCACAACGTATGGCAGACAGAATCCTTGGGATGGGTGATATTGTTTCTCTCGTTGAAAAAGCCCAGGAGCAGTTTAGCGTTGAAGAGGCCCAGAAATTACAGAAACGAATTGCAAAAAATCAATTCGATTTTAACGATTTCCTTACTCAGATAAAGCAGATTAAAAAAATGGGTAATGTGAAAGACCTGCTTGGAATGATTCCGGGAATGGGCAAAGCATTGAAAGGTGTTGATATCGATGATAATGCATTTAAAGAAATTGAAGCCATCATTCATTCAATGACTCCCAACGAACGGTCTAATCCTTTAATAATAAACGGAAACAGAAGGAAACGAATTGCTGGTGGGAGCGGAACTTCTGTTCAGGAAGTAAATCGCCTCATTAAACAATTCGAAGATACCCGTAAAATGATGAAACTAATGTCTGGATCTGGTGGCAAAGGAATGATGAACATGATGAAAAATATGAAACAACAGAAAAATTAATCTTAATTATTCAAAAATAATGAGCCAGTCTGTTATCATTGACGGGAAACATCTTGCCGATCAGTTAAAATCGGAAATCGCTGTTGAAGTAAAAAAAATGATCGATCAGGGTTATAATCCGCCACATCTGGCTGCTATTCTTGTTGGTGAGGATCCTGCCAGTGAAACTTATGTTAACAGTAAAGAAAAAGCGTGCAAGGAAGTAGGTTTTATATCTTCAATTTATCGATTTGAATCTGGCATTGGCGAAAAAAAACTCCTTGAAACAATCGATTTTCTGAATAATGATGAAGAAATTGATGGGTTTATTGTCCAATTGCCACTCCCCGAGGATATTTCTGTTGATAAAGTTTTGGAGAGAATAAAACCTTCAAAAGATGTTGATGGATTTCATCCTGTAAATATTGGTAAAATGGTTATTAATATGCCTTGCTATCTCCCAGCTACTCCAAATGGCATTCTTCAAATTATAGAAAAATATAAAATACCTACCGAAGGAAAAAATTGTGTTGTCCTGGGAAGGAGTAATATTGTTGGAACACCGATCAGCATATTATTAAGCAGAAAGGGCTATCCGGGAAATGCCACTGTAACATTATGTCATAGCAAAACTATAGGTTTAAAAGAGATTTGCAGAAATGCTGATATTCTTATTGCAGCAATTGGGCAGCCTGAGTTTGTGAAAGCCGATATGGTAAAAGAGGGTGCTGTTGTTATTGATGTGGGCATTCATCGAATTGCAGATTCATCGAAGAAATCTGGTTTCAGGCTTATCGGGGATGTTGATTTTTCTAAAGTGTCCTTAAAAACGAGTATGATATCTCCGGTACCTGGTGGGGTAGGACCTCTTACGATTGTTTCACTCCTGCAAAACACCCTAAAGGCTGCACGTAAAGAAATATACAAATAGTATGAATCTAACACCTGAACAGAGTCGGCTTCTGGCTGAAGGCAGGATGTTACCCATCATGGAAACATTTTACTCAATTCAGGGGGAAGGTGCTAATACTGGTGTGGCTGCATTTTTTGTGCGAATTGGTGGTTGTGATGTAGGCTGCTATTGGTGTGATGTAAAAGAATCATGGAATCCTGATCTTCATCCATTGCTTCCTGTCGATGATGTTATAAATCTGGCACTTCTGCATCCTGCACGGTCTGTTGTTATTACAGGTGGAGAACCTCTCTTATATAATCTTGAGTATTTATGCACTCAATTTGAGAATGCAGGCTTCCAATTATTTCTCGAAACTTCGGGATCTTCTCCTTTTTCCGGCTCTTTCGACTGGATTTGTTTATCACCCAAGAAAAAAGCTGCCCCGTTAACAGATGTCCTTATTCGTGCGGATGAACTTAAAGTTATCGTTTTTGAAGATTCGGATTTTGAGTGGGCCGAAAGCCTTACTTCCGATTTGAAAAAGGATTGTCTTCTTTTGTTACAGCCTGAATGGAGCAGACGGGAGAAAATGATGCCGGCAATTGTAGATTATATACTTGCCAATCCGAAATGGATGATTTCCCTGCAAAGCCATAAGTATATGAAAATACCTTAGCAATTGTCAACCCGCTAAAATGAATAGAAAATATTATTTTCAGTATTTAACCTTTATAGTTCTCCTCTTTTTTACAGGACATTCATTCGCTCAGTCGAATAATACCCCATTGACCAGTACCAGCAAAAAAGCAGTAAGGTCATATTATGAAGCGATGGATTTTTTTGAAAAGAAATTATACGACAAAGTAGTTGATAAACTTCAGAATGCTATTGAATCCGATACAAATTTCATTGAAGCATATTTAATGCTGGGTGATGTTGAATCCTATAGAAAAAATATAGACAAATCAATTTATTGTTATAAAAAAGCTATTTCAATTGATCCTGATTTTTTTCCGAATGCCGGTTATATTCTTGGAAACATGTTTCTTCCCGAGGGGAAATATGAAGAAGCTTTAGAGGGTTTTGAAATTGCACACAGGCAAAAGAAATTAAATGTTGAAAAGCAAAAGCTTATTTCGAATAAAATCAATAGTTGCAAATTTGCAATTAATGCAATTGCCAACCCTGTTCCTTTCGAACCCCAGAGCCTCGGTGATAGTATAAATAGTCCGTATGATGATTATGTTAATGCGATTACTGCCGACAATCAGTTTTTGTACATTACTGTAAAAGCACCAAAGGGCAATGTTGATGGAAGAGAAATTCTTGAAGAAGATTTTTATTATTCGTATAGCCAGAATAGTATTTGGAAAAAGGTAGTCCCGCTCGGCCCGCCTGTTAATACTTCCGGTAACGAAGGAGCACTTTGCATTTCTCCTGACGGTATGGATATGTATTTTGCAGGATGTAACAGAGAAGATGGCATGGGGAGTTGTGATATTTATCATGCAAAGCGTAATGGCAGGAATTGGACAATTCCCGGTAATACCGGCAAGAGTTTGAATTCGGTTAAATGGGATACTCAGCCTTCGGTTTCTTCTGATGGAAAAACCTTGTATTTCACAAGTAACCGTCCGGGCGGAAAAGGGAGTTCTGATATTTGGTCATCTGTTTTTCAGAGTGATGGAACCTGGAGTGTTCCTCAAAACCTTGGTGATAGTATTAACACAACTGAACTTGAAATGAACCCTTTTATACATCCGGATGGCAAGACATTGTATTTTGCTTCACAAGGACATATTGGAATGGGGGGATTCGATTTATTTGTAAGCAGGAAAAAGGCTGATGGAACTTGGTCAACACCTTTGAATCTTGGTTATCCGATCAATACTTTTTCCGATGAGATTAATTTTATTGTTAATGCTAAAGGGGATAAAGCATATTTCTCATCTGACAAACTCGGTGGTTCGGGAAAAATAGATATATACTATTTTGATTTGTATAAAGAAATCAGGCCGGAATTGGTGAGATATATGAAGGGCAAAGTTTACAATGCAGAAACTCATAAACCCCTTGAAGCAGAATTTGAATTAATTGATTTGACAACAGGCAAAATTGTTGTGAATTCTCATTCTGAACCAGTATTGGGCGAATTTCTTGTAACCTTGCCTCCCGACCAGGAATATGCTTTGCATGTTAACAGGAAAGGATATTTGTTTTATTCTGAAAATATTTCAATGAAAAGTGGCCATTTTTCAGATAAGCCATTTCTTAAAGATATTCCGCTTCAGCCAATAAAATCGGGGGAGATTGTTGTTTTAAACAATGTCTTTTTCGAGACCGACAGATTCGAACTTAAACCGGAATCGTTTATTGAACTCGATAGACTCGTATATTTGCTTAAAAATAACCCGAATATCAGAATTGAGCTATCAGGGCATACAGATAATATAGGATCAGAAAAGCATAATCTGGATTTATCACAGAGCCGGGCAAAAGTTGTTTACGACTATCTGATTAGTAAAAGTATTTCTGCCGGTCGTTTGCAATACAAGGGTTACGGGGAATCAAAACCAGTTAGTTCAAATGAATCCGAAGAGGGAAGGCGGGTAAACCGTCGTACCGAATTTGTTGTTTTGGAATAATAATAATACTATGGGGCGAATTGTAACAGTTTTTGAATTAAAGGATAAAATCGATCGAAAGGATGAAATCATGATTATTGACATGAGAGACCCTGAAGATTTTGAAGATTATCATATCACTGGTTCGGTAAATATCCCTAAGGAAAAAATTAAAGATAACATTCATTTAATTTCAAGGGATATTCCGGTGTATATGGTTTGTAAATACGGACAAAAGAGTGAATCTGTAAATTCAACATTGCGAAATGATCATCATTTCAAAAATATATTTAGTATACTTGGTGGTGTTTATGAATGGGCCAAAGAATTTGATCCATCAGTTGAAATCTGGTAATTAAAAAAATGTATGTCAGATAATTTATCCTTTCTTGCAAATACAGAAAGAAATGGCTTTTTTCTATTTGCCGGACCTTGTGTTGTTGAAAATGCAACGATGCCTTTAGAGATTGCCAAAGAAATAAAATCGATAGCCGATGAATTTTCGATTCCTTTTGTTTTTAAGGCTTCATACAGGAAAGCAAATAGAACAAAAGTAGATTCATTCACTGGTATTGGCGATGAGCGTGCTCTTGAAATTATCAGTAATGTGGGCTCAGTTTTAAATATCCCGGTTGTTACCGATATTCATAGCGAAAAAGAAGCTGTGCTGGCTGCAAAATATGTAGATATACTTCAAATTCCTGCTTTCTTGTGCCGGCAAACTGATTTATTGATAGCAGCTGCAGAAACAGCTAAAGTGGTTAATGTAAAAAAGGGACAATTTGTTTCTGCTGCATCAATGGGGTACGCAATTGATAAAATCAGATCTGTAAATAAGGATTGCAGAATCCTGCTGACAGAACGTGGTACCACATTTGGTTACCAGGATCTAATTGTGGATTACAGGAATATACCATTAATGAAACAATTGGGAGTCCCCGTGATTTTAGATATCACGCATTCTTTGCAACAGCCAAACCAGGCGGGTGGTGTTTCAGGCGGAAACCCTGAGATGATTGAGACAATAGCAAAAGCGGGGATAGCGACAGGCGTAAACGGGATCTTCCTGGAAACCCATCCAAATCCGGCCATCGCAAAATCCGATGGTGCCAATATGCTGCAGCTAAGCCTCCTGAGAAGCCTGCTGAGCAAATTGGTAAAAATAAGTAAATCTCTTACTGATTAATATAAGCTCGGTTAAGCTCTTGCTGCATCAACGATAGCTTTGAAAGCTTCCGGATTGTTCATTGCAAGGTCTGCCAAAACTTTACGGTTTATCTGAATATCTTTTTCATTCAGCATTCCGATAAATTTTGAATAGGACAAACCATATTGCCTTACTCCGGCATTGATACGCTGTATCCAGATACCACGAAAAGTTCTCTTTTTCGTTTTGCGGTCACGGTAAGCATATGACAGGCCTTTTTCGTAAGCGTTTTTCGCTACGGTCCAAACATTTTTACGTGCACCAAATTGGCCTTTAACTTGCTTAAGGACTTTTTTCCTTTTAGCTCTCGATGCAACGGCGTTTACTGATCTTGGCATTTTTTCTTTTTTTTACATTAGCGCCCCTGTTTCATACAGGGAACTTGTAGGGCTAATTGTAAGTTAAACAATAAATTCTGTTAAACACAAAGCATTTCTCTCACTGCACCAACATCTGTTTTGTCAACAATTGCTGAATAGGTAAGATTCCTTTTCCGCTTTGTTGATTTTTTAGTCAGAATGTGGCTTTTGTAAGCATGCTTCCTTTTAAGCTTACCGGTGCCGGTAAATGCAAACCGCTTCTTTGCACCGGATTTCGTCTTCATTTTTGGCATTCTGTATGGTATTTAGGTCTGAATTATTTTTTTGGTGATAAAATCATTATCATTCTCTTTCCTTCAAGTTTTGGCATTTGTTCAACTTTACCGTATTCTGCCACTTCCTGAGCAAATTTCAACAACTGTAATTCTCCCTGATCTTTATATACAATAGACCTACCCTTGAAAAAGACATCCACTTTTACTTTACAGTTTTCCTGTAAAAATTTTATGGAATGTTTAAGCTTGAAATTAAAATCGTGCTCATCAGTATTCGGACCTAACCGAATTTCTTTTACAACAATTTTTGCTGTTTTAGCTTTTATTTCTTTAGCTTTCTTTTTTTGTTCATAAAGAAACTTCTTGTAATCGATCACTTTGCAGACTGGCGGATTGCCGTTAGGCTGGATTTCTACCAAGTCCAATTCGAGGCGATCTGCAATTTCAATTGCTTCCTTAATCGGGTATATCCCTTGCTCTATATTGACCCCAACTACCCTGACAACAGGAGCCTTTATGCGCTCGTTGACATTGTATGGTTCTACTTTTTCTCTTCTGTTGAACCCCCTGGGATCCCTCGGGTTATTAACCGGTGTTGCTATATTTCCTCCTTTTTTAAAGTTAAACTCTAATTATGTAAACTTGTTCGATTTCTTATTTCCCCATTGCTTCTTCGATCTCAGCATTAACAAGTTCTGCGAATGCATCAACAGTATAACTACCCTTATCTCCATCACCTTGTCTTCTGACAGAAACAGTATTCTCTGCTTCTTCTTTTTCTCCGACAATGAGGATATATGGGATTTTCTTTAACTCAGCGTCACGAATCTTCTTTCCAATCTTCTCATTACGCTCGTCAATCTGGGCGCGAAGATCGTAATTATTCAGCAAATTTAAAACATTTTTTGCATATTCAATGTATTTGTCGCTGATTGGCAGCACAATGGCCTGATCTGGTGTTAACCAAAGCGGGAATTTCCCTGCACAATGTTCCAAAAGTACAGCAACAAACCGTTCCATGGAACCAAATGGTGCTCTGTGGATCATAACCGGACGATGTTTGTCATTATCACTTCCGATATATTCCAGGTCAAATCTTTCTGGTAAATTATAGTCAACCTGAATAGTTCCCAACTGCCATTTTCTTCCAATGGCATCTTTTACCATAAAGTCCAGTTTAGGGCCATAAAAGGCCGCTTCGCCCGGAACTATTACAGCATTTAGACCTTTTTCAGCTACTGCTTCGGTAATTGCTTTTTCGGCTTTGTCCCAATTTTCGTCAGTTCCGATATATTTTGTTTTATTTTCAGGATCTCTTAAGGAAATCTGTGCAATAAACTCTTTAAAATCAAGTGCTTTGAAAATTTGAAGAACGATATCAATTACTCCAATAAATTCATTCTTTACCTGATCTGGTCTGCAGAAAATATGGGCATCATCCTGAGTAAATCCTCTTACCCTGGTCAAACCATGTAGCTCGCCACTTTGCTCATAACGATAAACGGTTCCGAATTCAGCAAGCCTGATAGGAAGATCTTTATATGAATGAGGTTTGTGTCTGTAAATTTCGCAATGATGAGGGCAATTCATTGGTTTTAAAAAGAACTCTTCTCCATCAACTGGTGTTGTTATCGGACGGAAAGAATCCTTACCATATTTTTCGTAATGACCGCTTGTTACATATAAGTCTTTCATCCCGATATGCGGGGTAATAACCTGAACGTAACCGGCTTTTTTCTGTACTTTCTTTAAATACGCTTCAAGTTTTTCGCGCAAAGCTGCACCTTTTGGCAACCATAAAGGTAAGCCCTGGCCAACACGCTGTGAAAACGTAAATAGTTCCAGCTCTTTTCCAAGTTTCCTGTGATCGCGTTTCTTTGCTTCCTCGAGTAATAAAAGATAATCAGTAAGTAATTGTTGTTTTGGGAAGGAAATCCCATATAACCTGGTAAGTTGTTTGCGTTTTTCGTCACCTCTCCAATAGGCTCCAGCAACACTCATAACTTTAAACGCTTTGATAAAGCTTGTATCCGGAATATGAGGGCCACGGCATAAATCGGTAAATTGCCCCGATTCATAAAAAGTAATTGTTCCGTCCTGAAGATCCTGGATCAACTCCAGTTTATATTCATCACCTTTTTCAGTAAAATAACTTACAGCTTCAGCTTTGGATACTTCTTTCCGGATAAAGCTTTGTTTTTCCCTGGCAAATTGGAGGAATTTCTCCTCAATAGCCTTGAAATCACCTTCTGTAATAACCTTGTCACCCAGATCTATATCGTAATAAAATCCATTTTCAATGTCGGGGCCAATGCCAAATTTCGAGCCGGGATAAAGCGCTTCAACAGCCTCTGCCATTAAATGTGCACTGGAGTGCCACATTGAAGCCTTGCCATCTTCGCTGTCCCATGTGAGTAATTGCACATGTGAATCGTTCATTATCGGTCGGGTTGCATCCCAAACCTCATCGTTCACTTTAGCTGAAAGTACATTTCTGGCTAATCCTTCGCTGATGCTCTTTGCAATTTCCAGGCCAGTAACACCAGCTTCGTAAGTTCTTACAGAGTTATCAGGTAATGTTATGTTAATCATATTAGTATCCTTAAAAAATGGGTGCAAAGATAGTCATTTTATCATTTCATCCGGCAAAACCAGCAATTGCTTATATTAATAGTTACAATGTTGCTGCTGCCATCCGCCGCGATCGTATTCTTCTGTTTAACTGTGTTCTGTATATTCCAAAACCAATAGCCATTAAAATAGGAAGCATAAAATTGAACCATTTCAGAATTACTTTTTTACTATCGTCAATCTGTATTAATGGGCGGGAAGTAACTTCCTTTGTTCTTAATTCCATTAATCCGCTTTGATCAGTTAGCCAATCCACGCTGTTAACTATAAAATTGACATTGTCGGGCTGAACCTCCTGTGCGTTTTGTCCACTGCCGTTTTCTGCAAAATCACCATCCGAAACAATAATGATTTTCCAAATTTTTCCATTTTTACTTTTTCCCTGCAAAAGTGCAGATATTGTTCTGCTACCGCTTGTGAAATCACTTTCCTGCCATTGTTTATTGATGTCGAACTGTACAGGAAGTTTACTGATTCCTGATTTTTCTGAGCTTTTTGCCAGTTCTTCAAATTGATTGGTGGCAGTGGCTCTGAATGTAATCGGACTAGCGAATTTTAAAACGACTGACTCTAATCCGGCAGTTGCCGGATGTTTTCCAAAGGTGCTTATCAATGGGAAGTAGGGGAAAGGTACCTGGGTTGTGTAAGAAAAACCACCTTGTTGCTGATTCACTCCCACGTTGGCGCAGGAAGCATCAACAATAAACTCTGGTTCAACAGTAACTCCTTTCCTGGCGAGCCAGGTTTCCAATCCTGTATTTACACTATTTCCCTGCATTTGTTCAAAGTTACCGTCCACCCGGTTAATTGCAATAAAAAGGTTTCCCCCATTGTCAAGGAAATTGTCGAGAGCTTCAAGCTTAGGTTTAGAAAAACTATCTCTGGGTGCTGCAATTATAATGGTAGGGTATTTTAATAGATCATTTGATGAGTCATTAACCCTTAGCTGTTCCAGATCATATATTGGTGAGATTACTTCCACAAATTGAGGGAAAGCGCTAATTTCCGGTTCCCCTTCGCCTTGAAGGAATCCAATTTTTGCTTTAGTTGTCGCTGATACTTTTTTTATACTGGTAGAAAGTGCGTATTCCATGGCAGCACCTGGTTTCAGAAACGGAATAACATCCGTATTATCCCCCATTTTGACAATAGCTCCCAGGTAAACTTTTTGTTGTTTTACCTGGTCTTTTGCTCTCACGTTAACAAGCAGTGGTTGAATTCCATTGCGTTGAGCTACTTCTTCATCTACCGGTTTGTCGGAAGGATCAATAAATTCGAAAACAACCTTCCCTTTCGATCGCTGGTAATATTCGACCAGCATATCTTTAAAGTCGTTGCGGACATTAGCAATATCCGGAGGAAGGTCCTTGGTGAAGTAGGCCGTAATCGTTATGGTTTTCGGTAAGTCGTTAAGGATATCTTTCGTTGCTTTGCTCAGGGTATATATCTTGTCGGCAGTGAAATCTGCACGAATAAAAAATCTGTCGGATAGAAAATTAATCAGGATTAGTGCAACAATCGCCAGTACTATCCCAGGTTTAAATTTCTTTATCATAATAATTATATTTAATGGTAGATATGATTAGTATTTTAATTGCTTTTGACTCATGAATAAACCAAGCCAGATAAATGAGAGGAAATAAATTATATCTTTACTGTCGATAACACCTCTTGCCATTGATTGGAAATGCGATGCAACACTAAGGTAGCTAAGGATATGACCTAATAATCCAGAGGAGCCGCCTGCAAGAGCTTCAAAAATAAAGTGGAAGAAAATGCCGATTAAAAGCGTAAGTAAAAACCCAATGATTTGGTTGTTGCTTATGCTGCTTGCAAAAATTCCGATGCTGATATAAAAAGCACTAAGCATTAACAACGCCAGATATCCGCACCATACAGAGCCATGATCAATATGGCCAAGGCTGGAAACAGAGAAATAGTAGGGCAAGGTAAGTAGCAAGGCAAACGCAATTACAGCAAGAACAGAAAAGAACTTTCCCAGCACAATTTCCCAGTTTGTAACCGGCATTGTGAGTAAAATTTCGAGTGTGCCGGTTTTCTTCTCCTCAGCAAGCATGCGCATTGTGAGTGCAGGAATGAAAAAGAAGAGGGTCCAGAAGGCAATAGCAAAAAATGTTGTCAGGCTTGCCTGTCCGACAAAGAAAATATCGGAGCCGAAAAGCCAGGTAAAAAAGCCGCTGAATCCAAGGAAGGCAAGCAGCATGATATATGCCATCAGTGAATCAAAAAACACTTTTAACTCTCTAACAGTAATGATTAATATTTTATTCATTCGTTTTATTATTATGTTTTCAATTTGAATATTTAGCTGATTGTCAATTCTCTGAATACATCCTCCAATTTGGCTTCAGTAACTTTCATTTCTGTGAGGACCCATCCCCTGGAAATACAAAGATTAAATACATTTCTCCTGGACGATAATTCCGGCAGACTTTGTATTTCAAAGGCATTTTCTTTATGATCAATAAAATCGACAAGGCCAACTGTTTCAAGGGATTTTAGTGCTTCGAATATTGTGTTTTTGTCACCGTCTTCAATAGTAACATTAATAATTTCGTTGCCCTTTGATTTTTTTCGCAATTCGTCTGCTGTACCGTCTGCCACAATTTTCCCTTTATTGATAATAAGGATTCTATCGCAGGTGGCTTCTACCTCAGCTAGAATATGTGAGCTAAGAATAACAGTTTTTTTCTTACCGATTCTCCTTATCAAATCTCTAATTTCGATGATTTGGTTTGGGTCCAGACCGCTTGTTGGTTCGTCGAGAATAAGAACTGCCGGATCATGGATTAGAGCCTGAGCAAGGCCAACACGTTGTTTATAGCCTTTAGAAAGTTCGCTGATTTTTTTATGCTTTTCGCCTTCCAAACCACATATGCTAATCATGTGTATGATTCGTTCATTTATTTTGTCTTTCGGCAATTCATGCATTGCTCCTGCAAAATAGAGGTAGTCGACCACAGGCATTTCATTGTATAGCGGATTGTTCTCTGGCAGATAACCGATATTCTTTCTAATTTCCTGGGGTTGTGTGTGAATAGAAAAATCGCCCACTTTGATTTCTCCGCCGCTAGGTTCGAGAAATGTAGTTATCGCCTTCATTGTAGTAGTTTTTCCTGCTCCGTTTGGTCCAAGGAAACCGAGAATTTCGCCGGTTCTGACTTCAAAAGAGATGTCATCAACTGCAGGTTGGGTTCCGTAAATTTTTGTTAAATGTTCTACCAGAATATTCATAAATCTCAATTTTATACAAAGAAAAAGAATTCGTGTGGATTGAATCAAATCACATTTTTATTTTAACACTTTTTAACCTGCTGAACAGTATCCATAGCATTTACTTTGACATGAAGAATGTATAGGAGGTACAAAGAATGCTAAGAACAATAAAAAGATATTTTTTTTAATCTTTTTCAAATTATCAAATACCTCTATAATTGCTCTAAAAATGAGGACAACATAATTAATTTTCAATATATAATATAATATTCTGAAAATCAAATAAATAAAAGTCTAAAAAAAGTGTTAACAGCGAGTATCAAAAGCGTATTTCTACTGTATATTTACGAAATCAAAAATTACTAAATTTTTGATTTCGACGTAAAATAATCCTAAATTATTCAATTATGAAAAAAACGATTCTCCTTTTGGGTTCAATCCTTTTGTTAGTTGGAATGTCTTATGGGCAGATAACTATAAGCGGATCAATAGGTGCAAACGGCACTTATACTTCTCTTACAAATGCAGCAGGAGCTTTTGCTGCAATTAATGGCACTGTTCAAACCGGTGCTATAATTACAATTAGTATAACGGCTGATGTTACAACAGAAGCCGGAACCAATGCTTTAAATTCGGGAGCATGGACATCCTTGTCAATTAATCCAAGTGGGGTAAGAACAATTAGTGGAGCTGTAACAGGACATCTGATTGATTTTAATGGTGCGAGTAATGTTACGATTAATGGATTAAATGCCGGTGGAAATTCGCTGGTACTTTCGAATACTGCAATAGGTGCATCAAGTACTGTACGCTTTACAAATGATGCTTCAAATAATACAATAACAAATTGTGTTTTACAGGGATCAAGCACAAGTTTTGGTGTGATTTATTTTGGAACAGGAACAGTAACCGGAAACGATAATAATGTTGTAAGTAATTGCAGCATAGCTCCGGCCGGTTCAAATTTACCGCTTAACGGTGTCTATTCTATGGGGTCAAGTTCAATTATTGATAATAGCAACATTACGGTTTCAGGAAATAATATTTATGATTTTTTCAGTTCAACGCTTGCGTCTAATGGGATGAACATCAATTCATTTAATTCGGCCTGGACGATTACAAACAACAAATTGTATCAGAGTTTTTCTAAAAACTATTCAACGGCCAATACACATTGCGGGATATTTATTACGTCCGGCTCAGGGTATACAATTACGGGTAATACAATAGGATATGCAAGTGCTGGTGGTACTGGTACTTATGTAATGACGAGCACTGTTGCTACCCGATTTATTGGTTTTAATTTAGCAGTAGGTACGACAACAGCTACAACTTCAATCCAGGGGAATACTGTTACTGCAATAAGCCTGGCAACTTCGAGCGGAGCAAGTACTACATATGGCATACTTTGTGGTTTTAATATCACTTCCGGGAATGTTAATATGGGTAATGTAACCCCCAATATTATAGGCGGTGCAAGCGGAACGAATTTGCTTTCTGCTGTGCCAACAACCACAGGTGGTATGGTAGTAGGTATTAATACTTCTTCTACTGGAACTATATTAATTCAGAATAATGTAATTGGTGGCTTTTATTCTTCCGGAACAACAGCTGCTGTTGCAGGCGCTGTTTGTGGAATTGATGTTTCAGGAGTAGCAGCTTCGATGACTATCACCGGGAACACGATTGGTAATACAACGGCAAACAGCATGCAGGCAGGAACATTAACTACTACAGGAAGTTCTTTCGCTGCCGGGATTTATCTTCCAAGCACATCAACCACTGCAACAATAACAAATAATACAATTCAGAATTTGACTTCTTATGGAACAGGAGCATCTGGTTATGTAAGGGGAATATTTACAGCAGCTTCGTCGGCAGCAATAGCCACATTAAACATAAACAGCAATACCATTTTTAACCTTACATCCAATAATACAAATGCTTCAATTTCGAATGGAAACGCAGGAGGAGTGGGTATTAACCTTGGAACAGGTTCTGTAACAAGTGTGTCGAACAATACTATTTACAATATTTCGCTTACGAATACAGGAACTGGTGGTTATTTTGCTGCAGGTATTACTCTTGCAAATGCAACATCACCGCTTGTTTCAAATAATAAAATATACAATATAACAAATGCCAGCACATCGGTAACTGCGACAGCTCCTGGTATTGCAGCAGGTGTTATTGTTCGTTCAGCAACAACAGCAGCAATCGTTGTTAATAATATGATTTCATTAGGTAACGGACAAACAAGCAACACTGCGTTTATTGGAATTCAGTGTAATCATGGTTCTTCACCAAATCCTAATGATTACATTTATTATAATACTATAAATATTGAAGGTACTGCAGCGGCAGGGGCAATGCCAAGTTTTTGTTTTTATCGTGGAGATTTTAGTACAACGGCAAGAACAATGACTGTAGATATCCGGGATAATATATTATCGAACACCAGATCTGGTGGTACGGGGAAACATTATGCAATTGCCAACAATTATGGAGCTTCGGCTGTATCAGCTGTGGGTTGGAGTGCTAATGCATCTAATTATAATGTATTAAATGGAAATATAGCAACTATTGGATATTGGGGAGCTGACAGGACCTTTTCAGATTGGAAAACAGTATCCTTGTCTGACGCCAATAGTTTATCAGCAGTTTCCACACCTTTCGTTAGTACAGCTGCTGGAAATTTACATTTAAATTTCGGATTAACTCCGACTCAGATTGAATCTGGGGGTGTTGCAATTGCTGGTATAACAACAGACATCGATGGGCAAACCAGGCCAGGCCCGGTTCCATCAGTGAATGGTGCAGGTTTATTCCCTGATATAGGAGCAGATGAATTTGATGCAGTTTTACTTGATTTAAATCCTCCGGTAATTACTTACACACCTGTACCGAATACAGCTTCAACATCTGTACGGACATTAGTTGCTACTATTACGGATGTTTCAGGCGTTGCCTCAGGCGTAAATAAACCAGTTCTTTACTGGAAAATAAATTCAGCAGCTACCTATACCGGACCTGTTTCACCAATATCAATTTCAGGAAGTTCCTATACCTATACATTTGGTTCAGGAGTAGTTACAGGTGATTTTGTTTCCTATTTTATTGTAGCTCAGGATATTTCTTCAAATAATAATGTTGGTTCTTATCCTGCTGGTGCTACGGTTACAGCTAACCCACCATTGGCTTCAGCCGGTCCGCCAGCTCCAAGTATCTATTCGATTTTGTACTTATTGTGTGGTTCAAAAACCGTTGGTACTGTAGGTGCTGATTATCCTACAATAACGGCAGCATTAGCAGATTTAAATTCGAAAGAGCTTTGCGGTCCTTTGACGCTAACACTACTTGATGCAAGCTATGCTACTGAGACATTGCCACTGGTTATTAATGCTAATCCAGGTTCAAGTCTTACGAATACAGTAAAAATAAAACCTGCAATAGGGATTAGTACTACCATTTCAGGCGCATCGGCAAGCGGTCCAGTTTTTAAAATTCTAAACAGTAATACAACTGTTGATGGATCAAATACTGTAGGGGGGACGACGAAGGATATAATTGTTGCCAATACCAGTGCAACCAGTCCTAGTGTTTTTGTTATCGGTTCAACAGGTACGACCCCAATAACAGGAGTTACAGTAAAAAACTGCACAATTATTAATGGTGCGAATACTGCTACTGCTGTAACTATAAGTGATGGAATCGTAGCTGGTACGGTGGGGTATTTTAATAATATCACTATTCAGAACAACAGCATTCAAAAGGCGTATATTGGCATTTATGCGATTGCTAATATGGCTGCCGGTAACGGAAGTGGCTTAATGATTACCGGAAATGATCTGAGTACTTCAGGTGCGAATTCGATACGACTTGTCGGACTTTATGTACAAGGTGTTGATGGCTGTACCTTGTCAAATAATTTAATTGGCAATATTGCCAATACACTTGATGCGGCAAATCTCACGGGGATCTGGCTTGCTACGGGTACGATAAATGCTAATTTGACTGGTAATACTATATCTGCTATTAGTGGGACTTTAACCAGTCCAAGAGGGATTGCTGTGAGTTCAGCAGTAAGCGGGTCTAATGTAACTATATCAGATAATGTAATATCCAGCATGACCAGTATTATTTCTCAGGTAAGCTATGGTATTTATTTTTTCAGTACTACCAGCGGATGTATAATTCAACGGAACAAAATATCTGATATAAAGAATACAAACTCGGGTGGTTACAGTGCTATTGCAATAGCACTTGGGTCAACATTAACGGATGCAAATACAACTGTTCAGAATAACTTCATATGGGATGTAGCCGGATATGGTTATGCTTCTACAACTACCGACAACGGTTATGGAATAAATATTTTAAGTGGAGGTGGTTACAGGCTCTATTACAACTCTGTTAATCTTGCAACAGACCAGACGTCTACAACTGGAGTTCCAGCTGCATTGATTATTAATTCTTTAGTTACAACTGCAAACAGTCTTGATATCAGGAATAACATTTTCTCAATTACTTCTGCTATTGGTACAAACCGTTATTCAGTTTTATGCAATGCTGCCAACACTGTATTCTCATTTCTGAATTATAATGATTATTATTCAACTGGACCTAATTTAGGGTATATTGGTGCAGACAGACTTGATTTGGCTGCATGGCAGACAGGAACTGGTAAAGATGCCAACAGTGTATCAGGTTCACCTAGTTATGTGAGTAACACTAATTTACACATTCTGTTCAGTGCGGTTACTCCTGTTAGTAATTCAGGTAATACCATTGCCGGTGTGACTACCGATATCGATGGTGATACACGAACATCCACTCCTGATATGGGAGCTGATGAATATACTTACATCTCGTCTACAGTTGTTGATCCTACTGCTGTAGCAGCGAATGCAATACATTCGACAAAGATTAATCTTTCTTTCGTTCCGAATGTTAGCACAAATGATGTTGTTATTGTATGGAGCTTAACGAATACGTTTACCGCACCTTCCGGAACTCCAACTGTTGGTGGTCCTTTAGCTGGTGGCATCGTTCTTTCAATTGGAACAAGCTCACCGGTGAGCCATACAGGTCTGACCCCATTAGTTCCATATTATTATATGGTATACTCCTATAATGGATATTTTTATTCTCCGGGAGTTGCTGTTACAGCGACTCCTATGGTTGCTCCTCCTGCTGCATTTACTGCAACGCCAGTAAGCTCCACCCAGATAAACCTCGCATATTCCTTGAATGCGCAATCTAATAATGTTGTAATAGCGACAGCTCCTACTTCTACTTTTGGTGCTCCAGTAAACGGTACACCACTTGTTGTCAACAATACTATTGTTGGAGGTGGCACTGTTATATATGTTGGGCCTCTGGCTGCTTTTAATCATACATCCCTTACCATGAATACAGCATATTATTATGCAATATGGTCATATGATGCTTTTAACTATTATTCTAATCCAGGAGTTACTGCTAATGCGACCACTCAATGTATCCTTCCTTCAATTACCGGAACAGCTCCGGGTTCACGTTGTGGTACAGGAACTGTAGTACTTGGTGCTACTTCCTCTGCCGGGACAATCAATTGGTATTCAACACCTACTTTAGGAACATCTTTAGGAACAGGTACAAGCTTTACAACGCCGATTCTTTCTGCGAACACCACTTACTATGTCGACGCAAATAACTCTGGTTGTATAACTTCTACAAGAACTGCAGTGCTTGCAACTGTAACAGAAATACCAACGATTACAGGAACCACTGCTGGTTCTCGTTGTGGTACAGGAACAGTTGTTTTGAATGCGACATCGAGTGCCGGTACTGTTTATTGGTATAGTGTTTCTACTAATGGCACATCATTAGGCTCCGGTTCACCTTTTACAACTCCGGTAATTTCAAGTAACACAACCTACTGGGTAGATGCTACACTGAATGGTTGTACAAGCGGATCAAGGACTTCAGTTTTAGCAAGCGTTAATGCACTGCCAGCAAATCCTTTAATCTCATCAGCAAGTACAAACCTTACCTGTCTTAGTCCTTCAATTTTACTCACGGCATCTTCAACAACACCAGGTGTAAGTTATTCCTGGTCCAGCGGAGGAACACTTGCAACAACTACAGTAGTGAATCAAGGGACATATACCGTAACTATTTCCATTCCCGCGACAGGTTGTTATGCTGCTCCAAGCATTGTAATTACTAAGGATCCATCGTTGCCAACTTCCCCGTCTATTGCGGCGCCCACAACAATACTGACCTGCTCAACAACATCCATTATACTAACAGCTTCTGCAATTGATAATTCGCCACCTGCAAACCTTACATATTCATGGTCAGGAGGCGGAACTACAGCAACAAAGTCGGTTTCTGCACCAGGAACTTATTTTGTTACTATTACAGATCCTGATAATGGCTGTTCAACGAATACGAGTATATTGATCTCACAAAATATAGCTGCTCCTTCGTCAATAGTTATTAATTCGTCAGCTGCAGCACTTACATGTGCAACAACTTCGATTCTTTTAACAGCGTCTGCTACTGATAATTCAGGTTTATCAAACCTAACTTATTTATGGTCAGGGGGTGGAACAGGGACTACTAAAACAATAACTACTGTTGGAACCTATGTGATAACCGTTACTGATCCAGATAACGGATGTTCCAATACGGGTTCGAAGGTTATCACTCAAAGTATTACAGGCCCAACATCAGCCGTAATTAATTCGCCAACAACTGTAATTACATGCAGTGTGCCATCTATTGTGCTTACAGCTTCTGCAACAGATCCTTATCTAACCAGTAATCTTACCTATTTGTGGTCAACCACTGCCACAACTGTTGCTATCACAGTAACTATCCCTGGTACTTATACAGTTACGATAACAGATCCTGACAATGGATGTTCATCTGTTGCAAGTGTTCTTATTACTCAGCCAATTGGGCTGCCTGCTGCACCTGTAAGTGGCGGAGACCAGATTAATTGTCAGGTTCCAATACAGACAATTGTAGCCACAGCTACTCCACCAACTGGCTCGTCGGTTGTTTGGTTTGATGCTGCTACTCTGGGAAATATTGTTGCAAGCCCGAGCCTGAGTGCTTTAGGAACTGTGAATTATTGGGCTGCTTCCATGTTTATTTCAACAGGTTGTTATAGTTTGACCAGAACTAAAGTAACACTCAATATTGTGCTTCCAGTTGGTACACCGACTCCAATCAGTGTTTCTTCAGGCACTGAGCCATCATGCCAGATAAATACGAATTCGACAACTACTACCTATGGAACCACTGCAATTGGCAGTACTGGTTTTAACTGGACTACAAACAATCCTGCAGCAGGTACAATTGGTGCTTCAACAGGAGTAATGGCCTGGACTAATGGCTTTTCAGGAACTGTACAAATACAGGCTATAGCACTTGGTTGCAATGGTCCATCATCAATGGTGACACGTACTGTTATTGTTAAACCTCCAATAGGTCAAACTTCCTTCTTTGTTGGACCTGTTTCAACACGTTGTCAGGGAGCTGGCACAGAAACATATTCAGCTTCAGCAGCAAATACTTCCAATATCGTCTATGCCATTTCTCCAACTGGGTTGAATACAATTAATTCAGCCACCGGACTTGTAACCTGGAATGCAGCCTTTAGTGGTACAGCAGTGATTACTGCGACAGCTTCAGGTTGTTATGGTCCTACAACTGCAACGCATACTGTAACAGTAACGGCATGGACAATACCTACTTTTACAGCAGGCGTTTCTTCTGTATGTGTGCCTTCGGCTGGTAATGTATATTCCACACAAACTGGCATGAATAATTACTCCTGGACGGTTTCCGCCGGAGGGACAATTACTTCAGGTTCAGGCAGTTCATCGATCACTGTTACATGGAATACGGCTGGTCCGCAAACAGTTACTGTTTCCTATCTGAACACATACTGGTGCAGTGCTCCTACTTCTGGAGTTTATACTGTTAATGCTTATTCGCATCCTGTTTCCACACTTTCTGGTCCAGCATCAATGTGTGTTGGTTCAGCAGGGAATGTATATACAACTGAGGCTGGAATGTCGGCTTATAGCTGGGTAGTTTCTGCGGGCGGTACAATCACTGCAGGTGGTAACAGCAGCAGCAATACAGTTACAGTTACATGGACAACAGCAGGATCAAAAACAGTTAGTGTAAATTACTCGAATGCAAACGGATGTACAACTACTTCGACCGCTGTTGTGCCTGTTACTGTAAATGCATTACCTGTTCCGACGATTACCGGTCCTAACGCAATGTGCATTGGAACTGCCGGAAATGTTTACACAACACAAAGTGGAATGTCGAATTATATTTGGACAGTTTCTCCAGGTGGAACAGTTACAGCAGGAGGAAATTCCTCCAGTAATACTGTTACTGTTACATGGAATACTACCGGAGCTAAAACTGTAACTGCAACGTATACTAATCTGAATGCTTGCGTTGCAAGCAGCCCGGCAAGTTATGCTGTTACTGTTAATGCACTCCCTATTCCTGTGATTACAGGTCCTTCAACTATGTGTGCAGGAACTACAGGAAGTGTTTATGTTACTCAGGCAGGGATGTCAAATTATAGTTGGAGTATCTCAGGCGGAGGAACAATTGTAGCAGGAGGGACATCAGCAAGTAATACTGTCACAGTGAACTGGGTAACTCCAGGAAGCCAATCTGTTCATGTAAATTATACAAATGCAAATGCTTGTACAGGTGCAGTTCCGGCTGGTTATAATGTCACTGTAAATTCATTGCCTGTTCCAACATTAAGTGGTCCGGCAATTGTTTGTTCAGGAGCTGCCGCTAATGTTTACACAACGCAAGCTGGAATGACAGCCTATTCCTGGATTGTATCACCCGGTGGTACAATAACTTCTGGTGGCACTTCGGCATCAAATAGTGTGACAGTTACATGGAGTTCTACAGGAGCAAAAACAGTAATTGTTAATTATGTTAATGCTAACTCCTGTACATCTGCCAATCCTGCAGTATTTAATGTACTTGTTAATACTCTTCCAACACCTTCAATAACAGGACCTTCATCATTTTGTGGTCCACAGGCAGGCAACACTTATACAACTCAGCCAGGGATGAGTAATTATTCATGGAATGTATCAACAGGTGGTACAATAACTGCCGGAGGTACTGCATCGAGCAATACAATAACAATAAACTGGACTACTCTTGGAAACCATAGCCTTGGGGTTACTTATTCTGATCCAAATGGTTGTGCAGCTCCTGTTGCAGCAAACTTTAATGTATCGGTAAATCCGGTTGTTGTTCCATCGATAAGTGGTCCTTATTCAGTTTGTGCCACAATCCCTGGAAATGTTTACTCAACTCAGGCAGGTATGTCAAACTATAGCTGGTGGGTTTCACCTGGTGGTATAATAACTGCTGGTGGCACATCTTCCAGCAATACAATCACTATTACCTGGGGATTTAATGGTGCTGGATCTGTGAGGGTTAGCTATATTAATCAATTCGGATGCCAGGTGTCACAATCACCATATTACCCTGTAACCATTATTTCTGCTCCGGAACCAATTATTTCAGGTTTGAATACTATCTGTGCAGGAATCCAGAATGTTGTTTATTCAACGGCATCAGGAATGTCAAATTATGTATGGACAATTTCTGAAGGAGGAGTTGTTACTGCCGGAGGTACATCAACAAGTAATTCAGTTGCAATTACCTGGTTAACATCAGGTTCCAAAACTGTTAGTGTAAATTACGCCAACTCACAGGGTTGTTCTGCAGCAAATCCTACTATTTTTCCTGTATATGTAAATCCAACTGTTCTACCTGTTATTTCAGGATCTTCGATGGTTTGTAAGGGTTTGTCGTCTAACACCTACTCAACTCAGGCTAATATGTCGAATTATGTATGGGGAATTTCACCGGGTGGAGTTATAATTGCAGGAGGGTCTGCTACTTCAAATAGTTTGGTGATTGTTTGGACTACAAATGGACCACAATGGGTAAAAGTAAGTTTCATGAATGGAAATTGCCAGTCAGATGTAATTACTTACCCTGTTATTGTAAATCCAAGACCTACTGCTAATGCAGGTTCTAATGTGATTATTAATCAGGGTGATTCAGCTCAGCTTAATGGTTCATCAACTGGTGGAACGCCTCCATATAATTTCATGTGGTCGCCTGCAGCAACACTTTCTAATTCTCTGATCGCTAATCCATTGGCTAGTCCTGCATCGAGTACTGCATACCAGCTTCTGGTTACAGATAATGCCGGATGTATGTCAACAGATGATATGGTGGTTGAAATTCAGTCAGCATATCCAGGAATTAACGGAGTAATCAGTTATGATAACACGAATTCTTCTTTGATAGACAGTGCTCTTGTAACTTTACGCGATGGTGCTGGCAGTGTAATTCAAACAACGCATTCTGATCTTAACGGCCATTATATTTTCACAGGATTATTGCCTGGCGCTTATAATGTAAGTGCTACACCAAACTGGCCATGGGGCGGAGTTAATTCTGAGGATGCTCTGCGTATTATTTTCCATTACAATCATATAATCCTTCTCACTGGTGTTAAGGAAAAAGCAGCGGATGTGAATGGCGATAATGCCATAAACTCAATTGATGCACTTATGGTTGTAAAAAGGTTTGTTATGCAAATTCTTTCATTCCCTGTTGGTGACTGGGCTTGTGAAGCCAATCCAATCAATGTGAACACTACTATGGTAGTCAACAATTTCAAGGTACTGTGCTATGGAGATGTAACTGGATCCTATAATCCGCCTTCAGTTAAACATGAACCAAGTGTTAGCCTTACTGTTGCTGATAACTTAGAAGTTAGTTCAGGAACTGAATTTGAAGTACCGATTAAAGCTGATGGGACTTTATCAGTCGGAGCAATTTCTCTGGTTATTCATTTTCCAGCTAATCTGATGGAGATTAAAGGTGTTGAAATGAATAATTCTGACAATCTGGTATACAATGTTCTCAATGGAGAAGTTAGGATTTCATGGTACAATACAAATCCTGAAGTTTTCACGAATAATACTATTCTTACCTTAAAAATCAAGGCCGGAGATTTGTTTGGAATTACAAATGATATGCTGGAATTGAACCTCGATGGGGAAAGTGAAATAAGTAACAATCACTCCATTACAATTCAAAATGTAAATCTTACCTATCCAAGACTTCTAATTGCATCAAACGATTATAGTCTGGCTAACTATCCGAATCCTTTCGATAAGGAAAGCGAAATTATATATACTTTACCTGAGGATGGAACAGTAACTTTAAAGGTTTACAACCTCATGGGAGAACAAATAGCTTTGCTTGTTGATAATTCTGATCAGAAGGCAAGTACTTACAAAATCAGATTAGATGGTTCAAATATGGTTCCTGGTATTTACACCTGCATGATAGAAGTGACAGGCAAAAGCAGGAATTTTGTGAAGACTACTAAAATGGTAATTTCACGGTAGTATTTATTAAGTAACAAAAAAGAGGATGTTCCAAAAGGGTCATCCTCTTTTTTGTTTTATAATACTCTGAGTTTAGTTGATCGATTCAACGCCTGTAAAATTTGGTTGGACCAGTTCGCTCACGGCCGCGTGGCCCCGAAACCGAAACCGCAAAGTGTCAGGAGGTCTGAGCTTAGTTGCTTTTTAATCCGGAGTAAATAATTTCGTGAATTTTAGTACGAATGTTCATTTTCGCAAGCTTGTTATTTGATGCATCAGGGTTAACCCGGTTCGAAAGGAAAATGTAAATCAGTTCACTTTCCGGATCAGCCCAAATGTAAGTGCCAGTAAAACCGCTATGTCCAAAACTTTTTTGAGAAGCACTTTTGCAGCTTGGGCCATTTTCAGAGAACTCAGGTAAGGGCTTGTCCCAGCCGATTGCCCGCCTGTTATCATTCCAGGGGAACTGCACGGATGTGAACATATCAACAGTTTCCTTTTTCAAATACCGAATACCAGCATAGCTTCCTCCGTTCATTAACATCTGAAGTAATACTGCAAGATCATTTGCGTCAGAAAAGAGTCCTGCATGACCTGCAATCCCGCCCAATAAGGCAGCAGCCGGGTCATGCACATATCCTTGTAACTTTTGTTTTCTGAAAATGGTATCATTTTCGGTAGGAATAATCCTGGAAAGCGGAAAATGTTCGGTTGGATTAAAGCCAATAGTATTAAGACCCAAGGGAGCGTAAAACGTTTTATTTAAATAGGATTCAAAATCAAGTCCGCTCTGCTTTTCCACGATTTTCTTCAGCAGTATAAATCCCAGATCGCTGTAAAGGTATTTTACCTGCTTTTCAAGAGGCGATTCAGCAATATACTGAAAGAGGCTATCTCTGTAATCTGCTCTTAAAAACAGACTGTCAGCAACTTTAAACGGGTACTTTTCGGAGAATACAGACTTGTATAAATTTGTATCCGGCCCGTTCATTGTAATTGTTTTTTTGTAAAAAGGAATCCAGGGGGTCAGACGCGCCTGATGAGTCATTATATCCCGTATTATTAAATCGCTTTTATTTGAATTAATAAGGAAAGGTAAATAATGTCCAAGCCGCTCTTCAAGATCGATTTTGCCATCTTCATAGAGTTTCATGATGGCCAGTGTTGTAGCAGCAACTTTTGTTACAGAAGCAAGATCGTACAAATCGCCTGGTCTGACTGCTTTTCCGGAAATATAATCTGAAAAACCATATGCCTTGTTAATAATGACATTCCCTTTCCATGAAACTAATATTTCGCAGCCAGGAAATGCTCTTTCTTTTATACCCAAATTGACGACAGAGTCTATTTTGCCAAGAAATGAAGAGTTGTTGAGAATTTCTTCTGGCATTCTATAGTTGAGTCTTCCAATTGAACTATATTTTATTGATGTATTGAGTTTAAATCCATTTCCGGCATCAACGGGAAGCCTGCCTTTTATCCCAATAGCCCCCATTATAGCTTCTGCAGCTAAAGACCAGGTATTGGCATTGTCCTGATAACAAATAAGGATAGAAGCCGGTGCTCTCAGTGGTGCGTGGCGTGCCAGTGCGTATGGATTTCCGAAAAGTGTTAAAACTTCGGTTTGCTGTTCTGCAATACAGCGAACCAATTCGGCTGCATCTGACTGAATCCCAAATCCTTTATCGGCAAGAATACTTGTATTTGTTATACCTGTAATAACCAGGTTGAATTTTCTGAGTTGAGATAGCAGTGTATCAATTAAAGATAATGCCGGGTTTGAAGGAATACTGAAAGTTGCGACATTCGCATAATTTGCCACCATTTGCTGGAAAGGATGAAGTGTTGTATCACCGATTATCAGACAGGCAATTTTTAATGTATCCAGATTTTTTATCGGCAGTAACGACCGCTCATTTTTTACAAGTGTTAATGATTCTGCAATTATTTTTCGGCCAAGAACTTCATTTTCTTTCTTGTTAAGATCATCATAAAGACCTTTAATTTCAATTGGTTTGTAATTATCAAGACCGGCTTTTTGTTTGTATTCAAGTACTTTTAAACACCTTGCATCAATATCTTCTGGCCAGATTATACAGCTATCAACAGCATCTTTAATTTTTTTCAGAGTAAGTGGTATATTTTGAGGCATCAGAAGAATATCGTTTCCGGCAAGCAGGGCTTTTACAGAAACTTCTCCTGCCTTATTGGTATTTGTTACGCCTCCCATTTCTAAGGCATCCGTAATTACAAAGCCTTTAAATCCGAGTTCATCTCTTAAAATAGTTTGAATTATTGTATAAGAAAGAGTAGATGCATGATTGCTTTGATTGTCGAGTGCAGGCACCAGCAAATGACCAACCATCACACCATCGATTTGATCTTTAATTAATTGTCTGTATGGATAAAGGTCAACTGAATCCAGAAATCTTCTGGAATGTTTTACTACAGGCAAAGTATAATGCGAATCTGAATCCGTATCCCCATGTCCTGGAAAATGCTTTATTGTTCCGATTGTGCCACTTTTCTGCATCCCTTTAAGGTATGCCCTAGCTTTATTAGTTACATTATCCCTGTCCTGGCCAAAAGACCGCATATTTATCACAGGGTTTTTAGGATTTGAGTTGATATCAACAACTGGGGCGAAGTTCATTTGAATTCCCATTCGTTTGCAATGTTCACCAATTTTAACACCCATCTGAAATACCAGGCTATCATCCGAAATAGCTCCAACAGTCATCATATACGGAAACCCAAATGTGCTGTCGAGGCGCATTGCCAATCCCCGTTCTGCATCCATTGTTACAAAAAGCGGAGTTTTGGCGATACTTTGGTAATAGTTGGTAATATTGGCTTCCCGAATTGGAGTGCTTTTAAAAAAAACCACTCCGCCGATATTGTAGTTTCGGATAAGATCAGGTATTTCGGGCAGGAAAATATTGTCTTTGTTCGCTCTTACAAAAATGATCTGAGCAATTCGTTGCTCAAGACTAAGTGTCTGCATAACAGAATCTGCCCAACAAGAATCAGGCGTTTCTGCAGGATAGTAAACATGAGAATTCGAAGAAGAAAGACGTACCGAAATAATCAGCAGAAAGGATATTATCCAAAGAAAGCGTCGGGACATATCATTTTTTTGCTTTTGGTGAAGCTTTCTTAGTGCTTATTTTTTTTGGTTTTGCAATGGTTTCCGCCTGAATTTCTGTTTTCGGAACAACTACTTTGTTTTCAGATTTTTCATCCACACGAATCATGAAATCAGCAAGTACATTCATGTAGTTAATGAAGGCATCATATGGAGATGAATATGGATTGAAATATTTATGTACATCACCATCACTAAACCATTTTGTGGACATATAATAGAAATGGTCGCTGCTTTGCAGATATTCCCAATCTTTCAATATTGATTCATCAGTAATAGAACTTACTTTCTTCTCGTAGCTGTAAAGCTTGGCAAGCGCTTCTTTCTGAAGCTCATTTCCCCACCATGCAGTAAGGTCTCTTTCTTCATCTGCCCAAGAAATTGCATCTTTAACATTAATTGAAGAAACTGGTTGAAGCAATTTGGCTACTTCGGAAGGGGTGTGAAATTCGAAATTTGTATATTTCAGGACTATTTCAGGCAAGGCCTTCAGGAACTCAAGAATGCCTGTGTCAGCTTTCTGATGTTCACCAAAGGTTTGATAGTCGATAAAAATATTGACTACTTCCTGTTTCGGATCAACAGCATTTAGCCATTTAGCAAATTTTTCGGCTGTCAGAGGCCATTCAGACCAGTCTTTATTTGAAAAACGGAAAGTAATATCATCGCTAAGCTGAAAATTTCTGAGCAGCAGTTTAAGTTTAGGGTTAATATTATTGCAATAGAGATAATTGGGGCTTTTCCAGCCCAATATATGTTTTGCACCTTCAACAAGCATTACATTGTACCCCATATCAGCCACCATCTCTCCAATTGCATCAGAATATAGCAATTCTGTATTGCGGAATGCCTTAGGCTTTTGTCCAAGTAATTCTTCGGTAATAGCAGCATGCTTTGTAACTTCTCTGATGAATTCGTTTCTGTTGAAAACAGATGAAAGAGAATGTGAATAGGTTTCCGCAAGAAACTCAATATTGCCGGATTTTGCCAGTTTTTTAAAGCTGTTCAGCGCTTCAGGTGCAAATCTGCCGATCTGTTCAAGGGCAGTGCCGGAAATTGAAAAACTGGCTTTAAATGCGTCTTTATGTTCTTTGATATGCTGTAACAGGATATTGTTCGCCGGTATAAAACAATTTTCTGCTACTCTTCTGATAACAGATCTGTTAGTATAGTCATCGTAATAATAATGATTATCACCAATATCGAAAAAACGATAGGTTTTTAACCTGAACGGCTGGTGTACCTGGAAATATAAACAAATTGATCTCATATGGCAGGAATATCTTATAAATTATACTAATGATACGTAGATTAGTTTGATGTTAAAAGCAGCTTTTTCCCATTTCAGGTTATCGACTTCTTTTCTACCTTCATTTTCAAATATTTTAGTGAGTACATCGTAGCGAAGAATTGCATGAATGTTATCAGCAAGGGCATCGATGTCCCAGAAATCAACTTTTAAAGCGTGTTTCAGAACTTCAGCAACACCGCTTTGTTTTGAGATAATTACCGGAACATTGGAACGAATTGCTTCTAGTGGTGATATTCCAAAAGGTTCAGAAACTGAGGGCATTACATAAGCATCGCTCATTGAAAACATTTTATCGACATCATCTCCTTTGAGAAAACCGGTGAAATGGAATCGGTCTGCAATACCAAGTGATGCAACACGTTTAACCATTTTAACCAGAAGGTCGCCTGAACCAGCCATAACAAAGCGAACATTTCTGTCGCGCTGTAAAACCTTATATGCTGCTTCTATGAAGTATTCCGGTCCTTTCTGGAAGGTTATTCTGCCAAGAAAAGTAACAACTTTTTCTTTTACATGTTTGTTGTTCGTAATGGTATCGCGGTTTGAAGGCTCTACGGCATTGTGTACAGTAACAACTTTATCTGGTTTTATCCCGTACTTGTCTATTACAATATTCCGGGTGAGGTGACTAACCGTAATTACTTTGTCGGCTTCTTCCATACCCCATCTTTCGATATCATAAACTGCCTGGTTTACACTTTGTCCCGATCTGTCGAATTCTGTTGCATGCATATGCACAATCAGGGGCTTTCCTGTTGCTTTTTTTGCAGCAATCCCGGCAGGATATGTCAGCCAGTCGTGGGCATGGATTACGTCGAACTGATGTTGTGGCGCAATTGTGGAAGCTACCCATGCGTAATGGTTCACTTCTTCCATAAGATTTGTGCCGTATTTTCCTGAAAAGTCAAATTTTGTGGAAAAAATCGTCTTCTTCCCTTTGTGGGTTACAAGCCTTTTTTCTTCTACCAGCCTCTCAAAATCTTCAGGATACACATAGGGCAGGATGTTTGATTCGACTTCGAGGTAAGTGAGTTTCTCTTCAAATTCCTTTTCGATCTCCTGTGTAAAACTGACTTCGATGTCGCTTGCATTTATCAGCCGAATAGCTTCCTGACTTTCGTCACCAAAAGCTTTAGGCACCACAAATAACACTTCTACACCATGCCTGGCAAGACCTTTTGTCATACCAAAACATGCAGTTCCGAGCCCTCCTGTTATGTGAGGCGGGAATTCCCACCCGAACATTAACACTTTCATTTTAGTTTAGGTTAGTTGTTAATTGTGTTATGCAAATAGTTTGTTTATTCATCATATTTTTTAATAATCATATTCATTCGTAATAGTTCAGCTACGTTCCAAGCCATTGAAATTGCGCCTCCGGGACGATGTGGCGGGTCGCCGTCATAAAGTTCAGATATGCTGCCAATGCCATGTTCCATGATTACATCTCCAAAACCGTTGTAAAGTGTTTTAATGTAATGTAAACCTGATTTGCCATGGATTTTCAGATATGCTTCGGCAAAATGAGCGATTAACCACGGATGCACACTTCCCTGATGTGCAGCTCTGTCGCGGGTTTCCTGATTGCCAACATAGATGCCGATATATAATGGATTCTTAGGAGCAAGGCTTCTTAGTCCACGAGGTGTTACAAGTTCACTTTTAATCTTGTCGAGCATCAATTTGCGTTTATCCTCAGCAAGTGGAGAATAGGGGAGAGATGCAGCAAAGATTTGGTTAGGCCTCGTGCTCATATCTCTGTAAATTCCATCATTGTAATCGTACAAATGATTCCGTTCATAACACCAGAATGCTTCAAAGAATGCAGTCGGAATCTTTTCGGTAAGTGCCGTCCAGAACTCAAGATCTTTTGTTTGTTTTGCTTTTCCGGCTAATTCAATATAGAAACAAATTGCATTATACCAGAGTGCATTAATATCAACCGCATAGCCCGGTCTGAGTGTAACTGGCCTGCCTTTTACAAGCATATTCATCCATGTCATTGGTCGTCCGGCATCCGAAGTGTAAAGCAAACCATTATCATGTAGTTGAATAGAATTACAATGCTTGTCTTTAAAGGCATTCAAGATATTCAACAAGATACTGCCGTAGTCTTTCCAAACAGATTTGAAATCCCTGGTATGCTCAATGTATTGCTGAAGAGTCCAGAAGAACCATAATTGGGTGTCGGGTGTAATGTTTTTGCATGAAGCATCAATTCCGAATTGGGGGAAGAATGGCCCGTCCATATCTTCAACCATGCAATTTACAACTGCCTTGAAATTTTCAATCCTGTTATTATATAACGTCAGACCTGGCAACGAAATAAATGTTTCGCGGCCTTGCCGTCCAAACCAGGGGAAACCTGCTATAACTTCTGTTTTATTATCTCTTTTAACGATAAACTGATGCGCAGAGTTCAGGAGGCAGTTTTCAAGTCCTGCCCTTGGTATTCTTAGTTTTATTTCATCTTCAAAAATTTTCTTGAGATTTGCAGGGGAAACCTCATTCAATCCTGCAATGAGGTAAATGCTTTCGCCTTTTTTAAGCGGGAATTCGAAATATCCGGGCACGAAGAGATCCTCCAGATAATCATATCCTCTTTCCATTTCTTCGGTATACTCAATGCTGTAATACCAATCGGGTACGTGAATATATTCAGTCTTTTTTGACAATTGCAGATACACCGGACTATAACCATCATAAAGCTTTACAGAAATGCCATTGCTCACTTCCTTGTATTTTGAATCAATATAAATATTTGATTTACTTAATTCATGAAAGTTTCTGAATGCCATAAAAGGTTTTAGCCTGATGGTAGTGGGGGAATGAGCTTCTTCCAGAGTGTATTTGATAAGCATTTGGTCGTCGGTATGGGTAAAAAGCATCTCTTTAGTAAACCTTACACCTCCAACCTGAAATGTTAGTTTAGGGATAGGTTCAGTAGAAAAATCTACAATGTATTTATGCCCTTTAGGATTGTAAGTACCACCCTTGAATTTACGAATACCTAAGTTAAATGATGTGTTTTGCTGAATAATTGTTTCATCGATAGACGAGAGCAGAACATGATGCTCACCGTCGAGCAAGGGTTGACGGGTAATCAGCAGTCCATGATATCGTCTTGTATTGCACCCGATAATTGTAGTGCTCGAGTAAGATCCGGCACGGTTTGACCGGAGCAATTCTTTTGAAAGCGCATATTCAAGGTTAACCAGAAGTTGCCTGTCGAATTTTATATAACTCATATTGTGATGACTGTTCTCAAATATAGCGGAATATTCCGGATTTGCAAAGGTATTCAGAAAAACAAATTCTGAGAATAAAGACTCATGTCTTATAATTATTTAACAAATGTAGGTCTACATTGTTCGAAGTTTGAGCAGTGAATTTTGCTTTTTTTTGAGCTGTATTCTTAGAACAATAAATGTAGTTAATAGATGTTTAATAATGGTGTAACTTTGCAGAATAATTGATTTTTATGCGATTTTTTTTTAAAAGAGTTTTGTTTTCTGGTTTGGCTATCGGTTTATTGCTTGGAATAGTCTTCACTATAGGCTCATGTAAAAAAGCAGATAGCTTTGATACCAGCCCGTCGGCTAAGTTGTCTTTTTCTGGTGATTCTATTTTGTTTGATACTGTTTTTACCACTATTGGAAGTACTACCAGGGCTTTTATGGTTTATAATAATTCAAAACTGGCGGTTAAAATATCTTCAATAGAACTTCTGGGTGGAACAGGCTCAAACTTTAAAGTTAATGTGGATGGTATAGCCGGTAGTTTTTTCAGCGATGTTGAAATAGAGGGGAACGACAGCCTTTTTTTATTTGTAAACGTCAGAGTTGATCCAACAAATCAAAACAGTCCCCTGGTGATTTCCGATAAAATACGATTTGTTACGAATGGAAATACTCAGGAAATTGAATTGGTGGCCTGGGGACAGGATGCGCATTATATTGTTGCCAATAAGTGGCTGAATGCCAATTTACCATACAAGATTGTTGCTGCAGAACACCAAACAGTTACATGGACAGCTGATAAGCCTTACCTTGTATATGGATATGCAGTTGTTGACTCAACAGGATCGCTATATATTGAACCTGGTGTTAATATTCATTTTCATAAGAATAGCGGTTTGTGGGTATACAAAGGTGGTTCAATTCATGTTAATGGTTCAAAAGATAAACCTGTTTACTTTAAAGGCGACAGATTGGAAACTGAATATTCTGATATCCCTGGTCAATGGGATAGAATCTGGATAAATGAAGGAGCTGTTGACAATGTGATTAATTATGCCATTATAGAAAATGGTTTTATAGGACTTCAGACAGAGACAATGGATGCCAGTATGGGGAATAATTTACAGTTAACGAATACGATAATTCGTAATATGTCGGGCTGGGGATTATTCTCCAGACACTATGATATTGTTGCTTCGAATAACCTAATCTATAATTGTGGACTCGACCTGATGTACTTGTCGATAGGTGGTAATTATGACTTCAGGCATTGTACATTTGCAAACTTCTGGAATGGTGGTGTACGCCAGACTCCATCGCTCATTGTAAGTAATTTTTACATGGATGAGCCGAATCAGCTCATGTATGTTGGTGATCTTGATAAAGCGTATTTCGGGAATTGTATAATCTATGGTAATATTGAAGAAGAACTGGCCTTAGCCAAGTCGGATGACGCCAGTAAATTCAATTATAAATTTGAAAATTGTTTAATCCGTACTAAACTGAATTCCGATTCTCTACTCAGTTGCATTAAAAATAAGGATCCTTTATTTGAAGATTTTACTTTAGGGAAGTTCAATCCGTTAAATACTTCTCCCATTATAAACAAAGGTGCAGCCTGGGTTGCACAAAGTGTGCCATACGATTTAAACGGAGATCCCCGGACGCCAATGCCTGATTTAGGAGCATTGCAGCATAAACAGTAGAAAAATTAGGTTATGTTTCAGAATAATGTGGAATAAATATTGCCCTTAGGGCATAAATGAAATGTTTCTAATTGTTTTAATAACAAATGATTTAACAACAAACAAATTTCATCAATCTCCTATGGAGAATTCTTCAAACTAGAGAATAGAACCAACAATATTCTGAAACATAACCAAAAATTATTTTTATGCCATTAATTCGGCCATTTTCTTGCCGATTTCAGCTGGAGAATCAACAACATGGATTCCACAGTCTCTCAGAATTTCTTTTTTTGCTTCGGCAGTGTCAGCTTTTCCACCGACGATAGCACCTGCATGTCCCATGGTACGGCCTTTCGGAGCAGTTGCACCTGCAATAAAGCTTACAACAGGTTTGTTTCCAAAATCCCTGATATAATAAGCAGCTTCAGCTTCCATATTTCCGCCAATTTCACCAATCATTACGATTCCAGTAGTAGCCGGGTCTTCCATAAGGAGTTTAACAGCTTCTTTAGTGCTTGTTCCGTTGATTGGGTCGCCACCGATACCAATGGCAGTACTTTGACCAAGGCCGGCTTTGGTGAGCTGATCTACAGCTTCATAGGTAAGAGTTCCTGAGCGCGATACAATACCGATTGTTCCCGGATTGTGAATAAATCCCGGCATAATTCCAACCTTGGCTTCACCAGGAGTTATTACTCCAGGGCAATTTGGACCGACCAAAATACAATCCTTACCACTTATGTATTGTTTAACAGTGAGCATATCTTTAACAGGAATACCTTCGGTTATACAAACGATAACTTTAATGCCCGCATCAGCAGCTTCCATAATTGCATCAGCAGCAAATGGCGGCGGAACGAAGATTACAGAAACATCAGCCTGGGTTGCACTTACAGCATCGGCAACTGTGTTAAAAACGGGTTTATCGAGATGAGTAGATCCTCCCTTTCCGGGGGTAACGCCACCAATAACATTGGTGCCATATTCTATCATCTGTGTTGCATGGAAAGTTCCTTCATTGCCGGTGAAACCCTGAACGAGGACCTTTGAGTGTTTATTAACCAATACGCTCATTTGTTTATTTATTTGGATAAGTTATAGATGAAAGCAGTTTTTCGTAAATTGTGTAACAATAATCGGTGTTCAAAGGTAAAAACCTTTGTTAAACATTCAACTACAGGTTGTCAAAAATACATCTTAAGATGGAAAATATTTTATACAAGCTCAGTTCAGGCGATACCATTTGCGCACTTGCGACTCCCGCAGGTATGGGAGCTATCGCCATGGTAAGGATCTCAGGGAAAGATTCTTTTTCTATTGTCGGCAATGTATTCAGTCCCTTCAGAAGCAGTAGTTCCCTTTTGGAAGCAAAAGGATATACTATTTTACATGGGAAAATCGGCAAAAATGAAATTCTGGATGAAGTCCTGATTAATGTTTTCAGGGCTCCTCATTCCTATACCGGCGAAGATTTACTTGAGATAAGTTGTCATGGATCTGTTTTTATTCAGCGGAAACTGATTGAATTGCTGATAAGTGAGGGGGCACGACTTGCAGATCGGGGTGAGTTTACGCTGAGAGCATTTATGAATGGCAAGTTTGATTTATCGCAGGCAGAAGCTGTGGCTGATCTGATAATTTCTTCAACATCTACTTCTCATGAGCTTGCAATCCGTCAAATGCGGGGAGGGTATTCTTCGAAAATTGCCGGTTTACGGAAGCAGTTGGTAGATTTTGCTTCCCTGCTTGAGCTTGAATTGGATTTTAGCGAGGAGGATGTTGAATTTGCCGATCGTACCCGATTTAGAGCACTTGTTGCTGAAATTTCGGAGGAGATCGCTTCATTGATGTCGTCGTTCAGGTTGGGAAATGTGCTTAAGTCGGGTATTCCAGTGGCAATAATAGGAAAACCTAATGTTGGAAAATCAACCTTGTTAAATGCTTTATTGAACGAGGAAAAAGCGATTGTTTCTGAAATTCCGGGTACCACAAGAGATTATATTGAGGATGTGATGGTGATTAGGGGAGTTTCCTTCCGGTTTATTGATACTGCAGGTTTAAGGCATTCAGAAGATACAATTGAGAGTTTGGGCATTGAGCGAACGTATGAACAGATACGTCAGGCCAGAGTGATATTATATGTTTTTGACCTGGCAGAGACAGGCGTTGATGAGTTAAAGATTCTCATTGACGAATTAAAGAATAATGCAGAAGATTCAGGTAAGGAGTTTATTCCTGTGGTAAATAAAACTGATCTGTTAGTAGAGTCTCCTCACCATTTTGCAGCTTTGTCGGAAATGGATGCAATTTATATTTCTGCCAAGCGCAAAGAAAATATAAATCTTATCATAGAGCGGTTGTTGAATTCCGTTGATTTCGGCAAGTTAGAGGATAGTACAATAATATCGAGCAGCCGGCATTTTGATGCGCTTGAAAAATCCTCAGTTGCCATTTCAGCAGTTTCCGAAGGACTAAATACAGGTCTGCCCACCGATTTAATTGCTGCCGAATTACGGCGGGCTCTTTATTTTCTCGGCGAGATAACAGGGGAGGTTACAACCAATGAACTTTTAGGAAACATTTTTAGCAGGTTCTGTATTGGAAAGTAAGCAGCCATAAAACAAGCGGGCAAGAAATTTTAAACAGTAACCAGCTGACTTTTAGTTTGAACTTAAGAGGGATGAATACAATTCTCTTAGGTCGCTGGTTGCGTCCTTAGAAAACGGAAGGGGATAAACAAGAAACCAAACAGAAAGAACGCAAACAGATAGGTTTTAAAACCAATAAGGAATAAGACCATATTAATGAATGAAATTGCCACTGATGAAATTACTTATTTGGATAAGAACGGAAAGGAAGCAAAAAAGCTTGTTACTGTTTTGGATAAAAAGGGCAAGCCAAAGAAAGTGGTACTTACTCCGGTTGACAAGCAATATAACAAAGAACAATTGGAACTTGCGGAACAAATCTGGCAAAAACGGAAAAATTATCTCAATAAACCTGAAATTTACACTGGTTACGAAAAGGAGCAGCTTAAAATTAAGAAACGAGGTGAACAGGATTTTGTTACCTATTTTAAAAAGTTGGCTGACAAAAGGAAAGCATCAAACCATGATAACTGGGTTTCTGCTTATCAGTACCTCGATACTTTCACAAAGGGGAAATTGATGTTTTCAGAACTGACAGAAACATTTTGCAGTGATTTTCAGGAACACCTGCTGTCTTAGCGATAAAATCAATTTTTTTCTATTACAGAATGGTCTGTCTTATGATCAGGGCTGAAAACTTTATCCTTGACAATTGTCTTTTTTTACACACTCTCTTTATTACCAATGCTTTGATCCACAAAAGGTTGAATAATGTAACTGATAAGGGGTATTATTAATACTATAATTACAGATATTATGAATAGTTGAATATCAGAATCATTAAGCTCCCACCCATAGACTAAGCAATAAGTGATTAAAAAAATAGTCAGAATTAATGCAGGGGCTCCAAAAACTACTGACAAGGTTCTGAGTAATCATCTCCACTTCAAAGGGAAATAGCCCCCAAAAAACGTACTAATAAATTTGCTATACATATTAAATTAAATAGTATTAATAAGAGAAAACACTAAGTACGTTGCATTGTTGAATGCAATTATTATGCTAAGTGCTCCTCAATTTAAGCATCGCTTATATCTATTATCAATAGCTAGTACCTTATTATTAAATATTAATAATATTTATATACAAAATTTGTTCAATAAATATGTAACTGTTTGTAAATCAATACAAGTAATTTTCCCTATAAAGGTAACCTTGTAAGTTGAGCAAGATTTGTTGTTTTGTGAAGATTATCTTTAATGGGAGAGTTTGAGGTTGATAGGTGCATAAAATATACTGATCCCCGAATTTTGATATAATGTGTCATAAAAAGGATAAAAAGTTATATATTTGTATCTTGAAAGACTCATTATATGAAATCATCAGCTGTGATATTACCCAAAAACCTGAAAGTTCTGGAAGAGCTGGGTTCGAATATTCAACTCGCTCGTTTACGCAGAAAATTTAGTTCGGAACAAGTTGCAGAAAGAGCTGGCATTGGCAGAAAGACAGTTTACAACATTGAGCAAGGCAGCCCTGCAGTTGCCATTGGGAGCTACCTGCAAGTATTGTTTGTGCTCGGATTAGAGAAGGACCTATCTATGGTAGCAGCATCTGATCCATTGGGTAGGAAATTGCAGGATGCTGGAATTACTACGGCTAAACGTGCTCCTAAAAGAACAGGCCATGTCAAAGAAAAATGAAGCAGCGATTTGGGTATTTGCTGATTGGGAGCCATTAGAAGGTCCTCAACAGATGGGAATTCTTACACCTCAGCGTGTTAGGGGTAAAGAGATTTTTTCTTTTGAATACCATGAATCATGGCTTAATACGAATAATCCTATCTTGTATCTGGATCCGAACCTAGGACATTATAAAGGAAAACAATATTTACCGGAGGGCGAGCGCAATTTTGGGATGTTCCTGGATTCTGCACCAGATCGTTGGGGAAGATTATTGATGCGTCGCAGAGAAGCATGGCTGGCTAAATCAGAAAATCGCGATGAAAAAAACCTTTATGAAAGTGATTACCTGCTAGGGGTTTTTGACGGCCATCGGATGGGAGGATTGCGGTTTAAGGTTGCGCTGGATGGTGAATTCATGAATAATCAAAAGAAAATGGCCACACCACCCTGGACATCACTGCGTGAATTGGAATATGCCAGTTTGCAATTGGAAAAAGAGGATGCCATCCAGGATCCGGAATACGCCAGATGGTTGAATATGTTGATTGATCCTGGCTCCTCACTGGGAGGTGCAAGGCCTAAAGCAAGCGTACTTGATGAAAAGGGCCAGCTTTGGATTGCAAAATTCCCAAGTGCAAAAGACGATAAAGATACAGGTGCCTGGGAAATGGTATTGCATCAATTGGCTAAATCATGTGGTATTCAAGTGCCAGAGGCAAGACTGCTTCAATTTTCAGGAAAACATCATACGTTTTTATCCAGGCGATTTGACAGGCAAAACAATCAGCGACGCATTCATTTTGCATCAGCCATGTCGTTACTGGGTTATCAGGACGGAACCGATTTTCATGATGGTATCAGTTATCTTGATTTAGTTGCTTTTATCATTCAGCAGGGGGCATCTGTAAAAGCAGATTTAGAACAATTGTGGCGAAGAGTGGTTTTCAATATTTTGGTTTCAAATACTGACGACCATTTACGCAATCATGGATTTATTCTAGCAAGAAACGGCTGGCAGTTATCACCGGCCTACGACATGAACCCGAATGAAAGGGGGAGTGGCCTAACATTAAATATATCGGAGCACAACAATGAGCAGGATATTTCATTAGCATTGGATACAGCAAAGCATTACAAGTTAACTAAGCATGAAGCGGAATTAATTGTAAAAGAAATACAGAAAGAAATTTCCAACTGGCGTGCTGTTGCATCCAAAAATGGAATTGGCAACAGTGAAATTGAACAGACCAAGCGTGCATTCCGATATTAGACATTTCAGGAAGAATAACAGATTGATTCAATTTCATGCAAAGAGCATATTTGTATACCCGAAGGGGTATAATTTAATCAATTTTGAATAAATAGTACCCGAAGGGGTATAGTTATTGATAAAATTATTATTTTTGCACCCTAAAGGGTATAAAAAATGGATCTGGTAAGTTTTGTAAAAGAGAAACGAAAGTCAGTGAATCTGACACAGCCCGAGCTGGCAGAAAAAGCAGGAGTGGGCCTGCGTTTCGTAAGAGAATTGGAACAAGGCAAGCAAAGTTTGCGATTGGATAAAGTAAACCAGGTGCTTCAACTGTTCGGGTATGAAGTAGGTGCGGTATTAATGAAACCAACAACAGATTCGTAATTACTTATTAAACTGAAAGCATGCCAAAAGCAGTTGTGAAAATTAACGGAACAATGGCTGGGTGGCTCGTACAGGATGAACACGGTTATCATTTTGTGTATGATAAAGGATATATATCCCAACAGAATGTCCGGCCAGTTAGTTTAACACTACCAGTGCAGGAAGCTGCTTTTACATCAAAGGTGTTGTTCCCATTTTTTGATGGATTGATCCCTGAGGGATGGCTTCTGGATATTGCAGAAAGGAACTGGAAAATAAATTCCAGAGACCGCATGGGATTACTGCTGGCTTGTTGCAAAGATTGCATCGGGGCAGTAAGTGTGGAAGAAATAAAGGAGGATAACCAATGAGCAGATGTTTATATTGTTATCAAACTTTAGAGAACAAGGCGGAGGATTTTCACGTTTCCTGCTCAAAGAAAATATTTGGCCATACCAGTCCTCCTGCATTACTTTATTCAGAACAAGACCTGGAATCTCTTGCCAGGGAAGTAATCCAAAGCCAGACTGCTGTCACAGGAGTGCAGGCAAAATTGTCATTGCACATCACCGGGACACGAAATGATTATGAGGGGCGAAGATTTACAATTGTAGGCTTATGGGGAGGTTATATATTAAAGCCACCTGCTGCTACGTACCCTCAATTGCCTGAGGTAGAAGATTTGACTATGCATTTGGCCCAATTGTCAAAGATCAGAACAGCACCACATAGTTTAATTCGATTGGCATCAGGGAATCTGGCCTATATAACCAAACGGGTTGACCGTACAAAAAATGGCAAGTTGGCCATGGAAGATATGTGTCAGTTAACGGAACGGCTTACAGAAGACAAATACCATGGCAGTTATGAGCAAATAGCGAAAGCCATTCTGAAGTATTCTTCTATACCCGGTTTAGATGTGGTAAATTTTTTCGAGTTAGTATTGTTCTCATTCTTAACCGGTAATGCAGATATGCATTTGAAGAATTTCTCTTTACTGGAGCAGCCGGGTTTGGGAATGGCATTGTCGCCTGCCTATGACCTTGTAAACACTGCTTTGATAAATCCTTCAGATGAGGAAGAACTGGCGGTGAATCTGAACGGTAAAAAGAAGAAAATAAAGAGGCAGGATTTTATTGCATCGATGAACACGCTTAAGTTGGAGGAAAAACAACAACAGAACATTTTTAATAAAATTGTAAAAGGAATGCCCCAATGGTTGGCGTTTATAGACAACAGCTTTTTAGGCAAGGATTTAAAAGAAGGGTACAAGCAAATAGTTACAGAACGATTTGAAAGATTAAAATGATTAACTGTACCTTATTTGTACCTCAAATCCATAACTACCTGTAAATCAATTCAAGTTACTTTTTGTATTGGGTAGTAAACGCCGATAATCAACACACCCAGAAAGTGGCAAAATTACCCGGTGGAGAATACCTTGATATGTATCTATATAATCCTCCCAGGGATGAGATGGAGAAACATAAGCAAGAGTGCAGTATCGTTATCGTATATTTACGTATCATATCGTATCAATTGATGTAAATTATGGCAAGGATAAATACAGTAAACTTGGATTTGAGTTTTGAATTAATCAATAAATTGAGTTTTATTGATCGCTTTAGCGGTGAGTGGTCAAATATTGACAAGCTCGAATCCTCACCCATCTCATCCATTTTCGCTACTTGTTGCAGCATAGACCTTATATCTTCCTGGTAACTTCTGATTTTGGGTGACTCCGGAACGTAAAGTTCGCCGAATTTCATGCAGACTTATAACTCTATGATTTTCAGGCGGCTTTCAAGTAGTTTTTTGTATTTTCCTTTTAATTCATCTGAAAGAAAACAAGCGGAAAGCAGGGTAAACCATGTTTCTTTTGCCTGGGATAATGCCTGCAAACTACTTTCCACCACTTTATTCGTGAGGCCGCAGCGTTCTTTCCCGAAATAGTCAACGAATAGCTTTCTGGTAAGTTTTCTTTTTTTGCCGGCAAGAGTTAATGCTATTTCTTCGGCTCCTCCCTTCAGTACAATGGTAGAATTCAGCAGGTCGTATGCAGGAGAAAGTTCTATTTTATCACCCTCCCTGATTACGGAATAATTTTTCAGATGCATATCTTCATTTCCTATAAGGAAATTAAAAAGCAGCAGCCTGAACAATTTTGCTTTTTCGATTACAGGAAAAGTGCAGTATTCGTCCAGTAACAGCAGCAGATTTTCCATGGAGTAATTGTATTTTGTATCCCTTGTAAGTTTTGCAAGCTGCGCGAAATCTTCAACGGGGATTTTATCCTTATGTCCTTGCCTGTCGAAACGTTTGATAAAATAAGTAAGTGAATTATCTTTCGACCAAATCATTCCGTGCAGTGGAACTTTAATGCCGGCAGCTTTAGCCATCCGCATGCATACATCTTCATTTTCGGGGAGCTGAGGGTATATGTGATGCTGTGGTTTCAGAATGTACTTCCCTCCGGAATCAACCAGATCAAACCTTGATTCTTTAATATTCAGGAGGGCACTAAGTTTTGGCTGGACACCCTGAATAGATATTTTTGTGGCTCTGGCCATTGCTTCTGCTCTTTGCTCTGCTGCTGTATAAGACAATAACTCCAGGTTATCCAGATTCTGAGATAAAAGTTTAAGCCCTTTTTCACTGTATAGGAAATCTCCGCAGGGTTCATATGTAAGAGGACATGTTTTCATAAAATAATCTCTTTCACGCTTACTGCCCCAACTGTGTCATTACCAACTAGTATTAACTGCGAAAAGAAATCATTTCTGTCGACTTTACCCTGTTTCAATAAACCCTCTAATTGGTGTCCTTCAGGCAAAAGACCATCAAAGAAAGGAGGGAAATGATCAAATGAATAAAATTTCTGATCAAGGGGCATGGTGAGTGAAACGGGAAGGCCGTTATATCCATCATTGTATTCAAAGGCGTATTCCTTTGCAAAAACTCTTTCAGAAAGCAAGCCGGCATCTTTACCGCAGACAAATACTTTAGCTGTTCTCATCTTTGATCATTATTTGATTCATAAGATGGCTTTGCAACACAACTTTAATATTCAGTACTTTGAATATCTTTCTTAACGTATCAAGTTGAACTGTTTCCTTTCCTTTTTCAATATCAAAAACAACCGTTTTCCCTATACCAGCCATTTCCGCCAGCTGCAGCTGACTGAGACCAGCGGCCTTCCGGTGCTTTTTAATTATTTTTGAAAGAACTTCTGACGAAAGCATTATTGCCGTTTTAGCGGCAAATATAAGCTAATTTGTAATAATAGTCAAGATAATTCATAAAATTACTGCCATGACAGTAATTTGTATCAAATTTAAGTTCATTTTAAGTAAATAGAAGAGTATTTACCGTTTTAACAGTAATATTTGGTATTTAAACACTGTCAGGGAAAGTCAATTCAACAAATGCACCACCATCAGAATTATTACCAAGGTTAATATTGCCATTATGTGCATTCAAAATAAGTGAACACAAATATAAACCTAAGCCTGCATTCGCATCAAGGTGTATCAATACATTAAAAGGAATTATAGGCGATTGCAATAGTTTCTCTGTAAAACCTGTTCCCTGATCTTTGATAGTGCAATTAACCATGTTGTTAGATTTCGAAAGTTCAATGCAGATTTTTCCATTTGCGGGCGAATGCCTGATTGCATTATCAATAATATTATGAAGACATTTCTTAAAATAGGATTCATCCACCGAAACAAGGAAATCATTGGAGATAGATATTACTTCAACTTCCAGATTCTTCTTCTTAAGATCAGAAAAATAACTACTGCTTACAGTTGTTGCTAATTTTTTCAGATCAATAACAGTTTTTCTAAGTAAACCTTCATTCTTTGTTCTTAATTCAGAGATATCCAAAGTTTTTAGAGAGAAAACTTCAAGCCGGCGAACAGAAATGTCAAGGATTTCAACCATACGTGTGGTTAATTCAGGACTATCAGAGGTTTTGAGAATATCAACAGGGCCTAGAATACCATTTAGAGGAGTTCTTATCTCATGGTGTATTATCTGAAGGAATTCATTTTTTGCCTGGTCCAGGACTTCAAGTTCTTCTTTAGCTTTAAGTAACTTGATATTTGCCTCCCGGAGCTCGGCAGTCCGGGCAGCAACCTCGGATTCAAGAAGTTTATTGTACCGCTTTTTTAACATGAGTGAACGGTATATCAATAATGCAATCAATAGCATTAGTATAAATCCTATCGAAATTGATGCAATAGCAATTCGCTGATGTTTAATTCTCAGGGTAATTATTTCAATCTCTTTGGCGTTTATTTCCTTTGTTCTGCTGGCTTCTATGTCGGAAATTTTCCGCTGATTTTCGAGGTTAAAAACGGAATCCTGGAGTATATTAGAAGAATCGGAATACAGGAATGCATTTTTCCAGTCCTTAGTAAACTGACTGGCTCTTGCAATATTTAAGTAGGCTTCTATCATAGGATCGAGCTCACCGAGTTCCTTCCCGATAACAATTGCCATTTTGTTATATTTTATTGAATTGTTGAGATACTCCTTTTCATTAATGAATTTTTTAGATTTAGATTCAGGAACTGATATGGATGAGGAATCTGTAACCATTCTCATGTATAATTCACCCATACCTTTCAGAGCATAAAGGATACTGCTTTTTGCGCCAATTTCTATACTTAATTCATAGGCACTTTTGTAATATAACAAAGATTGGTTGAAGTCGTTTAAATGCGAATACACTCTTGCAATACTATTTAATGCTGACGACATGCCGAATTTTTGCTTGATCTGTTTGAATTGGTCAAGGGATTTCAGATGACATTCAAGAGCCTTTTTGTAGTCGTGCTGATTTGTGTATACGTTGCCAAGATTTGTATAGGTACTCGCTGTTGCACGTTTGTCGCCTATACTTTCTGATATTTTAAGCGAAATAATATAATTTTCCAGCGCTTTTGAATAATAAAGTTGCCTGAAATAAATTACTCCGATATTTCCGTAAGTACTTGCGCTGCCTTTTTTGTTACCGGTTTTTTCGTATATTTTGAGTGATTTAAAATAATATTCCAGCGCTTTTGGATAATCAGGCAAGCGGGAGTAGATATTTCCAATTCCGACGAGAGCATTTCCCTGTACTTTCAGATTGTTGCTTTTTTCAGCTAGCTGAAGCGATTTAAATTGATATTCAAGTGATTTTGGGTACTCCCCCTGAACATAATAAAGGTTGCCAATATTCCCATAAACGCTAGCACATCTGCCTTTGTCGTTGATTTCTTCAAGTGTTTTATACGCTTTGTTGTAGTATTTGAGGGTTTGAGCAAAATCAGATTTGCTGAAATAGATGTTGCCAATGTTAAGATAGATTGTTGCTACCGTTGATTTGTCATTAATTTTTTCACTGATTTTTAAAGCCTTATTAAAGTTTTCAAGTGCTTTTTCTATGTCTGATTTCACATAACAGCACACCCCGATTCCCAGGAAAGATTTCGCAATGCCTTTTTTAAAGTTTAACTTTTCGGCAATTTTCTTCCCTTGAAGCGCATAATCTATTCCAGCCATCGGGTCTATACTCTGAAATTCCCATGCAAGGTCATTCAATAGATTTACTTTAGTTGTGTCTTCTTTAGTATGAGATGTCAGAGATACAAGCATTGAATCAACTTTGTCCTGCCCTTGTTTTTGTGCATTACTGGCAGGAAGATTCAATATGAACAAAAGAATGCCGACAAGCAGAATATGAAGCGTTGGCTTATTCATAGGAATATTGTTATTGTTATTTTTTTGAACACAATTCCAGAGGTTGAGTTAACTAAAGTAAACAATCTAAATCAGAAAGGCAATAATAGTCTATAATTGTCAATATTTTTTTTCGCCATGCTGAATGTGATCTGGCATAACCCGACACACCCAATGTCTTTATCCAGAGGCGGTAGTCTTTATTTTCACACAGGGCCTGGTAGAACGATCGTTTTGATATCCATTCACAAAATCCTTTGTAGGAAAGGGTGTCGGAAATGTATGTCCGGTAAGCAGTTATATGTTTCGTTCCGGGGATTCGATTTTTTTTTTGACTCTTTATTCCAAAGTGGTTATTTAGCAATCTTGCATTTCTGCTGGTTCCTGCTGCACTTTCAGTAATTGCTATGCTTAAAATAATACTTGCGGGAATGCCTGATTCCCGCATCATTGAAATTGCAAGTGATTGATATTTAATGACATAAGAATGAGCAATTGATTGTCCAAAGACAATATTTATCTGGCTTATACAAAAAAGCAGAAACAGCAGGCTATATTTTATAAAATTTCCTGAGGCCATTAATCATTACGAAGCATGGCTTTTGCTTGCATCGTCTGAAGATAGTTTATTGTTTCTGCCTCCAGCATCCGGATATGTAGTATGTCTGAATTAAGACCAGCCAAAACTGCTATCAAACTGTGGCGGAACTTGAATTCTGACCAATTAAAAGTCTGATCAGGAGTAGTGTATACTGTATCTTTAATTGTAAAGAATTGATCAAGTATTTCTTTCCCTTTAGAGTTGGTATTTGGTTCAATAAATGTTTTAAATGCTGCGAAACTGGCAGAATAAATTGAATCCTTTTTCTGCTCTATCATTAGTTCAACACAAACAGCTCTGTTCGCCCTGCTTTTAAGAAGGAGAATTGAATCGTAAGGGATCGATTTACTATCAGCCTTATACATAAGTTCTTCACCAACAGATCTCAGGAAATTTACAAGGCTATCAGCTTTTGTTTTAACCTCAACAGATTTCTGATAAAAGGAAGCTGCAGCATTATTATTAGGTGATTTATCAAGATTGTCGAAAATGCCGTTAGTCTTGGTATCATAGAACTTTATTTCATTGTTCTGAGTAAGAATAATCTGGTCGAAGTCGGTAAGGATTTGAACCGGAGTTCTTGATATCCAGATAAATGCAATAAGTGATACTGTGATCATCAGCATAATAGCTGTAGAATGGTAATTAATAGACCAGCGATCATCCTTCTGACCGATTGCCAGAATTACCATCATCAAAGTGAATATTGAAGTAAGAACGATGCCTGTTAAAATAACCGGTCCGGAATAATTAAGGTGCAAAAATTTCAGCATAACCCCTGCCGAAACCACAATCATTGCCAGAAATGCAATGATATTTCCCAATTTTGTTATAGTGTTTTCAGAAGCTTTATTTCTTATAAAAAACAACAGAGGTGCAAAACCGGCTATAAACAGAACTGTTCCTGCAATCATTAAAACATTTGCCCCTGGCATATGCATTGCTTTGAAAATGAATGACGACAGTATGCATATTGCAGAAAGGTAGCCAAGGCTTAACATTATCTTTTTCATAGGAGTAAAAGTTTCGTTTGAACAGATTGTGAATAATCTACAAACCTAATGAAATTTCTTAATTATCTGGAATCTGAAATGAACTAAAAGAAATACTTTGTTCAGATAGAGTACGTTAAAAACACACTGGAATTATTCAGGAAGAACAATTTTGGGTGCTGCTCTAACCGGGATACTAATTATCATATTCATCCTCAAGGTAACGCCATTCTGAATAGAAGGACCGAATTTAATTTTTTTGAATAACTTAACAACTTCTTCATCAACACCATACCCGACACCACTGAAAATTTTAATATTTGTTAAATTACTATCCGGCATAATGTCAAAGCTAACCATAACCTCTCCGGCAATTTTCTTACTTATTGCTTCATTGGAATAATGTAAACTGTCTGAAAAATATTTAAAAAGTGCTTTTTCGCCTCCCTTGAATTCAGGTTCTTTCTGAAGAATAACAGAAATGTTTTGTTTATCATTATATGCATTCTTTTTCTCTTGCGCCAGCGATGCCGGAATACCAACACTAAAAAACAGGTAAGTTGCGATGCAGTAGGCGAATGTTTTCACAACCGTAGACAATTATGTTTGAGTAATTCGATACAACAAAAGTAAGCTATTTTGAATGTGAAATCAAGAACATTTATATAAGCAGCCTAACTTATTCCCAAAGTGGATTCGTTGCTATCTTATGTTGAAAGTGTATTGCACTTTAGCAATATTGTATGCCGTGGAGACGTCTGATAAAACCTGCATTGAAAGTCAGAACAGTGAATTTAAGTTATGCCGTTTCAGTATTTATAGCGGATGTTCCAAAGTTCATGAAGTCGTTTACGTATTTCAGCTTCTCTCGGATTATTTTGAGGATCATAGAACTTTTTGCCAGAGAGTTTGTCGGGGAGGAATTCCTGGTCTGTAAAGTTCCCGGAGTAATCGTGTGAGTATTTATAATCTTTTCCAAAGCCGATATTTTTCATAAGCTTAGTTGGAGCATTTCTCAGGTTAAGAGGAACAGGAAGGTCGCCTGTTTTTTCAATAGTTTCAAATGCTTTAAGCAGCGCTGCATAGGAAGCATTGCTTTTAGCAGATGCAGCAAGATAAATCGCAGTTTGTGAAAGAATCAGCTGGCATTCAGGGTATCCTATTACTTCAACAGCCTGAAAACAGCTTGTTGCAAGCAGCAGCGCATTCGGGTTTGCGTTGCCGATATCTTCTGATGCCAGGATAAGCATACGTCGGGCAATAAATTTGGGGTCTTCGCCGGCGTTAATCATGCGGGCGAGCCAGTAAACTGTCGCATTGGGGTCACTTCCCCTGATTGATTTTATAAAAGCTGAAATTACATCATAATGCATCTCCCCAAGTTTATCATACAAGGCGAGGTTTTGCTGAATTATTTTCAGCACCAGTTCGTTTGTAATATTCAGGGCTGAATTTTCGGGCACAAGCGTATTGCATACCAATTCAACTGCATTCAGCAATTTTCGGGCATCGCCTCCGGAAATTCTTAAAAAAGCTTCAGATTGTTCAATTGCAATTGAAATTCCAAGTCGCTGTTCCATTGCTTTGCGGGCTGAGTCCATCAGCAGAAGAAGATCTTCTTCTACCAGTGAACTCAGAATATAAACCTGACAACGGGATAGGAGGGGAGAGATCACCTCAAAAGACGGATTCTCTGTTGTGGCGCCAATGAGTGTAACAATCCCTTTTTCAACAGCGCCAAGCAGAGAATCCTGCTGAGATTTGCTAAAACGGTGAATTTCATCAATAAACAATATTGCCCTGGTATCGAGTTCTTTTGATTTGGTAATAACTTCGCGAACTTCTTTAACGCCTGAGCTTATTGCACTAAGAGTAAAGAAGGGCCGGTTCGTTAATTTTGAGATAATAAAAGCGAGCGTAGTTTTTCCGACTCCAGGAGGCCCCCAAAGAATTATTGAAGGAATTGTACCCCCTTCAATAGCTTTCCGAAGAATGGAATCTTTACCTACAAGATGCTGTTGTCCTATAAAATTTTCGAAATTTACGGGTCTGAGTTGCTCTGCAAGTGGTACAAAATGTTCCATAAATTCTGATATTTGAATACATACAAAGGTAAGTTATGCCTGTTAAGTGAAAAAAATAAAGTTTAAATTAACAATTGCAGTTAGAATTACAGGCAATGGATTTTTATAATTACTTCATTACTAAGTTATTGTAATTTCAACTTTGTTAATATTCTTAAAAAGTGTTAAAATGGGGGATGCATTGATACCAGAGAGTGAAATTTGATATAATTTTGCATTGTTTTAAATCAAATCAAGGTATGAAAAAACTTACATCATTCTTACTAGTTGCAGGAATGTTCACATTCTTCGCATGTGGTCCAAGCGCTGAAGAAAAAGCTGCAATGGAAAAAGCAAAACAGGATTCAATCGCTGCTGTTGAAAAAGCAAAAGCTGATTCTATCGCTATGGCTGCTGAAAAAGTAAAACAAGATTCTATCAACGCTGCTATTGAAAAAGCAAAAGCTGACAGTATCGAAGCTGCTTCAAAAAAAGGCGCTAAAGGCAAAAAAGTAAAAAAATAAGCCAAAATAACCTATAAGGTTTTTACTGGTGGAAAAAAAAGGAGTGGCAACACTCCTTTTTTTATTTATAATCCGTTCTATCATGAACATTTTTTGTAGTTTTATCGTGGCAGATAAAAAATCAACCTATGAGGCACAAAATACTTGTGATAGATGATGAAAAAAGCATTCGGTTACTGCTGGAGAATTTTCTTGGCCGTTCTTACGATGTTGTAGTAAAAACAGATGGCAATGAAGCCCTTGAGTGGCTTGAAGGTAACCTACCCGATCTAATAGTCTGTGATATCCAAATGCCAAATATTGATGGCTATTTGTTTCTTACAAATGTCAGGCAGCGTGGTTATACCAAACATACCCCGGTGATAATGCTGTCGGGTGTTGAAAACAGTCAGGAACGCATAAAATGTTACCGTCTTGGGGCTCAGGATTTTCTTTCAAAGCCGTTTAATCCTGAGGAGTTAGACGAATTGATTAAAAAGAATCTCTTTCCGATTCATTATGCAGTCAAATGGTAATGAAATTCTACCAGTTTTGTGAATAATAATAATTTCATCTGCGAAAAACAGACTCATTATGAACAACAAAATGAACATCCTCTATATTGGTAGTTCTACGGAAGTAGCAGATCTGATATCTTCTCACGAATCAATTACACCAATAGCATGCGGAAACGTTCTTACTGCGGTTAATTATCTCAATTCGCATTCTTTGCCGGACGCAATTCTTTGTGAGGTTTATCTTTCAGGTGGAAGTGGGTTTGAAGTTCATGATTTTATCCGAAATGATCAACGTTTCAAAAAAATCCCCTTCTTATTACTTAGTTTTCAGTTCACAGAAGATTTGTTTAAAGAAGCATTTACTAAGCAGGTTGATGACTTTTTGGTTTTCCCGTTTGAATCAATTGATGGTTTGTTACTAAGAATCGGTTTTTTGAAGGATTTCAGGTCAAAAACAATAAAAGTTACCGAAGAGGAAACCAATGAATTTAAATATAGAATGCCATTAAGTAAGCGGGTATTCGACATTGTTGTTGCTGCTTCAGCCCTGATTGTGCTATCACCAATACTTCTGCTAATAATTCTTGCCATCAGGTTTGAGTCAAAAGGCAAGGTTTATTATATCTCCAAACGTGTAGGACGAGAACCCTTTGATTTCTACAAGCTGCGTTCAATGAAAGTGGGAGCAGATGCAGAACTCAAAAAACTGGCCAAAGACAAGAACCAGTATGCCAGTGCATCTAAACAAAGCGATATTGATTTTGATAAGCCTTGTCCGCGTTGTTCTGCTTTACCCAATGCAGAAAAGTGTTCACCAATGCTACATCTCGGCAATCATACTATTTGCGATTATTGGTATTCAACACAGAAGAAGGAAGTTGCAAAGACAAAATCTTCCTTTGTTAAAATTTCAAATGATCCAAGAATAACTAAAGTCGGGAAATTTATACGAAACACCAGTATTGACGAATTGCCACAACTTATTAATGTTTTGAAGGGAGATATGTCTATTGTGGGGAACAGGCCCTTGCCAGTTTATGAAGCTGAATTATTAACTGTTGATAGCATTGCAAAACGCTTTCTAGCACCAGCAGGAATTACAGGGCTCTGGCAGGTTGAGTTACGTGGTAAAGGTGGAGTAATGTCGGAGGATGAGAGGAAACGCCTTGATAATCAGTATGCTGATAATTTTATTGGAGATAATTATTCATTCTGGTATGATCTGAAATTAATTTTGCGAACGGTGCCGGCATTGTTTCAAAAGGATACTGTTTAACCAGCTTTAAATAGGTTCATGTATGAAATTTCGTTTTGTAATACTTTTTAGTATATATTTCGCTCTGCCAGTCCAATTATATAGCCAGAAAATTCCGGGAAATTCCTATGATTCAATCGGCGATCGTATAGAATTGATCTTGCCGCCATTGTCAGTTTTAATTGATTCTGCATCAAAAAGAGATCCATCTGTTAAAGCCAGGGAGGATCAAATAAAAATAGATCAGTATAAGCTTCGAACCGATAGGTCTCAATGGTCTAAAAGTTTAGGCGTCCAGGGTGATGTCAGGTACGGAACCTATGATAATTATGTTACGAACCAGGCTGGCGGGCAACCAATAAACACCGTAACAAGCTCAAGTACTGATGCCAGGTATGGTGTTGGTGCTTATGTAAAACTTTCAATTTTTGATATTTTTAATATTAAGAACCAGGTGCATTTTACAATGGCCGAAATTGAACAGGCCCGGCATATGGTTGAGATGCAAACTCAGGAAGTCCGTCAGAAAGTTATCAAACAATACAATGAAGTGGTTGTAAAACAACGCTTGTTAAAGATAAAACTAAAATATCTGGAGACAAGCAGGATGAATATGCAACTTTGCGAAACTGAATTCAGAAATGGGATTACGTCTTTGGCAGAATATGCACGAATTACTTCAATAATTACAATTGCTGAAACAGATTATGAATCTGCAAGGATGGATTTTGTGACAGCCCTAATGATTCTTGAAGATATTACAGGAATTAAAATTAACACTTCAGGCTCGAAAAGGAATGAAATTAAGTGATATTTTCCGTTTAATCAGAACGCACATTGTTCTTTTATTAATAGTACCATTACTTTTGGTTACCCTGGTAACATACCTTACCCGACATCCTACATACGTCTTTTCATCTGAAACAACATTGTATACCGGAATTGCCTCCGGAGGAAGTGTGGACATGAACCAGGGTTTCAATTTTTTTGCAACAAATACGGCCTTCGACAATTTAATAAATGTTGTAAAAGCCCGCGAAACCCAGGAAATGGTTGGGATTCATTTACTTGCCCAGCATCTAATGATGAATCAATATGATGCTAAATTCATTTCAAAACAATCGTTTCTTGATTTGCAGAGAATAACTCCCGCATACATACGAAATCTTGTTGTAAAAAAAAATGCTTCTCCCAGCCAGCAAAAGCCTGAGCAAGAAGCTGTTGATGTTGATCCAGGAGATACAATAACCGATACGATTTCTCAACCTAAATTTTCATTCAGTTCACTTGATACAGCTGGGGGACAGGAGTATCTTCCATCTTATGTTGATGCACAGTCGTATGAGCAAACGGTTAAAAATCTCATTTCGATAATGACTTCAGATGATACGAATTTTGTTTATAAGCTTCTTAATTTCAATAATCCTCATTATTCGATTAAATCTATTTCCAGAGTTGGAGTACAACGAATTACTAGCAGCGATTTGGTGCAGCTGAAATATGAATCTGACGATCCGGGGATCTGCCAGCAGACCCTGGTTTTTATGACCAAAATGTGTATCAAAAATTATAAGATAATTAAAGAGAATCGTTCTGATGCTGTTGTGAAATATTTTGAATACCAGGTAAAGCAAGCTGCTTTAAGGCTTAAAGGCGGAGAGGACAAATTGTTAAAATTCAATGAGGATAATAATATTATCAATTATTATGAGCAGAGCAAAGCAATTGCGGTTGTAAAAGAAGACCTCGATGTTAACTATCATAATAAGCGAATAAAAATAGCGGGTTTAGAAGCTGCAATTAAACGGATTGAAGAAAAACTGGGGGTTCAGAAGAAAGTGCAGCTGCAAAGTGCCGACATTATTGAAAAGAGGAATCAGCTTGCTTCGGTGAATTCAAGGATTGCAGATATGGAAACAATCGGCTATAATGATTCGATTGATAGTGAGGAATTTGGAAGATTAAAATTAAAGAGTGAAAGAATTAAAGACGAACTCAGGAGTTCGGTGGTTACTTTATCGAGTTACAGCAGTACCATTGAAGGATTACCGATTTCCACTTTATTGAATGATTGGCTGACAAACGTAATTGAATTTGAGGATACAAAGGCAGGATTAGTAATCCTGGGCGACAGAATCAAGGAATTTCAAAAACAGTATGCTATTTATGCTCCTGCAGGGGCAAATTTAAAAAGAATTGAACGTGAGATTTCTGTTTCAGAACAAGAGTTTCTTGAATTGTTGCATGGTTTAAATCTTGCCAAGCTAAAAATGCAGGATATTGAGCTATCTTCCAATATCAAAGCTGTAGATGCTCCATATTTTCCGCTGTCCCCAAATCCGACAAAAAGGAAAATGCTTATCATGCTTGCTGCCTTATTTGGATTCTTGTTGGTGTTTTCGATTTTACTGGCTCTTGAGTATTTCGACAATACCCTCGGGAATTTAAAAAAGGCAACACGTATTATTGGATTGAATCATGCAGGAGTGTTTCCAAAGATTTTAGTAAAAACGGGTTCAGTGAATTTTCTGTTTATTACGAACAGATGTATCGAGCTTATCATTCAGAAGATTGAATTTATTCTGAAATCGAGAGAACAAAAAACTGAAACTAAAACTATTCTGTTTTTCAGTAGTCTGAGTAATGAGGGAAAAACAGTTTTAATGGTCAATATTGCCAATAAACTTTTAAAACAGGGCAAAAAGGTTGTCCTATTGTCATTCTCACGGGAATCACTTCAAAACAACGAAGTAATTCAAATTGGGTATCCAACTGATCCAATAGTTAAGTCAAAATCTGGAACTTATAATAGTAAGCGGTCGAGAATGTCAGTTTTTTCATGGCTTATTGGTTATTCAGATAAGCGGATTGATCATTCAAGTGCATTTCTTCAAAATGCAGACAAGGTATTGTCAGGTTTTGAGTCTTTTGAGTATCAGGTAAATGAACAATTTTTTAATTTAAAAGATTCTAAAGAATTGCTTGAACGCAACAATATTGTTCTTAAAGACACACCAGATTATTTATTGCTGGAATTACCTCCTGTACTTTATTATACTTATCCCAATGATCTTGTAAATATGGCTGATCTGGCTGTTTTGGTATGCAGGTCGAACCGGATTTGGTCAGAAGCCGACTGTAGTGTTTTAGATAATTTTAAGCAGATTCATTCGCACGATCCTGTTTATATTTTGAATGGTGTTGAATTAGCTGTTTTAAAATCAGTTCTTGGAGAACTACCTGCGAAGGTTAGTTTTGTTAAACGCTTGATTAAAAAGATTTTTCATTTTCAAATAAATAATCGTCAGCAGATCTAGTTTACAAAAGCATGAAAGTTCACCTGAAAAAATTACTTAAAGAGCCTAATTTTTTGTCGTTGGCAGGAAATCTTACCATTGCATTTTTTGGTTTAGTTGGTTTTGCTCTGCTTGCCAGAAAATATCCTACAAATGAATTTGGTGAATGGATGCTTTATATTTCTTCAGGTTCACTCATTGAGATGTTCCGGTTTGGAATAACCAATACTGCCATTGTGCGGTATTTGTCTGGTACACACAATGATGAGCGATATAATTATATTGGTTCTCATGGTCTTATTGGTGTTGTTGTAACCATAGGAATTGTCGTACTGTTATGGATCAGCATTTTAATTTTCCCTCATCCGATAAATGCTTCCGGATACGGACTCTTTTTTACCTGGTATCCGTTTTTTGCGATTGTTAACCTTCCACTTAATACTGCTCTCGTGATTCTGCAGGCTGAACAGAAGTTTGCAAAGATGCTTTTTCTGAAAAGCATAAATAGCATAGGGTTCTTTTCTGTGATACTGCTTAGCTATTTGTTCCTGAACTTGTCGCTCTTCCAATTAGTGTGGGCACAAATATTTTTTATGTCACTCACTTCTGCAGTTTGTATCATTTTAGGCTGGGATGGATTAAGATTTCTTTTAAAAGCAACCCGGAGAACGAACAAAACTCTGCTTGATTTCGGCAAATACACAACATTCACTTTAATTGGAACAAATCTGCTTCGAAGTGCTGATACCTTGATTATCAGTCTAAGCCCCTTAGGGACTGCTGCTGTAGCTTTATATAGTATTCCACTTAAATTGATTGATTTACAGCAGATTCCGCTCAGGAGTTTTATAGCTACAGCGTTTCCGAAAATGTCGAAGGCCAGTATTCAGAACAATATCAGTGAATTAAAAAATGTTTTTTATACTTACTCAGGAGCAATGACTTACCTGTTCATTGCAATGAGTTTGTTTATATTCATTTTTGCGAATTACCTTGTTCTGCTTCTGGGGGGACATCAATATCTGGGTACCGATCCTTTAACTGGAGCATCAACAACTCAGCTGGTTAGAATTTTTGCCTTATGTGGGATTTTGTTTCCGGTAGAAACAATGGCTGGCGTGTGTCTCGACAGTATTAATAAGCCAAATCGTAACTTTCAAAAAGTTATGTATATGGCTGCGGCAAATATAATAGGTGATGTCATTGCCGTATTTTTATTCAAATCATTGGCTGTAGTAGCTTTTGTTTCATTCATAGTAACATTTCTTGGTGTTTTAGTAGGTGCACATTTTATGAATAAAGAGCTGAAAATGAATTACTCCAAAATACTTGTTTCTGGTGTTGATTTCTACAAATCTGCGTATTCTAAATTGCGAAACCGTAATGAGATTTTGCAATAGTGTTTAACTGTTATTCCTGTAATTGATAATTTGATGAATGTGATTACAAATCCGTTTGAAAAAGAAACAGGTTCTTTCCGGCTTCGACTTCCATTCTATCTTACATTGTTGATTCTGTCGATGGTGATTTGCGCTTATCTTATTGCTAAAGGTGGCGTTTCTATGGCAGTTAGTTTGGTTATGCTTCCTGTTATTGGATTCTATCTTACTGTTTTGTTTTTGAAGCCAATAACAGGGCTTTATTCGGCAGTAGTGGTTGGATTTATCATTCTTGGAACACCCAGGTATTTCCCTTCATTGTCGGTAATTGGGGTAGGGATGGATGGGATATTGATATTAACATATCTGGCACTGATCTTCAATAGGTTTTATAATAAAGTTGACTGGAAACCGGCAAAAAACGATGCCACCGTTCTTGCAGGTTTGTGGTTAGGATATGCTCTTCTACAGTTTGCGAACCCGGAGGCACATAGCAAAGTCGCCTGGCTTGCGGGTTTACGCGGTGTTTCATTGTATATGTTCCTGGTAATTCCCCTTGCATTAATTCTGATTGACACTAAAAAAAAGCTTGATGCTTTTCTTATTTTATGGGGTATAATGTCAATTCTTGTGACTTTAAAGGGAATTCAGCAGAATTTTCTGGGTGTTGATTATGCTGAAAAGGCCTGGCTTGACCGAGGTGCTGCAGCAACGCATATTCTGTTTGGCAAATTGAGGGTTTTTTCTTTTCTGAGTGATGCCGGCAATTTTGGGGCCAATCAGGCATATTCAGGAATTGTTGCCACTTTTGTCTCCTTTTCTGAAAAGTCACGAAAGCGGAAGATATTTTATATCACTGTGGCAGTTCTTGGCTTTTATGGAATGTTACTTTCGGGTACACGTGGGGCTATTAGTGTTCCTCTGGCTGCATTATTTTTGTTTTTTGTTTTGAAAAAAAACAAAGTAGTTATGATCTTCGGTTTTATTCTGATACTTATAGTTTTTGGTTTTTTTAAATATACCACCATTGGGAATCAGAATCAGCAAATCAGGAGAATGCGCTCTGGTTTTGATCCCAACGACCGCTCTTTACAGGTAAGGCTTGAAAATCAGAAAAGGCTTAAAGCATATCTTGCTACAAGACCTATTGGGGGGGGGATTGGGCATGCAGGCGTTAAAGCCCAGAAATATCTTCCAAATGCCTTTCTTTCGAATGTGGCAACAGATAGCTGGTATGTGATGATATGGGCTGAACAGGGAATTGTTGGCTTGATTCTGCATCTGTTTATCCTTTTTTATATCATTATAAAATCCGGATATCTGATAATGTTTAAACTTAAAAACCCTGAGATAATACTTAAAATGTCTGCATTAACTGTCGGAATGTTCGGGATTATGGCTGCTGCCTACGGAAATGAAGTTCTTGGTACTCCTCCAACGGGAATATTGATTTATGTTTCCATGGCTTTAATGCTTAATTCTGAACGTTTTGATGATCCTCTGCCAGAAGTAAATAAAAAACTACTGCCAATGTAATTTTTGCTCAAATATTTTCTAAATTTATTCTATAACCCTGGATTAAAAAATATGCGGATTGCTTTTCTTATAATGGCTCATAAAGCCCCGGAACAAATAGAGAAATTAATCAATCGGTTAAACCATCCTGATTTCGAATTTTATATTCATCTGGATGCAAAAATCAATATGGATGATTTTGACTATCTTGGACAGAAAGAAGGGGTTTATTTTACAAAAACCCGTATTCATGTTAGCTGGGCTGCTTTCAGCTTCACCACTTCCATTTACAAATGTATGGAAGAGATTCTGTCTGTAAATCAGAAATATGATTTTATTAATGTTCTTAGCGGGCAGGACTACCCAATCAAATCAACAGAAGAAATTCACAGGTATTTTACTGAACACAAGGAGAATAATTTTATTTCGTTTGAAGAAAAAGGTTCCGAATGGTGGGGTCATGCTATAGGAAGAATAACAAATTATCACTTTATCAATTACAAATTTCCGGGACGTTATCGAATACAGTTCCTGGTAAATTTTATAATGCCGAAACGGAAATTTCCTCTCCCATACGTACTTTACGGTGGTCCAAGGGCATCATGGTTTACTATAAGTACCAAATGCGCAGCATATGTTGTGCAGGTTATGAACGATAACCCTAAACTGCGGCGATTTTGTAATTTCACCTGGGGTTCTGATGAATTTTTATTTCAGACCATTATTATGAATTCCGGATTTGCATATACTGTGCTGAATGATGTCGTAAATTATATTGATTGGTCGGGAGGTGGAGCAAATCCAAAAATTCTGAAAGTTGAAGATTATGAATCTCTTATGAATTCAGATAAATTATTTGCCCGTAAGTTTGATGTTAAAGTAGATTCTGTTATTCTGGATATGCTCGACAAACAAATTTAGGGTTTTATGAACTTTTAGATGTTACCCAAAACCATCTGCTATGCAACAACCACTTGTTTCGATTATAACTGTTAATTTCGACCATCCGGAAGTTACCTGCCTGTTGCTTGCATCATTACGGAAAATATCATACCCAAACATTGAGATTATTGTTGTGGATAATGCTTCTCCAAACGACGATCCGGCAATAATCCATCAAACTTACCCCGAAGTAGTTTTTATTCAAAGTAAAGATAACCTGGGTTTTGCAGGCGGAAATAACCTTGGAATCAGGCTTGCTAAGGGGAAATATGTGCTCCTTTTGAATAATGATACAGAAGTAGCTTCCGATTTTTTGGAACCTCTTGTTTCAAAGTTTGAAGGAAATTTGGCAATTGGTGCAATTAGTCCAAAAATAAAATTCTTTGATGAGCCTGAAATTCTGCAATTTACAGGGCAGGCTCCCATTAACCCATATACAATCAGAAGCTATGGATACGGTTTTGGGCAGAAAGATACAGGCCAATTCGATAAAGATAGCTTAACGAATTTTGTTCATGGTGCAGCAATGATGATTCCGATGGAAGTAATCAGAAATGTTGGCATGATGGCTGAAGGATATTTCCTTTACTACGAAGAACTTGATTGGGGTGCCAGAATCAGAAGATCAGGGTATGAATTATGGTATGTGCATAACTCAACTATTTGGCATAAGGAATCTGTGTCAACCGGAAGACTGAGCCCGTTCAAAACGTATTATATGAATCGTGCAAGATTGCTTTACCTGCGCAGAAATGTACGGGGATTTAAATTTGTTATTGCAGTTCTTTTTCAGATTTTTGTTGCCATCCCCAAAAACGCTCTTGTGTTTTTGCTTCAGCGCAGGACTGGGCATTTAAAAGCTTATATGAGAGCAGTTTTCTGGAATGTTAAAAACATGTTTAACAGTGAGATACACCAAAATCCAGCAATGTAGTTCTTACATTTTATGATATCATTTCAATTATGATAAAAAACTATGACATCATCGTAATCGGTATCCAGGCGTGGGATACGGAAATAGGAAGCAACTGTAAAGATATTGCACTCGAATTTTCAAAACAGAATCGTGTTTTGTACGTGAATTCACCCCTCGACAGAATTACTCAATACAGGGATAAATCGGATCCCAAAATTCAAAAGAGGATTAGAGTGAATAGCGGGCAAGATGAGGATCTGCTTGTTTTGGGTAATAATTTCTGGAATCTTTACCCAAGAGGATTGGTTGAATCCATTAACTGGGTGAAACCAGCATTCTTATACAATATCCTCAATAAACGAAATAACAGGATTTTTTCGAAAGCAATCCTTTCAGCTGTTAAAAGGCTTGGGTTTAAAAATTATATTATTTTTAACGACAGCGCGATGTTTCTGGGCTTGTATATGAAAGAGCTGTTAAAGCCTTCATTTTATGTTTATTATATGCGTGATTACCTTATTAAAAATCCATATTGGAGAAAACAGGGTGTTCGGCTGGAACCTGAATTATTACGCAAATCAGACCTGGTTGTTAATAATTCCACACTTTACGCGAGTTATGGCAGGGAATACAATAAACATTCATACATGATTGGCCAGGGGTGCGATGTTTCGATGTTTAATGATATTGATAAACAAATTGATCCGGCTGCTGATCTACACGATATCCCTGGTCCAATAATCGGCTATGTGGGATTTTTGTCGTCGCGGAGGCTGGATATAGGTTTGCTTGTATATATTGCTAAACAGAAACCTGAATGGCAGCTGGTGTTGGTTGGTCCGGAGGATGAAGCTTTTGCAGCATCTGAATTGCACTCCATGGCAAATGTGCATTTTCTTGGTTCCCGGGAACCTTCTGAATTACCGCGCTATATAAAAGGTTTCGATGTTTGTATGAATCCCCAGATTGTTAACGATGCTACCCGTGGCAATTATCCCAGAAAAATTGATGAATACCTGGCTATGGGTAAGCCAACAATTGCAACTGCTACTGAGGCCATGGATTATTTCAGTGAATATACTTACCTGGCAAATTCTCATGAAGACTATATTCCTATAATTACGTTGGCATTGGCAGAGAATAGCCTTGAAAAAGAGCAAGAACGCAGAAATTTTGCGAATCAGCATTCCTGGGAAAATAATGTAAAGGAGATATACAAGTATATTCGTTTGGTGGCCAGCGAAAAAAACATTCCTCTTTAATCGGAACACTATGGGCTTAAAAGAAAAATTAAAATCTGATCCGCGTCTTAAGGAATTCATTTTGTGGACATTAACGCCAAATCGAAATCCTCGTCCGCGCTTGTGGGTGCGATGGTTTCTGAATCCATTTTTTCACAAAAAAGGGAGTGGTTCTTTAATCCGTTGTCGTTCACGCATTGATGTTTTTCCGTATAATAAATTTCAGGTAGGAAAAAATTCCACAGTAGAATCCTTTACTGTTATTAATAATGGTGCCGGTGATGTTATTATTGGCGATAATGCAAGAGTTGGTATTGGATCTGTGATTATTGGTCCGGTTAGCATGGGCAATGGTTCCGGACTCGGACAGCATGTTTTTATCAGTGGTTTTAATCATGGGTACAGTGATGGCACTCAGAATTCAGGGAAACAAGCACTTGTTGTTAAGCCGGTAATTATCGAAGATGAGGTACATATAGGAGCCAATTCTGTTGTAACTGCGGGAGTTAGAATAGGTTACCGTACTCAGATTGGAGCAGGAAGCGTTGTTACAAAAGATATTCCTGCCTTTTCAGTTGCTGTTGGAAATCCATGCAGGGTAATTAAACGGTTTAATCAGGAAAAAGGAGTTTGGGAAAAGGTCTGAATCATTCCCAGCTTGCTTGAAAATATAGGTACTCCGAATAGCTATTTATCTGAAAATCAGGAGTTTTTAAGGTAGGGAAAATCATTCTTTCTTTTCTGCCAAACTTCATCAATACCAACACTTTGTGAGTGTTCAGTTGCCATGAAATCCTTTTTGCTGGCCTGTATTTTTAATACTGCCAAAACCTGCCTCCAAACAAAAACAGGAATCTTTGGAATAGATTTCCATATGGCTGCTGGCGCAGGAGAAACAATCAGAGCGGCAAAGAATTGAAGGGTAAATACCAGCAAGCCAGCACCACCAATAATTGCCAGAACAGGTGAAAACAGGAATCCGGCAATTGCAAAAGCACAAAGGCCTGCCACTAATAAAAACATAGGAGGAAAGCTTAACATAAGCCCAAAGTAAAATACATTCCAGTTAAAGTGGATAATACCGTTGCCTGCAAGTTTTACCGCAGTGCTCCAGTGCTGGAACCAGCTTCTGATCCAGCGGGTCCTTTGTCGCTGAACCTGGCTGCCAAGTGTAACTTTTTCATCAAAAATTAAAGCCTCTCGGCAATATGCTATACGTTGACTACTCTGAACGAGCATCATTTGAAGCAATTTGTCCTCAGCGATCTCAAATTGTTTTCCTTCCTTAAACATTCTGTCGATATACGCCCTGAAAAAAGGAGTTTTTACAGACATTCCTGAGCCGGCAATTGTTGCGGATGAACCCAGTAAAAATGGTGTAGTACGTTGTATTACATTGTAGTAAAGCTCACCCAATGCATCAAGGGCAGCAACGCTTGTATCTAGATTTTTAGCTGTCCTTTGACCCTGAACAGCAGTGTAACCATATGCATGATAACGGTTCAGATAGCTAAGTGCATCAGAATGCAATAAGTTGTCAGCATCAAGGATTAGAATTGCATCCGGTTCTTTAACAAAGTTGTCGATAGCGTATTTTATACTTAGAACCTTTGCATTAAGAGCCGGTTCAGGAAAAAAAATTGAAAGTGCTTGATTTTCAGGAAGATATTCTGGACATACACAATTATCTCCTACAAGGTAAATGTGATAATTGCTGTAATTTTGTTTTAAAATTGATTCAACCTGAGGAAGTGCAATTTCAACGTCTTTATATGCAGTAATAATACAGGCAAACGATATTTCATCCTTGATAACCGGCGGCATTTTTCTCTTACATAAGGCTGTTGCCAGGATAGAAATTGCCGGAAAGCAGGCATATCCTGTAAGTATCAGGATTCCTATCCATAATATAGTCACGATGATAATCATCAGTTTAATTGATTAGAAGTTGCGAATTATCTCAATAAGCACGGCATTTTTTACAAATATAAGGACTGTTTGACAGGATTGATCAAAGGGTTTAAAACTTTTTGGAAAATATTTTGCCTTTTGAATCAGCCCAAACCGGCTAGAATTATAATTGAGGTCACAAATTTGACGGAATCATGTTATATTTGTGCCCCGAATTACATTACGAGAGTTTAATGGTAGTTAAAATTTATTTTAGCATTCAGATAGTGATTATTGTCCTCCTGGCATTATCATTGATTTACGTTTTATTTTTTGCCATTGCAGCATATTTTTATAGGTTTCCTAAAATTGCTGAAGATAAAGTGTTGAAAAGAATTGCAGTATTGTTTCCCTGCTATAGGGAGGATAATGTAATTATCGAAAGCATAAAAGTTGCATTGTTACAGGATTATCCAAAAGAAAAATTTGATGTTATTATTATTGCAGATTCATTTCTGATATCAACTCTTGAAATAATAAGGACACTCCCGGTACTACTGTTTGAAGTTGAAATCGAAAACAGAACAAAATCGAAAGCACTGAATTATGCCTTGGACCATATCGATGAATCCTATGACATTGCTGTGGTAATGGATGGTGATAATCAAATGTCTCCGGGTTTTCTGGATAAGATAAATGCTGTTTTTGATGGCAGAACTATCGCAGTTCAGGGACATAGGATCGCAAAAAACTCAAATTCTTCCCTGGCTATACTTGATGCTATTAGTGAGGAAATTTGCAATAATATTTTCAGGAAAGGTCACAGGGCTGTCGGGCTATCATCATCGTTAAGCGGTTCAGGAATGGCTTTCAAATTTGATTATTTTAAGAAGCTGATGAGAAAAAATACAGCTGTGGGAGGTTTTGACAAAGAAATTGAATTAGAATTACTTAAAGAAGGAATAGCTATTGAATTTTTGAGCGAAGCTATTGTTTTTGATGAAAAAACCAATGATTCTAAAGCATTTGTAAATCAAAGGAGAAGATGGTTTGCAGCACAGTATTTTTATTTTCGCCACGATTTTTTCTCATCCCTGAAATTATTCCTGTTTAATGGCAATTTTGGGTATTTTTTTAAGACTATACAACTAATTCAGCCTCAAAGAATTTTACTTTTAGGTGCAGTTTTTACGTTTAGCCCTGCTTTTTTGCTTTTAAATTACTTCCTGCACATTCATACTATTTTAAGTACAATTTGGCTCTCACTTATCGTAATGTGCGTTTTTTCCTTTGGAATATCAGTTCCCGGGAAATATTATTCAATAAAAACGTTTTTAGCATTGCGATATTTGCCTAAAGGACTGTTTCTCGTAATTTCATCAATGTTACAACTGAAAGGAGTCAATGAAAATTTTATTCATACAAAACATTCTTATAATAAATCTCGTGCAAAATAATTGGAAAATTGTTGATATTTTATATATCTTTCGCTCTAAAATAGGGACCACGTTATGAAAAAAATAAAAACATATGCCCTGTATCTTTATGAGTATCTGAAGCATGGGGACTTTATCTCCATTATTGCTTCAATCAGGTATGTTATTAATAAAACATCTCATAGTCACGACAGGGTAATTACGACTTCCATAGGGAAATTTTATTGCAGGAAGAACACCAACGATTTCCAGTTTGCTAATTATTATTACGAATGGGGAGTTAAACGTTATCTGCTTAACAATAGTAAAAACTATAATGTTTTTATTGATGCTGGTGCTTGTGTTGGAGATTATTGCATTCTTCTTTCAAAATTTAATTTTCGTTGTTTTGCATTTGAACCTGTAGGAGGCACATATGATGTTCTGGCAAAAAACCTTCAACTGAATAATCTTACTGGTGTAGTTAAAGCTTTTCCGTATGGTTTGGGAGAGAAAGACCAGACTGTTGGCTTTATTTTCGATCCCGTCAATACCGGCGCTTCTCATGTTTCCAAGACTCCCTCGAAATATGACTTAATAGTTGATATAAGAAAATTTGATTCAATTTACAGGAATTTAAATATAAAACCAGAAGACAATATCCTGTTCATGATTGATATTGAAGGAATGGAATCGGAAGCAATTCGTGGTGCAAAGGAATTTATTTCTACTTTTCCGAATATTACATTTGTAATGGAAGACAAGCACACTGGCCAGAATCCAATTCAAATTGCTTTACGTGATTATGCAAATTTCGAATTCGGCATTGTGGATGAGTTCAATATGTATGCAAAAAAAACAGGTAATCTGGACAAATGAAATCATGTCTGATTAGTTGTTGTTTAATTGCCTTTGTGTTAACTTCGAATAGGAATTATGCACAGAAGTCCAATATTATTGCTGATACAAATATTACTTTCATTGATGCCTCTCAGTTGCCTTATAGCTCTGTATTACCTGGTGATACTGTCTTTTTGAAGGCAGGAAACAGGCATCATCTCAATATTAAAAATTTTAACGGACAAGCTGGTAAACCCATTGTTTTTATAAATGAGAATGGAGCTGTTATCATTAATACCGACCATTATTTTGGAATTCTGGTAGAAAGATGCAGGTATGTTAAACTTACAGGTTCAGGCGATCCCAAAAATTTCTATGGTTTCAGGGTTGAACATGTTGAACATGGTGCTGGCCTGAGTATTTCTGATAAAACCTCTGATGTTGAGATTGAACATGTTTTTATTTCAGGAACACCTATCGGTGGAATATATGCTAAAACCGATCCCGATTGTTCTTTTACTTCAACCAGAGAGAAATTCACACAGTTTAATACAGTAATTCACGATTGTTACCTTACCAATATCGGAAATGAAGGAATGTATATTGGAAGCAGTAAATATTATGGACAAGTTGTTAATTGTAATGGCAGCGATACTCTTCTGATGCCCAGTCTGTTATCAGGGGTTAAAGTTTACAACAATATCCTTACCTATACTGGATGGGATGGAATCCAGGTTAGCTCTGCTTCCACAAACTGCCAGGTGCACGACAACCTTGTTCTGTTCGATAGCCAGTCGGAGATGAACAATCAAATGTCGGGTATTATTATTGGAGGTGGTTCGAAATGTGATTGTTACAACAATTATATTGCCAACGGCAAAGGTATTGGGATTGAAAGTCACGGACTTGGTGGTTACCGGATCTTTAATAATGTTATTGTAAATGCGGGACGAACTTATTTTCCCGACGATCCGATGAAAATGAAATACGGTATTTATGTTACGGATGTTTCGGTTCAGCAGGATTCTTCCTTCTATATTCTATTTAATACTATTGTAAATCCGAAATCGGATGGAATCAGATTTCTAAGTATCAAAAGCAAAAACAGCTTAGCGGTATCAAACGCAATTATTAATCCGGGAGCTTTTGATTTTTATGAAAATGGAGGGTTTTCTGTGAAAGGGAAAGATTCATATGTAATGATTCCTAATACTGCTTCAGATTTACTGGTGGCTAATAATTTCTTTGACCGTACTCAGGATGCTGCCTGCTTTTCAGATTCAGCCTACAGGTTTCGTGGAGTTTCGCCCCTGGTTGATGCTGCTTATCCAATAAACAAAGGGGTTAATTTTGATTTTGATTTTAACCGGCGACCATACGGTAAGGCCAGCGATATTGGAGCTTTCGAATACCAATATTCCGACACTGTATCTCCTGGCCCTGGATTTGGGTCACCTTTCGTTTATCCAAATCCTGTAAAGACAATAATTACTTTATATTTTGAATTGCAGGATAGCAGTGATGTTGTCCTTGATATTTATAGCCTTAACGGACAAAGAATCAGAAGTCAGAATTATGGAGTGCAGCTTAAGGGGAAAAACGATTTAGTTGCAGATGTATCTACCTTGTCTTCAGGCATATACCTCTATTTTTTGAGAGGAGATTCTCAATCGGAGTCAGGGAAATTTATCAAAATAAAATGACTTATTTACTGTTCATCATATTCTGAAGTGCGTACATCTCATCTCTTAGCCTTGCTGCTTCCATAAAGTCAAGTTCTTTAACAGCTTCTTCCATCTGTTTCCTGGCTTTACTGATAAGTTTCTGCAATTCTTCTTTCGCCATATATTTTACAATCGGATCGGCGGCTACGCCAATGCTATCGGGCGATACATAAGGCCTGGGACCTTTTCCGCCTTTATCCATAACGGAGGTTTGGCCCATTATAGATTCAGTTGATTTGATAATTGCAGTAGGTGTAATATTATGTTCCTGGTTATAGCTTATCTGTTTGTTCCTTCTTCTGTAGGTTTCATCAATTGTGCGCTGCATGGAATCAGTATACTTGTCGGCATACATAATCACCTTCGCATTCATATTACGTGCAGCACGGCCAGCAGTTTGAGTAAGCGAACGTTCTGAGCGGAGAAAGCCTTCTTTGTCGGCATCCAGAATTGCGACCAGCGAAACTTCCGGTAAGTCCAATCCTTCCCTTAGCAAATTCACACCAATGAGTACATCGAAAACGCCCAACCGCAGATCCCGCAGAATTTCAACACGGTCAAGCGTAACTACATCAGAATGAATATACCGGCATCTGATTTCAAGGCGCGTCATATACTTTGCCAGTTCTTCTGCCATCTTTTTTGTCAAAGTTGTAACCAATGCTCTTTCGTTTCTGGCGGTAACAATGGCAATTTCATTCAACAGGTCGTCAATCTGGTTCAGGCTTGGCTTCACTTCTATTGCGGGGTCAATTAGTCCCGTGGGGCGTATAAGCTGTTCAACAACAATTCCCTGTGATTTATTCAGTTCGAAATCTGCCGGAGTAGCACTCACGAAAATCGTTTGATTAACCATGCTTTCAAACTCATCAAATTTTAATGGTCTGTTATCCATGGCGGATGGAAGCCTGAAGCCATATTCAACCAGGTTAAGCTTACGTGAGCGATCGCCGCCGTACATTGCCCTTACCTGCGGAATTGTAACATGACTTTCATCAATCACAAGCAGGTAATCATCAGCGAAATAATCAATAAGGCAGAATGGCCTTGATCCAGGTTCTCTGCCATCAAAATATCGGCTGTAATTCTCTATTCCTGAGCAATATCCGAGCTCTCTCATCATTTCGATGTCGTAAGAAACTCTGTCCTCAAGTCGTTTTGCTTCCAGGTTTTTGGAATTCTCCCTGAAATAGGTCGATTGCAGGAACATATCATCCTGGATTTCACGGATTGCCCCCTTCATCCTGTCCTGAGATGTCACGAAAATATTTGCAGGATAAATCGTAAGGGCGTCAAGTTTTTCAATTCCTCTTCCTGAAACGGGGTCAAAAGATTCAATAGAATCAACGTCATCACCAAAGAAAATAATCCTGTAGGCAATATCCGCATAGGCAGGAAAAACGTCAACAGTGTCGCCTTTTACCCTGAAAGTCCCATGACGGAACTCTATTTCATTCCTTGAATATAAAGAGTTTACAAGCGCAAGAAGAAGGTTCTTCTGACCAAATTTCTCACCCATGCCAAGCCTTATCACATTATTAACAAAGTCATCGGGGTTTCCAATGCCATAAATACAGGAAACAGAAGAAACAACAATAACGTCTCTTCTTCCTGATAATAAAGTTGATGAGGCACTTAACCTTAATTTCTCAATTTCATCGTTTATTGAAAGATCTTTTTCAATATATGTGTTTGTAATCGGGAGATATGCTTCAGGTTGATAATAATCATAATAGGAAACAAAAAACTCAACTGCATTATTCGGAAAAAACTGTTTGAATTCACCGTACAACTGGGCAGCAAGCGTTTTGTTATGGCTCAGGATCAACGTTGGGCGCTGTACCTGTTGAATTACATTTGCAACGGTAAAGGTTTTGCCAGAACCAGTAACACCCAGCAATACCTGGTCGGTATCGCCCCTGTTTAAGCCTTCAACAAGTTGCCTTATCGCTTCTGGCTGATCGCCTGTAGGTGAAAAATCGGATGTAAGCTGGAAATCCACGAGTTTGAGTTATTTTCGGTTAAGTATTGCCATAACTGGATAATGATCAGAATATTTCACATCACCACGGTTGTATTTATTGCAAATAAAAGTAGTATCATGCAGAATATAATCAATGCGGAAAGAAGGGAATATTCCAATATAGGTTTTGCCAAGTCCCAGTCCTCTTTCCATAAAGGAGTCTTTTAATTTGCCGGAAATCTGCCTGTATGAATAGGAGGTTGGAGTGTCGTTGAAATCGCCGCAAACAATAACAGGGTATGGCGACCTTGAAATGAGTTGCTTCGCCATGTCCGATTGTGCCGCACGTTTTTTAAAGGCATCATATAATTTTGAAAGAATTTTTGATGATCCTTTTCTTAACTTATCCTTATCTTTTTGCTTACTGATGTCGTTGTAAAATGAATAATCTTCGTTACTGAACTTTATCGATTCAAGGTGAAGATTAAATACCCGGATTGTGTCAGTCCCTGCTAAAATGTCAGTAAAAATTCCAAAATAGGATGAATTCTGGTTTAGTCTTAAGTTTTCTCTGTTAATAATATGCAACTTAGTCATAGTCACAATTCCTGCATGATTATGTTTTTCATGCGTATTAAAGTACTCTGTAACATGACTTTCCGATTGAAGTAAGCGGGTCAGTGTATCCAGAACCGGAAAGGAACCATTATCATTGTCGTAGAATTCCTGGAAACAGTAGATGTCAGAACCAGAAGTTTTCAGATAATCAAAAATTTTATTCCGGATTTGTATGTTATTCTTTCTGTTAAAATGGTCGAATACACGCACATTATAGGTTAGTATTTTTATTGCAGGCTGTTTTCCTTCTTTATCTTCAGCAATATGAAATTGGAATAGTGAGCGTAAATGATTGTATCCTAATAGTATAGCAATAATTGAGAATGCCATTCTCCATTTTCCAAGGATCATCCATACTACAATAAATATTAAGTTAATCAGGAGAGTAACTGGATATGCAATACCAAAGAAAGCAATTATTGTGAAATGTTCGGGGCTTACAAAAGGAGCCAGATAGGCTAGAAGCAACAATATTACAGCGAGGAAATTAATAGCAAGTAAAATCTTTCCTGCCAGGGAATGAGATTTTTTAGTTCCTGCTTTATTAGGTTTTCCTGCCATAAATTGGTACTCTTCCAGATTATTTTCTGCCTGAATTGAACAGAAATTCTTTCTCTTCCTTGCTTAGTTTCTCATAACCCGACTTTGATATTTTGTCGAGGATAATATCCATTTTTTGTTGTTTCTCAACTTTAAGTTTGTTGTAATCCTCGTCCTTAATTGGTCTTTGGTTCACATATGTTTTTCTGAAAGTGCGTTTATTTCCGAATATTGATTTTTTAAATTTGTCATAATTGAAACGTAATGCTTTGAAAGACTGTAACTTGTTTGTTAAAAAAGTCACATAAATAAAGCCCCATAATGCTCCTCCCAGATGTGCAATATGCCCTCCGGCATTTCCTTCTCTGATGCTGAAAACATCAAGAATAACAAGAAAAATGGCAAGGTATTTCAATTTTACTTTTCCGAAAAGAACAAGTCCGACTTCCATATTTGGAGCATATGTTGCAGCAGCAACCAGTATTGAAAGTACAGATGCAGAAGCACCAATTGCCACAGAAACAGGGAGTGCATCGCTGAAAACGGGAAAAATATTGTAGAATACTATAAAAAGTAATGCGCCCGAAATTCCACCAAAGAAGTATGTAGTAACAAGTTTTCTCTGATTAAAGAAATTAGTAAACAGTTGGCCTCCGAAATATAAAACCATCATATTGAAAAGGATGTGCAGGAAGTCTTCCTGCACAAACATGTAAGTTATTAGAGTCCAGGGCTTTGCCATAAGACCGGGAACAGAAGCAGGAACGCCTAACCAGATCGAAACAAGACTTAATCCCTGACCGCTGCCGGCAGTTGAGATTTTTAACAGCCATAAGCCTAGCCCAAGAAAATTAATCAGCAGGAAAACGGCTATATTGATTAGTATCAATACAGATAATGAAGATTTATTCCAGAAGAACTGTCTTATTGAATCAATAGGATTGAAAGTATTCATTTAAAAAGAATTATGTGGACGGCGTTGCCAGAATTTAATAAGAATAAACCCAAAAAGCATGCCACCAAGATGGGCAAAGTGCGCCACATTATCTCCATTATTTGAAATGCCGGTATAAAGCTCTATTGCACCGTAAATAATAACGAACCATTTTGCTTTAATTGGAATGAAAAAGTATAAGTATATCAATGTATTCGGAAATAGCATTCCAAATGCAAGTAAAATCCCGAAAACAGCACCTGAAGCACCCACAACAACAGGGGCATTTAAAAACGCCTGTTTGTAATTTACCATGAAATCGACAGCAAGTTGTAATTCTTGTTCCGAGTCTGTAATACTAAAAACATTTTTAGTTCTGCAAAATTCAATAAATGATTCTCTCAGGTTATTCGAAACGATAAATTCATGGAAGGTTCCAATATTCGGATTATCAAGAAAATTATTAAAAATGCGGAGTGCCGGAGCGAGTTCAAAATAATACATTACTGTATAATGAATTAATGCAGCACCAACACCAGTAACCAGAAAATAGATCAGAAATCGTTTGGCGCCCCAGTAATTTTCTAGTGCGTATCCAAACATCCATAAAGCGAACATGTTAAAAAACACATGAGTAAATCCATCATGCATAAACATGTAGGTAATAATCTGATAGGGTCGAAATTGAGATGCAGTAAAAAAATGCAGACCCAATAAATCTTTAAGATTCCAATGGAAAGCCGACCCAAGCGATATGGTGGCTAAAAAAAATAAAAAATTTATTATCAGGATGTTTTTTACAACCGGGGGTAATAACTTGAAGCCCATTGGGCTGTATTGCTGAAAGCTCATGATTTTGTAGCTTGAAAGATTTCACAAAATACGGCATTATTTGAATCTGTCCTGAATTTCGTCCATTGTAATAATGGTAATAATTTTTTTATTATCAGGAGTCTGTTCCGGTACTACAGTAGAAAACAAGCTATCTATCAGGTTGTTCATTTCTTCGGGCTGCATAAGCTTCCCGGGTTTTACAGCCAGACTCTTTGCCAGGGCGAATGCAAGCCTTGTCTTTTTACTTATGTCTTTCCAATCGTTATTCTTATAGTTCTCCAGCAATTCTTCTATCATGCCAACAGGATTCACTTCAGTAAGATCTGCCGGAACCCCCGTAATCATATATGAATTATCGTGATATATGGAATTTTCGAAAACAAAGCCAAGGTTAAGCAGATTTTCTTTCATTTCAGTCATCAGGGCATAATCCTGTTTCGATAAAATTATTTCCTGAGGGAATAATTCCTGTTGACTGTTATTATTTTTATTATCAAGTGTTTGAAGCATTTTTTCATAAAGAATCCGCTCATGAGCACGTTGCTGATCAATAAGCATAAGCCCGGATTTTATAGTAGCAACAATATATTTGTTTTTCAGCTGATAAACTCTTCTTTGTTCATCAAAACCAAGCAGTTGTTCCTCTGATGCAGCTTCAACAGGAGAAGGTTCCGGCATTGTGGACGCTACTGAAGTTTCATCGAGGTGTTCGCGGACTTCAGAATAAAGTTTTGCCCAATTTGCCTGGTTCGAACGAATCCGGTTATTTAAAAGCGGATCGCTTGCCTGAGTTTTTAATTTGTGAAATGGATTAAACTCAGGATTTACAGCAATCTGAGGCTGTTTAATCTCGCCAGGTGATGGCCGTGAACCAAGATTTAATCCGGGTTCTGTATCAAAATCAAAACTTGGTGTAAGGTTAAATTTTCCGAGGCTTAAGCGGACAGTAGAATGAATAATTGAATATAATACTTTCTCCTCCAGAAACTTGACTTCAGTTTTTGTTGGATGAATATTCACATCAATAGAAGCAGGGTCTACTTGAAAGAAGATAAAATAGGTAGGGAAATGCAGGTCAGGAATCAATTCTTTATACGCACTGTCGATTGCGTGGTGAAAATATGGATGTCGGATAAATCGGCCATTAACGAAGAAATATTGATCTCCTCTTCTCTTTTTGGCAAATTCAGGTTTTCCGATGAAACCAGTGATTTTTATCAGGTCGGTTTCCTGTTCTATGCTAACTAGTTTTTCGTTGAAATGATTCCCGAACAGATTGATGATTCTTTCTTTCAGCCGGGATTTAGGCAAATGACAGACTTCTTTATTATTATTAATAAAAAGAAATTGAATATCTTTATTTACCAGGGCGACCCTGTTAAATTCGTCGAGAATATGATTGAATTCAGAGATTTCAGATTTCAGGAAATTTCTTCTGGCAGGAGTGTTGAAGAAGAGGTTTTTTACAGTGAAAGTAGTACCTGTTGGACTTGAACAAGGGATCTGGCTTTTAAACTGAGTTCCTTCGATGCTAATCTGAGTGCCCAATTCATCTTCGTGTCGCCTTGATTTCATTTCAACCTGAGCAATTGAAGCAATACTCGCCAGGGCTTCACCTCTGAACCCCATTGTTCGAATTGCAAAGAGATCGCTGGCAGCATTTATTTTTGAGGTAGCATGTCTTTCAAAACAAAGTCTTGCATCAGTTTCCGACATTCCGCACCCATTGTCAATAAGCTGAATGAGCGATCGGCCAGCATCTTTGATGATGAGTTTAATTTCATCAGCACCGGAATCCACAGCATTTTCAAGGAGCTCCTTAACAGCTGAAGCCGGGCGTTGAATAACCTCACCAGCAGCGATCTGGTTTGCAACGGCATCCGATAATAAGTGAATAATGTCTGGCATTAAAATTATGCCCTTTGTAAAGCTGGTATTCTGGAAACTGCGAAATAAAAACTACCGAATAAAACGCCGCTATAAAAAAGATCTCCGGAAATGCCATTGTTAAGGAAAGGTATACCAGCAATATAGCAGGTCATCAGGCCTGAAAATGTTTGATCATAAATCAGTGGGCTTTGAATCCAGCTTGCAAAATTGGTAACCAAAAAGAAGATTAGCGAAGAAGCAATTGAAGCAGAGATAACTGTTAAAACAGTTGTTTTTCTCTTTATTGCGAATCCAAGCAATACTGTAAGGATAAAACAGGCATAAACCGGAACCATATATTCATGAAGGCCGAGAACAATGTCGCCCAAAAAGAGTGCGGCAAGAGGCACGAGAAATGCAAGATATTTCCGATTGATGTAGGTTCCGCCAAAAAGTGCAAGAGCAGCTACAGGAGTAAAATTAGGCCAATGAGGAATTAGTCGCATTATTGCTGCGGCAAAGATCAGCGTTAAAATAAAAATAAAACGTGTGGTAAAAATCCTTTTAATCATAGTATTTCGTTTCTGTCAGGCAAAAGTACCAAAATCTTTAACAACTCTGTCTGTAAGGAGTTCAAAAATTATTATCAATTAATTATAAAACACAGCAGGCAGGAAAATATTCCTGCCTGCTGTGAATATTGCCAGATTTAGATTTAATGTATTACTTCAAGGCGCTTAACGAGAACAGCGTTTGTAGATGTGGATAATTTTACAAAATAAATTCCCGGGGCAAAATCAGAGCAATTTAAATTTATAGTAGTCTGGCCAGCAGTTAGTTCCATGTTGGTATATTTTTCAATCAACAATCCGGTGATGTTGTAGATTTGGATAGTTGCAGTTGAAGCTTCCGGTAAGTCCAGAAGAATATTTGCTGCATCTGAGGATGGATTCGGGAAGAGATGCATTTCAACAGCCAGACTTTTAATTTCCTCATTATCTGCTTCAAGCATAGCTGGAACACTAATGTATTCATCTGCACCAGGATCAGGAGTAAAAGGGTGTCTGGGCTGATTATCATAGTCTGTAAGAGGAGCATAGAGGAAGCTGCCTTTATGAAAAATCCCTGTATTGGAAGAAGTTAGATGCAGGTCGGTGGCAGAAACAAAAACAGGTGTAACCGAAATACTGTTTGCATCATTTGCTGTTGCTGTTTTCCAGGCCGCCAAATCAACTCTTACTGAAGCGTTCCAATACCCCAATGTTGGTGAGATTGTTTTCAGATCATTAAAGTTTGATGTCCAATTCAGGTTTGATACAGAATAAACTGCATAACTTTTGGATAAGGTAAGTGATGATCTCTGGTTAGATAGAATATTGTTATAGAGAAATACACTGGCAGTACCCTGGCGATAAAAAGCAAAGGTTGAATTTGTTGCTGAAGCAGTAGTTGTCCCACTGATATTTACAGTATTACAACGATAATTACCCCCGCCGCTACCAGAAGCTGATTGGTCAAAAATTCCATAGATCTTAGGGTTAGAAGCGTTTCCACCTTTCAGATTAATCATATTATTCATAATTAAATTATAGGATAATCCGGATGCAGAATTTACAATCCCATAAATAACAGGAGTCTGGTTTGAAGTTGAGCTTCCAATATTGTAAGCCAGATTCTTTTCCATTGAACCATTGGTTAAATAAAAACAACTTAAAGTTGGACTTCCGGCAGGTGCAATTGAAGAGATATTTGCGATTTTATTGCTGTTAATTGTTACCAAACCAGCACTGCCAGAAACTATTCCCATAATAGTACCACTGCCTGCAATCTGAATTGAATTTGAAATATTCAAACTGCCAATAATGTTTGATTGGTCAATTGTCGCTGCTCCACTAATGATTTCTATCCCTTTAAATGAAGGTGTTAAAGTGCTGTTTAATTTGATATTTCCAATAGTGTTGTGAGAAATTGTGGAAGAATTTGAATTTACCACAATTCCTTTAAAGGCAATATTGCCTTCGTTGAGCCATTGTGAACCATAAATCTGATAGGTTGAGCCGCCAATATAATTGTTGCTGATATAATTCCCGCTTGATGATGAGCCAGGAATGAAATTAATTGAGGTCTGGTTTCCTATAGCAGGATTTGGTAAGTTGTAATAGAAACTGTTTCCATTTATTGACCAGGTATTTCCATTCCCTGTTGAAGTTACACTAATCCCATTCTGACTAAAATTTACAAATTCGTTGCTCTGCAAAACAATGCTGCTATTCGGTGCAGAACTACTTCCTTCTGAATAGAATAAGTTAGCCGGAAGCACAGGATTAGCTGCATCGTTTCTGAAAATATTAGTATTGAATGTGTTGGAAGAGTTTCCTGTTGAAGTAGTTGTTCCTAACAGGATTAATCCGCTGTTCAGGGTGCTGTTACTGCCTTCTATGATGCAACCGTGAAAGGTATTGTTTGTAGCTCCGTTTTTTAATAATATTGCAGGAAAGGATGAATTTGTATTAATAAATCTTATGGATTTTGTGGGGAACACAATACTGCCTTCGAAGAATACTCTGTCGGCACCATCGAGGCGGATCATTGCCTGGCTAACATTTCCAGAAATAACTTTCTCGGTTACGTCGTTAGGCTTGATGGTGATAGTGAAACCACCTGGTAATACCTCTGTACTCTGCATTAATGGAATTGTGCCTGGTTCAGTAAGATCAGACATAATGTACAAATTAACATTTCCAAAGCGAGTTGTGGTATTAAGATAGTTAAAAGCACCAGTTAATCCGGTAAGATTTGGAAAGAATCCGCCTGCACCAACGGTATAGGCAAAGGTTCCAGGATCTAAAACATGAATGTAACCGACAGCAGAATTGGAACAACCCAAATTATCTGTGTAAGTGTAAGTTATTGCAAATGAACCATTACCCACTAAAGTTGGATCAAAAAAGCCATTTACAACTCCTGCTCCGCTGTAAGTACCGCCAAGTGGTAATCCACCTGTAAGCGAGATAGGAGGATCCTGTAAATGAATTTCAGGAAGAACAGAAGGAATGCTAACAACTGGCAAAGGTTTAACAGTTACAGGGTAAGCAGTGGCAGTGGCAGCATTACAGGTATTGTCGGTGTAGTTTACGCTAAGCGATTGACTGCCTGCAGTATTCCAGGTAACAGTGATGGAATTTGTTCCGGAACCTGCTGTAATTGTTCCACCTGCAGAAATTGACCAAACATAGTTGGTCTTACCGCTTGCTGTTGAATAAACAACACCGGATGTCGTATTGCATACACTTGTCAGACCTGTAATCACAGGGACTGGAAGCGGAATAACATTCATCGAAAGGGTGGCTGATGTGGCTGGTGAATTTATACCACAGTTCACATTAGAAGTAAGAACTACATATATCTGATCTCCGTTAGCCGGAGTATAAGTATATGTGTTTTGATTAAGTCCTGCTGGCAGTGTATTTTTGAACCATGCATAAACCGGAGTTCCTCCGTTAACCGGAGTAGCTGTTATTGTAACCGAAGTTCCATCGCAAACATTATTTGCATCAGCTGCAATGCTTACACTAACCGGTGCAGACGGGATTTCTGCAATAACTGCACTGCCGGTCATTGCAACAGTGGCAACAGAATTATAGGCTGAAACAGTATAGGTTCCGGCTAATTTTCCTGTCCAAGTTAATGCTGAACCTGTACCAGGTATTGGAACACCATCAATAATAGTATTCTTTTTTAACTGGTAGCTGACACCAGGTTGTGAATTACTTAGTGTAACTGTTAAACCTCCGGTATTCTGGCAATAAGAACCATCACCCGAAACTAAATAGGGAACCGGATCCGTTTGTGTTCCGGCAAAAGTGCTGAAGGATGTAAGTCCGGTAGCAGAAATCTGATGCAATACGGTATTCGCAATTCCATACATTTGAACAGGTGCCGGAGCCATTTTTATACAGTAGATTTCATTCTCGTTTCCTGTGATATCAGTAACTTCATACTGGAAATCGGCGTTGCAGGTAAATGCGCTTACGGCATTTTGTGTTATCGTCCAGTAACGGTTCAGAAAACTGCCAGTGTTGAAATCGCCGGGATATTTTAAATTTACAAGATTTACACCCACATAATTGCCAGTTCCAAAAGTAGCGGCTGAGAAATTCAATGTAACCGGTGAATAACCGGCAGAGCCTGAATTGTCGCCAACAGGAAATACATAGCTTCCTGTATACCCTGAAGCAAATTCTTTACGCAATTGACCAACTCCTGTAGCAACAATCATTTTAGTAGCTGAAGGTGTTCCGGTAATTGAACCCGAGGAGGTCAGTAACAAATTATTGTTTCCAAGGGTTACAAGTCCATTCGTAAGATTTATCTTTCCATTTACCGTTAATGATCTGTTCAGAAGAATCCCATTGGCGTTGTTTATGTCGAAGGTTGCCAGGGATGAGATTGTTAGTGTTCCTGATCCTGAAATGGTTTGCTGACTTGAACTATTCAATTGAATAGTTCCTGCAACTGCTGGATTAAAGTTCAAGGTAGCACCGCTTGCCACAGAAATATTCCCTTTGATGGAATGACCAGGTGTAGCTGTCATGTTAAAGTTAAAAGTTCCCTGGGTAACAGTAAAATTATCGAAGGTAGCAGCTGAAGTTCCTGTTATCGTTACACTTCCCGCATTATTATACTCAAAATTAGGATAGGTTCTTCCACTTGTTGCAGGGGCTGCGTTTATATCGAGGCGATATGAGCTGCCTGGTTGAAATACTACTACACTATTTGGTGCGCCTGCTCCGAATGGATTACTGCCTGCCTGTTGAATATATGTAGCTCCAGACTGAAAAATTACTGAGTTCAGAGAAGTTGTACCAAATGGATTTCCTGTGAAAGTTAGTCCGGCTGTAAATGAACTGCCAGCGACGAAAATAACAGGGTTAGCAGGAACAGCGGAAATTTTATGAGCACCGCCAATAAATTTCATTGCTCCATAAACGCAGGCACTGGCGCCAGTAGGTATACTTAAAGTTATTGCACTGGAGCCAGAGAAAATAAACTGACTGCCCGAGGCAACAAACAAATCAATAACGCTGTAAAAATCATTTGAATAACCTGTTATTGTCAATGTAGCAACTGCAGCAGATGTAAGCGTAACTGCAGTATTGTTTTGAACCCTTAATTGCGCAATTGTTTCAGTTGACACCTGGGATACTGTTACTGTGCTGCCATCATTGAAGATTAATATATCATTTACAGTTTTTGTTGCGCGGGCAGGCGACCAATTTGAAGCAAGCGACCAGTCGCCACCAGTAAGACCTATCCATGTATAGCTTGGAGGATTTGTTATTGCTGTTGCTGAAGGTGCTGTTCCGTCTGTTTTGTAATTGTATGTCTGATAGTTTAATCCATCATAGGAGTAAGGCACAATGATAAAGGTATATTGAGTAAGAGCAGATAATCCTGTAATCGTTTGAGATGTTGTTGTTCCTGATAAAACATCAGCAACGAGAGTTCCGTCGCCTACTAAATTGTTCAGATTGTAAGCTGTTGCATCGGATGGCATTCCAGTTGGTGCAGTGGCTCCTGATTTGCGGAATATAAGGTACCCGTCTGCTCCTGCTGCTGCTGTCCAGCTAAGATCGATGCTGAATGAACCACTGGTTAATGCTGAAAAACTACCAGGGTAGGCTGAAGGTTCAGTTGCCAGGGTGAAGAATGTTCCTTCGGAAGTAAGGGTAGTTCCGAGAATATTTGTAGCAAATGCTTTGAAATAAATCTGGGTCTTTGCTGGCAAACCAGAACGCAAATGTGTAAAAACTCCTGAAATCGGACTGGATTCCACTCCTTTATTATCGCTGATAGTTACGGATCCTGTTGTGTTCCAAACGGTACCCCTTTCAAGTAAACCACCAACAACATTCCCGGCTGAAGTAACGTTTCCGCCAAGTACTGCAGTAGTATTTGTAACAGAAGCATAGGTTGGACTTTCAACCAAAGGAGTTGTAGGATTTGGCGAAGTAAGCTGACTCAATGGATTGTCAGTGCCAGTACCAGAGCAGTATTTTGTTTGTAATCCGCTGTTGTTATATTCAAAAACCTTAAACCAATAGGTTGTATTTGCATTTAAACCCGTAACTGAAAAGCTGCTTCCAGTTCCGTTGTATACCACTTTTTGTCCTGAAGTATAAACAGAATTTGCAGTTGGATCTGTACCTTCTGCCGGAGCAGTAAAAGTATTCGTTGTATTGGCAATAACGACTCGCTTATCACCGTCACCATTGGTCCATTGAACCAACATTGAAGTGTTTCCAACGCTGGCTGCCGGGAAATTAATAAGAGAGGCTTGTGTTAAAGGTGCAGATTTGAGAGTTGTTGCATTAAATTCAACTCCTGTTGAATATACATTTAAAGCATTAACTGACCAGATTTTATAGAAGTACTGTGTATTTGCCGACAAAGAAGAATGATTAAAAGGACTTGTAAGCCCGTTGTATAAAACGGTTCCGCCTCCTGCAATTGCATCATTGGCCGCATAAGGTGTTCCTGCTACAGGGGTGCCGAAAGTATTAACAGTATTCCATGCAATAATTACATTATTTCCTGCTCCGTTTGGAGTAAATCCAAGATCAATCTGGCTTGGGCTGGCAGCAGTAGCAGTAACTGCCGTTGGATCGGCCGGTAACCCAACTGCTGAAATTGTAACATTATCAATACCCAATGCCTGGGCATTAGAAGTAGTAGTGCCTGAAGTAACTGAATAGTTCCATGCAAGGTAAAGGTTACCGGAGGCTGCAATTGTTTGAGTTAAAATTTTTGATGTAATTGCAACAGTTGTCCCTGGTGCTGAAGTATATCCGCTATTATCAGCATCAGCAGCGAAACTTGTTAAAAAATCACTGCCAGCCGAGGTCCAGCTTGTCCCATTTGTTGAATAATACATTTGAATTGAAAATCCAGCTGCATTTGAGCCATTTCTGTATTTCTCAACATCATAGCTAATGGTCAGGCTGGTTATAGATGAAGTGCCGTTATTAGCCAATTGCAGATAAACATTTACGCTCTTTGAAGCAGAGGTAGAGGAAATTCCGCCTACGGCTCTATCGGTGGCAGTTCCTGCCACTCCAGCGCCATAGTTATAAATACCGTTTCCTGCTGTACCCGACATTGTGTTCCCGCTTACCAGTTCTGTAGCTGAAACCGCAGTGCTATAAGAGCCTACTAATCTGACAGTTGTATTTTTATCAGCTTTCCAGCCTGCTGGCAATACAGCAGTAGCACTCGTTCCAAGCGCAAAAGCCTGGCTAACAGAAGAGCCAACTGAAATGTTGACCTGAGCTACGCATAAGTTGCCAATACCTAAGATTAAAGCTAATAATAGTAATAAATATTTCATATATAATAAAATTAATTGGTGTTCAATTGATAATACAATGCTAAATTACTAAAATTGGATTTCAGAAATGCTGTAGTTAATAACTACTTAAAATATCTGAATCTGCAAATATAGCCCTGCAGAATAAGCCTAAAATTAATTGAATAATAAATTTATGTTATTTAATATCATGACCAAACGAAAATTAATTCCACAACGCAGTCCGTAGAGACGTAGCATGCTACGTCTTTCCACGATGAAGCCAGAACGGAACCCAATTCCATAACGCACGCCCAATTCCAGGACGTTGGCGTTTGAGACGTAGCATGCTACGTCTCTACGGGGTGGAAATGCAAAAAAAAAGGATGCCACTTTCGGGGCATCCTTCTTTTTGATGTTACAGGTTTATCTTAGAAACCTGCTGCTGTTAGTGCATCGATAGTATTGTTGAGTAAAGCCTGAGAATAAGCTGGATTGTGTATACCTAAACTGTATTCACGAACGCTTAACTGGAAGTTAATAATAGCACCCATCTGTACATTAAGAAGATTTCCCAATAAAGGTAGTGATAGGTTTAAGTTTTTCTGATCTGTTGTCCATGAAGTTGCAGGAGCAGGGTTACGGATTGCGCCAAGTGGGTTGGTTGATGGATCATAAATATTCAAATAACCATCATAACCAGCTGTAGTAACACCAGCAAAGATGTTAGATGCTGCATCAGGATTTTTGTGCATAATTTCGAGTCCGTCTGGTGTTCTTAGCTTGTCAGCTATGGTCATGAGCAGATCAGTTGTATTTGCACGTGTACCTGTAAATGTTGAGTTTGTAGCGCTCATAGTGCTGTGACAGCCAGAAGTGTTACAACCTTTGAAGTTATAGGTTTTTGAACCGGTTTCTGCACTTACAGAACTTACATAGAAAGAGTGACCACCGTTTGTTCCGGTTGGAGTTGCCATGTGGCAGGTCTGGCAGGAAGCAACAGTTGCATGTGTTGAAGTATTGTCATATGCTAAAGCGCCAGGGAACTGAACACCAGCCTGAGCAGCAAAAATTCCACCGATAGCACCATAATGGTTGTGCATTCTGTAGCTTGGAACAAGTTTGTTTGGAGCTGCGTTACCAACGGTAATACTAAAGAAAAGATTACCAGGGTTGTTAGCTAAATCATTATAATCAACACTTGCACCATTTGATAAGGTGGTTGATGTTGTCATTGGACGTGGTTGGTGACATTTTACGCATAAATTACTTTCGCCGTTATGCTGAGTAATGTTGATAATCTTACCAGGGTTTGTTCCCTGAATAGGGTACATCGTCATCTGGATAGGAGCAGTTGTGTAAAGAGCCATTGAATCGGTAGCAGCGCCTTTGTGGCAAGTCCAGCAGCCGATTTTGCCAGGCATGGTTGTCAAACCTGAAGAAGAAGCTGTTGTAGCATTGTATGAGAAAGAATATTTTCCATTGGTACCAAGAACCATCGTTGGAACAACGTTGTTGTCAACAACACTGTGCATACCTTCGTGTGAGTGGCAAGGAGCACAACCTGCTGATCCACCTTCTGAAATAGAAAGTTCAGCACCTTCGCTATGTTTTGAATATTCGATTTCGTTTTTAGCGTTTTCGAGTTCTTTAGCTAAACCAGTTGCAGTTGCAGGATTGTGGTTGTGACATTCTAAGCAGTTAACAGACATTCCGCCTGAACCAGCAGGACCAGCAGGACCCATCGGGCCAGCTTCACCCTGAGCACCAGCAGGACCCATTGGGCCTTCAGCACCTGTTAAACCAACAGGACCCATTGGACCTTCAAGACCCATCGGGCCGTCAGCACCAGTAAGACCAATCAAACCCTGAGCACCAGTTTCACCAGCAACACCCTGAGGACCCATTGGGCCGTCAGCGCCAGCTGCACCAGCAGGACCAACTGGACCCTGAGGACCAGCAGTTGAGC
>CAIXZF010000037.1 GCA_903923925.1 uncultured Bacteroidales bacterium
GGGTGGTAGTGAAGAGTGGGGTTTGCTCAACATCGAATTCAGTTGAAGCAACCATTACAGTTTATGCACCTTATGTAGTTGGTTCCATTTCTGCAAATCAGACCATTTGCTATAATTTTGCCCCGGTTCAGCTCAGCAGCGTAGCTCCAACAGGCGGCGCCACGCCATATTCATACCAATGGCAGAGTTCAACCGATAATGTGAACTTCACGAACATCAACTTAGCCACCGCTGCTACCTATGCTCCGGGTGTGCTAACTCAAACCACCTATTTCCGCCAGAACCAAACTTCAGGCGGAGCTGCCAGTTCACCTCCAGCAGGACAATTTCCAGTTGTGTTACCAGGTTGCGGTACTTTAACAACGGATACTGTAACGATTACTGTTGATCCAACTTCCATAGGCGGTAGCATTGCCGGCAGCAAAGATGTTTGTATTGATGCCAACAGCACGACCTTAACTTTGTCGGGTCATACAGGAACCATATTGAACTGGGTGTCGTCAACTGACAACTGGTTGACTACAACCACGATAGCAAATACAACTACTACACTCTTAGTGACAAACATTACTACAACAACCAAATACAAGGTGTATGTACAAAGTGGTGTTTGTTCTGGTACTTATTCTTCGGCAGCCACAATTACTGTTCATCCTTTACCAGTTGTAACTTTTGACGGAAGTTTTGAGGACCAGCATCTGTGTGGAGAACCAATCACCTTAACAGGCGGTTTACCTTTGGGTGGCACCTACAGCGGAACAGGGGTATCTTATGGTATCTTCGATCCTTCGGTAGCTGGCCCTGGTACTTGGACGCTAACGTATACTTACACTGATAGTTGGGGATGTATCAGCTCCGCTACGAACAGCATTTTCGTAATGGATCCTGAGACAGTAACCTATACCGTTGGAGTTGGTGGCGACTTTACAAACCTTACCGGCAACGATGGATTGTTTGCCTTTTTAAATGCCAACCGCCGTTGTGGTGATGTGATTGTGTACATTCTGAACGACCTTGCCGAAAACGGACTTAATGGCCTGAACCAGAGCATAGAAGTTATCCCCGGAGGTTATACTTTAACGATTCTTCCTGTTGATGAAACCCAAAAGCTCATCAGCGGAAACTCTGCACAGGCACTCATCCGTCTGAACGGTATTGACCGTTTAACTATCGACGGAGGTATTTTCTGGCCTTACAGGGCCTTTAGGTTCCAGAATACAAATGTGGCTTATCCAACTTTGTTGATCGCCAATGGTGTAACAAACCTAACACTGTCGAGCTGCGAGATTGAAGGCAATAACACTGATCCTTACAACGGAGTTGTTGTGCTGGAGTCAACAAGTGGTTCTAACAGCGGCTTGCTGTTCAACCGTAATCTTATCGGTAACTTAGGTGAGACCACCTCCGCACCAGCCAACCTGCTGATTGCTAAGGGAAGTGGCACCTACCTAAACTTCAACATCAACCTGCAGGGCAATGAGTTCCACAACTATACCGCTAATGGAGTTTATGTGACCAATAATGGTAATGGCAGCAGATGGACAATGTTTAACAACAGTTTCTACGCTACACTTCCTTTCAGCACAAGCTTGACGGGAATAAACTTCATACCTGGAGCTTCATCAACATCAAATACTATTACAACAAACTTCATTGGAGGAAGTACTTACCAGATTTTCGGATCGAACTTTGTGTATACCGGATCAGGTTTCTTTAAGGGGATCTCGGTGAATTCAGGCAATGCAAATGTTTCGCACAACTCTATAGGAAATATCAAACTATCGAATATAGGAACTCCAACCTTTACTGGGATCGAAATTCTTTCAGGAACAGCCACCGTTAATCAGGCGAATGTTATTGGCAGTACCAGTATTCTGTACTCGGTATCCATGTCCGGAAATGCAACATTCGAAGGAATAAAGTCAAGTAGTACTTCTGCTGTTACCATAAAGGGTAATACTGTTGGAAACATCAGTTACTCGGGTAACCTTGGCAGTCCGAAAGCCACATGTTTTTACATCAAACGCGGTAATGTTGACCAGAACAGAGTTTACAGTGTCGGAAGTCAGTACACCACAATGACACCTTATATATATGGTATATATAATGAGGCAAACCTGACCGGAAATACGATTTCGAACAATATGATCGCGCTGAAAGGCGGAAATGCATCAAACCCAAGGTTATATGGTATCTATGATAAATCTGTCGGTAATGCAGGTTCTATCATTCACAATACCGTATCTATCCAGGGAACAGCGTATGCAGCAGCCACGAATTTGACGTCTGCGTTCTATCGTGAAGGTTCCGCAAGTTTGATTTTGTACAATAACATACTCCATAATGCCAAGGCTTCAACAACCTATGCTAAGCATTATGCTATTTATTCTACATCAACCACAGCCATAACTTCTAACTACAACGATTTGGTAACTGTTTCACCTAACCTTGTTTATTGGGGAGGCAGTTTATCAATGAACCTGAGTTTATGGAAAACCGCAAGCCGCGACTATAACAGCATCAGCGTAACACCTCTTTATATATCCGCAACAGATCTCCACCTGACAGTTTTTAACACCGGAATCGACAACAAAGGTTCATCAACAAACTCATTGCTTTACGATTACGACGGAGGTCCGAGAAGTGCATCAAAACCAGATATGGGCGCTGATGAATTTGGCAGTACACCAGGTTTTGCAGAACCTGAAATCACCGAAGAACAGCTAATTGAACCAAGCTTATCAATCTATCCGAACCCTATGCAAACAGCAGCGATAATGAGAGTGACAGTGGGAGCGGAGAGCGAAGTAAACATACAGGTTTACAGTATAATGGGAGCAATGGTACAGGATCTCGGAAACAGGCAAATGTTACCAGGAACCACTAACATCGAGTTGAACTCAGGCAATTTACCAGCAGGTATTTACATTTGCCGCATGCTTGTAAACAACGAAACATTGGTTGTAAAACGGATGGAAATAATTCGCTAAGTTCATCCCTGTCGAGGCTTCAAGCCCTGGCAGGGTTAGCGCGATGTACCAACCCTGTCGGGGCTTCAAGCCCCCGACAGGGTTATTTACACAACAAAACCAGTGTAATACCTAAATTTTAAAAATCTAATCATCGAAATTGATAATTTTGCTGAAACGATTTTAAATATGAGCATTATTACTATTGATGCTGTAAAATGTACATCCTGCGGGCAATGTGTCGAAGAATGCCCTTCTTTTATACTCACCATCGAGAAAGATATCCCGGTAATTACTAATGAGAAAGCTTGTATTAGTTGCGGACATTGTGTTGCAGTTTGTCCGGAGGGAGCCTTTGAACACGATTTAGCACCACTGAAAAATATGCCGGAGCTTAATCAGTCTTTAGCAATCTCATCACAACAGGCTGAACAATTTCTTCGTGCTCGTAGGTCGGTCAGAAAATATCAAAGCAAACAGATTCCAAGAGAACTACTTATACAATTGCTGAATGTAGCGCGTCTGGCTCCCAGCGGTGGTAATTCCCAAAACATTTCTTACCTGGTAATTGATGATAATTCTGTGTTAAAAGAAGTTTCAGCTGCTACCAGAAATTGGATTTGCGGTGATAATGCCGGCTCTCGCAGAATGAGATTTTACAAAGTCTTCATCGAAAAATTCATGAAATTGGATATCGACGTTATTCTCAGGGATGCTCCTGCATTGATAGTGGCACTGGCTCCAAAACAGCTCGAGCCGGGTTTCAGCAATGCACGATTTGCACTTGCATATGCAGAACTGTATGCCACTTCGCTTAACCTTGGATCATGCTGGGCCGGATTCTTCGAAATGTGCGGACAGGCCGGCTATCAGCCAATGTATGATCTCCTTGGTATTCCTGAAGATAAAGTCATTTGTGGCGGAATAATGATTGGGTATCCCCTTTATCAATTCCATCGCCTTGTTGACAGAAATCCGCTTGACATTCGCTTTATTTGATCATTTAGTATAAATTAGTATAATAATCCTTTCAAAGTGAAAAATATATCGATCATCCTTTTTCTTAGCTGTCTGATTATCCTCTCATTTTCCTGTAAAAAAGATGAAAATGCAGGAGACCCTACTTATACGTACATTTCTGAAAGTGTAAAACCGTATATTTTCAAAACCGGAACCTGGTGGTGTTATGCAAAGGATTCGTCCTCTGTTTTTGATACACTGAAATTAACCAGCACTGAGACAGGTTTTTTCTGGTCGGAACTTGCCATTAATGGCAGTAATGGTGTAAAATCTGAATTCTTCCAGATGAATCTGAAAAGTACATTCAATGGCTCAGAAGGCAACTATTATAGTGCTTTCGATTATATGAGAAAAAATGGAGGTGGGAATTTCGGAGAATTCGGTCAACCTGTTCTGTTTACCGGACAGCCTGTAGGTTATGGGTTCAGTGGTGCGAAAGTTGATTCACTGATTCCATTTTATTCTGTCAATGGGGTTGTGTTTAACAATGTTATTAAGATAAAAATAACTAAAACAGAACAATATCAGGTGGAATATGAGAAAGATACCTATCTCTATTTTGTTCCTGGAATAGGACTTGTCAGAAAGGAAACTGTTCTTGATAGTGGGCAGCTTGATACCTGGAGTCTCAAATCGTGGAATATTGTGAATTAACGTTTAACAGTGCGTAGCTTCGCCTGAGCAAGGCGGACTGCTTATAATAATTCAGCCTCTTTTTAGTAACAAATTGGTTAACTTTGCATTATGTTATTCAAAGAAAAACAAAACCGTCCAATTATCAAAATAGAGTTGGATTCCTTCGACAGAATCATTGAGGGGATCACTTATATTGGTTTGCTTATTTTGTGGGTTATAGTTGCAAGCCGTTATAAATCGCTGCCGGATATAATCCCGACTCATTTCGATGTAAAAGGAGTGGCAGACGATTATGGCAGCAAATCAACTATATGGCTGCTACCAGCTATATCAACTGTTCTGGTAATAGTTCTTGCTTTAATCAATCTGAAACCTCATAACTTTAACCTGCCTGTTAAAATAACTCAGGAAAATGCTGAAAGGCAATACAGGCTTGCTACAAAAATGATTCGCTTCCTTAAACTTTCGATGCTTATAGTTTTTGGAACAATAGCGATGTTTACAATTAATGTTTCTGAAACTAAAGATGGTGGAACTGGATATTGGATGTTGTTCCTCATTCTCGGGGCAACTTTTGTTCCATTAGGTATTTATATGATTCTTGCTTTTAGAAAATCCTAAGGTGAAATGCAAAAAGCGGACACGATTTTAAGTAATAAATGATGAAAGAAGTTCAGCCTAACAATCCTTTACATGGCATTACACTCGAGATGATCCTGCATCATCTCGTTGATTATTATGGATGGGAAGAATTGGGAAGCATAGTGAATATTCGCTGTTTTATCTATAATCCGGGTATTAAATCAAGTCTGGCTTTTTTGAGAAAAACTCCCTGGGCCAGGAAAAAGGTAGAAGATCTCTACCTGGAAAGTATAAATTAGTTTTAGTAATAAGATATGAAGTTTGAAGATTACCGCTTTTGTAACGAGATAAAGAATAACCTTGCAAGGCTGGAATTCCGCCGTCCGACAGATATTCAATATAAGGCCATCCCTCCGATTTTGAGAGGAGAGGATGTGCTCGCCATTGCCCAAACAGGCACTGGTAAAACAGCGGCATTTGCCATCCCTGTAATTCAGCTTCTCCAGGGTAAGAAAAAGGGGTTTTCGGATGATGGTATTAAATGCCTGGTGATGGTACCAACACATGAACTTGCTTTGCAGATCAGGGATGTGTTTGATGAGATCGCAAGGGATACAGGCGTTCGCTCCTTCTGCATTTTTGGGGGAGTGGAACAGGCACCTCAAATTGCAGTGCTCGAAAGAGGCCTCGATATCCTTATTGCAACCCCTGGCCGTATGTTCGACCTGGTAAGTCAGGGCCATCTCAACCTTAACCTGGTCGAAATCCTCATCCTCGACGAAGCCGACCATATGCTCGACATGGGTTTCATAAAGGATATCCGCGACCTGGTCGAAAAACTGCCCAAGGACAGGCAAACACTCTTCTTTTCCGCTACCATCAACGAATACATAAAGAAAATTGCCTATTCCCTCGTTACCAATGCCATCCGCATCCAGATTTCACCCAAAGATCCGGTAGCCAAAAATATCGACCATTTTGTGGCCTATGTTGAAATGGATGATAAACGCTTTTTTCTCGAAAGGGTAATAAATCAGCACCCCGATAGCAAGATCCTGGTTTTTGTGCGTACAAAGGTCAGGGCAGAAAGGGTTTGTAAGGCTCTCGACAGGGCAGGTTTGAAAAGCATCACTATCCACAGCGACAAAGTTCAGAGTGAACGGATCCAGGTGATGAAGCAATTCAGAAGCGGCGATGTTAAGATATTGATTGCCACAGATGTAAGTGCCCGTGGAATTGATATTCCCAACGTAGAATTCGTAGTAAACTATGATCTTCCCGAACAATCTGAGAATTATGTACACAGGGTGGGGCGTACTGGCCGCGGAACACACAAGGGTCACGCAATAACTTTCTGCAGCCAGGAAGAAAAAACCATCCTCGACGACATAGAGGGTTTTCTGGGCAATCCTATCGATATGATTACCTTTGATAAATCTGATTACCAGGCAACTATCGATTTTACTTCCGAAACGAAATACGACTGGAAAGCCCTTCTAAAGGATGCCGAAGAGTCGGATCTGGCATTTAAAAAGACAAAAAAGAAGAAAAAGAAAAAATAAATTAAAAAAATGTACGCAGTATCAATTATTAGTATACCTTTGCAGCAAATTAAATAAAGTTATGAATACAGGAACAGTAAAATTCTTCAACGATTCAAAGGGATTTGGATTTATTAAAGATGAAAAATTAGGTAAAGACATTTTTGTGCACGTTTCAGACCTCATCGATGAGATCAGAGAGAATGACGAAGTTACTTATGATGTACAAGAAGGTAAAAAAGGACTAAATGCAGTAAATGTTAAACTAGCTTAGTTTTAATATATTACAAAACATTTGAATTTTTGAGCTCCGCATTTATGCGGGGCTTTTTTTTTGTTACCCGGGGTTACCGGGGTTCGAACAAATCAATTTTGTAATTATCGATGTAGATTGGTTTTTTGCCACGGTGCCAGATGTACGACTGCACATAATCTTTCCCGGAGCGCAGTTCGGGGGTGAGATAATCCAGTTTTACCGTTACCCAGCCGTTGTAGGTCACATTTTTCGGGTCGATGCAGGCTGTACGGTAGCCGTAAACACCGTTCTTCCTGTCAATAGTAATGGTAAGGCAGGGTAATTCTTCATTGTAACCTTCAGGAATCAGAATATCAACACTGGCCCTTACCCAGGCATATCCTTTGGAAGTAAGATCGTTGAAGTGCATTCGGATACCAGGTGAAAAGTTCAGGTTGCTGTCGAGACGCATTATTTCATTCTTTGCGTTAATGTCATAATCGTAATTTTTCTCATACCCCTTTATTTTCGTCTTGAAATCATAGTAAAGAATTGGCTTTTTAGTGAAACCAGAATCGCCGGGAAAAATGTCAATTCCATCCATGGAACGGTTAATACGCATCAGTTTACGGTCGGCATCACTAACATGGGTCTTGCCAAAAACAGCGAAATAATAGGCTTTTGTTGTTCGATAAGGGTCGAGGATGTAATTGTTCATCTGCCACATCTGGAAGAGATTCAAGGCTAAAAGCAGAAATATCAGCAAAACAAAAGCGGCCCTGAAGGGTATTTTCAGGCTGCCTATTCTGTTCAAAGTAAAGCCCAGGGGGATAGAGAGTACGGCATAGGTAGCAACCATTGGCCGTACGCTGTAACCAGCACCATACCACCATTCAGTCCAGCTGGCAATGATATAAAACGACACTATAAAATTAACCGCTAAAACAGGGAAATATTCCCTTTTCTTTTTATGGAGGAATACAAATCCAGCGAGGGCAAACACCATAACAGGCGTATACAGCAGCCAGCCCTTGCGGAAACTGAAGAGGATATTTATTATATGCGGTCTTAGGAGGTCAAGTCCTACTCCGGGGTTTTTATAGCTGTCGTAGATGAACTGTCCTGTGGAAATCTTCCAGTAAACGATTTGGGGAAGCATCAGCAGGAAAGCTGCACCAATGGCAATAAGTACCTGATTCTTATAGGTTAACACCAGTTTCAACTTAGCCTTATAACTTTCCTTGTCATAAATTCCCCAGAGAACGGGAATAATAATTGCCAGCACTTCGCTGGGCTTTACCAGCGTAGTTAAAGCAATGATAAGCCCGATGGCCAGCATGTATTTTTGCTTCTGAATTTCGTGCCAGCGCAGTGTATTCCATATCAGAATAGCGTTGAGCGCAAAGATAAAATGTGCGGTTTCCAGGTTCTTTATCGTAACAAAATGGAGGTAGTTGGTTCCCAGCACCACGATAATCATTATAAGCGCGGTGGTTTGGTCGCTGAAAAATCTTAGGAGGATTTTCCGCCAGTACCACAAACCTGTTAATGTGTATAAAAGGCAGCCCAGCGCGATCATATGTTGGTAGGGAATACTGAAACCATCCTGGGGATAACCCATTACACCGGCAACAATGTGAGCCATGAAAAACCAGGGTGCATAAAGTATTGCCATTCCAATAAGAAAAAAATACACTGTGGTATTTTTAGGTCCTAATTCCACCTGGTAAAGGCTTGCAGAAATGTTGTATTTGGCGTTTGCCGCTTCTATCCAGCTGATATCTTTCAGCATTGGATCATGATGTATAAAGGTTGATGGCAGGTACAAATAATAGCCAAAGACATCCCAACTCAGCTCGTTTGGCAGGAGGGTAATATAGCGGAGCACCACTATCAATACAAAAATCAGGAACAATACTGTAAGAGAAATCCTGTTCATTTGGGACATAGAAATCGGATTTATAGAACCATCACACGAAGTTAAGAATCTTTTCATCAACAGTACTAAACAGAAATTCTTTATGAATTTTTATACGTCTATTCAATTCATGCAAGAAATATGTTTATGCGAGCGACTTCTTACAATAATTTAAAACAACGCTATGTTTCAAAATAAAACACAATGTTGACTTAAAATAAAACAATTTGTATATTTTGTCGATTTCAATTATTATGAAATTTACGAAGAGCAATTGACTGGTGCAAGCTACCGCAAACTGGCTTTTGGGCCTGTACCCGCTAAGCTGGATACTATTCTTAATCAAATGCTTGAAAAGGAGCAGATTAAACGTGTGAAGACCGAATATCACGGGTTTCTTCAGACGCGCTATCTTCCCTTGGTAAAAGCTGACATTAAAGCCCTAAAGGGAAGCGAAATGGATGTGATTGATAAAGTAATTCAGTTTTAGAATCGACAATCTCTCCCTTGAAACCTGTGTAATAAAAGTAAAAAAGATTGCCTGCAAATCCATTATGGGAAAGGGTGTAAACTCCGGCTTGCGATTGGTATATGCATATTTTAAATTTGAAGAAACAATAGCTTTTACAGAACTGTATCACAAGAGCATAAAGGAGAATGAGGATAGGCAAAGGATTTTCAACAATTTTAAATAACTTTGCACAAACCTCCGACCAGTAAAATATTTCATATTGTTCAAATTGCGTTTTATGAATATGAATACCAATACAATAAGCTTACTAAAAGGAACCCTGTCGCGTTCAATTAAAAACGAAAAGGCTCTTACAATACTGGAGGCACTGATACTCTTTTCGCTTGGTGTTCTGGCGATGGTAATCCATGCTAAACTGCGTATTCCGATGCAGTTACCTGGCCGGCAGGGACTTATCTTCATAGCACTTCTGATTGTCGGGCGAAGAGCTTCCGACCTGCCCTTCGCCGGAAGCCTGTTCTGTGCCGGAGCAGCAGGAATGCAGCTAACAGGTGTTTTCGGATTCCACGATCCCTTCCTTCCCTTTATCTATTTCCTTCTCGGATTCTGGATCGACACACTTTACAGCTTCTCCGACAGATTTGGCAGAACCACACTGCTGGTTTCCTTACTGGGGGCACTGAGCTGGGTAATGATTCCACTGATTCGACTGGTATTAAGCGGTTTTGGTGCAATTCCAATTCAATCGGTGAAGTTTGGACCACTTTATCCCATCTTTACACACCTTGTATTCGGATTTGCTGGCGGTTTGCTGGGAGTATCAATTCTAAAAATCTTTGAGCGGAAGCAGAATTATTCAAATCCTTCTCCTAATTAAGCAGTATGATTTTTGAAACCTGGGTTTTGCTTCCGTTATTCATTTTGCAGAAGTAAATTCCTGCAGGCATTCCGCGCATATCCAGGGATAATGTTGTTTCCTCAGAATAATTCGTTGTGCTGGTCATTATCTGCCCTGTCGAATTAAACACCTGATACTGTCCTTTTGGTGCATTCAGAACAGATACTGAACCCTTGGCCGGATTAGGATAAACACAGATAATATTCTCATTATCAACGTTATAAATTCCCACATTAATCTTGTTCCCTGTAATAATGATGTTGTCCATCTTGGCAATTCCAGTAGGTAAAACTGTATTTCCATTTATATCGTCATCGGTGGCCATGATCCAGCGAATATATACAGTTGAGGTTTGATTATCCACATCTGCCGGTAGACTCAGGTTGCTAATGGCACCACCAGTCCAGTTGGCGGCTGTGGTAACTGCTCCCCCCACAACATCTGTCCATACAACACCCATCCCAACTTTATACTGAATCTGAAAATCCCTTGGTCCTGGGTTGTTTCCCCCTGATCTTAATATACTTGAAAGCTTAATGTTCTGATATTCAGCAGTCGAAAATTCAATCTGCCAGTATTTTGTATTCATGCCACTATCCCAGCCCGTTGCCTGTGCCGAGAAAGTTGTAAGACCATTCGTGCTATAATTTAGCGCAGTAGTTCCACCATAGGTTTTCAGAAAACTGCCTGAATTAGCCGGCAAGGCGAAGTTTGCAACTGAGTCGTTAGCAGTTCCCGTAGGGAATGTCCAGCCAACTAGTGTATCCTGTGCTGACAGGACTAAGGAGAAACAGAATCCTAAAATGAGGGTAAAAATTTTCTTCATGGCATTAATGTTATTGATTCTTACAAACTAAAACTCAGATCCATTGTCATAAATCTCCCTAGATTCAACACTCCTTTTTCATCTATATATCTCTTATCCAGCAAGTTTTGAATATTGGCTGCAGCATTAAAATGCTTTCCAAAGGCTCTTGAGAGTTTAAGGTCGAAAATATGTGTGCTGCCTGCTATAATTGTGTTCTCATCATCGGTGAACTGCCTGTCGACATAATGATAATAAAGACCAAAATCAATAATTTTTGATTTGTAGAGAATTGCAGTATTTAATTGATTGGGAGCAACTTCCATCAGCTGCTTACCCGTGAGATCCTTGCCCACAAAGGTGGTAACATCGAAACTCAGAATTTCTGATTGATACCATCCATAGTTCATTCTGAAAAGCAGATCAGGCCTGAGCTGGTAGTCGATTCCGGCCTCGAAACCACCAATACCAACTTTGCCAATATTCTCCCTTTTCAATACAGGCTTTGGTATCGTTCCACTGTAAATAGAGTCTCCTGTACCTACAAAGTACTGAAAATCAGTGCCAATGGAATAGAATACTGCTGTGTTCAGGCTGATTTTCTTACCTGGCTTCCAATCGCAGCCTAACTCATAATTTTTCAGTTTTTCCGGTTTTAAATCGGGGTTAGCGAGTTTCAAACCTTTGGTAATGTTGCCATTCCTGCACATATCGTCCAGGATTGGCGATCTGAAACCACTCGAATAACTGCTGTAAACACTAAACGGTTTCGTTACCTCATACCTGATCCCCAGTTTCGGGCTGAATGCCGACCAGTTCGTCGACTTGTAATCACCAACATAAGGCATCAGAATGCTGGTAACTGCCGATGGTTCGGCAATGCTAAAGCTTCCGTTTCTGAAGGTTACATAGTCGTAGCGGCCTCCAATATTGATATGCAGCCTGTCGGATTTACTTACCCATTCATTCTGAATATATAACGCAGAAGTAAGCAAATTCCCCTCAACATCCACCAGATCCGTGGAAGTGTAGTAGGTGTCGCGGGAGTTCATTCCGCCGTTTCGGAAATCTGCACCTGCTGTGATCCGGCCATAAGTCGGGATTTTTATCATGTAATTCAGTCCAGCGCCTACATCACTTTTCAGCGATTTGGTCTGGTAGAGTTGGTATGCTGTAACGGCATATGGAGGTGTTTTCTCCTTTTTCAAGCTTTCTTTTTGCTGCAGGAAATCCTCGCGGCCGAAATTGATGTTGAACTGCAGCAAGCCTTTGCCAACACGGTCTTCCACGGCAACACGCGCCGTATTGGTCTGGTAGCTGGTGAATCCGCCATCGGGATCGTAAATTTTCACACCATCACCAATCTTATCATGGTAATAATCGTAGGCTAGGGTGGATTTGAAGGATTTCTCACCCTTGTAAACCAGCTGAATCCCACCCATAGCGTCGGAAAGATAGGTTTTGGTATTGATAGAATCTCTGAGACTGTCGGGGTAGGGGACATAGCCATTGCTTTTTTCCGTATTCCCGTAAACTTTCCAGCTGAGGGTTCCCTTTTTAAGCGTATAGCGTTCGCTACCTGAAAGCTTGATTCCCAGAGTATTGTAGGTTCCATACGTCAATTTTGTACGGAAGTTCCTGTCTTTTTCAGGTTCTTTGGAAATAATGCTGATGACTCCTGCCATGGCATTTCCGCCATAAAGCGCACTGGCAGGACCTTTTACAACTTCTATGCGTTCGATTTCATCGGGCGAGATGCGGTTCCAGTTGATAGCACCACCATCGCTTTTATTGAGAGGCACGCCGTCGAGCAGCACCAGCACGCGTTGTGCACTGTTGATGCCGCGCAGTGTGATGCTGGCACTTTTGTTGAAAATTCCCTGCCAGCGATCAACATTGGCGCCGGTGATAAAACGGAAGAGGTCGTCGGCACGGTTGGCCGGGTACTGGCTAACTTGGGTGCGGCTTATTACATCAACACGGGTTGGGATATCGCTCAGCTTGTTTTCGGTGCGGGTGGCAGTAACCACGAGTTCGGGCAGCAGCACTTGTGCCTGCATAGCCCGGCAAATCAGCAGCAGCGATAGCGAAAGGTAAAGGAATCGGGTTTTCATAGGCTATTGCTGCATTTTAATTGCGATTTCTATAGTCCCATCTGGTAGTCCGCTGCAGTTTTTCACGTGGATGAGGCCGCGTTTGCCGGCTTCGGGCCCCACTGCAATCTGGAAGGGAATCACATAGCCTGTGCGGGCATTCTTGAATTTCCTTTTGCCAATAGTGGCGCTGGTATAGTTCGAAATGATGAGGCTGTCGTTTGTGGCTGCGTTAAACATTGTCTCTGTTACCGACAGCGAATCAGCCTTGTAGCGCATTTCGTTTTTTGGCTCTGTCCAGCTGGTAAGGCTGGGGTAATAGTTGGGTGCATCTGTTTCGTTGGGTGAGGATAAGGTGTAGTAGGTTTCCGGAATCTGCAATTCCCCGTAGTAGGTAATGATGTTAACAAGATTCTGAATGCTCGCGGCGACAGTTTCTGTTATCACTGAACCTGTTGAGGTTACAAGAAATTGTCCGAAAGTTGTGTTGTGCTGAGTTCCAAGGATGATGGAAGAGTAGGAGATAATAGGTCCGAAGTCAGATGCAGGGTCTTTGGTGAGCTTGATGCAAATAGACGTTTTGTTCCGGTTTTTATCCATCACGGTGAAGGTCCATTTTTCCCAGTCGCTGGCGCCGAAGGAGATGCTTCGGGTATAATTGAAGTTCTCCTTGTACAAACCGCTGTCGAGCGCGGTTTCGAGGCCGTTTTTTGTTTGAAGGGTGATGATGAAATTAGTAATGCTTTCTGCAGAAGCAGTAGTGTGTATACCAAGTTTTAAAATCGCTCCGGTTTTCACCATGGTGTCGCTGGCAGTATAGCCTGGTTCCGTAAGGAAGGCGAGGGTAGGCGGACTGTTATTTTCATCCTTTATACATCCGGAAATCATCAGTATAAAGGCGCAGATGCAGCTGAGGATAATGTTCAATCTCATGCAGGGATTTCAATTTAATGCAAAGGTATAAGAAATTTCGAGATGAAAGAACGTGCAGGTCTGAAACCAAAATCAAGCATATTGTGATTGAAGAAATTGAAAAATAGTAGAAAATATTCAATTATGATTGAAGAAAAAGTTATTTTTGCAAATAGTTTAATACATAATTGAATTATGATTGATTACATCGAAAGACCATTGTATATTGATAGATTGAAACCTTTTATCGGGAAGTCATTGATAAAGGTTCTAACAGGACAACGAAGAGTTGGGAAAAGTTATCTGCTAATGCAGTTAAGAGACCTTGTTATCAAACAGAGTCCCAACACGCAAATAATCTATATCAACAAGGAACTCCATGAATTTTCTTCTATCGGAAATTCTGACGATCTATTTCGATATTTGAAAGAGAATGTTAAAGAGAACAGCAAAGTAGCACTTTTTATAGATGAGATACAAGACATTCAGTCATTTGAGGTTACATTAAGAGACCTTGTTACACGCGGCAATTTTGATATTTACTGTACTGGAAGCAATGCTAATTTGCTATCCAGCGAACTTGCTACATTTTTAAGTGGCAGATACATTGAAATAAAGGTATTTGGACTGAGTTATACTGAGTTTTTACTGTTTTATAAGCTACATGATTCAGTTGATACCTTTCAGGATTATTTAAATGTTGGCGGACTGCCATATTTAATTAATTTGGATCCTGATATCCAAATTGCATATGAATATTTAACAAGTATTTACAATACAATATTACTCAAGGATATAGTTGCACGATTTAAGGTAAGGAATATAAAGTTTTTAGAAAACCTGGTGGCATTTTTAGCTGACAATGTGGGAAGTATTGTTTCTTCCAAGAAAATCAGTGATTATCTGAAATCTCAGAAATTAAATATTTCTACCCAGGTCGTAATCGACTATCTTGGGTATCTTGAAGCTTCATTTTTGATTTTCAAAGTAAAGCGAACAGGAATAGAAGGAAAAAAAATATTTGAAATAGGTGAGAAATATTATTTTGAAGACATTGGTATTCGGAATGCAATTGTAGGATATAGGACAAGCGATATACATAAAATATTAGAGAATGTAGTCTGTCTGCACCTGCGAATGGCTGGGTATTCTGTTACAGTTGGTTTAGAGGGGAAAAAGGAGATTGATTTCATTGCACAAAAAGCCGGTGAAAAGATTTATGTACAGGTTGCCTACATGTTAACAAATGAGGAAACGATTAAGCGGGAATACGGGAATCTACTTGAAATTCCGGATAATTTTCCAAAATATGTTGTTACAATGGATGAATTGACTGAAATATCAACCCATAAGGGCATTCAAAGAATGCATGTCAGGGACTTTTGCCTAAAAATGGTTTAGGGCTTGACGTCAAACAAAGACCTTATTTCCCTCCTTATATGCTGCCTGGTTTCATTTTTACCTGACTTTGAGGGGTGTGCTATACCTTTTAAAATTAACCACTTAGGCACATAGAGCACATAGAATTAATACTAGAATATCTTTTATTAATGTTGAGCAGGCATAGCAATAATAATTTTATATTTGAAGGGATTATCCGGGTGCTGAGATTTTGTATTGAGCCATTTTTGTGCACTTTCTGCTAAAAAAATTGAACAATTAAAACGAACTTAGCAGAAAGAAATAATATTGACATTGACATCTAAAATGGCAAAACATAAGAAGGAGATTAAAGAAAACGCAATATGAACAGCGAAATCCTGATATACCAAAACCAGGACGGCAACATCAAAATAGATGTTCGCTTAGAGGAAGAAACTGTATGGTTGACACAGGACCAGATGGCAATGCTATTTGGTAAAGCCAGAACAACGATAACCGAGCATATTCAGAATGTTTTCAAAGAAGGAGAGTTGGATGAAAAAGTGGTATGTCGGAATTTCCGACTAACCACTCAACATGGCGCTATTGAAGGAAAAACACAGGAAGTTTCAGTAAAAAATTACAATCTCGATGTTATTATTTCGGTTGGTTATCGTGTAAAATCACCTCAAGGCACACAATTTCGTATTTGGGCTACGCAACGGCTTAAAGAATATATTATCAAAGGTTTTGCCCTGAACGACGACCGTTTTAAATCGGGCAGCTCAATGAATTATTTTACCGAGTTGCAGGAACGTATCAGGGAGATACGAATTTCGGAACGGTTTTTCTACCAAAAAATAAAGGATATTTATACGACCAGTATCGATTACAACCCAGAAGACGAAAAAACCATTACATTTTTTAAAGTAGTTCAAAACAAATTGCTTTGGGCAATCAGTGAGCAAACGGCAGCCGAGTTGGTTTACCGCAGGGCCGATGCAAGTTTGCCCCTCATGGGAATGCAATCGCTGGACAAAAAGAACACCTTTTCCATAAAAAAAGCGGACGTTAATATAGCCAAGAACTATCTGAATGAAGATGAAATAAAACTACTTGGCTTATTGGTTGAACAGTATTTGGCTTTTGCCGAAACTATGGCACAGCAAAATATCCCCATGTATATGGCCAATTGGATACAACGATTGGATGTTATTTTGCAATTGAACAGACGGGAGTTACTTAATCATGCTGGAAAAATAAGTCACGAAATGGCGTTAAAGAAATCGGGAGAAGAATTTGAAAAATACCTGCTTGCCCAAAAGGCACTTGAAAAAGAGGAGAGTTTGAAAGAGCTGGAAGAAGATATGAAGAAAATCATTAAGGGTAAATGATTAATTGTTAATGAGATGAAAGAGAATGTTTTAAAAATAAAAGTTTAGCATTTGCGGCTCGAATTAAGAATCATTATCAGTTCTTATACCGAGGCTGATTCATTTTGCGAAATTAAAACTACTGAAAGTCCCGGTATAAAGAATCTAAGTTCAAATTGCTGCGCATTTTCACCAGGATTAAGTATAACAGAGAAACACAATATGTACAGATTTAAAAAAATAATTTGTTTAAAAGCTTGACTTCATCTTAAAATTCACACAGAACACATAGAATATAACACTAGAGTATTTTTTATTTATGTTGAGAAGTTCACAGCATTAAGTTTTATATATTTGGGTAGGTTGAAGGGGTATAGCATTTAATAATCCTGTATTCGTATAACCTGAATGGAAATAAGCTCAATGCTGCGCTACTCAATAAGCGCAATGTTGAGTCTGTAGAATTGTCACTTTAGACATCCTATAGAAGAAAAGCGAACGCACAACATCGGTTTGGCGAAATGACAGCTAAGGGGATTTAAATGATAATTAACGCTAATCCGATGATTTTTCCGGAGCAAAACTGGCCACTTTGCTCAGAAGATTTACAAAATAGGATTCTCTTCGCCTGCTCACCAATAACCCTTACAAACATTTAGGAAAAATTTATAATGCAGGAAAAAGCTGTTGCACTTGCACAAAATCATTCATTACTCAAGATATTGAAAGATAATTTAGAGAAACTTAAAACTAAAAATAAATAAAGGTGTTCTTTCTTAATCAAAATGACTGCAATGCTTCCCAATATTCACCTTAGGATGAACAGAAAGCCAGCAGCAAATCGCTTACGGCAAACGTAGTGCAACAATTGCCGACTAACAGAAAAAGAAAAGAAAACTAAATTTGAACACTAATTATTTTCAATATGGCAAAGCAAGTATTTATCAATTTAGCTGTAAAAGATCTTCAAAGATCTATGGACTTTTACACCGCATTAGGATTTACGAACAATCCACAATTCTCTGATGATACATCAAAATGTATGGTATGGAGTGAAAGCATTTTTGTGATGATAATGGCACACGAAAAGTTTTCAGGATTTACAACAAAACCTATCGCAGACACCAAAACCAATATTGCGGGATTGTTTTCTCTTTCGGTAGAAAGCGTTGATGAAATCAACAGCATTACGACAGATGGCCTAAAAGCAGGTGGAACAGAACCTTGCGAAATGAAAGATTATGGTTTTATGCAACAAAGAACTATTGAAGATTTTGATGGACACACCTGGGAAATATTTTATTTGGACATTACAAAGTTTCCGCAACAATCGTAAAACTGAGCAGCTAGAACAAGGAAATTATGGCACAAATTAACCCATACATTAACTTCAGCGGGAATGCAGAAGAAGCAAATAAAATAATGCACATTACATTACCTATTGGCAAGAATGTTTAAATGGCAAACGACGTTCCGGAAAGTATTGGGAAGGTAAATGAAAACGAAAACAGAAGTAAAATTTCAATAAGTGCTGAAAGCAAAGAAGAGGCAGACAAATTATTCAACGGACTTTCAGCCTGAGGCATATAACCTACAACGATTGATATGGAAGCATATCGTAAAGTAATTGTTTACTATTTCTCAGGAACCGGTAATTCAAGGAATGTGGCATCGTGGGTTAAACAGGTAGCCCACGAAATGGATCTTGAAAGCCAGCTGTTTAATATTGCCCAAATCGACAGGCATTCAATTGAGCCTCCGGATCCGGAATCGCTGCTGGTATTTGTTTCACCGGTACATGGTTTCAATTATCCGCCAATCATGCTGCATTTCATTATGCGGTTTCCTAATGGGAAGAATAAGGTAGTACTAATGAATACAAGAGCAGGGATGCTTATTGGGAAGTTCATAACTCCGGGACTAACAGGGATAGCATTCTTTTTATCAGCTTCCATTCTGTTTTTGAAAGGCTTTTCCCTGAAAGCAATTCTGCCTGTCGATATGCCGTCAAACTGGATTTCTATCCATCCGGGTCTCAACGACTGTACTGTGAAATACCTTCACGAAAAGAACAAGCAAAGAGTTACTGTTTTTGCTCAGAAGATTCTTTCAGGCAAATACTACTTCAGAGCATTGCTCGAAATTTATGATATACTGCTGGCGCCTATTGCCTTAGGATATTATTTCATCGGCCGTTTCTTTTTTGCCAAAAGTTTTTACGCTTCCCGCAATTGCAACAACTGTGGTATTTGTGTTAACGCCTGCCCGGTAAAAGCAATCATCAAAGTTGACGAAAGGCCATTCTGGACTTTCAACTGCGAAAGCTGCATGAAGTGTATGGGCAGTTGCCCTGAGAAAGCCATTGAAACCGGGCATGGTTTTATTATTGCTTACAGCCTTGTTTTTAGCCTCATTATCCTTGCTGCCTTCTACAAATATTTTGGTTTATACTTCTTCCCGATTGAGAATGAATGGGTTAAAATGGTGTTGGAATCGGCTCTTTTTTTAATATTGCTGACATTGTGGTATCGGATTATCCATTGGTTGATGAGGTTCAAAATTGTAGAAAGGATAATCGTTCTTACTTCTTTCACCAACTACAAATGGTGGGGCAAGCGATACAGAGCCTTGAAACCGGACTCTGATTTTGAGGTGAATCGCAGAAGCATGAAATAGAATAATTATTTATAAATGCGTGAATGAAAATATATAAGAAGAATTATCAAAATAACTTCCCCAAAACTATATTTATCCCTTTAGGCCGTGATAACGCGTTGTTATTGTTCAAACCCCATATTGAATTGACCAATGAATTTATTGAACAGCTGGCATGGAAGTTTTTAGAATACTTTGAATCGCACAATACCAAGATGCTGTTTCTTTACTCATATATCCTGTTTTGGTGAAGGTGTGACCACGCCAACGGGATTGAGCGCGTCTGTCCTCACGGGGTGTAAACAAAAAAAACAAAAGAAACCCAACACTTTATTTTATGGTTAAGGTGCTGATTTAAACCCTTTTAAAGGCTGATTTAAAAGTTTGCACTTTTTTAAAAGCGGTTTTTTGCGATTCTATTTTAATTTTCGACTTCTTTTTTCTTTCATGAAAGAGAAAAAGAAGCAAAAAAGAAAGCCGGTCGCTGGATTTTCGATGCCATTAATTGTATAGGCACGTTGGAAACAGAAGAAATATATTCTACGAATTTTATTTTTTGATATTAAACACGAATCTTTTCAAGACCGGATTGCAACGAAACACTTTATTATGGCATACCTTTGCAAAACAAAAAATATCGACTTGTGCTAAAGATAACAGATACAAACTATTTTCTTCCTCTGTTAGATGCAATAAGTGGGGGCGATTTATTTGAATCAGGGACAACTCAACCTATGTTGATTAGAGGTGTTTGTAGAACTACAGGTGAGAAATCTGATTATGTTGTCAAATACATCTCCTCTCCCAGAATGTCCATTAAATCATCCACAAATGAGTTAATTGCTTCGTTTATTGCTGGCGAACTTGGATTAAATGTTGCAGAACCTGCAATAATTAATGTAAGCGAGCTTTTTGTCGATACATTAAGAGGGAAGGATGGATTCAAATATGCCGCCAATAGTATCGGAATTAATTTTGGATGCAAATATGTATCTGGGTTTTATGAATTTATCAGGAATCAAAAACTTTCGGCAAAACAGTTTGAAGAAGCAGAGAAAATATTTGCTTTTGATGTTTTTATTTCAAATCCAGACAGAGGACCTCAGGGAAAACAAAATCTGCTGACAGATGGTGAGAATGTGCTGATTTTTGATCATGAGTTGGCTTTCAGCTTTCTTTTTGACTTGTTTTACAAGAACCCAACCCCATGGATTCTAAGTGACGCAGATAAGAATATTATTAAGAAACATTTCTTTTTCAATGTCCTCAGGGAGAACAAACATAATTTTGATTATTTCGTAGAAAGTTTTGAAGTGATTAATGAGGATTTCTGGAATAAGGTCAATGATTTGTTACCAGCGGATTGGAATACAAGCCAGGTTCTCGAAATAAAAAACAACTTGACCGCGTTAACTGATAATAAAGAGGTATTTTTACAAGAACTTTATAGGGTTTTATCATGAAAAAATTTCAATACCAAATTATACGGTACATGCACGACAGGGTAACGTCCGAGTTTGTAAATGTTGGCATTGTGGTTTACCAGCCTGATACAAACTTTTTGCAAGCTAGATTTGTGAACAAATTTAGCAGGATCTCCCAATTCTTTATTGACATAAACGGACAATATTTACTTTCTACCTTAAAGCAATTTGACAGGGAATTAGCGATTACCGCTAACAGGCTTACTGAATTATTAGTCAGCTATGCCTCCCTAACTGAAATTACTCAGGCTATTTTGCCCAAAGATGATAGCGCATTAGTTTGTTCTGAACTTCTTTTTGGAATTGATATTAACCCAATGAGTGCTCTTGATGATTTGTTCGACCGCCTTATTAATAAGTATAATCACGATATTGACAAGGATGTTCATGACGATAAGTATGTATGGAGCAGGGTGTACAAACAGTATTTTGACAAATATGATATTACTGCTAAGCTGAAATCTCATACCGTTAAAACAAAGCACGATTTTATTGAATTTGATAAGGCCTGGAAAAATGGAGTATGGAATTGCTACCAGACACTTTCTTTCGATTTGAAACGGAATGACTCCATTAAGAATAAAGTCTACAAATGGAGTGGTATACTTAACGAACTTGAAATCTCAGGACAAGAATTACATCTCTATTTTTTAACGGTAAATCCTTCTCAAGACAGGCCAATTCGGAAATTCATTGAAGATACCTTACTTAATCGCAATAGGCAAACATTGAAAGTTTCCATAATAAGCGAAAATCAAGCGGACAAATTTGCAGCAGAAGTTAAGAAGGAAATTGAGGAGCATTCTAACCTGGATCCCAAGCACCTATAAAACCCCTTAATTCAAGCAAATGTTCTGAGCTGCTTGTAATAGAGACAGAAACAGTGCAATAATGCCAGACAGTTTCTTAATGGAATTATAGAATTCATAGATTTTTACCTTATTAAACCATCCGAGTCCGGAATAATGGACCTCCAATTTGCGATCTATATTCCTTTTTGGGCGTAATTCTTATTTCATTATAAAGTCCCTATAAGATCCCATCTGTCATAAAATATTAATAATCAATTGGTTGTTTATTTCATTAGAATATCCTTAAGGCTAAATTCTAGATTAATAAGATCAAATAGCTTTCAAAGAAGGAGTTTTGAATTGAACTTTTGAATATCGTTACTTATGGTAATAGATTTCATCAAAAGGTGTTTATATTTGTTTGGCTTTTTGAAAAACTTGAGTTCTTATACATACCGGATATAGACAAAAAGAAAACGGGGGCAAATCAAAATTATACATTCAAATTTTTATTGGATAATTAGAATGAAATTGCAAAGAAAAAATAAAGCTCAATGACTACACAAGTATTTATATCATTGAATACATGGGTTAAAATAATCATAATATTTATTTTTTTTGGTGTAGAAGCATTTAATGGAATCGCACAGATTCCATTAAATGCTCGGTTGCAGAATAGGCCTAGGTCTTTTATGAAACCTAACAAAATAATTCCAAAGACAAACCTCTCAAAACTCAATTTGCAACCATTTTCTGTAAAAGATTCTCTTACGTGGAAATTCTCTGTCTTTCCAACTAAAGATATTGCCGGGACACAACTACTTGAGAGTTATGATCATGGATATTCTGTTATTGGTTGGTATGGTGCTAATTTCCCAAAATACAATTGGCTGATTAAAACAGACATAAATGGTAATTTGTTATGGCATAAATCATTTACGATTAACGGTATTAAATCTATCGGAGTTGATAATATAGTCCAATCAACTGATGGAAACTATTTTATCTTAGCAAATTCATATCAATATAATCAATCTGATCCAATTGTTATGAAATTAAATCCATGTGGCGAAATAGAATGGTTGAAAATGTTTTATACTCCATCTAATCCGAATGATTGGTGTATGTTTATTACTCTTTCTCCAGATGGAGGATGCACATTATTAATAAATAGCGAATTAGATGATTGGTCTGGAATGGTAAACAGATTAAAGCTAGTACATTTGTCATCAACGGGTGATTTGGTTTGGAGCAACTATTTATTAAATGATGATAGTTTAGCTATGGGGAGTGAGATTAATTCCTTAATAATGTTGCCTGATTCAGGATATCTGCTTTCAGGCTATATATATTACACTAGTAGTACAAGCTCTTCTGCTTGGCTTCATTGTTATTTTATCCGGACTAATAGTCAGGGACAAATGATATGGCAGAAAATTGTTAATAAAGGGAGTGACAATGGTGGTATTGCGTTACAAAGCATTATAGATTCGGTAAATGGAAATATATATTGCATGCTGAATAAAACTACAGCTATGCCTAATACTAGAAGTGCAGGATTCCTTAAACTAAACTCTGCCGGAGATACAATAGCAAGCTATTATGTTGTTAAAGATACAGCTGGTACTCTTTATGATGGTGTTTGGGCATATAATGCTTCGATAATTTCTTCAGGAACTCTTGATGTTGGTGGGCCATGGGAATATTCGTACATTTTTAAAACAGATACATTTGGCAATCGCATTAAATGGCGGCAAGTTGTTGAAGATTTATATCCTAGCTACATAAAAAAGACTTTTGATGGAAAAATCCTATATATGACGAACACTTCCACAATAACAAGTCCTCCGGATTTTGATTGTTTGATTTTTAAGTTTAACCAGAACCTCGAATCGGATACTTTATATACCCAGCCTTTCGCATACGACTATTTATGTCCTCAGGTTATCGTAAATGATACCATATGGTGCAATAATCCTGTTATTGTTGGTGAAGAAGAATTAATGCCTGATCATAATAATAATCTTCATATTTTTCCAAATCCTGCAAGAGACAGGATTCAAATTACTCTTCCTAACTACAACATAACGAATACAAAAGGTCAGGTATTCAATTCAACCTATATTCAATACCATCAAACAAATGATAAAGATGGTATAATTGAAATCATTGATATTTATGGTCGGAAAATAATGACTCAAAAAACTTTTGCAGATACCAATAGCGTCGAATTGGACATTTCGGCAATTAAACCAGGTATCTACCTGATTAGATACTTGGTTAACTCAAAAGTATTGGGATTAGGAAAATTTATTATCTATTAATTAATTGTAATATTGGATTATGAATAAATCTAATCTATTATCATGCTTGATTGTATTTTTGATTCCTGCAATAGTTTCAAGTCAAAATGAAACTATCAATTTTGAAAATTCACAAATAACTGATCTTTATCTCAAAATTGATACAACACATTATTATAGAAATGATTGGCAAATTGGAGCTCCTCAGAAAAGCATATTCACAACTGCATTTTCTATACCGAATGTAATAGTAACAAATACAATACATCCATATCAATCAAATGATACTTCGGTTTTTGTTGTAAAGAATACAGCAGCGCTTGGGCTCTCCTTTTATGTACCAATATCAAGTCAGGCTGGTGTAAGCGGCTATTACTTTGTCGACACTGATACTGAGAAAGATTATGGATACATCGAGTTTTCACCGAATAACGGTTCAACCTGGATCAATTTTAGTACGGATACCGTTTACTCACCATTTTACACTTTTTACATACAAGGTTCATCCTATAATATTTTTACCGGACATACAGGTAACTGGAACTTTTTCCATATTGAACTTGCCCAACTGGGTCAAATCTTTAATATTCAACAAGGCGACACTGTTTGTTGGCGATTCACCTTTATTAGTGATAGTATTCCTGACAATTTTGACGGACTGATGCTAGATGATTTATCATTTCCGGATATTACAACTGGTATTGATAAGATAGATCTTAACTCTGGGAATATTTGCACTGCACCAAATCCAACTAGAGATGAGATCACAATAACAATCACTAATCCTTCCAAAAGAATATTATATTGTGAGTTTATCAATGAACAAGGAGTAATCGAATTATCGGTACAAGCAATTTCAGAAGCAGGCAAAGCAAAAATGAATATTAAAACACTAAAATCTGGAATATATTTCCTTAAGGTCAGCTCCGACGATATGCTCATTGGTACAACCAAGTTTATTAAAATTTAGCTTTTCAATTACTAATATTAGTACTTAACTAAGTTTTCAAATTAGTTTGTTGTCGTAATTTATCATTCTTTAATCAAGTTCTATTTAGAACATTCCAAAGTTACAGTGGTAGATTTAAAATTAAGTCTTTGATTTTTGTAGGTTATTATAAAATACACCCCCAATCCTCAAGGCCGGTTGGGGAGAGCGGTGCTGACCGCCCCTACCAAGGAAGAAGAACTCAGAAATGTTATGGATGGTATTAACACACTCGCCTCTGGTAATATTGATTGGATCCGTTATCAATATGCCTTATTACCTTCAACTGAAGTTTATGAGCAAAATGAACGTACCATCAATGATTTATATCTTGAAGCCAGAAGTAATCAATCCTTCGATTTTTCATCTTCTCAAATAAACACTATTAGAACAATAGCTTGTCAATGCCCCTTAGCTGGTGGAAATGCAGTGTATCTTGCCCGTGGTTTATATGCTATTTTTACTGATACTACCTATGATGACAGAGAATTGTGTTTACAGGCTGGGATAAACTATAAAAGAGGGGACAAACAACAAGGTGTAAATAACGAATTTCAATTTAAGGCTTATCCAAATCCGGCAAACACTTCAGTTACAATTTCATGGGAATTTTCTTCGGAAGAAATTGCCATGTATAACATAACTAATTCACTTGGACAACAACTGTTTACAGACTACTTTAAACTAACAGATAAAAGTGTTACTTTCGACACCGGTAACTTAATGCCTGGGGTTTATGAACTTGGAATTTTGATCCCTGGAAAACCAGACAACAGGATTAAATTAATAATTGTTCACTAAGTAATGAGAAGATTAATTGTATTTCTATTCACTGTTGTCCGGTAAAAAATTAAAGGAAACCGAACCATAGGTCCGGCTCCTTTAATTTGTAGTTTTGATTCGACTAAAAAACTCCACTACATTGAGCAAAACTACATTTTTTTTCGGGCAATCCGTTTTCGGACAGCTGA
>CAIXZF010000038.1 GCA_903923925.1 uncultured Bacteroidales bacterium
ACCTATTCAAAAAAAACAGTATCCGATACCAATGTTGAGCAATTAATGTCTGTTTACAGATTCAGGGAAGTTTCAAACCTGATCATTAAAAACTTAAAAAGCAGGCAAAATCTGAATGTAGATCACCGGCTTTATTACTATAATCATTTAAGCCTGGCACAGCTCAGGTTAAGAAATCTCGATTCTGTCCGTACGATAGCGTTGCAGGCACTTGCACTGTCAGAAAAATCGAAGGATTCTGTGTTGATCGTGGATACTTGGAAAGTTTTGGCATATGCCTATAATAATCGTGGAAAACTCGACAGCGCCTTGTTATTCACTGAGAAGATGCTCAGATATGGATACCGGCATGGCGATGAACTCTTAACGAGAAACGCAATTATATCGATGGCGACCATTCTTTCCCAGAACAAACGCTACAAGGAGGCGCTTCAATATTATCGCAATGCCGATAAACTTACCATAAAACTTAGGGACAGCTCAAATTTTTCCACCTGCAAATACAACCTTGGACTTACTCTGATGAACCTGCGCCGAACCGACAGCAGTTTATAGTATCTTTTGCAGGCAGCCAATCTTACAGAAAAAAGTCAGAGACCTGATCAGCTTATCTATATTTATGGCACCATTGCTGATTATTACCTTATTGTAAAAAATAAGACGGAGCGTAAAAAGTATTTATTGCTCGCCAACGGTATCGCAGAAAAATTCGGCGCAAAACAATTCCTTGCGATGGGTTACAGCAGTCTCACACACGGAGCCTTAATTGAAGGTAACTACGCTGAAGCACTCACTTATGGAAAGAAGGCGATTGCATTACTCAGGGAGAATCCATATCCCGTACTCAAGATACGAATCGACAGTATGATGAGCGCTGTAAACTACGGCTTAGGGAATTATTCTGAAGCCTATACCTTTTTGAAATCGTATGTAAAAGAAAACAATTTACTGGTAAGTAACGAACAGCAGAAACAATTGAATGAACTGATGGTCAATTTGCAGGTAAGGGAGAAAGATTTTGAAATGCAGACAAAAGAATTCCAGGATTGGAAAGCCTGGAACCAGAACCAGACTCTTGAAATGAATACTTTACAAGTAACTGATTCGCCTCCTGATGAAATCCAGGAAAAACAGGCTAGCTTGAATGCTCAATCTATCTTATTCAGTCATTTAAGAGATATCTTCGACAAACAAAAATTGTATCTTGACTCAGAACTGAATTTAAATTCTATCATTAAAATTCTGGGAACCAACAGAACATATCTGCATCAGACAATAAGTGAAAACAGCGACAATAACTTCAGGAGTTTTGTAAACAGGTACAGGGTTAATGAAGCCAAACAGCTGATAGAAGAGAAAATCCGCGAGAATGAACCTTTGAACCTTTCTGATATTTATTCCTTAGTAGGCTTTAATTCACCAGTTTCCTTTTACAGGGCATTTAAGCAAACCACCGGACTTACGCCCAAGGATTATGCTGCGGAATTCAAGATTGAATTCAGGAAAGATTTATAGAATCTCAGGTTAGTTAAATGCTGAACCGCCTCTCAACTGAATTTGGCATTAAAGAAAAGAATTTGACTATTGGTAAACAAGGAGTTGAAATCAGAAGTAAAAAACAACAATTAGTATTTGTAATACACTGTTGTCCGATAAAAGTACAAAATAATTTTCTGACTTCATAACTATTTGATAGACAGTACGCACGTTGACACTTTTTTTGTTTTCACAAAAGTAAGCCCCTCAAAATAACGAGAGTTGTTCCTCATTTCGAAGGATC
>CAIXZF010000039.1 GCA_903923925.1 uncultured Bacteroidales bacterium
AATTAATTAATTTAAAAAATATTTCTAAATTTAAATCTAATTTTATGAAAATCAGTATCGTAGGTACAGGCTATGTAGGATTGGTAACAGGAACCTGTTTTTCTGAAGTAGGAATTGATGTAACTTGTGTTGACATTGATGTTAAAAAGATTGAAAATCTTAAAAATGGGATCATCCCTATCTATGAACCGGGACTGGAGGAAATGGTTGTCCGGAATGTTGAAAAGGGTCGACTTCATTTTTCAACTCAGCTAGTTAATAGTCTCGATGGTTGCGAAGTTGTGTTTATTGCTGTTGGAACACCACCTGATGAGGATGGAAGTGCTGACTTGAAATATGTTCTTGATGTTGCCAGGACTGTTGGTAAACACATGAATGAATATTTACTTGTAGTTACAAAAAGTACAGTTCCAGTTGGTACAGCGAAAAAAGTTAAAGATGCTCTTCAGAGCGAACTTAATAATCGTGGTGTAAATATTCCTTTTGACGTTGCATCGAATCCTGAATTCCTTAAAGAAGGAAATGCAATAGATGATTTTCTGAAACCAGACAGAATTGTGGTTGGTGTTGAATCAGAAAGAGGTGAATCCACTATGAAAAAACTTTACAAGCCGTTTACCCTTAATGGTCATCCGGTAATTTTCATGGATGTTCCTTCAGCAGAAATGACAAAATATGCTGCCAATTCCATGCTTGCAACAAAAATCAGCTTCATGAACGACATTGCTAATCTTTGCGAAATTATTGGTGCTGATGTTAACATGGTAAGAAGAGGCATAGGCAGTGATAGCAGAATTGGCAATAAATTCATTTATCCCGGTGTTGGTTATGGGGGATCCTGTTTCCCAAAAGATGTGAAAGCTCTTATTAAATCTGCAGAAGATTATGGCTACAATTTAAGAGTTTTACGTGCTGTGGAGGATGTGAATGACGATCAGAAATCGGTTCTATTTAACAAAGTTAGTAAGTATTTTAATGGCGATTTAAAAGGCAAATCAATCGGTATTTGGGGATTGTCATTTAAACCTGAAACTGATGATATGAGAGAAGCTCCCTCGCTTGTTCTTATCGAAAAATTTTTGAATGCAGGATGCGTTGTGAAAGTGTATGACCCCGTTGCAATGCATGAAACTAAGCATAAATTGGGAGATACTGTTGAGTATTGTAATGATGAATATGAAACTTTAATAGATGCAGATTGCATGTTGCTTGTAACAGAATGGAAACAATTCCGTATGCCTAATCTTAACGTGATGAAGAAATTGATGAAACGCCCTCTGATTTTTGATGGTCGTAATATTTACGATGTCAATGATATGGAAGCTGCTGGTTTTGAATATTTCTGCATCGGAATCAAAAAGGTATGAAAAAAATATTGGTGACGGGTGGGGCTGGTTTTCTCGGTTCCCACCTTTGCGAACGACTTCTCAATGAAGGTAATGAGGTGGTTTGCCTTGATAATTATTTTACCGGACAAAAGAAGAACGTTGTTCATCTACTTGATAATCCGTATTTTGAGCTGATCAGGCATGATGTAACAATGCCTTTTTTTATTGAGGTTGATGAAATATACAACCTTGCCTGCCCGGCTTCTCCCGTTCATTATCAATATAATCCGATAAAAACTGTAAAAACTTCTGTAATGGGAGCCATCAATATGCTTGGGCTTGCAAAAAGAATTCGGGCAAAGGTATTGCAGGCTTCTACCAGTGAGGTTTACGGAGATCCTCAGATACATCCTCAAACTGAAGAATATTGGGGGCATGTTAACCCAATAGGTATCAGAGCTTGTTATGATGAAGGAAAGCGTTGTGCAGAAACTCTTTTCGTAAACTATCATAACCAGAACGATGTCCGGATAAAGATTATCAGAATCTTTAATACCTATGGTCCACGTATGCACCCTAATGATGGCAGGGTTGTTTCCAATTTTATTGTGCAGGCACTTCAGAATAAAAATATAACTATTTATGGTGATGGTTCACAGTCAAGAAGCTTCTGCTATGTTGACGACCTCTTAGACGGAATGGTTAAACTAATGAATAGCCGCGATGATTTTACAGGACCAGTTAATATCGGAAACCCGAATGAATTTACTATGCTTGAACTCGCCGAGAAAATTCTAAAATTAACTGGATCAAAATCGGAATTGGTTTTTGAACCATTACCTGCTGATGATCCATTGCAACGGCAACCCAATATCACACTCGCAAGAAAAGAACTTGGTTGGGAACCCAAAATACAATTGGAGGAAGGTCTTGTAAAAACTATTGATTTCTTCAGGACAATCGTAAAAGCATGATAGATATTCTCGTAACAGGTGCTTATGGCCAACTTGGCAGTGAGATAAAAGAACTGAGTTCAAATTATCCACATTACCGTTTTGATTTCACTGATGCCGATACTCTCGACATCAGTGATGAGCAAAATATAAAATCTTATTTTGAGAATTTCAAACCTCAGGTGCTTATCAATTGTGCTGCTTATACTGCAGTTGATAAAGCTGAGGAAGAAATAACATTCGCAGAATTAATAAATGTTCATGCACCAGCTAACCTTGCCAGGCAGTGTAATTCGATTGACGCCCTTTTAATACATGTCTCTACCGACTATGTATTCAGCGGGAAAGCATTTCAGCCATATAAGGAATCCGATATCACTGACCCTGTTTCCGTTTATGGAAAAACCAAATTAGATGGCGAGAATGCAATTAGAGCAAATTCAAAAAAGTCAATAATAATTCGTACTTCATGGCTTTATTCCTACTATGGTAAGAATTTTGTAAAAACCATGCTGAAATTAGCACATGATCGGGGAGAACTCAGAGTTATTGCGGACCAGATTGGATCTCCCACATATGCGGCTGATCTTGCCAAAGTAATTCTTGATATTATTCCTCAAAGTATGAAAATTCAGACCAATGAAACTTTCCATTATACGAATGAGGGAGTTCTTAGCTGGTACGATTTTGCAGTGGCAATAATGGAATTATCAGGGTTAAAATGCAAAGTTACTCCAATAGAAACTAAGGATTATCCAACTCCTGCTGCAAGGCCTTCCTACAGCGTTATGAATAAAAGTAAAATTAAATCTACTTTTGGGGTAGAAATTCCATATTGGAGACATAGCCTTAAATTATGCATTACACGTCTTTTTAGGTTGTCGTAAATATCAGAAAAACAGTATTTTATGGAAATAGATACAAGTATAATTAAGCGAGCACAAACTTGGCTCGATGGAGATTTTGATCAGGAAACAAAAGAAAAAATCCAATTTCTTTTTGAAAAAGATCAGGATGAATTAATTGATGCTTTTTATAGAGATCTTGAATTTGGTACAGGTGGCTTGCGGGGAATTATGGGAGTTGGCACAAACAGGATGAATAAATATACTGTTGGTATGGCAACAATGGGACTGGCTAACTATCTGAAAATGATGTTCCCATCTGGGAATTTAATAAAAGTAGCCATTGCCCACGATAGTAGAAACAATAGTAGATTTTTTGCAACAATTACTGCTAATGTTTTGGCCTACTATGGAATAAAGGTGTTTTTATTTGATGACCTTCGCCCTACACCAGAGCTTTCATTTGCCATTCGACATCTTAAATGTAATTCAGGCATCGTTATTACTGCATCACATAACCCGAAGGAATACAATGGTTATAAGGTATATTGGGATGATGGAGCGCAATTAGTTTATCCACATGATAAGAATGTTATCACTGAAGTATTAAAAATCAGCAATATCCCTCAGGCTGCTTTTCTTGATAATCCGGAAATGATTGAGATAATTGGTGATGAAGTCGATAATGCTTATATGAAGGAGTTAGTAGCCAATGTGCTACGTCCGGATGTTATTAAAAATCAGGCAAATTTGGGGATTGTATATACTCCAATACACGGCAGTGGAATTACATTGATGCCAAGAGCTTTTCAGGAAATTGGTTTTACAAATTTTAATATTGTTGAAGCTCAGAAAATTCCGGATGGAAATTTCCCAACAGTTAAATCCCCAAATCCAGAAGAGCCTCTCGCCCTTGCAATGGCCATGAATCTTGCTCAGGATATTAATGCTGATCTGGTTCTGGCAACAGATCCCGATGCCGACAGACTTGGAGTAGGGGTGCGCGATAATCATGGTGATCTTATTTTGCTTAATGGCAACCAAACAGCTACACTCTTAACGTATTATCTTCTGGAGCAATGGAATTACAATGGTAAAATAACTGGTTCTGAATATATGGTTAAAACCATAGTTACCAGTGAGTTACTTGTTGAAATTGCTGATTCTTTTAATGTAGAAATGTTCGATGTCCTAACAGGATTTAAATTCATTGCTGAAGTAATCCGTGATCTGGAAGGCAAAAGAAAATTTATTGGTGGGGGTGAAGAGAGCTATGGATTCATGGTAAGCGATTTCATTCGCGATAAGGATGCAATTTCAGCATGTACAATGATAGCCGAAGCTTCTGCCTGGGCAGCAACTCAAGGGAAAACACTCTTTGGAATATTACTTGATATTTATAAAAAATATAAGTTTTACAGGGAAGGTCTGATCACAATTACAAAGAAAGGAAAATCAGGTGCTGAAGAAATTATGGCTATGATGGATTCCTACAGAAATAATCCGTTTAAAAGTCTGATTGGCCTGAAGGTGCATGAAATACGAGACTATCAACTGAAAGTAGCGAAAAATTTTACAGATGGTACAGAAAAGGTAATCGAACTTCCTGCCTCGAATGTAATTCAGTTTTTTCTGGAAGATGGAAGTAAAATAACAGTAAGGCCTTCAGGTACAGAACCGAAAATTAAGTTTTATTTTGGTGTCGTTGGAAAACTTAACGATACTGATGAATTTGATGAAGTGAATGCCAGGTTGGAGAAGAAAATCAAAGACATTATAACCGAAATGAATTTAAATTAATACATGGCACTGTTACATAGTTTAGAAAATCAGGGCAATTTCCTGTTCCGTTACAGAAGTTACCTTCCATTGGTTTTGTTTGTCCCTGTGGTTCCTATTGTGTACTTTAACACAAAGCATGAATTATGTACTTGCTACCAGGCGTACTTTATATATTCAGCATTGATAATGAGTATTTTAGGAATTGTAATACGTGCAATAGCTATTGCAACAACACCAAAAGGCACTTCTGGAAGAAATACTGAGATGCAGGTTGCAGAGTCTTTAAACACCAGAGGAATTTATTCAACTGTAAGGCACCCGCTTTATCTTGGAAACTTTTTCATGTGGATAGGAATAGTCGCTTTTACATTTAATATTTGGTTCTTTATTGTTGTTGCTCTCGCCTTTTGGATTTATTATGAAAGGATCATGTTTGCTGAGGAGCGTTTCCTGGAACGGAAATTTGGATATTCATATATGGATTGGTCTTTACAAGTGCCTGCCTTTGTACCATGTTTGCGGAAATATAAATCTCCAGAAACTCCATTCTCCTGGAAAAGCATTTTCCGTCGCGAATATTCTGGTTGGCTTGCAACAGCTCTTTGCTTTGCTTTTATTGACCAGTTACGATATTATTTTAAATACAATTCCTTCGAATACAATAGATTATCAGTTTATATTCTGGCAATTATATTAATTGTTACCATGACTATAAGAACTCTAAAACACAACACTCAACTATTGCACGAAGAAGATCGCTCCTGATTTATGCCCAAAACCTCCCGACCAATTATAATCCTTTTTGGTGTTGTTTGTATGCTTTTTTGGGGCATGTCATTCGTATGGTCCAAAGTAGTATTTAATTATTATAGTCCTCTGACAACAATTTTTCTAAGATTGGTAATTTCTGGAATTATTCTGCTTGTCATAAGAGCGTTGTGGATAAAATCAACACCTTTTGAGAATAAGGATATTCCAATGATTATGGCTTCTGCTTTTTTTTCACCTTTTTGCTACTTCTTGGGCGAAAGTTATGGTTTACAGGAGGTTTCATCAACAGTTGCTGCTGTTATAATAGCAACGATTCCTGTTTTTTCACCATTTGTTGCCTATATAACACTTAAGGAACGTCTTACGACTCTTAATTTTTTAGGGTTAATTGTTTCTTTTATTGGAATAGTAGTTATGTTAGTCAGGAAAGACCTTAGTATGGATGGCTCTCTGAAAGGAATATTATTGCTGTTTTTTGCGGTAGTAGCAGCTTTGGCTTATAGCGTTTCAATAAAGCGACTGTCAACAAAATATCATCCGCTAACTATTGTTGCGTATCAGAATGTTCTGGGTGCAGTTTATTTTCTTCCATTTTTTCTTCTCTTAGACTGGAAGCATTTTATTCATGTGGTTCCTAATTTAGAATTGACTTATTCATTGCTGGCGCTGGCTATATTTGCTTCATCACTGGCATTTATCCTGTTTACAATTGTTTTAAGAGAAATTGGAATGAGCAGAGCAAATATATATTCTAACCTTATTCCAGTGTTTACGGCAATATTTTCGTTTTTTGTTTTGTCAGAACAATTCACTCCTGCTAAATTAGCGGGAATGATTATAGTTATTTCAGGAGTAGTCCTGGCTCAATCAGGGAAACTCAGATCGTCTTGAATATTTAATCACCATAATTTCATGAAAAAAGTTCTTCTATTAGGTGCTGGTTTAGTTGGATATCCAATGGCACTTGACCTTGCAAAAACAGGCGAATTTGATCTTAGCGTTGCTGATTTTAATGAAAACAGTATCAGCAGACTCAACGCATCAGGAATAAATGCAATAAAAATTGATTTATCTGACACCAAAGCTGTTGAGTCATTGGTAATTGATTACGATTTAATTTTGGATGCTGTTCCTGGTTATATGGGATTTCAGACTTTTAAAACAGTAATTGAGGCAGGTAAAGATATTGTTGATATTGCCTTTTTCCCTGAAGATCCATTCGTGTTAAATGATTTGGCAAAATCCAAAGGAGTTACTGCAATAATGGATATGGGAGTAGCTCCCGGAATGAGTAATATTTTAATTGGCTATGCAGACCATCTGCTTGATAAAACCAGCAGGGCTGTTATCTATGTTGGAGGGCTTCCCAAGATTCGAACCTGGCCATATGAATACAAAGCTGTTTTTTCACCCATAGATGTAATTGAGGAATATACCAGAACTGCCCGCTTTGTCAGAAATGGCAAGATTGTTGAAATGCCGGCACTCACAGAAGCTGAATTGATGGATTTTCAGGGTATTGGTACTCTCGAAGCCTTTAACTCTGATGGATTGAGGTCATTAATGTTTACAATTGATGCACCGGAGATGATTGAAAAGACGTTGAGATATCCCGGCCATATTGAAAAAATGAAAGTATTACGTGAAACCGGGTTCTTTTCTTATGATGAAATTATTGTGAATGGACATTCAATCAGACCTATTGATCTTACTACTAAGCTATTGTTTCCAAAATGGAAACTTGAAGAAGGAGAGGAGGATGTTACAATCATGCAGGTAATAATTGAAGGAATCTCAAGTGGAAAAATGCATAAATACCAGTATGACCTTTTAGATCAATACAATAAGGAAACAAAAGTCCATTCAATGGCCAGAACAACCGGCTATGCCGCGACAGCTGCTTTAAGAATGCTTGCAAATGGTTCTTTTCCGGAAAAGGGAGTAATTGTACCGGAAGTTATTGGCAAATATCCTGATTGCGTTAAATTTATTTTAGATGAATTGAAACAAAGAGGAGTGGTTTACCGCGAGGAGATAACACCATTATAATTATAAGCAAAAAAATTAAACTATACTATACTCAATCTCTTTTAACGTCCAATTTTTATTCACTGGAATAAGAAACTAAAAAAAAATCAAGTAGGATAGTTGATTAATACATTGCAGCTCTAATTGATCCAGCTTGCTGTATTTTGGTCATGGGATTTTTATTTTACAAATACCTTACTGATTTTTAATTTTCTTTTCCTGACTTTATTTAGTTCTGGCAAGCATGGTTTTGATTTTGTAAATTCAGCCCCAGCTTTTTTGGGAATCAAATTGTTCAAGTTTGGCCGACTATCTGAAATTGTATAGGGTAGGCGAGAAGTCTTTATTAAGCGTTTCAAATTTTTGGTCATCTGATGAATAAAGGTTCATTTGAATCGGAGCTTGCAGCCAGGCTTAGTGAAACCCTACCTTAAATCCTTTTAGGGCATACAATTACACTGAATGTAGTACTGTTTACAAACAGACTACCAGTAAAACTGAGGTAAATGTCCTCATTATGAGTACTTTAAGCTTAGGATTTCCTTTAAAATATTTTTGTTTACATTATTAAACCTTTTCATTTGTATTACGTACAACCGGAGTGACTTTTGTATAAATCATTAAGTTACAAATGTGAATTCAAGGTTACAAATGTGAATCACTAAGAAATCATAGAGTTTACAAATGTAATTTACAAATGTGAAAATCAATTTAATATTGTAAACAATGGTTGATAGAATTACGCTCTTATTAAAGACAAAAAACATTACAGCCTCGCAATTTGCGGATGAAGTAGGAGTACAGCGTTCAAGTGTTTCCCATGTATTATCAGGCAGAAACAAGCCTAGTCTGGATTTTATTCAGAAAATACTTAAAAAATATCCAGAAATTAACCCTGATTGGTTATTATTTGGTAAGGGTGCCATGAACATGGAGTTTAATCTTTTTAGTGAAATAAGCGATGCTATTCCACTTCAGGAAGAGGTTATTGATAAAGCACTTAAACGCCAGGAAAGGCCAATGAGAGCGGTGCCTGAGAAGATTCTCCCTGATGAAGACATCGAAGCTGATGAGGAAGTTTTCGAAAAGGAAATTTTAACTCAGGGGATTAATTTGGCTGCTGCGCAGGAAAATTCCGAATCTTTGAAGAGCGAACCAATTTCTTCTATTCATTCAGAGACTCATTATTCAAATATTCAAACAGAAAACAATCAAAATCAACCTATTGTAACGAATATTCAGCATCAAGCTGTAATTCATCCTCCTCAAAGTAATATTGCAACCTCTCCACAGACTTTTACAACGCAACACCATACAAATCCTCCACAACAGACTTATCCGCTGCCACAAGAGCTAAATACAGCCCCACAGCAGGTATTTCAACCCCAGCAGGCGGTAAATTCAACTCCACAGCAGGTATTTCAACCACAGCAGGTGGTAAATGCGGTCCCACAGCAAGCATTTCAACAACCACAACTGTTAAATACAGCATCACAGCAGGCATTTCAACAACAACAGCCAGATAGTACTGCTCCTCAGTATTCGTTTCAACAAAATGCAGGAAATATTTCTCCTCAGGCGACCCAACAAAATGTCCAAACCCCGATGCCGGCAATTCCGGCAACAGGGAAGGAAATCGAACAAATAATGGTGTTTTATAAAGACAAGACTTTTACTGTTTACAAACCTGAATAGTGGTTACAATTGTAATCACACTGTTTAATAAAGCAGCAAAGTCACATTGGTTTACAATTGTAACTAGTTTGTTATTGTAACCTTTCAATTTCACTAAAGAAAAAATTTGATTCACGGATGGCATTTTCATCACTATCAGAACCATGGACTGCATTATACGATAAACTTGTTCCCCAACGATTCCTGATTGTATTTTCATCAGCTTTGAGGGGATCAGTGGCACCTATTAGTTTTCTGAAATCTTCAACAGCATTATCCTTTTCAAGAATAGCAGCGATAATAGGACCAGATGACATGAAGTCACATAAGTCATTGTAAAATGGTCTTTCATTATGAATTTCATAAAAGGCTTCTGCCTGATTCAGTTGTAATTGAGTTAATTTCAGTGCTTTACATTTAAAACCTGCATCTGTAATTGCTTGAATAATATTGCCCATATCACCATTTGCCATGGCATCGGGTTTAATCATTGTAAAAGTCTGTTTACCAGTCATATGTTTAAATATTTAGATTATTGGCGCAAAATTAGTTATTTTAATCAGTGGAATTGCTTATTTTGAAGTACTATATAGCCGGAATTCTTATTTTTGTGGTGTAATTTATTCAAATAGCTATTGTGAAGGAAGTATATAAGCAGATTCAGGAGTACTTTTCCATTCCAAGGAAAATTCTGATTACCACTCACACTAATCCTGATGGAGATGCAATAGGGTCATCACTTGCTTTTTATAAGTATTTAATTTCCAAGGGTCATGAAGTAAATGTTATTGTTCCCAATGATTACCCATCCTTTTTGGCATGGATACCAGGAATAAAAGATATGCTTATATACAAACATGATGAAAAAAAATGTCATAAAGTATCACTTGAAGCAGATACAGTTTGTTGCTTGGATTTCAATAGTTTACATAGAATGGAGAAACTAGCTGAAGTGTTTAAAAATAAAACATGGAAGCGAATTTTAATAGATCATCATCCAATTCCTGAAGTAGAAGCATTCGACATTGTATTGTCTCAAACAAAGGTTTCATCGACTTCAGAACTTGTATATGATTTGATATCAGAAATATCAGGCAAAGAAGCAATTACCAGAGAAATGGCTGAATGCATTTATGTTGGAATTATAACTGATACAGGTTCATACAGTTATTCTTGTAATTATGAAAAAACATTCCTGGCGACTGCTCATCTTGTTGCACTTGGAGTTGATGGTGAACGTATTCACAGGCTTGTTTACGATACCTATTCAGAAAGCCGGATGAGGCTGTTAGGTTATTCATTATCAGAACGTTTACGAGTTTTTCCTGAATTCAGCACTGCTTATATTTTCCTCACAAAAGAAGATCTTAAAAAATTCAAATTTCAGATTGGAGATACAGAAGGCATTGTAAATTATGCATTATCAATTGATGGTGTTTCATTGGCGGTTTTATTTACAGAGAAAGAAAACCATATACGGTTATCGCTTCGCTCAAAGGGTAATTTTTCGGTAAATGAGCTTGTCAGGCTACATTTTGAAGGAGGAGGGCACCGAAATGCCGCGGGTGGAAATTCAACGAAATCTATGGAGGAAACATTAAAACAGTTTGAGGCTATACTGCCTTCTTATAAAAGTGAGTTAGCTAGTGTACAAATTTGATTTCCGTAGTTCCTTATTTTTATTAGGCAATATGAAATATTTATTTCTTATTCTAAGTGTTTGTTTGTTAGTCTCTTGCAATTATAATACAAAAATAGAAAAACAAAAGATATCAGAAAAAGATCTTTCTGAACCTATGCTGAGGGCTAACAGTCATATGGTACGGAATGAAGAAAACCAGATAGAAGCCTTTATTAAGCGTTATAATTTGCCAATGACCAAAACAGGTACAGGACTGAGATATTATGTATATAAGCCAGGTAGAGGAAAAAAGGCTGGAAATGAAATGATTGTGAAGATAAATTATTCTGTTAAACTTATTAGCGGTCAACAGATTTACACTTCTGAAAATGAAGGTCCTTTAGTGTTTCAATTGGGTAAGGGTGGAACAATCAACGGTTTGGAAGAGGCTATAATGATGTTTCGGGTAGGAGATCAAGCAAAAATTATAGTACCTTCGCATCTTGCTTTCGGTTTACTTGGAGATCAGAAGAAAATTCCGCAGAGAGCCACTTTGGTTTATGATATTTCAATACTTGAGTTAAACTAATAAATTAAATAATAACAATTAAATAATTATTAATCAACAAATTAAATTAAAATGAAAAAACTCTTATTTGTCATTGTTCCTATCCTGATAGCAGCATTTATTGTCTCTTGTGGTGATGGACCTTCAGGATTCAAGAAATCGGACAATGGGCTCTTATACAAGTTCCATAAAAGGAATAAAGAAGGCGTAAAGCCAGTTGAAGGTGATATGCTTACCGCTATTCTTATTTATGCTGTACGTGATACTAAAACAGAAAAAGATTCTGTTTTGTTCGACAGTCACAATAATCCCGGACCTTTCCGTATTCCTCTTTCAAAATCTGAGTTCAAGGGTGACATATATGAAGGTTTTGGGATGATGAGCGAAGGTGATAGCGCTACTTTCATTATAAGTGCCGACTCTTTTTTCTTAAAAACGGTTCGTGCTCAGAAACTTCCAGATTTTATTCAGCCTAAATCAAATCTTTATTTCAGAATTAAGCTAGAGAAGATCCAAAAGAAGGCTGATTATGAAAAAGAGCAGAAACAGATGATGGAGAAGCAAATGAAAGAAATGGCCGAAATGAAAGAAAAAGAGCAAGTTAGTATTGATAAATATCTTGCTGATAATAAAATCACTGCGAAACCTCTTGAAAGTGGACTCGTTTTTATGGATGTAAAAAAAGGTAAAGGTGCAAAAGCTGCCAAAGGTGACAAGGTAAAAGTTGAATATAAAGGGATGTTACTTGATGGCACTGAATTTGATTCTTCTACCAAACATGGCAAACCTTTTGAATTTGAACTCGGAGCTGGTCAGGTAATTCCAGGTTGGGATGAAGGTATTCAGTTGATGAAAGTTGGCGGAAAAGCTAAATTGGTTGTTCCTTCCAGGTTAGGTTATGGTTCACGTGGAGCCGGTACAATTCCTCCATATGCCACTCTGGTTTTTGAAGTTGAATTGGTTGCTACCGGTCCAGCGAAATAGTTTAATTAAAACTTTAGATAATTTACTTAAATTATTGAAAATAAAATGATTATGAAAAATAAAATTATAAAATATCTTGGGCTTTGTACCTTAGGTTTATTTACTTTTTTCTCAAGCAATGCTCAAGATGTGCAGGGTGTTGAGAAAACTGCAAATGGACTGAAATACAAGTTTTTTGTTCAAAATAAGGAAGGTAAAAAACCTATCGTAACAGACTTTGTAACGATAGTTGCATATTATCAGGCAACGGACACTATTTTCTTTGATAGTCGTAAAAGCCCTACACCTTATGTTTTTCCGGTTATGGAGCGAACATATAAAGGTGATCTTTTTGAAGGATTACAATTAATGTCGGCAGGAGATAGTGCAGTATTTTTACTAAGCGCAGATTCATTATTCTTAAAAACTTTCAGAGTTAAAGAATTACCCAGGTACATTAAAAAAGGCAGCGTTGTCAAAGCTTTCGTAAAGATGCTGAAAATGCAGCCAGGCGAAGAGTTTAAAAAAGACCTTCAGGCCAAATTTGATGCGGAAACTAAAAAGCAGGATCTGGAAAAAGCAAAAGAAGACTCAGCACTAAAAGTATATCTTAAAGAAAAGGGTATAACTGCAAAGCCTACCAAGAATGGATTATATTATGTAGAGGTTCAAAAAGGAACAGGACCAGTTGCTATTGCCGGCACTAAAGTTAAAGTTCATTATACTGGCACTTTATTGAATGGTAAGAAATTTGATTCTTCTGTTGATAGAAACCAGCCTTTTGAATTTGATCTGGGTAAAGGTCAGGTAATTAAAGGTTGGGATGAAGGTATCGCTTTGATGTCTGTTGGCGGGAAAGCCAAGTTGATTATCCCTTCAAAATTAGGATATGCTGAAAGAGGTGCTCCACCTACTATCGCTCCTTTCTCAACTTTAGTTTTTGATGTTGAACTTCTTGATGTTAAGCAAGTTGAAGTAAAAAAATAATTCAATTCGGTGATGGAGAATCCATTAACTGTCGGACGAATTCACTCCCAGTTAATGGATTTTTTATTTACTATTAAAACGATTATAATGATAACAAGAAATGTAAAGTTTTGGTTTGTAATGGTTTCAGGTTTAGTTTTCATTACAATGGCAGGGAAATCCCAGGAATATCAGAAGTCGGCTTCGGGTATTCAATATAAATTCCATAAAACTGTAAAAAATGCTGCAAAGCCTGTTGCAGGCGACTTATTAACTCTTTCTATGGTTTACAGGACTTCCGCAGATTCTTTAGTATTTGATAGCCGTAGGAATGGTTATGAATTTACTTATACATTAGCAAATTCCTCATTTACAGCTGATTTTAATCATGCCCTTTTAATGATGGGCAAAGGTGACAGTGCCTCCTTTATTCTTAAAGCAGATTCATTTTACCTTAAAACACTGGGGATGAAAAAGCTACCTTCTTTTGTTAAAAAAACTACGAATCTTAATTTTCACGTAAAATTGCTTGCTATTAAAGCTGCCAATGATGTTTTACAGGAGCAGGTAAATTACATGAAAGATCGTACAAGCAAAAATGATGTTTCAAAGAAAACAGAAAAAGACAGCATTTCTAAGTACCTGGAAAGAAATAAGATAACTGAGAAACCCACACAATCTGGCCTGTACTTTATTTCGCTTCAGGAAGGCAATGGAATTCAACCCAAAGTTGGTAACAAAGTAAAGGTAAATTATAAAGGAATGTTTACCAACGGTAAGACTTTTGATTCATCCTATGATGCAGGTGCCCCCTTTGAATTCAAAACAGGTGCTAAGCAGGTTATTCGTGGATTTGAAGAGGGTATTTTGATGATGAAAAAGGGAGGTAAAGCAAAATTGATAATTCCATCATCCATTGGATATGGTGAAAATTCTGCGGGGGAAATTCCTCCATTTACGACATTAATATTTGAAATTGAACTCCTGGATATTAATTAAAACTCAGGATGCTCTTTTTGCACGCTCCCAGTTTACAGATTGTTTTCCTTTAATATACCGGAGGAACCCCAGGTAAACAGCATAATTCATAATAAAGAAGTAATAAGGCACGAACAGTGCCTTTACTTTTATCCGTTTAGACTGAAGATACCAGCCTGTTAGGGCTGAAATATAGAACAGCATTTGCAATCCAAACAGAACTGGATAGAACGACAGGGATAAAATTCCGGCATGTATTGCAAGAGCGAAGTTTGACAAGAATATAAGTAACAAGCCCAGAGGCGCAAGTGTCCATCTGAGCACACGATGGGAGATATATTGAAAGGATAAGGTTCTGTATTTAAAGATATTAAGTAGAGCTCTTAGTCTGACAACTGATTGAATACCACCTGCTGCAATTCTTATTTTACGTTTAAGTTCCTCCTTAACATTCGCTGAGGAAGTTTCCATTGCGTATGCTTCCGGGTCATATTGTATAGTATAACCTTTCATTGCGATTCTCAGAGAAATAATAAAATCATCCAGAAGGGTATCTGGTTCAACTTCATGCATGAGTTCAGTCCGAACAGCAAATAGCTCTCCAGCAGCTCCGACAACGGAATAAAGTTCTGAATCCCATTGTTTTAATTTAGATTCATATTTCCAATAAATGCCCTCTCCAGCTCCTGCTGCAGATTCAGCTTCACTGGTCATAATGCGCTTTTCACCAGATACACAGCCTGTTTTAGGGTTAGCAAAAAGTGCTACTATCCGGTTAACAGAATCTTTACCCAAAAGAGTATTGGCATCAGAGAAAATTGTAATAGGTGTTTTAACAAATTGAAGCCCGCGATTCATAGCCATTATTTTACCTCTTCTGGCATCTTCATGGTATACAGATACTTCAGGATATTTCTTTAATAAATCAGGAGTTCCATCGTTTGATCCGTCGGTAATCCAGATAAACTTTATTTTTTCCTTTGGATAATCAAGTTCATATGAATTTTTAATTTTCATTGAAACGAAATCTTTTTCATTAAATGCTGTAACAAAAAGAGTTACATCCGGCATATAATCATTAACTTTAACTAAAATATCTTTATCTCCTGATAGTAATCTTTTTAGTTTAATCAGAATGAAAAGCAATATTCCATAGCCTATATAGGCATAAATAACAACAAAAAGAAAGAGCCAGAAAGTGATTTTCAATGCTATAAACATATTACTTAAAGTTTTTGTCGAGGTAAATTAAGATAAATATTTATTTAAACTAAACTATTAATTAATGCATAATAAGGTACATTAAATCAGTAAATTAGAATTATTAATTATTATTTAGAATTCCTTTATAAAGGTAGATAACTTCCTCAGCCATTTTTTGCCAGGAAAACGCTTTTGCTCTTTCAAATCCTTTTTGGATGAGTTCAATCCGCAAGCTATCATCCTCCAATAATTTTATGATTGCATCGGTAATTTCATCGGGTTTAAAGGGATCAATATACAAGGCAGCGTTTCCCGCAACTTCGGGCATACAGGATGTATTGGACGCGATCAATGGTGCTCCGCTGGCCATTGCTTCTATCATAGGTATTCCGAAGCTTTCCCTTAAAGATGGATAAAGAAAAACTGAACATGCACTATAAATGGCAGGTAGGTCAGTATTCACAACATAACCTGCGAGTTTTATCATTTTTATCATTTCTGGATCACCAATGTCAGAAAGCATTTTTTGAAGGGCATCTTTGTCGTAATCCAGCATTACCAAAGGGATACGGTATTTTTCACCCCTGGTATACAATTGTGAAAGAGCCTTTAAAACACCAATAGTATTCTTTTTAGGATCAGTGTTGCCCAGGAAAAACAGGAATTTTTCAGGTAGATTATATTTCAATCTTATCCTTTTTAATTCTATTAGATCGGAAACTGGATTAAAGTAATTTCCGACTCCATTATAGATTGCTAATACCTTATCAAAAGAAAATCCAAAGAAATCAGCAATTCGTTTTCTTTCATATTCTGAAACAGTAATAACTTTTGTACTATTAGAGAGAACTTTGGGAACAACGAATCGTCTGTACATATTTCCCAATTTCTGATACCAGGTAAAACCTTTTTTAAAAAGACTTACTGATTCCATGTAAATTATATCATGCAGGGTGAGCACGATTGGTATAGTACATCTGATAGGCCCGGTATTACTGGTGCAATGAAGGATCTGCACACCTTCTTTTTGAGCTGCTGCTGCAAGTTTAAATTGTTCCCAAACAGGATAAGGTCCTGATATTTTTACAATTCTCACGTTGGGTGTTTCGGAGAAGCATGCTTCATCCTCTCCGGGTTTAACGAAAATGACATATTCGTTTTCGAGGTCAATTTTGGCGATGTTCCTGATTAGTTCAAGAGCAACATAATCCATTCCGTGCTTTTTCTTCCGGAAAATACGCTGAGCTTCGATTCCAATTTTCATATTAGGAAGATATTAATTGCAATAATGAGGCAATTTAAACATTTTCCCTCTAGAAAATCATGAGGAATCAGAAAAGAATAAATAAATTTTTCTGAAAACGAAAAAGGCAGTTATTCTTCTGCTTGTTCTGCAAAGGGTTCGTCATTTGGCGAAATTGCGGCATCAGGACCGCTGATTTCTTCAAAGTCAGGTAGAAAGTCTTCATCAGAATCTATTCCTTTGCGGTCTTTCTTTACCTTTACTTTAACCAAATAGGATATATCCTCAGTATCGACAAGAATAGCATAGAAGAAATTATCTTTTGCCCCTTGCACCTTAATTACATGATTAGCCCAACCTTCAGGATATTGTTTTTCAATTTCTTGCAAAACTCCGGTTGGCAAATTATCATAGTTAATTACAATCCTTTTTTTTACCATTTCTGTTAATTATAGTTTGTAACAGGAATTCAAGACTGAATTATGCAAACGTACAGGATTTTTTTAAAAATCCAAATTTTCTTTGAAAAATTAAAAAATATTAATTTTCAAGGTGTTCACTTCTTTATTAAAAGTTTAATGTATTTTTCGACACCGAAAAGTTTACAAAATTAAACTAGTTTACAAAAGTATTAAATATTGAATATTAATTATTTACCAAAAAAAATTATTTTTTCTGTTTTAGGTCTTTTTCTATTTGTTGCTTGCCAGAACACAAAATCCAGGCCAACCTCAACAGAAATTATCAAGGATACTTTAAAATCTGTCCATCAATTTAAAAGCATTGACAAAAATGCAAGCAGATTAAAGACCTATTTTGAAAAGCTCGCCCATAAAAGCGGATTTAGCGGAGCTGTTCTTATTGGACAGGATGGAAAAACTGTTTATAAGGATGCCTTTGGATTTGCCAATTTGCAAAATAAATCATTGCTGACCACTGCCACACCATTTCAACTTGCATCTGTATCAAAGCAATTTACTTCGGCTTCGATTATGTTATTAAAGGAAAAAGGACTGTTAAATTACGAAGACAGTGTGCAAAAGTTTTTTCCTGATTTTCCTTATCATGGAATTAGTATACGTTTATTGTTGGAACATCGTTCGGGCTTACCTAATTATATTTATTTCTGCGATAGCTATGTTAAGGATAAAGTTAAACCAATTAACAACGCATTTGCTATCTCATTAATGAAAGTGGTTAAACCACCAGTATATTTTCCGCCAGACAGAAGGTTTGACTACAGTAACACTGGATATATGATTCTTGCATCAATTGTTGAGAAGGTTTCAGGAGTGCCATTTGCATCATTTTTACATTCTAATATTTTCAAACCTTTGGGGATGAATGACACATACCTTGCCACGGAGGATGATCAACGTAAACAAAGGTCAGCCTCAGGTTATTCAAGGGGAAGAAGGAGTGTTGGCACTACTTTTCTTGATGGTGTTATAGGTGACAAGGATATTTATTCTTCGGTTGAAGATCTGTTTAAATGGGACCAGGCCTTATATGATGGAAAATTATTAAAAGATCAAACTCTCAATGAAGCCTTTGAACCTAAGGGTAAAAAAGCAGAAGCAAGAGAAAACTACGGTTATGGGTGGAGAATGTTTTATTGGGGTGATGTAAAGGTTATATACCATGCAGGATGGTGGGAAGGGTTCCAGAGCCTTTTAATCCGGATTCCTGAAGACAGGATTACTATAGCAGTGCTTAAAAACAGGCTTGTTTCTTCAGCTCCTGCAAAAGATTCAATCTTGCAAAGTCTTTACCCTCTTACAAAAAAGATTAATCAATCCGCTTCAAAACGATAGCAGTACGATTTGTGTTGTAGATTTTCAACAGGTTGATATTCCGTCCGGAATCGTAAGTAGAGAAATAGTCGATAGTTTCATCAATCCTGGCTAAACCGCCAAATTCGGCATTGTCGGTATTTAGAATAATGCGATATTTACCCGGATTATTAACAAAGAATTCATACTCAGGAATTGCATTAACAGGGTGAAAGTTAAAAACAAAAACAAGATCTGATTTTGCAAAGACCAGCGTTTTATTTTCCTCATCTGCATTGAGTTGTTGAGCAAAATTATCGCTAAGAAGATTGTATTTCCCGGCGAGTTTGATCATCGCAATATCAAAATCCTGAAGGAAAAAATAGCGTAATTGATTATCATCAGCTAATGACCATTGTCGACGGGCATGTTTATAACTCCATTCATTGCCCTCTCTTGGGAAATCTATCCATTCAGGATGTCCGAATTCATTGCCCATGAAGTTCAGGTAGGCTTGTCCGCCAAGTGCAATTGTAATCAACCGTATCATTTTATGAAGCGCAATTCCTCTTTCAACAACAAGTGTGGTATCATTAACTGACATATGAAAGTACATATCCTTATCCATAAGTCTGAAAGCAATTGTTTTATCACCAACAAGTGCCTGGTCGTGAGATTCGCAATATGCGATTGTTTTTACATAGGGGAGGCGGTCGTTTAGCACATGCCAGATTTCCTCGATACTCCAGTCTTCATCTTTCTGGTCCTCAAGAAGTTTGATCCAAAAGTCCGGAATACCCATTCCAAGACGGTAATCAAATCCAATACCACCGTCATTAACAGGTGCACACAAACCCGGCATACCTGTTACATCCTCAGCTATGGTAATGCAATGCTTATTAATCGAGTGCACCAATTGATTAGCTAACTGAAGGTAGGTAATTGCATCGTATTCAACTCCAAGTGTAAAGTACTTATTTCTGTCATCAATCGGTTCATTGCCATGGTGGTAATACATCATAGATCCAACACCATCGAAGCGGAATCCATCAAAATGGAATTCCTTCATCCAGTATTTCAGGTTCGAAAGAAGGAATCTAAGTACTTCTCGTTTACCATAGTCGAAAAGCTTCGAATCCCATTGTGGATGAAGGCCTCTGTCGCCGGAATGAAAGTACTGACAGTCTGACCCGTCAAATTCATTAAGACCTTCGAGAATATTTTTTACAGTATGGGAATGAACAACATCCATAATGACGGCTATTCCCATTTTATGGGCTTCCCGAATAAGGTCTTTTAGTTCCTCTGGTGTGCCAAATCGAGAAGATGGTGCAAAAAAATTACTTACATGATATCCAAATGAGCCATAATAAGGATGTTCCATTATAGCCATTAGCTGGATCGCATTGTAACCAAGATTTTTAATTCTCGGCAGGATATTTTCGCTAAACTCCTTGTAAGTTCCGGTTCCTTCTTTTTCCTGAGCCATTCCAACGTGACTTTCATAAATAAAAAGGGGATCCGATAATTTTAATTTGAAATTATCCTGTTGCCAGTCGTATTTACCTGGAATCCAGACCTGCCCGGTAAAATTTTTAGTTTCATCATCTTGTTCAACTCTTTTTATATATGCAGGAATACGTTCGCGAATACCTGCGGGAGAATTTACCAGAACTTTTACTTTGCTGCCATGTGTAAAACTGTCTTTATATGTTTTTTCGTCCAGAAAGATCTCCCATACACCGTAGTTGTTTTTTACCATTGGATGTGTAAATCGCCGCCAGCCATTGAAATCACCAAAAAGGAAAAGTTCGGATGCCAGGGGTGCCCATTCACGGTAGGTCCAGCCTTTGCGTGCTGAATCGTAATTTATTCCAAAGTAGTTATATCCATCGGCAAATTTCAGGAGACTTCCGTGGTCATGTTCAATTTCCAGCAAACGATCATTAAATCGATTGAAGCGGTTTTCGATATCTCCGGCATTCGGTTCAAGCCAGGGATCAAGTTTTATTAGTTTTAATGTTTTAGACATAATAGCAGGCAATTATCTAACGAATGTAATCAGAATTGGCGAAAAAGGCAAATTTTTGATTACACAATCTTAATTCACACGAGATCAATAATAAATGATTAATTTTATGTTAATATGAAACTGGAAATAATGAATAGGGACGGATTATGGCCTCTGCATTTGGATGTGAAAAATAAATTTGTATTTTTGCACCCTCAAAAATGGCGTGGTAGCTCAGTTGGTTAGAGCGTCGGATTCATAACCCGGAGGTCACGAGTTCAACTCTCGTCCACGCTACAAAGTAAAAATAAGCCCTTGCAAACTAATTATTTGCAGGGGCTTTTCCTTTAGAATCAGTGTAAAACTAATTCTAGTTCCAGAAATAAAAATTATATTTTAGAAAATACTTGCATTGAGTAGTAATATGTAGTATCTTTAGTTCTTAATGCAAAGAGGTTTTGCATTGAAAGCTTTCTTACCTCCGAATGTTTGCTGAGAAGCAGACTGTCGGAGGTCTTTTTATAATATTTTTTTTGTATAAAATTCAAACCTTGATGGTTGCTCACTTCCAAATCTTCAGGATATGTACAGATTTATAGATGATTATGAAACAAGGAAAGAGAAGCATTTAATTTGGGCATCTACCCGTTCTGTCTTGGAAAATATTGGGTTTTTACGAAATAAAAACGGAAAAAAAAGCCGAAGTCACTGGAATTTGTTTGTTCGATTGTTGAATATTTTTGGATTTGTATTGAAAATAACAGGGTATTACAGAAAAGGTTATGGTAATGCTAAAACTATTCAAATTGCTGAAATTACCTTAGAATATCCGAATCTTCCTGAAGCTTTTGATGGATTCAGAGTTATGCACTTATCTGATTTACACATTGATAGCATTCCAGGATTCGCATCGATTTTAGCAAAAAAAATTAAATACCTGAAGTTTGATTTGTGCTTTCTGACAGGCGATTATCGAAAAGATATCTCTGGGAGCATTGGTCATATCCTTAAACCATTAAAAATACTTTCCTGTTACATCAAGGCTCCGTACGGAAGTTTTGCCGTTTTGGGCAATCACGATACCTTTTTAATGGCTCAGTATGCAAGTGAAACAGGCTTTGAGCTTTTAATCAATGAATCTGTTGAGATAGAAAAGGACGGACAGAAGATCCTTGTTACGGGCACTGATGATCCCTTTAACTATTATACTGAACAAGCAATGCTGTGCCTGGAAACCAGAGGATATGATTTTAAAATTGCCCTGGTTCATACTTCTGAATTAGCTAAAATAGCTTCAGCAAATAACTATAACCTTTATTTATGTGGACACACTCATGGTGGTCAGATATGCTTAAAGGAAGGCTTCCCCTTGGTAAGTCATCAGTTTGAGGGAAAAAAATTCAATCAGGGGCTATGGAAAATAGGGAAGATGACTGGGTATACATCAAGAGGAGCAGGGGTAAGCGGAATGCCGGTTCGTTTTAACTGCCCCGCTGAAGTTACTATTATTACCTTGTCAAAAATGCAGTAATTTTCTCAGGATTTATTTGAGATAATCTTCTCAAGGAAAACGGCTGTTTCAGAATTATTAATTTTTACTAAACCTTCCGGAGTCCCTTCAAAAATGATTTCACCTCCATGTTCGCCACCATCCGGGCCCAGTTCGATAATCCAATCGGCACATTTGATGACTTCAAGATTATGTTCAATTACGATAACGGTATGACCTTTTTCAATCAGTGCATCGAAAGCCAGGAGTAATTTATGGATATCATGAAAATGAAGACCAGTTGTTGGCTCGTCAAAAATGAACATAGTAGGTTTATCAGATATTCCTTTTGAAAGGAAAAATGCCAGTTTGATGCGCTGAGCCTCTCCACCGCTAAGTGTACTGCTCGACTGTCCAAGTTTGAGATAGCCGAGTCCAACATCCTGCAGGGGTTTTAGTTTTTCAACAATCTTTTTTTCTGTGTTTGTAGGTTTTTTCGGAAGAGAAAAAAACTCAATTGCCTCATCAATAGTTAGGTACAGAATGTCGCTGATACTTTTTTCATTGATTTTAACATCCAGGACTTCATCTTTGAAACGCTTCCCTCCGCAACTTTCGCAAACAAGGCTAATATCTGCCATGAATTGCATTTCGATTTTTACAATTCCTTCGCCCTCACATTCTTCACAACGTCCACCTTCAATATTGAATGAGAAATATCCGGGTTTGTAATTTCTTGTTTTTGCCAAAGGATGATCGGCAAAAAGCGCACGGATTTCATCATAAGCTTTTACATAAGTAGCAGGATTTGAACGTGTTGATCTTCCAATTGGATTCTGATCGACCATTTCAACATCCGAAACCCGATACATGTCGCCGCTTAATCTGTCAAAGCGCCCGGTTTTATCGCCATAGCCTCCATAATGTTTCTTTAAGGCTGTATATAGAATCTTTTTAACCAGGGAGGTTTTGCCTGAACCGCTCACTCCAGAAACTACAGTTAAAACTTTTAAGGGAAACCTGACATTTAAATTTTTGAGATTATTTTCTGCTGCACCATGCACTGAAATGAACTCTTTCCATTTTCTGCGATTCAGTGGAGTTTCGATTTCAAGACTTTTATTCAGGTACTTTGAAGTGAGGCTTTTATCATCTTTAAGTATTTCAGAAATGCTACCTGAGAATACGAGTTCTCCACCATGACTGCCAGCTAGCGGACCAATGTCAAGGATATGATCTGCAGCGCGCATAATTTCTTCATCGTGTTCAACAACTATAACAGTATTGCCAATATCACGGAGTTGTTTCAGCACTTTAATTAACCTGTGAGTATCTCTGGGATGAAGTCCGATTGAAGGTTCGTCAAGAATATACATTGATCCGACAAGGCTGCTGCCCAGGGAAGTTGCAAGATTGATTCGCTGAGATTCGCCACCTGAGAGTGAGGAGGATAAGCGGTTAAGTGTGAGGTAACCAAGACCGACATCACATAAAAAGTTAAGTCGGGAAGTAATTTCTGTTATCAACCTTCTGGCTACTTTCTGGTCATGAGGATTCAGGTTTATTACGGCAAAAAGCTCAAGAAGTTTATCAATAGGCATCAGAACAAGTTCCCTCATGGATTTTCCTGAAACCAGAACATAATTTGCATCCAATCTCAGCCTTGTGCCAGCACAATCAGGACAAACAGTTTTACCCCTGTAACGAGAAAGCATTACACGATATTGGATTTTATAGGTTTGTTCCTCTATGTGCTTAAAGAACTCATCTATACCAGTAATTTGTTTATTCCCTTTCCATAAGAGCTTTTTCTGAGCCTCATTCAACTCAAAATAAGGTTTATGTATCGGGAAATCAAATTTATATGCATTGATAATAAAGTTGTCCTTGTATTCACTCATTTTTTCACCCCGCCAGCAGGCAATGCAATCTTCGTAAACAGAAAGACTTTTATTTGGAACCACCAGGTCTTCGTCGATTCCAATCACAGAGCCAAAACCTTCACAGGTTTTGCAAGCACCGTAAGGATTGTTGAAGCTGAAAAGGTTAACAGAAGGTTCTTCAAAGCTTATTCCATCTGCTTCAAATCTGTTGCTAAATGATTTTTCACTTTTTTCATCATCATTTCCAATAATTTCGAGTTTGCAAATTCCTTCACCTTCAAAAAATGCTGTCTGAACGGAGTCTGCAATTCTACCTGACAGATCAGGGTCGAGTTTATCGAGAGCAAATCGATCGATCACAATTTTACAATCATCACATAAACAATCAGTCAACTGGCTATTTAATACATCTTCAATTCTTTGCAGTTCACCTTTAATAAGAATTCTGCTAAATCCCTGTTGGAGTACGACAGAAAGTTGTTCAGTAACTGTTCTTCCATTTTTTAGGATAAGAGGAGAAAAAATAGAAACTTTAACCAGGGCCGGCAGGTTTAAAATGTAATCGGTAACAATTCCGACAGTATCTCTTTGAACAATTTCTCCTGAAACGGGGGAGTAGGTTTTACCTATTCTTGCGAAAAGCAGTTTAAAGTATTCATAAATTTCGGTAGATGTCCCCACTGTTGACCGGGGATTCCTGCTATTCACCTTTTGTTCAATTGCAATTGCCGGGGAAATTCCTTTGATGTAATCCACTTCAGGTTTGTTCATACGTCCAAGGAACTGTCTGGCGTAGGAGCTGAGGCTTTCAACATATCGGCGCTGCCCTTCGGCATATATAGTATCGAATGCAAGAGAGGATTTTCCTGATCCGGACAGTCCGGTTATCACAACAAGTTTGTTCCTGGGTATTGCGAGATCGATGTTTTTTAGGTTGTGGACCCTGGCACCTTTAACGATAATGAACTTTTTAGGGTCGAGTTTTGTTACATCTACAAGCATTTTGAAAATTTTTCTGCACAAAATTAGCGTAAAACTTGCAATCTGTAATTTAGTTGCTTATTTTTGCTCTGCATTTGTGATAGAAAACTACATTTGCAATTCATAATAGTCACATATTAACCTACAGGAGAGTCGCTATCGAATAAATTCTACCCTTTCAATTAATTACGTTTAACTAAACAAAAAGGGGGTAGTATGAGTTCCCATTCCATGACTGATCAGGAATTGATCAACAAATATCTGAACGGTAGCGAATCTTGTCTCGAAAAACTTATTAGCCGTCATCAAAGCAGGATATTCGCGTATATCCTAATGACTGTTAAAGACAAGGCACTTGCTGATGACATTTTTCAGGATACGTTTATTAAAGTAATCAACACTTTGCGTGGGGGAACCTACAAGGAGGAAGGCAAATTCATTCAATGGGCGATGAGGATTGCGCATAATCTGATTATTGACCATTTCCGCAAGGCTAAAAGAATTCCTGTTATTGATGTGAAGGATAATGATTTTGACATTTTCAATACAATAAAGTACACTGATGATTCTGTTGAACATCAGATGATTATGGATCAGATTTATGAAGATGTACGGAAGATGATTGAATTTTTACCACCAGAACAGAAAGAAGTACTTTTAATGCGGGCATATCAGGACATGAGTTTCAAGGATATTGCGGAGCAGACCGAAGTGAGTATAAACACAGCTCTGGGAAGAATGCGTTATGCTTTGATTAATCTCAGGAAACTGGCAATTGAGAAAGATATTATTTTAACTGTATAAATTAGTTCAGGGGTAAAATATCAGGATTATTATTTCGTTTAAGATGCATAGTAAAACCTAAATGTATTCTATGAACGAAAACTTTACACCTGAATTTTCTTATGATTCTGATCTACAAACTACTAATAATGAGGAAGTTGAAAAAATGAAAGCCAGGCCTTCAGATTGGGTAATCCGAAATATCCTGAGTTATTCCGCCTCATTGTTAATTGTAAAAACAGCTGTTGGAGATAAATTTTCAATGGTGTTGAATTAAAAGAATCAAAAAAAGGGAAAGGCTGGTTTCGAAAGAAACCGGCCTTTTTTAATGTGGAAATGTATCAGTTTAGTAATTAACCAGTCATGCAATTATTATTTTAGTATATTAGTTGACCAATGTATTTCCTGAATTTGTGGTATGACTCTAAAAGAAAGATACAAAAGACTAATTGAATATTTCAGTGAGCATCAGCCGGAAGCAGAAACTGAGCTTATTTACAGAGATCCGTATCAATTAATTGTAGCTGTTATTTTATCAGCACAATGTACAGATAAACGTGTGAATATCATTACAGTACCATTTTTTGAACGTTTTCCGGAGGTTGAATTTCTGGCTGCAGCAAAACAGGAGGAAATATTTGAAATGATTAAAAGTTGTTCCTATCCGAATAATAAATCGAAGAATCTGCTAGGAATGGCTCAGATGCTACTAAGTGAATTCCATGGAGAAGTTCCGGAGGATGTTGATGAGTTACAAAAATTACCTGGAGTAGGGCGCAAAACTGCCAATGTTATAGCTTCTGTTGTATTTAATAAGCCAGCAATGGCTGTTGATACACATGTGTTTAGGGTTTCAGCGAGAATTGGTTTAACCATAGGAGCAAAAAATCCTTATCAAGCTGAGATACAGCTTATTAAACATATACCCGACGAAAAAATTCCCTTAGCACACCATTGGTTAATTCTGCATGGGAGGTATATATGCCAGTCAAGGAAACCAAAATGTGCGGAATGTGCTTTGACAGGACTATGTGATTACTATCAAAAGATTATTCCTGTTTAGGATTGTTTCTGTTTATGTTGAACAGTTCCGTGGAATATCTGTTTATTGAATACATAACCATTTAAAAATTAAGCAAGATGACAACTCTGAAACCAGGAGATGAGGCTCCTGATATTAACGCAACAGATCAAAAAGGAAACAGCATATCTCTTAAAGATTATTCTGGGAAAAAGGTAGTTTTATATTTCTATCCGAAAGACAGTACACCAGGTTGTACGGCAGAAGCCTGCAGTTTGAGGGATAATTACGATCAATTGCTTGAAAAAGGGTACGTTGTTATAGGAGTAAGTGCAGATAGCCAGGCATCTCACCAGAAGTTTATTGATAAATATGCACTTCCTTTCCCTTTGATTTCGGATGTTGATAAAAAAGTTATCAAGGATTACGGGGTCTGGGGGCCGAAAAAGTTTTTGGGAAAGACTTACGATGGTATCCACAGAACAAGCTTTATAATCTCAGAAGGTGGTGTAATTGAGGAAGTTATCACTAAGGTTGATACAAAAAAACATAGTGAGCAGATTTTGAAGTAAAAAAAATATTTATAAACAAGTCCGTTTTGGGGTGTTACTTCCGTCTATATTTATGGGTTGAAGTAAGACCCCAAACGAATTTTATAACATACTGTTAACTAATTAATTAAAAAAACAATGGCAAAGGAGAACAATGAAAACAAGGAAAAGCTGAAGGCATTACAGCTTACCCTGGATAAAATTGAGAAGGCATATGGTAAGGGAGCCGTCATGAAATTAGGTGACGAAGCTATCGAGGCAATGGAATTTATTCCTACCGGATCAATTGGTTTGGATGTGGCATTGGGTATTGGAGGCTTACCAAGAGGCAGGGTAGTTGAAATTTATGGTCCGGAGGCATCCGGTAAAACCTCACTAGCAATCCATGTTATTGCTGAAGCGCAAAAACGAGGTGGCCTGGCCGCTTTTATTGATGCAGAGCATGCATTCGACAGGTTTTATGCACAAAAACTCGGCGTAGATATTGAGAATTTATACATTGCGCAACCAGATAATGGAGAGCAGGCATTGGAGATTACTGAAAACCTTATTCGGTCTGGTGCTTTAGATGTAATTGTAATCGACTCAGTAGCAGCACTTACACCCAAAAGTGAGATTGAAGGTGAAATGGGAGACTCCAAAGTTGGTTTACAGGCCAGACTGATGTCTCAGGCGCTGCGTAAGTTAACTGCCACAATTAGTAAGACGAATAGTACCTGTATTTTTATCAACCAGTTAAGGGAGAAAATCGGCGTAATGTTCGGCAATCCTGAGACCACAACAGGTGGAAATGCCTTGAAGTTTTATGCCTCTGTAAGGCTTGATATCAGGCGTATACAGCAGATAAAAGATGGTGAAAGCATTGTTGGTGGAAGAACCAGAGTGAAAGTTGTAAAAAACAAGGTAGCCCCACCATTCAAACAGGCAGAGTTTGATATAATTTATGGAGAAGGCATCTCAAAGTTAGGCGAGATTATTGATATAGGAACTGAGTTTGGCATCATAAAAAAAAGCGGATCCTGGTACAGTTACGGAGAAACCAAGCTTGGACAGGGCAGGGATGCTCTTAAACAGCTTTTGCAGGACAATCCTGAACTGACTGCCGAACTTGAAATAAAAGTGATGGAAGCTCTCAGAACGAAGAAATAGAGCAGGTGTCATTAAAAGAGGAACAGCTGAAAGTTGGTGCTTTTTTCACTCCGCTGGAGTGGGCAGTTTTTGCAATTGCTCAATCCGGTATTTTTGAAAAGTGGATTGAAGGGGCAACTATTTTCGATCCAACAATGGGAGAAGGAGGGCTTTTAGAAGCCCTCCTTCTTTATGGGCAGAGTAAAGGTGTAAATATCAATAAATTACCTGTTAATAATTTATATGGAGTTGAGCTGAATACCGGTTTTTTCGTTGCATTTAAAAAAAGAATGCGTGATCAGTATTCCATAGAGTTTTCAGAAAATCAGTTTTTGAATAGCGATATATTATTCCTTAAACAGGATTTAAAATTTGATATTCTTTTTGGAAATCCACCCTGGCAGAATTATGTTGATTTGCCTGAAGAATATAAATTAAGAGTTAAAGATAGTTTTTTTAAATATGGTTTGGTAGAGGATAGAAGGAAATTACTGCTTGGTGGTTCACGAATTGATATAGCAGCACTAATAATTCAGAAAACTATTTATTGCAATCTTAAAGCAGGCGGAGAAGCCTGGTTTTTCATGCCATTATCTTTATTGTTAAATGAAGGGGCAAGCATGCAATTCAGAAAATTCACTATTTGTGAAACCAGGTATGCGCTAAGAAAAGTATATGATCTGGAGAAAGCTGAAGTATTTAAAGGGGTTAATACCAGGTATGGCCTGGTGAATTTTAAGAGGGATGCAATAACAAATTATCCAGTTGATTATCAGTATTATAATAATGGAATTTTTGAGCAGCATTATGCCAGGCCATTATTGGATCCAACCAATTCGCTAAGCATTTTGCCGGAAAAAAAGGCGGACCCACTTAAGGATTTTAATTTAATAAAGATTCCAAAAAAATCGATTCCCCGACAAGGATTGAATACATGTGGAGCCAATGATATTTACTTTTTCGACAATTATAAACTTCTTGAAGGAGGATACTGCCAGATTTCGAATAGAAGGAATACATTAAGAGTTCCTCGGCAATTTGTATTCCCTCTTATCGACAAAACGAATTTTAAAGAAGAACTCATTGTTCCGAAAAAATGGGTATTACTACCTTATACATTGGAAAATAAACCATTAGGAATGAATGAGTTATTAAAATATCCTACTCTGTTAGCCTATTTTAATTTGAAGAGGGAAATTTTGATTAAACGCAAAGGTCCATATATTAAGTCATTGATTAACAGGGGATTCTGGTGGGCATTATTGGGAGTAGGGGAGTATAATTTTGCCTCTTTTAAGATAGTCTGGGAATCGTATGGGAGAAAGCTTTTTCTTCCAAAGATTTTTTCAGGACAATGGCAGGCAGGACAGTCGTTACAGTCGTTTATACCCTGCGAAAGCGAGGAGGAGGCAGATCGAATCTGCAAGGCACTTGGTGATAAGCAGATAATGGAATATTTATTATCGCTTAAAATGGATGGCACTATGAATTGGGCGCAGCCAGGGAAAATAAAGAAGTTGCTTATACTGGAGGATTGATGCAATTATATTTCATCTTACCTTTGAGAAGGAAAAGTTAAAACAAAAAAATGATGAGACCTGTTTTTAAAGTTTTGATATTCAGTATATTGATAGGTATTTTTGCCTGTAAAGGTGGTAAAAATGAGGCACAAACACCATTACGCACAGATTTACCGCCGGAAATAGCAAAAGTAACTGCTCAGATTGGTGTGGACTCTCTGAATCCTGAACTTTATTATCAGCGGGCACAGTTCTGGCTTGAGCATAAAGATGCCGGAAAGGCTATTGAAGATGCTAATCATGCAATACGCTTAAAACCAGGAAATTCAAAATATTATGTTGCTCAGGCAGATGCTTATCTTGTAATGGGAAAGGCAAAATTATGCAGGGAAGCTCTACAGAAAGCCATTGATCTTAATAGTGAAGAGACTGAAGCCTATTTAAAAATGGCAGAGTTAAATCTGTATTTTCGCGATTATACCCAGGTATTTATGTATGTTCAGAAGGCTTTGGATGTTGATCCCAATATTGCTAAGGCTCACTTTATCAGGGGATTTGCGTTCAAGGAAAGAGGTGATACTGTAGGTGCTATCAAGAGTTATCAGAAATCAATTGATCTGAACCAGAATTATTACGAAGCTTACATTCAACTGGGCATGTTGTACAGTGTAAAAAAGAACAAGCTAGCACTCGACTACCTTAATAATGCATTGAGAATAAAACCTTCAAGTGCTGAGGCGCTTTACTTTGAAGGGATGTATTACCAGGAAACTGACGATTTGAACAAGGCTCTTGAGTTGTACAATAAAATTGTTAAAACAGATCCGAATTATAAGTTTGCCTATTTTAATATGGGTTACATTCACATGTATTTTCTGAGAGTGTATGACAAAGCATGTCAGTATTTTACGAGTGCGATCCAAATTGATCCTGCCTATGTTGAGGCCTATTATAATAGGGGATATTCACTTGAGCTTGCAGGAGATGTTGAGAAAGCCAGAACTGATTATAATAAAGCAATAGAATTGAGGCCGGGATATACGTTAGCACTAGCTGGACTAAAGCGACTTGACTCGGGTGATAAAACTATTAAGAAAACTAAGTAAATTGATTCAAATTTACTATTTCAGACAAAATCCCTGCGCAGAACGTTAAGTTCCTCAATCATTCTACTACCAAGTTTCACAAACTCCTCAAAAAGGGAAGGTATATTTTCAAAAATACCATTTCTGCTATCTTCTTCTATTTTTCGAATGAGATCGAGCAGGGTAGGTGCACCAAAATAACTTATAACACCTTTGAGGCTGTGAGCAGTTTCCCGCAACGACTTAAGATCAGTTTCAGCGATATGTTTCTCAAGTTTAATAATCCTTTCAGGATATTCTGTTAAATATAGATCGATAATCTCAAGTACGGTTTCTTTATCGAAATATTGAAAATTATCGTCAAAGTACAATTTGTTGATGATGTTTTCCTGCATATTTGTGTTCTGATTATTAGTTATAGAACCTGATTTTTTTTCAGCAGATTCCTTGGCAATTTTGCATCCATAAATTTTAAACAATACCTCAAAAAGATTTTGTTCATTAACAGGTTTTGGAATGTAATAATCAATACCGGAGGCCAGAATTCTTTCTTTGTCACCAGCTTGTACACTGGCAGTTACAGCAACTATAGGAGTATAAATTCCGAGCATATTCTCTTTGCGTCGAATTTTTTCTGAAGTTTCAATTCCATCAAAATCCGGAAGTGTGATATCCATCAGGATACAATCGAAAGGTTCGTCTTCAATTTTTCTCAGAGCTTCAGCGGCATTTCCTACAATAGAGAAATCCATTTTAAATTTCCTGAGGAAAGCGCTTAGGATTTTTTGGTTAATCTGATTATCTTCAACAACAAGTATATTTATCATAATATATAGACATTACCAAATGGATGAAGTGCAAATATATAAAATCAATTAAACCAATCAACCTGATTTTATATTTCTATACTATTGAAATAATTCCAAATCAAAGAAAAAGGATATTCCCGATCTGGTAAACAAGAAAGCTCACTGACCATGCTAAAAAAGTTGTATAACAGATTGAAAATAATGACCATTTCCAATTTCCAGATTCTTTTCTGATTGCAGCTATTACAGCCATACAAGGGAAATAGATGAGAATAAACATCATAAATGAAAAGGCGACAACCGGATTAAAAACCTTTTTACCAAGTTTTGGACCATCGGTATATGTTTGATCCTGAAGCTTATGTACAAGCGAAGTTTCCCCTGCATTTTTTGAGGGGTCAGCCTGGTACAGCACACCAATAGTACCAACCACAATTTCCTTTCCAGCAATTCCTGTTACAATTGCGACGCTCATTTTCCAGTCGAATCCCAGAGGAGCCATAACGGGTTCAATAAACTTGCCGATTTTGCCGATATATGAGTTTTGCTGATGCTGGGCCAGACTAGTTTCAGGATTTGATTCCCGAGGGAAGTAACCTAATGCCCATATAATTACAGAGGCAATGAGTATAATACCACCAATTTTTTTTAGGTATTGTTCGGCTCTATGCCACATGTGTTTTACAAGGCTTCTGGCAGTTGGAACGCGGTATGGTGGAAGTTCCATAACGAAGGGCATATCTTCCTTTCGGAATATTGTTTTCTTGAAAAGCAATGCTGATAAGGCTGCGATCACAACTCCAGTGAGATAAATAACAAATAATACAGTGCCCTGATAGGCTGTAAAAAATGCACTGATCAGAAGAATGTAAACGGGTAACCTGGCACTGCACGACATAAAAGGGTTTATGAGCATAGTAAGCAGGCGATCTCGGCGGCTTTCAATGATTCTGGTAGATAAAATAGCAGGAACATTGCATCCGAATCCCATAAGCATTGGGATAAATGATTTACCATGAAGCCCTATTTTATGCATTGCCTTATCCATAATAAAAACTGCCCTGGCCATATATCCACTGTCTTCCATCAGAGAGATAAACAAAAAGAGGATGAGAATATTCGGAAGAAAAACAATAACTCCACCAACTCCGCCAATTATTCCCTGAATAAGCAATTCTTTAAGCATTCCATTATTCATTGTTTTTTCAATAAAATGGGAAATGGCACCTACTCCTGCTTCTATCCATGCCTTTGGAAATTTTCCGATTTGAAAAGTAAAATAGAAGGAAAACCACATAAACGATATAAAGACAGGAATTCCCCATAGTTTATGCGTAAAAAAGATATCGATAATTTCGCTTTTTTTTACAGTTTCTTCTTGTCCAGGTGTTAGTGTTTCTCTTAATGCCCCACCGATAAAGCCATACTTTGCATCGGTTACAAGCGATTCACATTCGCCAGAATACTCCTTTTCGATTCGTTTAATTTCTGCATCAACGGTTGATGCGATATCAGCTTCATTGGAACTTTCCCGAATACGCAGCCGCGCATCCATATCTTTCTCTAAAAGTTTTATTGCCAGAAATCTGGATGAGATTTTGTCGGTAAGAATGTAGTTCCCGGAAATTTTCAGTTTTTGCTGTATGGCAGATATTGAATCTTCAAGTGGCTGACCATAGTTAATGTGGATATGACGCAAGGTTTCATCCCTATCGTCGAAAACTTCAATGATGCGTTCAAGAAGGCGGGTAATTCCTTTTCCTTTAGAACTAATCACAGGAACCACAGGTATACCAATTAATTTACCAAGCCTGTTATAGTTAAGTTTATTGCCGCTTTTCTGTAATTCATCATACATGTTGAGGGCCATGACTACTCTCACATCGAGGTCAATGAGTTGAGTAGTTAAATACAGATTTCTTTCAAGATTAGAACCGTCGACTACATTAAGCACAATGTCGGGATAGCTTTCTGTAATGTATTTCCGTACGAAAAGTTCTTCGGGTGAATATGCCGATAATGAGTAAGTACCAGGTAAGTCGATAAAGTTTATTGTGTATTCGCCAATTTTAAACCTGGCTTCTTTTGCGTCAACAGTAACTCCGCTGTAATTACCAACTCTTTCCCTTGAGCCAGAAGCATGATTGAAAAGAGTTGTTTTGCCACAATTCGGATTACCAACTAAGGCAACATTAATAACTTTCCTGTGATCATGAGGAACCCTGTTATGGTGAAGAAGATCGAAAGTAGTAGGAAGCTGAAGAGTTTCTTCAGCTTCTGTACTTTGAGATCGTTCTGTAACAACTTCTATGTATTTTGCCTCTGAGTTCCGGAGAGAAACATTGTACCCAAGGATATTATACTCAATTGGGTCTTTAAGAGGAGCTTTCTTTACAACTCTGATTTCTTTACCAGGAATAAAACCCATTTCAATGATACGTTTTCGGAACGCTCCACGTCCTTTTACTTTGACTATCAGAGCGATATCGCCCTGTTCAAGATCAAAAAGGGTCATTATTCTAATTTAGATTAATTACAAACAGCGCAAATGTAAACAATTCTTTAATGCTTGTTTAGAATTTGTAGAATCAGAGTCCATATTTATCGAGAAGGTAGATAAGTGCTGCGATGTATGCCGAACCCAATTGTAACTCGCGTTCATGGACATTTTCCAGAACATCATTGGCTGAGTGATGAAAGTCGAAATAAATCTGACTATCATTTGAGAGTCCAATCAATGGAACATTAAGCGACTTTAGAAATGAAATATCGACTCCACCACCACCTTTTGTAAATTCACGGACTCCATATGGTTTAAAGAGTGTAACCCAGGATTGAAATCGAGCCAATTTTTCATCCGATGCATCCATTCCAAAACCAGAAGGATTAAATCCGCCACCATCAGATTCAATTGCAGCAAGATGTTTTTCATTCTTAATTTTCGCCAACTCTGCATATTTTCTACCGCCTCTTTGGTTCATTTCTTCGTCCATAAAGAATACACAGCGAATAGTATGTTTGGGTTTTATTCCACTTTCAAGCAGAATTCTGAGACTTTCCATGCTGTGAATAATACCAGCGCCATCGTCGTGGGCTCCTTCTCCAACATCCCAGGAATCAAGATGACCGCCAACAATAATTATACTGTCAGGATATAATGAGCCTTTTATTTCACCGATAACATTGGCGGATTCTACATCTTCTCCAATGATAGTGGTTGATTTGAGAAAAACTGAAAGTTTGGGATCATCTAAAAGCCATTTGTCCAGAGTATCAGCTGAATTTGTGCTTACAGCAAAAGCTGGAATTCGGGGCTGAGTGGTATCATAACGCATAATACCTGTATGAGGCAGGTCATTCTGAATCATTGTTAACGATCTGACAATTACAGCAACCGCGCCATATTTTGCAGCTGCTGAAGCACCTCTAACCCTTAATTCTGAATTACTCCCGTATGCTTTTCCAGGTCTGAAATATGTATGATCCATCGGGCGTCTGAAAAAAACGACTTTGCCGGCAATTTTTTCAGTTCCAAGTTTCTGCAGATCGGAGATAGAATCAACAGCAATAATCTGACTATCAATTCCATTTTCGGGTGTTGAAATTGAACCGCCAAGAGAAATAACATCTATTTTTTTACTTCCAAGTTTCCGCGATTTTATTGTCGAAATTTCATCCTTTTTTCTCTCCCAGTTTGCAACCATACATTTCTGTACATAAACAGTGTCTAATCCAAGAGTTTCCAGTGTTTTTTTACTCCATTTAATTGCAAGTAAGGAATTTTTTGAACCTGCTACTCTTGGCCCGATTGATTTGGTGAGGTACTTGAGATTATTTATCCCATAATGTTCAGAAAGAGCCCTGTCGAAAATCATTTTAATTTTAACAGAGTCGGTAGCCTGATTATTTCCAGCAAATGCAGAAAGAGAAACTAACGCAATTATTAGTATTGAAAAATATTTCATTCAGATGTTATTATAAATTTCAGATTGACTCGATGTAAGGATCCTCAGCAGGTTTTTCCACAAAAATTTGTTTATGAATTGCTGCCGACATTTCGGCAATTCTCAGTCCCCAATGCGATTTAAAGAGTTCCGAACATTGAAAAACAGCATTTTCTTTTGCAGTATAAGTACTTTTCTGATACAGAAAAAGAAAGTCTTTCAGGTCCTGGTAGATATCAGCACAATATTCTGAAACACTTAATTTCATTATTGTATCTTGCTGAGGATCAATCGGATGGATATGAAAGAAAAGATCAGTTTTCCCAAATTTTGTCTTCAGGATATTGAATAATGTTTCCCATTCTTCTTCAAGAACAAACCTTTCAGAAAACTCCTCATTTTGGGGAATGATTTCAGGGAGAAGACTACCTTTAAGATAAAGTAGAGGAAGAACTTTATGGAGGTAATTGCGGATATCCACGATAGGATAATCATCAACTTTTTCCATAAAAAGGCAATAATCATGAGCAACAGTAATTAAATCAAGGACTTTACGGTTGAAAACTGGATCATCTGGATTCATTGTTCAGAAAAATTTAGAATTTTGGAAGGCGAAGGTAGAGGAAAAAAAATAAAATTCAGGAGGAGTATTCTAACTTAAAGCAATTTTTCGGAAAGTTGATAATATTACAATAAATAGGCTAAGATGTAAGCATTTTGATATGAATAAAAGCCGTATTATTGTATTCAAAATTTCTAAAAAAAATGGCCTTGTCATGGATGATATATATTCAAGTCTTAGACTTCTGATTGAAAATTCACTTGATGGAATTATCGTTTCAGATATAGACAATAAATGTTTTGTTATGGCCAATTCAGTAATGAAAAATTGGCTTGGTTATACTAATGACGAATTTTCGAAAATTTTGCCAAAGGACATACATCCAATTGAAATTAAAGATTATATCAATCAGCAATTTGAACAATTTGGCAAAGGATCTACTAACTTTATCAGGGAATTGCCTGTACTTCGAAAGGATGGTACAATTTTTTATGCAGATCTTTCAGGTATTCAGTATTCATTGTTGGATAGAACGCTGGTATTAGGGATATTTAAAGATATTACCCCGCGTTTGTTGGCTGAGAAAGAATTAAGAGCAAGTGAAAGAAGATTTCAACTGCTTTTTGAACAAGCAGCCATGGGAGTGGCGTTACTTGAAACTGAGACTGGATATTTTCTGAATGTGAACAAGAAATTCTCTCAAATTACAGGTTATTCCATTGAAGAGTTGTCAAGAACTACAATACACCAGATAACTTGTATTGAGGATTTAGAACACGATCAGCCAATGATTAAGCAATTACTATCAGGAGAAATCGCCGAATATCATATAGAGAAGAGGTATATCAGGAAAGATAATAAATTAATCTGGGTGAGAGAGAGTGTTTCTGGAATGTGGAAGGAGAATGAAGAGCCACATTCACATATTGCAATTGTAGAAGATATTTCCAAGCGAAAAGAAATTGAGAATCAACTGGCTGAAAGTGAGGAACGTTTTAAGCTATTTATGCAATATCTTCCGGCCGCGGCTTATATTAAAGATCAGGATGGGAGGGCATTATTTGCAAATAGTTACCTGGATAAATACTTTGGTGCAAAAGAATGGATAGGGCAGGATGTTAGGGATTTATTTCCCGGTGAGGTTGGAAAGGCAATGTATGAGGCAGATATGAAGGCACTTGAGCTAGGTTATCAAAAAGTAACTGAATCGCTCTATGCCTTAGATTCGAAGGTTAGAAAATATGAGACACAAAAGTTCAGGATTCCACGAAAAAACAAACCGGATTTATTGGGTGGAATTTCGATTGAGATATCAGAAAATCAAACGGATACTTGATACTATAGAATAATGTTTTGAGATAAGATCCGTTTTTTATTACTGTGATTCAATGAACAGAAATGTATCATTATGGGTTTATTTCAAATAGCCAGGTATTTTTTTTAATCAGGATACATGAATCTAAAACACTACCAAAACATTATTAATAAATCTCCATTTGGGTATGCTTATCATAAAATTATATTGGGAGACAATGGTTTCCCAATTGATTATGAATTTCTTGAGGTTAATCCAACTTTCGAAAAGCTGACAGGATTAAAAACTGATAATATTATCAACCATAGAGTAACAGAGGTAATACCCGGTATAGAAAAAGGTGAGTTTGACTGGATCGGATTCTATGGAGAAATAGCTATAAATGGGGGAGAAAGAGAATTTGAACAATATTTAGAACCCAATAATCAATGGTATAAGATACTGGTTTATTCACCTGAAAAATATTACTTTATAACTATTTTTACCGATATTTCAATAGAGATTAAGGCACTTAACAATTCAATTAAATTTCTTCATCAGGACTCCAACGCGATAGGTTATCAGGAAATAACAGATGATTTGCTTAAGATTTCTCACGCGAAATATATCTCCTTTAATTTATTTGAAGATAATGGATTAGAATTCACCACGGTTGCAGTTTCAGGTGTAAATGAACACATTAAAAAAGCAGTTGAGTATTTGGGTTTCAACCTAGTTGGTAAGAGATGGGCCCTGGATCTGGTACGTGAAGAAAAAATAATGGGTAAAAAAATTACTCGTTTTAATACTTTGTCTGATTTAGCAGGAGCTGTTTTACCAGCAACACTTATTAAATTTCTTGAAAAGACCTTTAATCTTGGACAAATTGCAATAGTTGTAATTAAAAAAGGGAATTTATATCTGGGTGACTTTACACTAATAATGCCAGCAGGTGTGAATTTAAAAAATGACCTGCTTATTGAAAATTATGCACAGCAAGTGGGCCTTTTTCTGGATCGTAAACGTATAGAAAATGCGTTACAGAGCAGTGAGGAGAAGTTCAGAAACATGGTTTGGGACCTGCAGGTAGGTGTTATTTTACAAGGACCGAAGTCGGAGATTATTTTAAGCAATCCAAAGGCATTAGAATTTCTTGGATTAAGTGAGGATCAATTGTTAGGTAAAACATCTTTTGATCCGGATTGGAATGTTATACATGAGGATGGGACGCCTTTTCCTGGCCAGGAACATCCCGTACCTCAGGCAATTGCATCCAAAAAATCTGTCAGAAATGTTATTATGGGTGTTTATCGTCCTGAGATTGGAGACAGAGTATGGTTGCTGGTAGATGCTGAACCACAGTTGAACAGCGATGGGTCTGTCAGGCAGGTAGTTTGTTCTTTTAACAATATATCCATTCGTAAAAAAGCAGAAGCAGAAATAATCCTTAAAAATGAAGAACTTCAGAAAATTAACATTGAAAAGGACAAGTTTTTCTCAATAATTGCTCATGATTTGAGAAGTCCGTTTAATAGTTTTCTGGGTCTGACTCAGATAATGGCAGAAAGTCTGCCCAAATTAACAATGGATGAAATTCAAACAATTGCAGTAAGCATGAGAAATTCTGCAACCAATCTATACCGTTTGCTTGAAAACCTGCTTCAGTGGGCGCGTATGCAACAAGATATGATTCCGTTTAATCCAAAAGAGATTCGTTTAATTGAAATTGCAGAGGACAGCCTTGCCATGATTCTGGAGCCATCGAAGGCAAAAGGAGTTGAAATTTCAATTGATATTCCGGAGGGATTGATTGTTTATGCTGACAGCAACATGCTACAGACAGTGTTACGGAATCTTGTTTCAAATGCAGTAAAATTTACATTGAATGGTGGAAAGGTATGCTTAACAGCAAATAATTCAACAGATAGCATAGTAGAGTTTTCTATTCAGGATAGCGGAATAGGCATGCGTAAAAGCATGGTTGAACATTTGTTTGAGCTTGATGCTCAGCCATATAGAAAAGGAACAGAAGGAGAACCCAGTACTGGATTAGGATTGTTACTTTGTAAGGAATTTGTTGAGAAACATGGCGGGAAGATATGGGTTGAAAGCGAGGAAGGAAAAGGTAGTAAATTTTATTTCAGCATACTTCAAAATCGGGAGTTAGAAGGATAAATACCTGCTCCGACAATCATCATAGGTGAGAGGGAATCTCTTCATATATTTTCTTTTCTTTCTATAAGTTTCATTGCAGACCTTACGATCCCGAATGCGTCCAAACCATATTTTTTCATGAGTTCTTCGGGTTTTCCGCTTTCACCAAAACAGTCCTGCATTCCGACCATTTCCAAAGGAACAGGGAAGTATTGTCCTAATACTTCAGCCACAGCACCACCAAGGCCACCAATTACCTGATGTTCCTCAGCGGTAAGAATAGCACCAGTATGTTGAGCGGCTCCAATTATAGCTTCCTTATGTATAGGTTTGATTGTGTGCATATTGATAACTGCAGCGCGAATATTCTCAGTTTCCAGAATTTCAGCTGCACGAATTGCTTCCCAAACCATATGACCGCATGCAATAATGGTTAGATCTTCGCCACCCTTAAGCAATTGGGCTTTACCAACGGTAAAATCCTGATCATCTGTTGTGAAATCAGGGACAGGTTCTCTGCCAAATCTAATATAGACAGGACCATTTAGTTCCCTTATGGCAGCAATAATTGCCAGCCGGGTTTGTGTTGCATCGCAAGGTGAAAGCACTGTCATATTTGGAAGAACTCTCATAGTTGCAATATCTTCTAAAGCCTGGTGTGTGGCGCCATCGGGTCCGACAGAAATTCCGGCATGAGCGCCACCAATTATTACATGCAGCTTATTGTAACAGATTGAAACCCTGATTTGGTCTGTTGCCCGTTGGGCCGCGAATACACCATAGGTGGAAAACACAGGTATTTTACCTGCTAAGGCAAGCCCTGCTGCAACAGCAGCGCAGTTTTGCTCTGCAATGCCCAGCGATATAAATCGATCAGGAAACTTTTCTGAGAAATAGTTCATCCCAACAGATGCTGTTATATCAGCACCCAGACAAACAAGCTCTTTAACTATTTCACCAGCAAATGCGAGCCCTTCACCGAATCCGGTCTTTGTTGGTTTATTGCCTTTGTTTCTGAAGTCATCCATTATTTCCAATATACAATCTATGTCCCAATTTTCGTAGTAAATATAGGAATTCTTAAGAATTTAGCTCGAGGATGAATTCTTTCATGTTTTCCTTTGAAGGAACTTTCCCATGCCAATGATAATCATCTTCAATACTTTTGATACCTTTTCCCATTTTAGTTTTTGCGATAAGTACTGAAGGTTTGTTATTTACAGGAATCAATTCATTAAATACTTTAAGTAATTGCTCCAGATTATTTCCATCACATTCGATAACATTCCAGCCAAAAGCTTTCCATTTTTCAGACAGAGGTTCCAGCTCCATAACGTCTTTAGTTTTACCATCAATCTGGCAATTATTACGGTCGACAATGGCGATAAGCTTATTCAATTTATGATGAGCTGCACTCATTGCTGCTTCCCATACTGAACCTTCCTGAAGTTCACCATCGCCCAGAATGCAATAGGTTTTCCAATCTTTTTTATCCATTTTTGCGGCCAAAGCCAAGCCAACAGAAATAGACAGTCCCTGGCCTAATGAACCAGATGAAACTTCAATTCCTGGTAATTCTGAATCTTTACAGGGATGACCCTGAAGCTTTGAACCGAGTTTTCTGAGTGTCACCAAATCTTCAACAGGAAAATAACCGGAATGTGCCAGAGATGCATAAAGAACAGGGGCAATATGCCCAATCGACAAAATCAAACGGTCGCGTTCAGACCAGTCCGGATTTTTTGGATTATGGTTTAAGGTGTTGAAATACAAAATAGTAAAAATATCGGCCATTCCAAGTGAGCCACCGAGGTGCCCTGAACCTGCAGCAGTGAGACTTTCAACAACTGAAATCCTGATCTTTTTGGAAATTTGAAGTAAATCGTTCATTTTTTCAAGATTACAAAACGAGTACTAAAACTATTCAAATTTATATTTACTGCTTACCTTCTGAAGAATAAGTGCTAACCAAATGATTATCAATTAAATACTCAGTAGTTTGTATCATCGAGAATGTATATTCTTTCATTGCTTTTACAAGCTTCTGATTGCCTGGCAAGTAGTTATAGGTATCTTTCAGAATATAATCGTACAAACTCGGAGGACCGTCATCGCGAATTAGGAGGAAGTATTCATTGTTCAGGCAGCCAATTTTATCATCTGCAGAAAAATAGATAAAAGGCCGTTTTTCCCTTAAAAGATCAATCCCCATTGTATTATTAACATAGGGTTGCCGAAGCATTCCCATAATTGTGGGAAAGATGTCAATCTGGCCGGCAAGATTCTGGATTTCACGCGTTTCCCTGTTTATTCCTGGAGCATAAAACAGAAGTGGAGTGTGATGATAAGTTAGTGGCATATCATAAATACCACCTTCGGCAAAGCCATGATCGGCAACTAAAACAAAAATAGTGTTATTGAACCAGGGCTGTTTTTTTGCCATTTCAAAGAAGTGTCTGATGGACCAGTCGGCATATTCAGTGGTAGCTTTGCGTTCGTCTTTACTTTTTGGTTTGAAAGGAATGTCGCCAGGTACAATGTACGGTCCATGGTCGCTGGCAGTCATAAATGCAGCCAGAAAAGGCTGATTTCTATAGTACAGGATATTTAACTTTGGCAAAGTATATTCAAACATGTAATGATCGGGAACGCCCAGTGTGCTTAGCACTTTTGATGAAGGGTAATTTTGTTGAGAAATCACCTCATCGAAATCATTTGCATGCATAAAACCACCAATATTGTCGAATTGGTCATCGTGAGTAATAGCGAAAATAGTATGGTAACCTTTGGATTTCAGGGTATTGCTTATTCCTGAGTATCGCTGAATAGGAAAGCGGTTCATAGGGTGTTGTTTACCCAATGCCGGCAATCCGGTTAAAGTAGAAAAAATACCATTGCACGTATGAATACCTGCACTGTAAGCATTTTCAAAGGAAATTGACACATCAGCCAGGCTATCGAGAAAAGGAGTAAGGTGGTCCGTATTTCCAAAATGCCCTAGTTTGGCAGCTCCCATGCTTTCCATGATAATAATTACAACATTGGCCCTGATTGAAGAATCGTTGAAGGTAATATTTCTGGAAACAGGCATAGTGTCGGGGAAGGGAATGCCTTCAGTAGTTGGGATGAGATATTTCCTTACACATTTAACCGCTACCTGATCATCCATCAGTCTTAGCTTACGGTTCTTCGGATTCTGATCATCAAGCCAGCTTCGCAGAAATGTGAACACCGGATTTAATCCGAGCTGATTTGGGAAAGCATATGGTGAAAAATATGCAGTACCAATCCGAATGGGGGATTTCTTTTCTAATCTGCCACGAATGCCAATAAACATTAATCCAAGGAGTAATATCGAAATAATTATTGTTTTTGGAAGATAAAACAGGTTATCCGGTGAAATATTAGCTTTCATTAAAGTCGCCTTTAAGTTTCTGTTTATCAACCACCAGAAAAGTACCATAATTAATACAAACGGGATCAGAAATATCCAATAGGTAACTTCCTGGAAAATCATTTTAAAAACGAATTCAGGTGTATCCATCCAGGCTAAAGCCATGGAATTAAGGCGGGTAAAGAACTGCTTAAAAAATGGAATATCGATTGTACATATCAGGAAGGCAATAGTGTACATCAGACCAATAAAGACATTAAGAATATTGGACAAATAAAACGCAGTAAAAGGATTTTTTAAAGGTTTATGAAAGGCTGAAACAATACTCAGAATAACAAATGGCAATATCAGAATATAGCCTGAAATCACAGTATCAAAGCGAAGCCCCATTACAAATGCCTGTAGTAAAATATAGACCTTTTCATTGGGTATGCTGTCGGCCTGATGAATATTGACAAATAGCAAAATTCCTCTGAACACAGTAAAGAAAAGTATACCAATAAAATAAACTATAAGAATGTACTGAATATGTGATGGAAAGAATTGCCTGAATTTTCGCATGCTTCAGCGTTTACTGAATTTGTGTCATTTTTTGTTATTTCAGGTATTTGTCTAACCATGCAAAAAATTCACGCTGCCAAAGTACAGCATTCTGGGGTTTGGTTACAAAGTGAGTTTCTTCGGGGAAGAACAATAATTTTGAAGGAATTCCGCGCATTTGGGCAATATCGAATGCCTGGAGACTTTCTGTATACGGAATTCTGAAATCCTTGCCACCAGTAATAATCAAAATAGGAGTGTCCCATTTATCAACGAAAAGGTGAGGGGAGAAGTCGTAGCTTTTTGGTCGAGGAGTCTGCCAGTAAGGACCTCCAAAGTCATAATTCGGGAACCAGATTTCTTCTGTATACCCATACCAGCTTTCAAAATTGAACATTCCGCAATGAGCGATAAAGGCTTTAAATCTCTTTTCATGATGGCCAGCCAGATAATATACCGAAAAACCACCATAAGAGGCACCTACACAACCTAATTTATCCTTATTCACAAAAGGTTCCTTAGCCATTTCGTCAATAGCCGTCAGGTAGTCTTTCATATTCTGTCCGCCATAATCCTGACTTATCTGATCATTCCATTCCTGTCCGAAAGTTGGTAACCCACGACGGTTTGGAGCGACAATTATATACCCGTTGGCTGCCATTATCTGGAAGTTCCATCTGTAGGAAAAGAATTGACTTACAGCACTTTGTGGTCCACCTTGGCAATATAAAAGGGTCGGATATTTCTTGTTTGGATCGAAATCGGGAGGATAAATTACCCAGGTTAGCATTTCTTTACCATCTGTTGTTTTCATCCTTCGTTCTTCAACTTTTCCCATCTTGATTTTGTCCATGATGAATTTATTGACCGAAGTCAGCTGTGTTTCTTTACCATCGGCAGGATCAATTTTGAATACCTCAACAGGACTCGACATTGACATTTTTTCACCAATCATTACATCACCATTTACCAGAAGTGTGTTATAATCATGCACTCCCTTAGTAATCTGTTTGATTGACTTATCAGCAATTGTTAATGAATAGATCTGATAGGTTGCATTAATTCCGCTGATGAAATATATCTTCGAACCATCCTTACTCCAGTTAAAACTTGAGGAACTCTGATCAAAACCTACACTATAATCTTCCCATGCATTTGTTGAAAGGTCATAAATAATAATTCTCTCCTTATCCGCCTCGAAACCTGGACGCTGCATGCTTTTCCATACTATTTTTTTACCATCTGGTGAGAAAACCGGATCCATATCATACCCTTCAAAGTTATTTCCAAGATCTCCAAAGGTGCTGTTTTTTAAACACCGTGTTGATTTATTTCCAAGAGTATAAAGGAAAATATCAGTATTTGTGCTTACTGCGTATTTCAAACCGATTAACTTTTTGCAAGTATAGGCTATAGTTTTTCCATCAGCCGACCAGGCAATTTCTTCCATTCCACCGTTTGGTTTGTTCGGACAATCATAGCGTTCATCTTTCATAATGTCTTCGTTATCTGTTACTTTACCATCCTTATACTTTGCAATAAAAACATGCTGGTAGGTGTAATTCGACCAGGCATTCCAATGGCGGTAATTCATGTCCTCAATTATTCTGACATTCGTTTTTGGTAAATCGGGATAAACATCCTGTGGATTTTTATCAAGTTTAACCTCCTGAACATAAAGGATTCCATCAGCGGATGGAGCATATGAGAAACCGATAATATCGCCACCGGTATTGCTAATTTGCTTACGCGAACTACCATCAGGGTTCATTTCCCAGATTTGGGTTGTTCCTTTTTCCGCACTCAAATAGGCTATTTTTTTACCATCTGGTCTCCAAATCCCATTGCTGGCATCAGCCGCTCCATTTGTTACCTGAAGCGGTGTACCACCTGCAACAGCAAGTGTATAGAGTTTAGCTTTTCCTGTATTCTCTTTTAGATTAAAATTCTTAACTGAATAGAGAATGGTTTTGCCATCCGGGCTGAGAGCAACTTCACTAATGCGTCCGAATTTCCACATGAGTTCCGGTGTCATCTTGCCAATTGCCAGCAAAGAATCCAGGTCTTTATCATTGCTGCTTACAGGTTTCTGGTATTTTGTGCAGGAAACCAATACAGCTACTGATAGTAAAAAAAGGTAAACAGCAATTTTTTTCATTTCAATTATTATTAAATTATAATATGTTAAATTTCAATAGTTTAGTTGTTTTTCTAACTACGTATTATCATCTGAATAAACTCTTCCTCAGTTAATATTGTGATCCCAAGTTCCTCTGCTTTTTTTCGCTTCGATGGTCCCATACCATCTCCGGCAATAATAAAATTAGTTTTGGAAGAAACTGAACTTACATTACGTCCTCCATATTTTTCAATTTCTGCTTTGAGTTCATCGCGTGAAAATTCTGCAAAAACACCAGTAACCACAAAAGAAGCACCGTTGAGCTTGTTGTCTTCGGTGTTTACCTGGTAATCTGCTGAAAACTGTAAACTGTGCTCTTTTAAACGTTTGACAATCAGGATATTTTTCTCATCCAGAAAGTATTTAATGATACTTCCTGCGATTTTATCGCCAATTTCGGGTACTGTTATAAGTTCATCAAAACTGGCTGTTTCCAATTTTTCGATTTGTTGAAAATGTCTGGCGAGCTTCTTAGCGACTGTTTCACCAACATACCTTATCCCCAGCGCATAAAGCACTTTCTCAAAGGGAGCCCCTTTTGAGGCGGCCAAACCGTCCAGGATATTTCTTACACTTTTTTCCCTGAGACTGATTCGTTTTTCCTTTCCTTCAGCTGAAGCAAGAACTTTCTCTATTCCCAGAAGCTTGTCATAAGTGAGATCATACAGGTCCGCCAGGTCGTTTACCAGATGATTATTGTAAAGAATTTCGATTTTACCTTCACCAAGACTATTGATATCCATTGCTTTGCGACTGATAAAATGCTCAAGTCTGCCTTTTATCTGAGGAGGGCAACCATTTTCATTTGGACAATAATTAGCTGCTTCTCCTTCAGTGCGTACCAGAGGTGTATTGCATTCCGGACAAACTGTGATAAAAACAAATTCAATTGCATTTTCAGGTCGTTGAGAAATTTCACGCCCAACAATTTTAGGAATAATTTCACCACCTTTTTCAACATATATCATATCACCAATTCTTACATCCAATTCCCTGATAATATCAGCATTATGTAAGGATGCTCTTTTTACTACAGTCCCGGCTAATTGTACAGGATCGAGGTTAGCTACCGGGGTTACAGCACCGGTTCTTCCAACCTGAAAAGCGACTGAGAGCAACCGTGTAAGAGCACGTTCAGGATTAAATTTATAAGCAATTGCCCAACGTGGTGATTTAGCAGTAAATCCAAGTTTTTGTTGCTGCTCGATAGAATTCACTTTAATAACAACGCCATCAATATCAAAAGGTAATTCTTTCCGGTCAATATTCCAGGCTGAAATAAAGTCGAGAACTCCATTAATATCCTGACTTTTAACCATATAGTTTGGGATATTAAAACCCCATTCGCGAGCCTTTTTCAGGTTTTCAAAGTGGTTTAAATAGGGCAGCCCCTCTCCAAGTATAAAATACAGGAAACAATCGAGCCTGCGTTTGGCAACTTCTGCAGAGTCCTGCATTTTCAGGCTTCCGGAAGCAGCATTTCTTGGATTTGCGAAGGGTTCATAGCCCAGTTCAATCCGTTCATCATTGAGCCTGTTGAAACTCTTTCTGGGAAGCATAATTTCACCACGGATTTCAAATTCTGCAGGAAAATCGGTTCCTTTTAGTTTCAGTGGAACTGAATGGATCGTTCTCACATTATTTGTAACATCATCGCCACTTTCTCCGTCGCCACGTGTTACAGCTTGAGTTAAAACGCCATTAATGTAAGTCAGCCCGATTGCAACACCATCATATTTTAACTCACAGATGTATTCATAAGGCTCTCCAAGAAGTTTCTGAACGCGCTGATCAAAATCAGTAAGCTCTTCAGGGGAATAGGTATTGCCAAGAGATAACATTGAATATTTGTGTCGAACCTGGCGGAATTCTTTAGTTATTTCACCCCCAACTCTCATGGTTGGAGAATTAGAATCTGCAAATTGAGGATATTCTGTTTCAAGTGTTATCAGTTCCTCAAGAAGTTTATCAAATTCAAAATCACTGATTGTTGGAGCAGAAGCTACATAATAGTTGTAATTATGCCTGTTAATTTCCGTCCTGAGGAATTCAATCCGTTCTATGATTTCTTTTAATGGCATTTTTATTAATTGGTATATTTTACTCGACTACCATGATAATAGGTATGGTGAATTAGAAAAGTTTCAGATTTGATTACCTTGGTCTCCCGGAATCTTTTTTCTGAGGAAAGAAATCGGTATTTCTATAAATGTAAATTGTTTGGTTGGCATTGAGGGGATTTAACCAATACAGAATTTTATCCATTAATCCGGGTTCAATTTTCGTTTCAAAAACAAGATCCGGAATCAATGTTTTAAGTCTGTTTACCCTTAGTTGAAGGTTAGCTTCTTCGAAAAATAAAATGAAACGAGCTTGGTTCTCAATAGGATTTTCTTCAATTTTTGCCTGGTAAGCTTCCCAGGTATGACTAATATTAATCACATCTACAGTAACCCATTGGTGAAGATAGAACTCTGGTGGATATTTCACTACATCGTGATTTGCATCTTCCAGAAGGATGGTTCCAATGCCTGTGTATTTAGAAAGATAACTCATGGATTCAACACGGGCTCTTTTAGAGTACATTGTTGAAACTGGAATTAACATAATGATGTTTACTGACCAGAAGAATGTCCATGAAGCCTTAAGCAAAGCGGGTCGGTTTATCCAGAACAGCGACTTTTGTCTAAATTCTTCCCAACCAATAATACCCAGAATAATAATGAACGGAATGGCAGGGATAATAAACCTTTCCTGTTTATTTGGAAATATACTGTGAAATGCAAAAAATATCAGGGTAGGGAGGAAGATAATCAAGTGTTTTTTCCACATTCTGAAAAAACCAAATGAAAGGAAAACGCTTACTGGAGGAATTAACAATCCAAGAACCAACAATATGTAAGTATACCAGGAATTCGTAATATACTCGTTGGCGTTTGCCATATTATACCTGGTATATTCCATGAATTCAGCAAAAGGTTTCTGCCAGATATAATAGTCGATCCCACCTTGAATTAATGCTACTGATGCTCCATATCCCAATCCAAACACAAGGGCTTCTTTCCACTTTTTCTGTATCAAAAGTACTAATCCCAGTCCGGCTGCAAAAGTGATGGTCTGGAACCGGAAGGAGAACCCTATTGCCATAATAAATCCGGAAACGAAGAACGTTATTAACCCGGCATTTCCATCCTTTTTAATTATTAACCACAAACTCCAGATGAGGAAGGGAATACAAACGAGTTCAACTAAATTTCGCACCGACATAAATGGCATAAACCAGAAGATTGCTATCAATAAACCGCTTAAAAAGGCAGTTTTTACATCCGACAATTTTTCGGTGATTTTAAACCCCCAATAAACTACACTTAGTGATAATAATCCATGTATAAATCTGATTATATACATTTTAGATTGTGGATCACGGATTCCGATACTTTCAAAAAAACTGAAAAGCAAGTAGTGAATACCACTGTAGAGCAAACTATGGCCTGAAGGAACTGCAGTTTTATTGAACATTGGTAACCAAGAATTATAGTCTACGCCATCAATCCAGGATTGAGCTGGTTCAATAACCAGAAAATGGTCATCATGCATTCCCCAGCCTTTGGAAAACAAAACAGCAACAATACGAATTAAGGCAGCTATTGTGAGAATAACTGCAAGAGGTCTTTCCTTTATAAGTATACGGAGATAGTTCATTAAGAATCTGGGTTTCCCAATCCATTACAAATTTACGCATTAACTGCTTTCTGGCAAGGAATAAAAAAATCCCCCGACAGATAATTCTGTCGGGGGATTTCAATTATATTGTAAGATATTGATTATTTGTTAATTACGATTTTTTTAACACTGGATTTTTCATTATTGTCCAATTTTAGAAAATAAATACCCGATTGTAAATCACTGGTATTTAGAACAGTAGAATGCATTCCACTAGCTTTGATTCCTGAAGGGATAACAACAACAATTTTATTCCCAAGTGCATCATATAAATTCAAGCTAATGTTTCCTGATTTTGTTAGCATAAAATCAATGGAAATTCTGTCAGTAGAAGGGTTAGGATAAACGTTAAAAACAGAATTTACAGCAATAGGATTTCCAATACCAGTGGTTGCACTTACTGGTGGAAAAACTACATAATCAATCCAAGCTGCATCACTGCCGCCAGCTGCCATATAATCTTTTACGTAGGTCCAGAGGAAAGTATGATTTCCTGCAGTAACAGGATAAACAACTCTTGACCAATCCATATTCCCCGACCATTCGTCTATTTTGTCTGTATCAATAAAAAACTGGAGGAAATCGTAAGTTGCTTCTGATGAAACCTTACGATAAAAGGAAATAGAATCATCAGAAAGTACGTCAAAATTAATGAGCATATCTGTATGTTGATTATCCGTAATTACACCAGATTTAGCACAGTAGATTCCTTCATATGGACTTACATTGGTAATAATCCAGGGAACATCTCCAGCTGATTGCCAGTTATACTGCTGGAAATTACCAGTTTCAAAATCTTCAGCAACAATTCCAACAGGAATATAATAGATTTTTTGTGCAGTATAAGGACCGCAGCTTGCAGTGTAACTTATATCAACTGGCGTTCCAAGAGTTGCAAGGGAACTAAGTGTAAAAGTAAAAGTTGCAGTGCCAACTGATGACGAATTAATAGTATTAAGATTACAACTACCAGCTGTAATTGTAACCAAGCCATTTGTACTTGTTATGGTTCCAATTGTATTCGGAGCGTTTGAATGTCCGATATTGGGAGTTGGAATTGTAATAGTTACGGTTTCACCAGGATCTAAACTGCCATTGCCATTTCCACCGTTTACATCATCAATTGAAAGAGTGCCTGCTTTTAAGTAAGGAGCATTCAGTGTTAAATTAAAAGAAGAAGTCCAGGTGTTGCTGGAATTATCTGTAATATTAACTGTAAAAGGTACATTGTGCTGATCGGGGATAAAGGTTGCAATACTCATTGCATATGCATTATTCTGTGTGCTGCTGGCAGTAGGAATAACATTTCCATAACCCTGAGTATTATCAGTAACAGTTACATAGGTATCAGTGGTTGAAATTGTTGCATTAACACTATTGGCATCAGCAATTCCCAGATTCTGAAGAGTCATGTTCAGATCAATATTTTCACCAAAATCTGCTAAACCATTGTTGTTGCCTGTTGGGTCGTTTAATTGCCATGCATTAAGCGACATAAACGGGCCGGAAGCAGCAATTACCTGAATATTTGTGATGTAAGGAATATAGTTAAATGCTGTTATAACAAGATGCAAAGTATCGATAACAGTTAATGGTGATGTGAAATTTATTGTAGCTACACCATTTAAAACATTGGCAGTACCAAGTATTTCATTATTCATTGTGATACACGCCAAAGCACCTTCAACAGGAGAATTTACCTGAAACTGGCTGATTCCAAGATAAACGGTCGGATTATGAGTTGCAGTTAATGTTTGCGCATTTGCAGTTCTTATCATCATCGATGGATCTCCGAAAACTAACCAGGTATCTGTCATTTCGGTACCAGCGGTTCCTGTGTATGTATCGTTCATTTTCATGCAACCATTCATTGCAATGCCACCAAAAGTGCGTTTAATGTTATTTGAATAGCTTTCTGTAAGAATGGAAATCATTTCATCCTGGCCTTCCATTGGAGGGTTCCAGCTTTGATTGATTGTCGACATAAGTGTAGCAACTGCACCAGTAAGATTATTACCATTTTTGGCTCTTAACCATGCCTCAGCATAACAAGTGCCATTCGTAAAATCGCCATTAACACAGGCAACTGAAAAAATGTATGGGAGCTGATCTGTATTGGTAAGAGCATTTACATTGGTATTTGAAAATCCTGATGTTCCCCATGAAGTCTGACTACCATGACCACAATAGACAATACAACTTGAACCATTATTGATAGCAGTGCTAACAAGTGCTGGAGTTGGATTTCCTGCTGCATCAAACCCTCCCTGGGAACCATCGAATAATTCAGAATAGGAAGAGTAGGTAAATCCATCAAGTTCTGTTAATAAACCTCTGATATGCTGATAATCATATTCATTATCATCACCAGGGCCCTGATCTGAACCTACGCCGATTGCCTTTTGCATCCAATCTCCGTTAACGTTCGGGTTGATTTCGTATTTGAGTAATTTATCAACCTGAGTAGTTATATGAGTCGCATTTTCACCGGAGAAACGACCAACAAATAAATCCGGATAATGGTCGGTACCAGCAACATAAGAGTAACTGTTATCAGAATATCCTGAATTCTCCTGATATGCCGGAACCTGCTGATGATCACCAACCAGCACTAAATAGGATAACCCATGCTCTGTATAATAGTTTTTTACAAATGTTTTAATTGCTGCTGCATTTCCAATAGTTGCTACGTCAACAATATTCGTTTCTATACCTTCTGCGATTTTCCAATTGATAAATGGTTGAACAGCAGGCATAAATGCTCCATAACTAATTACCAGCATACTTCCCTGTTCTTCGAGTGCTGTGTATTTGGGTGAAGAAAAATTCAGGAAATGACGTTTATAAATCTGTTTATATTCCCTGTCTATCTTTGAAACAGACTTATTTTCAGACAGGATGTTCTCTGTTGATTTCCCAGCACTTTTCACTTTTAAGGTAATATCATAATACACCCTAAGTGTTTTTGTAACAGGATTATATTGAAATGGATAAGCATAGATTGCCTGACCTCTGAAATCCCTTATTACATATGGAGTGTTTAGTCCTGATAATTGAGATGGGTAAAAAGAATTTAACGAATAGCTATTGTTAAAACTAAATGGAACAGCAGAAGGATCAATATCTCTTGTAAGGTTGCCTTTTGAAGGGGCAATAACAATGTTCTCAAAATCTTTGTAGGATGATGAGACCACTTCGACGCTCATTTTAGCCTGATTCGGAATAATGAGACTTGCAGTCATTCTTGGAAGATCAGGATCGCCTTTTGATAGAATAGGGGATGTGCCTTCCAGTTCAATTGTACAGGCATTCCCCTGTGCAGTATGAACATTTTTAAGGGAGAAACCTCCCAATGAAAAATGAACGACAGAAGTCTCAGTGTTTGAAGAAACCAGGCTGACCTTAGCTGCTTGTGGAGTTTCTGAATTTATTTTTATCCACTTGCCAGCATAAGAATTCGCCACAAGAAGAGATATCGTTAAAACCAATAAAGTTTTCTTCATAAAAGAATTATTAAGTTTTTGATTATTATTATTGAACAACAAGTTTCTTAACCAAGTTATTATTTCCACTGGTAAACTGGCAGAAATAAACGCCCTTGTTAAGGTCAGAGGCATTAAAATAATAGGTATGCTGGCCACTTCCTAATTCTTTCTGCTGCAATACAACAGAAACTTCTCTGCCAGTAGCATCAAAAACTTTCAAATTGATTTTCTGATTCTTTTCAATGAAGAAAACAAATTTTGTTTGACCTGATGTTGGATTAGGAATAACTGAAAAATTTATATTCTTGTTATCAACTTCCGGAGTTCCAATAGCTATTCCGGCCATTGAAGGGAATACAACAAAGTCAATCCATGAACAATCGCCACCTGAAGAGTAAGAATAATCCTTTTCGTAAACCCATTTAAATAAATGAGTTCCTAAAGGTGCAAGGTATGCAACTCTACCCCAGGCCACATTTCCCGACCATTCGTCAAGTTTGGTATCATCAATAAAAAACCGAAGAAAATCATAACCATCTTCAGATGAAACTTTCCGGTAAAAGGAAATAGTGTCTTCAACTAAAACTTCTGCATTCAGGAAAACTGTTGTTAATTCCTGATCAGCAATATCGCCAGATTGCAGGCAGTACAAACCTTCGTAAGGATTCGTTGTAGTAACGAACCATGGAGCAGGTCCACTTTGTTGCCATGGCATATGGGTAAGATCTCCTGTTTCAAAATCTTCAGCAATCAATCCAACAGTAGGGACGAAAATCGCATTGGCTGTATAAGCACCTGAACCAACGGCAAATGAAAGATTAACAGGATCGCCAACCTGTGCGCCGCTGCTTACCGTCATATCAAAATGTGCAACATCAGTTGCGTTCACTACCATTGTATTAAGGTTGCTGCTGCCTGAAGTCAAAGTTGCAATACTGCTGTTAGTACTCATGTTTGCAATTGTCAAAGGAGCATCAGAATGTCCGTTGTTCTTAACTTCAACATTTAAAATAACAGTTTCTCCCGGATCAAGACGCGAATTTCCATTACCTGAAGCGTCATTAATTGTAAAACTTCCTACTACAAAATTTGGTGCATTCACAGTTGAACTAAATGTTCCAGGCCAGGTGTTTCCACTGTTATCCTGAATAGTTAAACTGAAAGTAACTACATGCTGATCAGGAATATTATTAGCAAAGGTTACACTATATGCATTATTAACAGTACTTGTATTGTTGGTTGCAATGTTCCCATAACTTGCTGTAGGAGCATTAATGGTAACATAAGGATCCGTTGAAGAAATAGTTGCTGTAACATTGTTGCAATCAGCCATTCCCCAGTTCTTTAAAGTCATGTTATAGGATACTGTTTCAGCGAAATCTGCATGACCATTATTATTACCGGCAGGATCCAATAGCTGATAATTATTCATTAATACATAAGGTCCACTTGGAGTGGCAACCATGATTGAATCAATATAGGGTTGAAGGTTTTGTCCGGTAATTACAATAGTGGCATAACCGGGAGTTGTAATTGGATTAATACTAACAACGGCAGTTCCATTGTTATCGGCAAGTGCAGCACCATAAAGTACACCACCTTTTGAAATTGCCACATAGGCATAAGGATTGGTATTTACAGTGAAAGAAGTTGTTGCAAGTGGCATCAATCCCGGATAATTTGCAGTCATAGGTGGAGGTACTGAGAAATAGGTCATCAGTGACGGATCTCCCATTAAATGATAAATTTCCCAATAGTAAGTAGCACTGTTTGGTGCCCCTGCTGTAACTGCAAGATTGCCGGCAACATTCATTTGCCCCATTGTCATTGCCCATTGCCCGAATCCTTCACCATGATTATGGAAAGTTCTGTCATAATTCCCCATCAAACCATTTCCTGCGGCCCAGGTAGGATTAGCTACAATCTGTCGAACACCACAACCATAATAAAAATCTTCATCCCAGTAGCTCACATTTGAACCACCGATGTAACCAACAGCACCTTTTTCATTTGCTCTTAACAAAGCCTCACCAAAGCAAACAGGATCGTCAAATTTATTAGTTAAGCAACAATTTCCAATCATCAATGGGTACTTGTGAGCATTTGTAAGGTTAGCCACGTCGCTTACTGAAAAACTCGGATCAGCCCAGCCACTTGAACTTCCGTGTGCTGTGTAATTTGCATATCCACAACCGTTACTTACATCTGTTCTGATGGCTGCCGCCGAAGTTTGAGAAAGCGGATACAGATAAGTATGTGATGTTAAACCATGAGCAGCATTAAAATAATTATCGGTACCATAATTAATCTGACCATTTCCGTAAGTAGGAGCCATTCCTGCATCAACGCCTGCAATCATAACCACGTTGTTAAGAAAACTTGGATCTGGCATCAGATACTTTTCGTATTCCAATGATTTATTTAGCTGGGGTAACAGCTGGGATTCATTATTTGCCGACATCCTCCCGATATAAAGTTCAGGAAGCATATCATTAGTATATTCAACATAATAAAAATCAGAAACATGGCCGTTTCCAGGGAAACTTGGCATATCAGCAATGTCACCAATTAATAAAACAAAAGATGGCGCTGGATCATTTGCTGTTCCTGCCTGATATAATCCCTGAAGGTAATTTTTAATTGAAGTTGTGGTTGTACCAACATTTGGATTGTTTGTATAAGCCTCAACTACATTAAAACCTTTTTTCTTTTTCCAATTGATAAATGGTGTTAAAGCATTCTGATATTGAGGAGGAGATACAATTACATACTTTACAGGGTAATGAGTCAAAGTGTCTTTAACAGAGGCAATTGCTTTGCTATTAATTGCCAATTGGTTAAAACCTAAGAAATAAGGACTATTATTTTTTTCCTTCAACTTTTTAGTTGCTAGCTCATCACTGTTGGTGAAGATAACCTCAACAGTGATATCTGTAATAACTTTTATTGAATTTGTAACAGGATTATACTGCATTTCAGCAATATTCAGTCTGCCCAGACGAGTACCTCTCATGATGCCTAATACATCAACACTGGCAACTTGTTCCGGAAAGAATGAATTTGTTTTGTAAACCTTTTTATTAATCTGAAATGGAGGAGTTCCAGTGTTTGTTTTAGCAACAGATGGTTGAACAGGCATTAAACTGTTGTCAATTCCAAGATCGCTAAGTTTGTATTCTGTTGTTGTGATATTGATAATCTTTACACTAACCTCAGCTCCAACAGGAATCTCAATCAGGTTCCGGAGAACAGGTACTTTCGGGTAACCGACAGTTACCGGGGAAGTACATCCTTCTGCGCTAAAAACGCTGAAATACCCTTCGGTTGTTTTAACATTAAAAGTGTTAAATGTACCAAAGCTTGCTTTGATCCTTAACTTCTGATAATTGTTAACTGTAACTTTTGTCGAATTTTCATTTCCGAGTTTAATCTCCCGTGCAAATGAATTCAACCCCGCTACCAACAGCAGCGCAATGCACAAAGTAGTAAGAAGTTTCTTCATAAGATTCTGTTTGGTCTGAATTAGTAATAAATGTACAATTAGTTTTACAAAAATAGCATTATAATCGTCTCTAAATCATTGATTTTAACCAGTTTTTAACAAAATAGTGTTATTAACCGTTCTTTCAGTAAACTGAAAGACATGGTTTAGAACGTATGGTTGCCTCTCTAGTTAATTCTTTTTTCAACAAAGCGCCTTGAGATTCTTCGAACAGGGATAAAAGCAGATATATAACCAATGCTTAATACTGTTGTTGTAACAATCAGAAAATCAACAAATCTCATATCTACGGGATAGGCATTAACAAGAAAAGCTCCCTCTTTTGAGCCTAGCTTAACGAGTCCGAATTCCTGTTGTAAAATACATAGCATGAATCCCATGAATAATCCAATAATAGCTCCTGCGAGTACTACAAACATTCCTTCTAAAATAAAAATTCTCCTTATTGTTTTCTCATTACAGCCTAAGCTCCATAAAACTCTTATATCATTTCTCTTTTCAAGAATTAGCATGGTTAGAGAACCAATTACATTAAAGGTCGCAATCAGCAAAATAAATGTCAGAATAAAAAATATTGCCCACCTTTCCGAACGTAAAATGCGGTACAAAAGTTCTTGCTGTTGAAATCTGTTTTTTACAGAGAATCTGGACCCAAGTTTTTTTTCCATCGATTTCTGGAAAGAGGCAATATCTGTTCCTGGTGATAAACATAATTCTATGGAAGTCAACTCTTTATCGTAATCCAGGAGTTTCTGCATAAAGGGCACAGAAACGTAGATGTATTTATTGTCGTACTCTTGCTGAATAGAAAAAACACCACTTACGATAAGTCGCTCTGTTTTAAAAGATTCAGGAGTAGGGGTGAGGCTCTTTTTAGTGCGGCTGGGAATATAAACTTCAACAGGATTTCGGTAATCTGCAAGATTGATCCCTAAGGTGTATGCCACACCATAGCCCATTACAGAAAACTCCTGATTATCCTTTTGAAGCAGAAAAACACCATCAAGAATTATCGAATCCGACTTATGATTCTCTATATAACTTTCACTTACTCCTTTTAAAGTCGCTATAAATTGCCTTGACCGGTATTTAAGCAATGCATTTTCCTCAATTACTTCTGCATAATTTGCAACACCAGGAAATTCTCTAAGCTTGTAACTTTGAATATCAGTTTTATTGAATGTTTTGCCTTCACTGGCAACAATCTGAATATCAGGGTTAAACTTGTTAAACAAGCTTAATACTAATCCCTCGAAACCATTAAAAACCGATAAAACTACTATAAGGGCCATGGTTCCAATAGCAATACCACTTATAGAAATTCCTGAAATCAGGTTAATAAGGTTGTGGGTCTTTTTTGAGACAAGATAGCGACGAGCTATAAAAAAGGAAAAGCCGGCAGCGCCATGCATTACTTTATTGCCTTGACAATTAAACCAGTTCCCGTCGGATTTTGTGAAGAAACATCTATCTTATTGAGAACCAATGAAACAGGCAGAATAAAAAGAAAATAAACTGGTAAAATGATCATTAGTAACTTTGACCAATTCATCATTAAAATAGGATATTTCATCGACAATCGCCATGAAATGCTGCCATAAGTCCCATAGGAATACGTACAGATTACTTTACTGAAACCGGCAGTTTTTAACTTTTGCTGCATATCTTCAATACCATACCCATCGCGTACATGTTCGCCAATAAAGGACTCGTCATCATGGTCGTGCACGTCACTACCACCCTGGTCTGATGGTGTCGAAATTAACAGAACTCCGCCATCTTTCAATGAGGCATGATAATTTTTAAATACCTGAACGTCGTTGTCAATATGTTCCATAACATCAACACAAAGAATCATATCGTAAGTTGCGGGTGACTTGAAAACAGTAAGATCAGCAACCTGAAAGGATACATTATTTTTTTTCAGAGCTTTAAAAAATGTTCCACATTCCTGAACCTGATCTTCTTTTACATCAACACCAAGAATTTTTGCATCCGGGCACTTGCTGGAAAGGTAATATGTGTATTGGCCAAAACCAAATCCTGCATCAAGAATAGATAAAGATGTTTTATTCTTTTTTTCTTTAAGCCAGAGAGTTAACTCTTTATGGATATGCCATGACCTCAATAGAATGATATCCAATATCTTATAGAAAATTGTACGTGTAAATGGTGAAACATTAAAGATTGTTCCTAAGGTTTTTTTTATGGGATCGTAATGCATAAATTTCGAATGTCAATTTAAATTGAATAAATAATTATCGACTTACTGTTTAAGCAGATTGTCAATATTTTCAATGTAATCCAGAGAGTCGTCGATATAAAACTCAAGTTGAGGAATTATCCTAAGCTGATGTTTAACCCGAATTGCCAGCAGATTACGGATCTCTCTGGTATGTGGCAGAATATGGTTCAGAATTTCTGCTTTACTTCCTGTTGTGAAAATACTTAAATAAATTCTTGCAATACTAAGATCTTTGGTAACAGTAACTTTCATAACTGTGATCAATGCATTTCCGAACCTGAGTTTTGCTTCTTGCTGAAAAATTGAAGCAAGATCTTTCTGTAGTAATCGGGCTATTTTTTGTTGGCGTGTAGTTTCCATTGAGCAAAAGTAGCTATTATCATGCTATTATTCATACTTTTGAAGTGTGGAAAATCTGCGTAAGCTCATTTCTTTCATGAGGCCCTACAAGGCCTATGCTTTTTTTAATATCCTGCTGAATATACTTTCAATAGTGTTTAGTCTGGTATCTCTCACTATGATTATTCCTTTCCTGAACCTGCTCTTCGAAAGGTCGGAACTTACAAAGGTCAGGATTCCGCTTACATTTAGTGTTGATGCAATTACTCAGAATTTCAATTATTATCTGAGTCAGCTCATTTTAATTTATGGAAAAAATGATGCACTCATTGTAATTTCACTTCTGGTTGTGTTTCTTTTCTTCCTGAGAAATCTTACGAGATACATGGCTATGTATATTATTAATCCTTTAAGAAATGGCGTAACCCGTGATATCAGGAACAAGGTTTACAGGCACATTCTTATTCTGCCTTTGTCCTATTTCAGTGAGCAAAAGAAAGGTGATATAATGGCCCGGCTTGCAAATGATGTTCCTGAAGTTGAGTGGTCTATAATGAATACACTTACAATGGTTTTCAGAGACCCATTTGCAATAATTTTATATCTGGTAACTCTTTTCCTGATAAGTACAAAACTCAGTATGATTTTACTGATTTCTCTTCCTTTATCCGGATGGCTTATCAGTTTGATTGGTAAGCAATTAAATAGCATCTCGCAAAAAGGCCAGATAAAATTAGGAGAAATAGTTTCTGCTATTGAGGAAACTATTCACGGATTAAAAATTATAAAGGCATTTAATGCAATTGATGTGATGAATTTAAGGTTTAAAAACCTTAACCAAAGCTATACTAAGCTGATGAACCGTATTTATCGCAGACGTGATCTCAGCAACCCTCTTACAGAATTTCTGGCAATTCTGGTTCTTGTTGTGATAATATGGATAGGAGGAAAACTAGTAATTTTTGGCGGACAAAAACTAAGTGCAGAAGTTTTTTTGTTTTATCTGGCAGTATTTTCTCAACTGATTCCTCCGGCAAAAAATCTTATTACCGCCTATTATTATATTGAAAGAGGCCTGGCATGTTTTGGACGTGTTGAGGAAATCCTTATGGCTGAGGAGATTATAACTGAAAAGCCAGATGCCAAATCCATTTCTGATTTGAAAGACAGTATTGAATATAAAAATGTTTCTTTTTCCTATGAGTCGGAGCCAGTGCTGAAGAATATAAATCTGATTATAAGGAAAGGTCAGAAAATTGCTCTGGTTGGGCCTTCAGGCGGAGGTAAATCAACTCTGGCTGATCTTTTGCCCAGATTTTATGATTGTGTTTCAGGCGAAATTCTGATTGATGGTTTGCCGATTACAGATTACAAAATTGATGATCTCAGATCATTAATGGGCGTAGTTACTCAGGAAAGTATTTTGTTTAATGATAGTGTATTGAATAATATTGCTTTTGGATTATCAGATGTATCTGAAAATGAGGTTATTGAAGCAGCTAAAAAGGCTAACGCTCATAGCTTCATAATGGAAATGCCGGATGGATATCAAACAAATATTGGCGACAGAGGTATTAAAATGTCTGGCGGACAGCGGCAGCGCTTAAATATTGCCAGGGCAATTCTCAGAAATCCTCCTCTGTTGATCCTCGATGAGGCTACTTCTGCGCTTGATACTGAATCAGAACGAATCGTTCAGGATGCACTCGATAAAGCACTTGAAAACAGAACATCTCTTATTATTGCGCATCGCTTGTCCACCATCCAGAAAGCCGATTTGATTGTTGTAGTCAAAAATGGTGAAATTTTTGAAAGTGGAACTCATACTGAATTGCTGAATTCCAATGGTTTATATAAGGAACTCTATGCAAATCAGTTTCGGATACAATTGTAATTTTCTGTAACTTTGCATTCGGAACAATATTTGCTCTGTTTTACTTATTCCGGGTTTAAGTGGATATATCATGGCATTTCCCATTAAAACAATGGATTAATCAAAAAAAATATTACAAAAATGAAAAAAATCCTGATTCTCATTATTCCGCTGTTTTTTGTATTCATTTTTTCCTGTGTACAGGATTTGTCTCCTACTAAACCTAAAATGGAAGGACTTTGGGAAGTAACCGCTGCCTATGATGCTCAGGGAAATAATATTCTACCTCAAATTTCGCTTCCAGTTGTAGGGTTTCACCTGAGTTCCGATAATACTGTAATTTCGACTGCCGGTCCTCTGATTATGTATATTGTCTATGGCGGAAGTAATTATGTTACTATGGCTTCAAAAATGGACCAGGTATTTAATTATGCCAGTCTCGATTTTAATGGCGGAGAGTTTTTTATTGGTGATGGAGTACAGGAACGTTTTACCCTGGAAATGAAACTTGAAGGCTTACCCGGACAAAAAACGATTACTACTCTTTTGCAGATGCTTAATTTGCAAAGTCAGTGGCTTAACACAGTTATTTACCATAAGTTTATGGATGTTAAGGTTGATATTTCCAATAACGATAATACAATGACCTGGACATGGGATAACAGCACTAAGGCCTTGTATAACACTAAGGATCAATATGGTAATTATATTTTGTGGCAGGGTTGGCCGGTAACGAATTTTTCTAAATGTACAGTTGTGCTAACCAAAAGGAGTAATGATCTTACCACTTTGGTACAATCTCATATTTAGAAAGTTAACCTCTATTAGCCATTGAATGCATCCTGACCTTTTCAGAATCACCGTTCCGGAATTTCTAAGATCGGTTTTTCCACATTATTTAACAATACACACTTATGGCGCTTGTATTGCAATCGGAGTCTATTTGGCTATCTGGTACACAATCAGGCAATCTAAAAAAGAGCTTGGATTGAATTCTGACCCCATTCTTTCATTGGCGTTGATAATCATCATTTCAGCATTTATTGGCGGCAAAATCTTTTATTATTTGGAGAAGCCGTCAATTTACTTAGCGAATCCCGAAAAAATGTTGAATTCGATGGGAGCGGGGTTCGTATTTTATGGTTCTTTGCTTTTCGCAATTCCATCGGTATTATGGTACCTGAAGAAGAACAAAATCCTAGTATGGCCAATGCTGGATATCATGGCAATAACAATTTGTATCGTACATGGTTTCGGAAGATTAGGATGCTTTTTTGCTGGTTGCTGCCATGGATTGCCTTCGGATGCTCCGTTTGCTGTTGTGTTTTCAAATCCTGCCTGTGCTGCTGATATTAAAACGATGCCCGTTCATCCAACTCAACTCTACGAAGTTGTGATGATCCTGATTATTGCATTAATATTACAGATATTACGACAGAGAAAACAGTTCAACGGACAGATTTTTCTCGTTTATATTATGCTTTATGGTATTGGCAGAAGTTTCATTGAGATTTTTCGTGGAGATTCAGAAAGAGGTTTTATCATTCCCGCTGTAATTTCATATTCTCAGCTTATCTCCTTTCTGTTGATTATAGCCGCTGCTGCATTGTACTGGCGTCTGAAGAAATCAAACCAATCGTAATATTATTAATACCAATTCCTGAGTTAGATACTTTTAACTAAAATTGACTATTAATATTCAGTTTTGTGTCTTATATTTATGGCATAATTAAACGATGCTATTACTATGGAAGCACAAAAAATTGACATGTTCCTGATGACCTACGGAAAGTATTTTTCGAGAGACAGAGTTATGGAAATTCGCCACCGTCTTGAAAGTTCACCTGATGAGAAATTTGCAATTCTACAGGCAGTTTCCTTCAAAGAACCTGTATTAACATTGGTAATATCTTTACTTGGAGGAAGTTTGGGAATCGACAGATTCTTTCTTGGCGAAACAGGTTTAGGTGTTGCCAAGCTATTAACTTGTGGAGGATTAGGTATCTGGACCATTATAGATTGGTTCCTTATCATGGATAAGGCGCGCGAAATCAATGATATCAAAATAAATGAGGTGCTGAGTTATTAGAAATGCGGCTGCCTTATTTAAAAAGCCCTGTCAGACGGTTTTATAGTTTTTTAATATTAATGTACCTGGCTGGACTTCTTCTGATACTTTGGAATCCCGAAACCGAACCGGGCAGGTATTCGTCTGCCTGCTTTTTCAGGAACATCACCGGGATACCTTGTCCTGGTTGCGGAATGGGCAGGGGAGTTGTTCATACATTTCAACTCGACTTTATTAGTGCGGTTAAATCCCACCCTTTTGCAGTGCTGGTAGGCTTGATAATTATTGTGCTGCCGATTTGGGTTTGCATCGACTTGTTTCGAAGAAGTAAATCATTGTTTGTGTTTTCAGGCCAGCTAGATTTCTATTTTGCCCAAAACAGATGGGCTTTTTGGTCGTTGATGATTTTGTTAGTCCTTCTTTGGATTATTAATATTTATAAATTTCAACATAGCGGGTTATGAATTTTATTGTCAAACCACAAGTTTCGGAAAGAGAATGCGAAGCTGCATCTCACGCCTGGGTAATGTCGCTGATGACAGTAATGATTGGTTTACCATTTCCAATCCTCAACTTATTATCCTGTTTATTGTTCTTCCTACTTCTGCCTTCCAAAACTCCGTTTATCCGTTTCCATGCTCTGCAGGCAGTTACTTCGCAATCGTTGATTATTATCGTCAACTCTTTTGGGATCAGCTGGGCAATTTCGATTTATTTTGGAAAAGCTCAATTCAATGACATTTTTGTTGCGTATTTAATAACTGCAATAATTTTTAACATTACAGATTATGTCTATAATATTATTGCAGCATTGAAGTCTAAACGGGGAGAATTATACCGTTTTGCTTTCTTTGGTACTTTAAGTTACTTGGTTTATTATGCTGATAAACAGGATAATAATGTAAAGACAGAACTCTTTCGCAGGATGACGACAGAATTCCTGACCATTGTTGTTTCATTCGGAATATTATTCGGAGTATTAAATGAATTAAAATTAGCACCTTCCAGCAAATCGCTAACAATTCCTATTGCTCAGGAACAGAAATTAGGTAAAAAAATGGTAAATGTAATTCTGGCTACTTCCGATGAAATTTCAAATCCCACAATAGATAGTGCTGTAATCCAGGTATTTAACAGACTAAAAGCTAATGTTTCTGAAAGTGAATATGCGTACAATTTGTATATTATTGATAATGAAGAGGTTAATGCAATGACTATTCCAGGAGGCAATATATTGATATTTAGTGGTTTGATTAAATTTTGCAATTCTCCTGAAGAGCTATCTGCTGTAATAGCTCATGAAATGGGACATGTTGAGAATAGAGATGTAGTTTCAAGATTGGTGCGTAATCTTGGTATTAATGTTATAATTTCCGGGCTTCTTGGAGATCATAAAGTTATACGTGACCTTAATCAGCAGTTAATTAATTCTGCTTTCGATAGAAAGCAGGAGGCCGATGCAGATCAATTCGCTTTAAAATTGTTGGAGAAAAGCAAGATTGATCCAAAAAGTCTTGGTAATTTTTTTAAGGGATTAAAAGATAAACACGGTTTTATGACAGATAATCTTGAAATTATTTCGTCTCATCCACCAGATGCAAAACGAATAGATGCAGCAATGAATTTTAAAACATCCAAATCATTTTCGATTCAGGAATTTCAAGGGATTAACTGGACAAATGTGCAGCGTCAGGTAAAATAGCAGCTTAGCGTATTAGAATTCATTTTAAGCTAGATGATGAATTCAGCCCTGGAATATCAGGGAAAATGAGGTTTATTATTTGTCCGATAATTAATAATAAATTTACAGTTAATGGCCTGCCTTATAGAGCCTTACTAAATAAATGGATTTCAATCCCTTAGCCACAGCCTGAGAGCTATTTTAACCTATTTTTTCTTCAGTTACATGATTTCTGGCATACGAAACTTTTCAACTGTCTTTTACGTGATATATACTATTGTTATTTAATGCGTTACGCTATATGATTTTCAATTATTGACAACTACAAAGGATTTCGGTACATTTGCAAATCAAAATTTATCAATATGAAAACATTAGTTTTTGAATACGATGAAAAATCAAGATCAGCAAAGGCATTTATTACTGTGCTAAATCAGGTTCCATGGGCACATGTTAAAAAAAATCCAAATGCAAAACTTAAAAAAGCAATGCAGGAGGCGGCAGAAGGAAAATTAACAGATTTTAAAAATTCTAAAGACATGCATAAAAAAATGGGGCTTTAAAATGTATTCAGGTTCATATACTAACGAATTTGAAAAAAATACAGAATTAGCTAAACGCAAAGGGTTTAATATTAAATTATTGGATATTGTCATTGATAAGCTACTTGAAAGAAAACCTTTAGCGAAACACTACCGGAATCATAAATTAGAAGGTGAATATAAAGGCTGTTGGGAATGCCATGTAGCCCCAGACTGGCTTATAATATATAAATATAACCACCCTGAAAAAAAAATCATATTCCTTTCATACGGCAGCCATTCAGATTTATTTTGAGTATTTAATTCCAAGCTCCATAATTTTATACCCGGCCGTTTTAAAAAACTGCATTTGTGTTTCTGTTAAACGGTCGCCGGCTTTCATTTGATTTATGTTTTCCTCCCATATCAATAAATCCTGAATTGCCTTTTGTAAATCGCGCAAATCCTTTGTGTTGATTTTTTTTATATCCTGTTTTTTTTCCATATACTGAGGTTTATTTTACGGTTCAATTCCGAACATTTTCTTTACTATTTTGGCCTGATCTGATAGTATTTCAACTTGCTTTGTCAATAATTTTAGTTCATTAATTGCCCGGTCTTTTCTTTCGATATCTTTCATTTGGTTCGATGAATCTGAAATATCAAAAAAATGGTCTGGTGTAACACCTAATTTTTCAGCGATTAATAAAAGGTTTGAAACCTTTAAATCTCCCCGATTTAGCATTTTATTTAACCCTGATCGTGTTAAACCAATAGAAGCCGCCAAGGTAGGAATAGAAATATTTTTCTCCTTTGCTAAATCATTTATTCTTCTGATTACTAGATCAATATCCATTTATTAACAAAAAGTGTTAGTAACTTTCGTCTACATGTAGATTAATTTCTACATTTACCGCCTATAATTGCAGTACGAATTTACTGTAATATTTGACAGAAGTCAACAAATTCACTTAACACATCATTAATATGGAAACAGCAGTCAACAAAAAACTCAGGCTTAAACCTGACTTAATCAATTTGATACGAAAAAACCGGCCTCTTTTTAATGCCGTTAAAGACCGGTTGGAGATCCAGGAAAGAACCTTATACAGGTACTTGAAAAACAACAATAAGTTATTAATGCTGCCTGATGTGCTGAAAGTAATTGAAGCCTATACACATGCAGAATTAGAGGAGCCTATTGAGGAAATTCATGCAACTGCATAGACCGATGGAAGCAAAACGACTTTTAACCATTGTGCGGACAGTGGAACAAATTGCATCCGTAAAACATGCCCTGCAGGCTGTAGAAGATCTGAAATTCATCTCAGGCCTGTATCCCTCCAACATTCAGGTAAAAATCCGCCTGATGAAAACCAAGGAACGCCTAACATATATGAGGCAAAAAGAAAGAAGATTACAACTTTTAAATAATTAAGGATGATTACAATATTCAGAGTTTTTATTATTGTCGCCACATTTCAGGCGATATCCTGGACACCACAACCATGTTCCCAGGCAGAAGTATTTCAAACAAGTTTCGACACCATTACAGCCTTTGAAGGAAATTGCCCGTCATGCGCACATAAAGTTTACTCGCAAGCAAAAGCCAATGAATGGAAGCTGCAAGGCTCTCCCGAATGGAAAGTAATCATTAAGGTTTACAAAGATTCTTTGGAGGTGGAGCCATGATTAAACTTACAAGATTTCTTTGGCGGTTAAGTATAATACCGTTGACATTAACGATTGTTTGTATCCTTTTTATAGCCGGAATCCTTTTCATAGCAACCGGAATAGACCCTGAATGGAAATTCATACATAATTGGCGCGATAAAATTTACGGAAGGGGGTAAACATGGCAGGTAAACAAGCCCAAAGCCCAGAATTTGAAGCCAAGATGGATGAAATGATAATCCGGATTTCAACCCTTATGAATGAGTACAATATTGGAAAGATTTCACTTAACATTTATACCGATAAAAATGGAAAAAATAAACAAAAAAGAGGCAATCAACAATATTTTCACAGCCTTACAGATAATTCATGAGTTTTCGAGTATAGAGCCGGCAGAAATAAGCATTTCGGATATTTTTAGAATCTGTAATGCTCCATTTTACACCAACATGCAAAAGCCTTGCGAAATGTGGTTCCTGTTCAAAAAGGTGCCAGGCAATAAGATTCTATGGACAGGGCAACCACCAAGCCATAAAATTGCAGAGGCCATCCTTGCCACCGGCAGAAAATTAATTTCAGATAAAAAACGCAGCAAAAAACAAATGATTAAACAAGCATCCCCGGAACGACAATTTGAAGCTGCATTTTATGGAAATTGTGGTGTAAACATTAACAATGAGGGGAGCAACGGAAGAAGCTTCATTCAAAGTACCATAACAACCAGGGTAAACACTGAGAGGTTAAATACTTTAAAACTCGCAGTTAAAGCAAGTATGAAACTTGATATGCCAACTCAGCACTACCAGCACTGGCTTGATGAAATTGAAGAATTAACAGGTATTTTAGCATCTTAAGCCATGCCGGACGAATTTTCAACCTCCTTAGAGGTAATAATAGAATATTTCAGAAAGCAAGTAGACAAGGGCTACATTAAGGATAAACAAGCAGAATACTTCGAAATGCAGTTAAAATGCCTACTCCAATGGCGTGATAACCAGGAAAAGTTTGTCAGCGAAAAGGATTTTGAATACATGGCCGAGATAGATCTACTGAAAATGGATTTGGTTCATTCAAAACGATATAGTGAAATCCTGGAGGCTATCTGTTTACACCATGGAATTATTGATTTATCCGCACTTATTAATAAACCTTATCAAATGCACATTGAAAATGCTTTTCGGGCATGCAATTATAAGGAATATCAGTTACCGCTTGTGTTTTACAATTATTTCAAAAAGAATAACATAAAACCTTTCAGTTCTGAGTGTTACAATTTAACACCAGAAATACTTGAACACTATAATTCATTATTAATAGGGGTAAATTCATGAATATATCATTAACCAAAAGAACTAAAGATGAAGCTAAAGCACGCGAAGAAGCCATCAGGAAAAAACATGATTTTTATCGTATTACAACAAAAAACGGCAAGCTGGAAAAGCTGTTCATTACAAAGGTGAAGTTTATTGATATGTTGAAGGACATGGGTTTTAGCCGTTATGATATTGATGAAGAAACCCACAAACTTATCCGATTGCAAGGGCGTAGGCTCGAAGAAGTAAATTCCACAACCATAGCAGATCACTTTTGCAAGTATGTAGACGAATTAGAAGAGTACGGTCACAAAGCCTATGAAGACGGCCTTGAAATTGAGATTATTATTGATTCCGAAATTCTTAAAGAAAAAGTTTACAACAGTCTGGAAACCCTTTTTGGAACAGTACTTTTAAAACGAATGCGCATTGACGACCAGATTGTTTTCTGTCGTGATCTGAAAGGAATAAAGTACATTTTCTATCAAAATGGTTTTGTAGAAATTACAGCAGACAGCACGGAATTTAAGGAGTATGACCAGTTCAGGGCTATGTATGGAAAAATCAGATCATTTCCCGGCCATACATTCAGGCAGATGATAAACAGGGCGACTTTCATACATTTTGCTGGAATGTAGCCAATAAGGATCCAGAGCGATTTAAAAGCCTTCAAACAATAATAGGTTACAACCTGCATAACTTCATGCGAGGCAAACTCTTTTGTACAATTTTTACTGACAGCAGGATATCAGAGGATGGAGAGGCCAACGGCAGAACCGGAAAAACATTGATTGTGCGTGGACTTGGCAATATGCTTAATACAGATGAACGTGCAACGGTATTTGTAGAAGTTAACGGAAAAGATTTCGACCCGAAAAATAAATTCAAGTTTTCACAATGTCGCCTGGACACACAGCTTATCCATATCAATGATATTTTCAAGAACTATGATATTGATAATTCTTTCAACGACATAACGGATGGAATTAATGTTGACAAGAAGAACGATAAACCGTTCAAGATTTTTGCCAAGATGATCTTCAGTACAAACAAAACGATTCTGATCAACGGCGAAAGCTCGAAGGACAGGGTAAAGGTTTTCGAATTTGCCGATTATTACAGCAGCAAGTTCAGCCCTATCATGGAATTCAAACAATGGTTTTTCGATGATTGGAATGCAATGGAATATGCTCGTTTCGACAGATTTATGATGGTTGTGTTGAAATGTATTTGAAGCATGGAGTAATTGAGGCCGGAACGATCAACCTTGAAGAAAAAACATTGGTTGACCATACAAGCCGAGATTTTATGAACTACATGAAAGATGTTTTTTCCCCTGGAGGCTTAACCTACTACGATGATTCAGACGAAGAACACAAATACCCTTTTCACATTGAAGTTTCACCAGGGAGAGAAGTAGGCAAGAAAGCACTTTATGATTTTTATATGAAGCTCAATCCAGATTTGAACTGGTTAAAGCAGAAAAAGTTCACGAATTGGGTGAAGATGTTCGCAAAAAGCAAACACATTAAAATTGACGAAACCCGCAGCAATGGAAAGGATTACCTGATATTTTCGGGATATGCCACAATCAGTGATCCACAGGAAAATGAAGAAAAACAACCTTTTTAAGAACAAACTATTTATTTGATATGAAAAACGAGAAAGGAAAATTAACAGAAGCACTTAAATCTGCAAATAATTGGGCATTAAAGAATCTTGTCGGGAAAAAAGTTTATCAAAAAGATATCGATAATTACATAAATCTTAATATTAGTGGTTTAAATCATGCAATTTATGCAAAAACATATTTTGAAAAAATAGAGATGATTTACAATGTTATTGAATTGATTGAAAAATCAACACTTTTTTCAATTGAAAAGGACAAAAAAGGTAGACCTGATATTAAAGCAATTTACAGATTTGTCTCAAACTGGAAATATAAAGGGAAGGAGTATTTTATTTACATAATTGTGAGGGAGGTAAAACAAGGGAAATTTTACTATGATCATGGCATTATAAAGGAAAAACCTTAACAAGTCCCTGAGACCACTGTTAGTTGGGTTTTCAGCATTTATACCTGTTAAGGTTATCCAGCTACAAATGTACAAAATAAATAGGCATGGTAGTATAATTTTCAAAATAATTAACACAGCACAAATAAACGAAAACAATGGAACTAAAAGAATTTGCCCAGCTTGTAAAAAGCATGAGAGAAAACCAAAAAGAGTATTTCAAAACTCGGAGACCATCGGCAATGTATGCCAGCAAGGAGCTGGAAAGAAAGATTGACAAAGAAATTATCGCCATTTTAAAGCCACAGGAACAAACAGAAAATGAGTTATTTTAACAATCTATAAAAAGCAAACAATGAGTTTATCAAATTATTTCATGATTAATCTTCCATATGGAATTGAACGCATGGAAGGAACAAATAGATGGGTAGCGTTTAACAGAGAATATTTGCCTTTAGGATCCACTTTTGACACAGTAGGAAAACAAGTGTCAACTTATACTGAATACAAAGAAACAAGTGAGGAGGTACTTCTAAAGATAGCAACATTAGACGATTGTACGTTTTTTAAGAAAAATGTAAAAAGCGGAGTAATAAATAAAGTTTGGTTTTATAATGATGCAACCAACCCTTTTAATGGTCAATCTATTACAGATAGGAAAATTCTTTGGGATAGATATATAAAAATATTAGAAATATTGTCTGAATTTACAATAGGATCTAGCATAAATCCAGTATTGGATCCTAGACAAGCGATTTTAGAACTTAAAGTATCATTTAATGATTTACCCAAAACAATTGACAATAGTTATTATGACCCTGGAAATAGGGCAATAAGTGCTGCTGTTTTTGGACAATGGCAAGTAGACAAATACGGTAATATGGATTTTAATAATGGCGAATATGTCATTGAACATGATCGTGTTTCGGAAGAAGATTGGATTGCACATTTGTTTACTAAACAATGGAATAACTGGAATGATTTTATTCCTGCATATTTTCAGGCATTGAAAAATAAAGGAGTACAAAATATTAGTATTATCACTTTTTATTGATTACCATAAAAGAATAACAAAATGAAAATCTTCGCTAAAAACAAAAACCAATTAAAACCAATAAAATGAATGTTACAACAATTAAACACCTGATTAAGCTTAGCTTCACAAACAGGAGTAATGAAATGATAACCTTATCACTTGGAAAAGTAAAACCAGATCTGAGAGAAAAGCTACAAGTATTGGGAATTGATGTTAAAGGATTTGAGCATATAATAGATAATTTCGCAATCAGACACACGGTTTTAGGGCATGGCAACGCCAAAAAGGAAGAAGCCAGGGGACTTTTACCCGTTACGTTGGATTGCCTGGAAATGATACCTGATATTATTTTAAATCCTGATTCAATTTCTATCGGCGGAAAAAACAAAATTGGGCGGTTGGTTATTCTCTACACGAAAAGGGTAAACGGTTTCATTGTTTATGTGGAAGAAATCAGGACAAAAAGAAAATTTCTTGCAATGCAAACAATGTATATAAAAAAAGCACCCCGGTAAACCAAGATGCTTTTTAACAACGAGAAATGCCTAATGCCCTTCTCTTTACGTCCGTAACGGTTTTGTTACTACAAAGGTAATCAAATCACCAAGCTGAAAGCAAATAAATATTTATCAAGCCTCCGGATTCGGGGGCTTTTTTTATAATCAGTGCAAATCAAATGAAAATAGTGTAAAAAACATCAAAAATCTTGCTTTTTTAATCCTTTTCCGGGCTGTTTTTAAAAAATATTATAAATTTTACTTTACTTATAAAAGCTATGCACTTGTGCACTTTTAAATATAAGTAAATAAAAATCAATCAATTAAACAGTGCAAATCATGAATTTAGATTTGCACTCAATTTGCACTTATGCACTGAGCAGTGCAAATCATTTTCCGAAAAGTGCATATAAAAGCCGTTTTAGTGCAAATCAAAAACCTATTTGCACTGCATTAAAATACTGATATTTAAATCGTTACAACAAAACAGTGCATAAGTGCATAACTTTTCCACTATTATTGATAACACATAGCAATTCAGAAGAAAAACAGAATGCCTATCAATTAGGCTGTTTTTAACTTAAAGTAAAGCTTTAAGTAAAAGCTTGCAAACATCTGTTAATTAATATATATTTGTGCTTCTAAAAGTTAACAAAAGCATATTTCGGATGACATTTGATTATGATTATCAAAAAATGTTTGCAGTTGACTTTGTTAATGCACATAAAACAACAATAATTAACAACTATCAACATGTTGCAAATCAACGAATTCAAATGGCTAGCCAGTAAAAACCCCGGTATTAGATTAACTGATCCGGAAGTTGATCGTATTGCAGGTGACTATGAGGAGTTAACCGGCACAACGGAAGTTATGGACTTCAGAAAATTCTTCTGGAATGTTTATGATATTGCCATTAGCCGCCTTCACAAAACGAAAACTAATCAGGAGCCAGCACAATTTGAAATCCAATACAAGGAACTGAAAACCTTGTGTGAACACCTGGAACAAAAAGCACTTGACCTGGAGGCAATAAACAGCCAGCTTGTTAAAGATTCTGCGGAGTTATCAAAAATCCGTGAGCATTTCGATGCATATCTATTTGTAGCTACTAAGGTTTCAGGTGGCAGAGTGAAAGATTTATTAAGCCTGTTCACCTGGATGAAAGATGTTTTAATTCATCTTACAGGCGGAAAATTTGCAATAACACCGGCACAAATAGAAGCCTATAAAGCTGCACAAAATGGATGATTATATCGATTTTTCAAAACAGACAGATCCGCCTCAATTTGAAATTTCCATGATTGACGTTGACAGGGATCAATTAAAAGAACTTTTGCGGCAGAACAAGGAAATGAAAGAAGATCTTGCCAAGATCGTGAAAGTCGGCAATATCTTTTATGCTAAGCTTGGTAAGATTGACATGAAGAATCCAAACTTTGTGATGCTGGCAACCAAAATACCATCTCTGATCGAGTATTTTAAAAAAGATACCGAGCTACAGGAACTTATAACATTTGAAAATGTTCAACGCTTAAATGAATTGTATGGACGGTGATTATTCAAAAATAAAGCCTTCTAATGATGATATTTTTGCATTACTAGGTGAAGCTACAGCTCCAAAACAGTCTACAGCTCAAATTATTGAAGACCTGGAACAACAGCAACCGGAGATACATGTTAATTCAGAAGATTTTCAGCCTGAAGAACCGGTAAATCCAATTTCAGATGAACAGCCGCCAATTCAGCCACCAAAACCTTTATCCTATTACAAAGCTGAAGCTGAGGCAATAATTCATTTTATTGATGGAATTTCTAAGGCCTACCTTCCAACACTTTACAGGAAAAAGCTCTTTACACTTGATGAATACAATGAAGCAAAGGCACTTGTACAACGTGTTTGGGATCGTAAGGATAATGTTATTGCAGATTTTACCGACAGGGAACAATACCTGTATGAAAAAATGCAGCAACTTGAAGGCCAGGTAAACGACATTCCACTTTCCCAGGCTGAAAAGGATATCATTATTGAACCACTTGCTGAAGTGTTGCAAAAACATGGCGGACAAACATCTCCTGAAGGTCGCCTGGCATTTGCTTGTTTAACAGTGTTAGGCTTGCGCATCCTGCCAATTTTATCAAGATGAGAATAAACTATGTTACCGGGATATTGGGCAGAAGAGGAAGCGGAAAAACCTTTCTGATTCAAAAAATAATTGCAGCCTACCGGGACAAACACCCGATGAAAAAGATTTTGATTGTTGAAAAATTTGGTTCTCAGGATTACATGGAATTGCCAATCATAACCCCGGACCATATTAAAAGGTGGTCTGGAGCTGGCACATACCGGGTTTGTGGCCGTCCTGATCCTATTCACCATGCAATCTCAAATCATTTATACAATGCCTGTATTATTATTGAAGATGCCACAAGGTTTATTTCAAAGAATCTCACAGAGGATGTAAGGGATTTCATAATAGATTCAAAGCAGAAAAACCTTGATATCGTAATGGTATTCCACGGATTTTCCAGCGTACCACCAGAAATATTAAAGTACATTGATATCCTGACCATTTTCAAATGTGATCACCCAAAATGCAGGAAACCCATTTTATCAGAGTACGACAGAATTCTGGAATCATATACCGAGGTAATGAAAAGTAAAAACATTCACGCAAACAAAACGATTCAACTGTATTAATATGGATGATAATATTCGATATTTCAAGGTAACACCACACAAAGATTCATATAAGGGCTTCAAATTAAGGCCATCGAAGCAAAAGAGCTGTAAATATGTTCAATTGCATAGATCAAGCCGTATCATTGAATACAATGTTGAATTCTTCAACCGGTTAAACCAGTACCAGGAATATTTCATGTTGGAATGGTGTATCCGCAATAGGATGATACGTGATGAATACCAATGCGATTTAAAAACCAAAGCCCTGTATTTATCTAAAGGCTTTGAAATAAGGCACATTTACGAAATGTTTGGGAGTATGCGCTTTGGTTCAATAGCGGCAAGACAAAACAGAATTGATAACCTTTTTCATGGCAAAAAGGAACCGGATATCTCATTTGCTCCCAGTACCATATATTACAATATTTCCGACTTTCTTCACAGGCTATGGAAGAAAAACCAATAACGCCCCATGCAATGACGAAAAAGGAACTTGCTGCCTTATATGGCATCAGTCCCAAAGTCTTCGCTCATTGGCTAAAAAAACACATTCAGGAAATAGGACAACCGACAGGATATTATTTTAATCCTGGTCAGGTAAAAAAGATATTTGAACGTTTTGATACACCCTGATTTGTACTAATATCAATCATTTCAGGCGATTTGTTTACAGTTGTAAACAATCCATGTATAGTAAGATTTGTAATGATATAGTTTTGATGGTCAATTCAAAAAATATCAAATCAATCTCACTTAACCATGGATGCAATTAATCTTAACCCCGGCATTTCAACAGGAAAAGTTCTGAATGTAAAAAACATTCTTACTACTACTGCAATTGTATTGCTTGTACTGTTCTTAATGTCGATGATTTTTCAGAGCGCACTCACCATAAAGGATAATAGCGGCAACGTTACCGGAAGTGCAAATTTCAACTTCACCCCGAAGTGGAAGAAATAATCTAAATCAACACCCAGTAAACAAAACATCTCAAATTTCAACACAGAATTCAAAATGAAAAATTTAAAGAAAATTTTATATGCCTTTGCAGCCCTTATCGCTGTTATGGCTGCATTTGGTTTTTTACCTATTGCAAGCGCATCCGTGGCTATTGGTCCCGGTTTAATCAGTCTTGGTGATCTGGAAAACCAGGCACGCAGAGATTTATCCTCATTCGAAGGCGGTCATTCTGTCGGCGGTTATTATGGTCAAAATGATGACCTTTTAGATTTCGCTGGCTATGGAAGTAATTTCCTTAATTTGCCTTTGGAAGATCGTATTTATACAATGACCTTAACCAATGCCAATGCAGCAACCAGAGTTGCGCTTTTGTCACCAGGATATCTTTATTCTCCAAACACGACTATGAGCGGCGTTCCTTTAACGGGAGCATTCAATGATGCAAATGGTGCAGCTGGCCTTTCGGCTTCAGGAACACCAACCGCAATTGAAGAGTTTTACGCTTATATTATGAGCGCACCAACACAGGTTGCACGTATTAAAATTACCTCTACCGTGGCTACACAGATTGCACAACAGATTACCGTACAACCTATGTCTCCATTTAATGTTTTAGAATCAAGAAACCTCACTCCAGGAGGATTTTCTGACCAATACGTATTCCAGGATAAAGTAGTAGTATTTGAAGTACACAACCTGATTTTCTCTAAAACGAATAAAATTATTTATCCGATTGTAGGATCTTCAACCTGTACCATATCATTCTATTGTGGCGCAAGTTTGAACACCAGTAAAACACTCGAAAGTCGCATTGGTGAAGCACGCAACACCGTAGCCGGAGCCTTAGCTTCAGGAAGTGTAATTCCTTCAACTGCAATGCCAACACGCATAAAAGCTGCAAACGAACGCAGCGGTCGATAATAACCCCCCCCAGCAGATGTCATTAGGACTCATCGTAGGGCAATCACCGAAAGGGGTTGCCCTGCTTTTTAAGAAGTACGGAATAAACGCACCAGTATCCGAGGAAAGCCTTAAAAACGCACTCATTGTTTACAAGCGGCCTTTTGCTGATGAACTTTATGATCTTGTAATTAATGCTGATTTCTCTGCATCAGATGGAACCGATCAAAAAGACAAATTCGCAGATATCCTAAATCAGAACCTGGGACTTTTAACCGGAATCTACACAATTTTAACCGGGAAAACTTTGCCAGGAGTAACCACAGACCCAGCAGCTCCGGAAGTTAAAAAAGAGGATCCCAAACCTGTTAAAATGTGGTTAGGAATTCCAGTGGCATTGTGGGTAGGTATCGCAATAATATTAATTCTCATTATCATTTTAATGCTTGTCAAAAACAAATAACATGGCAACAAAAAAAGGTTCAAAGAAAATTGCATCATTCGGTAAACGAATTATGACTGAGGCTAAGAAGATTCGCAAAGCTCATCCTGGCATGAAGTGGACAAGTTGTGTTTCGAAGGCCGCTAAAGGCTTAAAGTAATTCTCAAACATAGACCTCGAGATAATAAACAGCAATATCGGAACTACGATATGAAGTTTGAAGATATTAAAATACTGTCTATTTACGAAAAAATTCCAATTGAAAATATACCATTCTAATGACCTTTAGTAAAATAACATACGTAGACAATTTGGGATCCACCCCGGCAATGGTCAACCATCGCACAGGGGAATTGCTTATTAATACGCCTGTTTTTAATAAACTAAATCCGGATACTCAGGACTTTGTTATGTACCACGAAGAAGGTCATTTGGTTTTGAATACCAAAGATGAATATTTGGCTGATCAATACGCACTTGCCAAATATATTTCAACCGGGCATCCGCTAAGTAGCAGCATCATGGCAATGACCCGTGGTTTTAGTTTTAAAAATCACGATCATGTAAGAAGGTTAAAGGCACATATGAAACGGGTGTATTCTTACGATTATAATATTAACAAGAACATGAAGGCAAATCCAGCAAAACTCAACAATTACTTTGCTTATGATGGCTATTCCAGTGTAGATGGTGATCCGATGGGACCACCAACCCTGGAGCAATCAATGGGTGGTGATCCGCAAGCTTCATCAGATCCAACATACCAGGCAGCTTTGCAGGCAGGTAACGCACTTGGGATTGATACGGATAAAATCAAGGAAGAAACCCTTAACAATGTGCGTAATCTTTCCTGGAAGGCCCTTCCACCTTTTTCAGGAATTAACAGCCTGTTTATGGCTGTATCAGATATGACAGGAGGTAAAAAAAGCCCCTGGGATCAAATGACCAGCCCCCAGAAAGACACGTATACAGACGCATCATTAGAAGAATCCTTTAAGCAAAGTAATGTTGCCACAACCCCGAAAGAATTGTTTGCAATACTGATTGCAAAAGTAGGAGAGGGCGACATGAGTAAATTTTTGGCCGATAACTCCTCATGGTTCCCTAATCATATAGCAACTTTTGAGAAAAAATACCTCCAGAAATGGGATCAAATTAAACCTGGTTCTTTTCCAAAAACCAGTTCAGGTTCTACAGTTGCTTCAAGTCCGAAAGACAAGCTTACATCAGTAAACGATAAGTACAACCTATTCAATATTTTATCGGTAGTAATGGTCGGCATTGCACTTGTATTAATCATGTTCACATTAGGGAGGCATTATGGAAAGTAAAAGACGGCCATATATTAATCATTGGAATAAACAATACCAGGGATTTTCACAATTTGGAGAAGACCCATCGAGACCCTGAGCAGTAATAACCCCAACACCATATATTAAAATGAAAAGCAAAACCACAATTATCATTATTGCTGCAATATTCGTTGTGCTGGCAATAGCCGCATTTTTCGTAGGTCGCAAAATGACAAAGACAAAACAGTAAGATGAAACCACTCGCTTATTTATATATCGGAATGGTCGCCATCATTTTATTGATAGTAATTTTCTTTGTTGGTAAGGCATATGGTAAAAACCTGCCACCAAAAGAAGTTCCTGTTCCTTTAGACCCCGGCACTGGCGGAACGTCAACATTTGACCCCACCGCTTTAACAGATAGATTATTCCGGGATATGGACGGTATTCAGTTGAATATTTTTGATCGGGATATGGATGCGTACAATACGTTAAACAGCCTGTCAGATACCGATTTTGTGAAGGTTATGAATGACTGGGATAAACGGTATTATGCCAGAAGTAAAGAAACTTTGTTCCAGGCATTCCAGGGAGAATGGTTTTACGAAACTGCAAAAAACCTTAATGAAAGTCTTATTAAACGATTTACACGATTAGAAGCTACAAGAAAATGAAAAAGAAAGTAATTTTTATCATTATCGGCATTGTTGCCATTATTGGCATTATCCTTTTTGTTCGTTCAAAAAAGAAAAAAGCCCTAGCTAGCCAACTGCCAGAAGCAAAACCGGTAACACCATCGGCAACACCCAAAGAGTTGACCTATCCACCAAAAAATGGAGCCAGGTCGCCGCTAATTACAGATCTTCAAAAAGGACTTAACCGGCAGGGAGCAAAACTTACTGTAGATGGAATTTGGGGCGCAAATACCGCACAAGCACTTGATTCTTATATGGATATTCAAAACTTTATAGTAAAAGATGAAGACAGCCTACGTGCAATTATCAGACAACTTGTTCCAGTATAACCATGATTGACGCAAATCAATTTTTCAAACTTCCTGAACTGTCAACGGCTGTAACTTTTGACACAGCAGGAATAATTAACATCGTTGCCGGTCTGGCAATTCTGGCTGTAATCATTATCCTGGTAATCCAAATAACAAAGCATATATGAACTGGAAAATAGTTTTGTTGATCGTCTCAGCAATCGCAGCATTTTTCCTATACAAGGAAAATCAAAAACTAAAAGCCGAAATCATTAAGCTTAAAAAGTAATGACAGCATCATTTGAAAAAGCAGTTGAAATTATCCTGGAGAATGAAGGCGGTTATGTAAATAATCCTTTAGACCCAGGTGGCGAAACTAAATACGGGATTTCGAAACGCACCTATCCGAATATTGATATTAAAAATCTGACAAAGGAAGGTGCAAAAGAAATCTATTATCGTGATTTTTGGATGCCATTGAAACTGACGAATCTTACAGACAAGAACTTATCTCTTCACGTGTTTGATATGGGCGTGAATGCAGGGAAAAGCCGTGCAGTAAAGATTTTACAGAAGATTGTTATGGTTCCTGAAGATGGAATTATGGGCAACGATACAATTGCAGCTGCAAACAATTCTTTTAAGGATCTCGCTACGCTTTATTCAAATGCCAGGAAAGAATTCTATACCAATCTTGCAAAGTCGGGTTCATATAGTGCTTTTTTAAAAGGATGGTTAAACAGAGTATTATCAGTTGATAAAAAAAAAAAAAACATGAAAATCCTTGAAATATCAATTGCAGTAGTTCTCATAATTATCGCTGTTTATTTTCTATACAGAAATCTTAAATAAAGCCATGTATGTCATTCTCTTCAGTTACGAGCGATTTATTATTGTCAATCCTGGAAAAATTAGGAGGTAGTATGGCAGATGTAGAAAATAGATATTTGAATACTACTGATGACATTTTGTATGCCATTCTGCAAAAATTAACCGTTGGTGGAGATGGTGGCGGCACTGTAACCTATGATGGATCTGTGAGAGCCGCCGGGAATGTTGCTTTATTGAAAGGTGATAATACCGTGCATTTTACCTCAGATATTGGATTTACTGATTATATCGTAATACCGTTTGCCGTAAGCAATATTTACGGGGATGTCGGATTTTTGATAAGCAATAAATCCTCAGATTCATTTGATATCGCAGTGTTAGAAGATTGTGTTTTGGATTATGCAGTACTTAAAAAAGTGTAGTATGAAGAAAGTCGTTATGATATTATTGCTCTTTACTGTAAGCATTACAGGATATTCGCAACTTGACCTGGTTAAAAGAGATATCAGGGTTCAGCGTAATTTCTATTTACAAAACATACCTTCAAACGACACGGCGATTTTGTTTGTAAAGTCAGATGGAAGAGTAGACACCATAAGTACAAATGACCTTGCAGGAATAGTGTTGAATGAAATTATTAATGATACAAGCCTGTGGAATAGTCTGATTACGGAATTAAGCCAGGACACTACCCTGATAAATAATATTGCCTATTCACTATCAACTGATACAAGTTTTTTAAATGCAATAAGTAGTTTTTTACAGACGGATACGAATTTGTTTAATGCAATCAGTAATTTTTTACAGACAGATACCAGTTTATTTTTATCCGTCAGCAACTATCTACAGAGCGACACCGCTCTTTTTAATGCGATGCAGCAATATTTGTCAAACGATACATCCCTTTTTAATTTCACTAACAATACGTATTATAACGTAAACCTTGATAGTCTGTTAGCCAATGATTCAAGTATGTTTGCTTATCTTGATTCTTTGATTTCGGCACACATAAACGATAGTTTAAATGTCTTTTCAGATCGTTGGATAAGAAACCAGCAATTTGGTGCGCCCGGACTACAGTCTGCATATGCGAGAATAACAGGGCCTTTTGTCATAGATGGTTTTTTGAAATCTAAATATTTGGTCGTTAGTGATGCAAATGTAGGAGGGGGTGGGAGCTTTACTGTTATCGGCAACTCTCAATTTAAAGGAACAACGTATATTGAACCAGATAACCTTGGTTGGCCAGAAAATGTTTCCACTGGAGGCAGAAGGGGATACTTTCTTGCGAATACTGCTTTTGAAAAATGGGATGGAAGGGTAAAAACCCTCAAGCTGGAAAATGGTTATATGCGTGAGAGCTGGACACGTCTTGATTCTTTGAATTTTGCTGACAGTTTTTTTATACAATATTGCAATGGTTGTGCGCTTGAAAGTGGCTATTTGCAGAACGGTGATACCCTGGTAATTGACACCACAGTAAACACCTGCGGAACAACCCGTACAAGTGGAGATACATTGTTTTTATGCAGCGATACTATAGTAATGTATTCCAATGGGTATTGGACAAAAGCCGGAAACAAGATCCATACATCCGGAACATGGTTTGCAGGTATTAATAATACAAATCCTCAATTTCAGCTGCATGTGGGTGGTACATCTTTTAGTGATGGAACAATGTTTGCCAAAGGTGCAAATGGTGATGCCGATGGAAATGGCGGCGTTTTTGCCAATGATGCCTTAGCTGTAGGTAAGTTTCTTTTCAACAAAAGACCATGGTCTAATAATCTTGTAAATGGTGATGCGGATGGTGATGGGCTCTTGACCCTTCAGGATGCCTCTGCAATAATAAAACGTTTTACAATGACTTATCCGACTGATGACAGTATGCACAACCAAACAAAAAGGCTTACAGGAAGTGTAATTGCATCAAATGATTTAATTGGTTCGGCTAAAATTCCACGCCAATTAATTGTTGGGAGCAGATATTATACTGATGCCAATACCTATTCTGCAAACCTTGACAGTGTGCCAGCTATAACAGGAACGGGGCGCACAACATTTCTCTCTAATCCTTATTTTAACTCTTCGTTGGTCATCGACTATTCCAAATCGCTTGTACAAAAAATGAACACCGGAAGAATCGGTATTGGTACAGGGAATCCTTCGGCAAAGCTTGATGTAAACGGATATGTCAAAATAGATTCACTTGCTGAAGTAACAGATGCAGGGGCACTGTTTTTAGCCAGGGATCCTGCTACTAAAATTATTGGGTGGAAAGCTCCCACTTCAGGAAGCAGTTCAACGTCTCCCATGTCTAACAATATTTATGTGGATGTGAGAAGCGGCAATGATGCAACAGCAAGAAGAGGCGATATTACAAGACCTTTTTTAACATTAAGAGCAGCAATCGATTCCTTTGCAATAGGTTCTTGCATAGTCGTATTCCCTGGGACTTACAATGTAGAATTAACAAGCAATTCAAATGAAGGACTAAATCTCATTCGCAAAAGTGATGGTACTTATATTGATGGAATAAAATATTATTTTTATCCTGGGGCAAGAGTTATTAAATCTGGAGCAAAAGAACTGTGCGTTGGTACAACAACAATTGAAACAAAGATACTTGGATATGGCACATTCATAAAAAATACAACAGCATCCAGTATAACATTCGGAACTGTATTTAATATAAATGGTCCAATTCATATCCAGTATGATACAATAATGTCAACAGTTGGTCAGGGTGTATGGATACAGAATTCGACTGTTAGAAAATATTGTAAGATGTCAGGTAATTTTCTTATTTCTTCAGCATCTTCAGCATTGATAGTAGGAGATTACACCACATTGAATATAGATGGTGGTACTATAAGTACAACTGCTTCTACTTATTCGATACAAGTTAATGGAAGTGGAACTCTTTCTGAATCCGCAAAAGCGCAGTTGAATATAAATTCAAGAGTTATCGGTGCTGTCAGTGGATACGCATTGATTTTTATGTATAGGACAAATTTGACAGGAACCGTAGATATTTCAGATTGGACTAATGCGGCATCTCAAGTTTTCTATGTATATGATTTGTCTTATATTGATGTTTCTGTGAAAAATCAAACACCTACAACATCATGCATCTTAATTGAGAATATTTACAGAGCATATGCTAATATTAGATTGGCTAATTGTAATGGAACAATGGTTATAAAATCATCAAACATTGGTACTATTAGAATAAATAGAGAACAAAGTTCATTATTAGCTTTGTCAGCTATTGTAACATCTGGCAAGATATATATTACAGGCGGTGATTTCCTTGGGAATGCAGTAAACGGCACAACTACATTTGATATATCTGGGGGAACATTATATTTGATAGGACCTTTTTCATTAGGCGAATGTTTCTATTCAAGCGTTATCTCTGGTACTGGTACTTTGTCAATAAATGGTAAAATTGATATTACTTTATCGCACTATAATGTATTAGGAAGTATCATAATGAAAACTGGTTCTACGTTAATTCTTGAGTCCGGATGCCAGTTAAAGTTTATTGATAACAATTACGGATTTCCTGGTATAGAAATTCAAGGAAGTGTTACAATAATTGATAAGGGGTGTGTCATTCAATCTGGTACAACCAATTATTCAATAAGGGCGGTGACTGGTGTTGTTGCTTCGACTGATACAGTTGCGGTAACTTATTACAATATAACATCTAACTCATTTGCAAATAAACCAATCTATAGTTGTGCAAGGAACCAAGGAGGTAATCTATGGTTTCAAGACCATGCAGGATATGACTATTCAGCAGCTAACAAAACATTCCAGATGTCAAGCAAGACACAACCTACTACACAAACTATAACCCTTGACGCAAATTGCACTACCGTTCAACAACAGATTGACCACATAAATGCCAAATTATCAGCAGCAGGGATTACTGATGTGATTTGTGGAACGGGTACAGCCGGAGATAATCGTTATATTGAATTTAGAACCAAACCCCTTGGTACTTATCAAGAATATTATACACTTGGAAGTGGTACTGCGGTAACATTATGGGGCATGACAGCAAAACAATACAAGTCCTCTATTTACAAGCAGATATCCGAAGGAGGTAATCTTATAGTAGATCCAAAAATAAAAATATATTAACCATGAAAAAACTGATCTTGATCTTAGTATTTCTGCCAATATTTGGAATGTCTCAGACATTGAACTTCATTAATTATTTCAAAGCCTCTGATTCTATCAATGTAGGTTATGATGTTAATGGGAAAGATACTTCAATGTTTATTCTAAAATCTAATTGCCAGTCTTATCAGTCAGCCGTTCAGGTTTTCCGCATGGACACCCTTACAAATGTTCTCATTCAGATTAACAAGTCAATGACCTTCGGAGAACCGGAAAGGATATTGGCTTATGGAGACCACGGTGGACTGAAAATAATCAACCTGCAAGATTTACCAACTCAGGCAAAACAGATTCTTGAAGGGTTTAAACAGGAGGTTGCAACCAAAATTGAAAATTAAATTAATGCTAACCATAAAATATAAATAATCATGTTCCAACAACTGAAAATATCATTTAAAAACTGGAAAACGACAGCAATCGGAATCTTCGGTTTAATACTCACTTTTGTTTTAACTGAGGCAAAAATAACACCTGATGACCAGGCTAATATTCTTGCTGTTTTTAAATTTACATTGACTAATCCTGAAACTCTTTTACCATTGGTATTAAGCATCCTGAAAATGTTTTACAGTCATGACCCAATTAAGCAACAGCTAACCAGTAAGGAGGGATAATGCCTGATATAAGGAAACCCTTCGGACTCACATTTGCTCAAATTCTAAGCATTCTTGCACTTTGTGGTGGGCTTGTTTGGTCATATGCTGATAACCAGGCCAGCATTTCGGCTGTTAAAACCGAAATTGCTAATATAAAAGCAGACCTTAACACTCATAAAAGCGAAAACTCACTACAATTCCGGCAATACTTCACAGACACAAAAGAAGAGTTTACCAAAGTAAATACAAAGCTGGACAGATTGCTGGAGAACTATTATATGTTGCCCCAGGGTACCAGACAACGAACCCCAATAACAATAAGGTGAAAAATATTCTTACTATCCTGGTACTATGCTTTCTGTTTAACGCATGTAGTCCACAAAGGAGATTGCAACGACTTATCCTGAAGCATCCTGAATTAGCCTTTGTTGATACGATCAAAACAATAGATACGGCAATTACTCAAAGGCATGAGTTTAATTTTACAACTCAAATACCTATTCATGATTCCAGCAAACTAAAGCCGTTTTCCTTTGCCCGTGCGTATATTGATTCAAATAACAATCTTTTATCGCAACCTCAGACGATTTATGAAGATAGACACGTGAAAATAAGAGGGAGCTTTGTAAATACAATCCTGGGAAGATCATTAAAGATTGAAGGAAGCGTTAAACCCGATACAGTAATCATCGAAAACAAAACCCCGGTTCAAAAGATCATTATACCAAAATTAAACAGCTGGGAAAGATTATCCTTTTTCCATAAGTGTGTGATTTTCCTTATTGTTATGGTAGTTTGTTATTTATTGGTTAGAGTAATTACAAAATAAAATTACTCACTCAAAACCTTATCCTTTCCAAGTTTATCTAAATCATTCTTTACCAGGTTCAGGCGGTATATTAGAGCCTGCAATACTTTTTTTTCGGTATAATTTCCTCTTTCTCCCTGTAAGTAGACCAGAAGATCAACAACCTTAAAAGGAAGCCTCAAAGGATTTGAATCCGTCTTTAATTTGTCGTTCATCGCTATAGCGACCATCGAGCGACAACCAGAGCCGCCGGGAGTGTGAAAAGACTTCAATATACAGTTCATTTAACACCAGGGCAATAAAATTAAGTTCTGTATTTACATATGCAAGAAATGAGCTAGCGGCCTTAATACTTGAAAATATGAGACTTAAGTCGTTACCGAGCGATACAGTACTTTTTCTTCGACTTGTTAAAAAACTGTTTTTATCTGGTAATGTGATATTTACAAGGTGTATTTTCTTCATTTTATTATTAAATTCTGTAAGCCTTACCGGGTGGCTTGCTAGTTAATTTGTAAGTGCTTGATTCTCTGTTTATATTCTTTTATTATTTGTCCGATAATTAATATTATGTTAAGTAATAATTTGCTAAGAAAGAGGACTGTAGTCCCCTTTCAAGATTTAATCTGGTTTTAGTTTAACTAACTATTTCTTCTGGCTGTCAAGTTTTTCGTTAATTGATTTCAATTTTTCAGGCATGTTCAAACGAGCATACAATTGTTTGAGAGAAATCAAGGTATTAAAATCACTAGGCTGCAGTTCAAGTGCCCGCTCAAGGTTTGGTAAAGCTTTTTTCCATGCTCCGTCAAATTTTTCTTTCTCTACTGCATAAAGTTTTTCATCACTAATCTTGTCAGCTGCTTCAAAGATCTTTACGCCCAGATTGTAATATAATGCGCCAATATTATAAATCGGGTCAAAATAATCTGCTTTAAGTTCAATTGCTTTCTTATAATTCGTTTCAGCTTCGTCAATTCTACCCATTTGATCGTATGTGGTTCCTACTGCGAAATAAATGGTGGGATTGTTCGGATCTTTATTAATTGCTTGCTGCAGGTTCTTCTGTGCATTTGCATTATCACCTCTCGAGAGATAAAAATTGGTCTCAGTAATTAAAAGATTGAAGTCATCAGGATAGCGTTTACGCCCTTCCTGAACGCATTGCATTGCTTTTAAAGTGTCTTTGTCAGCTTTGTAAATATTTGATAATGACGCATAAATATAAGGTTGCTTATAGTCAATCTTTATAAGCTTCTCGTAATTAACCTTGGATTTGGCAAGGTCGCCGGCCAATTCTGATACAAAAGCAACATTATAAATTGCCAGTGTATCCACTTTGCCTATATTTTCATTAATCTTCACAGTATTTTCAAAATTAACAACTGCTTCAGCGTATGTTTTTGCTTTGTATTGCTCAACAGCAAGATTGTAAAACTGTTCTCCAACAATACCCATTCTGTACTGAATGTCTTCTGCATATTCCTTACCAGTATCAAATTTAATAGCATTAAGATATGCTTCATACGCTACCTTTAATGGATTGGTATCCAATGCTTTATATTTGGCGTAGTTTTCGTCTTTAGGGTCAGTTAGCAGGATTGCAAGATAAATGTTGCCTTTGTAAAACCATGCGCGTGCATCATTTGCAGTTGCTTCATTGGTTACACAAGCATCAATCTCTTTTTTGGCTTTGTCGAGTTGCCCCTTGTTCAAATAATTGAAGGCGCTGGTACGGGCAGTTTTCTGCGCAGATACGAGGCTGATGGCCATCACCAGGGCTAATAAAATTGCAATTTTTTTCATTGTCATGTGATTTTTGTTTAGTTTCTTCAAAAACTGTGCAAAATTAATAAATCTATGAATTTAATTATTGAATATCAGTATTGGTTTCAGGTGTGGAACCTGTTTCTTCTCCCTCTAATCCTTCTACACCTTCCACTCCTTCTATATTTTCGAGATTTTCATCAACAAGTTCTTCGTCGTCTACTTCTACTTTTGCAACGGCTGCGATCACATCATTGCCTTTCATGTTAATGAGTTTCACGCCTTGAGTTGCTCTTCCGATTACTCTGATATCTGCAACGGGCATCCTGATGATTACCCCGGTTTTATTGATAATCATCAGGTCGTCGTTATCAACTACGTTCTGTATTGAGATCAATTGTCCGGTTTTTGGTGTAACAGACATCGTTTTAACACCTTTGCCTCCTCTGTTGGTTACCCTGTAATCATCCAGATCTGAGCGCTTACCATAACCATTTTCGGAAACTACCAGAATGTTGTACTTCATGTCGTCAAGACAAATCATGCCTACAACTTCATCATCAGCACCTGAAAGGGTAATTCCCCTTACTCCTGCTGCATTTCTTCCCATTGGTCTGACCTTGCTTTCATGGAATCTGATTGCACGACCAGAGCGTAAGGCCATAATCATTTCGCTGTTGCCATTTGTTAATCTGGCTTCCAGCAAGGTATCATTCTCGTTGATTTTGATAGCGTTAATACCATTTACCCTTGGTCTTGAATACGCTTCCAGCGATGTCTTTTTAATGGTTCCTTTCTTTGTACAAAGGATAATATAGTTATTTTCCAGATATTCTTTATCCGTAAGATCCTTTACATTAATATAAGCTCTCACTTTGTCTCCGGGTTCAATACTCATCATATTCTGTATTGCCCGACCTTTGGAGGCTTTTGAACCTTCAGGAATCTCAAATACTCTCATCCATAAACATTTCCCTTTTTCAGTGAAAAAAAGCATGTAGTTATGCATGGTTGCTACAAAGAGATGCTCAAGGAAATCTTCATCCCTTACATCACTTCCCCTCGCTCCTCGCCCACCACGACCTTGTCTGCGGTACTCGCGCAATGGCGTCCGTTTGATATAGCCCATGTGAGAAATTGTAATTACAACTTCTTCGTCAGCAATTGTATCTTCAATCCTGAAATCCTGAGCAGTATATTCAATCTGGGTTTTAGGTTCATCACCATATTTATCCTTGATCTCAGTGATTTCATCTTTAATAATCTGCATACGCATGCCTTCATCTGAAAGTATAAGCTTATAATGCTCAATTTGCTTCATCAAGGCTTCATATTCATCTTTAATTTTATCTCTTTCTAAGCCTGTAAGTCTTTGCAAACGCATATCAAGAATAGCACGTGCCTGGATTTCAGAAAGCGCAAATTTTTCCATTAAACCTGATCTTGCTTCTTCAGGTGTTAACGAAGCACGGATAAGAGCAATAACTTCATCGATGTGATCGAGTGCAATCAGCAGGCCTTCAAGGATATGAGCACGTTTTTCAGCCTCTCGTAGTTCATATTGAGTCCTTCTGATAACAACCTCATGCCTGTGTTCTACAAAATGGTGAATCAGGTCTTTGAGGTTAAGCATCATTGGACGGCCTTTAACCAATGCAATATTATTTACATTGAAGGCAGATTGTAAGGCTGTATGCTGATATAGCTTGTTAAGAACTACATTGGTCATAGCATCCTTACGTATTTCAAACACGATGCGCATTCCATTACGGTCAGACTCATCACGAATATCCGAAATACCTTCAATTTTTTTATCATTGATCAGGTCGGCAATTTTCTTAATCATCTCAGCCTTGTTGATCTGGTATGGAATAGAATTGAAAATGATCAACTCTTTGCCATTATCTTCGATCTCAAGTTTTGATTCTCCTCTGACTACAATTCGGCCACGTCCTGTTTCAAAAGCTTCACGAACTCCATCATACCCGTAAATAATTCCTCCAGTAGGAAAATCAGGACCTTTTATGAATTTCATTAACTCAGCAATCGTGATATCCCTGTTTTCGATATAAGCAATTACTCCTTCACAAACTTCTTTCAGGTTATGGGGAGCCATATTTGTAGCCATACCAACAGCAATACCACTTGCACCATTTATAAGTAAGTTTGGAATCTTTGCCGGCAAAACGGTTGGTTCAGACAATGTATCATCAAAATTTAATTTGAAATCAACTGTGTCTTTATCAATATCTGACAATAATTCTTCAGCAATTTTCCGTAAACGCGCTTCAGTATAACGCATAGCTGCCGGGCTATCACCATCTATCGAACCAAAGTTTCCCTGTCCGTCAACCAATGGATATCGCAATGACCAATCCTGGGCCATCCTGACCATGGCATCATAAACAGAAGTGTCTCCATGTGGATGGTACTTACCAAGTACTTCTCCAACAATTCTGGCAGATTTTTTATATGCCTTATTTGAATAAACGCCCAGATCAAGCATTCCGAAGAGCACCCTGCGGTGAACCGGCTTCAAACCGTCCCTGACATCAGGCAACGCACGTGACACAATGACCGACATCGAATAATCGATGTAGGCAGCTTTCATCTGGTTCTCAATATTTACTTTAACAATCTTTTCTCCTTCAGCCATCTTTTTTCAATAAAACTCTCTAAATTAGGAAGTTAGATAAATAATGTATTGTTTGCGAAGATACAACATTTTCCCTTATTAATTGCCCATTTGTAGTGCATATTATTATGAACATGAAGTTGTTCAAAATTATCAGACGCTTTTAATAATACATCTTATCCACTGCTTATTTTTGATTCCTTAACCATGTCTTGGTCTGATTTTTGAAACCTGAACCAAAACAATGGTAAATTGTTTATTTTACAAGACATATTCGCTAAACAAAACGTTAGAGAAAAAAATAATGGAAGCAAAATTTTCAAAAAGGGTCAAAGATGTGCTTACTTTCAGCCGTGAAGAAGCTTTACGGTTAGGAAATGACTACATCGGCGTGGAGCACCTTGCTCTGGGAATACTCAGAGAAGGTGAAGGAATGGCCATACATATAATAGTTTCATTTGGTCTCGATCTCTCTGAATTTAAAAGAATTATAGAATTATCTATTGTTAGAAACAGCACACCACCCCGTTCTTTCGAGAATATTCCTCTCGTAAAACAGGCTGAACGTGCGTTGAAGCTTACCTATCTTGAAGCTAAACTTTTTAATAGTGAAATGATTGGTACTGAGCATCTTCTGCTTGCTATTCTGAAAGATGAAGATAATATTGTAACTAAAACTTTATCAAAGAATGGAATTGATTATGATGCAGTGAAAGATGAACTTCGTTCTATCCTTAGCATGGGAGAGCCTCAGGAGAAAAATGATCCGCGTGATGAATTACCGGGAAGTACCGGAGAAGATGAGCCAGAAGAAGGCGAAAGAAGTTTTACCAGTGGAATGCGTAAACCAGCAGATTCCAAATCTAAAACTCCTGTGCTCGATAATTTTGGCAGAGACCTGACACGCCTTGCAGAAGAGAAACGCCTGGACCCGATAGTTGGCAGAGAAAAGGAACTCGAAAGAATTGCCCAGATACTAAGTCGCAGGAAAAAGAATAATCCCGTTTTAATTGGCGAGCCAGGTGTTGGTAAATCAGCAATTGTGGAAGGACTAGCCCTAAAAATTATGGAACGTAAAGTTTCAAGGGCATTGTTTAATAAAAGGGTCTATACTCTGGATCTTGCTTCTTTGGTTGCAGGTACTAAATATCGCGGACAGTTTGAAGAACGTATGAAAGCTGTTTTAAACGAACTGGAAAAGAACCCTGATATCATCCTTTTTATCGATGAGATTCATACCATTGTTGGTGCAGGGAATGCCTCCGGGTCTCTGGATGCTTCAAATATGTTCAAACCAGCACTGGCAAGAGGTGAAATTCAATGTATCGGTGCTACTACACTTGACGAATACAGGCAATACATAGAAAAAGATGGAGCCCTTGAAAGAAGGTTTCAGAAAGTACTTGTTGAACCAACTTCGGCTGATGAAACAATTACAATTCTCCATAATATTAAAGAAAAATATGAGGATCATCACCTTGTTCATTATACAGATGATGCGATAAAATCATGTGTACAACTTACCAACAGGTATATCACCGATCGTTATTTGCCCGATAAAGCAATTGATGCATTGGATGAGGCAGGTGCTAGAGTGCACATAACTCATATGAAAGTTCCTGAGGATGTAATTGAAATTGAAGGTCAGATCGAGAGTTCCCGACAGGAGAAAACCAGGGCCATCAACAGTCAGAAATTTGAAGAAGCTGCCAAATTCAGGGATATTGAGCGTAAACTTCAGCTGGAACTTGAAAAAGTAAAGAAAAAATGGGATGAAGATTCTAAAGAAAACCGTGAAGTAGTATCCGAAGATGATGTTGCTGAGGTTGTTTCTATGATGACTGGAATCCCTATTCAACGCGTTGCACAGAATGAAGGCGCCCGACTGGTAAATATGGAAATAGAACTTGAAGGTTCTGTAATCGGGCAGAATGAAGCTATTAAAAAAGTAGTTAAAGCGATCCGCCGTAATCGGGCAGGTTTGAAAGATCCGAATAAACCAATCGGGACATTTATTTTTCTTGGCCCTACGGGTGTTGGGAAAACTCATCTTGCAAAAGTTCTTGCCAAATATTTATTCGACAGCGAAGATTCATTGATTCGTATTGATATGAGCGAATTTATGGAAAAATTTGCTGTATCACGCCTGGTTGGAGCGCCTCCGGGTTATGTTGGTTATGAAGAAGGCGGACAATTAACCGAAAAAGTCAGAAGAAAACCCTACTCTATTGTTCTGCTTGATGAAATCGAAAAAGCTCATCCTGATGTTTTTCACCTGATGCTGCAGGTTCTTGATGATGGAATGTTAACAGACAGTTATGGCCGTCGTGTTGATTTTAAGAATACAATTGTAATCATGACATCTAACATTGGGTCACGCCAACTCAAGGATTTTGGTGAAGGAGTTGGTTTTGCTACTTCAGCAAAAAAGAACCAATCCTCTGATTATGCCCGTTCGGTTATTGAAAATGCACTAAAGAAAACCTTTGCCCCAGAATTTTTGAACCGTATTGATGATGTTATTATTTTCGATTCTTTAGAGCGAGAGGATATTCACAAGATTATTGATATTGAACTGAAGAGTGTTTTCAGCCGCATCAGTGCACTTGGCTATAAACTGGAATTAACGGAAGCAGCTAAGGATTACATTGTTGAAAAAGGTTGGGATTCGCAATTTGGTGCCCGTCCGCTCAAAAGAGCAATTCAAAAATATGTTGAAGATGTTCTTGCCGAAGAAATCATCCGAATGAAACCCTCAGGAAAAGAGGTTTTCAATATTGATTTTGATGCTGAGAAAGATGAGATTACAGTAAAAGTTTCTGAGAATCAGGAATAACAACTAAAAAAATTAAGGGCACTAAGAAATTAAAAAATTCTTAGTGCCCTTGTTCTTTTATTGAATGTCAACCTTATCGTTAAAACTTATAGCAGTTATCTTCGATAAGTTTATTTGCAATTCTCCTTCTGGCATCCTTTGAATTTACACCTTTAATGCAAGTTAACGTTTCAATTGCTTCGGTGAGTTTTACAACATCTTCAGCATTCGAGGAAAAAGCGTTTACAGCATCAACTCCTGCCTTACGGATTAATGAAGCTGCATCGTAGATGTTAACATCAAGTATGTCCTTGTAGAGTGGCATATAAGCAGCTCCTTTCAGGCTTTCCATTTTTTCGGTCCTTAATGCAAGTGATTCAGAAACATAAACTTCCATAATTATGTCAGTTATATTGTTCATTACTTCCTGCTCCTGGATAAATTGTTTTCCATAGGTAGTATTTGCACAATGCAGTGCAAGTAACGCAGCTTTCTTGAAATTTTTCAGGTAGCGGTATTTCTCCTGGTAATAGTCTTCTCCATCAACATGGTCGCAGCAGAAGCTGTCAATGCTTTCATAAACTCTTGAAGCTTCACCAAACAGGTCGTATTCACCTTTCATGGCTTTTTTCATAGCAGTATCAACTACAAGCAAACGGTTGATTTCATTCGTACCTTCGAAGATCCTGTTGATTCTGGAATCACGGTATCCTCTTTCAATGGCCATTTCAGCGGAATAGCCCATGCCACCATGGATTTGAACTCCTTCATCAACCACATAATCAAGTACTTCAGAGCCAATAACCTTTAGTATGGCGGCTTCTACTGCATAGCTACTGATTCCTTCAACTGTAGCTCTTCCAAAATCACCTCCTTTTGCCTTATTCAACTCAATCTGCCTGTCAATATCATAACTTACACGGTAAATTGCGGATTCTATTGCAAAAGTTTTAATAACCATTTCGGCCAGTTTGTGCTTTATTGCGCCGAAATTAGCAATAGCTGTATTGAACTGTTTACGTTCATTTGCGTATTGTACAGAATCATTTATTGCCTTTTTCGTGGCACCAAGTGCATTTGCACCAAGTTTAATACGTCCCATGTGAAGAATGGTAAGTGCAACGCGGAAACCTTCTCCTCTGGCACCAATAAGATTTTCAACAGGAACTTTTACATCATTATAGAATATCTGGGCAGTAGATGAACCTTTAATGCCCATTTTTTTCTCATCAGGATTAACGACAACTCCCGGATAATTTCTTTCAACAATAAAAGCACTTAAAACCCTGTCATTGTCAATTTTTGCGAAGACAGTCTGAATATCTGCAAAATTGGCATTCGTGATCCACATTTTCGATCCATTGAGAATGTAATGTTTTCCATCTTCCGAGAGTTTTGCATTCGTTTTTCCAGCATTGGCATCACTGCCCGCTCCTGGCTCAGTGAGGCAATATGCACCAATAAATTCACCGGTTGCTAATTTCGAAACATAATTCTGCCTTTGAAATTCATTGCCATAATATGCAATAGGCAAAGTACCAATACCACAATGTGCCATGAAGGCTACTGAAAATGAATAACCTGCACCAACTTTTTCAGCTGCAAGCATCTGGGTAACAAAATCCACACCAAAACCATTGTAAGCCTCAGGAAGTGCAATACCCATCAACCCTAGTTCTCCTGATTTTTTCATGGTCTCACGCATGAGATCAATATTCGGGTAATCAATTTTATCCACATTCGGGTAAACTTCTGTATCTAGGAAATCCTGAACAGTTTGAGCAATCATCAGCTGTTCTTCATTGAACTGCTCAGGAATAAAAACATCGTTTATACCAACTTCCTCAACGAGAAACTCGCCACTCTTTAAAACTTTTGTGTTGTCCATCATTACTTTATTAATTTTTCTTTTTGATTTTTCAGATTATAATTCCAATGCCATTGCAATAAGTTCGGCAATATCGTAATTTTTTATTTCTTCTTCCTTATTTTTATATTTCAATCCATCAGTAAGCATATTCATACAAAACGGACAGGCAGTAGCTATTATCTCTGCATTCGTTGCCAAAGCCTCCTCAGTCCGTTCCATATAAACTTCTTTATTCCCAGGTTCAGCTTCTTTGAACATTTGAGCGCCACCAGCTCCGCAGCATAATGCAAAACTCTTATTACGCTTCATTTCAACAAGGTCGGCTGTTAAAGACCTCAAAATATTTCTCGGCTCGTTGTAGATATCGTTAGATCTGCCCAGGTAGCAGGGATCATGATACGTAATTTTATTATTACCATTTCCGAAAATAGTTTTTTGCAAGTTCAGGCTTCCGTCCTTGATTTTATCGTTAAGGTATTCCGTATAATGAACAACAGCGTAATTCCCACCAAGATCGGGGTATTCATTCTTGAAAATATTGAAACAATGCGGACAAGTTGTCAGTATTTTGGTGACCTCATACATTTTAAACGTTTCTATATTTTGTAATGCCTGCATTTGATATAACATCTCATTTCCCGCCCTTCTGGCTGGATCGCCAGTGCAAGTTTCTTCTTTTCCCAGAATAGCAAAATCAACCTTCAGGTAAGTCAGAACTTTTACAAAGGCCCTGACAGTTTTTTTATAGCGATCGTCAAAAGCTCCGGCACATCCAACCCAGAAAAGATACTCAGGTTTTACTCCCTTAGCATACAAATCTGCCATAATTGGTACGTCAATTTTTATAGTTTCCATAGTGAGTGTAGAGTTGTTAGTTGACCTTCATTTCCAGATCTCTGGTCCATAGAAGCCGGTCTTCGGCAGCATACTGCCAGGGTGCACCATTATTTTCAATATTGTTGAACATGGTTTTTAACATGCCTGGTGCAGAGGCTTCCTCCAGCACCAGATACCTGCGCATATCAACAATAAAGGTAGGGTGATTTATATTCACAGGGCATTCCTGGGCACAGGCATTACAGGTAGTACATGCCCATAACTCTTCTTCAGAAATGAAGTCTCTTAAAAGAGATTTATTATCAGTATAATCCTTACCGAATTTCACAAGCCCCGGACCCTTTTCCTTCATCCGCGCACGAATATTCATTATAATTTTTCGAGGTGATAATTTCTTACCAGTAAGGTTTGCAGGACAAACATCTGTACATCGGCCGCATTCTGTGCATGAAAGACTATCAAGATAATTTTTCCAGGTGATGTCTTCGGCATCTTTAACACCAAAACGTGGAATAGTAGTTTCTGAAATAGGGTTTGCTAATGCTGTATCTGGATTCAGCATCATTTTGACCTCTCTGGTAATACTGTCCATATTTGGTAGCTTGCCCATCGGATCCAGCCTGGAAAGAAATACATTCGGCACCGACATGAAAACATGAAAATGCTTGGAATACGGCAAAATGTTGGCAAATGCGAAAATCAGAAGTATATGCGACCACCAGCAGAAATTATATAGTAGTTCGAGACTAGTTGTGCTAATTCCTGAAAGAATTCCTGAAATCAGATTTCCTATTGGATAAAATCCAAGGATTTCGGCAGATTGAATTTTCTTCAATTCAACATAAGCCGCATTCATACCCAGCAAGGATAGCATTAAAAATAATATCAGTGCCAAGGCAATATTTGCATCCAAATGCGACACATGTTTCATTTCAATACCCTGGAAACGCTTGATATTCATGAATATCCGGCGGAATAAAAAGACAATGATAAAGACGCCGACAACCAAGGCGAAAACATCGCCAGATGCGGTAATTATTGAATAGATGATTCCAAGAAAACTCAAACTTCGCTCGTAATTGCCAAGACCGTCAATTATTATTTCAATAGTGCCAAGTGCAATAACGCAAAAGCCCCAGAAAACCAGGGCATGCATCAGGCCGGTAATGGGTCTTCGGAAGATTTTTGTTTGTCCGATAGCAACACCAAGAGTAAGCATGATGCGCTTTCCTATGTTCCTGACAGGAAAATCAGGCTGTGTAAGTTTAAAGAACCGATAAAGCCTTCTTACAGTGTATGAGAAGATTAAAAGAGTAATAAGTAATGCGAGTGCGAAGACTATTTGTTTTGCCATAAGGAAGAATTATTTTCCTTTAATCTCTCTGACTGCTTCAACAAGTTTTGGTAGAATTTTTGCGGCATCACCAACTATTCCATACTGAGCTGCCTCAAAAACAGGAGCATCCTTATCTTGATTAATTGCAACAATGTATTTAGACGAACTAACACCAGCGATATGTTGAGTAGCTCCGGAAATTCCTATAGCAAAATACAAATTTGGGGCGATGATTTTTCCGGTTTGTCCGGTATGTTCTTCATGAGGCCGCCAGCCTTCGTCAGACACTGGTCGTGAACATGCAGTTGCAGCACCAAGTAATTCAGCAAGCTCAAGCAGAGGCCCCCAGTTATCCGGAGATTTCATCCCGCGACCTCCTGAAATAACAGTATCCGCATCTGTCAAAAGTATTTTTCCCGATTGTTTCTGCACATCTTTCAACTGGGTTTTAAGCAGACCAGCATTTACATCAACGGCAATCTGCTCAATAACCGTTTTTTCAGAAGATTCGAAAATTCCGAATGAATTCTGAGAAAGAGTTAAAATTTTTATTTCTGAGTTAATTTTAACGTTAGAATATGCATTACCAGAAAAGACCTTTTTGTAAATAACAAATGGCTCAATACTCTGAGGTAGCCTGCTTACACCAGAACCCAAACCAGCTTTTAATTTTACTGAAAGCCTTGGTGCCAGAGCTTTGCCAGCATTATTATTGGAAAGAACCAAAGCTACTGCATTCTCTTTTTTTGCAATTTCTGCAATTACTGAGGTGTATGCCTGGTTATCAAAAACAGATAATTCTTCGTTTGTTGCACTGATAATTTTTGCAGCTCCATAGGCTGAAATTTTATCAAGTTCTTCACCCGAAACATTTCCAATAGAAAGTGCTATAGCCGAAGTGTTCATCATTTCAGCAAGTTTGGCTGCGTAAGAAATTAATTCAAAAGAAAGTTTCTTGAATTTGCCATCCCAATTTTCAACATATACTAAAACTGACATATAAATTTCGTTATTATCTGAATACTAATAAATTATAATACTTTAGCCTCGTTCTGAAGCAAATCAATTAATTGTCTCGGATTTTCCGGATCTATGAATTTACAAGCAGCCCTTGCCTGTGGCATTTCGTAATTAATTACTTCCGTAAGTGCTTCAAATGCAACAGGTTCAGAAACAACTATTGGTTTCGACCTGGCCATCATAATTCCTCGCATGGCTGCAATTCTTGGCTCTTTGGCAATTCCTTTCTGAACAACTGCTACAAAAGGACATGATATTCCGACAATTTCTTTGCCGCCATCAATTTCCCTGGTGAGAACTGCCTGGCCATTTTCTATTTTCAGACTTGAAACAGCGGAAACAGAAGGAATATCAAGAAACTCAGAAAGCATCCCTCCTACCGAAGATCCATTATGATCACTCGATTCGATACCGCAAAGAATGATATCATACATGTTGTTTTTTAGAACTTCGGCTAATTGAGCAGCAACATAAAAAGCATCCGATGCATCGGCATTAATACGGATAGCATCATCAGCACCAATTGCCAGTGCTTTTCTGATTGTAGGCTCATTGCCAATTAAACCGACATGTGCAACAGTAACCGATGTGACACCATTCGTGGCATCATCCTTTAATTCTAAAGCACGTGTTAGCGATAGTTCGTCCCATGGATTTATAACCCACTGAATTGTAGTGGTGTCCAGCTTTTTGAATTCATCAATAAACTTAACCTTGGTCGTTGTGTCGGGCACATTACTGATACAAACCAATATTCTCATTTTCTCAAATTTGATTAAAATTATAAAAAGTAAAAGGAATCAGGTAATAAATGTAAGAGATTGAATATAAAAACATTCTTAACTGCAACAAAAATAGGAATAAATGGTAAATGATACAATAAAATTAACAAAGCCATATCATTGGCAATTATTACCTTTGCCTCATCATTGTACGACGCAGCATGAAGAAACAAAGAAAAGGAAAAGACTTTTTACAACTTCCTACTTATCCGGGCGGGAAGTTTGCATTTCAGGAATATATTCGCCAAAATCTAAGATATCCTGAAGAAGCTTTAATGGCAAAGGTTGAAGGAAAAGTTAACCTTAGTTTTGAGGTAAATGATAATGGTGATGTTTTTAATATTCAGGTAACCCGTAGTCTGGGATTTGGCTGTGACGAAGAAGCTACACGCCTGGTTGAAAACATTAAGTATGAGAAAGTGAAAAATCGTGGAGTACGGGTAAAATCAAGTATTAAAACCACAATAGAATTTAAACTCAGCCCTGCTCCTACAGGAATGAATTATCAGTATGTAGTAACAAAAACTCCCGAAAAGAAAGAAGAACCTGCAAAAAAAGACTCAGGAGGTGAGGTTTATGGTTACACAATAAACTTTTGATCCGGAATTAATCGTCGCAATCAAGACAACCATCCAGACTTTTATTGTAAACGTACATTGCATTGTAGCTCATTCCCATGCTGGAGAAACCTCCGTCGTGGAACAGATTCTGCATTGTTACCTTACGGGTTAGATCTGAAAATAGTGTAACCACATAATCTGCACATTCTGAGGCATCAGCATTACCAAGAGGCGACATCCTTTCAGTGAAATCAATAAGATTCTCCATCCCCCTCACTCCTTTTCCGGCAGTTGTTAAAGTAGGTGATTGAGATACAGTATTAATTCTCACTTTTTTATCTCTGCCATAAATATAACCGAAACTTCTGGCAATAGATTCAAGCATTGCTTTAGCGTCAGCCATATCATTATACCTGTATAAGGTACGTTGTGCAGCGATATAACTCAAAGCTACAACAGAACCCCATTCGTTTATTGCATCTTGTTTGCGTGCTACCTGTAAAACCTTATGAAGCGACATTGCTGAGATATCAACAGTTTTCTGATAGAAATCGTAATCGAGATCGTCGTAAGTTCTTTTTTTTCTGACATTCATCGACATTCCGATGGAATGAAGAATAAAGTCAATCTTCCCTCCGAAATGCTCCATAGTTTTCCGGATCAGATTTTCAAGGTCTGAAACACTTGTTGCATCACTGGGTATAACTGGTGCGTTGCATTTTTTCGAAAGGGCATCAAGTTCTCCCATTCTTAATGCTAGTGGAGTATTTGTTAATATGAATTCACCTCCTTCATCGTGTGCTTTTTCCGCAATTTTCCAGGCCAGCGACTGGTCATTTAAAGCTCCGAAAATAATTCCTTTTTTACCTTTTAGCAGGTTGTAACTCATCTTTGATAGTAATTGATTTAATACAATAACAACTTTACCTCCGAATTGTTGAAAGAAGTTCTTTTGCTGCTTCAATTGCTGAACTACTTACCGTTTCACCACTCATCATATTTGCAATTTCACTTACTCTTTCTTCGTCGCTGAGTAATCTGAGATCTGTAGTTGTTAATTTATTCTGTGTATGTTTATATACAAAGTAGTGTCTGTTGCCTTTTGATGCAATCTGCGGGAGATGCGTTATTGCAAGTACCTGCCTGCCTTTAGACAGTTCCTGGAGAATATTTCCAGCCATATCAGCAACTTTTCCTGAAATTCCCAGATCGATTTCATCAAAAATAATTGTAGGAAGTAATAATTTTGTTGAAACCAGGGATTTAATGGCTAACATAACTCTTGAGAGTTCGCCTCCGGAAGCAATCCTTGAAATTTCACCTGGTTCGCTACCTTTATTTGCATTAAACAGAAATTTCACATGATCTTTACCCGAAGGTCCAAGCTCAGGCCTTGATTCTATTTTAACAAGAAATTTTGCATCCGGCATTCCTAATCTTTGTAAAATGGTAACTGCTTGATTTTCAAAATCTTTTGATATAGAAACCCTTTTCTTAGTGAGATTCAACGCAATTGTTTCTAACTGTTGAATTACAGAAGTAAGGTATTTCTGCTTTTCTTCAATTGATTCTGAAAGTGTTGTTATGCCGGATAATTTTTCTGAAAGATTATCCCTGATTGCCAGAAGTTCTGTCGTATTATTAACTCTGTGTTTCTTTTCGAGTGAAAATAACAGGTCTAACCGCTGTCGGGTTTCTTCAAGAGCTTCAGGATTAAACGTAACTTTATTTTCAAGGCGGTCGATACCACCGGCAACATCTTTTAGTTCAACATAGCAGCTTTGAAGCCTGTTAAACAGTTCTTCGAGTTCTGGTATAAATGCAGCAAATGATTGAATGGAAATTATGGATTCTGTAATTTTTTCAAGAGCATTTGGTTCCGACTGGTTAAGAGAATAATATGATTTGTATAAGGCTGATTTTATTTCCTCGGCGTGACTAAGAATATTCAGCTCGTTTTCAAGAAGTTCATGTTCATCAGCCTCCAGTTTTGCCTGGTCAAGTTCATTAAGAAGGAAACGATAATAATCTTCATCCAGCCGCGATTGACGTTCTGCTTCTTTTAATTGCTCAAGCTCAACAGCTAGTTGTTGCATTTGCTTGTAAGCCAGAGTGTACTTAGATAGTAAATCCCTGTTACCTGCCAAATTATCAACAACTTCCATCTGAAATTGCGAATTCTTAACAAGCAGATTTTCATGCTGTGAGTGAATATCAACCAAACTATCACCGAATGTTTTTAACTGGTTAAGATTAACAGGCGTATCGTTAATAAACGCTCTGGATTTTCCAGCTGGGTTAACTTCCCTTCTGATTATTGTAACATCATCATAATCAATGTCATTTTCAATAAATAAACGTTCCAGATTCTGAGCTTTCAAATCAAAAACGCCTTCAACAATACATTTAATGTTTTTATCTAACAGAACGCCAGAATCGGCTCTCTCTCCAAGGATTAAGCCCAAAGCCCCAAGAATAATGGATTTTCCTGCCCCGGTTTCACCAGTGATCACCGAGAATCCCTGTTCAAAACTGATGTTCAGCTTCCTGATCAGGGCATAATTCTCAATTGTGAGTTGCCTGAGCATTAGGTTTCGTCTTAATTAGTTGCTGTGAGAATCTTCTGGTACTTCTGACCATTTGCGGGGTCAATCTCTTTCAGGATATTTACTACCCTGTTTTTATCCATTGGTGAAGCCTGACTAAAAATATTTACAATCTCATCGGCTTTTGCCTCAAGGAATAATTGCATTGCAAATAATCCCGGTTTTTCACGGTTAACTTTCTTCAGAAGATCGATACTTTCCATAATTGACTGTCTTCCAATGTCAACATTCTCAGTCATTACATCCATTCCTAACCTGTGAAATCTGTAATTTGCCTCACGAATTGGAGCATAAGTGGAATTCAGCATGTTTTCAACTAACCAATATCTGTTCTTTAGAGATTCAAAAGCCTTCCAGCCCCTTTCTGGTGAGTTCTGTGCTGCATTAACTATGTTCTGTGCCTTTTGAAAAAATGGAGTTCCTCCATTCTGTGAGAAAGAATCAAAATCCAGTCCTAAGAAAACATTAATGTAATAGGCTACCGTTGACGTAAGATTTGAAGTGTAAGTATTTTCATTGAATTCAAGGTTCTGCCCTTCCAGGTATTTAAACTGGAAATCCTTGTCTACATAATTGAGGAGAACACTATTATAGGAAGTATGGTAAATGGGTCTGCGCAACTGAACATTTACGGTTCCTTTAAATTCATCTGTTGATATCCTGTCGCTCACAGTAATCATAATCGTACATTCGATTTTTTCTTCCTGTTTGAACTCGTAATTAGTCCATTTCTGACTATTTACAAATTCATACAATTGTTGTTGCATTTCAGAATATATAGTTTTATCAGAAGCCTGAACCTGTGGAGAGGATACACTTATCTGACAAATAAATTCCTGTGTATGGCCAAGGAAAGTTGTAAATATAAATAGAGAAAATAACAGGTATTTCTTCATAATTATTAAAGTTGATTGTTCATCAATTCTTTGATTTTGCTGACGATATCTATTGCAACTTCACTTTTAGGTTTAAGATCAAAGTGAGTTTCATTTCCATTTCGCTCAAGTATACTTACCTTATTTGTTTCGTAGCCAAATCCGGCTCCTGCATCCCTAAGCGAATTTAAAACAATAAAATCAAGGTTTTTAGTATTGAGTTTTTTTATTGCCTCTGAATTTTCATCATTTGTTTCAAGTGCAAATCCAACCAAAATTTGTTTTTCGGTTTTCATTGTTCCCATTTTTGCAAGAATATCTGTTGTTGGTTCCAATTCAATTTGAAGTGAAACAGTCTTTTTCTTTATTTTTTCCGGGGCGATGTTAACAGGCCTGTAATCTGCTACTGCAGCGGCCATTATTATTATGTCAGCATTTTCCAATGCTTTCATGCATTCATCAAGCATTTCTGAAGCCGATTCAACAGTGACTAAATCAATATTGCGATTGATTGGTGTTAGTGATACCGGGCCGCTGATAAGTTTAACTTTGGCACCCTGCATGGCAAGGGTTTCTGCGAGAGCAAATCCCATTTTACCTGATGAAAAATTGCCGATATATCTTACCGGATCAATCCTCTCATAGGTTGGTCCCGCTGTAATAAGTGCAAATTTACCGTTTAGCGGACTTTTTTTTTTGAAGTAGCTTGTAAGAAATGAAACAATATTTTCGGGTTCATCCATTCTACCCTGTCCGATTAGACCACTAGCAAGTTCCCCGAATGAAGGCGGAATAAGAATATTTCCAAATTCCTCTAATGTAGAAATATTTTTTTGCGTTGCAGGATGCTCAAACATATCAAGGTCCATTGCCGGTGCAAAAAATACAGGACAACGAGCTGCCAAATAAATTGCAAGCAGCAAATTATCAGCTTGTCCATTTGACATTTTTGCCATTGAATTAGCTGTAAGCGGAGCAAAAATTATCAGGTCAGCCCACAAAGCCCAATCCACATGACTATTCCATGAACCGGTATCCGTTTTAAAAGGCTCGATTAATACAGGGCGTTTAGATAGCGTAGACAAGGTAAGCGGAGTAATGAAATCAGTTGCTGATTTACTCATTACTACTTGAACATCGGCACCTTCTTTAATTAAGAGCCGGACAAGAGTAGCAGCTTTAAAGGCTGCAATACTTCCTGTTACACCAAGAATGATTTTTTTGCCCTGAAGCATTTTTTTATCTTAGAAAGAACTTCCTAGAAATTGCTGCCTGATTCTTCTTTTACAGGATTCCTGTAATAAATCATGCCGTGCATCCACTCATGTATAGAAAGAAGAGTAGCTTTTGGAAGCTGCTCATAATACTTGGCAATTTCAATTTGTTCTCTGTTTTCAAATACTTCTTCCAGGTTATCGGTAGTAGTTGTGAACTCAGAAATTTTTCTGTTTAACTCTTCTTTCAATTCCAGAGAAATGGTATTAGCTCTCTTTGAAAGGATACAGAGACTTTCATAAATATTACCGGTAACACTATCGAAATCGGTCATATTTCTGGTAATGGCAACTGTGTCGGTTTTGATTTTTTTGTAATCCATAATGGTTTATAGAGTGTTTATGGGTTTAACAATCTCATCTCTTGAATTGTTGTGGCTTTTAACTGTTCAGCTTCATTTTTATAATTGCTGTTCGGATAAAAAGTCATGAAGGTGTTATAGGCTTCCATTGTTCCTTTTAATCGTTCCTGCTTTTTAGACGGAATGCTGTTCATTGCATACTTGTAATAAGCCTTTAATGTAAGAAACAATACTTCTTCTTTATATTTTGTATCTGGAAAATCCTTGTAAAGATTTTTAAAAGAGGTGATTGCGGCCTGGTAATCTTCCATTTTGTAATATAAACGCGCAATTTCGTAGTCTTTGAGTTCAACTTTATTTCTGAGGATGTCCATCAGATCATTGCACTTTGGAATACGAAGACTATTAGGGAACATGTTGATAAATAACTGAATTTCCTGAATTGCCTCTGTAGTGCTTGATTGATCAAGACTATATTGAGGTGATTCCAGAAATTTGCAGTATGCATTCATGTACATGCATTCTTCAGCATAAACACTATTCGGGTAACTTTTTGCAAAGGTTTTGAAATAGTAGCTCGCAAGGATGAAATCATTCTGCTCATAGTAACAATGCGCAGTATAATAATACATCATTTCAGCCTTCTCAGTTCCTCTGTAAAATGGAAGTACCTGATCGAAAAGCTGTAGTGCCCTGTAATAATCACCATGCTTGAAATACTCAACTGCTGATGAATACTTTTTATCGTTGTCGCTGGATTTCAATAACTTCTGATACCCTCTGCAACTGCTGAGTGTGATGGTAATAACCAGGAAAAAGAAAAAAATCGCCCTTCTAAACATGGGTGCAAAAATACGAATTAATTCAATAGGTCTGTTAAATTTATCTACTTAACAATCAGCTTCTTAACGAATTGTTTGTTTCCTAATTGCAGCCTGGCCATATAAATTCCTGCTTGCAACATACTGATGTCGATATTCTTTTGGAAAGATCCGGGTTCTGATTGAAGTTCACTATGAAAAACAAGCCTTCCGGTAATGTCCGAAAAATCAATACTAGTTATCTGAGAACGTGGAGAATTGAAAGCTATTGTAACAAAGCCATTTGCAGGGTTAGGAAAAAGTTCTGGAATATCAGTGATTTCAGGGTGGCTGCTAAGATTTAACGGGGAACCATTATACTTGTAAATGCCTCCAGCAGAAGGATTTCCCAGGTTTTCTCCCCCAGCCCATCCGGTTGTAAGGTTGTAAAATGAAACTGCAGAATAAACAAATGAAGGATTTGTTAGCGGCTCTTCCAGGAAATTCCAACTTTCACCCCAGTCATTACTAACCATCATTGTTGTACCCACACTTACTAAAGTTCCTGGTGTACCAGGTACATATGTTAATGAATAACAAGCTGTTAGTCCATCGCAAGCAACTTTGGTCCAATGCTTGCCATTATCTGTAGTTTTGTAAAATTCATTATCATTATTAATAAAATCATTATTTCCTGCTATTCCGACAGTATCTCTGAAGAAAACGAAAGGCACATTGTTCACAGGTAATGGAATAAATGACCAGTGGTATCCTCTGTCATGGCTCACGAAAATCCTACCTTCAGTATATCCGCCAAACCACATTGTATCTCCTTTTGTCCAGAAGCTATTGGCAAATGTCTGATTCGAATTGTTTGCTCCTGGCATATCGCTGGCATCAACAGAATTCCAGTCAGCACCACCATCTTTTGTTGTATAGATTTCAAAATGCTCATTATAGGGATTCCCGATACAAACACCTGAATCTGCATCCCAGAAATATATAATCTTAGGATTTACATGAAAAATTGCTGAATCTTGTGAAGCCCACGAACTACCACCATTTGATGTAACATATATTTTTCCACCAGTATCAGCAGGATTCTGCATACATACCCAGGCTTTCATGCTGTTAAGTCCGAAGATTGCACCTGTGAACCAGGAAGAATTTGCAGGAATTGTAGATTGCTGCCAGGTGCTACCGCTGTTGGTCGTTTTTGAAACAATCTTCCAGGGAATAAGCGGATTTGATGCATCTGAGGGAACCATCCACGCTGTGGTATTATCTACAATTGAAATTTGTTTTACTGATGCTGCTGTTGTATAACCAAGCCATTGGGTTGACCATTGGGCTTGTGTTGAAAATGCTATCAGGATAAATAGGAAAGTAAATGAAGTAAAAAGTCTTTTCATTCTATAATTAATATTGAATTCAGTTCAAAACGCCCGCAAAGATAAAATATTTCAGCCAAGCAGGAAGATTAAATAAACAAGCAGAAAATTGATAAATTAATGTGCAATTTTGAGGAAATTAGGCTAATCCAACAGTTTTCTGATAGGTTGCCAGACATCTTTCCCTGGATTCTTCAAGATCAACCATAGGTTTAATATAATTTTTGGTACCATATTCAGGAATCCATTGCTTTATATATTTGAATTCCGGATCAAATTTTTCCTGCTGGGTTTCAGGGTTGAAGACCCTGAAATATGGAGCGGCATCACAACCTGTGCCCGAAGCCCATTGCCAGTTTCCATTGTTTGAAGCAAGTTCATAATCAAGAAGTTTAGCTGCAAAGTAAGCTTCTCCCCAACGCCAGTCGATAAGTAGATTTTTCGTAAGGAAACTGGCTGCAACCATTCTGACTCTGTTGTGCATATGCCCGGTAGCATTCAGCTCCCTCATGCCTGCATCAACCAGGGGAATACCTGTTTGTCCTTCGCACCAGAGCTTAAAGTCCTCAGGATTATTAAGCCATTGAATGCGATCGTACTGAACTTTAAAAGATTCTGTAACGATACGTGGATGATGGTATAAAATACTCATAAAGAACTCTCTCCAGATTAGCTCATTGAGAAATGTTTCGTTAAGCTTTGCCGCGAGTTTAACCAGTTTCCGAATACTCAATGTTCCAAAACGAAGATGAACACCAAGTTTTGTACTTCCCTCCTGCGCTGGATAATCTCTGGTTTGATGGTAGGTTTTAATAATATCCTCCCGAATCACGGGATCCTCAATTTTCAGTCCGGTTGCCTTAAAACCAATATCCTCCATTGTTGGTAATGGCATTGGATCAGTAATAAGGAATTCATCCATTTCCAGTTTATATTCAGTAAACGACCTGCCATGAAATTTATATTTCCAGGTTTTACTATATGGAGTAAAGATAGTGTAGGCTTCACCAGCAGGTTTAATAACTTCGAACCTTTCAAAAACCACCTGATCTTTAAACGTATGAAAAGCTACTCCCTTTTCAATCAGAAACTTACGAATCTTTTCGTCGCGCTCTATTGAATAAGGTTCATAATCGTGGTTGGTATAAACCGACTGAATATTGTATTCTGCTATTATTTTCTCAAAAGCAAGTTCAGGTTCATCGTGCAGAACAAGAAGAGTTGAGCCCTCATCTTCCAATGCTTTTTTTATTTTTTTTATGAAATGATAGATAAATTCAACCCGTCTATCTTCTTTATCTTCAAGTTTACCTAAAATATTCTTATCGAAAATAAATACTGGAAGAACGGGATTTCCTGATCTGAAAGCATGGTGCAGGCCTGCATTATCTGCCAGTCTAAGGTCGCGTCGAAACCAAAAAATTGAAATTGGGGATTCATTAGGAATTTGTGGTAGCATTTTGCTGATTTAAGTACAAAGGTAACACAAAGTACTACAATGGGTTAAATTCTAAGTAATAAATAATTCTTAAAATTGATTAATTTTATTTTTTAATGATGAATTTGAGATCAGATTTTAAAATATTGCTTCGTTTATAATCTAAAAATATGAAAATTACAGTGAGACAAGAAAAAGCTATTGATTTTGAGGACATAACATTATTAAATGATATTGCTTTCGGTCAGGAGCATGAGGGACTACTGGTTGAAAGACTCAGAAAGAAAACTCCTTTTGTAAAAGCTTTATCGAGGGTTGCAGTTTTTGAAAATTCAATTGTTGGCCATATTTTATTTTATCCTGTTAAAATAGTTAACGAATTAACTGAATACGAATCCTTGGCTCTTGCTCCAATGTCGGTTATTCCTGAATTGCAAAATATGGAAATTGGCAGTCAATTGGTAAAGGATGGCCTGGAAACCGCAAAGAATCTGGGTTTTAAATCAGTGATCGTTCTGGGACATAAAGATTTTTATCCAAGATTTGGATTTAGCCCGGCAGTAAATTGGAAGATCAAAGCGCCCTTTGAGGTTCCCGATGAAGTTTTTATGGCAATTGAACTGCTTCCCGGAGGATTAATGGCTGTTTCGGGAACAGTACTATATCCAATAGAATTCAATATGTAATCCATTTTACAGCTTCCCAAATTAAAATCCCCTTTAGTATTTTCTGTTGTTGACAATACTTGTAACTTTGCACGCCCGAAATTTTCAATAACTATTAAAACTGTAACAGTGGATATTTTCGAAAAAGTTATCAGCAACATGGGTCCTATTGGCATATACCAGCAGAAAGCCCATGGTTATTTTACCTTCCCAAAACTTGAAGGAGAAATTGGAAATCGCATGATTTTCAGGGGAAAGGAAAGATTAATATGGAGTCTGAATAATTATTTAGGTTTAGCCAATCATCCTGAGGTTCGCCGTGTTGATGCGGAAGCTGCAGGTGTTTACGGTATGGCATACCCAATGGGTGCAAGAATGATGTCAGGTCAGACTAAATATCATGAACAGTTAGAAGGCGAACTTGCTGAATTTGTTGGAAAAGAAGATGCATTCCTGTTAAATTATGGTTATCAGGGTATGGTTTCAATTATTGATTGTCTGGTTGACCGCAGAGATGTTATTGTTTACGATTCAGATGCGCATGCTTGTATCATTGATGGTGTTCGTTTGCATTTTGGTAAACGATTTGTTTACCCTCATAATAATATAGAGAATCTTGAAAAGGAACTCGAAAGAGCAAAAAAACTTACAGATCAGACTGGTGGCGGAATTCTTGTAATTACAGAAGGAGTCTATGGAATGGTTGGTGACCTTGGAAAATTAAAAGATATTATCCGTTTAAAGGAAAAATATAATTTCCGTCTTCTTGTTGATGATGCTCATGGATTTGGTACAATGGGTGCCACAGGTGCTGGTACTGGCGAGCATATGGAAATTCAGGAGGAGATTGATGTATATTTTGGAACATTTGCAAAAGCAATGGCTGGGATTGGCGCTTTTGTTGCAACAAAAGAGAATATTACCCAGTTCCTGAGGTATAATATGCGTTCTCAGACGTATGCTAAATCGCTTCCAATGCCAATGGTTATTGGCGCATTGAAAAGGATGGATATGATTCGTACCATGCCTGAATTGCGAAGCGACCTGTGGACAATTGTAAACGCATTACAGACTGGGCTCAGAGAAAGAGGTTTTAATGTAGGAGGTGGAGAATCACCTGTTACACCTGTGTTTCTTAATGGCACAGTTAATGAAGCTACAAATCTTACTTTTGACCTTCGTGAAAACTTTGATATCTTCTGTTCAGTTATTGCCTACCCGGTTGTTCCAAAAGGAATTATCATGCTTCGCCTTATACCAACTGCAGTTCACACTTTGGAAGATGTATCCTATACCATAGATGCTTTTACAAAAATAAAAGATAAACTTGACTCAGGTTTTTATGCCAGTATGGATATGGTTGATATGAGTGGAAATAATCCTACTCGATAATAAGTTTTTCTGAAGCAAGCTGACTTCCGTTTGAGATTGTCAGAATGTAAAGACCTTTAGATAATATTGTTAAATCAAGGGGATACTGATTAATCAGTTTATCCCCTTGAATTTTTTCAGACCATACGACCTCTCCTAGAGTATTCATTATCTTTAATTCACAACTTCCCGCTATCGGTTTATTTGTACTTATCATTACAAATTGTCTGGCTGGATTAGGATATAGGGTAAGTTCTGTGTTAATTACTGAATTGGCAATACCAGCAGAAATTGGAACAAGTTGAACATCTTTAATATTCGTTTGGTGATAGGTTGAATTCACAGCAGAAAGTGTCTTCGGATAATATCCCGGGCATGAATAGGTAATAGAAAAATTGCCTGCTGGTAAATAACGGTGATAATCACCAACAGGTAAACGTGAATAAAGATAAGAGCTATCGATATCGTGGCCGGAGATAAATACTTTAGCTTTCAATGGGGCACCCGTAACAGAATCGGTAACAATTCCCCTGACTCCATAGAGGCTTTCCTCAATATGGTTCAGGAATGAACGGTAATTGTAATTCCAATAAGTTGGAAGTGTAGATGCCGGTACAAGTTTTGTGTTTGAAATTTCCATGGTAAACTCTCTTCCGAACTGATAATACGTCATAAAATCCTGCCTTCCACCCTGAACTTCATACCATGCATAACCATTCGTTATCCCATTGTTAAAGTCGGATAAGTAGGTTGTAGGAGAATAAAGATGAACAGTATCTACCCATGCGCGAGAAACGTGAATCCACCAGGCATCATCGGCATGAAATTGCACGTAAGTATCCCAGGGATAGTTAATTACTTCGGTTCCTCCGTGGAAATTTACACTCATGTTAATATTGTATTGTGATGCAAAAGCCATAAAAGCTACAGTTTCAGGTTGCCAAACTTCTCCATCAGGATGAGGGCCGCCAACAGGATCCGGATAATTCCTGTTCAGATCAACATTGTTTGCATTATAACGGGTAGCGCCATTCACATTTGTATTTCCGCTGTGGTAGGTTCCATCAGGATTTGCAAGCGGATTAATATAAATGTCTACATTGTTAATGAGATTCGCAACTTTCTGATTCGTTGTGTAATTAGTTAAAAGATAATCAATTAACCTGAGCATGTTAACATAACCGGTTATTTCATCACCATGCATACTCGAAGTATATAGAAACCGCGGTTTATTCATTGTTGAATCCAGGTTGGAAGATATTTTTAGTGCAAGAAGTTTCCTTCCACTGTTTAAAGTTCCTATCGTAACTAATTTACAAAGTGACGGAAAATCAGTTACAAACTGGTTCATCATTGTTTCATATGCAGGATATGTTGGATATGTATCCCATGCATTTGGTGATTTTAAATTATAATAATCCTTCATTGTGGCCTTCTCTGAAATACCAGGGGCTTCCACTAACTCATATTTCAGTCCGGTTTCAAGAAACTTGCTGAACTCCTTTCTGTTAGCATAAGCAAATACTTGCTCGTTTTTATAATTGTCAACAGAAATAATCTTTGTTAACTTGCTTAACATTGTCCGGTCAACATTGAAGATGTTAAAACAAACTTCTTTTCTCTCCTTTAATATTCTATCTGCTTTTAAATCAGAAACTTCCTGAGCATAAATAGTAAATGAGGATCCCAAAAGTGCAAGAACTACAAATAAGAGTAAACCACGTTTCATAGAAAGATTTATTAATTAATTCTGAATTTGAAATAGAAATTTATGGAGATGTAAGAAATGAAGCATTAACATCGCCGTAACATAGACCACGAAGATTATGAATGGTTGTCCCGGAAGATATATTTATTGAGTCGTTTGTAAATAGCCAGTTACCAGCAGGAAATGAGTTAATAAGTCCTACGAATCGTTTTTGAGTCATTAAAGCATCTATGCTGTTTATATACGAATTGTTATCAACATCAGCGGCTGTTTGTTTTAATCCAGTCAATTGAGATATCCCGACAAAATGCTTGAGAATCTGCAATGCATCTGCAGAATTTATTCCTCCGGGAACATTTGTTGTCTGAAGATCAAAATGATAGTTCCCTGCTGGAATCCCGTCTAATTGGAAATAACCTGAAGAATTTGTTAATGTACTGACAATTAACAGGTTATTGCTATTTCGTAAACTAACAGTTACATTTGGAATAGGTGTTTGAGTAAGATTGTCATAAGTTAGTGTTCCTGTAAGTGAAGCAGCTGTAGAGATTGGAACAAGTTGAACATTAACGGTTTGCGTTGAAAGGTTTGAAACAGTAATTCCGGAAATTGTTTTAGTAATATATCCATTTGCAGAATAAGTAACATTGTATGTGCCAGCTGCAATTAACCGATGGTAGTCGCCTATTGGCATATCTGACCACACATGTGTGCTGTCGGTATCATGCCCTGAAATAAACACTTTAGCCACTATTGGTTGACCACTTATTGAATCAGTAATTACTCCCCTGATGCCATAAAGAGATTGTTCAATGTAATTCAGGAAAGATTTATAGTTATAATTCCAATAGTTAAGTAGTTCACTGGCAGGAGGGCTTTTGATATTTGATATTTCAATGGTGCTTTCTCTGCCATGGTGGAAATACGTCATAAAATCCTGACGGCCCCCAGTTAGCGTATACCATTCATACCCATTCGTAATTCCATTATCAAAACCTGACATGTATGTTGCAGGTGCATTTGCATGGACGGTATCTGCATATTGATGGCTGATAAACTGAAACCATGTATCATCAGCATGAAGCTGATACCAGGTGTCCCATGGATAATTTACAACTTCTGAACCACCATGGAAATTTATAGAGAGTACAAAATTGTTACTTTCAGCGAAATTCATAAATGCTATAGTTTCCGGTTGCCAGGCATTTCCGTCAGGGTGTTGTCCGTCCTGAGGATCCGGAAAATTACGATTAAGGTCGATATTATTGTTGTTGTAGCGTGTTGCACCACCTACCGTGCTGTTTCCACCGTGATAGGTTCCATCAGGATTTGTATTAGGACAGATCCAGATCTCAACATTATTAATGAGGTTGGTGACTTTAGAATTAGTCCCATAGTTAGTTAAGAGATAATCAATAAGATGAAGCATGCAAATATACCCAGTGGTTTCATCTCCATGCATCGTAGAAGTATAAAGAAATTGTGGCTCATTTTCTCTGGTACTAATATTATCAGAGATCTTCAAAACGAGAAGCCGCCTTCCACTTGAAAGAGTAGTTAGAGTATCAAGATGACAAATGCCAGGATAATTTGCCTGAAACTGAGCCATTAATGCTTCATAGGCTGTATAGGTAGGGTAATAATTCCAGGTTAAAGGCTGATTCAAATCGAAGTTGTTTTTCATTTCAGGTTCCTGTAAAAAGCCAGGATGCGGAAGTATTTGATAATCATATTTTTCCTGAAGAAAATTCACAAATTCCTTTTTATTGGCATATGCAAAAACAACATTTCCTTTTACATTGTCAATAGAAACTATTCTGCTAAGATGTTTTATTTTACTATGATCTTCAATCGAAAAACTGAAATAAATTTCTCCGAATTCACTGAATTCTGTTTGAATATCTTTAGGAATAGACAACTCAGACTGAGCATTTGCATCAAGCAGATTAAAAGCTAAAAGGCAGAAAAAAAGTTGTAAACACCTGTTCATCAATATTTTATTGATAATTTAATACAAAATCATGAATTTGCTGATAAACCTGATTGTTAACAGGGGCAAGCGGTAAGCGAAGATTCTGAGTACAAATACCCATCACTTCTAATGCAGCTTTAACGCCTCCCGGACTTCCATCAACAAATAATAAATCAGTGAAGTCCTTGAGCTCATAATGAAGTTTTCTGGCAGAGTTTACGTTTCCACCAGAGATAAACCTTACCATATCAGAAAATTGTTTCGGATATGCGTTTGCAACAACAGAAATAACACCAGATGCCCCCAAAGCTATCATTGGGAAGGTGAGATTATCATCACCTGAAATCACCATGAATTTTTCAGGTTTGGCATTAATAATGTCCATAATTTGAGAAAGGTTGCCTGAAGCTTCTTTCACAGCAACTATGTTTTTAAATTCTTTTGCTAAACGTAAAACTGTTGAGGAACACATATTGGAACCGGTGCGGCCCGGAACGTTGTAAAGGATTATTGGGAAAGGACTCTTTTCTGAAATAGCTTTATAATGCTGATAGATTCCCTCCTGATTTGGTTTATTGTAATACGGACAAACAGAAAGGATGGCATCAATCCCTCCCATATCTGTTTCCTTAAAACTTTTTACAATCTCTGCTGTATTGTTCCCTCCTACTCCAAGTACAATTGGAACCCGCGAGGCATTAATTGTAACAATAAACTCCGATAATTCTATTTTTTCAGTTTTACTTAATGTTACAGATTCACCCGTAGTACCAAGCACAACAAGATAATCGACACCTTTTGTGATCACATGTTCAACAAGTCTTTCAACAGCTGGATAATCAATCTTCCCGAGTGAATCAAATGGGGTTACTAATGCTACGCCTGTACCCGAAAATTTTACTTCCATATACTATCCCTGGTTAATCAGTTTTAAATAATGCATCATGTTTTCAATAAAATCCTGCTGATTTGTGCCATCTTCGGGTTTTATCATCAGGTCATAGTAATCCTTATAGATATCAGAAAATTTCCCAACACGCAGCTTTGCATTCGAATGAGCAAGCATATAATGCAAAGGATAGTGATCTTCGAGACTAATATTCAAAACGATATCAAATTTTTCTTTATAAAAATTCGAAACATACTGATTTACTGGTTTCAGGTACCAGTTAAGGTCTTTTTGATAAATGATACTGTTGTATACACTCTGGTTGAGAAAAGTTGGTAATTTCTTATCGTTTAGAAAGCCCATGGCAATTACAGTACGTTGGTCGGCTTTAAGAGACTTCAGAAAACTAAGTATCTGATTATAGGACTCCTCACTGGAAATGTTGTAAAGAACGCCAATGTTCCTGGCCTCATCAAGATTTACAATTCCTTTTACCCTCGAAATATTCGTTAATTCCTTCTTTAATTGCTGATTTGCAATATATTTTCTTAGTCTATCTAGAATGCTCATACTATTAATTTTTCAAAAATATTGACAATTTCTCCAATGTACATTCTATGGTAATCGTTGGCTTTATAGTTTAAACCGATTTCAGAATCAAGAAAATTCTGTGGTAAAAGATCATTGTAATAGATTTTTTTACAATCAAAGATAAGCCTTGATTCTTCAAAAGCAAAACTCAAATTATCAATTGAGACGAGAGTTAGACCTGATTCACCGATTTTGTCCAGATTTTTCCCGCTTATTGTCCCAAGAAAAGATAGCGTTTTCTTATATTCCTTCGAAAAGAAACTCATTGTAAACCGCTCATTTTCCTCTAAAAAATTATAGGTAAACCTTGTCGGCCTTACAAAAATAAAACAAACAGGCTTATTCCACAGGATTCCGAATCCTCCCCAACTGGCTGTCATAGTATTCATCGAAGATGGCTGACCGGCTGTTATCAGAAACCATTCCTTGTCAATAATCTGGAATAACTTTTCATTAAACGTATAAGGAGATATTTTTTGGAACTTTGATATCATTCTTGAATTGCGATGGTTTATTGGTAATTTTGAAACCTCAAATTTACAAAAAATTGCGGATAACATTTCTTGGAACAGGAACTTCTCAGGGCGTTCCTGTTATTGCTTGTAATTGTGATGTATGTCAATCTAAGGACAGCCGTGATAAACGCTTACGTTCTTCAGTAATGGTTGAGGTTTCGGGCAAAACTCTTGTGATTGATACAGGCCCTGATTTCCGTCAGCAAATGTTACGGCAGAATGTTAAAAATCTTAATGCTGTATTATTCACGCATGGCCATAAGGATCATATTGGCGGACTTGATGATGTTAGAGCATTTAATTACATTCAGAAACGTGCTATGGATGTTTTTGCCCGTAAGGAGGTTAATGCTGATGTGGAACGTGAATTTTCATATGCATTTACGGATGAAAAGTATCCGGGTGTTCCTGAAATTGTTTTGCATGAAATTTATACGGAACCTTTTCTTGTTGACGACATTTTGATTATACCCATTGAAGTCCGCCATTTTGAGCTGCTGATCCTTGGATACAGAATTAACGACTTTGTTTATATAACAGATGCAAGTAAGATAGCAGCTGAGGAATTGGATAAAATGCGAAATGCCAGGATTCTTGTTATAAACGGATTAAGAAAAAAATCGCATTACTCACATTTCAATCTTGAAGAAGCACTTCAGGTTATTAATAATGTAAGACCTCAGCAGGCTTACATTACTCATATTAGTCACCAAATGGGACTCCAAAGAGAAGTTCAGGCTGAATTACCTGAGAATGTTTTCCTTGCATTTGATGGATTGAAGCTAGATTTTCCTGACCCTTTTTAGACTGAGCAGGTTTAAAGGATTGCTTCCAAGTCCCTCAATCCCTTTTCGGGCAAACCGAAGAACCTGATCATAATATAAAACCACAACAGGAGCTTCAGACATCACTAGCTTATCCATTTTCTGGTAGTTCTTCCACCTTAAACTATCGTTTAGCTCTTTCAATGAATTCTCGTAAAGCTGATCAAACTCCGCATTAGAGAAATGTGTATAATTCGGACCCTTAGGCGAAAAATTCTGACTATAAAACAGAGAAAGGTAATTTTCAGCATCCGGATAATCGGCAATCCAGCTGCCACGAAAAAAAGGAAGTTTCCCCTGTGCAATCATTTCCCGCATGCTTGCAGGCGGGTGAACATCAATTTTTACTGTAATGCCCAGTGAATTAATCTGACTTTGAATGTAAGTTGTGAGATCCATGTAGGATGCATTGGTAGATAGAGTGATTTCAGGCAGTCCTTTTCCATCCGGGAATCCTGCTTCCTTTAAAAGAAAACGGGATTTCTCAGGATTGTAATCGTAACAAACTACTGATGAATCAAAGGAAGGCAGGCCCGGTGGATAAAATCCATAAATACCTGGCATTCCGATATTATTTCTGAGATATTGCATCATCTTCTTCCTGTCAAAACCGTAGTTAATTGCTTGTCGTATTGCTTTAATTTTTGTTGGAGAATTCTTTGAAATCGGAGCAGAGGGATCAATCTGGAAACCAAGATATTCTGTGTTTAAATAAGATTGAGTAGTTAGAAAAATCCTGTCTGCATATTTTGGATTTAATTTTCCAGAACGGGTCAAAAGCTCATCTTTATAACTTGCATCGATTCCCGACATGAAATCAATATTACCTTTCACGAATTCAAGAAAGACAGATTGCTTATCTACAATGAAAGTTACAGCTACAGCATCTAATAAAGGTAATCGTTTGCTACCATCAAATTCAAAATATTGAGGATTCTTTACTAACACTAGTTTCACTCCTTCTTTCCATAACTTAAATGTAAATGGCCCAGTCCCGACCGGATTTCTGCGGAAATCTTTACCGAATTTTTCACAAACTTCTTTTGGAACAACCGAACAATATTGCATACTCAGCAATCCAAGGAATGGAGGAAAAGGCTGTCGTAAATCAAGTATAAATGTACTGTCATCTGGTGCCCTGAAAGAATATTTCCCTCCGGAAGTATCAACATTATTGAATACCCATGCTCCCGGTGAGGCAATTTTCGAATCAGTAAGCCTGTTGAAGCTATACAGAAAATCAGAGGCTACCACCCTCCTGCCCTTACCTTCCGGAAAAAGCATATTGTCATGAAAATAGACATCATTTCTTAAATGAAACAAATACGTTTTGCCATCATTCAGAATTTCCCAGGATTTAGCAATACAAGGTTCTACGTGCAGTTTATCATTCAACTGAACTAAGCCATTAAACAATTGATTTACAGCCCAAATATTAGCTTGATTTCTGGCAAAAGCCGGATCGAGAGAAGTAATACCAGCACTTTCATTATACCTGAATACTGTTCTTCCATTTTCATTTTCGTGCCTGTTACATGAAAGGAATACAACAGCAAATGCCAGGATTGTAAACAATTTGTTTTGCATTTTGCAAAAATAGAATTATTTGGATTAAACCGTGCCAGCCAATTATCAACACCGACAACGTAATTGATTCAGTCAGGCAATTTGAAATTATCACTACATTTGAAGCAGTTTAATCGCCTTAAATCTTAGCTATGAAGAGACTTTATTCTACTGTACAAAGCATAATTCTGCTTGGGGTTTTATTAATTTCAAATGCGCATCTTTTCGCTCAGGATGATAATTTTGGGCATAGTCTGCCACGCGAAATGACTGCAGAAGAACAATTGAGAGTTGGTGAAATCGGAAAGAGCTTTGTTGAAACACTTCCTCCAACAGGCACAATCAGAAATATTGCCGAATTTGAACAAATGGAAGGTGCCTTGATTCGCTATCCTTTTGGAATTCCATATTCTTTAATTGCAGAAATGTCGCAGAATTGTGTCGTTTGGACAGTAGTGACAAATGTTTCTCAGAAAAACACAGTAATTACAAGTTATACTTCTAATGGTGTAAATCTTGCGAATTGCAAATGGATTTATGCTCCATCTGATTCATACTGGACCCGTGATTATGGTCCATGGTTTGTACATTATGGAAATCATGAGCTTGGTATTGTTGATTTTCCTTACAACAGACCTCGCCCAAACGATGATGAAATTCCAAAAGTTGTTGCTGATACAATGAATATTAACTGGTTTGGTATGAATCTGATTCATACTGGCGGTAATTATATGACTACCGGAGCAGGCATGTCTTCCTCCACAGACCTTACTGCTGTTGAAAACCCAACTCTTACTCAAACTCAAATTGAACAGAAAGCCTTAGATTATCTTGGAGTTACAACCTACAGTCTTGTAGCAGATCCAAACGGAACATATATTGATCATATTGATTGCTGGGGCAAATATCTTGCACCAGACAAAGTTCTGGTTAGATCTGTTCCATCAACCCATGCTCAATATTCATTAATAGAACAAACAGCTGCTTTTTATGCAAACCAGATATCTCCTTACGGAACTCCATACAAAGTATTCAGAGTAAATACGCCTGGAAATCAACCCTATTCAAATTCTGTTATACTTAACAATAAAGTTTTGATGGCATTTATGGGTAACCAGGCTCTTGATACAGCTGCTCAGCATGCATATGAGTTGGCAATGCCGGGTTACACGGTTACAGGTTACATTGGATTAGGTGGTGGTAATGGATGGCAATCTACTGATGCACTTCATTGCAGGGTAATGGGAATGGCTGATCGCGGAATGCTGGAAATTGTACATATGCCTTATAGCGGCCATCAGCCGGTTCTCAGCCAATATCCTGTTAATGCCGACATTTTTGCTTATACACATGCCGGACTTTATCCTGATAGTGTTAAAATGTCATACAGTATAAATGGAGGTTCCTATACTTCTATAATAATGACGCATTTGGGCGGAACAAGCTATACTGCTAATATTCCGGGACAGGCCTTAGGAACAGTTGTTCGTTACTATATTCATGCTGCTGATTCTGCAGGAAGAAGTGCAAACCACCCTATTATGGGAGGCATTGATCCTCATATGTTTGACATTGGAACAACCTCTGTTGATCCAATCCAGGGTTTTGATCCACAAACTGCAACTCTTGATAATGCCTGGCCGAATCCTTTTAACACTCAAACTACGATTGGATTTACAATCAGAACAGCAGGAAAAGTCAGACTTGAAATCATTGATATTCAGGGAAGAGTTGTAGATGTTCTGAAAGACGAAAGCCTTGGAATTGGACATTATCAGGTAAACTGGGGCGGTTTTAATGCCAGCGGAGAGCGTATGAGTCCGGGGGTATATTTCAGCAGATTTAGAAGTGGCAACAAAGTCTGGACAAAAAAACTTGTTTTACTCCCTTAAAATTAAATTCTAATACTCTAATTATTTAAGCAACTATTGCTTCAATTCCTGTCTACTTAAGAAAAAAACAAAATGAAGAAAATTTCAACACTTTTATTAAGTGCATTACTATTACTATTTGTTTCACTGGAAGCGCAAACTACCAAGAAAGGATGGGAATATTGTTCTCATAGAAAAAGTCTGCTAAGCTCAGCAGCTCTTGACCAGATTCTGTCGCCAAATACCTTCAAACACAAATTCGATGTTCTTAATTACTCGATGAATGTTGATGTTTTCAACTGTTTTTCAGGTAGTTATCCAAAGAATTTTTCAGGTGATGTTACCATGACTTTCAGAATTGATACAGCTTTAAACAGTATTAAACTGAATGCTGTAAATACATCATTAACAATAGATTCAGTTAGCTTATCAGGTTCTTCTTTTACACATTTTAATGATACTTTAGTTATTAATCTTGATAGAATATACAATCCGGATGAGGTTGCATCCGTAAAAATTTATTACAAGCATAAAAATGTTAGCGATAATGCCTTTTATACCGGCGGCGGATTTGTATTTACAGATTGTGAACCCCAGGGAGCCAGGAAATGGTGGCCATGCTACGATCAGCCTTCCGATAAGGCAACTTTTGAAATCAGGGCAAGAGTTCCACTGACAGCAAAAATGGCTTCAAACGGAAGGTTGCAGGACTCAACTGTTGTTGGCAGTGCAATTACATATCATTGGATTTCACGCGATCCTGTTGCCACTTATCTGGTAATTATTACTGCAAAAACAAACTATAACCTTGATATTGTTTATTGGACAAATCCTAATCAACCTTTGATTGATCCAACTCCAATGCGGTTCTACTACAATAGTGGCGAAACACCTCAGGCCATGGAACAGGTAATTGGACCGATGACTACTTATTATTCAGAGAAGTTTGGTGATCACCCTTTTGAAAAAAATGGTTTTGCTACTTTAAATAATCAATTTGCCTGGGGCGGTATGGAAAACCAAACCCTTACAAGTCTTTGCCCGGGTTGTTGGCAGGAAAGCCTTCTGGCACATGAGTTTGCTCATCAGTGGTTTGGTGATATGGTGACCTGCGGAAGCTGGGCTGATATTTTCCTGAACGAAGGCTTTGCGACCTTTGCTGAAGCAATCTGGCTTGAAAAAGATGGCGGTTTCACAGCATATAAAAATGAAATTGATTACGATGCAAGCAGTTACCTTGGAGGTAATCCAGGCTGGCCAATCGTAAACCCCAGCTGGGCTTTTACTCCTCCAAATGTGAACCAGCTTTTCAATTTTGCAATTACTTATGCCAAAGGAGCCTGCGTGCTTCATCAGCTTAGGTATGTTATGGGTGATTCCCTTTTCTTCCTAGGTCTTAGAAATTATGCAACTGATACAACGAATATCAGGTATAAAAATGCTGTTATTGTGGATTTTCAAACTCATATGGAACAGACTTATGGCCAAAGTCTCGAATGGTACTTCAATGAATGGCTTATGACACCTGATCATCCTGTTTATCAGAATTCTTATAATATTACAAATATGGGAAGTAGTAACTGGAGAGTAAGGTTCTTTGCGAAACAAACTCAGACCAGTACAGGTTTCTTTACAATGCCTATCGAAATCAGGGTTAAGTTTGTGAATGGTACTGATACTACAATCCGCGTGATGAACGACGTAAACAATCAGCTTTTTCAGTTCATGTTTACAATGCAGCCAACGAATGTATATTTTGATTCCAGAGTGATGATCGTTCTTAAGAATTCCAGCACTACAGTGGGTATTCAGGATCCGGAATACATGCCTCAGGAGTTTGTTCTTGGTCAGAATATCCCGAATCCGGCCTCAGGTATAACTACAATTTCATACGACCTTGCGAAGAAATCTGATGTAAATATCAGTTTATTTGATGTTACTGGTAAACTTATTCAGGTTATCTGTGAGGAAACAAAAATGCCGGGATCCTACGATACTTCACTTAATACGTCTTCATTGAACGCTGGCATGTATTACTACACACTGACAGCCGGCGATTTCAGGGCAACAAAAAAAATGATGATAAGTAAATAATTGAGGTTATTCGAGGATTAATGCATCTGGAATTTTTTTAGATTCCAGAGCCAACCCGATAACTTCCAGCATAGAATTGACATAGTGGAAATTAATTCCTTGCAGATAATCTGCTTTAATTTCCGCTATGTCTTTTTTGTTTTCTACGGAAACAATAATTTCCTTGACTTTAGCCCTTCTGGCAGCCAGAATTTTTTCCTGAATCCCTCCTACTGGTAATACTTTTCCCCTGAGTGTAATTTCACCGGTCATTGCAAGCATCGATTTCACTTTTCGCTGTGTGAAAGCTGATACCAGTGCTGAAAACATCGTAATACCTGCTGATGGGCCATCTTTTGGAGTTGCTCCCTCGGGAACATGAATATGAACGTTCCATTTACTGAATATGTCCTCTGAAAGTCCGTATTTTAAGGCATGTGCTTTCAGATATTCATAAGCAATGGTTGCCGACTCCTTCATTACATCACCAAGATTTCCGGTTAGTGCAAGTGTGCCTTTGCCCTTGCTCAGACTAACTTCAATGAAAAGGATTTCTCCACCTACCGGTGTCCAGGCAAGCCCGGTTGCAACACCAGGAATCTGGAGATTCATGTCTTTCTCCTTTTGATAAGGCTCTGGTCCAAAAATCCTGCGAATGTCCTCTAATTTTATTTTTTTGTTGTAGCTTTCACCCTGAACAATAAAGCGTGCATTACTTCGGATTACTCTTGCAATAAGTTTTTCAAGATGACGAACTCCCGATTCCCTGGTATATTCCTCAATCATCTTCTCAAGAATTGCATCACTAAAAACTACCTGAGTTTTCTTGAGACCATGTTCCTTCATTTGTTTCGGTACAAGGTGCCTTTTTGCAATCTCTATTTTTTCTTCAAGCAGGTATCCGTTAATTTCAATAACTTCCATCCTGTCGACAAGTGCGGGATGAATTGTGCTCAGGGTATTCGCTGTTGCAATGAACATAACCTTTGAGAGATCGTAGGTTATTTCAAGAAAATTGTCGTAAAAAGAACCATTTTGTTCCGGATCAAGTACTTCAAGCAAAGCTGCAGATGGGTCTCCATTAATATTCATACCCAGTACTTTATCAATTTCGTCGAGAACAAAAACCGGATTTGATGATTTTGCTTTTCTAATACTCTGAATGATTCGGCCAGGCATAGCACCTATATAGGTTTTACGGTGTCCGCGAATCTCTGCCTCATCTCTTAATCCACCCAGCGACATCCTGACATATTGTCTGCCCACCGCTTTACCAATGGATTTTCCAAGTGAAGTCTTGCCAACTCCGGGAGGACCTACCAGGCATAAAATAGGCGATTTTATATCCTTTTTCAATTTAAGAACTGCAAGGAATTCGATTATCCTTTCCTTAACTTTCTCAAGTCCGTAATGGTCTTCATCGAGAACTAACCGTCCATGATTCAGGTCAAAGTTGTCTTCTGTATACTCGTCCCAGGGTAGCTCAACAAGTACTTCTAGGTAATTCGCCTGAATTGAATGTTCAGCAGCCATTGGATTCATCCTCTGCAGCTTAAGCAATTCTTTGTTGAAAGTATCTTCAGCTTCTTTCGGCCATTTTTTACCCTTCGACTTTTCCCTTAATTCACTTACTTGCTGTTCGTTCGGATTTACACCCAATTCATCCTGAATTGTCTTCAATTGCTGGCTCAGAAAATAATCCCGCTGTTGCTTATCAAGATCAGTTTTTACTTTATCCTGAATCTGGTTTTTAAGTTCCAGAATCTGAATCTCCTTAGTAAGGTGTAGCAGAACAATATTGGCTCTGTCAATCAACTCGGGAGTTTCCAGCAACTTTTGTTTCTCGGAAATATCAATATTTAGGTTTGCAGCCACAAAATTGACCATAAACACCGGACTTTCAATATTCCGGATCGCGAAAGTTGCGTCGCTTGGAATATGCGGTGAAAGCTTAATAATCTGAATGGCTAGATCTTTAATAGATGAAATCAGCGCATTAAATTCCTTTGATTTGGAAGGATGCTTTACACTTTCGAACTGCTTTACTTTAGCTTTATAATAAGGATCAGTTTGGATTATATCGATTAAAGAAAAGCGCTTTTTACCTTGAATAATTGCTGAAGTAGAGCCATCAGGCATCTGTAAAAGCCTGATTACCTGTGCTACTGTACCAATTTTGTAAAAATCTTTTACTTCAGGGTCTTCAATATTAGCATCTGTTTGCGCAACAACACCTATAGTTTTATTGCCTTTATAGGCATCTTTTATCAGTTTAATTGATTTATCCCGGCCAATTGTAATTGGGATAACTACACCTGGGAAAAGAACCATATTGCGTAATGGCAACACTGGAAGAATATCCGGAATATTTTCAGCATTCATTATATCCTCTTCTTCTTGTGATAAAAGAGGAATAAATTCTGCTTCACCGTCCATAATCTCAGAAAAGCGTCTTTCTTGGAATTCGAAATTATTATCCATAAAGTAATGTTCGTGTCAATGTGACAGCATGTAGAATTGTTAGTTAAAAGGATTTCAGTTTTTTGCTGTTTCAAGTTTCATGCCAGCAGAATTAAAACTGACAAATGAATCATTTTCCTATTCAACACTACAATGAAAGGATTGTTTAATGATTATTAATCTTTATTCGGGGATAAGGCAAAACTTATAACGACCTGAAGTAAAAAATCTGGCGGTATGTTTAACAGATCGTAAGATTTTTTCAGATTATCTTATTAAAGCTGTCTGAAAGCCCAGGTATAATTGAATACTTCGCGCAGAATTTCGACAGTTTCTTCGTCAAGTTCGCGGTTGCGGCGTGAATAGGCAGCTTTTGCAACGGCAATAGCTTTCTTCAGATCGAAGGTTTTAAAACCTGCAGCACCTCCCCATGAGAATGAAGCAATAAACTGCCGGGGAAATCCACCACCGAAAACATTGGCTGAAACACCAACAACGGTTCCAGTATTAAACATAGTATTGATACCACTTTTTGAATGATCTCCCATTATAAGACCGCAGAATTGAAGTCCTGTGCTCATAAAAGTCTGATCAGAATAGTTCCAGACTTTTACAAGGTCGTAAGTATTTTTGAGGTTTGAACAACTTGTTCCTGCTCCGAGGTTGCACCACTCAGCAATAACGGAGTTTCCAAGGAAACCATCGTGCACCTTGTTTGAATTGGCAAAGATTACCACATTGCTTAACTCCCCACCTACTTTACTGTTCGGGCCGATCGTTGTTGCACCATAAATTTTGGTTCCCATACGAACCAGAGAATTGTCGAGCATGGCAAATGGTCCCCTGATCATGGAACCTTCCATAATCTCTGTTGATTTACCGATGTAAACAGGACCAGTAGTAGTGTTAATGGTCGCAAATTCTACAATCGCACCTTCCTCTAAAAAAATATCATTACCTGCAATGCGGTTTGTAGCACTAATTGCAGCTGATTTTCTACCTTTCGTTAATAATGCATAATCAGCTCTGATCTCCTCATCGTTCATTTGGAATATTTCCCATGGAAAACATACTTTTTTATAGGGGATATCAATAGCTAATTCGATGAAATCTACCTGTTTTGATTTTTGTGTCAGGGTAAGTTCTTCTTCTGTAATATGTTGAGCTATAATGCATTCGCCATCCACTAAAGCTTGCCCTGGCTCAAGTTCTTTAATGAGCTTTACAAGATCTTCATCGGGAATAACACAACCGTTAATCAGGATATTGTTAATTTCTTCAACAATTGGAAATTTTTTGCTGAGGTAATCTTCTGTGAGACTGGAGGTTTTTGTATGGAGGAAATGCTCCCATTTCTCGCGAATAGTAAGAATTCCCACACGAATATCTGCTACCGGCCTTAAGAAGGTTAAGGGTAACAAATCAAATCTTCTTCCGTCATCAAATAATATGTAATTCATCAATTTACAATTTAGCATATAAATACACTGCGAAAATAACAAATCCTTTCGTAATGAAACCGCTTAAAAGATGATTAGTTGTTTCCAATTGTAAATAAATAAAAAAATCCCGGTTTTTGCCGGGACTTTTTTACTAAAATATGTTAAAACTGAAAATTATTCTTCAGATTCTGGAGTTACTGCCGGCATATTTGCATATCTGGTCTGGTAACGGCTCTTGAATTTGTCAACCCTACCTGCGGTATCAATAAGTTTGATCTTACCTGTAAAAAACGGGTGAGATGTGTGTGAAATCTCAAGTTTAACAAGTGGATACTCGATTCCATCTTCCATTGTAATGGTATCTCTTGTGTTAACGGTCGATTTTGTGATGAAGGTGTAGTCGTTTGACAAATCCTTGAAAACAACCTTTCTGTACTCTTTAGGATGAATATCTTTTCTCATTTTATACTTAATTTGGGGCTGCAAAGATAAGAAATATTTCTTTTATAAAAGCAAATCATCAAAAAATATTCACATGCCTATGTTAATAAGGAAGCTCATAACATCAACTCCATCAGCATAATCGTTTAAACCTGGCGATTGTGTGGTACCAAATGGAATTGATTCTCCAATAAAACCAGGCAAAGATACAATACATTGAATTCTGTCTTTGGCATTTAAAAGGTTTGAAGATAATTCATCAACATTCTGATATTCATCATAATACAAAACTGAAACAGGGGTTCCATAGTTTTCTTTATCCTTTTTTATAAGCATAAATCCATTGTCGAAATGAGGATCTCCGTTTACAAGAAAAATGGATTTATAGTAATCATAATTGTTTTTGTATTTGTTATGGTTAATAACTTCTACAAATGGCTCCCAGTAAGGAAAAAGACTGGTAATATCAAATCCTGAAGGGATAAAAATTTTGGATACATTTCTGCAGCCAAGCCCAAAATAATGGAAAATATCCTTTGCAAGTGCAATGCCATGTTGCGGAAGAAAGCCATCTGTTGGAATTACAGCAACACTATTGCGGTTTTTACGTAAAATGTGCGGATACTTTCCGAAATAATAATCAAAATACCGGTAAGAGTTATTACTCCCTGTGGCAATTACAGCATCAATTTTATCAAGTTTACCTTCCAGAAAAGAATTCTGCTCTTTCAAAATTGGTTCTATGCTAACCAGAATTTCTGCCAGAGCAGGTAGCAGAATTTTGTCATCCGACGAAAGTTTTGCTACAATTTTATGTCCGGAAATCAATACGTACATGAAATCAAAGAAACCTACAGCAGGAATATTTCCTGCCATAATTACCCCTACCCGCTTCTGTTGACTGAGATTAATAATTTCGTCTCTGTATGGAGAAAACCATGTATGCAATGCCTCAGGAGTAAGTGAAGCAGCTATTGATTGTAAAGCTAACTTAACATTCTCAGGAGTGAACCATGGATTGTAACTGTTAGCTGTTTCAACTGCTGAATTTAGGTGACTACCCCATTTCAGTGTATATGGAGATTCTCTGTTTTCACAGAAATCTTTTAAAATTTCACCCAGTTTAATAAATGCTTGAATTCTTCTGTCTGTCATTTTACTAAATTTACACACTAAAAATCTAACTGTTAAGTTTTAGAAATTAATGCGCTGCAAATATCCATATTTTCATTCAATCCTTCTGACCTTCATTTTCCAGATTGTAACTTTTCCTATTTGGGCTCAGGTATCCCCTTTCCCGGCAATAGAACAAAAGTTGAAAATTTTTTCAAATCAGGTAATGGCAGGTTCTGAAGATTTTGTGAGAATCAGCAATAGCGACAGCCTATTAAATGAATTTAGCAGAGTACTTACTATTCCCGGAAGTTTTGAATTTCCATTTGATTCATTAAAAACAGTTTCCAGGTTAACATCTGAGGATAAACATTTTAGAATCATAAGCTGGGCTATTCCCAAAACGGATGGTTCCTATGAATATTCAGGGTTGATCCAGATTAATTCAAAAAAGAAGGGATTAAAGGTTATCAAACTAACTGACAGATCAGATGAATTACAAGGTGCAGAAAATCAGATACTTTTACCTAAAAACTGGTATGGAGCACTTTATTACAGGATAATTCCGATTCAGGATAAACATTCTTCAACCTATACCTTGCTAGGTTGGGATGGATATAATGGATTGTCGAAAAGGAAGCTCATAGAGATTCTTACTTTCAAAGGAAATGATGAAGTGTTTTTTGGCGCTTCAGCATTTCTGCATTTTCCAAGAAAAGTTAAGCGAATAATTTTTGAATATGCTGCTAATGCCAGTATGTCAATAAATTATGATTACCAGAATGTGATTATCAGGCAGAGAAATGGGAATAAAGTCAGTATCAGCAAAAAGCTGAAGCATATGATCGTTTTTGATCGTTTAACTGCATCAAATCCGGCACTGGAAGGGCAATTTCAGTTTTATCTTCCTGAGACAAACATTTTCGATGCCTTTGTTTTTGAAAATGGAAAATGGAACTTTGTGAAAGACATTGATGCCCGCAATGCTCCAAAGGTTCGCAAGTCGAAAATAAAGAAGGTACAATACGATCTTTTTCAGGCTCCTGAGGAAGAAAAAAAATAGGTGACTGAGTCTTTTTTAGTCGATATGAAACGCTTATCTTTGTTTAATATTTGAATTTACTTTCATGTACCAACCCTAAAAATACCACATTATGACAAAGCACAATTTTAACGCAGGCCCTTGTATTTTACCGCGTATTGCAGTTGAAAACACTGCTAAAGCTCTCTTCGATCTTGGCGGTGGCCTTGGATTGATGGAGATTTCACATCGTTCAAAAGATTTTCAGGCTGTAATGGATGAGGCAGTTGCACTGTTTAAGGAATTACTGAATATTCCTGAAGGTTACCAGGTACTGTTCCTGGGTGGTGGTGCAAGCACACAGTTTTGCATGGTGCCTTTCAACTATATGCAGAAAAAAGCTGCTTACCTTGAAACAGGAGTTTGGGCAAAGAAAGCACTGAAGGAAGCAAAATTATTCGGAGAAGTTGAGGTTGTTGCTTCATCAGCGGATAGAAACTTCTGCTACGTTCCTAAAGATTTTACGATAACCGGAGACGCTGACTATTTTCACATTACTACGAATAATACCATCTACGGTTCAGAATTGAGGGTTGATATTGACAGCCCGATTCCTTTGATTGCTGACATGTCGTCTGATATTATGAGCCGTCCGGTTGATGTATCAAAATATGCACTTATATATGGCGGTGCCCAGAAAAATGTTGGCCCGGCCGGTGTTACATTTGTAATCGTAAAAGAAGATAGTTTAGGGAAAGTTGACAGGAAAATCCCTACAATGCTTGATTATCGTACTCATATCGGTGAGGGATCAATGTTCAATACACCGCCTTGTGTAAATATTTTTGTTTTAAAAGAAACGCTGAAGTGGGTTAAATCACTAGGTGGTGTTTCGGTTATGGAGGAAATGAATATTAAAAAAGCAGGTTTATTGTATGATGCAATCGACAACAGCAAGATGTTTGTTGGAACAGTTGATAAGGATTCACGTTCGCTGATGAATATCTGCTTTGTTATGCAGGAGCAGTTTAAAGACAAGGAAGAAGATTTTATGAAATTTGCGCAGGCTGCAGGAATGGTAGGAATTAAAGGTCACCGTTCGGTGGGTGGTTACCGTGCTTCCACTTACAATGCACTCCCAATTGAGAGTGTTCAGGCATTAATTGATTGTATGAATGAATACGAATCAAAGAATCTTTAATTTCTGATCGATTTGCAATAAAATGCAAACCAAACGTGACAGATATTTATATCCGTCACGTTTTTTTTAATTAAAATTTTGCAAAAACAGATTTCTTGATTAAATTTGTAACTTAGGCACGACTCGAAAACTACATAACCTTATAACAATCAATCGATATGACTAAAGTACTTGTCGCCACAGAAAAACCATTCGCCCCTGTCGCAGTAGACGGAATCCGAAAAATTATTGTTGAAGCAGGATTTGAACTAATTCTACTTGAAAATTACACTACAACTGCAGAATTTGTTGCTGCAGTAAAAGATGCTGATGCCGTAATTGTACGCAGCGACATTTTATCTAAAGAAGTAATTGACGCTGCCGAAAAGTTAAAAATAGCTATACGTGCAGGTGCCGGTTACGATAATCTCGACCTTCCTGCCTGTACTGCAAAAGGTATTGTGGCAATGAATACTCCCGGACAGAATTCCAATGCTGTTGCCGAGCTTGTTTACGGCTTACTTGTATATCATATCCGTAAAAATTTTTCCGGGAAATCAGGTAGCGAACTTCGTGGTAAGAAGCTGGGTATTCATGCCTATGGTGCTGTTGGGCGCTATGTAGGTTTGATTGCTAAAGGTTTTGGTATGGATGTTTATGCCTTTGATCCTTTTATTCCTGCTGAAAAAATTGAAGCAGACGGTGTACATGCTCTTAGTAGTGTTGAAGAGCTGTATAAGAGCTGTCAGATTATTTCTTTACATATTCCTGCTAATGCACAAACCAAAAAATCAATCAATTACGAATTATTAAGCACGATGCCTAAAGGTGCCATCCTTGTAAATACCGCACGAAAAGAAGTAATTGAGGAAGAAGGTTTGTTAAAGTTGATGGCAGAACGTAAAGATTTTAGCTATTTATCAGATATCGAACCTGATGCAAAGCAACAATTCGTTGAGAATTTTTCAGGACGATTTGTTTTTACAGCTAAAAAATCAGGAGCCCAGACTGAGGAAGCAAATATTAATGCCGGATTGGCAGCAGCTAATCAAATTGTTAATTTTATTAAAAACGGTGATAAGACTTTCCAGTTGAATAAATAGTAAATTACTTGTCCCGGTTGATAATATAGCTGACTTGACCGGGCCACTATCAGTTTTCATATTAACTAATCGAACTATAATTGATAATTTTGTAATAATGGAAGATCTTGAAAAAAACCCGACCTTCTTCAGGTTCGAAGACCTGAGGATTTATACTAAAGCACTTGAATATATCAACTGGGTTCATAACAGCGTAAAGCTGTTTCCTGATGATAACAACGGATTTGCTGAGCGATACTCCAGATCTGCTGAGGCTATCGCTCTCAATATTGCTGAAGGAAGTTCCAGAAATAAAAGCCAGTTTGTATATTATTTAAAAATGGCCAAAAGTGCTGTCAGAGAATGTGTTGTATACACTGCCATCTGCAAATACCAGGATTATCTAACAGAAGAGGCAATTGATGATTCCCGTCAACACCTTATGGAAATGACTAAAATGATCGGAGCATTGATCGGATCACTACAAAAAGCTACACCAGGACTACATGATGATAATGATTGATCATTCAAACTAAATTTTACAAATGGCTATTTTAAAACCTTTCAAGGGGTATCGCCCCCCTGTTGGAATTGCTAAAGATTTGGCTTCCAGACCGTATGATGTATTAAATTCTGCAGAAGCAAGAGTTGAAGCAGATGGCAACCCCTATTCGCTTTTACATATTATTAAACCAGAAATTGATCTTCAGCTTGGGATTGACGAACACGATCAATCTGTTTACGATAAAGCCAGGGATAATTTCAACCTCTGGCAGGAAAAAGGTTGGCTTGTTCAGGATGGAAAAGAATACCTCTATATATATGCACAAACAATGTGGGAAAAAACCCAGTATGGAATTGTTGGTTGTGCAGCCGTAGAGGATTATATGAATAATGTAATTAAAAAGCATGAGCTAACACGAAAAGACAAGGAAGAAGATCGAATGAAGCATGTTAGAATTACCGACGCAAATATGGAACCGGTATTCTTCTCCTTCCCTGCTGTAAAAGCGATTGATGAGATTGTTGAAAATATCGTTAAATCTACAGAGCCAGTGTATGATTTTACTGCATCCGACGGTGTTGGTCATCATTTCTGGGTAGTTGAGAATGATTCTGACATTTCGGCAATTGTTAATCATTTCAGCATGATTCCTGCTACTTATGTAGCTGATGGTCATCACAGAACTGCCGCTGCTGCTCTTGTTGGAAATGAGAAACGCAAAAACAATCCGAATCATGATGGTACTGAAGAATATAACTTCTTCCTTGCTGTTCACTTTCCGGATGATCAGCTTACAATTATTGACTACAACAGGCTTGTTAAGGATTTAAACGGACTTTCCAGTGAAGAACTGATTGAAAAGCTTGAAGTCGTTTTCAATATTGAGGAAAAGGGCACTGAAATTTACAAACCCATCGCATTGCATAATTTTGGAATGTATCTGGAAGGTAAATGGTATTCGATGACTGCCAAAGAAGGAACATTTGACGACAAGGATCCTATTGGTGTTCTGGATGTTACAATTCTTTCAAATCTTATCCTGGATAATTTATTGGGAATAAAAGACTTACGTACAGACAAGCGAATTGATTTCGTGGGTGGCATCAGAGGTTTAGGTGAATTGAAAAGACGTGTTGATAATGGCGAAATGAAAGTAGCTTTCGCGCTGTACGCTGTTTCCATGAAACAACTCATTGATATTGCAGACAGTGGAAATATTATGCCGCCAAAGACAACCTGGTTCGAGCCAAAACTGCGAAGTGGACTTGTTGTTCATTCATTAAAATAACCCTTAGCCCTCCTACCCCTTCTTTAATTATGAAGAAGGGGAATAGTGCTAATTAAATTTTAAATAAAATGGAAGTAAATCAGATAGTAATTGATACACTGAAAAAAGCCGGAAAACCGATGAAAGCAGGCGAGATTGCCGAAGCTGCAGGTATCGAAAAGAAAGATGTTGAAAAAGCTATTAAAAAGCTGAGGATAGATGAGAAAGTTGTTTCTCCTAAATTTTGCTATTACGAATGTAAATAATAATGATTCAATGCCACTTATTCTAACCCGAAGTGATGTGATGTCTGTCCTTACGATGAAGGACTGCATGGAAGTTGTTGAACAGGCTTTCCTGGAACTTTTTAATAAGACCGCCGATCTTCCGTTGCGCACTGCAATAAAGCCGGAAGGAGGTGTAAGTCTTTATATGCCGGCATATCTTCGGGAAAGTAAGACATTAGCTTTCAAACTTGTAACTGTTTATAAGGATAATCCTGAAAAATTCAATATGCCGACTACAATAGGGACTGTATTGTTACAGGATCATGAAACGGGTAAGGTAATCTGCATTATGGATGGTGGTTATCTAACAGCAGTTCGCACCGGTGCAGCAAGCGGCATTGCTACAAAATACCTTGCCAGAAATGGCGAAGGGCTTACAGCAGGTATTTTCGGAGCAGGTGTACAGGCAAAGATGCAGTTATGGGCTGTAGCAGAAGCTCGGGCTATTGAAAGTGCAATGGTTTATGATGTTTCTATGGAGGCTGCAATGGAGTTTGCTGTAGAAATGAGTGAAAAGCTTAGTATAGAAGTTGTTGCAGCATCAAGTCCGCAAAGCTTGCTGGATGCTGATATTCTTTGCCTGGCAACCTCTTCTGCCACTCCCCTGTTTGATGGCATGCTTGTAAAGCCGGGAACTCATATAAATGGGATTGGCAGTCATAGTCCGGGTGCCAGAGAATTAGATACTGCAATAATCAAACGCTCAAAATTTGTTGGTGATTCACGGGAAGCCTGTTTTGCAGAGGCTGGTGATATTATAATTCCGTTAAATGAGGGTGCAATTACTGCCGATCATTTCTATGCAGAGTTGGGTGAGATTATTAAGGGAAGCAAAGCATCAAGGCTTAATGATGATGAGATTACTATTTTTAAATCCAATGGCTTAGCCATACAGGATGCTGCAACAGCCAAGTTGATTTATGAACGGGCAAAGGCAGTAGGAATTGGAATTGAAGTGGAGATTTGAGTTTACCACGGAGGCACAGAGAGCATTGAGAAAAATTTAAATGAGCCGCCTTTAAAGATAGTAGAGGAAAAGTTACTGTTCAGGGGTGATATAAACATATTAACCGACCAAAGGTAAAGAAAGGAAAGCATATGGATTCAGTGCTCGTAACATTACTTGACAAAGGGGGTAAATATTCCCGATACTTGCATTGATGAAAATACCTAAAGGTTATATACTTGTAAAAGAAGAAGACTGGAATAAGCTTCAGAAC
>CAIXZF010000040.1 GCA_903923925.1 uncultured Bacteroidales bacterium
ATTGCCCATGGGCAATTCCAATTCCCTTGAATCATGCATTCTTATTTACCGAAAGTTGTGTATTCTTATTTTCCGAAAACTGTGCACTACTAATTGCCGAAAACTGTGCAGTGTTATTTGCTGGTTACACTTTGACCACTGAAAATGTTTTCATTGATAAAATCCAGGGGAATACCCCATTCTTTGAGCGTCCCGAAGCTGGTCGACTTTTCGAAGCAGCTTTCTCTTTGCAGGGAACTGAATCAGTAACTGTGGTTGTCGATAGCATCGACAGGTTGGGGAGAAATCTTTTGGATATCCTGAAGACCATTGACACCTTCACCCGAAATGCCATAAATCTGAAGTTCCTGAAGGAAGGTTTTGAAACCATAATCAATGGTAAAGAAAATCCATTATCAAAAATTGTGATATCGGTTATGGGTAGCATTGCGGAGTTAGAAAGAAATCGCATTAAAGACCGACAGAACGAGGGGATAGCTATAGCCAAGGCGAATGGGAAATTTAAGGGGAGAAAAGTTGGTAGCGTTCAGAGCCCGCAACGATTGCTGGAACGCCATGTTATTATTGTTCAGAAATTGAAGAAGGGGATGAGTGTGAGGGATGTGGCTGAAATAACTGGGAAGAGTACCGCTACGGTGATGAAAGTGAAGAAAGTATTATTTTGATGACAACACTCTTATAGATTTTCAAGCTTTGTAATCCACTCATTAAAATGGGGACACCTGCTCCGTAACATTGTTAATCCAATATCCCCTGCCACTAATGGACCCACTTGTGCTTTTTGTCCTTCATAATCATGTAAATATTTAATAATTCTCTTGGAAGGCGCAGTTCGTTTATTCTCATTAATTTCTTCTGGCTTGATATTCCCGATGTCTTTTTTCAGTTTGTTAATACTCTGCTGTTCATCAGGATACATTGTTACCAATCGGTCTGGATCAACTAACAAAAATGCTTCAAATTCATGTAATTGAACATATGGGATAAAGTGCGGATGATTTATGTTCTGAGCAATTGCAGCCTCCAAGGCAGTAATCCTTTGATAATGATCACTGATATTTCGGATTTCTGCTGTATATGGACTTTCTGCGTCTTTTGGGAAAGCATACAAATCAATAAAACTTGTGTAAAAAGTATTTGCTCTTCCTTTATCAGATTCAATCCATCTTAATACATCATTCTTAAATTTTACATATTTCAACAACCCACCTTTGGCGGGTTTGCTGTTTACACTATCCCAACCTGTTCTGATTTTTCGAGCTGAAACAAAAATATTCAATGCACCAAAATGCGAAACCATAATATCATTTACGAAGGTTTCTTCAGAACTTCCTTCAACAATAATATGCAAGTTCTTCATGGGCGGCCTCCTATAACATTTTTCTCCCAGATTTGCCCTGTTGAAAATTCTTCTAAGTAAGATTGAAGGTTGCCAGACTCTGGACGATGATATTCCGAATATCTTCCTTTACGGTCAATGACCACCAAATCGTCCAATTCAAAATTATTAACCAAACTTATAGATTGGGTAGCAATAAAAACCTGGCAATGTGTTGAGGCAGCTTTAATTAATCCCGCTACTGCATCAATTGCACTAGGATGTAAGCCTAATTCGGGTTCATCTAAAAACAGTACAGCTGGTAAATCTTTCGGGTTTTGTGCCAAAAGGCTAATTAAAGCGATAGTTCTTAACATACCGTCCGATGCTTGTCCAGCGTTAAAAACTTTAGTGGTACCTTTTTCTTTCCAGCAAAGTAAAATTTGACCAAATTCGGGATAAAGTTCAAAATCATCGAAAAATGGCAACACCAATCTTATGTATTTAATAATTCTTGTGTAGTAAGCTTTCTCAGCATTTTGAATTCGGTATAAAAAACTACCTAAGTTTTCTCCATTTTGTTTAAGCCATCTTCCATCAGATTGTGACCATTTCAATCGCATAGGTGCGGTATCACTGGTGTTGTGAAATTGGTAAACAATTAATTTTCTCAATAAATTCAATATAATCTTTGCTGATTCATTAGTAGTCTCAGGAAGTTTTGCTTCTTCATGCCCAACACCACAACTTGACCAATCTGCTTTATTTTCAAATCTTTTTGCGGAATATCGATATTTCTCTTCTTTAAAAACAAGCTTGTCTGGTTTTGCAAACATCAGACTAAACTGATACTCGTTAAAACCTGTGCTAGTTTCTATTTCTATATGGGCATCTATGCTTTTAGTAACGTCTGCACCGTCATGTAAAATATCATTAGCACCACCCAAGTAGGCTACATGTTCTTGCAGTTTCCCATCAGAATTTAACATCCAACTCAAAAACTTAAAGAAGGAAATAAAATTACTTTTACCTGCGCCATTAGGGCCTAATAGAATATTAATAGGATGAGGTTCAAACCCTGAAATTTCTTTTATGCTTTTGTATCCTTTAATGGTAAAGGATTTTAGCTTTATATCTGACATTATATATATTATTACTGACTATGTTAATCGTTTGTAAATCTGGACAGAATGAACAAAATTAAAGCTTTTATATGACCAAGCCTCAATAGAGGACAATTTTAGCGAAAGTACAGGGATATAACTATAACACCTTCTGTTAACTTTCTTTTAATAAAACCTCTTCATGCTGATATTAAACAATTTACAGTCATGTTGTACCTTTACAATATTAATATTTATCCGTCATGAAATCAAAGAATCTTGGTCTTCAGTTAGCTGGAACGATTTTCGGGCTGGTCGCCATAGCTCATATTATTCGCTTAGTAACAGGTTGTCCTGTTTCAATTTGCGAATGGTTGCTTCCAATCTGGATTAATGTTATGGGGGCTATAGCTTGTGGTTTTCTAAGTTGGTGGCTATGGAAGCTTTCTTTCCAGAAGTAAGGTGATTATGATCAACTCGATTGACCTTTCTGGTCTGCTATAACCTGTTTCAGAATTTTCCTGTAACCTTTCAGGAAGTTGATAATCTGGGTTTTACCTCTCATTGGAAGCTCATAAATGCTGTAATGCGCAAGGATAAAAACCAAAAGCATTACTGATATAAAGTTCACCATCCTTGGAGTTATACCATATATTAATAATAGCAACGCTGGTAGCCAAAATAGTCCAATGAAAAAAGATCCGAAGTAAAACCACCTGTTAAGGGTCAGAAGTTTAAAGGAAATATCCTGATATTCCTTCTGATTCTCCTTCATAGTTCGTGACCTTGCTATAGCCTCCATTTCAATTAAACTTCTTGAAGTGGCTACCTTTTCATAATCAGTTACACCAGGTAAAGGGTCGGATAAAAAGAATATGCTTTTCATAGTGTTTTGATTTGACTAATTTGGGTAGATGGTCATTGCTTTCTTGATTTCCTCCAGACCAGCAGTTACGGTTGTCAGGGTTAGCTCTAAATTTCTCATACTCCTAGTTTTCGCAATAATCGTTCAGACAATCTTGTTTTACTGATTCATTAAGTTTACTGAAGAAATCCCGCACAATATCTTCAGCAGTAAGATCTTGAGGTTTAACTACGGTCAGCAGTTTTTTCAGTTTTTGATTCTCAATCTTAATGTCGAATTCTTCAGGTGGGGAATATCTTTGAGTGACATCAAAAAGGAATACAGTAACATGGTCTTCAATATTAAGTGAGATATCATAGGAAAAAATGGGTTCTTCTTCGCCTTCTTCATAAATATTGATATCCGATAATCCTATAATACTACGGAATTCATCTGGGATATCGCAATAATCAATATCTATAGATAACGGTCCACCATTTAACAACCTTTCGATTTCTTCTAAACCAATGTGGACTTCCTTCATGATACGGTCTAACCCATACACATCATATATCATAGTTCTAGTTTTTACAGGTGAATATTGAGAACACGGTATCTTTATGCTGTTTCATATTACTTGTTAAATCCTAGTTTAGGTCTATTGTTTTTGTCAAGCTTTTCTTCACCGCAGAAACTAAAAATATCTGTTGTACTGATAGCTTTGTTGTAAACAAGCCTTTGTATTGTTGCTTTACGGGCGATGTTATCCATTTCACCTCCTGATAAATCAAATTTTTCAGCCAGTAATAAAGCATCATCATCTGAAAGTAGGGGAATCTTTGATTTCCAAATCTTAGCTTTTGTTGTTGTATCTGGAACTTCAAATTCCAATTTCATAAGTAGTCTGCGACTAAAAGCAGGATCCAGATTCCTGTAATCGTTTAATGTACAAATAATTATACCGATATTATTTTCAAAAAACTCCAATAACATGTTTTGAATTGAATTTGTAGTAGCATCTAATGATCTTTTCACCGAAACTCTCGTTGACAATATACTATCAGCCTCATTGAGTAACATAATAGGACATACTGCGCTGTTTTTCACAATGTTATTATACTTCTGGAAGATACCCCGAAGGTTGGATTCTGATTCGCCATAATAAGCACTTTTAAAATCAGTCACCTGGACAGGAAAAATAGCCCGACCTGTTTTTCTTGCTAACTGGTATACAGTAGCAGTCTTACCAGTACCAGCTTTTCCGTAGAATAACATGCTTATCCCACTTGTCTGGTTTTCTTCCAGAAGCTGTTTCTGGATTCTGGTGTATGTGTCATTTTGAAGTAGTTCATAGATGACATCTAACTTGGAGGTAAAACGGTCATTGAAGAACAGATTAACTGCTGAAAGACTTTCTGCTTTAATCAGATTCGTAGATTCTGAATTCTTCAAAATCAACATTTCAGCATCCTTCCCGAAAAGCTTCAGGATAAAATCATTGGTGAGACTCACCCTTCCCTCAATTTTAAAGTGATCAGCTTCAATTTTGACAATATTCTCTTTTACCACAATGGAGGTCCCTTGGAGTATTCCTTTCTTCATTTTTAACATCACCTGATTTTGATCCGTCACTTTTGACAGGAGATCATTTAATTCAACTGTCCTTCCGTGAATTGCGAAAATTGATAATGCGATAATCATAAGGATCTCTTCCTCTGTTAAATTAATATAAGAGTCCAGGAACTTGAAATAATCTAATGATTTATATTCTTCTTTCAAATCTTGAATGTTGTTTACCATCTCTGGTATGGTCATGCTGCTTTCATCTACATCTTCGAAAAACTCTTGTACTACATTCAGCAAAGAGAAGATGTCCTGATTATGTTCTGGTCTGATTTTATTAGGTTTACCATAAATTATCTTATCAGTTATGGCTGGTGGGATAATAAAGCAAAGATTGTGGACGGTGGCTTGAAGCCCGAAGAAGGTTTGATTAAAGTACCGCTTGTATCAGTTTTGCGATAGTGGCTGGTTTTATTTGTCCATGTTATACTTGATTGTGGCTACAATCATATGGCGAAAGAGTAGATTAAAGATAAGAAGAATCTCCGAGAAAAAAAAATTTTCGGTGTCAAAGTTTGGATAGGCTGATTGTCTGATATATACAGAGACTGATATAGGGCCACCATCGATACCAAATGGGGTTGATAATGGAGTTGGAGAGATGTGTTTGGTGATTTTTACTGACGGTTAAATCTTGAGTGCAAATTTTGTAATTTTGTATTATGATAAAGCGGATCTACATTGATACTTCAGTTTTTGGAGGATACTTTGATAAAGAATTCGAAAAGGAAACTGTTGCTTTTTTTCAAAAAATATTCGAAAAGCGGATAAAGGTCATTGTTTCGGAAATTTTTAATTATGAAGACGACAACAAGTAAACTGGATATAGTAAAGAAAATGCGTGAGATTCGGGATAAATTAAGCCTGGAAATAATGGATATGTCTTGGGAGCAAGAAAAGAAATACCTTGAAAATCAATTGGCTGAATTGAAATTAAGAAAACACAGGAAGCCACACGTTGTGTAACTGATGGAAAATCAATATAATCCAGAAGATAAACCAATTACTGCTGAAACGGAACTGCTATTGGAAGAAATAGCTGAAGCCGTTAAGAACATAAATTTGGTAAATGAAGGTAAGTTAAAAGCCAGACCTGCTGAAGAACTGCTAAATATCTAAATACTGGTTTAAATGCTTACGCTTAGTTTTAGATGACCTCCAAGTCCTTCTCTGATTATTCTCATTAAGGTAGACAATCTGATGTCAGAAGCATCATTTTCGATACGGGAAATATATGTCTTTGTTTTTCAGCATTTTACTGCAAGTTGTTCCTTGCGTTTATTATACCAAACGAAGCTTCAAAAGAACCTTTACAACATTTTGCGATTACAATAGATAGTGTGGAGTAAGTGACGGGTATCGATTTCTTCTATCAGGTGCTGGCAACATGGTGGAGATTGATGTGTTTACCTAATCCAATATCAAATTTCCTAACTTCGCTCAACCCAAATATCAAATTTTTACAATAAAGGTTTACTCCAACAACATGGTAATCAATTCGAAAAACCAACAAGTCCCATATCCCAAAATTCCATTTGATAATTTATACCTGGAAGGAATTCATGGGATAGCCCACGCATATAGGGTACTTTTGCTTACTCGGAAAATAGCTGAAGCTGAAAGACTGACCAATAAACAAAAAGATATACTGGCGTTTTGTGCTATTTTCCATGATATCGGGAGAATCAATGATGATGTTGATAATTTACATGGGAAACGAAGTGTACAAGCTTTGAAGCAAAATTTATACTTTGGATTACTTCAAAATGATACTGATCTTGTAAATTATATCATTGAAAATCATTGTATAACTGATACAACAGCATATAGGAATGTCAGTAAGTATAATCTAAATAATACCGAAGAAGCCGTTTATCTGCTGAAGGTCTTTAAAGATAGTGACAACTTAGACAGGGTGAGGCTTGGTGATTTTGATGGATCATATTTAAGATGTTCAACATCCCATAACTTTATTAAAACCGCTTTTGAACTATATTGCCAGAAATTCAATAGATTTGATATAGTGGCTGAATTTGAAAGTGTCCTGAATAAGCTAAAAAATCATCAAAGTAACTATGATTCAAAGTGACTTAATTATTATAATTTACTATAAATGTACACTTCCAACATGACCCACTTCCTCGACGAAGAGGGAAATATTTCCGAATCCAATCCTAAAGAAGCCAGGGAACTCGCTAGTTTTTTAGCATTAGTGATTGATAGTTACACGAGCTTGTTCACTGACGATGAACAAGAAGTGCGCTGTTTTTCAAAGAATTGTCCAGGATTTATTTCAATTGGACGAAGTAATATTACAGATGAAATAATTTGGGGATGTCCAGAATGCGGTACAGACGGGACAATAAAAGATTGGCGTGGAACTGTATGGGACATTAAAAATACCACACGATTGGAAAATCCTGAAATCGAGAAACAAATCATACAAAGGTTTAATCAGTTGAAAGCTAAACTTGTATTTCCGATAGCAGTTACTCCGAATGATTTAATCAAAGACGATTTCCCTGATGTTGATAATTGGATGCTTACAGGTATAATAGATTGTGTTGAAATTTATGGATTGATTGTCGAAATTGAGACTGGCGGTAAACAGTTTACCATTCCATTGTTGAAGTAGAAGCAATATCTCATGATGAACAATACACCATAACTGAACTTAAATCACAGTGTGATAAGTGGTTTCATTTTTTCGAATTGGAAAAATCTGACTTGGTTGACAAATCTTATAGTGACCTTATAATGGGTTAAAATGAGTTATTTGATTAACCGATGTAAAGAAGGAATTTACAAAGCTGGACAAGGATGACTTGGGTAATGTCATGACCGATCTTCAAATCCTAGTATAATATATCTATTTTATCATTATATAGCATAAGTCATATATTCCTATCACTTTTCAGAGATTGTGCGTTAGATCGAAGGGGAATAGCTTTAAATATACATTTTAGTGACATGTTACCTGCAAGCTACTGTCCCAGGTTAATTTGAAAATGTGGTAATTCTACCTGAAGCTTAACTTTTGCTTGTAAAGCACTGAAAACCCTTAATAAAGTATCAATAGTTACATTACTGGCGTTGTTTTCGATTCTTGAAATTTGAGCTTTTTGAACACCAATAAGCTTTCCCAGTTCTTCTTGGGTTAAATTACGTTCCTGACGAGTTTGCTTAATGGCTTGTCCGATCAGGTTCATTTGAAGGTCATATTCAAACTTGTTCCGATCTGGTGTACCGATTTTCCCTATCAGTTTATCTTGAACTTCTTCCAAAGTGTGCGTTTTCATTTCTATTTATTATTTACCTGGTCAGCAAAATAGTTTGTTCGCAGTTGTTTAGCCCTATGAAATTCCTTTTCTGGTAGTTTCCTGGATTTTTTAATAAACCCATGAGTCGAAATAACCAGAGTGTTTTCTGTATCTGTTTTGTCCCAAAAAGCAAGTAACCGATATTGTAATCCTTGATATAGTGTACGGATTTCCCAAATTTCCTCTTTAAGCTTTTTGAAAATTTCAGGGTCTTGTTCTATCTGTACTTTACGAATGTTGAACAAAATCTTTTCGTAGTGTTTTTTATCAAGGCTGCTTAGAAATTCAAAAGCCTCATCTAAAAATATAATGTTAAAAAGGTTATCCATTCCCTCGATTCTTGCTGTGCAAAGATAATCTAATGTTTCATTAAATAGAAACTATTTCGGTTTATTTCTGATTACTCCTTTATTATCTTCACCTCAACCCTGAAACCAACCATCGGTTTTAGGAATTCACCAAAATCAGTGAGGGTCATTTCTTTCCCATCAACACAAATAGAACATTCTTCGCCATTACCTTCTACAATATGACCCCGAAAATATTCGAAGTTCATATCGGCGAACTTGTTACTGTCAGTTTCCGAAAAAACCGTTTGTTTAATTCTTCTTTGATAAGCTGACGAAGTTAGGAACCCATTTAAGTAGAATACTATGGGGGCGCAGGGTGATATTGTGTCCCAAGGTTGAATTTTTCGAGTGAAAGCATAGGTATAGCAATAAACTAAATTTTTAGAGTGTGGACGGTGGCTTGAAGCCCGAAGAAGGTTTGATTAAAGTACCGCTTGTATCAGTTTTGCGATAGTGGTTGGTTTTATTTGTCCATTCTATTCTTGACTGTTGTTACAATCATATGGCGAAATCATAGATTAAAGATAATAATAAACTTCGAGATAAATAATTTTTTCGGGGGGTAAAGTATGGATGGTCTGATTATCTAATATATACAGAGAATAATATTGGGCTTGGGTGAATACCAAATTGGGTTGATAATGGAGTTGGATGATTTGTTTAGTGATATTTCATGTCATGGTAAATAGTTTTGGGCTGGAATACTTTACATGCAAAATAAACGGGTGGAAGATTTTCTAAGTTCTGGCGAACTGAATTAATGGCTGGACGTTCCCTCTATCAGCCTCATAAATTGCATTAAGGTATTGTTTTCGAATATCACTTGTTTTGGAAAGGTTTGTTCTCCCCCAGGTAAAAACGGGTTTATGAAATATATTTGAGGCTATGATATCAGCCATTAGCCTGGAATGTCGACCATTACCATTTGGGAAAACATGTATTTTAACTATTCTATGGCTGAACTGAATAGCAATTTCATCTGGATCAAAGGTTTGATTGTCAATCCAATATTTGCAATCATCAATAAGTGTCCTTAATTCAACCGTGATCATGAATTTGTCGACCCCAATGTTTTTGTTTGTTTTTCTGATCATACCCGCCCAATTCCAGACTTCGCCGAACATTTTTTTGTGCAGTAGCAGGATAAAATCTACCGACAGGATTTCCTCTTGCTTAAATGTGTTTTTCAAAGTCCAATCATAAGCCTGCTGAATGTTTGCTTGTTCAAACTCATCAAGTTCTTCTCTTGTCGAAACTGTTTTAACCCGCAGACCAACTTTTTCATCTTCATCAATAGGGGTCTGACCATCAATATAATCCAAATTTAGTCCCATAAATATTTTGGCATAACTTGTTTCAACTCAACAGCTTTTTCTTGTATTGCTTTTTGAATACGGGATGAATTATTTTCCTGGTCTTCGAGTTTCATTGACTGCGAAGTACGACTAACAATATCTTTAGCCAATTCAAAAGCCCGTTGTTCTATAAGTTCTTCCAAGCTCCCATGTTTAGGAATAAAACCATAAACGAATTTCATTTCCAATGATTGACCGAATTGTTTTAAAACGTTTAGGGAAATTGTGCCATTTTTTTCCCTATCCTCCATATCTTTAACGCTCTGTGGTGTAATTTTCATTTTATTACCAAGTTGTCGGAGTGACATTCCTAAAGCTTGTCTGATGGCATAAATCCAGCCTGACGGTGGTATAGTTAAGTCATCGATTTTTTTAAGGATTACCAGCTTACGATCAATTTGCTCCAGAATTAAAGTTTGCTTTTTCATAATACTATAGTATTAAAACGTTGGCGCAAATATATGACTATAGTATTAAATACAAAAATGTATTTTAAGTCTATAGTGTTAAAATATTCCTATCATTGTTAGTTCCTTTGATTTCTTGATCACAACTCAATCATACATCAATTTCATTTGAAAAACTGTTTCTTAGGTTATTAAAGTTGATAAGATTGTTGCTACATCAATATTATCCTGGATCTTCCATGTTGAATAATGATGACCGTCTTTTGGTAAAGATGGTTCAAGAGGGGTATAGCCATCCCGTATGGTAGATAGCAGGTCCTTCCTGAAGTCGCTAAACAAATCAAGGTGTTGTAGCAAATATCCAAGCCTCTTGTTTACTACCTGTACGTTGAACTGTTCCAGATAGGTGTAAAGTTTATCAGTACTGATAATGTTCCTGCTTTTGTATATGGCTTTTATTATTTCCGATATTCCGCCTGCGTATCGGGGGATAAACAAGGAATCAATAATGGTTTTTTCGAGATCAGAGTAGCCGACTTTATTAAAATCATCTATCCATTGATTTTTAAAACCAAAAAAGTGATCCTTGCTTAGTGTAACAAATTCGAATGTGGCTTGACCGATTACATGGCGTTTTGGAAGTATCCTTTCAAAAGATACGACATACTCTATCATGGATGGTTGGGTTATTAATCCATGTAAAATGCAAGGAACCATGGCAAAGCTCAAAAAAATCGTACATCTAAGCATGCACATATCAGACTTCGTCAATTCTGTAAACGGGTTATATTTATCAAGAAATCTCTTCATAGAATGTAATTCTGTGTCACATTCGGGAAAGTATCCACAATGATCTCACCAACCTTTTCCTCAGAAAATTCATCAGTATTATCAAGATTCCTCTCCTATGGTGTATAATATTCACAGCTCGTGAGCTACACCAGGGCGTGTCAAAGCTTTTTAAAATATTTTACACAATAATAGATTTACAATGAGATTATTACAAAGAATTGTTCATCAATTTGCCCCTTTTTATCAATTTCTATAATACGGCAGCAAAACTTATTTGCTGCCGTATTATAGTTTTCGTATATTTGCATCGATAAAAAATATAGTCATCGCAGATTCTAAACTCAATATCGACAACTTCCAATCTTTTTTCCAGGGTAAAGGCATCTTTGGGTCTAAGGATATTTTGCAGTTTTATCAGGAATCAGAACCAGATATTAAACAAACTACTTTAAACTGGAGGGTGTACAATTTGGTACAGGCCGGTATCATGAGTCGTGTAAGCAGAGGTAAATTCTCAATTGGCTACGGTAAAAACTTCATCCCGGAAATATCACCAAGGATCAAAACTCTTTATAAACGAATTCACATGCAATTCCCATACCTTCAACTTTGTGTCTGGAATACTTCCGTTTTCAATGAGTTTATGCTTCATCAGCCGGGAAGGTTTTATACCCTTATAGAAGTTGAAAAAGATGCTTTGGAATCTGTTTTTTACTTCCTTAAAGAGAAATATAAAAATGTATTTATTGATCCTTCGGCTGATACTCTTGCCCGCTATGCTTCTGGGGAACAGGAAACCATAATTGTAAAATCATTAGTTTCAGAGGCTCCTGTTCAGAAGGTAGATGGAGTAGTTACTGTTACTCTTGAAAAAATGTTAGTAGACATCTTCAGTGACGATAAAATTTTTACAGCACAGCAAGGACAGGAAATGCAAATTATCTTTACAGAATCTATAAATAAATACACTATTCAGGAAAGCCGGATACTTCGCTATGCTGACCGCAAGCGCAGGAAGGAGGCTTTCAGTAAATATCTGAAACAACAACCTAGTTTTCAGCATATCCAGTAGGGCAGTAATAAAACCGTTGATAAGTTAAAAAAAGTTGCCAGTAGTTATGGTTTACTTAAGACTTCTTAAGGCTTTTTTTGAAAAGCATTATGCAACTTTTTGAACATTACAAAATTGTTTACCTCCAAAACATACCAATCTTTATTTTCATCTGAGAAAATATTGGTAGTTATTACAATTTCTCCTGAATCATCAAGCGGTCTGAATCTTAAAGATATTAAGTCATATACTGTTGTGATTTCTAAAAATGTTGCCCTAAATGGTACTAGGGTTTTGTCTTCAATTAGAACCACTTCATATATGTGATTTAGCCTTAAACTGTTATCGCCAGTTATGATGTTGTCAATATTGTAAAAGTAAAATGTATCATCAGTGACTTTGAAATCTAAAATCTCATTCATTTTTGTCATTTGATAATAAATACTGTTTGAATTTTAAATGTACACATGGTGGTGGTGGGCATATATCCGCTTTTTGCATCACCCCCCCCCCCATTATATGTATGACCCTAGGCTGTGGGTGCGGCATAAAAAACTTCTAATCGAAAAAATATTACAAAAATAAATTCCAAAATCTGTGACTGACTTGGCTAATTCAAAACCTCAAAAAATATTCTAAAAAAAAACTGGCAATGTAGAAATATCTATAAAGCTCTGATTGTCAATTATTTTACAAACATTTGTTGTTGAAGAGACGGTTCTTAAATAAAAAAACCACCAAAGTGGTGGTTTTTTGCAATGTTCAAAATGGGTTCAAAATCATGTAACTTATTGATTATCACCAGTATTGGTAGCCTCACTAGGAATCGAACCTAGATTTAAAGTTTAGGAAACTTCCGTTCTATCCATTGAACTATGAAGCCAGTTTTCAGACTGCGAAATTACATTTTTATCACGAATTTGCAATGAATATACCTCTGGCTTTGATTCTATTCATTTTCAATATTTTATAACTACGTTGTGCTGGATTTTCAAAGTGGAATTTTCAGGAAAATATTCTATTTTTGATTCTTCATCTTTAATGATACTGCTCATGGTCCGAATCTTTACGTTTGTCTTTTCATTCCTTTGCCTCCATAGTATCGCACAAACTTTCTCTGGAACTGGTGGCCCTATTCTTGATGATGGCTCCAATAATTTTTACACTCTTACCAGCAACGGAGTTACCCCCGCTACCATGGACACAAACTATGGATTGGAAACTGTATGCATCAATCTTACGCATACCTGGGACGACGACCTTGTTATTACGCTTATTGCACCTGATGGTACTGAATTTGAACTAAGCTCCCGAAATGGAGGTGATGGTGATAACTACACGAATACCTGCTTCAACTATTCTGCAGCAACACCGATTTACCTTTCCAGCCCTCCTTTTACAGGTACTTTTAAACCGGAAGGAACAATGTCAATGGTTAACAACGGACAGAATGCCAACGGATTATGGACATTGCATATCCTCGACACCTATCCTTTTGCTGATCAGGGCGACCTCCTTAACTGGTCGATTACTTTTGGTGACCAACCTGCAAAACCCTTCCCTTTTTCTTTTGCAAATCTGCCTTTAGTTGTTATCTCAACTCATGGTGTTGTTATCCCAAATGATCCGAAAATACCCGGAGAAATGCGAATAATCAAAAATCCGAACAACTTGCCTAACCATGTTACTGATTCAGCAAATGTGTATTCAGGAAAAATCGGAATTGAACTAAGAGGCCACAGTGCGCAGGGAATGCCAAAAAGAAGCTATTCTCTTGAAACCCGCTCCAACAATGTTAGCAGCCTCGACGTTTCATTGCTGGGTATGCCGGCTGAAAATGACTGGGTTCTCATTGCCAATTATTCCGATAAATCCCTGCTTAGAAATTACTATACCTACTTTATGTACCGGAAAATGGGCCATTGGGCACCCCGAATGGAATTCTGTGAAGTAATGATTGATGGCGAATACCAAGGTATCTACCTGCTTGGTGAAAAGATAAAACGCGGTGGCGACAGAGTAGATATTCACTCAATTTCTGTAAACGATACCATTGGGTCCAATCTTTCGGGAGGATATATTTTCAAAATCGATTGGGAGGATCCTGGTGATATCGGCTGGAATTCAAACTATACTGCGGTAAATGCTACTAATAACCTGAAATATCTCTTCGTATATCCCAAACCCGAAAATGTAAAGCCAGCCCAAATTGCCTATATGAAAAGCTATGTAGATAGTTTTGAAAGTGTAATGTATGGGCCTCAATTTGCTGACTCCTTAACCGGATACAGGCAATATATTGATGAACAGAGCTTTATCGATTATATTATACTTACTGAATACACTAAAAATGTTGATGGGTTGCGCCTTAGCACCTATTTCTACAAGGACAGAGACGGCAAAATTACTGCCGGCCCTCCATGGGATTATGACTTGTCGTGGGGAAATGCTGACTATTTAGAATGCTACCTGCCAACTGGCTGGGACTATATTGTCCAGCAATCTTATACCAACCAGTGTGCTTTCTGGTGGCAACGCTTTTTTCAGGATCCTCTTTTTCAAAACAGACTTAGATGCCGCTGGACCCAACTCCATCAAGACATTCTTAATCCTGTTACAATTAACCATGAACTGGATTCTCTGGCAAATGTTCTGGGCGTTTCAACAGCTCTGAATTTTACAAAATGGCCTATTCTGGGTATTTATGTATGGCCTAACCCTGCTCCGATTCCAACTACATATACCGGCGAAATTGAGAAAATTAAAGACTGGGCAACACTTCGGACTACCTGGCTCGAAAACCACTGGCCGGGAAGCTGTAACCTTTATTCTGGTATTAATGATGAAAATAGCGATGTACTTTCCACTGTCTTTCCAAACCCGAATGATGGCTCTTTCCAATTGGTAATTAGTGGGACAGAACAATCAGGAAAGGTTGATATTCTGGACATTACAGGTAAAAAAGTATACTCATCAGTAATTGAATCTCAGCAAACTGATTTCGCTACTGACCTTAAACCAGGAATCTATTTTCTGAGATATGAAGGCAAAACAATGCAATGGACAAAAAAATTGATTGTCAGGTAGATGAGATTATTATCCTTCCTACTTCACGGTAGAACCATTGTGAAATTCATCAGCAGGCGACACAAAAGTTAAGCGATGATTACTGTCCTCAGCCATCAGAATCATTCCATGGGAAACTATTCCTTTGATTTCCCTGGCTTGAAGATTGGCAAGAATACAAACCTTTTTCCCGATAATATTCTCAGGTTCATAAAACTCTGCTATTCCAGAAACCAGAGTACGTACATCGATGCCGGTATCAACCTTTAGTTTCAGAAGTTTTTTTGTCTTCGGAACTTTTTCGGCTTCAAGAATTGTAGCAGTACGGATATCCATCGTACAGAAGTCATCGTAGGAGATATCGGATTTTACGGGAACAACTTCCACCGTTTTAGGCTGGTTATCTATTTTTGTTTGCTGCAACTTTTGCACCTGTGCTTCAATAGCATCGTCATCAATTCTTTCGAAAAGAAAGGCAGGCTGGTTTAACTGATGACCAGCAGTAAGAAGATCAATTCTGCCACCATCAGCCCAGTTTGTAGAACCCAGATTCATCATCTCCTTAGCCTTCTCTGAAGTAAATGGAAGGAAAGGTTCCCCCACAACAGTAAGATTCGCACAAATCTGGAGGCTTAGATTTAAAATAGTCCCAACCCTGACAGGCTCTTCCTTAAACTTTTTCCAAGGTTCTTGTTCTGTAAGGTATTTATTGCCCAACCTGGCAAGATTCATCAGCTCATTCAAGGCCTCACGGAAACGATAGTTTTCAATACTTATAGATATCCTCTTGGGGAATGAAGCAATTTCTTCAATCAAAGCTTCATCTTCAGGTATCAATTCATCAACAGCAGGCACCAGACCTTTGAAATATTTATCAGTAAGAACAAGTGTGCGGTTGATGAAGTTTCCTAAAATTGCAAGCAATTCATTGTTGTTTCTGGCCTGAAAATCCTTCCATGTGAAGTCGTTATCTTTTGATTCAGGAGCATTCGCTGTAAGTACATACCTCAGTACATCCTGTTTTCCGGGGAAATCAGTTAAGTACTCATGTAACCATACTGCCCAGTTTCGTGAAGTGGAAATTTTATCACCTTCCAGATTTAGAAATTCATTTGCAGGAACATTATCAGGTACAATGTATGAACCTTCGGCATGCAACATTGCCGGAAAGATAATACAATGGAAAACGATATTATCTTTCCCTATAAAATGTACCAGCTTGCTATCTTCACTTTTCCACCATTTCTCCCAATCGCGGCCAGGTTCTTCCGAAGCCCAATGTCTGGTTGCAGAAATATAACCTATTGGTGCATCAAACCAAACATAAAGTACTTTCCCGTCAGCCCCTTCAACCGGAACTTTAACTCCCCAATCGAGGTCGCGGGTAACCGCGCGTGGCTGCAAACCCTGATCGAGCCACGATTTACACTGGCCATATACATTTGTCTTCCAGTCGTCCTTATGCCCTTTAAGAATCCAGTCCTTTAACCAAACCTCATACTGATCGAGGGGCAGATACCAATGCCTGGTTTCTTTCATCACAGGCAGATTTCCACTCAGAACAGACCTGGGATTAATAAGGTCGGTAGCATTGAGAGAAGTGCCACATTTTTCACACTGGTCGCCGTAAGCACGATCATTGTTGCAATGCGGACAGGTTCCTGTTACATAGCGGTCGGCAAGAAACTGCCCTGTTTCTTCATCATAAAGCTGCTGTGAGTTTTTTTCAATGAAATTTCCCTGATCGTACATTTTTTTAAAAAATGCTGAAGCTGTTTCGTGATGGATGGGAGCAGAAGTCCTTGAATAAATATCAAAGGAGATCCCAAGTTCCTTAAAGGATTGTTTAATAATCTGATGGAATTTATCTACAATTTCCTGTGGAGATTTACCTTCCTGTCTCGCCTTAATAGTAATTGGAACACCATGCTCGTCGGATCCCCCGATAAAAAGCACCTCTTCTCCTTTCAGGCGCTGGTAGCGGGCGTAAATATCAGCCGGAACATAAACACCTGCCAGATGACCGATATGTATAGGACCATTGGCATAAGGTAAAGCACTTGTTATAGTAAAGCGTTTGGGTTGAGTTGATGACATTTCTCTTGATATTTATTCCTGAATCTTTAAATCTGATACTAATAATTAAGCATTGTTCTTCTCCAGCTCAATGCTAACATTCTCCATTTTTCCACCAACTGGCGGATTCATTTTCGAGACTTTAATCCGGGCATATGTAATAGAAGGATATTCTCTACAGACTGCCTCCAGTATTCTTCTGCCAACATGCTCCAGAAGTCTGGATTTTATCTCCATTTCAGCCTTAATAAGATGATATACTGCCTGGTAATTAACAGTCTTGTGAAGATCGTCGGTTTCCTCTGCCTCAGAAGTTTCGGTTTCAAAACTTAGGTTAACAAGAAAGCGGGTGCCTATAATTTGTTCCTCCGCAAAACAACCATGATAGGCAAAGAATTCCATATTTTCAAGACTGATAAGTGCCATTTTAATTATCTAATTTATAGTGTTTCATTCTTCTGAGCGTTGCATCCTTGCCAATATGGTGCATAATATCGAACATTCCCGGACCACCCCCCATTCCGGTTACCACGAGCCTGAGAGGTGATAAAACAGCAGCTGTTCCCAGATTCTTTGTCTCCAGGTAATTTTTGAAAGCTGTTTCAAGCTCATCCGAGTGTGAGAAATCAGTCGATTCAAAAACAAGTCGCAGATTTTCAATAATTTCGGCAGTTTCTGGTTTCCAGCGTTTTTTAATAGTTTCAGCATCAAATGTAACAGGATCCAGGAAGAAAAACAGAGATTGGGGTAGCAAATCTCCAATCAATACAATTCTCTCCTTTATAAGATGAGCTGCATGATCGACATATTCAATGGCAGGCCAGGCAATTCCAGCCTCATCCAACTGTTTTCTCAAAAGCAGACCAAGAATTATATCATCCTTTGTTTTCAGATAATGCTGATTGAACCATCTGGCTTTTTCAAGATCAAATTTTGCCCCTGCTTTATTAACTCTTTCCAGCGAAAAGGATTGTATAAGATCTTCAATATCAAATATTTCCTGTTCTGTTCCTGGATTCCAGCCAAGAAAAGCCAGGAAATTGATAAAAGCATCAGGTAAATATCCGGCTTCCCTGTAACCCGATGAAACTTCTCCTGTTACCGGGTCCGTCCAACGAAGCGGAAATACTGGAAATCCCAGTCTGTCGCCATCACGCTTGCTCAGTTTACCATTACCATCAGGTTTTAAAAGCAGTGGCAGATGTGCAAAAGCCGGCATTACATTTTCCCAACCCAGAAAGCGGTATAATAGTACGTGAAGTGGCGCAGAAGGCAACCACTCCTCTCCTCTTATCACGTGCGTAATTTTCATTTCATGATCATCAACAACATTCGCAAGATGATAGGTTGGCATACCATCCGACTTAAACAGAACTTTATCGTCGAGGGTAGTTGTATTAACAACAACCTCACCACGAATCAGATCAGTAAGCCTTACTTCCTGATTTTCAGGCATTTTAATTCTTATCACATACTGCTCGCCCTTTTCCAGCCTGGTTCTGACTTCCTCCTCAGAAAGTGTAAGGGAATTCCTGAGCGTAAGTCTTGTTTTTCCATCATACTGGAACATTCCTTTGCTGATTTTATGCTCTTCAGTTCTTCTTAGTTCCAGTTCTTCGGCAGTATCAAAGGCATAATATGCATGTCCATCTTTTACAAGCTGCTCAGCAAAAGGCTTGTAGGATTCTTTTCGTTCACTCTGACGGTATGGTCCGTAAGGACCTCCAATGCTAACGCCTTCATCGAAATAAATCCCACACCAGGATAAAGCCTCTATAATATATTGCTCGGCACCAGGCACAAAGCGACCCTGGTCTGTATCTTCGATACGCAGTATGAAAGTTCCGCCTAATTGTTTGGCGAACAAATAATTATATAATGCTGTACGAACACCCCCTATATGAAGTGGCCCTGTGGGTGAGGGTGCAAATCTGACTCTGACTGACATTTTTACTTTATATTTAAATTTCCATAAAAAAACCCTGCAAATATACTATTTACAGGGTTATGAAAGTTGACCTACCAGGATTCGAACCTAGACCGAAAGTACCAAAAACTTTTGTGCTACCGTTACACCATAGGTCAATCCGAATTTTTTTCAGCGTGCAAAAGTACTAAAATTATTTTAAGTTGCAAATTTTTACTTCAATTTTAAACAGAAGCCGCGTTTTATAGGCATGTTTGGTACATTGAATTTACTTGACGAATTATTCCATTAATTTTTCTAATTTCGCCAGTTAAACCAGAATCCTTACATGAAAAATTACAAACTGATTAACAACGTTTTAGGATGGGGCACCTTCATCATTGCCTCAATAGTTTACCTGTTAACTGTTGAACCCACTGCCAGTTGGTGGGATTGTGGCGAATATATTGCTACAAGTGTGAAATTGCAAGTTGGGCACCCACCGGGAGCACCTCTGTTCCAGATGATTGGAAGATTCTTTTCCCTGTTTGCTTTCGGGGATGTTTCCAAGGTTGCCTTAATGGTTAATATCATGTCGGCATTAAGTTCAGGCTTTACTGTTCTGTTTCTTTTCTGGACAATAACCTATTTTGCTAAAAGAATTGCCTTAAAATCCGGCGAATTAACAGATGGAAAAGTTATTGCTATCATGGGCAGTGCAGTGGTTGGTTCACTTGCTTATACTTTTTCAGATTCAGCATGGTTTTCGGCAGAAGAAGGTGAAGTTTACGCTATGTCTTCATTTTTCACAGCTCTGGTATTCTGGTTAATCCTGAAGTGGGATGAAGTTGCCGATGAACAGCATTCAAACAGATGGATTATAATGATAGCCTTTGTTATCGGGCTTTCTATCGGGGTCCACCTTTTAAATTTACTGGCCATCCCTGCTATTTCATTTGTTTATTATTTCAGAAAATACAAATCAACCAACAAAGGAATGATGATAACAGCCCTATTGTCTATCATAATTCTTGCTGTGGTAATGTATTTTATTATCCCCTGGATTGTTAAACTATCAGGTCAATTTGAGCTATTATTCGTAAATAGTTTCGGATTACCATTCAACTCAGGTACAGTTGCTTATTTTATGATTTTAATTGGTGGACTTGTAGCAGGAATTTATTACACCGGCAAACACCAAAGAGTTCTGATGAACACCATATTGCTGGCTTTCACTTTCATCTTAATCGGTTATTCATCATTTTTTATGCTGGTAATCCGTTCGAATGCCAACACACCTATTAATGAAAATGCTCCGAAGGATGCTATCGGACTTCTATCCTACCTGAATCGTGAACAATATGGTACATGGCCATTATTTACCGGACAGTATTATAATGCTCCAATTGTTTCTTATGAAGATGGAAGCCCTGTATACCAGAGAGATGATAAATCAGGAAAGTATATTATTACGGATGACAGGAAACAAACAGAGCCTGTATTCGATCCACGCTTTACAACTTTCTTTCCCCGCATGTGGAGCAATCAGAAATCAAGCCATGTGAGCGCTTACAAAGAATGGGGTGGTGATGGAGGAACTCCTATTACTGTTTCAAAAGGGAATAACGGGGAAACCGAAACTATATACAAACCATCTTTCGGGCAAAACCTTGCATTTTTCTTCAAATACCAGATCGGGCACATGTATTTCCGGTATTTTATGTGGAATTTTGCCGGCCGGCAAAATGATGTTGAAGGATATGGTGGTGCCGAAAACGGAAACTGGATTTGCGGTATCCCCTTTATTGATAATCTGCGTTTAGGTAATCAGGACAATCTTCCGGAAAGTATGCAAAGCCCGGCAAAGAATAAGTTCTACCTTCTCCCGCTTATCCTTGGTGTTATTGGTTTGTTTTTTCACATTAACAAGACTTATAAGGACAGTATCATTATTGCCTTTCTCTTCATAATGACAGGTTTGGCTATTGTTATCTATTTGAACCAGACCCCCTATCAGCCACGTGAAAGAGATTACAGTTATGCGGGTTCTTTCTACGCATTCACTATCTGGATAGGACTTGGAGTAATGGCACTGTGGGAATGGCTGCCTAAAAAATGGAACCAGGTGGCTACTGGCTTGGGTGTTACTGTATTGTGTCTTGCTCTTGTTCCGGCAATTATGGGAAAAGAAGGCTGGGCTGATCATAATCGTGCCGGAAAAACTGCCTGCCGCGACTTTGCAATGAACTACCTTTCCTCCTGCGCTCCAAACGCTATTCTGATAACAAACGGGGATAACGACACCTTCCCTCTCTGGTACGCTCAGGAAGTTGAAGGTTTCCGAACGGATGTTCGTGTTGTTAATTACATGCTTTCGTCCGGTGAATGGTATATTCATCAGCTTCAACGCAAAATCTATGACTCTGAGCCGGTTCCGCTAACACTTCCTGCTGCTAAATATGATAAAGGGATTAATGAATATATTCCTTTTTATGATATGAAAATTGAGGGTTATACCAATCTCAAAGAAATCATAACATTTATCAACAGCGATGATGAAAATACAAAACTTCCGCTTCAATCCGGAAAAAAGATAAGCTATCTCCCAACTAAAAACCTCAGGTTGCCTGTTGATTCAGCTGCTTGCGTGAACAATGGTATTGTGCCCAGGGAACTGGCAGGAAAAATGGTGAAATCCATAGAGTGGAAAATGAAGAGGACTTACCTTTTTAAAAACGACCTGATGATGATGGACTTTCTGGCCAGCAACAACTGGAAACGTCCGTTGTATTTTGCCAACCCTGGTACTATTGACGATGTTTTTGAATTCGACAAATACCTCCATCTTGAAGGCTTTGTATATAAGTTTATGCCAGTACTTTCCAGTAATTACATTCAGGGAATGGGTGGTATTTCGCAGGCCAACACAAACTACGATATCCTCATGAACAAGTGCAAATGGGGTAATCTGGCCGATCCGAAAGTTACTGTCGACAGAGAAAGTTACAGGAATTCAATGATTCCGAAAAACAACTTTCTAAGAACAGCGCAGTTGCTGGTTGATGAAGGAAAGAACGAAAAAGCAATTAAATTACTGGATCATTGCCAGGAAGTTTTCCCGAACAGCAAGATTCCATTCGATATGTACATGTTGCCGTTTGCCGAAGTTTATTACAAGGCTGGTGCTGCTGTTAAAGGCAGTGATATTGCTTCAAAACTTGCAGATATTTTTGAAGCCAATATAAAATATTATTCCTCTCTTAAACCAAAGTTTGCCTCTTATTATCAAAAAGACAGAGAGCAGGCTGTAATGGTTTTACGCAGACTGGAGCAATTGGCTAAAGAATACAAACAGGATGAACTCAGTAAGCGCCTGGGCGCCTACTTTGCAGCAAATCCACAGCTTGAAAATTAAAAACTGAAACCTTAAGACATGAATGATCTGAACAGAACCTACCGGAGGATGAATAACATCCTCGGGTGGTTCATGGGTGTTTTCGCAAGTGCTATTTATATTATTACTTCCGAACCAACTGTAAGTTTTTGGGATTGTGGAGAATATATTTCAACTGCGTACAAATTGCTTGTCGGCCATCCACCAGGAGCACCGCTATTCCAGCTGATCGGACGATTTTTCTCCTTATTCGCTTTTGGAGATACTGCGATGGTTGCACGAATGGTTAACACCATGACAGCTGTTTCAAGCGGTTTTACAATAATGTTCCTCTTCTGGTCTATTACAATGCTGGCAAAAAAAGCTGTTGACTTCAAGAACAATAAGGATAAGGGAAACCTATTCGTTATTTTAGGAGCTGGACTTGTTGGAGCACTTGCCTATACGTTTACAGATTCATTCTGGTTTTCTGCTGTTGAGGGTGAAGTTTATGGAATGTCATCCTTCTTCACAGCTGTTGTTTTTTGGGCCATGCTGAAATGGGATGAAACGGAAGATGAAACAACAGCACTCCGCTGGATTATTTTTATCTTTTTCATGGTAGGACTTTCAATAGGTGTCCATTTGCTGAACCTGCTTACAATTCCAGCAATGACATTTGTCTATTATTTCAAGAAATACAAAAACCCAAGCTGGAAAGGAATACTTCTGGTTGGCATCATTTCTTTTGTTTTACTTGGTATTATCATGAGTGTGATTATCCCATGGGTAATTAAACTAGCCGGTTTGTTTGAATTATTCTTTGTGAATGTCATGGGGTTCCCATTTAATTTCGGAACTGTAATATACTTTATTGTTCTGGTCGGTGGTATTGTATGGGGACTATATTTTACAACAAAACACAATAAACTGGTTGCCAATACAATATTAATTGCTTTCACATTTCTTCTGATTGGATATAGCAGCTTTTTTATGCTTGTGATCCGTTCGAATGCTGATACTACTATTGATGAAAACAATCCGGATAACGCCATTAATCTCCTGGCATATATGCAAAGAGAACAATATGGTGACTGGCCAATTTTATACGGACAATATTATAATGCCCCTGCTACCGGAAGAGATGATGGAAACCCTGTTTACTCAAAAGACCGGAAAACAGGAAAATATGCTATTACTGACACGAGAAAAGGTGTTATTCCGAAATACGATTCACGGTTCATGACCATTTTCCCACGTATGTGGAGCAATGGACAGGATGATCATGAAAAAGCATATCAGAACTGGGCTAATATTAAAGGTGTACCTATTAATGTTGAGAATAATGAAGGTCAGCCTGAAACGATAAACAAACCAACATTTGCCGAAAATTTCAGATTTTTCTCGCGTTACCAGGTAAACTTTATGTACCTCAGGTATTTCATGTGGAACTTTGTCGGAAGGCAAAATGATATACAGGGCATGGGGTATACCCAAAATCCTAAAGGCGACATTGTTAATGGGAACTGGATCAGTGGCATAAAATTTCTTGATGAAAGCAGGCTCGGGCCACAGGATAATATCCCGGAAAGCATGAAAAACAGAGGAACGAACAAATTCTACTTCCTTCCTCTGATTCTTGGAATGATAGGACTCTTCTACCATTCACGAAAGCATTACAAGGACTCTCTGGTTGTTCTTGCCTTATTCTTTATGACAGGTATGGCAATTGTACTTTACCTCAATCAATATGCCCCTCAGCCCAGAGAAAGGGACTATTCATACGCTGCCTCATTCTATGCTTTTGCTATTTGGATAGGACTAGGCGTGATTCCTTTATTCGATTTGCTGAAAAAATATATTCCAAAGGTAAACCCTATAATCCTGGCCTTTGGGGTTACATTCCTTTGTACGCTGGCTGTTCCTGGTGTTCTGGCCAAAGATGGCTGGGATGATCATGATCGTTCCGGGAGGTATTCTGTTCTGGAAATTGCATCCTGTTACCTGAACTCCTGCGCACCAAATGCAATATTGTTTACGAATGGCGACAATGACACCTTCCCGCTCTGGTATGCCCAGGAAGTTGAAGGCATACGCACTGATGTTCGTGTTTGTAACCTTAGTCTTTTACAAACAGACTGGTACATCGACCAGATGAAACGAAAAGCCTATCTGTCGGAACCTGTACCTTTTTCCCTTAATAAAGATAAGTATCGCCAGGGAACTCTCGATGTTGTTTATATGTATGATAATCCTGAAGTTGTTGATACCAACAGGTACTACGATCTGAAGGACCTCATCAAATTTGTATCCAGCGATAATCCAAATACAAAAATACAAACAGAAATGGGGCGTCTGGATTATATTCCGACAACCCGGCTTCGTATTCCTGTTGACAAAGAAACCGTTATCAAAAATGGAACAGTTTCTGCATCACAGGCAGATCAGGTTGTTTCTTCAATAGAATGGAGGCTTAACAAACCAGGCCTTTCAAAAAACCACCTTATGGTTCTTGATCTGTTGAGCAACTTCGGATGGAATCGCCCGATATATTTTGCGATGACAATTGGTGATGAAAATTACCTTGGCCTCGAAGAATATTTCCAGCTTGAAGGTCTTGCATACAGGCTTGTTCCTATTAAAAGTCAGACATCTCAGGGTGGCCCTTCAAAAATTAATACTGCAGTAATGTACGATCATCTCATGAATAAATTCAAATTAAACATGAGCAATCCGGCTATTTACTACAACGAGGACCATATGAGAATGACTATAAATATGAGGAATATTTATGGCAAACTTGCATCTTCATTATTAGCTGAAAACAAAAAGGATTCTGCTATTGCTGTATGCGACCGTTGCCTGGCTATGATGCCTGACAAAGTAATTCCATACAGCTTTTCTATGCTCCCCATTGCTGATGCTTATTACAAGGCAGGCGCCAGGGACAAAGCATCCGGAATTATAGAACGACTTATCACTCTTTATAGCCAGGAACTCGACTATTTCTTCGGGTTCAAAGGCTTTGCATCATCTCAGGTTGCCCAGGAAAAGGAAATGGCACTTGGAGCTATGCAGAGAATTGGTACAATAGCTGAACGTAACAATGATCTTGCTCTCAACAAAAAATCAAAGGAGTATTTCGAAAAATACTACAAGGTTTATGTGGAACAGGAACAAATGACCCGTTAGGGGAATCTGTAAGATGTACCTTGCTACAGTACCTGATTTATTAAAACCTTTGTTTGGTAATGACCTGCTTTGGAAAGTCGAATCTGAGGAACCAGATATTTATCTGACTTTTGATGACGGTCCGGTTTATGAAGCTACTGTTCCAATTCTCAAAATACTCGAGCAGTTTAACGTGAAAGCTACTTTCTTTTGCGTGGGCGAGAATGTATTTAATAATCATGATCTTTATCTTGATATCCTGCAACGAGGCCATCTGACCGGGAACCATACCTACAACCATCTCAATGGATGGAAAACACCTGAAAAAGTATATTCCGACAATGTAAAGTTATGCAGCGACCTTGTAAATTCGTCTCTTTTCCGGCCTCCCTACGGAAGAATCAGCCGATCGCAGCTTTTTGCGTTAAAAAACCATTACACCATTGTAATGTGGACTTTACTTGCTGGCGACTTTGATGCGAAGCTACAGAAAGAGAAATGCCTGGAAAGATTAATTACAAATCTGAAACCAGGTTCAATAATTGTTTTGCACGACAATTTAAAGACAAGGGAAATGATTAATTTCGTATTACCCAGGTTTCTTGAACATGCTCTCGGAAAATCCTATAAATTCAGAACCCTTACATTGATCTGAAAATGCAACAAAAGACAAAATCTATACGCTATCTTTTCACCAAAATTCTGGCTTTTCTGCTGATAGGTTGTCTTTTGTATTCTTGTGCAAACATTGTAGCTCCGGAAGGTGGAATAAAAGACATTATTCCGCCTGAAATCGTGAAGTCTGATCCCCCCAATTTTGCAACTTCATTCAGCGGGAAGGAAATCAGAATTCAGTTTGATGAATTTATTCAGTTGAAGGATATTAGTAAAAATCTGCTTATTTCACCTCCTTTTGACAATCCACCTGATTGCAGAATAAAGGGCAGGTCTCTTATTATCCGGTTTGAGGACAGTTTACTAAAGAATACCACCTATAATTTATTTTTTGGAGATGCAATTGCTGACCTTAACGAAGGGAATCCGCTCAAAGGCTACCGTTTTGTATTCTCTACCGGAGCAGCACTCGACTCAATGCAAATAAGCGGTACCGTTAGGGATGCATTAACACTGGAATCCCAGAAGGAAGTAAATATTTTATTGTACGACAAATTTGAGGATTCAATCCCATTCAAAGAAAAACCAAAATATGTTTGCCGAAGTCAGGCTAATGGCAACTTTATCTTTGAAAATCTTGGTAAGGGTCCCTATAAAATGCTGGCTCTGAAGGAAAAGAACAACAACTTTATGTTCGATGATAAAAGTGAGGAAATTGGCTTTATTGATTCACTTGTTGTTACTGATCCTATGCCAGCCAAATGTATTGATAGTATTCACAACGACAGTATTCCGAAAATAATAACAGACACTGCCAAACTGTCAATCTATTTATTTAAAGAAAAAGAAAATATAATCCGGATTATTAAACGCCAGCTTATTAAGTCAAGGCATATTTCATTGGTATTCAGCGATAAAACAACAAATATTTCTTTTGCACCAATTGATACCAAACCACTGCCCCCCGGAACAAGGCTGCTCCACGAATTAAATACCGGTAAGGACAGCCTTTCTTTGTGGGTAACAGGTGATAGTATACCAGATTCACTCAGCCTTAAGGTATCAGTAAATAACAGGCCTCCTGATACAATCGCATTTGATTTGAGAAAGTTTGACAAAAGTTCCAGAGTGAGGAAGCAGGATGTAAAGAACAAGATAAGCTTTACTGCAAATGCAAATTCCAATTTCAACCTTAACGACAGTATCCGGATCAGCTTCTCCTACCCTCTTTTAAACATTGTTAGCGATTCCATCAGACTACTGGCGGATACTGTCCTGGTTAAACCTGTGATAAGCACAGACAGCGTCAAAAGACTGGTTTATATTAAAACGCAATGGAAAGAAAACACCAAATACCATTTATATATTCCACCTTCTTCACTTACAGATCTTACAGGCCATACAAATGATAGTATTAGTCTGACTCTTTTCACAAAACAGCTGAAAGATTATGGTACTCTTACAATTCATTATGAACCTGAATTAAAAGGGAATTACATTCTTCAATTAATAAACGACAGAAATAAGGTAGAGAAAGAGTTTTGTTTTAAGGAAAAATCAACTATTGACTGGACTTACCTGAGCACGGGTAAGTATAAGTTAAGGCTTGTATTTGATAACAATAATAATGGTGTTTGGGATACAGGAAACTACCTGAAAAAACAACTCCCGGAAAAAGTAAGATACTTTCCCCGGGAGATTGAAATCCGAGCTAACTGGGAGCTCGAAGAAATCTGGAAATTTTGATTAATCAGTGTTGCATTTGTTAATACAGTCAATGATTTGAGTCAATGTTTTACTTCTAAGAGAATAGAAAATCTTCTTTCCATCACGCCTTGAAGCAAGGACCCCTTTGCTTTTCAGGATATTTAAGTGATGAGATGCAGAAGCCTGCTCAATTTTGAGCTTCTTGTAAATCTCTGTAACACTGAGTTTTTCCTTCTGTTGAAGAAGTTCGATGATCGCAATTCTCATTGGATGAGCCATCGCTCGCAGCCTGTTGGCCGCCATCTCTAATTTTGTAATGTCTAAATCTAACTTTGCCATTGTTTTGAAATTTTGTACGAATATATAACAAAAGCACAAGTAATCGATTACTAAATTTAAAAATATGTATTTTTTAACAATTACATGATACTAAATTATGCACTTAGTCCGCATAAATACTTATAAACTCAAATTTTTTTCCGTCGAAAAGTCCTTTATCACTGAGTTTTAGTTCGGGAATCACCAAAAGAGCCATAAAAGACATTGTCATATAAGGAGCTGATAATGAACTACCTAAATTTTTAGCCTCCAAATGAATTTTTAAATAATCGCTGGCAACCTTCCATGCATCATCCGCCGACATAATACCGGCCACCGGAAGCGGCAATAAATAGTGTTTTTTTTCGGCAACAAGCGAAATCCCACCTTTACAGTCAATCAGAAGGTTTACAGCAGCTGCAATATCCTCATCATTTGTGCCAACAGCAATGATATTATGACTATCATGTGCAACTGTAGAGGCAATTGCTCCATGCCTCAGCCCAAACCCATTAATAAAACTTATTGCTGGCTCAGTAGGCTGATACCGATTCATTACCAGCATTTTAAGAATATCTCTTTCAGTATCTGAAACAATATTTTCATCAATAACTAATGGTTTGGCTTCAAAGCTATCAGTAATAAGTTGCCCATCTAATGCCCTTTGGACTCTTATATTTTTGTTTGTAAACTCCAGCTTCAAGTCCTCAACCTCTATCTTTTTAGCATTAAATGCATTTGGCAACTCCTCTTTGATCGAAACAATATGTGTTTCCCCGTTTTCTGCTACCTTCTCCCCATTTACATAGGTCGCAAGAACAATAAAATCACTCAGGTTATTTACCAGGATAAAGTCGGCATAATCACCCTGCTGCAACAAACCTACCGGCAAATTATAATGCTTAACAGGGTTAAGAGAACAACTGCTAAGGACATCAAATAAATCATAACCCATTAACAATGCACGTTTTACAAGCAGATTGATATGACCCTCCACTAAATCATTTGGATGTTTATCGTCTGAACACATCATGATGTACTGCGGATGCGTTTTAATCAGCGGAATCAAAGCTTCAAAGTTCTTTGCTGCACTCCCCTCCCGGAGAAGGATTTTCATCCCTGCCTTAATTTTATCGAGGGCTTCTTCTTCAGTAAAACACTCATGGTCTGTTGTAATACCAGCGGCAGCGTATTTTCCGGCATCTTCGCCTTTTAAGCCGGGCGCGTGCCCGTCAACAACTTTGCCATATTTTCTGGCCAGTGCAAGTTTACCCATTACCTCCGCATTTTCAAAGAGAACTCCGGGGTAATTCATCATTTCCGACAGGTATAAAATCTCATCGTTCTGCAGGAGTTGTTCTGTTTCTAAAAGACCAAAAACTGCACCCGCTGTTTCGAAAGGAGTAGCAGGGACACAGGAAGGGGCACCAAAGAAAAATTTAAAAGGAACCTTTTTACCATTGGCAATCATAAACTCTACACCTTTAATGCCCAGCACATTGGCTATTTCATGGGGATCAGAAACAGTGGCAACAGTTCCGTGAGTAACTGCAACTCTTGCAAATTCTGAGGGAATAAGCATTGAGCTTTCCACATGTACATGTGCATCTATGAAACCGGGCAATATGAAAATATCGCCCGTTACATCTTTTTCTGAAATACTAAGTATACGTTGATCTTCAACGATTACTTCACCACGGAATATTCTCCTTCCAACAACATCAACAATATTCCCGGTAAACCTTTTTAAACCGCTTGTCACCATGAGTCATCCTTTTTTACTGCGGGTTCCATTGCCTTTTTAAGGCCGGCTATTGTCGTTTTAAAATACGCATCAACCTGGTTCAGGTAATCGTCCCATTGCGGATTGTATGCAGGATTTTTTGTGTTCATCCATAATTCCACTGCCTGACGTGAGGCTTCTTTACGCGACATGTCAGTAAAAACGTAGCGATATCTTCCCTCCTTGAATTCGAGTGTCAATGCATATTCAATCATAGGACCGTCTTTCTTGAAGCCGTCCTTATCATTGTAAAATGTTTTAAACCTTGCAACTCCTTTAATTAGTCCATTATCTCTGTCGCGGGTTCGGGTAACGTCAATCGGGTTCTTGAAGTATGAATTTATCCATTCAATTCCTCTGACATAGAGCTCATCTTTTGTCCCTTTAACCGTAACTACTTCTTTATAAGTAACCAATTTTGTTTGATCATCTACAGGAACAGAAGCAGCCTGTTGGGCAGAGAGGCTGGTAATTGCAAAAAAGCCCAAAATGAAGGCAAGAATTTTATGCATCATATAATATTAATAGATTGACTACCGACTAACAAAAAGTGAACCAAAAAGTTTATTTGAGGGCGCTAAATTAAAGAGCCCTGACGAAAGTTCGACAGGGCTCTTTAAAAATTTATGAAACAGATTTTAGTAATCCATTCCCATGCCGCCCATTCCTGGATTTCCCGGCATCATTTCTTTCTTGTCTTCTTTAATTTCAGCAAGAACGCATTCGGTAGTTAATAACATACCTGCAATTGAAGCTGCATTTTCGAGTGCTACCCTGGTAACTTTCGTTGGGTCGATTACTCCTGATGCATATAAATTCTCATATTGCTCTGTTCTGGCGTTAAAACCAAAGTCATCTTTGCCTTCGCGAACTTTCTGAACGATCACTGAACCTTCTAGTCCTGCATTTGCAACGATTTGTCTTAGTGGCTCTTCGAGTGCACGAACGATGATTGCAATACCTGTGTTCTCATCATCATTGTCACCTTTAAGGTCTCTGATAGCCTCGATAGCGCGGATGTAAGCAACTCCACCACCAGGTACGATTCCTTCTTCAACAGCTGCGCGTGTTGCATGTAATGCATCATCGAAGCGGTCTTTCTTTTCTTTCATTTCAACTTCGCTGGCTGCACCAACATAGATAACTGCAACACCACCTGATAGTTTTGCAAGACGCTCCTGGAGTTTCTCACGGTCGTAATCAGAAGTTGTTGACTCAATCTGAGCTTTGATCTGTTTCACACGTGAATCGATCATTTCTTTCTGACCCTTACCACTTACGATGGTAGTTGTTTCTTTATCCACGCTGATTTTGTCAGCTTGTCCAAGGTATGAAAGATCAGCATTCTCTAGTTTGTAACCTCTTTCTTCAGAGATAACAGTACCACCTGTCAGGATGGCAAGATCTTCCAGCATTTCTTTTCTTCTGTCGCCAAAGCCCGGAGCTTTCACAGCAACAACTTTCAGAGAGCCACGGATTTTATTAACAACAAGAGTTGCTAAAGCTTCACTTTCAACATCTTCTGAAATAATAACGAGCGCACGGCCTGTTTGAACAACCTTCTCAAGAATTGGAAGGAGGTCCTTCATTACACTTACTTTTTTGTCGTAGATAAGGATGAAAGGACTCTCATAAACTGCTTCCATTTTTTCGGTATCAGTTACGAAATATGGTGAGATGTATCCTCTGTCGAATTGCATACCTTCAACAAGCTTAACTGTTGTTTCGATGCCTTTAGCTTCTTCGATAGTAATAACGCCTTCTTTTTTAACTTTTTCCATTGCTTCAGCAATCATTTTACCGATAAAATGATCGTTGTTAGCAGAAATTGAAGCAACCTGTTCGATCTTTTCCATGCTGGTACCGATCTCTTTTGATTGCTTTTTCAGGTGCTCGATAACAGCCTGAACAGCTTTCTCGATACCTCTTTTAAGATCCATTGGGTTTGCTCCTGCAGTAACATTTTTCATACCGGTTGTTACCATTGCCTGAGCAAGAACGGTAGCAGTAGTTGTACCATCACCAGCTACATCAGCAGTTTTAGAAGCAACTTCTCTAACCATCTGAGCACCCATATTTTCAATTGGGTTCTTCAGTTCTATTTCCTTAGCAACAGTTACACCATCTTTTGTGATAACCGGGGCACCATATGTTTTGTCGATAATAACATTACGACCTTTGGGGCCGAGGGTAACTTTTACTGCATTGCTGATAGCGTCAACACCTTTTTTAAGGGCATCTCTGGCTTCGATATTGAATTTAATTTCTTTTGCCATGATAAAAATATATTAATCGATTATTTGAAAATTTAGATAATTGCAAGGATGTCAGATTCTCTCATCATAAGGAAATCTTTACCATCAACAGAAATTTCAGATCCTGAATACTTGCCATAAAGCACTACATCACCTGGTTTAACAGTCATTGGTTCATCTTTTTTACCAGGACCGGCAGCAACTACGGTACCTCTTTGTGGTTTTTCTTTAACCGTATCGGGGATAATGATACCACCGGCGGTTTTTTCTTCCTGAGCAACAGGCTCAACCAATACACGGTCGGCCAAAGGTTTAATTGAAATGTTTGCCATTTGTTTATAATTTATGATTAACAATAATATTTTAGAACTAGGTTTCCTGTCGGGCTGGCAAAGTCAGTAATTGTGCCAAATTAAAAGCAGCTCATTTAAAACGTCAATTTTGCAGTAAGAGAGAATTCTACGCTGAAAGTTGTCACATTAACCTGACATGTTGGCATTAGGCTAAAGATGTTGGCTCCGGAAAAACTTTTGATTCTCTTTTATTTCTTAACAGAAGTTCTCTTCTGGCTTCTTTCAAAGGATAGAGGACCAGTTCGCTCATGGCCGCGTGGCCCCGTAACCACAACGCGACTGCGCCTGACGCTTCGGAGCAGGCAAACTTCGCCCTGGTTTGATACCGCGCCAGACGAGGTCGCTTATTCGGTTACTGGTATGATTGACTTTCTTTTTAGGACTAAATGCCCATACATTGCTATATTGTTACCTTGGTAAACTGGTAAATTGTTACATTAAGCTTTGGTTTGGTACAGAGGTCAATGTGCTACA
>CAIXZF010000041.1 GCA_903923925.1 uncultured Bacteroidales bacterium
AAAATTCAAGTTTGAGCGCCAAAGTCGTTTTACCCGAACCCGAAAGGCCGGTAAACCAAATAACAAACATAAATTCTGATAATTAGCAACAAAAATATATAAAATATTCGTTGTATCATTTCATTTTCCGGTAAAAGGTGTAAATGGCCTCTAATGGTTTACAGGACAATATTTTTCTGACCAAAAGGATGATTGTTGAGTAGGACTGCTGCTTGTTAACTTTGAAGGCTTATTCATGCAGTTTACAGCTTTCTGAACCGAAATGCAGATTACTTTGGAAGGCTTCCTGGTATTACACTATAAGTACCAGGAAATATTTTACCTTTTTAGTCCAGTATGAATGATCAAATTAGTTTATCGGGCACAACTCAATTCTGGCAAGTCTTTAAATTTCTTCTGTTTTCTTTCTCTGATTCTCCAAAAAATACGGAATAATATCAGCACCTTTTTCAAGGTATTTTAATTCAATTATTACCTCATCATAAGAAAGATCTTCCTTTGAAGTAATTTCTATAAATACCTGAGGATCTTTTGTTTGCGAGAAATATTCATGGGTTTGTTCTGAATAATCATCAGAATATAGCCTGAAGCTGAGATCAATTGGCGTGTTATTTCGTAAAAAATGTATACTCAGTATTTTACCATGACAATAATGATTTAATGGATCGAACCGCAGGAGAGTGGAATTGATGAATTCCGGAAGTTTAAAAGAAAGAACGCCTGTTCTCCATTCAACATTGATGATAACCGATTTTGCTTCAGAAAACTGCTTTCGTTCATCTGAATAGAAAAGCTGAGCAAAAAGATGGCGGTAGCCTGAAAAGAAAATGTCTTTATAAAACCTAAGACTATTTTTTCTGAGCCATTCATAATGTTTATCATTAAAAAAGCCTTCCGGAATTTTGCCACTCCTGCAGGCTTCATAGAGTTCATCATGTTGTGGCGAAAGATCGATGTTGAATCCAGGTGCCATATTGTCCAATTCCGGTTTCAGGATATCCTTCATTTTATCTAAGGTCTTTGATGGTTTATTTTCACCGCTTGCCTCATTAAGTTGTTTGAAAAACTTTGCAATTTGGACTCCTGGCTCAGCAACCAGATTGTCATAATCGGCCAATATAAGCTTGTAAGAAGGTTTGATAAAGCCAAAAATCTTTGAAATTGACTCTTCCCATAAATTAATTGAAACCCAATAGGGGATATAATCGCGTTTGAGAATTGATACTGCAATACTAATGGGATTTCGAATGGGAATAATGTAGATTATTTCCCTGTCGTGGAGGATCTCGCACCAGAAATCCAGAAGGGCAAACATTCTTGGATCTTTCCAGCACCATATCTTACCGGCAAGATCCATCTCATTAACAAGTTCCCTCGCGGCTTTACCGTATTTCCCAAGTAAAACGGATGTATCCGGTAAATCGACCGGACTGAACCAGGTATTGTTTGTGTCATCGAAAATTTGATTGTGAAAGTAGACTAGTGGCATGTATTCCCAGTAGCCCTCCTTATTGTATTGATCTGGTTTCATCAGGTCATCACCCATCCATGCACCCCAGGTAGCCACAAGTTGGGCAGTTAAAGAGGTTCCTGACCTGTGCATACCCGGAATAAGAATGATTTTTGGTTTGGTTCTTACCTGATTCATGGATGAATAAAATGTCTTTATTCGTTGATAATCAATATTGTAAACTTTTAGCCCGTTCGTAAAACTCCATATCCTTGTGGTGGAATAATTCGATTTTTTTTTCGAAATTCCGGACTGATTAAATTGTGATTATGTGGATTAACGTTAGAATTCAGTTTTACGTTAATAAGGGGAGTATCTAAATACTCTAAAGGAAACCCCCACAGGAACAGCGTATAAATATTCTGTAGTTCCTCTGATAAACAAAATTCTTCCAATGTCCAGTTTTCATCTATTACTCTTTTATGAAGCGAGGGACAATCAGGGCTATAGTTATTTTTCCAGAAGAAATAGTGAGAAACAATACGGTCAACAGGATGCCGCATCCAGGTGATAAATTGTAATTTTCGTTTATCCCTCATTAATAGGTACTTAGCAGGCATAAATAGCCATGAATACACTGTATTCCCTTGTAGTCATTCCCGGCTGGTTGCAAACTATTCATTAATGCCTGTTTGTTTCTGACAAAAGGTGGATTATGAATAGGGTGGTCGCTATAATCCAATTGCAGGCCGTTTACAAATTGACTTTCCAAGGCAAACCGGAAGGATATTCCGGCTGTTTTGGGTAAATGTACAGAAATTAGCATGTTGTTTCTTGACCTTTATTTTAATGAACTTAACTTATTCAGGATGAAATTCAGCAGTTTATCAGCCGATTCGGAAATGGATTCCTGATGCGTATGGATCACATAATCAGGATTTTCAGGATTTTCATAAATGTCGCTGATCCCGGTAAAGTTACCAATCTTCTCAGGATGTAAATCGGGAAGTAATGCCCGCCGGTAGAGTCCTTTGATGTCGTTTTTGATGAGCAAATCCACAGGACAGTCGAGCCATATGGTATAAACACCCGGATAGTTGTTCTTCACTTCCGATCTGACTGATTCATAAGGGTTAATAGCAGAAAGAATAACGATTATCCGGTGCCTGCTAAGCAAATTTCCGATAAAGGCAAGCCTGCGGATATTTTCCTGCCGGTCTTCCTTAGAAAACCCAAGATCTCTGCAAATCACTTTTCTGTATTCATCCCCATCAATCACTTCTACCTCATAACCTATTTCCATAAGTTTTTCTTTCACAAGAAAAGAAAGGGTGGATTTCCCAGCTCCTGATAATCCGGTTAGTTGTATGAAAATCATGATCTTATTATGGATTTTGTTGAGCTTCTTTTGCTATCATTATCATTTCAGAAGTAAGGCAAAGGTTAGTAAAAATTTTAACAATCCGAAGTAGATTGTTTTTATACACCTAGTGATCACATTAGTAACCCTTTAATAAGGTTTTTCTCTGATGTATTGGGAAATATGTGTTTCTTCTGATAAGGGCCAAAAACCGGATGCTTCGGAAATTGGTGAAGGAGTGGCTGAATATATTAAGAAAGTTATTGAGGCAAAGCCCTTTCCTGAACAATAATAAGTCGCATTATCCGTACAGTTATAAACACATAAAAAAAGCCACCTACAAAACAATGCTTGTAAGTGGCTGATTTTTAGTGTAAACCTGAAGAGAGTCGAACCTAAATTACAGCTTGATCTTGCATATTATCTAATATTATTGCAGGCAGCATAATCAGAATTTTAATTATATTTATTCGTCAGTAATTGCCGGCCCTAAAAAATTACGACTTAACGGCAATGATGAGTAGGATTTATTTTGGAATACAAAGAAATGAAACAAAAAGTAAGGATACCACCTGAGTCTTTGATATTTGTTGGAGACGGGGATTTTATTAAAATCGGAGAACGATTCTGTAATTTTCTCATTGATCTTGCCGGTCTGCAAAGGAACCATCATGTGTTAGACGCAGGTTGCGGAATTGGGAGAATTGCAATACCATTAACAAAGTATTTGTTGGCAAATGGAGAATATTGGGGATTCGATATCGTAAAAAGTGGAATTAATTGGTGTTTATAGCACATTTCTTCTGTATTTCCAAATTTTCATTTCTTTCCTTGCGATGTTTACAATAAACACTATAATAAAACAGGTACAATTCCTGCCCGCGAATACAAGTTTCCATTTGAAAATGATATTTTTGATGTCGTTTTCCTGGCCTCAGTATTTACCCATATGCTCCCGGAAGATGTTTCCCATTACTTTGCTGAGATTTCTCGTCTCCTAAAACCAGGAGGTAAATGCCTGATTACTTTTTTTATTCTTAATGAAACCTCAGAAAAGAGCATTCAAAATGGAGATAGCAGGATTGATTTCCGGCATAGGTTCCCTGAATATATGACTTCCGATGAAAATAACCGGAATCAGCAATTGCTTATGCCGAATCTTTCATTACAAAATCGTTTAGTGGAAATGGCTTAAAAATTAACTTTCCAGTTTATTATGGACGTTGGTGCAGAAAAGAAGATTGTCTGGCATTCCAGGATATTATTGTAGCCACAAAAGAAAACTAAAATTACCAGACGAATCCCTATAAAGAAGACAAAGAACCCGAATGTTCTTCTTTCCATTGAAACGAATTTCCCAAGAGGCTGACCAGGTTTTTCTTTTCCTCCTCGTAGTAGGCATTAAGATAGGTTCGGGTTGTCTCGGTCATAGGTTTGTAACTATTTGTATTGACTGGTTTGAAATCGTAAGTAAAGACCTGGCTTAAACCGAGAAAATTATAAACTCTGGTCAATTCAACATGAGGATATTTGAAGAAATCCTCACTACGGATCACAAGGAATTGTTCAATAGGAAAGTACTTCATCCAATGTTTTATTTGAGAAGAATATAATCCCCTGTCGAGATAAGAAAATTTTTGGTGGTTAAAGCTATAATATAAAGGATCTTCACGCATTTTGTCTGTTTCTCCCTTTAGCCTTTCAGGCTCAAGGGATATGGCCTCTTCAAAAGTTGCACAAGGTTCTGTATGTTTTACTTTCTGCATCATGAAATGGGAATATGCCCTGTCGGCCGGATTCCTGAGCATAACAATCAATTTGGATTCCGGACAATAACTGGCAACCCGCTCAGCAGCTAAAGGATGATACAGGTAATACGGGGAGGCTTCACCGGTTTTTATCTTGCTTTCTTTTACCTTTTCCGGAAATTGTTTTAAATACCAGTTAATCCCTCTGGAGTAATTGATATCAAAAAAATGCAATTCTTTTTCCGGTGGAAGTACTATTTCCGGATGCTGTCCCAGGTAAAAAAACAGCGAAGATGTGCCTGCTTTTTGCGCTCCAATAATCAGAAAATCGGGCAATGTCTGAAAGTACATTATAAAAAAATATTTTTATTGTATCCCTGATAAAAGTCTTCTTCCGGAATCCCGGGCCTTCTTTTAATAATTCTTAATGATCGAGACCTTTCATAATACTGGTCTACAATCCGTAGTGCTTGGTTTTCATTTCCGCACCAGCACTTCGAAACCGGACAAATAGTATCTTCTGGCTGGAGGAGGAATGGATCGGTAAGAATATTTCCCAATTTCTGTTTGATATTACTGCATGGGGAAATATCGCCTTGGTGATTAAGGTAGATATAGTTTTTTCCGGCAGCGCAAACCATCCCCTTCGTACTACAGCCCTCGAGCAACATTTTATAGCTGTGCGGGGAGTGCCATAGTTCTTTAAAACGAGCAAGTTCTTCAGAGGTATATGCCTGTGGGTAATCGAGTGTGCCGGGTTTTCCGTCTTCTGCCACTATTTTACCGATGAGTCCATTCATTATCAATGGGATACCCAGATCACGGCATCTCTCATGATATTTTTTGATCTGAGCGATGCGGTCGGGCAAGGCGACGAGACCAATAAAGATTTCCACACCTTTCTCCTTGATTAAACACGCTTTCTCAAAAAATCTATCGATGTCATGGATCATAGTATCATGCAGTGTACATCCAATTCCAAGTTTGGCTGTATTTAAAGAATCTAAAAACGGTTCAATTGTATTAATCCAACTTGCTTTAAGGTTGGTAGAAAAACTGACTCCATAAACGGAGTTTTCAGAATTACATATTTGCCTTATTCCTTCGAGAATCTCATTGCTTGTAAAAGGTTCTCCGCCAACTCCAATCCGCAGGCAAATCCTGTAAGGCAAGCCCGATAAGCGCCTGATTATTGCCTGGAATCGCTCGTTGTTAAAAAGATTTTCACTTTCCTGCCAATTTGCAATGCAATAAGGGCAATCCAGGTTGCATTTGTGATATTTTATCTGGTACCTTACGCCCAGATAAGGGAGGTCTTCTGTCATGGTGTTTTGGGTATTATTCCAATTTCAGTGAGTTTCAAAACCAAGAGTTTTCATGAAATAAGCATCCTCTTGCGATAACCAGCTTACATCATTGTTCCGATAACGGTTAGTTGTAGCGGGTTTTTCCGGCAAGCTGATCATTTTCGCAATCATATGTTCATCTGCATTTAAACCTAAAAAATCAATAATTGATTTTACACCTGTTTCAGGGTTTTCGCAAAGCTGGTCATAATTCAGCAACAGGAATTTTGCCGGACCTAATTTTTTACCTGTTTCAATTGCCTGACGGTTGGCTTCTACCCAATATCGGAAGGCGGCCTCATGGATATTTATTCCTGGTTCAGAAGGATGCACATTAAATAATGATCCCCAATTATATAATTGCTGTTGGTTAGGACTAAAAGCCATATCCAGTCCACTTCTTATGCAATGGATATATTTCAAATCGCAGAAAAATGAAGTTAAAGTTGGAAGGATCAAATGAGAATTTGGCTCTTTCCATCCCCAGGCCTGGTAAATTGCGTTTTCATTATTTGGTGCCATAATAATATTTTTTGCCCTAACTAATGACCACCTGCCATTTCCAGCCTTTTCCCTGTTGTGACCTTTGATAGACATCACTGTCATAGCCTTGAAGATAAAAAGATACTCTTGAAAAGTGAATTTCCTTTCAAAGGTCATTGCTTTTTCAATAATTGACAGACCTCTGTTTAGTTGAGGCTCATTGTAACAATTCCTGGAATACCACGCTTTACGTTTGAACAACAATGTGAAGGCAAGGTTGTCAAGTGATTCGTTCAGGTCGTTACCAATAAAAACGCCGAGCATTTGTAATAATTCAGCTATAACCCTGGTACCGCTACCCCCGACACCACCAATAACAATCGGTCCGCTATAGGTACTTTTCATCGAAAACTTGTTTTTTTATTAGTCATGCTCGTTATAAATTATCTATACCAGCCGATAGGTCAGATACCCAGCCTGTATTCCTGGGATGCCAGGCAAATGTGAAATCTTCACACTCCAACGTTAGGTTGGGATTATAGGCAGGATTTTCCATTAGCGTATTACCCCAAACTTTTTTCATATACACAACCGACTTGTTAAACCTGATGATTTTTTCCTCAGTATCTTCATAACTGTACAATCCTGGTGTCAGAATATCAATAGTAAGCTCCATAAGTATAAATAAGGTTGGCAACCAATGAAGTCCCGGATCTGTGCATTCCTAACACAATAATTATTTTGGGCTTAGAATATCTGTCTGCCATTTTTCTCCAGGCCTTTTTTTAAAATAGGATTCAAATAGTTCATCAATTGGTTTATACTCTCATCAACAGAAAAGATATCAGTATTTATTTCCAGTTCTGGATTAACAGTTGCTTCATAAACAGAACTGATACCGGTAAATTCATTAATTTCCCCAGATCGCGC
>CAIXZF010000042.1 GCA_903923925.1 uncultured Bacteroidales bacterium
ACATGTCGTCTAAAGCTATTAACTTTACATAAACCGGTATCTCACCCTAAAAATTGATCAAGAGCTGACATTTTTTGTCATCTTCGTCTCACATGGTAAGGTTTTTTATACGAATTTTGAGTTTATGAATTATTCAGGTTAGATTGATCGTTTCCTAAAAAATAGTTGTAATATTCATAATATTTGCGCAAACCAGCGGTGGGCAATTGAGAATTAGAACCATTAAAATGAATTTTAAATGCATGACAATTAATCAGCCAGATGGTAATCATCAAAATGAGGGCACAAAAACGACTGTTAAAGTTGTTCCGGAATAAGCAAATTTGTTCAAAGAAGTCAATTAGAATTATCTAAAAACAGTAAGGGATCCTGATTTTTCGAACCAGCTGTTACCCGAGCAAATGGTAGTGTATCTGACAAGGTAAAAATAAACTCCTTCTGGCACAAAGTTATCGTTGTACTTGCCATCCCAGCTGCCATTTATCTCATTTGTTTTAAAGAGAAGTTTGCCCCAACGATTAAAAATACGCATTTCAAGTGATGTAATAGAAGCTCCGCTTCCAAGGAAATAGTCATTTTTACCATCATTATTAGGTGTGAAAACATTCGGAAATTCTATAGTTGACAAGCCAGATTCACCAGTCACGACAGTTGTGTCTCTCTGTGTACATTGTCCTTGAATTACTTCAAGAATATATGTGCCGGCTTTTGTTATTTCGATAGCTGCACTGCTTTCACCACTTGACCATTGGTAATTGTCTGCTTCAATATTCGAAGTAATGTTAACATTAGCTTTCCCGCATAAATCGAGCATTTCAGGTAAATTCAGAAGTCCGGGTTGTTTCACAATAATTGTGTCAGCAATCTGGCAAAGAGTATCATGAATCTGAACCCAATAATTTCCAGGATAAATTATATTCAGAACCCGGGTAGTATCACCTGTGCTCCATAAATAGAGACAGCCATTCATACCTGGATCAAGAAAAATTGTATCATTCGGGCAAACTAAAGTATCTGGGGGAAGGTTAGAAATAAGGCTATGCATATGCACAAATATAGAATCAGAACCAATACATCCAAGCGAGTCAACGGAAACATAATACAATCCACTGTCGTTAAGTTGAATTTCCGGGCTTGTTGCTCCTGTAGACCATAAATGAGAAAGCGAAGGGTGCCCGGAGCTAAGAGTTAAACTATCTCCTTTACACAGGAATTTATCCAAACCTAATTCAACAGCAGGAATTGGAATCAGAGTTAATTGAATTGTGTCAGCTGCAAAACAGTTGTCTTTTTCAATGTTAACCCAATAAATACCTGATGTTATTACATTGATATTCTGAGTTGTATCGCCAGTATTCCATATATAGGAGCCTCCCGAAACACCTGCATTTAATGTAATACTATCGGAAATACATAATGTAGAGTCGTTACCCAAAAAGGTACTAAAGCCTCCATTTACTGTTAAAGTCAAAGTTGCAGAATCACTTATTAAACAGGCACTTGAATCGATTGCAAAGCATTGAACCTGATAAATACCAGGTATAGAATACGTATGATTAGGAACAGTTAAATTTGAAGTAGGACTGCCATCGCCAAAATCCCAGATGTAGGAAACTGCATTTGCGGAGTTGTTTGTAAATGAAACCTGAAAAGGAGCACAGCCAGTTATTCCAGGATTGACACCAATAATTGCTTTTGGCCCGGTTAATTGAAAATCAATTTTAAACACTGCCAGATCCCAGGGAACATTTGATGTGGACATGTATGCACCGGGAGTAGTGGGGAAGTTTTGACTTCCTTCACAAACAGCCTCATATACAATGCCTTTCTTGTCAAATCTGCTGGTGCCGCCATCTACATGTTCCCATGCATTTGGTGAACCGTAGTAAGTAGCATACAACAGGGAAATTGCATCTTTATTTAGCACTATGAGGTAAAAATCCGATCCATCTGTTGTTGACTGTACAGCATTCGGGCTTACAGGGAAATTATCTGTTGATCCCCAGCCAGCTGCGTAAACATTCTCGCAAATATCCACCAGAAATGCAGTAGGTGAGATAGAATTTGTAATACCGATATTGCCGAATACAGTCTGGTAAATAATTGAATCAAGTTTTGTTGGTAGTTTGGTTATAAATTGAGTACACGCAATATTCCCGTAACACCCCGGAGTTATAGGTAAGTAACCTTCCGTTTGCCCATAAACATAGATATTGTCTTCCGAATCGAGTTCAACAAAGAAAACTTCATCAAACGAAGTAGTGCCGTAATATGTGCTTGCCAATATAGCGGACAAGTCCGGCGAAAATCTGGTGATAAAACCGTCGTAAAACGGTCCCATGAAGTTTGCATTCAAGCAAGCAGGTGTTACGGGGAAATCGATACTCCCGGTTCCACCTCCGACAATGACTTCATTTAAACTATTAATTTTTATTCCATACGCGGCATCCAGGCTATTTCCTCCAAGAAAGGTAGAATTCACCATAGTTGTGAGATTGCTGTCTAACTTGAAAACAACTGCATCCTGCATTCCATTCATTGTTTGCCCAAATGTGCCAGCTGTGACAGGAAAATCTGCCGAATAAGTAAAAGAGGCAACCATTGGGTTCTCTGCCGAATCAAGAATAATTTCACCCCTGTAAAGATCCCCGTAATTATGGGCAATCTGGTTTTGTCCGTCGACTTGAGTTCCTCCAACATAGGTTGAACCGATTAAAGCAGAACCTGCTGCATTAAAGTGAGAAATAAAAATGTCGAAATCGCCCTTATTTTGAATTTGAAACGAATTGGATTTAACAGGAAAATTTAGCGAATTTGTTGAACCATAGACATATAGTTCATTTTTTGAATTTACAATTAAACTATGGGCAAAGTCGTTTAAGGAACCTCCAAGATAGGATGCCCAGATTAATGCGCTGCCGGTTGGATTGAATTTACTTATAACTACATCATTCGTGCCTCCGCCAAACATAGTCATGAATGAGCCGATCGTTGTAGGATAACCCTGTCCGAAACTCCTTCCACCTGTATAGATATTTCCATCCTGATCATAAGTGGCAGTATGCCCATACGTTACGGCGGCCAAAGTACCTGCATATGTAGAAGCCATAACAACAGGATCGATCACAAGTGGAAGGTCTTTCTTATAGCCCTGAGGAAAGTGAAAAGTAACATGTCCGTTCTGCAGCTGGTATTTACAGGCAACTGTTATTGTATCACCATTAATGATTTGATAAGCATAAGGTTTTTGTTCAATAATGTCGTTTACAGAATTAGAGATGATTAATTTTCCATTGTAAAGATTTAGGCTGGAGGCTCCCTCATAAGAAATATTTATAAGATCAGGGTCAGTATCAGGGCTTAAACAGTATTCGTATTTTAAATTCTGACTTTTGCTTCCGACGTTTAAATTAATACCAGGGTATAGATTACAATAAATGATCTCGTCAAAAAGAGGTACTTCTGATGCCCATTTTTGCTGATCATTGCCAATGAAATAATTATAGTATTCCGGAAATTTATTTTTACCAACCACTTCCGCATTCTCATTTGCACCGTTGAAACGCATGTTTATGGCATGACATTTAATTAAATGATTTTCTGTATCAGTAATTTTTTGATGGTTTCCACAACTGTCGGGATGATGACATTTGCCAATCTCTAAGGGATCTGTGATTAAATATGTAAATGATGCTTTCTCAAGGAAAACAGCACCAAATGGCAATTCTGCCTTAAAAAGAACAGGTTTTTCCCATTGATTGCGATTAGCAATAAATTTTATTTTAGAATGTGAATCAGGTGGTTTTCTTAATGAATTACAATAAGTCTCTGAGAAACTCATCAAAGTACAGAAAAACAAATAAATAAGTATAATTCTGACTTTCATTTGGGCTATAATACACGGTAATCAAAGGTCGGAATTATTCGCCGGTATAACAAACCTGTAAGTAATATGTTGCTTTTCGTAAAAAGTGCATTATATTTATGGTGGTGTTACGAGCCAAAATACTACGTTATTGGGTATGGGTAACTTTTAATTCACTTATTATGAGAAAAGTAATCCTCATCCTCTTGGTATGCTGTAGCACCATTTGGACAATTCATGCCCAGACGCTTTCCAATTCTCAACGGAACAGCTATTTTACGTATGTATACCGTTTAAGTGCCAAAGAAGTCAAAGGCCTTATTTCGTATAATTTTGATGAAAACCTTCTTTTAAACCGGCAGGCAATCGACTCTTTTAAAACAAATTCCAGTTACTGCAGAGATCTTCCGATTGGAAACTACCTATTTCTTAAGGCAGAAGGTGATAATCTTGAATACCAGCTTATTAATAAAAGTAATCTCAGAGCAGAGGCAACAGACAATGGCAGGGATCTGTTGATTTATGTAATAGAAAATGAGAATGGTAAAGGAGTTCAGGATGCCGAAGTCTTTGTAAACAAAAAGGTGATTTGCTACGACAAAACACAGGGTGTATATCTTCTGACGAATTCAAACAGGCAAGGAACTCTTACAATTATCAAGAATAGTGATACTGCATTTTATGAATTGCACAGGGAGATCTATAATTCAGGATTTCAAAGGGTTTTAAGGAAAATCTCATATACTAAGCCAATCTATTATTTAGTTTACCCTTTCCGGACTCTTTATTGGGGAATCCGGCAATATGGATTAGGTTTTGGTATAACTCATCTTTTTAATAGTCATAGATATTCTGATGGGAATGAGGGATTTATTACTTTTAATAAACCAAAATATCTTCCTGGTGATACAGTAAAGTGGAAAGCCTTCATCCTTAATAAAAACCACAGGCCATCGAAAAATGAAATTATCGCAACAATTTGTGCCCGGTATTCGGGAAAGGAAAAAGAAATTGCCCGTTTATGGCCGCAAACTAAGGGTGCTTATGTGCATGAATTCGTTCTGAAGGATTCATTGAAAATTAACTCCTGGTATAATCTGCAGCTAAAAAAGAAGGCCGGTAAGAAAACATTGTTGCAAGGCGCTTTCTATCTTGAAGATTATCAGCTGGATGAGACTACTTATACATTGAATTCAACTGAAAACAAATACTATTTTGGTGATTCCCTGATATTTATTGTAACCGGAAAAGACGCAAATGGCATGAATCTTCTCGATAGTGAGGTTGAAATGAAGGTAAATCCTGAAGAAGTTCATCAATATCTCGATACTAAAGTTTTTATCCCGGATAAAATCTGGTCTTCATCGAAAGTATTGGAGCCTTCTGGTGAGACCAGGTTTAGCATGCCTTCAAATAACCTTCCTTGTGCAAACTTAGATCTAACTGTGGTTGCTACTTTCCGTAACAGCAATAATGAGGTACATAAAGAAAGTAAGATCGTTAGTTTTATGGGTAGTAAACAAAGTATTAAAGCCAGGTTGGATTCAAATATGCTTGTTGCTGAATATCTGGAAAATGGAATTCCAGTTTCAGCAAGTGGGTGGTTGACTGCTTTTTATAAATCTGATACTCTGTTTAAAAGGGCAGTTAATTTTCCTTTAAGTGAACCTTTCATTGAATCAGTCACAAGATATTGTTTTACTGCTAAAACTGCTAAAACTGAATTGGAACTAGTTGAAAATAAATCACTTGTTGATATTAATTATTTTAGAACTAAGGATTCTCTGCATATTGAAGTATTAAATCCGAGGAAATTGGAATTCAGATATTGCATCTACAGGGGAAAAGCCGAAAAATATTTAGAAGGCATTGCCCGCGAATTGAAATGGACAAATCAGGATCCGGGCAAGGATTCATATTTTATTGAATTGAATTATTTATGGAATGGAGAGGCTGAAAAAGAATCACGATCTATTCACTTTTATGAGAATAATCTGAATGTGGCTATTGATCAACCTGTAAATGTTTATCCTGGCGAAAAGGTGAAAGTTAAGGTTAAGGTAACTGATTTTCAATCAAATCCAGTTCAGAATGTTAACCTTACCGCCAACGCAGTAAATGCACAATTCAAAAATATTGAACCTCCTGATGTCCCTTATTTGGGTAAAGGACACAGAGAGCTTCCGGTTTTTAACCATTTTTTTATAGAAAGGCCAGAAGTTAAGCGTAGCTACCCTTTACGGAAGTCATGGGCTGAAAAGATGCATCTTTCCACAAATCCATATTACCGAATCCATTTTCCGGATAGCTTTATGAGTGTTTTGTATGATTCTCTAAAATCGACTTCTGCTCAGTTCGCACCTTATGTCTTTAATAATGGAAGAAGGCAAACAGTTTATCTTGTGGTTCTTGACAAGGAACCTCTGTATTATTACGATTTATCTCCAACTGGCCCGTATTCCTTTAAAGGTGAAGCTGGATTTCATACAATCAGACTTCGTTTGTGGGATAGGGAAATAAGAATCGACAGTGTTTTGTTAAAAGTTGGGCAAAAACTTGAACTTTCTCTTGAATTATCAAAAATCCCTGCTTCAATGGTGATCATGAAAGTAAGATGGCAGTTGGATCAGACGGATGTTGACAAGTTAAACCGTAAAGTGATGTTTTTGAATGATAATTTCAGGAATCATTTTGCTTACCTATGGCAGAAAGACAATGTTGTTTACTTAAGCGGACATACAAGCTGGAATTACCTTGCTGGATTCTTTGATTATGACAGCATTCATTTTGCACTTAAAGACGGATTTCAGACCGATTTTTTCTTTGAACCAGGTTACGAGTATACCATTGATAATAAACTGATTAAGATGCGTTCTAAAGACCATAACCTGATTTCAGGCAGATTGTCCTATATATCATTGTTTCCGCCATTTGGAGAAAAAGCATTAGAAATCTCTGATATTCAGTTTAAATCAAAACCCCAGAAACAAAATTATCTGTATGAGATAAATCCAAAATCAACTACCAGGGGGAATGGTACCTTTTTACTTGATTATTCGGGTGATAGTCTGGTTACAAGAGTGGTAATATATTCTTCAAAAGGTGATTTTAATCCGAGGTTTTACAAAGGCAGGCCATCGAAGTATTATGACCTGCCTCCCGGATATTACAATTTCCTTTTTCAAACTGAAAGTCTTAACTATCTTCAACTGGATTCTGTTTGTATTATCGCAAATGGATTGCTTTTCCAAAGGCTAAGTGATTTGAAAAGCAATACTTTACAAAAATCCACCAGAGATTCCCTTTTGAAATATGAATCCAATTGGACGAAAGAAATTCCAATTAAGCAAGTCGGTGTTGAAAAAACATATAGTTCAAACTATACAGGTGGAGGTAAGGGTGCATTAAAAGGAAAAGTGCTGGATAAAGTAACCAAGGAGCCTATCCCTTTTGCAAATATTATACTTGAAAGTGGAGAAGATATAATGGGCGGAACCACTTCCGATTTTGATGGGAATTTTACTATTAAGCCAATTACGCCGGGAAAATATGACCTGAAGGTTACTTTTCTTGGGTATAATACTGTTATAGTAACTGGTATTGTTGTTAATCTTGACAAAATTACTTTTTTTGATGTTGAAATGGAATCGACCACAGCAAGTCTCGACGCTGTTTATTGCATAGCTTATAAAGTTCCATTGATTTCGCGTGATAGAACCAGTACAAGTGGATTTGTGAGTATCTCTGAAATTGCAAAAATGCCGAATCGTTCGGCTGATGCTATAGCTACAACAGTTGGAGGTGTATTTTCTGCAGATGGGGAAAGAGGGTCGGTGAGAGGGCAGCGATCGGAAGGTACTGTGATGTATATTGATGGAATCAGAGTGCGCGGATCATACAGTTTGCCAGATGAAAATTCTTGGTCTGCAGAAACTCCCGAGATACCGTTTAGTTCAATTCGTTCGAATTTTAATGATTGTGGGTATTGGGTGCCAAATCTGATCACTGATAAAAACGGCGAGGCCACTTTCGATGTAAAGTTTCCTGATAATATCACCACATGGAAATCGTGGACATTGGCGATCAATGATAAAAAACAATCAGGTTATGGATATACTGAGACTAAGTCCAGGAAAAGCCTTGTGGCCAATCTTGCATTGCCCCGCTTCCTGATACAAGGCGACAACTGCAATATCGTCGGGAAATCTTTAAATTATACTCTTAAACCACAGCAAATTAAAACAGAATTCAGACTTAATAAACAGCTGCTGAAAACAAGAGAACTGTCACTGGATAAAGTGTATATCGATACTTTAATGATCAGCCCTGGCAATCAGGATTCTGTGTCGTTACAGTATTCATTGTCCAGACCTGACGGATATTACGACGGAGAAGAGCGGAAAATTTCTGTATTTAAAGTTGGAGTGGAGGAGGCAAAGGGTGAGTTTCATGTATTAAATAATGATACAACTATCACAATTGACTTAGCTGATGATGCCAAAGAGATTTCGGTTTATGCCCAGGATAACATTTTGGAAACCATGCTGAAAGAATTGGATTATTTGAAAGACTATCCGTATTGGTGCATGGAGCAGACAGCGTCAAAGTTAAAGGCTTACTTGCTGGAACGAAAAATTGCCTCCCGGCTCGGCCAGAAATTCAAACATGAAGGTGAAATCCGTAAACTTGTAACAAAACTCGAAAGAGGCCAAAATGATAATGGATCCTGGGGCTGGTGGGATCATTCTAATCCCAATATTTGGATGTCAGCTTACGTAATGGAAGTATTGTCAGCGGCGAATGCAATGGGAATCAGGATTTCTTTCCTTGAAAAAGGAGCTGAGTTTTTGCTCAACCACCGGAATCAGGCTTCAAAGGATGAATTGTTGAAAGTCCTAAATACGCTTATGTTGATAAAGGCTGAATTCCCAGTTGCCAACGACATTATAAAACTTCAGAGAGACAGCTTGAATATATTTCAGAAACTTCAGGTTCTCAGGCTTAAGCAAATGACAGGTTTACAGGTAGATATCAAGGAAGTGCTCAGCATGAAAAAGCAGTCTGTTTTTGGCAGTTATTACTGGGGAGAAGAATCCGACCCCTGGTTTAATAACATTACTAATAGCACCCTGATGGCTTACCATATCATTGAAGCCTCAGACAGCCTCCATCCCGCACTGCAAGCCATTGGAAATTATTTCCTGGAATTGAAATCTGCTAAAAAGTGGCATAATACTATCATTACAGCTGAAATACTTTCAACAATATTACCGCTCCAACTAAAGAATACAACTAAGATAAAATCAACGATCTCCGTCGAGTTATCTGGTGCTGTAAATCAATCGTTTACAAAATTCCCCATGTCTTTTTCATTCGAAACACAAAGTTCAAAGTTGATTGTTCATAAATCAGGAAATGGTCCTTTGTTTATTACAGCATTTTCGAAAAGCTGGAACTCCCATCCTGAAAAGGTTGATAGCATTTTTGATGTCAAATCCTGGTTTGAAGTTAACCATGTTCGTATCGATTCACTAAAGGCTGGAGAAGAATCAGAACTTGTTGTGGAGGTAAACATCATGAAAGCAGCAGATTACTGTATGCTTGAGGTGCCGATTCCAGCTGGTTGTTCATATGGGGATAATGCAAACTCAGGGAATTATGAAGAAGTTCACAGGGAATATTTCAAACATAAAACTTCCATTTTTTGCGAACATGTAAGAATGGGAAAGCATATATACAGAATAAAACTGCAGCCAAGGTTCTCAGGAATTTACACTTTAAATCCGGTAAAATTTGAACAAATGTATTTCCCTATTATCTTTGGGCGTGATGAAATAAAGAAATCGAGAATTTATTGAATGCTACCCAATGAAAAATAGTGCTTACGTGCTTCTGATATTCCTTTTTGGATTAATACTGCCAGTTTCTGGACAAAATTTTGTAGTCTCAGGTAAAGTCTCCGACACCCACGGCAAGCCTATTCCGTTTTCTACTGTATTTGTTAAGGAGATTTCCAAAGGCTTGTCGACAGGTGAAGATGGAGAATTCTCGCTAACACTGCCCCCTGGCGATTATTCAATAAAATTTCAATCGATTGGCTATAAGCTGGAAAATAAGCAAGTTAAGCTTTTGGATAAAAATATCAATCTAAAAATAGTACTTCATGTCCTTTCCTATGATCTTAAAGAAGTTGTAATCTCCGGTAAGGATAATCCGGCAAATCGCATAATGCGTTCTGCTATTGCCAGGGGAGCTTACTACAAAAAGCTGCTTAAATCATACAATGCCGAAGTATATGTAAAATCGGGGCAGAAACTGGAGAAACTCTCTGACCTGGTTAAATTTATGGCAGGAAAAGATAACGAGATGCCCAAAGTGGGGGAGTTGTATTTTGCAGAGTCCTACAATAAGGTGGATTATCGGTCACCAGATCAATATACACAAACAGTTCTCAGAGCTCAATCATCTAAGAATCCAATGGGAGGGAGCGAAGTACCGGGTATTGGTTTTCTGACTACAGATTTCTTTCAGCCAATGGTAATGGATGCACCTTCTCCGTTGGGACGAAATGCATTTTCAAACTACGACTTTAAACTTGATGGAATCTCAAATTCCGACAGTCAGGCAGTGTACAAAATTAAGGTTGTTCCAAAACGCCCTGGTATATTTTTCAAAGGATATATTTATATTGAAAACAGGAATTACCTTCTTAAAACACTTGATCTTGATATGGAGGCGGCTTTTATGATCTACAATGTTCGAATGGATTATGAAGAAATGAAAGGTGCAGTTATTCTTCCAGGGAGCTTTTATATGAAGTTTAAGTTTAGCATGTTTGGTAATGATTTTACTGGAAACACCAGTGGATCAATTGATTATAAGAAAATTGTTTTGGATTCAACTTTCCGGTTTCCAGCTGCTTCAGTATTGTATGGTATTGACCAGAGCGACAGTGCAGCAAAGGCAATTAAGTCGGCCCGTGAACTGAAACTTCAGCAAGATCTCGACAAACTCCTTTCCAAACCTGAAATGAATATGAACGACATGAATAAATTCATGCGGATCATGAAAAAGCAGGAAAAGGAACAGAAAAAGGATAGTACTGTAAGCCTGGAGATTAAAGAAAGGGTAAAAGTAAAGAAGGATAGTCTTTATAGTCAGCATGATACCACCTGGTGGAAAGCAAAACGACCTGTTCCATTATCCAATGAGGAGGCAAAATCGAAGGATAAGATTGATTCCGCTTTTAGTTCAAAAACTAAGCAGAATGGTAAAATGAAATCGGATACTTCGAAAAAGGATCGTCCTTTTGCCTGGTATAAATATCCTCAAAAATTATTTTTAGGAGGAGTTCTGTGGGAGGATTCGCTTTGGACATTCAGAACGAACGGCATGTTATTAAGCGCTTCTTATTTTTCCCCGGTCGACGGATTTACTTTGGCAGATCATTTTGTTTTCAGTGGGAAATTTAAGCATTCCGGCAATGCTGCTGGGATTTCAATAACACCAATGTATGCCTTTGATCGCAAGGATTTAATGACTGATGCAAAAATATGGATGAATTATCTGAAACGCAGACCATCTGCTGTAAGTCTTAGATATTTCTCCATGTCAGCAGATTTTAACAATACAAACCCGGAGGATCGAACTGTTAATAGCCTGACTGCCTTGTTTTTACATCAGAATCACCTCAAACAGATTCATGATGAAGGGTTTAGCTTCAGAAATGTATCGGAAATCGTGAATGGTTTCGTTTTCGGCGCTGGTTTCGATGTGCACAAGTACATGCAATTGCAAAATAACAGTACTTATTCGTTCAAATACGGGGATAGTCTTTATCCGGTAAATATTCCCGACAATCCATTATTCAAACAGATCCAGGGTGAAAGTCTCACGCATACTGTGCTTTACGGCTCTCTGCAATATACTTTCAGAAATAAATACAGGATGAAGGAAGGACGGAAAATCAATGCCGGATCTGAATATCCAGTTGTTAAACTCGAATATTTTCAGGGTATTCCTGCTTTTTCATCCAGGTATACTGAATTCACACAATTTGTTTTTACTGTGAACCAGGCAATCGACATGGGAATATTTACAGAATTCCGATATTCTGTAAAGGCTGGTTTTTCTGAGAATATTTCGGGACAGCAATTCTCAGAGTTTTACCATCCAGCGGTTAATGAAATCCCGTTTTCTTTTCATCCAGCAACAAATTCGTATTACCTGATCCCCAATTATACTTATAGCACACCCGAAGCTTTTATCGATGCACATGCACAATATGAATCAACTTGCATCCTGCTCAAACGTCTGCCATTTTTAAGTAAAAAGCTGATGACTGAGAAAATTGGGATTTCCTATTTTCAAAGCTCAGTTCTGCATAATTATAACGAATTATTTTATGGTTTTGGAAAGATCTATTTTGGAGGAGAAGCATTGCTAGTGGTTGGTTTCAGGAATGCTGTTTACACAAATACAGGTTTAATGCTGAAGTTTAGTTTTAATTAGCATATTTGCGGTATAATATATTGTGGATATATTTTGGATGCTGTCCTCTCTTTAAGGTCACATTTTGTGACCTTAAAATAGTATATTCATCTAAAGTTAGTTGAAACATATATCCGATTTAATCGGAAAGTATCAATTCGTTGTCAGATGGAATGCTACAATTCTATTCATCTTTATCAGAAATGAAATCCATTGTTTGTCAGCATTACTATTATTTTTATGTTGCTGATAGCTAGTTACTTCGTTAGCCGTTCCTCGGATCCCGTTGTATCGGCAACTTCGCCATCTTCATCACATTAATGCTCGGAAATCCAAACTCTTCTACCACCATGCCAAGGATGAGGTAAACGCCATGCCCCCGAAACGGGTACTTCTTCACCGAATCCGGGAAATGAACAGTGTCGAAAAATTCCCCTTCATGGTCGAAGAAAGCTCCGAAGTGCATCCATTCCTTCTTCACCGTCCGCACATATTTTATAGATATCAGTTCGCCCACCAGCCGAACGGTCTTGCCAATATTATTCACCAGGTCACCGGCCATGATCTCCCCGCGAAAGCTGGTAATCAGCATGTCGAAGTACTTCATGCTCACCGGAAAGCCAAGCAACTCAACTTCGTCATACGCATCCTCCAGCGGGTTGTACTCCAGTTCCGGTAAGATGAAAGGCTTAATGGAAGTATGAAAGAGAAGTAGGGCAGAAGGAGGATGCTGTGAAGTCTGTGCCGGTTTTTCTTTCGATTTGCCCACCAGATGTGCCTCCCACAGCAACTGTGCTTTGCTTCGCCCGGTGAACCGCAAGGCTCCGATCCGGACAAGGATGATAAGCTGCTCCATCGCAGGATTCATGCGGTCAATGAAGTCCTGAAGCCCGGCAAAAGGACCGTTTTGTAACCGCTCCTCCGGAATGGCCTTTCCGCTATCGCGTTCCAGATTGGCAATATGAATGAAGCCCATATAGATATTATCCCCGCTGATACAGGTGGTGTAAAGGCTGTTGTTCACGCAGGGCAGCAGGATGTTGGCTCCGCAGCGCCTTGCTTCGTTGAAATACACCCAGCCTGGATAAAATCCCCCGAAGTTGTTGATCACCGCCACCATAAACTCCCTGGGATAGTGTGCCTTAAGCCATAAACTCTGAAAACTCTCCACAGCATAAGATGCTGAATGTGCCTTGGAAAAGGAATATCCCGCAAACGATTCTATCTGCCGCCATACCTCTTTTGTGATCGAATCCGGATAACCATAGCTCTTGCAATTGGTGAAGAATTTCTCCACAATACGCTCCAGCTCTTTTTTCGACCGGTGTTTCCCACTCATGGCCCTGCGTAACACATCGGCATCTCCCAGGTCGAGGCCGGCAAAATGATGACAAATCTTCAGCACATCTTCCTGATAGACCATTACACCATAAGTTTCCCCGAGTTGCTGCTCCATTACCGGATGTATATAGCTGAATCCCTTTGGGTTATGAAATCGCTGTATATATTCCCGCATCATCCCCGATTTAGCCACTCCCGGACGAATAATAGAACTCGCAGCCACAAGGCTTAAGTAGTTGTCGCAGCGTAATTTGGTGAGTAATCCCCGCATCGCAGGGCTTTCGATGTAGAAGCAACCATTGGTTTCTGCCCGTTTTAGCTGATCCTTTACTTTGGGGTCGTGTTTGAACTTTTCCACCTGGTGTACATCCACGCTGATGCCCTGATTCTGCCGGATAATATCGACAGCCTCTTTAATATGCCCTATTCCACGTTGACTGAGAATGTCAAGTTTCTCAAAACCAATGTTTTCGGCCACGTACATATCGAACTGGGTGGTGGGGAAGCCCTTGGGTGGCAGATCCATGGCCACATAGCTGGTGATGGGCTCCTCACTGATGAGGATACCACCGGCGTGGATACTGCGGATATTCGGGAAATCCTGCATTCTCAGCCCGATCTGCTTGATCTTTGTTGCAATGCTGTTTGCATTCGTGGGTTTGTCGGGTTCCTTCAGAAGGTCGTCGATTTCCTGTTTTGGCAGTCCGTGAACCTTGCCAAGTTCCCGGATAATAGATTTTCCTTTAAAGGTAGACATGGCTCCCAGCAGCGCAGTATGCTTATGTCCGTAACGTTTGAAGATATAATCCTGCACCTCGTCGCGCTCTTTCCAGCTGTAGTCGATGTCGAAGTCGGGCGGACTGGTACGTCTGGGGTTGAGGAAACGTTCGAAATACAGGTCGAGTTCTATAGGGTCCACATCTGTTATTTTCAGGCAGTATGCCACGATACTGTTGGCTCCGCTGCCTCTTCCCACGTGGTAAAACCCACGGCTCATGGAATAACGGATAATGTCCCAGGTGATGAGAAAGTAGGCAGAGAATCCCAGCCTGTCGATAATCTCAAGTTCATGATTGACGCGGGCTGTAGCTGTCTTGTTGTACTTTCCGTAGCGGTAAGCCAGGCCATCCATTGCCAGCTTCTCAAGCAATTCCTTGTCGTCGTAGCGATTGCCGGTGAAGGTCTTTCGATTCTTGATACTACGGAAGTCCATAGCGATGCCGCATTCATCCAGCAACCTCTCGCTGTTACGGATGAGCTGCGGGTAAAGCTCGTAATAGGGCAGGAGCTTGTCGGGTGGAATCATCCATTGTTGGGGAGAGCCTGCCTGTGCGGGAAGTAGTTTGCTGATGAGGCAGTTGTTATCGATGGCGCGTAGGTTAAGATGAAGATCATAATCCTCGCGTTTGGCAAAGCTTACAGGCTGGCGAATGAGCAGTTTTGAAGGATGCTTGTTCCATCGCAGCGACATCAGTTTCGAAACCTCTGCCGGACTGATCCCCACGAATTCCTGGTCGAGCAAGCGGTTGAGCGGCTTGCCCCCCAAAGGGTAAACAGTATAAACATCCGACAGAACAGCTGCTTCAGGAGGGTATTCTGTTTCGTTGAGGTTGTGGCGGGTGATAAATTCGTTGATTGCGCGAAATCCCTCATTATTTCTGGCAATGAGCGTATACAAATGCGTATTGCCGTTACGGATATCAGCTCCGGCAATGGGTTTGATACGATGTTCGCCACATTCGCGGATAAAGTCCATCATCCCGGTACTGTTGTTGATATCCGTAAGGACCAGCGCAGATACACCCCTGGCAGCTGCCTCTTCCACAAGCTGCTCCACAGAAAGGGTTCCGTAGCGGAGGCTATAGTATGAATGACAATTGAGGTACATCAAATTGTAGTAATTGCGCGGTGTACTGCATCCGATCCGTATCGTATTCTTAGCCTGTCAAGCGCCTGGTATAGCCTTATCAGCTGTGGCGATTCCTCGAAAAGATCTAGCTGCTGTACTCCATGCACCAGCCCGCTCAGCCTCACGCCAATCAGCCTGATAAGCATCCGGCGCTGGTAAAGCCGCTCAAACAGATCTTTTACCACAGCAAGTATAACATGGTCGAGCGAAGTATATGCAATCTGTTTCTGCAGGGTGTGGGTGTCGAAGTTGGAATACCGGATCTTAACAGTTATACATGAAGTGAGTTTCTGCTTTTTACGTAGCTGAAAACAAACTTTTTCCACCATTCCGGTAAGAATTTGCCGCATAAAGCTGATATCTATGGTGTCCTGTTCAAAGGTGTTTTCTGTGCCAATCGATAGCCGCTCGTGATACGCTATTACCGGCGTATTATCGATGCCATTGGCTTTCTTCCAGATCATATTCCCATTCTTTCCCAACACCCTTTCCATCATTTCCATGGGGATCTGACTGAGGGTATGTATATTGGATATTCCCATAGAACGAAGGGTCTGGTAGGTCTTGTCGCCTATCCCCGGAATTTTTTTAATTGACAAAGGATCAAGGAAGGGTTTTACCCTTTCTCCGGTAATTTCCAGCAGCCCGTTAGGCTTAGCCTCTCCGGTAGCAATTTTAGAAACAGTTTTATTGGGAGAAAGTCCGAATGAAATCGGCAATCCTGTATTGTCGATGATGGATTTTCTCAGCTCTTGTGTCCATTTCAGGCAGCCGAAGAAACGGTCCATGCCGGTAATGTCAATGTAATGCTCATCGATTGAGGCCTTCTCAAACAGAGGTGCCCGTTCCGCAACAATCTCCGTGACCATCTTTGAGTATTTGCTGTACATCTCCATGTCGCCCCTTACGATAATAGCATCGCGGCAGAGTGTGCGTGCCAGCTTCATCGGCATACCCGAACTTGCCCCGAATTGCCGCGCTTCATAACTGCAACTTGAGACTACTCCGCGGTCGGAGGTGCCTCCGATGATTACAGGCTTTCCTATCAATTTGCTGTTTAGCAGCCGTTCCACCGATACAAAAAATGTATCAAGATCCAGGTGAATAACGTGCCGGTTCGCGGTGTCCATGTTGTTTTATTAATTAATGGTGTAAAAAAAATCAAATATTTCTTGACTTCTCTGGTATGATAATATATCTTTGACGAAAAATTAATCAAAAATATGATTACAATTTAATCATTTCTCGAATATAAAAACAAGAAAAAAATGTTTTTTTCATCAAATATTAAAATCCTGCGCAAGCGCCGGGGCCGTACACAGGATGAATTATCTTCTGCCCTGGATTTAAAGCGTTCTACCTTAAGTGGCTATGAGAATGGTATTGCTCAACCGGATATCGCTACCCTTATGGCTTTCTCGAAATACTATACTATTTCTATTGATACCCTTGTTAAAGAAGATCTTTCGCAACTTCCTGAAAGCCAGTTGTCGCAGCTTGAGAGAGGTTTCGATATCTTTATTACCGGCAGCGATTTGCGCGTACTTGCCACTACAATTGATAACGAAAACAATGAAAATGTAGAACTCGTCAGCGAAAAGGCAAAAGCAGGATACCGCACAGGTTACGCCGATCCGGAATTTATAAGCGTGTTACCTACATTTTATCTCCCTTTTCTTAACAAAGAACGGAAATACAGAGCTTTTCAGGTTAGTGGCGATTCAATGCTCCCCATTCCCGATGGTGCCTGGGTTGTTGGAGAGTATCTGCAGAACTGGAAACTGCTGCGAAACAAACATGCCTACATCGTCCTCACCATCGACGACGGTATTGTTTTTAAAGTGGTGGAAAACCTGATCGGGAATTCAGGGAAACTCTTGCTCCATTCGCTGAATACTTTGTACGAACCGTATGATGTCCTGGTGAAGGATGTAAGAGAAATCTGGAAGTTTGTTCATTACATAAGCAACGAAATACCGGAACCTAATCCCAAAGAAGATGGGGTACACAAAGCACTTCAACAGCTTCAGAAAGAGATGAAGGTGATTCAGACCCGGCTGCAGTTATAGCCTCAAGCAGGTTGTACTTAATCTCAATACTGGCAACTGAGGATTGCATGGGGAATTAAGGATAAAACGTGTATATATCTTTCCTGTGCAAAACTCTTTCGAAAACTAAATTATTATTTGTAAATCTGAATCCAACCCGGTAATTACCAAATCTGATTTTGTAATAGTGTGCATATCCTTTTAATTTCCCGGAATTTGGGATCAGATCCGGTGATTTTAGAAGTTCAGCTTCTATTTACCCTAATAATCATCTCCTATTTTTCCTGAATGATTTTATAGAACTCTTTAGCTTCTTGTAATGATAGGCTATCCGCATGATCATTTTCTTCAATAAAATGTGCCAGAGCATAATCTTCAAGCAAAGTTTCCATTTTCTCAAAGGTTTTTATGTTAATCTGCACTGCAACAGGGCGTTTTTGCTCGTTTGTGACGTATGTTTTCTTAATTTAAGCATAATATCAAATTTCCTCAGTAAAGGTACTGATTGTTCTAAAGCTTGTCTGCATATGTTGATGAAAATGAAACAGAAATACGCAATCGAAAGTGAAAAAAACTGCAGGACACTTGTCTCCTGTCAATGCAACTTCTATCTGCCGGCTGACTTTGTTGAAAACTAATTTCCGCAAAATATCCCTTCCCCGAGACTTTTATCTCTATTTTTGGGGCATGGATGAAATACAGGATAAACCCAAGGAAACGATCAGAAGGAGAGGCTTTAAGCCAAATTCACAGTCGGATCAAAACTTCTTTGAGCACGGAAAAATACCACCTCAGGCTATCGATATTGAAGAAACTGTGCTGGGGGCATTGATGCTTGAACAGAATGCACTTACTGCTGTAATCGATATTGTTAAAGCAGATATTTTTTATAAGGATGCCCATAAAATGATCTTCAGGGCTATTTCCAATCTTTTTGGGAAGTCGGAACCCGTTGATATTATTACAGTTACAAACGAACTTCGAAAAACTGGCGAACTTGATATCGTTGGTGGCCCTTATTATATTACTCAGCTTACCAGCAGAATTGCCTCAGCAGCAAATATTGAATACCATGCAAGAATTCTGCATCAGAAGTTTATCCAGCGAGAATTGATCCGTATCTCAACTGAGGTTATTAAAGATGCTTATGAAGATTCCAGCGATCCTCTGGATTTGCTCGATATGGCAGAGCGGAATCTTTTCCAGGTGAGTGATAATAATTTTCGCCGGGATTATTCCAGTATGCAGGAAATGGTTAAAGAGGCAATTTCTGAAATTGAAAAAGCCCGTTCTCATGAAGGGAGCCTGCGTGGAGTTCCTTCTGGATTCACAGCCCTCGACCGCTTAACTTCTGGTTGGCAAAAATCGGATCTTATAATTATTGCTGCTCGTCCAGGTATGGGTAAAACAGCTTTTGTGCTTTCAATGGCCAGAAATATCGCTGTCGAATTAAAGAGGCCAGTAGCTTTGTTCTCACTTGAAATGTCAGCTATTCAGCTTGTTACACGTCTTATCTCATCAGAATCTTCACTGCCTTCCGATAAGCTTAAAAAGGGTACTTTGGAAGATTACGAATGGGAGCAACTTCATGCAAAAATTAATGACCTTATAGAAGCCCCGCTTTTTATTGATGATACACCTGCACTTTCGGTTTTTGAGTTGCGCGCAAAATGCCGCCGCTTAAAGTCTCAGCATAAAATTGAACTTATCGTGATCGACTACATACAACTTATGTCTGGTGGCGATAATAAAGGGAATCGTGAACAGGAAATCAGTACTATTTCACGTTCGCTGAAGAGTCTGGCAAAAGAACTTAATGTTCCTGTTATTGCACTTTCGCAGCTGAATCGTTCAGTTGAAACACGTGGTGGGACAAAGCGACCTATCCTTTCTGACCTTCGTGAGTCTGGTGCTATCGAACAGGATGCCGATCTTGTGGCTTTTATTTATCGCCCTGAGTATTACAAACTCGATGTTTATGAAGATGGTACTCCAACTGCTGGCCTTGCTGATATCATTATTGCGAAACACCGTAATGGTCCACTCGATGAAGTTCGGTTAAGATTTATCGGACATTTTGCAAAATTTGCTGAACTCGACCAGGATTTTGGTCAGGGAGGCAATATTTCTCCTAATCAAAACTTTGATAATGGATTGAATATTAGAACATTACAATCCAGAATGAACGATGATGAGGTAGAAGATGTACCATTTTAATACTATTTTTGCTTTTCACTTGTTATATAGATTAGCAAATTGATCAGTTAAATTAATATCATTTTATTTGTATGCCGAGAATTTATAGAACCCTGATAATCACTCTTCTACTTACAGTTTCTGCTTATAATACCTTTGCTGCGTATATTTTAATACCAATGGACGAGGTTCAGAAAAACCATCTGAAAGCCTACGGAATTACTTTTTGGGTCCTCAAAAATAATGTTGATGTCTACTGGCTATTAAACTACAGGGGTGGAAGTTTTATGTGCAAATTTGGGAAAACTATTGAAAACGAATGTGTTATACGTGGAGTTACCTATCAGGTTATTGCTGATGCGCAATCCACAGCCATTCTGACCGAAATTTCAGATCCTTCAACAAACATGGATGCTGTTGAACTTAATAAAGTTCCGAAAATCGCTGTTTATACTCCTCCCGGTAAACGCCCTTGGGACGATGCCGTAACTATGGCTTTGACATATGCCGAAATACCTTTCGATAAAGTTTATGATGAAGAGGTAATGCAGGGAAAACTTCCATTATATGATTGGTTACATCTTCATCATGAGGATTTTACTGGTCAATATGGGAAATTCTGGGGAGCCTACAGGAATGCTGCCTGGTATCAGGAAGATGTTCGCCTTCAGGAGCAGATTGCTCAGAAATTAGGATTTTCAAAAGTATCACAATGTAAATTGGCTGTAGTTAAAAAAATTCGTGATTTTACTGCGGGTGGTGGTTATCTTTTTGCAATGTGCTCAGCACCTGATAGTTACGATGTTGCTTTGGCAGCTGATGGTATAGATATTTGTGATGTCCCTTTCGATGGTGATGCTATGGATGCAAATTCCCAGTCAAAATTAAATTACGAAAACTGTTTTGCGTTTACAAATTTCAAAATAGTTACTAATCCTTATGAGTATGCAATATCCAATATTGATGTAACTCATTCCAGGAAAGTACCTAAAACCAGCGATTTCTTTACGTTGTTTGATTTTTCAGCAAAATGGGACCCGGTTCCAACAATGCTGTGTCAGAGCCATGAAAGAATTTTAAAAGGCTTTATGGGGCAAACCACTTCATTTCGTGCATCCTGCATTAAACCAGGTGTGCTGGTAATGGGTGAGAACAAATCTGCAGCTGAAGTAAAATACCTTCATGGTGAATTCGGCAAAGGAACGTTTACCTTCTATGGTGGTCACGATCCTGAAGATTATAACCATTTTGTCGGTGATCCGCCAACGGATCTTAACCTGCATCCGAATTCAGCCGGGTATCGGCTAATTCTTAACAATGTATTATTTCCTGCTGCGAAGAAAAAGAAGCAAAAAACATGATTTTGGTCTGGAATTGAATTTAAAAACCTGCTGATCAAATCCTTGTATAAGATCTCATTGTAAACGCGCTTCAACAGCTCGTTTACTCTATTAATTACATATTCAGGATTATCTCTTTGCTCTTCAGGTGTTTAAGTGTATATTATGAACTCTTGATCCTTTCCCATATCTGGTAAGTAAACTCAAATCCTGCAGTTTCCTTTGCTTCCGGATGCTTCTCTTCTGAAATTAATTCCCAATCTTCGAAATTGATTTCCGGAAAAAAAGTGTCTGCATTAAAATCTTTGTGAACCCGTGTTAAATAAAGCTTATCTGCAAGTGGAAGGAATTGCTTGTAAATCATTCCGCCGCCGATTATAAAACTCTCTTTTTCCGGATCCGCTTTTTGAACAGCATCTTCAATAGAATAAGCCATGAGGCAGCCGTCTTCAAGTTCTTCGTCGGGAACATCAGTAATAACCATATTAACACGATTGGGTAACGGACGATTAGGCAAAGAGTACCAGGTACGTTTACCCATTATAACCATATGGCCAGTTGTAATCTCTTTGAAATGCTTCAGATCTCCCGGGATTTTAACAAGGAGTTCATTATCCTTTCCGATTCCCCAATTCTCAGCAATTGCTACTATTATAGACAGATGAGGCATAATAATTTATTCAGACTTTAAATTGAAATTTCACCTTTAATATGTGGATGGAATTGATAATCAGTAAGTTCAAAATCTTCGAAAATGAAATCATCAATATTTTTTCGTGAAGGATTTATTCTCATTTTTGGCAATGGGAAAGGTTCACGGGACAGCTGTAACCTACATTGTTCAATATGGTTGTTATAAATATGTGCATCACCGAAAGAATGTACGAAATCTCCTGCCTCCAAACCACAAACCTGGGCTATCATCATGGTAAACAAGGCATAAGAGGCAATATTAAACGGAACGCCCAGGAAAATGTCAGCACTTCTTTGGTACATATGGCATGATAACCTTCCATTGGCGACATAAAATTGAAAAAACATATGACAGGGAGGCAAAGCCATATCATCAAGCTGACCTACATTCCAGGCTGAAATAATATGTCGTCTGGAATCAGGATTAAGTTTGATATCCCTAATAACATTGGCAAGCTGATCAATGTAACCACCATTATAGTCCGGCCAGGATCTCCATTGATATCCATAAACAGGACCGAGGTTCCCATCCGGGTCTGCCCACTCATCCCATATACTTACTTTATTGTCCTTTAGATAATTAGTGTTAGATGATCCTTTAATAAACCAAAGTAATTCATGAATTATCGACCGTAAATGCAACTTTTTGGTTGTCATAACAGGAAATCCATCTGAAAGATTAAAACGCATCTGGTAACCGAAAACGCTTAATGTACCTGTCCCAGTTCTGTCAGCTTTCTGAACACCGTTTTCGAGTACATGCTGTAATAGGGATTTATATTGAATCATTATTTTAAAATCTACTTAATCAATGAGTTATGGTTTGCATTTCCTTAGGATCATGTTTGTGTTTAAACAAAATAGCAAAGAGAACTGCCACTACAAGTGAATACGCTGCAAATGCAAGCCAGATTCCATGCCAGTCATTATGAAGTCCATTTTTAAAATACTTATCAATTATAATACCACTAATTGTGCTTCCCAGTACAGCTCCAATCCCATTTGTCATCATCATAAATAATCCCTGTGCACTGGCACGAATGGTGGGATCGCTCTGAGTTTCAACAAAAAGAGAACCTGAAATATTGAAAAAATCGAATGCCATTCCATAAATAATGCATGAAAGGATGATCATCCACAAACCTGCACCGGGATCACCATAGGCAAACAAGCCAAAACGCAGAATCCAGGCTACCATGCTGAACAGCATAACATTTTTTATTCCAAATCTTTTCAGAAAGAATGGAATAGTAAGAATAAACAGGGTTTCTGAGATTTGTGAAATAGACATTATTATCGCAGGATATTTTACAGTAATAAGGTCTGAAAATTTTGGAATAAGTGCAAAATCATGTAGAAAGGAGTCACCATAAGCATTGGTTAATTGTAATGATGCGCCCAATAATAAAGCAAAAATGAAAAAGATCGCCATTTTTGTATTTTTAAAGAGAGCAAAGGCATTTAACCCAAGTTCATCGACAATACCTTTTTTATGACCTTGAGCAAGAGGGGGACATTTAGGCAACGTAAATGAATAAATTCCAAGGAAAAAAGATGCAATTGAAGCAACATAAAATTGTGCAGAAGTAGTTTCAAATCTGCTGAGACTGATAGTCCAAAGAGCAATAATAAACCCGATAGTTCCCCATACACGGATTGGCGGATATTCTTTAATAATATCAAGACCTTTACCTTTCAACGCAGAATATGCAACAGTTATCGACAGTGAAATGGTAGGCATATAGAAAATCATATTTACCATCATTACCCAAAACATCGTACTTGGATCCTTTACCATTGGTACACAAAAAAGAATAACTCCTCCCATAATATGAAATGAGCCATACAACCGTTCAGCATTGATCCAACGGTCAGCAATAATGCCTGCAATTGCTGGCATAAATAATGAAGCATATCCCATTGTAGAGAAAATTGCCCCGAACTCTGTAAAAGACCAGTGTAATGTATTAACGCAGTAGACACCAATTGTTATAAGCCATGATCCCCAGATAAAAAACTGAAGAAAATTCATCAGTATTAAACGATGCTTGATAGTCATAGGTTTTTATTTTTTGATGGCAGAGAAGTTATTATCTCCGCCGCTTAATTTCGTCCCTGATTAGTGAGGCCTTCTCATAATCCTCATTCTCAATTGATTTTGTAAGGAGTTCTTCTAACTCAGCAAGACTTAAACCAGAATAACCTTCCTCAATATTTTCTGTTTCACTTGGGAGTTCTTCAATTTCCTCCTGATCATCTTTCATTTCCACACCAGCTGTTGACATTATACTCTCATAGGTGTAAATCGGACAATGAAACCGTAAGGCTAGCGCTACAGCATCAGAAGTTCTTGAATCAATTTCAACTTCTTTTTCCCCGTCAAAACAACTTAGTTGAGAATAAAATACGCCTTCATGGAATTTGTTAATCAGAACTTCGGTAATCATAATGCCAAATGTTGAGGCAAAATTCCTGAACAGATCATGTGTTAATGGCCGGGTAGGTTTTATTCTTTCAAGTTCTATTGCAATTGCTTGAGCTTCAAATCCACCAATTATTATTGGAAGCCTTCTTGCTCCTTCTACTTCACCCAAAATCAATGCATACGCTCCGCTTTGGGATTGGCTGTAAGACATTCCAACGATCTCTAACTTAATCTTCTCCATTCAGTATTTTATAGTCAACTATGCCCCTTGCATTACGGAAATTAAGGGAATATAAAATTATGAAAAATTCTTTAAGCTGCATCTTTCATTTTTACTAAGTTCTGAAAAATACAGAAAGATATAGATAAAGTCTTCACATTCTGGTAATTAGTAGTGTACATATTTATGTTTCTTCATAAGAATTTGAATAGCTTGGAAAATATGGTACATTTGCACCCCGATTATCTGTACATAATGGTCGCATATATGTTTAGTAATCTGCCTTTGTTTTTGTTAAAACATTGTTAACCAATAAAATCCGATTTATGAAAAAAATCTATGCAGCGTTAGGTATCCTTTTGATGCCATTTATCACTTTTGCCAGTGAAGCCGATCTTAAAATCCCGGACCTTGGTCCTGAACAAAACAATCTCCTTTTGATGGGGTTTGTGATTTGCGTTTTGGGATTGCTTTTTGGTTATTACCAGTTTGTTAAGGTAAAAAAATTGAAAGCACACAAAAGTATGCTGGATGTTGCAAATATCATTTTTGAAACCTGCAAAACATACCTGATTCAGCAAGGTAAATTCCTGGTGATTCTGTTTGTTTTTATCGCAGCTTGTATTGGTTTCTACTTCGGATTCCTTGAGCATATGGGTTTTGGGGGAGTTCTGCTTATTCTCATGTGGTCTGTTATTGGAATTCTGGGATCATATGGCGTTGCTTGGTTTGGTATCCGCATGAATACGCTTGCTAACAGCCGTATGGCATTTGCTTCACTCGAACGCAAACCGATTAAATTACTCAACATTCCCCTGGATGCTGGTATGAGCATTGGAGTTTTGCTTGTAAGTGTTGAACTAATTATGATGCTTATTATCCTTTTGTTTATCCCACGCGAATTTGCCGGAGCCAGTTTTATTGGATTTGCTATTGGTGAATCACTTGGAGCTTCTGCCTTACGTATTGCAGGTGGTATTTTTACCAAAATCGCTGATATTGGAAGCGACCTGATGAAAGTGGTTTTCAAAATTAAAGAGGACGATCCTCGTAATCCTGGAGTAATTGCAGACTGTACCGGCGATAACGCTGGTGATAGCGTTGGCCCAACTGCCGATGGTTTTGAAACATATGGTGTTACTGGTGTTGCTCTTATTAGTTTTATTGTTCTGGCAGTTATGCAGGTTGCAGATCAGACCCTTTTGCTTACCTGGATTTTTGTTATGCGCATTCTGATGGTTGTTACTTCAATTGTTGCCTTCTACATAAATAAACTGTATACAACTGCGAAATATAAAGACGCTTTAGATATGGACTTTGAAAAACCATTGACTTCACTCGTTTGGATTACTTCAATTATTTCTATATTAGTTACTTTCGTGGTTAGTTATGTTATGCTAAGCCAACTTGCCAATGATTTATGGCTTACATTGTCCATTATCATAAGCTGTGGAACTCTGGGCGCTGCTCTTATTCCTGAATTTACCAAGATCTTTACCAGTCCTAAATCTGACCACGTAAACGAAATTGTTACAGCTTCACGCGAAGGCGGAGCTTCACTCAATATCCTATCTGGTTTAGTAGCAGGAAATTTCAGTGCTTTCTGGCAGGGTATGGTATTTCTTGTTCTTATGTTTGTGGCTTATTTTGCTTCGACTTATGGTCTGTCTGAGCTTATGATTTATCCTTCCATTTTTGCTTTCGGCCTTGTGGCATTTGGCTTTCTTGGAATGGGCCCTGTAACTATTGCTGTAGATAGTTATGGTCCTGTTACTGATAATGCTCAAAGTATTTATGAACTTTCTTTAATTGAAGAGAGGCCAAATATTGCTGCTGAAGTTGAAAGAGATTTTGGCTTCAAACCTGATTTCGAAAATGCAAAACATTTCCTTGAAGCTAATGATGGAGCTGGTAATACATTCAAAGCTACTGCAAAGCCTGTACTTATTGGTACTGCTGTTGTTGGAGCTACAACAATGATCTTTTCTCTGATTCTGGTTATCAAACAGAAATTTGGAATCGAACCTGAAACTATTCTCAATATCCTTAATCCATATACTATTCTTGGCTTCCTCGCAGGAGGTTCTGTAATTTATTGGTTTACCGGAGCTTCGATTCAGGCCGTTACAACTGGTGCCTATCGTGCTGTGGAATATATTAAGAAGAACATTAAACTTGAGGAAGGTGCTGATAGCAGTGCTTCAATCGAGACCTCAAAGGAAGTTGTAAAAATCTGTACTCAATATGCACAGACTGGAATGTTCAACATTTTTATTGCAATCTTTTCTTTTGCTTTAGCTTTCGCGTTTATGGCAGGTTATCGCGACATGGCTGCTTCAACTCCAGCTCATATGTACGCAGCTGCATCTTTCTTTGTTAGCTATCTGATTTCTATTGCTGTGTTTGGCTTATTCCAGGCTCTCTTTATGGCTAATGCCGGTGGTGCATGGGACAATGCTAAAAAAGTAGTTGAAGTTGACCTCCGAGAGAAAGGTACTCCTTTGCATGAGGCTTCTATCGTTGGTGATACAGTTGGAGATCCTTTCAAAGATACTTCTTCTGTTGCGCTCAATCCAATTATTAAGTTCACCACTCTTTTTGGTCTTCTTGCAATGGAAATTGCTATCTCTGATAGTTTCTACTCCATTGCTCCATATGTGGGAGGAGTATTCTTTGCTGTAGCTTTATACTTCGTCTGGAGATCGTTCTATAAAATGCGTATTGTAAAATAAAGCGCATTTGATTTGAAAAAAAAGAGGCTGATTCAATTTTTGATCAGCCTCTTTTTTTTACTTTTTGATTTGTATTCGGGCATCAACAGCCACTATTTTATCGCCTTTCCCTAGCAATGGATTCAAATCCAGTTCAGTAATCTCAGGTGCAGCTTCCAATAAGGCTGATAAACGGAGAATAATATCTGCATAACGTTCTTCGCTTATTCCTTCCTGTCCGCGTACTCCTTGTATAATCTTGTAACTCTTTAAATTATGAATCATTGAAAGTGCCTCATCCCTGCATAAAGGAACAAGTCCGGCGCTTACATCTTTTAATACCTCAATAAAAATACCACCAAGACCACATAAAATCATATGGCCGAATTTGGGCTCGGACTTCGCTCCAACAAACAGTTCTGTGCCGGAAAGCATTGGTTGAATCAGGATTGCAGTAGTATCTTTTATCTGAATCATCCTTTCAAATTGAATTCCAACTTCTTGCTGTGTTTTGACGTTAAGCACAACTCCGCCAACATCAGATTTATGAACCGGACCAACAACTTTCATTACAACAGGGAAGCTTAGTTTTTCCGACTCTTCCATTGCACTTTCTTTGGAATTTACCACTGCTTCCCCAGCTCTTGGAATACCAGCAGCATCCAGTAATTTCTGAATAGAGCCGGGCGAAATATATCCATCTTCGGAACTTTCAATTATCTTCCGAATCGTCATTTTATCAATGGTAAAAGGGTAGGGGATAAACTCAGCCGGTTTTGGAGTATTGTAAACTTTGCAAAGAGCACTCCCGAATGCTACTTCATCGGGGAAATTTATTCGTCCAAGCGACAGAAAATAGCCGATTTCATCCTTCACATTAATAATAGATGGAAGAATTGGAAAGATCGGCTTCTTACATGTGTTCATCTTCTCATCAAGAAGTTTATATACATCATAAACTTCAAAAAGGCCGGGGCTGCCAAATATTACAGCCATCCCATCAATACTTTCAAACTGATTATCAGCATAGTCGATAATCGTTCCAAGTTGTTCAGCCGTTCCTGTTGCCAGAAAGTCGATCGGATTGGCTACAGATGAACCCGGGAATAACTTTGATAATAATTCAGGTGCACCGTGATGGTCAATATGAGGAACTTCCAGTCCACCATTTGAAAGCGAATCTGTAAGCATCACTGCCGGACCTCCTGCATGCGTTATAATTGCTATATTTCTGCCTTTCAGTTCTTTATGCATAAAAATACTGGCTACAGTTGTAAGCTCTTCACGTCCATAACATCTTACGATGCCAGCTTTTCTGAATAATGTGTCAACAGCAACATCTGAACTTGCAAGTGCTCCTGTATGTGATGATGCTGCTCTGCTTCCTGCTGTTGAACTGCCTGCTTTTATTGCAGCAATTCTACAACCCTTCTTTATCAATGAAGTAGCATGCTTCAGTAGTTTCTGTGGTTTATTTATACTTTCAATATAGAGAAGTTTAACTTTTGAAGAAGTATCCGGATCAAAACTCTTATCAAGGTACTCCAGTATATCTTCAACTCCCATTTGAGCACTGTTGCCAACTGAATATACACTGGAAAATGTGAGCCCTTTTGGAGTTCCAGCCTCAATAATAAAAACTGCTGTCGCACCTGAACCAGAAATAAAATCACAACCCATGTTGTCCAGTTTTGGAATAGGAGTTGTGAAAATACCGGCATAATTTTGGTTAAGCATGCCAATGCAATTTGGTCCTATCAAACTTCCACCAACATTATTAATTGTTTCAACAATTTGATGCTCAAGTTCTGCACCAGCTTCGCTTTCTTCTGAGAATCCTGCAGATAGAATAATAAATGCCCTGGTATTCTTTTCTTTAGTGAGAAATTCAATTGTGTCAGGACAAAATTTTGCAGCAATAGCGAGTATTGCAAGATCTACCTGGGGTAATTCAGCTGGGTTTGAGAAAGACTGGATTCCCTGAACTTCCGATTCTTTCAGGTTCACCACATACAATTTGCCTTTATACCCGCCATCAATAATATTCTTAAGAATTTTTCCACCAGGTTTGCTGATATCCGCAGAGCCTCCAACCACTACAATACTTTGTGGGTCAGTTAGTTGTTTATTAATCATAAATTGGATTTTGACTAGTTTATTTTAGTCGATTTAGAATTATTTGTGTAGAATTCAATAAGCATATTCTGTACTACATCTAGTTTAATAGGCTTACTCATATAGTCATCCATTCCGACTTTTAAACAGACATCCCTGTCGCCTGCCATGGCATTAGCCGTCATAGCAATTATATATGGACGTTTTTTACCCCAAAGATTAATAATCTCAGCAGTAGCTTGAAGACCATCCATTTCTGGCATTTGAATATCCATGAAAATAATGTCATAATGTTGTCTTTCAAGGGCTTCAATAACTTCTAATCCATTGGCTGCAACATCTGGTGTATATCCCATTATCGAAAATACTTTTCCTATAAGTTTCTGATTAATAACATTGTCCTCAGCAATAAGAATGTTCATTGGATAGATATCAGCAATATGTCGCAAATGATCTCCTGCCTTTCTATCAGCTATTTGTTCTTTCTGTTTTCCTGTTATTGTTTCGCCAAGAATTTCAAATAATTGAGAGTGACGGATTGGTTTATTGATAAAATGTGCAAAAACCCCTGCTGATATAAGAGCAGGATGTTTATTGCCCATCGATGTAAGCATTATCATTGGCAACTCTTCTCTGGTCCTTATCTTTCTGATTTCAATCCCGAGTGCCAAGCCATCCATTACTGGCATTAACATGTCGATAACAGCAACATCATATTGTTCGCCTTTCTTTAAATAGTCCAGAGCTTCTATACCATTGATAGCGGTTGTGGGAATCATACCCCAATACCTGCATTGAGTTTTTAGTATTTCAAGGTTTGTAAGATTATCGTCAACAATTAAAATATTTTTGCCAGTTAAAGTCGCAATTTTTACTGGTTCATGTGGCGGTATAAACTCAGGAAGAGCATAACTAGTAGTTATTGTAAAGCTAAATGTTGATCCTTCGCCTAGTTTACTTTCAACTAAAATTTGACCACCCATCATTTCCACCAGTTTTGCACAAATTGCAAGACCTAATCCTGTCCCTCCGTATTTTCTACTAGTCGAAGCATCAATTTGCGAAAAAGGTTTAAATAAATTCCGTTGTTTTTCAATAGGGATACCGATTCCCGTATCTTTTACAGAAAACTCAATTATAACCTCTTTGTCAGTAGAGTGTTTTTCTGTTACATAAGTTATTATTTCACCCTTTTCAGTGAATTTTATTGCGTTACCAATCAGATTTACAAGAATTTGCCTTAATCGGGTCAAATCACTAACTATGTGTGAAGCTATTTTTTGGTCGACAGAGAAGAATAATTCAATGTTTTTTTCTGTTGATTTAGATGCAAGCAAGTCTATTACTTCTTCAATAGTTGTGCGAATATCTACAGGATGAATTTCAAGATCCATTTTTCCTGACTCAATCTTTGAAAAGTCCAGAATGTCATTTATTATGGATAAAAGATTTTCACCGCTTAGTCTTATCGTTTCAGCATAATCCTTTTGTTCGCCAGAAAGAGTTGTTTGTAATAGTAAACTGGTCATTCCAATTACGCCATTCATTGGTGTTCTGATTTCATGACTCATTGTTGCTAAAAACTCAGATTTGGCTCTTGTTGCAGATTCAGCTTCCTCTTTTGCTTTTATTAACTCAGAAAACACGGCTCTTCGGTCGGTTATATCTGTCAGAATTCCTGTTGTACCAATTATATTAGCGTTCTCATCATAAGCAAGACGAGCATTTACTTCAATCCACTTTATGTTGCCAGAAAGTGTTAAAAACCTGATTTCATGGTTGCAACTATCTTTTTCTTTAGAAATTAATGGCAGGAAATAGATTCTATTGAGTTCTCTGTCATCCGGATGGATAAACTCAGAAAAATCTTTTCCCAGACTTTCTTTAATTTTAAATCCTGTAATTTCTTCCCATGCGGGATTAAGAAATAAATATAATCCATCAATATCAGTTGTAAAAAGTACATCATTAACGTGATCAACTATAACTTTATAACGCTTTTCACTTTTTGTAAGATCATCCGAGATCGTTTTAAGAATGGAATATGCAACGCCTTTTTCTTTATTAGCCCTGTTGTATTTAAATTCAGTTTGCTGGATAATTGCATCAATTTTTTCAATAGAAACCATTAAGTCTGATATTATTAGATCAGAAACGTTAGAATCAGCTAATTGCCTGATTTGTTCCTTAAGGTGTTCTGTTTTCATATTGATAAAAGTAGGTTTATTGTTCCTTTAAAGTGACTAATGTAAAAGTCTCATTAAAAAAATCGCAATTTCCAACCATATTTTTTCCAATTTCGCCATAAGTAAAGAAACCAGTTACCGGAAGATTCCACAATCTGGCAGCTTCAACTATTTCTTCCTCAACCATTGGCCCTACTGCCATATGTCGAGCCATGCAAGAGAAGAGTAATAATAAATCTGATTCAGGGAAGATTTCGAAATATTTTTTCAAATCTTTCTTTACAAAATCTACCACTTCAAATCCAGGAGAACTTGAAAATTTAACTTTAGCACCCTCAGGCACAGTGCCGGCAAAGATTAAAGAGCGAACTTCGAGATCTACCATCATAACGGCTCTTAAAACATTTGCGCCGTCAGGACGCATTACAAGCATTGGATATTCCACTCCAATCTCGGGCAGATCATGCTCATCAACTCCCAGGTATTTTATGTAAAAATCAAGAGCGCTTTCATTATCAATAGTATAAACAACATTCCCCTCAGCTCTGGTCACTGTTTTTTCTGCACCTAAGCCAATCCATCCGCTTGTTGCAATACCATCTACTTTAATCCTGGTATTATCAAAGATGAGTGCAAGAGCACCATTAGTTAAGAAAAAGCCATTCCCAAAAACAAAGGTTTCCTTGAATAGACTATCATCTCCAGCTAATCCTCCAAAAATAGGAACTTCTGGCCCGCAACTATCAACTAATCCTTTTACCAACTGCTCCCCATCTGTATTTAAACTACTGCAAACTATAATAAATGCAGGAGATTCAAAAAGTTGTTTGCCTGATTTACCAACTTCCTTTCCAAGATCAAATGAAGTTTTCCCTTCGCCATTTACACTTACAATTTTATAAAAATTCTTGTCAATTTCAAGCAAGGTAACAACGCATGAGCCTTCAAAAACTGAGGACTTTTCATTTATCGATAATATCTCACCACATGAGCTACTACCAATAAAGTCAATAGTATAATTGTTCATTGCTCTAGCAAGTTCAGGTATTCCAATTTTAATTGAAGAAAACACAATACCAACATTTGGTTTGAAATCCACTGTAAGTATTTCGTCCATTGAACTGCAAAAACTTTCAATTGAGTCTACAACAAAGGAATGATGCTTCATGATTATTTTGGGTTTTAAATTATAAAAAAATTACCAAAAAAAAGCAAGCAAGATAGTTAATTTTTTAGATTAATTGTTCTTTTTCTGCAAGAATCATCCAACGCTCGGTTTTCTCTTCAATCATGTTTTCGACAATTGAATACCGACCCGACCAACTTTGTAGCTCAGCAACTGTACTGTTTCCACTGCTCAACTTTTTTAATAGATCGTCTTTCTCTTCCTCCATAGAAGCAATTTCTGTTTCTAATGTTTCGTATTCAACTTTTTCCTTATAGGATAATTTCTGCTTGGTGTCCTTACTCCTGAACTCTTCTTTTTTTGGTTTTTCAGCAGCAATTTTTTTTCGTTGTATGGACTCTGTTTTGGCTTTTTGAACTCTGTATTCTGAATAACTTCCGTAAAAATCTTTTATCTTTCCGTCCCCTTCGAAAATAAAAATATGATCTGCCAATTTGTCTATAAAGAACCTGTCGTGTGAGATAAACATTATGCAACCTCCAAAATTACTCAAAAAATCTTCTAATATGTTAAGGGTAAAGATATCAAGATCATTTGTTGGCTCGTCAAGTAGCAGGAAATTCGGGTTCTGAATAAGTGTCATCAGTAAGGATAATTTTCGTCTTTCTCCTCCACTTAAACTGTAATAGTAATTATACTGTGTATCAAAATTAAATCCAAAATGAAAAAGGAATTGAGCAGCCGACATCTCTCTTCCATCTCCCAAAGGAATAACTTCAGCTACTTCTTTTACAATCTCAAGTACCCTTTTATCACCCGATGGTTGAATTCCTTCCTGAGAAAAATGCCCGAAAACCATCGTTAAACCACGTTGAATCTTACCTTTATCAGGATTAGTTCTTCCTGAGATCATTTCCATCAGGGTAGTTTTTCCTGCACCATTCCGGCCAACTATACCAATCTTTTCACCTCGTTTAAAAATATGAGAAAAATCATCAACGATCATTTTGGGGCCATAACTCTTACAGATATTATTTAACTCTAAAATTTTATTTCCAATTCGTTGAGTTTTAACCTGTAATTCAGCAGGTTTTGAAGCAAGTTTTTTTGAAACTTTATCTTTCAGACCATAAAAAGAATCTATTCGGGCTTTGGATTTTCCAGTTCTTGCTTGTGGCGATTGCCGCATCCAGTCGAGCTCTCTTCTGAATAATCCTTTTGTTTTATCAAGTTCAGCTGCCTCGTTGTACTCTCTTTCAGTTTTTTTCTCAAGATAGTAATCGTAATTCCCATTATAACGTCGCATTTCTCCCCCTTCAAGCTCAAATATCGTATCACAGATAGAGTCAAGGAAATACCTGTCGTGTGTAACCAATAATAAACTAAGTTTTTCCCGTGTAAGATATTCTTCCAGCCATTCAATCATCTCTATATCGAGATGATTTGTAGGTTCATCAAGAATCAGAAAATCAACTTCCTCTATCAACGTTTTCGCAAGAGCAAGTTTTTTTTTCATCCCGCCGGAGAGTTCGGAAATTTTCTGCTCAAGATCTTCAATCAGGAATCGCCCAAGAATTTCTTTGACCTTAGACTCAAAATCCCAGGCACTCAGCCGGTCCATTTCTGCTATACAAACTTCAAAAATTTTGTGGTTTTCAGAAGTATCCTCATGCTTTATAAGGTTTAGTGCACTTTCGTAGTTCCGGATAGCATTTATAAAATCATTCTCCGAAGCAAACAGAACTTCAAGAACTGTGGCATTATCATCAAACAATGGGTTCTGAGGTAAATATGAAACTTTTAGTTCCTTGCGGATTGTTACATTTCCTGAATCAGGACTGTCAATGCCAGTTATTATATTGAGAAGGCTTGTTTTGCCTACTCCATTCCTGGCAATTAAAGCTGCTTTCTGGCCAACCTCCATTCCAAAAGTAATATTTTCAAAAAGGATCTTATCCCCGAAAGACTTTGATACACAATCAACAGCTAAACAATTCATAGTGCAAATGTAATTGAAAAAACGGGGATTGAAGTTAATGTGGTGAACTGCTAATGCATTTTACTGAAATACAAAGGACGTCTCCATAATGAGACGCCCTTTGGCATAAGAAAAGTAATATAAAGTAAAATACCAAATATAATTAAATCTTTGGTCCAGCTGCTATCAGCCGTTTGCCTTCATCATTGTCAGTGAAATTTTCAAAATTTGTTATAAATTTTCCACCAAGATTCAGTGCTGAGGCATCCCATCCTGTTGGATCAGTCCATAGGTTACGTGGATTAAGGATTTTGGAATCTACATTGTTACAGCTCTTTGGAATCTGTAAGCCAAATACTGGGAGTTCTTCATATTCAGCCTCCAAAAGAGAGCCATCAAGAATTGCATCAATTATTGCGCGGGTTGAAGGAATATCAATACGTTTCCCTGTTCCATAAGCTCCACCTATCCATCCGGTATTTACTAACCAAGCTGACGAGCCATGTTCTTCCATTTTCTTAGCAAGCTCCTGAGCGTATTTTGTAGGATGCAACATCAAGAATGCCTGCCCAAAACATGATGAAAAGGTTGGTGATGGTTCTTTGATACCACGCTCCGTACCTGCAACTTTCGCAGTATAACCACTTAGGAAGTGGTACATTGTTTGGTCGTAACTAAGTTTAGATACCGGTGGCAAAACGCCAAAAGCATCAGCCGTGAGAAAAATAATATTTTTCGGATGCCCACCTTTAGAAACTGGTTTTACAATATTATTTATAAAATGAATTGGATATGAAACACGGGTATTTTCTGTTTTTGCATTGCTGGCAAAATCGATAGCGCCATTTTCGTCGTAAACTAAGTTCTCTAATAGTGCATCCTTCCGGATAGCATTGTAGATATCTGGTTCATTTTCCTTAGAAAGGTTAATACACTTTGCATAACAACCGCCTTCAAAATTAAACACACCTTCATTATCCCAGCCATGTTCATCGTCACCAATTAAGTTACGTTTAGGGTCGGCACTTAATGTAGTTTTTCCTGTTCCGGAGAGGCCAAAGAATATTGCAGTATCACCATCAGAGCCCATGTTTGCTGAGCAATGCATTGATGCAATTCCATGAAGAGGAAGGTAATAATTCATTATGGAGAACATCCCTTTTTTCATTTCTCCTCCATACCAGCTACCACCAATTACAGCCATTTTTTCTTTCAGATTGAAAACTACAAATACTTCACTGTTCATTCCCATTTCCTTGAAATCAGGATTTACAGTTTTGCATGAGTTCATTAATACATAATCTGGTTGAAAATCAATAAGTTCTTCTTCTGTAGGTCTTATAAACATATTTTTAACAAAATGTGATTGCCAGGCAACTTCTGAAATTACCCTGATCTTTAATCTGGTATTTTCATTAGCTCCACAAAAAGCATCTGTTACATATAGTTTTTTGCCACTGAGTTGTGTCTGGGAAAGACCAACTAATTCTTTCCAGGTTTCTTCAGAAACTGCCTTATTATCAGAGCTTTTCCGACCAGGAGTTGCCCACCAGATATTGTCTTCAGAAGTTTCTTCCTGAACAATATATTTGTCTTTTGGCGACCTTCCTGTGAAAATCCCAGTATCAACATTTATTGCACCTGTGTTTGTTACGAACCCTCTGTCAAAACCCTCTAATGCAGGGTCTGTTTCATGTTCGTAAAGTTCATCATAAGAGAGGTTGTAATAAATCTCATCTGCACTGTTAATGCCATATTGAGAGAGATTCAATTTTTGTGAAAGTTCTTTTAGCAGACTGTTGTTTGATTCCATGCTATTGATGTATTGGTTATATTATTTATTCACACACATTCCTTAAGAAACAAGGCAGACAACATGATTAATGTTGTCTGCTAATTTACCGGACAAAATTCAGATTTGCCCACAATATTATGAAATTATTTTGACTTTTTAACAGTCTTCTTTTTAGGTTCAACCTTGGTCTTTTTACCTTTTTCTGCAGTCAATTTTTCACGTACTACTGCCTTAGCAGCTGCTAGTCGTGCTATTGGAACGCGGAATGGTGAACAACTTACGTAGTTAAAACCTAACCTATGACAGAATTCAACCGATGCTGGTTCTCCTCCATGTTCTCCACATATACCGATCTTCAGATCTTTTCTTGAGCTGCGGCCTTTATCCACTGCTATCTTCATAAGTTCGCCAACTCCTTCAAAATCAATTACCTGAAATGGATCAACCGGCAATATGTTTTTTGAAATATAATCTGGAAGGAAGCCACCAATATCATCTCTTGAAAAACCAAAACTCATTTGAGTAAGGTCATTGGTACCAAAAGAGAAGAATTGAGCTGTTTTTGCAATTTTATCTGCAGTTAAAGCAGCTCTCGGGATTTCTATCATCGTTCCCACCAAATGTGGAATTTCTTTCATTTTAAATTTGGCAAGCACTTCAGCATAAACTCTGTTAACGATTTCATACTGATGGTTAATTTCTGCATCAACACAGGTAACTGGAATCATGATTTCAGGAAGGACCTTCTTTTTTTCTTTAAGAAGTTCAGCTGTAGCTTCAAGAATTGCGCGAACCTGCATTTCTGTAATTTCAGGGTAGGTAATCCCTAGCCTAACACCACGATGCCCCATCATTGGATTGGTTTCATGAAGTAATTTTGCACGCCGGTCAAATTCTTCTGATGAAATATTCAATGCTTTTGAAAGTTTGTTCCGTCCTTCTTCACTTTCAGGAATAAACTCATGTAGCGGTGGATCGAGTGTACGGATTGTAACCGGGAATCCATCCATTGCTTCAAGTGTACCTTTAATATCTGATTTTACGAATGGGAAAAGTTCATCAAGCGCTTTTCTTCGTTCTTCCAATGTACTTGCAGCAATCATTTTTCTGAGGATGAATAATGGTTCTTCCGCATTTTTACCATAAAACATATGCTCTGTGCGGAAAAGCCCGATTCCTTCTGCACCGAAGGCACGCGCACGTGCTGCATCTTCTGGAGTATCAGCATTGGTTCTTACTTTAAGTTTACGAACCTGATCACAAAGTGCCAGGAATCCATGTAAACTTGGATTTTCTGTGGCATCTATCATTTCTAATGCGCCTTCATAAGCATATCCTTTAGAACCATTGAGGGAAATAAAGTCTCCTTCATTGAATACCTGAGTGCCTGCAGTCATTGTTTTGGCAGCAGCATTAATTTTTAGTCCTCCTGCACCAACGATGCAACATTTCCCCCAACCTCTGGCAACTAATGCTGCATGGCTGGTCATCCCTCCTCTGGCGGTAAGTATTGCAAGAGCTGAACGCATACCTTCAATATCTTCCGGATTTGTTTCTTCACGAACAAGGATTACTTTTTTTCCATTCTTAGCCCACTCAACAGCATCGGTTGAATTGAATACAATCTGGCCTGATGCACCACCAGGACCTGCTGGTAAACCGCTTCCAATTTTATTCGCTTTTTTCTCAGCAGCCGGATCGAGCACAGGGTGAAGTAATTCATCAAGTTGTGCAGGTTCTACCCTCATGATAGCTTGCTCTCTGGTGATCAGCTTTTCTGTGTACATATCAAGAGCCATTTTAACTGCTGCCGGACCATTACGTTTTCCAACGCGGCATTGAAGCATGTATAACTTCTGATCCTGAATAGTAAATTCAATATCAAGCATATCATGATAATGCTTTTCAAGTAATCGCTCTATTTTATGCAATTCTTTGTAAACCTTTGGCATTGCGGTTTCCAGAGAATCGAGATGTTGTGTATGCTCATTTTTGCCAATCTCATTGATAGGATTTGGTGTACGGATACCGGCAACAACATCTTCTCCCTGAGCATTAGCAAGCCATTCGCCATAAAAATAATTATCTCCTGTTGCAGGGTTCCTGGTAAAAGCAACTCCAGTAGCTGAACTATCTCCCATGTTCCCGAAAACCATACTTTGTACATTTACAGCTGTACCCCAATCGTCTGGAATGTTTTCAAACCTACGGTAAGAAATTGCCCGTTTACCCATCCAACTCTGAAAAACAGCACCAATTGCTCCCCATAATTGCTCAAATGGATCTTCGGGGAAGGGCTTACCTAGTACTTTTTTTACTACTTTTTTATATGTCTCAATTAGTTCCTTAAGGTCGTCAGCACTTAAATCTGTATCCAATTTAGCACCTCTTGCAACTTTCATTTTTTCAAGTTCATGTTCAAGCTGAACTCTAACACCTTTACCCTCTTTTGGCTCTATTCCTGCAGCTTTTTCCATAACTACATCTGAATACATCTGAATTAGACGACGCTGTGAGTCATATACGAAACGAGGATTTTTTGATTTTTTTATCAGGCCTTCGCGTGTATCATTGTTAAGACCAACATTAAGAACAGTTTCCATCATTCCTGGCATGGAACTTCTGGACCCTGAACGTACTGAAAGAAGCAATGGATTAGATTTATCACCAAATTTTGCTCCCATTTCCTTTTCAACTTTCTTCAAGCTTTCTTCAACTTGTTTTTGCAATTCCTTTGGATAGTTCTTCTTATTATTATAAAAAGCAGTACAAACTTCAGTGCTAATCGTAAAACCTGCTGGAACAGGGAGTCCGACATTTACCATTTCAGCAAGGTTAGCGCCTTTTCCACCAAGCAATTCTTTCATGGTGGTCTCACCTTCGGCTTTAGTGCCACCAAAATAGTATACGAATTTGTTGGATTTTTCTTTGCTCATTGTTTTAATCTCCTAATTTTAAGGTAATTACGTCAAGTTATCTATTCAGTAGTAAAAAAGAGTGCAAATGTAGAAAATATCTTTATACTACTTCTTATTTTTCATGCCGATTTAAACCTGAAATGTGGTTTTTAATTCAAATTCAAGAATTGGTTACGTAATAATTATTTTTTTTTGAATGGAGTTCAGTTTTAAATTATATTTGTAAAGTAACTAATTTGCATTCATTATGAGAGTCTTAAAAATCATTGGATTGTCATTGTTAATAGTCATTGTTATTCTGTTAATTGTTTCATTTCTGCTACCACGAAATGTTATCATTGAACGTTCCATTTTCATAAAATCAGACAATTCTGTTGTCTTCGAAGAAATTAACACACTTAAAAATTGGGAAAAATGGTCTCCCTGGCATAAGATTGATTCAGCAATGAAATTAACTTATTCTGGGCCTGTCTCCGGCCTTGGAGCATCGTATAAATGGAAATCCGAAAATGATAAAGTGGGTAATGGCAGCATGATAATTACTAAATGTGTCCCATACGACACACTACTAATTGAAATGAATTTCATGGAGCAGGGGAAATCTGGCGGCGGCTTTTTTATTTCCAAAGCCGACTCAGGTGTTACTTTGAGATGGACATTGGAGAGTGATTTGGGAAACAACCCAATTAGTAGATATTTTGGATTATTTATTGATAAAATGGTCGGATCTGATTTTGAGAAAGGATTGAAAAGCATAAGGGAAATTGCAGAATCAACACCTAAGTATAAAATTATTGAGACCAGAATCGGTCAAACTGAATACCAATATATCCGTGATACTTGTTCCATGGCAACAATTAGCAAAAAAATGGGCAATTACTTTGTTGAGCTAATGGCATTTGTCGGAAAAAATAAATTGAAAATGAAAGCTTATCCTTTTACAATATATCATTCCTGGGATAATAATATTTTCGATATGGAGGTTGCTATTCCGGTTGAAAAGGTTAAAGAGGATAATAGAGTCCTGAGTGGTTCTCTAAAAGCTACAAAAGTTGTAATGGTTGATTATTATGGATCCTATGAAAAAGTTGGCGGTGCTTACAATGCAATAACTAATTGGATTAAACAAAACAATAAAAAATCTGCTGGTTTTCCATGGGAATCTTATGTAACAGATCCAATGACTGAAAAAGACCAGAGTAAATGGCTTACAAAAATCTATTGGCCTATTGAATAATAGTTAGTGATTTTGAATTTGCTAAAGATTATTGGCTATTCTGACTGTTATATTTATTTATCTGAGCAAAGTTACTGTACCACGAATTATCTTTTTAAATGGGGTAGTGTAAGTTTTAATTTCTTCATATTCAATTACCCAGACATAAAGGCCTGAAGGCATTTCAATGCCACCATCAGTGCCATTCCAGCCTTCACCAATATTGCTGGTTTTAAATATAAGCTTCCCCCAGCGGTCAAAAATACTCATTTCCAACCATTTTATATCTGAAGTATTAGCTCTGAAAATATCATTCCTTCCATCATCATTAGGTCTGAAAGCATTAGGTACCCAGATCTCTGAACAGGGTACTAATGTTACAGTATCTGTTGATATACAACCGTTTCGACTAACTTTAACCCAGAATATACCGGGGGACTCAGTAGTAAATATCTGGCCATTCGATCCATCGCTCCATTGGTAATAATCTCCATCAATACCGGCATCCAGTGAGAGTGTCATTCCTGCACACAATGGCTTGTTAATACCTAAATCAACAATTGGGAAAGGGAACACGCTTACACTGAAACTTGTATCAAATTCGCAGCCATAGTTTTTTGCTTTAAAAGAATAACCTGTGGTTTCAAGTGGTTTTATTGTAATAATTGGCAAAGTAGCCCCATTATTCCATGTAATACTTGAATTCGGCGGACTAAGAACTACCTGAATTGTTAGACTGTCACCTTCACATAATTTGAGATCATCTGGAATTAGTGTTGCTGTCGGAACCTGATGAACAACAACTGCAATACTGTCTTTGGCCCTACAAAAACCTGTGGTAGATGTAGCAAAAAACGTTGAATCCTGCTGAGGATTTACCAATATAGAGTTACCCACTATGCCAGTATTCCATTGAAAACTTGTTGTTGCTATCGAACTCTGAATATTCAGTGTGATGGAATCACCTGAACAAATTATCGGGCTGTTTGGTAGAAATGTGATTGTTGGAGGTAAATCTACATGGATGTTGCTATAAGTTGTATCAAAACAGCCATTCAATTCGCCAATAATTGTGTAAACAGTAGAAATTAAAGGTGTTGCAACAATTGAGTCATTTGTTCCCCCTGGAATCCACATAAAATTAGTCCCAATGAGGTCAGATGTAGCAACAATAATTACACTATCCCCTTTGCATAGTGTATCTCTTATTGGAGTTATTGTAATATTGGGTATTGGTTTTACGAATATTGTTAATGTGTCATTATTTTTACACCCGAAATTATCTGTACCTACAAGATTAAAGAGCGTTGTCGTGGAAGGTGATACTAATATTTGTGAAAAAAAACTACCAGTTGGTTGCCAATTATAATTTGTAGCTCCAGTGCCTGTAAGCCAGATACTGTCACCACTGCAAATGGTATTACTTGAATAATTAATTACAACATTAGGAAGTGGAATAACAGTGATAAAAATTGTATCAGATGACTTACAATTGTTATTATCGGTTCCAGTGATATAATAAGTAGTATTTATTATTGGTGCGATAGTATATTGATTACCATTATAAGACGGACTTGACCATATATAAGTTAATGCTCCGTTTCCAGATAGTAATAAACTATCGCCGATGCATAAAGAGTCATTGGGTGAGAAAATTTGAACATTTGGGGTGGGATTAACTATTATTCTGATAGAATCAACGTCACTACAACCATTATACGTACCTGTACAAACATAGGTGTTACTGGTATTAGGCTGAACTGTTAATGGATTATTTGTTAATCCTCCTGTCCAAATATATCCTGTTCCGTTAATAGAAGAGGTGACAGATATAGAGGTAGTTTCTCCTGCACAAATTGTATCTTTAGTTACTATTAAACTGATATCAGGTTTTGGTTTAACAGTTATTGGTAAATTCAATGATAACTGACAACCAAAATTTGTACTCCCTGTTACGGTTACAGTTATTGTTGAGCTGGGAGTAACAGTAATTGTTGGAGTTGTTTGATTAAAAGGAGCCCAATTGTATGTAGTTGCACCATTCGCGCTTAAGTTAACAGTTTGGCCGGGACAGATGATATTTGGTGTTGCATTTGCATTAAGCGTTGGCAATGGCATAACAATTATTAAAAGTGAGTCTTTGGAAAAGCATCCATTTAAAGTACCTGTAACCGTATATTTTGTGTTTACTAAAGGACTTACTGTAATTGTATTTCCAGTCTGTGTTGTGCTCCAATTATATTGAGTGCCAGCAAGTGATGAGTTTGCAGTTAATATTGCTGAAGAATTTTTACATATACTATCCTGAGTTGCAGTGATTCCAATTGATGGAACTGGTTTTACTGTATACGAAACAGTATCTTTTGCCTGACATCCGAAGGTCCCGGTTCCAGTTAAATAAGCGTCACCTGAAACGATTGGGGCAACTGTTACAGATTGCCCGTTCAGGTTGAATGGTGTCCAGGAATAAGAAATTGCTCCTGTTGCTGAAAGGACAATGTTTTGGCCAACACAAATTATTGATGGTGTTGCGGTTGCATTCACTACCGGCAATGGTACTACTGTGAGTAGAAATGAGCTTGTGCCTTTGCACCCGTTAACATCTGTACCTGTAACATAATATGTTTTTGAACTACTCGGAGTAACTGTATATTGAGTTCCGTTAAATATTGGTGTGCCCCAACGATAGGTAGAAGCGCCCGTACCAGTAAGAATCATTGAACTGCCTTTGCAAATAGAATCATTTGTTGCCTGAATCTGAACTATTGGCAATGGGTTAACAACTATTGTTTTTGTAATTGAGGATGTACATCCCTGATAGGTTCCAATGCAGGAGTATTGTGTAGTGACTGAAGGCGATACATTAATAATCTGGGAGGTGGAATTGGTATTCCATAAAAATGATGTTCCAGGTAAAGATGATGAAATGTTGAGTGATACATTCGTACCTACACAGATAGTATCATCGGAAAAAGATAGATTCAATGCAGGCTTGGGCGAAACAGTAATATTAAAATTATCAGTAGCCGAACAGCCAAAATTACTATATCCTGTAACAATGCAATTAACAGATATCGTGGGGTTTATGTTAATCTGCTGTGTATTCAGGTTAAAAGGCTGCCATGAGTAGGAAATTGCTCCGGTAGCATTTAATGTTACCGGAGCACCTGGGCAAATTGTATCGGTTGTTCCTGTGGCAATAACTATTGGAAGCGGCATTACTGTGATTAAAACAGAATCTTTTGATGAGCAATTATTTACGGTTCCAGTAACTGTATACCAGCTGTTTAATGCAGGACTGACATTTATTAGCGCTGTTATTTCATTGCTGCTCCAATGGTATTGTGTTCCGGTAATAGTACTATTTGCAGTCAGAGCTGTTGAACCATTTAAACATATACTATCGTTACTTGTGCTAATGGACAATACTGGCAATGGTTTAGTATTAAAAGAAACCGTACTCTGAGCGTGGCACCCAAAGGTACCGAATCCTGTTACTGTGGCACTTCCTGTTCCAGGATTAGAAAGCGTAATTTGTTGGGAATTAATGTTGTAAGGCGACCAAAAATAAGAATTCCCTCCAGTAGCTGATAAAGTAATTGGCTCTCCCGGGCAAACACTTTGAGGGTTGGCAGCCGAACTGATTATTGGCAATGGAATTACTGTGATACTTATTGAAGTGTCAGATTTACATCCATTTATTGCAGTTCCTGTTACGTTATACGTGGTTAATGATGAAGGTTTTATCCATACTCCGGGAGAACTGATGTTTTGAGGTGCCCAATAATAGCTAAGCGCTCCATTGCCTTGAAGGAAAATGCTATCATTAAAACATAAGGTATCATTGGATGCAATTATACTTGTAATAGGCAAGGCTTTAACTATAATTGTCTGGCTAACTGATGATTCACAGCCAGCATATGTGCCTGTAACAGTATATGATGTGGTTGATAAAGGTTTAACAGTAATTGTAGGGGATGTTTCACCTGTATTCCAAATGAATTGAGCATTCGGATATACTGAACTTACAGTTATTGTTGTGCTGTCGCCTTTGCAAATTGAAGCAAACGCTGGTTGAGTAGTAAGATTTAAAGTTGGTATAAGTAAAATGTTTGCTGAATCTGTTGCTGAACATCCCAGTGAATCGGAGACTTTAACCCAATAAAGACCACTACTCTGAATATTAATACTTTGAGTTGTTTGCCCGTTATTCCATAAATAATGGAGATAGCCTGTTGTACCTGAAAGGTTTAACTGATTTTGCAGACAAACAGTTGTGTCTTGAATTGTATCAGTCAGGTGATGAACTACAAGGATATTGAGAGAATCTGAACAAGTAAGAGCTGGTGATGCTGAAGTTGATCCGTCGTAACTTGATGTAATATAGTAAGTTGTTGAAATTTTCGGAAAAACAAATGGATTTTGAGAATTTGGATTCGAGATATTTAAAACAGGGAGCCAATTCCAGGAATTGGCCGTCGATGTAAATAATTGCAATGTATCTCCGTAACAAATTGTATCTGAATTTGACAGCAGTTTAAATTTATTGATGTGCAGATTTATTGTGTCAGTATAAGTACAATTGTTTGCATCAATGGTCTTGACCCAGTATTCCCCTGTTTGAGTGGCTACAATCGAATTTCCTGTTGTTCCGGTATTCCACAAATAACTGATAAACACAGAATTTACTGTTAATGGAAAAGGATCATTATTGCAGTATGATGTGTCATTGCCCAGCTTAAAACTATTGTCGGGAAGATTGTGGATAATTATCGTATCTGTTAACGAGCATTCGTAATTAGTCGCTTTAACCCAATACGCGCCACTGTCGTATGCATTTAGCGGAGCAATAGTATCTCCAGTAGAATAAAGAGAAGAGTTCCATGAAGGCCCGGGATCAATTATATATGGAATATTTGCGCATTTTGTAACATCCGGACCAAGATGTAAATTACTGTAATTTGTCAAATAACCATACCTGCATCCTTGTCCATTAGCAATTAATAAACCAAGAATAAATGTTCCAGATGTATTACTGATAGTAGCAGAAGCTCCCAGGGCAATTGAGGCGGAAAGATTCACTTTGGCTGCCATCCACTTATTGTTAGTACCAGGAACCACACTAAACATCGAGGCCTGGATAATTCCAGCATTGTTGTTAAAAAGAAAATTCCCCTCATTCCCGCTTCTGGTAACAATCAATGTATAAATATTCCCGCTTTCAAGGTAGGATATCCTTGTTTTAGAATCACAACATCCTGTTAATGATGGTAATACAGGACAGCCATACTCGCACCCCTGACCTGTTAAATGCATTAGATAAAATGGTTTGCCAGAATTTATATAGGTGGAAAACTGGCTTATATCCAGAGTGTAAGTCTGTCCAGTATTTAAAGTTGTTATGGGAGTTGAATTGCCATTGATATGAATATCAGTATTATTTTCAATCGCCATTACATATGCTTTATCATTACCAGAAAGGAAACCTTTAATTACAATATATTCATTGTCAATATTTTGAACTGGTATTATCTGATCACCTACCAGGTCGGCACAATTACCATAAAGCCCTTTAATGCTATCATCTTTTAAAGTAACTGCAATCGGTTTATCAGCAACTATTAATGTGCCACTTAAGCGATCAACAATCTGAACGCCCATTGCTCTGGCCGAATAGGTTTCACCTCTGTTAAGGACTATTGTGAAAGGAATATTAGCAGCATGACCAACAATGGCTTTTGTCGGAGTAATTGTAATCGTTGTATTATCCTCGGTTGCAATAATGTCGATACTACTGTACGCTGGAGTAGGAGTCACAGGTGCATTATAGGCAGATGCTTGAAAAAGTGTAAAAAACCTTTTCCCTAATGCGTGCCGGCCTTTTAAAACAAAAATATCGGGATTGGGTCCATTCCTTATGTTGTAAATAACCGTTGCAGGGCCTGAAGTTGATATGTGTAGGCCATAATTGAGAATAGTGTTGGCTGGCTTATTTTCAAAAATATCAATAAAAGCTGTCACATCCCTGGAAACAGTGCTATTTGCCGGAATTGAACCCGTTATTGGAATAAAACCTGGATTAGCAGGTTGAGTTATTGTATAGGTAATAGGTTCATCATGCGAAATAATTTCAAAGGAAATGGGTCTGTCGCCATGATCTACAGTAACTTCAGGTACAACAAACCAAAATGAAGTATCTACCTGAGCAAAAATGCTTAAATTAAGACAAAAATACAGAATGAATCCAATAAATAGATGCTTCAAAAGTTTCAGAAAAGAACTATTAATATGCATAGCTATCAGAATATTCGACAAAGTTACAAACACTCATTATACAAATATGCACTGCTGCATTGACTTGTCAACAAGGAACTTTTAATGAAGACAGCATATATGACTTTATAGTTGCTTAATAAAATCCACAAGCTTTAATAAAAATGGAAATATTGTGTTTTTCTATTTGGCAAATGTTACTGCTCGTGTTTCACGAATAACCGTTATTTTAATCTGTCCAGGGTAGGTCATCTCATCCTGAATCTTTCTACTAAGATCAAATGACAATTGGGTAGCTTCTGTATCGTTGACTTTATCAGCTCCTACAATAACACGAAGTTCTCTTCCTGCCTGAATAGCATATGTCTTTACAACACCGGGGTAGGATAGAGCCATTTCTTCAAGATCTTTTAATCGTTTGATATACGCTTCAACAACTTCACGTCTTGCCCCTGGTCTTGCCCCTGAAATAGCATCACAAACCTGCACTATAGGCGCAATTAAAGTTTCCATCTCTACCTCATCATGATGGGCGCCTATTGCATTGCAAACCTCAGCCTTCTCTTTAAATTTCTCAGCAGTTTTCATCCCAAGGATTGCATGTGGCAATTCTGGTTCTGTATCAGGTACTTTTCCAATATCATGCAGCAAACCCGCTCTTTTAGCGAGTTTTGGGTTTAGCCCAAGTTCAGCTGCCATTGTAGCACAAAGGTTGGCAACCTCTTTACTATGTTGAAGCAGGTTCTGCCCATAAGAAGAACGGTATTTCATTTTACCCACCAAACGAACTAATTCAAGGTGCATCCCGTGAATTCCGAGATCGATGGTAGTTCTTTTCCCAATCTCAATAACTTCCTGTTCAATCTGTTTTTTAGTTTTTGCAACAACTTCTTCGATTCTGGCCGGGTGGATGCGTCCATCGGTTACGAGTTTATGAAGGCTTAAACGTGCAATTTCTCTGCGCATAGGATCAAAACCTGATAAAATAATGGCATCAGGTGAATCATCTATTATAATTTCCACACCAGTTAATGCTTCAAGGGTCCGGATATTTCTGCCCTCCCTGCCAATAATCCTACCTTTAATCTCGTCATTTTCAATGTTGAAAACAGAAACAGAATTTTCAATAGCATGCTCTGTAGCAGTACGTTGTATAGTCTCAATTACAACCTTCTTTGCTTCCATGTTAGCTGTCATTTTAGCTTCTTCAACGATATCTTTAACGTATATCATTGCTTCTGTCTTTGCCTCTTCTTTAAGAGATTCAATAAGTTCTGATCTTGCATCGGAAGCACTAAGCCCTGAAATTGTCTCGAGCTTATCAACTTGTTGCTTATGGGCTTTATCTATTTCAACTTGTTTCTTATCAAGAAGTTCTGCCTGTGTTGTAACTTGCTGTTTCTGAGTTGCAAATTCTTTCTGCTTACGCTGAAATTCATCAAATTTTACAGCAAATGCTTTTTCCCGTTGCTCAACACGAAATTCATTTTTCTGAAGCTGATTCGTTTTGTCGTTGATTTCCCGTTCGTGTTCTCCTTTTAATTGAAGAAACTTTTCTTTAGCCTGAAGGATTTTTTCTTTTTTTAAGACTTCTGATTTCTCTTCTGCTTCTCGTAATAAGCTGTCGCTCTTACGTAAAATTGTTTTACGTAAAACATTAGTAGTCACAAACACCCCTGCTGAAAGGGATACAATCGCAACAAGTACAAAATATATAGATAACATGGTCGTAAATTTTACAACCATTAAAAAAAAGTAAAAAAAACCCGCAAAGTTCAGAGGGTTTAGGAAACCCCAGATAACATTTTTAGGGCTGCCTGCCATCTCGAAAGTCCACCGTCTTCATGTAGAAGAACCACAAGGGTTGAGGCCTTTTCTTAATGTCAATGAGCTTAACCCTAATTGGAAATATGTTGAGTTTCCAAACAATGCTCGAACTTGCGGGTTATCTTGAATGCTTTTGTCAAAGAACGGTGAGATTTATTTTTCCATCAGTATGTTGGTAAGTACTTCGTCAATTGCTGCCAATTTCCCAATCAAATCGTCTGGCGTCTTCTTATTCTTGTTTTCCTCGTTAAGCAGTGTAGTTGTAAATTGCAATGTAATCATTGCCAACAAATCCTGTTTATCCTGAAACGCATAATTTCTTGAATACTCCTTAGTCTTTTGATCAATTAACTTAGCAGCCTTTTGTACTACCTCTTCCTCTTCTTTATCTATTGTCAGACGATATGGCCTGTCCGCAATCATTACTGTTATGGCTTTTTCTTCCATAGGAAAATTGAATCTCTTTTATCAGGAATTTAACATTCCAATGCATTTATCTATCTCCCGCAACATTTCATTGATTTTAAGCTTTGCATCAATGTTTTCTTTACCCTTCTCTAATGATTTAGTGATTTTTAAAATTTTAATTCTATCTTCTAATTCTATTATAGTTTTCTTTTGGTCGTTTACAATAGCTTGAAGCTCTCCTGTCTTAAGAATAAGATTCCTCAATACTAATTTATCCTCTTTTCTTAAAGCATTGATTTGCAGCAGTTTTTGCTCAATATTTAAAATCAGCTGCTTTGCATCTTCCATCTAAAATCTCATTTTACCGCAATTGAATATGCAAATATAGGTTCAGAAGGTTTGTTAAGCAAGTTTTTTAATTGCCAACCAGCTATTTATTTGAATTTTAATGAATAAAATAGATAGTTTTCAATTAATAGGTCTTTTTTTTTGCATTTGCTTCCGACATGGCTATCCTGATTCGTCTATATTATTGAGTAGTTCAAATTGTGGATGAGATGAAAGAAGAATTTCTACATTATTTGTGGCGTTACAGCTTGTACCGTGGAGATTTATTGACAACAAAAGGGGAAGCTGTTTCTGTTATAAAACCAGGTTGGCCAAATTCTGATTCAGGACCTGACTTCTTCAATGCTATGGTCAAAGTTGGAGATACAATCTGGGCAGGAAATATTGAAATACATGTTAATTCTTCAGAATGGTTTGTTCATAAGCACCAGAATGACCCCGCTTATGATAATGTAATTCTTCATGTTGTGTTTTATTGTGACATGGATGTTACAAGGAGGGACAGCAGTTTTATTCCTACTCTTGAACTTAAAGAACGAATTGATTTAACACTTTATTCATATTACACTAAACTACTATTATCTATGAATTGGATCCCATGTGAAAATCAGATTGAAATGGTTGACAAAGTAAAGGTTAACCTTTGGTTAGAAAGAATACTTATTGAGCGCTTCGAGAGGAAAGCTGCATTATTGGAGAATTCTTTTTCTATAGCTGGAAATAATCTTGAAGAGTTGTTGTACCATCGTTTGGCTGCTGGATTTGGCCTGAAAGTCAATTCTGATGCATTTGTTATGTTGGCGAGAAGTCTTCCGCTTAAAATTATTTCCAGACATTATCAAAATCCGCAGTTTCTCGAGGCATTGTTATTCGGACAGGCTGGTATGCTTGAGAAAAATTTCAGTGAAAAATTTCCAAACGAATTGAAAGAAATTTACATATACTTTAAAAACAAGTATAAATTGATATCAGTTCCTGAACATAATTGGAAATATTTGAGAATGCGACCAGTAAATTTTCCAACAATACGGATTTCCCAGTTTGCAGCATTATTAGGGAAGAACAACAGAAGTATTCAGCTCTTCACGGAAGCTGGTGATGTGAACCAATGGAGAGAACTTCTGTCTGTTAAATGCTCAAAGTATTGGGAAGAGCATTATTTGTTTGATAAACTCTCTGCTCGTTCAGAAAAAAGACTAGGGCATGAAGGCCTTAATTCTATCATTATTAATGAATTGATTCCGTACCGTTTTTTTACAGCCAGAAGGTTTGGAATGGTTCAAGAAGCCGAAGATGTTTTGCAATTACTTCATGAACTCGATTTTGAAACAAATTCGATCACAAAAAACTGGGTAAACCTTAAACTTTCAGCAGGATCCGCTTATGAAAGTCAGTCACTTATTGAATTAAAACATAATTACTGCGACATGAAGAAATGCCTGGATTGCAGCATCGGTCACAATCTGCTAAGAGAACAACCTGCATTGAATGTTATTGGGCAGTTTCCTTAATATCCTTTGCATTCCATAAATAATAAACAGGAATTCCAATCAGAACGATTATTAATCCTGGCCAGGTGTAATTTGGTTTGTAGATCAGAAGGTCAATCATGATTAAGCATGCAAGAATAATATATATGGCTGGTAAAACAGGATAGCCAAATGCTTTATAGGGTCGTTCTGCATCTGGTTGTTTTTTTCTCAATATAAAGATTCCAAAGATTGTCAAACAATAGAAAATAAGAACTGCAAATATTACATAATCAAGAAGATCTCCATATTTTCCTGATAAGCAAAGAATGCTCGCCCAAATCCCCTGAAGGATAAGCCCACTGGATGGCACACCTTTAGCGTTAAGATTTCCGACTCTTTTAAAAAAAAGTTTATCCATTGCCATCGCATAATACACTCTTGCACCTGCGAATATCAGCCCATTATTACAACCGAATGTAGAAATCACAACAAAAGCTGCCATAATCAGAGCAGCAGAATTTCCGAACAGTCCAAAGATCGCTGCACTTCCAAGTCTGTCATTTGTAGCAAATTGAATACCTCTTTCCATTACTCCTGAACCGTCGGCTATGCCGCGCAACGGCAAGGCCTGAAGATATACAAGGTTTGCGCAGATATAAAAAACTGTTACAATCGAGGTTCCAATAAACAAGCTTAAAGGAATGTTCTTCTTCGGATTAATTACTTCACCAGCTGTAAATGTTATATTGTTCCAGGCATCAGAGGAAAATAATGAACCAACCATTGCTGTCCCTATACCTGTAATAATGGCAAGAGTAGTTAATTGAACAGGATTTGTTCTTGTTCCACCTGCAGCATCCCAGAAAATACTTTTGTTGAACGAAATTGCATCGAAATTCCTGGCAAGTAATAAGCCAACAATCAGAAATATAAGCACTAATAAAACTTTGAAAATGGTAAAGGTGTTTTGGATAACTTTTCCCTCCTTTATGCCGTTCGTATTAATCCATGTAAGAAATGCAATCGAGCCAATTGCTACAAGCTGAGCAATATTAATTTTCAGAAAGCCAATGCTGAAGATTACATTTTGTTCAGAAAGGGATGGAATGAGTACTCCCAGAAATTTTGCAAATGCCATCGCCACAGCAGCAATTGTTCCGGTTTGAATTACCAGAAAGAATGTCCATCCGTATAAAAAACCAGTAAGTGGATTATATGCCGCCCTAAGGTAAACATATTGTCCACCTGCTTTTGGCATCATCGAAGCAAGCTCTCCGTAACTGAGTGCTGCAATTATTGTAAGCAAACCTGTAATTAGCCAGGTTACAAGTAACCAACCGGGCGAACCAAGCGTTCGCGACATATCAGCACTGACAATGAAAATTCCGGAACCAATCATCGATCCAACAACAATTGCTGTGGAATCAAATAAATTCAGACTTTTTCTGAAACTACCCGTATTCTGATGCACCATCTGCCAAACAATTTAGTTACCTGATTTGCTTTCTAGTTGTATTTTACTTTTTCTTTTTCCATATGTAAAATAGATAACGAATCCAATTGCCATCCAGGCAATTAACCTTATCCAGGTGTCAAGTGGTAACGAAAGCATCTGTAATATGCAAATTCCGGCCCCAAGTATTGGAATGAAAGGTACCCAGGGTGTTTTAAAAGGCCTGTGGAGTTCTGGTCTTTTGTATCTGAGGAAAATGATGCTAATGCAAACGATCGCGAACGCTAACAACGTACCTATTGAAACAAGTTCTCCAAGTATACTTATTGGTAAAATTCCTGCAATTACCATCGCAACTGCTCCTGTCAACAAAGTACTTACATAGGGTGTCTTATATTTAGGATGAACCTTTGAAAAAATCGGAGGAAGGAGCCCGTCTTTTGCCATTGTGAAAAATATTCTTGGTTGCCCCATTAACATTACCAGAATTACAGAACTTAATCCAGCAATTGCAGCAATTTTTATTATTGGTCTTAGCCAGAACATGCTTTTCCCCATTGCATCTACCCCAACAGCCACCGGATCAGATACATTTAACTGAGTGTAGCTAACGATACCTGTTAAAACTATTGCCACCAGAATGTATAAAATAGTCGAAATACCCAATGACCCAAGAATCCCTATTGGCATGTGCTTTTGTGGATTTTTTGCCTCTTGAGCTGCTGTGGAAACAGCATCAAAACCAATATAGGCAAAGAAAATTACTGCTGCACCTCTGAATATTCCAGACCAACCAAATTGTCCCCATGTACCTGTGTTTTTAGGAATGAAAGGATGCCAGTTTCCCGTTTTAATGAAAGCAAAACCAATTGCAATAAATAATATTATCACAGAAACTTTTACAATTACCATAACATTATTGAAGTTAGCACTTTCGCGGATTCCAATAATTAACAAGGCAGACAGCAGAGCCACAATAAACATTGCTGGCATATTTATCAGGCTTGTAACGTGATTTAAACTTTCTGGCAGAATTCCCCCTGCCGCAAGCTGATCCATTAATCCATCTGTCATTGGTTTCCAACCGACTCCGGGTACATCATATAACACAGTTCCAGTGGCTGCAGTTAAGTTCGTAGGAAGAAATATCCCAAAATCTTTCAGAAAACTTACCATATAACCTGACCATCCTACCGACACAGTAGAAGCTGCAAACAAATACTCCAGAATTAAATCCCAACCAATTATCCAGGCTAGAAACTCGCCTAAAGTAGCATAAGCATAAGTGTATGCACTTCCAGCTATTGGTATCATCGAAGCAAATTCTGCATAACATAACCCGGCAAACGCACATGCTAATCCTGATATAATAAACGAAATAACAATGGCGGGACCAGCATATTGAGCTGCTGCCTGACCTGTAAGGACAAAAATTCCGGCGCCAATAATAGCCCCAATGCCTAGGGTTGTGAGGTTTGTTGCAGTTAATGCCCTTTTAAGACCTTGCCCGGAGTCTTGTGTCTCCTCCATCAGCTTAGTCATTGATTTCGTAAGAAACAGTTTAGATGCCATGGGTTTGCTCGAATTTGACAATACGTATTGAATAGAAGAACAAACCTAAAGTATTTTTCTGCAAAAGACAATAAAATCGAAAAATGATAAAAAAATAATACATTTTACTTCCGACTTGATACTCCACTTTCATCTATATAAGTAAAAACTATAATTACCATGAAAACAGAACAGCTTAAAAGTTTTTTCTATTTCAGCAAAAGTGAGCGAAGAGGAATCCTATTACTGATTTTCTTCATCTTACTATCTGTTATTTCACCTCGTATTGCTGGAATGCTGATTAAAAATGAGGAAGAATTAACTCCCGAATTATCAAAAGAAGTAGCTGCCTTTTTGAATGAAATGGCTGATACTTCCTCCCTAAGTAATCTTGAAAATAGGGAAGAATCAGCAAGCTTTAAGTTTTCGCCAATTTCGAATAAGAAATCGGAGTTTTCCAGGAATGAAAGTCCGAAGAGGAATGATAATTCACAGATTAATAAAAAGTTAACAATACAGCCAATGAATTTGAATAAAATTGATTCATCCGATCTTTTAAAAGTTACAGGTATTGGACCTTCATATGCTCATCGTATTTTAAAATACAGAGAGCGCTTAGGAGGTTTTGTAAGAATAGACCAATTAAAGGAAATTTATGGAATGACAATTGAGAAATATGACCAGATAAAACCTCAGTTTATTATTGAACTTTCTGATATTAAGAAGGTTGATCTTAATAATGCAAGCTTTAAAGATTTGATGCGACATCCTTACAGTAGCTATGAACTTGCTAAGGCAATTTGCAGGTTCAGAACAAAATATGGAAAGATTGATAATGTTGATGATATTCTGAAAGCGGGTGTAATTGCTGATACCAGCTTTCGCAAACTTCAACCTTACCTTGCAGTGAATTGATCATGCTTCGTTTTTTTTAATACTTTTGACCTTCAATTATATTATTCAATGGCTGCTGAAACAATTATTGACCTCCAAAAAGTATCCGTTTATCAGAATAATATTTTAATTCTGGCAAATGTAAATTTTGAAATTCAAAAAGGCGAATTTGTTTACCTGGTAGGTTCCACAGGAAGTGGAAAATCAAGCCTTCTTAAAACGTTGTATGCCGACTTGCCTCTCATTGATGGTTCAGCTGTTGTTGCAGGTTATGATCTGAAAAATATTAAAAGAAAAGATGTTCCTTATTTACGCCGCAAACTTGGAATTGTTTTTCAGGATTTTCAGTTGCTTAGCGACAGAAGTATTAATGAAAATCTTCTCTTTGTAATGAAGGCAACTGGTTGGAAAGATAAATCCGCAATGCAGGATAAATTACAGGACATCCTCACAAAAACGGGGCTTTCGACAAAAGGATTTAAAATGCCGAATCAATTATCTGGTGGCGAGCAGCAAAGAGTTGGTATCGCACGGGCTTTGATTAATGATCCTGAAATTATTTTAGCTGATGAACCAACCGGTAATCTCGATCCGGCAACTTCAGAAGGGATTGTTCAACTGCTTAAGGAAATTAGCTCATCTGGACGGGCTGTTCTGATGGCTACGCATGATTATGCTTTATTCAAACGTTTTCCTTCAAGAACTATCCGCTGCGAAACTGGTAATGTTTTTGAAGGGGTTCAGGGTTCTAATTGAAAATCAAATCAATGAGTTTGTTGACGTTGTAATCATTTGAAAATCCTTCGTTTTCCAAAATGTTCTTACGTTTCGTGATTTCTTCATCGTTAAAATCAACCAACATCAACTGATTTACTTTGGAAATCATTTCTTCCGCAGTATTTGCAATATTGCAAAGTGTTTCAAGCCCGGTATCTCTAACCATAGGTTCATTCACAATACAAAATCGCCCTGCAAACAAAGCGGCCAGTAATTTTAGCTTAATTCCAGTTGCCTGAAAAGTTGGCAAAATATTAATTTGCGCTTGTAAAACTAATTGATAAATTTCTTCAGTTGTTAATGAGGATCGGATTTCAATATTTGAATATTTTGAAGCAGTTTCAATTAATTCCCTGGATGCCTTATTGCCTGCTATGATCAGTGGAATAGTTGTATTGTTAAATACCTTATTCACCAAAAAAAGTGCAGCTTCATTATTTTCACCTACTTCCAGACTACCATGGTATAAAACAAAGTTACCCCTCCCTTTTGATGGTTTTACTCCATTGAAGGGATGAAAAGCTGAGACGCGTTCAACATTCGGGAATTCGCTGCTGAAGTGATTTTTATCATTAAATGAAATTGCAGCTATCCCTTTAGCATAATGTAATATTTTTTCAAATTTTCGTAATTTTTTAGCCTCTCTAAAAAAATATTGACGACGAAAAAAGTTCTTCTCAACTTTTCCGAGACATGTGTAATAATCGTGTTCAATATTATGTGTTCTTACAATTTTGATCCTATCAGATAAGTCCGGATGATCCAGCAAATAACAGGAATGCAATCCTTCAAATACAATTGGATTAGAATCTTTCAGCAAATTGTGAAGTAATTGATCAGACTGTCTGGAATTAACAATATAAGGCAGTGAACCTAGAAAATGAATGGGGTTTTGTTTGCGGGGATAATAGTGTACCTCTGAACATAATTTTGATAGCTCAGGTGATTCGGCCCTTCCGTATTGAAAACAATGCAGATAAACTCCAATACCTTGCTTTTTTAGCGCAGTAATCTTGTGAAAAATGTCTATTGCTCCTCCATAATTCACCGGAACTGGAATATCAAATGCTACCAGGTGAATTATTTTCTCATAAGTACTTTGCATAAACCTCCCTTAAAACGATTTCTTCATTTTCCCAGCAGAGTTCGCGGGCTGCAATTTTAAGATTTTCCTTCCAAATATCAATTTGGTTTTTTTCAACAAGCATTTTCTGGATACACTCTGCAATATGTTTCGGGTCATGGCTTTTGGTTATCATCCCTATTTGGTAGCCCTCAACAATTTTTTGAATCTCTGGTAGCGCAGATGCAAGTATTGGAATTCCTGCCTGTATGTAATCAAACAATTTATTTGGAAGACTGAATTTGTAATTGATATTTGTGTCTTTATCAAGGGTAAGTCCGATGTCACCGCATTTTGTATATAAAACCAACGTATTCATTGGTTGCTTCGGTATGAGCTGTACTTTCTCTCCCAGTTGATTTTCAATTATTAAAACTTTAAGATTATCAATAACATCGCCTCCTCCGATTATCAGCAATAATACATTATCAAGGTATTTCATGGCCAATACTGCTTCTTCAGCACCTCTGTCAACATTAATTCCTGCACCTTGAAGAATAATAATCGATTTATTTATTGAAATTCCCAGAGAAACCTTGTCTGCAATATCTGGGTTAGTTATTGTTTCAGGAACATTCCGCACAACTCTGGCTAATATTCCGTATTCTGCTGAATATAAATTAGCAATCGACTCATTAACAGTTATTACATCATGTAGTTTAGGGAAAATATATCTCTCAATTATTTTCCATATCCGTTGAACTTTGGGTCTGCTTGTTAATTCAGGAACTCCTGTGAAATACTCATGGCTATCATAAACGAGAGGAATGTTTTTTAGCAAGTGTATGAAGTAATTGGCTGGAAGAGTATCAAGATCATTTGCTACAAGAAGGTGAGATTTGTTGAAAATCAGGTATATAAACAACCAGATATTATAACATGCATAAAACAGAGGTCCTTTTTCGAAAGGGAGAGAAAACCTCTGTGTTGAATACAACCTGGTCGAAAGCAATGAGCTATCCTTCTTTTTGCGACCAATAAGAACTACCTTAAAACCTAATCTGCTTAGAGTTTTTGCTGTTTTATCAACGCGCTTGTCTGTAACAAGATCATTAGTTACAGATATTCGAACAATTTTTTCAGGCAGATTTTGTATTAAGTTGGTCAAAAGAGTGCAAGTTCTACAAAATTTATGGATGTGTTTTTATCATATGGATTTGACTCTACTCATTATCAAATCTGCTTATCTTTTTACTTTATAACTTTAACACAAGAAAAGAATTGCTTCTATAATAGAAAAAGGCTGTTTCTAAAATTGAAACAGCCTTTTTCCTCTTATGACCAATTATTACTCAATAACGATTTTTTGTTGTTTGGTAGTTTTGCCACTTAAAATTTCTGCAACATATACTCCTTTTGCAAGTTGAGTCAAATCAAGATTCATGTTATAAGAAATAAGATTTGATGATTCGTTTGAAGAATAAACAATACTTCCAATTGAATTGTAAACATTAACTTTAACATTCTGATTTTCGCAACCTACAACTGCAAGTTTAAATTGACCGTTACTTGGGTTTGGATAAATACTAAATCCACCCTTTGCAGGATTAATATTTAGAATATCAGTTAAAATACCACCGAATTTATACATTCCTCCAACTGTTGATGGAGTTGTTGCATCATTAAAAGCTCCTGCCCAGCCTGTTGCATTATCAACCCATGCTGTTGCAAGAAACTGAACACCAGAAGTTGCATCAAAGTCAGTCCATGTATGTCCGCCATCATAACTGTAAGAACAACCAGCCAGATTTGTATTTGCTCCGGTAGATACGTATGTATTTGCAGTACCAGGAACATATGCCAGGCTACCACCGTAACAAATACCATTAGCTGTAATTGGAGCCCAAGTGGTACCCCCATTTGAAGTTTCAAATAAATCTAATTCAAAAGCAGCATTTAAATGACCTACAATACCGTGGTTTGAGTCTTTAAAGGAAATTTCATTAACACCAGCAAGTGTTCCTGAAGCAGGAGCACCAGTTTGAGATGCAACCCAGGTTACACCATGATCTTCTGATTTGTATAGTTTGCCTTTGTTGGTTCCAAACATAACAGTAGATGTACCGGTAACTTCAATAACACCTGTCCATCCACCCTCTCCGGATGCTACAGCAGCACCGGTAAAGTTTGTCTGAGGAGATCTTGTCCAGGTTGTGCCACCATTAGTAGTGGTATAACACTCAAAATAACCATCTTTAACATCACCATGACACATACCAATATTTGCATCCCAAAAATATACATTGTCTGCAAAAGAGGCAGCTCCCTGTAATGCACCTGTTTGATGAACCCAGGTAGTTCCACCATCGGTTGTTTTGTAAACACCGCAATTATCGTCCTGAACGCCACTAGCAAGCCCACTATATACTGCTGCCCATGCTGTAGTTCCATCTATTCCGCAGATGTTACCAATTCCATAAGTGTTTCCACCTAAAATTTCACCAGGTACCCATAAATTTCCGCCATCAACGGTTTTAGTGAATTCATTAATTGTTAAGCCCCCGCCGGATCCATCATAACCTGAAGCCCATACTGTATTGGCATTAACAGCATGTACATATTGAATTCCTCTTGAGCCGGTTGCGAATCCAGAAGCTTGTGGCATCCATTGAGCAAATGTTGCAGAACAGATTCCTAAAAATGCTAAAAGTGTAAATAGTTTCTTCATTTTTTTAATTGATTTTAGTTTAACTTTTATTTTAATTCACGAAACTACATGTTTTTTTAAACACTGCGTCAGATAAAGTTTTAATTTTTTACTTTTACCTAATAAATTTGCTATCGAAAATAAATCCAAAAATATGAAATTTATAGTTTCCAGTATCCAGTTGTTAAAAAGCCTCCAGGCTATTAGCGGTGTTTTAAATTCAAGTAACACACTTCCAATACTTGATGATTTTTTATTTAAACTGAATGAGGAGTCGCTTGTAATCACTGCGTCTGACCTCGAAACAACGATGACGGTAACCGTGCCTCTTAACCAGGCCGAAGAGCCGGGATCCATTACTGTTCCTGCAAAAAAACTGCTTGAAACCTTAAAAACGTTCCCCGATTTACCGCTTACTTTCATTATTAATGAAGAAACCCAAAGTATTGAGATTTCTACTGGTGAAGGTAAATACAAACTTACCGGACACAGTGCCGATGAATTTCCAAAAATTCCGGAACTCGAAAATACTGCTTCAATTCAGATGGCTTCAGGTGTTATTGCTACTGCTATAAATCGGACACTCTTTGCCGCCGGAAATGATGACCTCAGGCCTGTTATGTGCGGAGTTTTCTGTCAACTCTCGCCCGAAGATGTTATTTTTGTTGCAACGGATGCCCATAAATTAGTCAGGTATACCAGAAAAGATACTCAGTCAGCTGAAGTTGCCTCATTTATTTTACCAAAAAAACCACTAAATCAGATTAAAGGGCTGCTTTCTCACATTGATGAATCGGTAACCATCGAGTATAATCAAACAAATGCTGCTTTTACGTTTAGCAATATCAAACTTGTTTGTCGACTTATTGATGGCAAATATCCTAACTATGATGCTGTTATTCCAAAGGTGAATCCCAATGTCCTTACTATAGAACGTTTACCTTTTTTATCTTCGCTGAGACGTGTAGCCATATTTGCTAACCAGTCAACGAATCAAGTCAGACTTAAAATCTCCGGCCAGGAACTTGTACTTTCTTCTGAAGATATCGACTATGCAAACGAAGCTAAAGAAAGATTAACCTGTAATTATCTCGGTGATGATCTTGAAATTGGATTTAATTCCAAATTCCTCCTCGAAATGGTGAATAACCTTGACACTGATGAGATTAAACTCGAAATGTCTGAGCCAAACAGGGCAGGAATTTTATTACCTGTAAATGCAGAAAGTTCAGATGAAGATGTTCTGATGCTTGTAATGCCTGTAATGCTTGCCTCTTAAAGAAATTAATTAAGAATTTGTAAAAAATGATATTGTCCTTGGCCGGAATGGGTGAACCATTCCGGCCTGTTCAATAAATTTATCTTATAGAGTTATCAACTTTGAGTCTTTTCATCCTAATCCTAAATAATATTTTTTTCCGGGTAGAGATTTATTAATGGAATTCAATTAGATTTGTTACCAAATCATGCCGAAATGAAAAAAATAATTTCAGTTTTAATTTATTCGATATTATTTTGCGGGATTGCTCACAGCCAGCCTGTTATTACAAAGAATGATATGCCAGTTTCCGGTGATACGATCCGATGGCGTTCATCAATGTTTGCTGCAGGATTAAATTATCAGCAAACAGGTTTGAATTTTACCTGGGATTTTTCAACACTAATTGGAACTAATACAGGGGCAGATACATTTGTTGCAATGAATACAACACCCTTAGTTTATCAATTTGTATTTCTTTTAGGATCAAACAATGCGAATCTTGCATCTCCTCAAACCGATATTAATTTTATTCCGGGTTTTGCAATGACAGACATCTATAATTTTTACAAAAACACTACAGCTAGTTATAATATGGCTGGAATGGGAGTAAAAATTACAGGCTTGCCAATTCCTATCAAATATAATGCTCCGGATGTTGTATACAAATTCCCAATTTCTGTCGGAACTGAAGATTCATGCCAGGTTTCTTTCGCTCAGGGGGTTCCTGGTTTAGGATATCTCAGAATTCAAAAGCAAAGACATAACTATGTAGACGGTTGGGGAACGTTAATTCTGCCAACTGGCTCATTTCAGGTAGTCAGAGTTAAGTCGGTTATAACTGAAACAGATTCGCTTCAAATTGATACGTTGGGAGTTGGATTTTCAATACCAAGAAATAGTATAGAATATAAATGGTTAGCTACTGGTAAAGGCCTCCCTGTTTTACAAGTAACCAATTCTCAACTTTCAACTAACTGGCAGTGGTTAGATAATACTGCTACTCCCAGTAATTTTCAGGTTACTCTTCCTTCTGATACTTCTATTTGTGTTGGTGAAAGCATTACGCTCCATGCAATCGCTTCAGGTGGTACACCTCCTTATACCTATTTGTGGAGCACTTTCCAAACAGGTCAGAATCTAACAGTTGTACCAAATGCAACGACTACTTATTCGGTGACAGTTTTTGATGCTGGTTTTGCAACAACTTCAGCTTCTGTTACGATTAGTCTTACAGCTGGATTAGAGCCTAACCTAATAACTTCCGACACCGTTGTTTGTATAAGTATGTTTCCGAGTCCACCTTTTACAACAACTGCAATTCTAACAGCAGCCAATGGTTTCAATAATTATTTATGGTCGACTGGGCAGTCAGGAGCCAGTCTGAATACTATTAGTGTTCAATCTCCTTTTGAAGGTTATATCAACTATTATGTTACTGTTACAAATTCTACTTGTACTGGGGTAGATTCAGTCCGGATTCATTATGAGATTTGCGAAGGAATTCAGGATAACTCACTATTATCCAATATTAATGTGTTTCCGGTACCAACAATTGATAATCTGAATGTTTCATTTTCTTCATTAAAAACTACAGATTTAAATTTTGAAATTTTAAACGCTCAGGGAATAGTACTTTTAAATTCCACACAATCAATTAATAGTGGTTTGAACTCTTTTGAGATTGATGTTAAGGATATGAACCTATGCCCGGGGTTTTATTTGATTCGGTTTACTACCAAAGAATTTAATCTGACAAAACGACTAATTCTGGAATAATCCAGCAATATTAAGCCTGAAATTTGAATTTCACTGTCTACAAATCCTCCGCTGGATCTGGAAAAACTTTTACTTTAGTAAAGGAGTACCTTAAGCTCGCACTCAGGCAACCTGAGCTTTTCAGGCACATTCTGGCAATTACCTTTACTAACAAAGCTGCCAATGAGATGAAGGAAAGAATAATTTCTAACCTTACGTTTCTTTCTCAATACAACCCTGAAAATAGTCGAGATCCTGCAAAGTCAATGATGTGTGCTTTGATTGAAGAATCAGAGCTGGATGAAAGCCAGGTAATTAAAAACGCTGAACTCACTCTTCAATTAATTTTGCACCAGTATTCAGATTTTTCAGTTTCCACTATCGATAGCTTTGTGCATCGGATAGTGAGAACCTTTGCAAGAGATTTATTACTTCCCATCAACTTTGAAATTGAACTTGACCAGGAAAAGTTAACCAATGAATCTATTGATGTCCTTATTGGTAAAGCGGGAACAGATGAAGAATTGACCAATACATTGGTTCTCTATAGTCTGTCTCGTGCAGAAGAAGACAAAAGCTGGAATATTGAAGCTGATCTGAAAATATTTGCCAAATTATTATTTCAGGAGGAAGGTCAGATAAATATTAAAAAGCTTAACAAACTTAAGCTGAAAGATTTTTTTGAGATAAATAAAAAACTGTCTTCCAAAATTAAAAAGTTTGAAGCAGAAATAAAAATATATGGGAATCAGGGAAAAAAGTTGATTCTTTCAAATCACATTAACCCCGCTTCGTTTTACAGAGGAGCATCTGGTGTTCCTAATTATTTCAGTTACCTATCCGAATGTTTGATAGATAAGTTACAGCCAAATTCTTACGTCAAGGATACATTCGAACAAAATAAATGGTTTTCTGCAAAGGTTGACGAAAAAGACAAAGGTTTAATTGATTCGATTAAAGGAGAACTCACTGATATATATAACAAAGTTTCTATTCTTATTGAGACTCAACTAGAAGATTATCTTATTAATAGATCTATTTCCGGGACTATTTATCAAGTTTCTGTTTTAAGCGAAATTGGAAAAGTACTTGATGAAATTACACGCGAACAAAATCTTGTCCACATTTCTGAGTTTAACAGAAAAATAGCTCAAGTAGTAATGAATGAGCCTGCTCCATTTATTTACGAAAGAATAGGGGAGAAGTATCACTCTTTTTTGATTGATGAATTTCAAGATACCTCTATGTTACAGTGGCAAAATCTTTTGCCATTAATTGACAATGCTCTCGCCCTTGGATATCCGAATATCATCGTTGGAGATGGTAAACAGGCGATATACAGATGGCGCAATGGAGAGGTGGAGCAGTTTGCCGTACTTCCGGAAATTTATCACAGACCTGAAGGACTACTTTATAAACAACGGGAAGAGGCATTAGAAAGAAATTACAAAGAAAACCACCTTGCTTTTAATTATCGGACTCGTAAAGAAATTGTAAATTTCAATAATCGTTTTTTTTCTTCTGCTGCCAAAAACCTGATCCCCCCATTAGATCGTATTTATAATAATATTGAACAGAAAGCTCTTGATAATAAACCAGGTGGTTATATCCATTTCGATTTTTGTGATAAACAGGAACTCCTTAATACTTACGAAGAATACAATATTTCCAGCATAATTCAACAAATTGAGGAATGCCTGAAAGATGGTTATGCTTTAAAAGATATTGCAATTCTTTTCAGAAGTAATAGTAATGCAAATCTGGTAGCTCGTTCTTTAATTAAACAAGGGTATGATATTCAGTCGAATGAATCGGTTTTACTTGCAAATTCAAAGGTTGTAGGCTTTTTAATTGCTTGTCTGAGAAATATTCTTGTTAAAGATGACCAAATTGCAAAAGCAGTAATTCAACATTTTCTGGATGATATCTCAATCGACAAAAGAAATTGGAAACAAACAAACCTTCAGTCTCTTGAGCAACTGCCTGTTTATGATGCCTGCGAGGAGATTATCAAGCGTTTCAACTTATATAGTACACATAATCCATACCTGATATATTTCATGGATGCTGTCCATGAATATAGCAGTAGTAAGGGATCTTCTATTCACGGGTTTATTGATTGGTGGGATGCTAATAAGAATTCACAGTACTTAACCCTGCCAGAAGGTTTGGATGCCATTAAAATTTTAACTATTCATAAATCAAAAGGATTAGAATTCCCTGTTGTAATCCTTCCTTTTGCAAATTATAGGCTTAAAAACACCAAGGATTATATTTGGATTGATAACAATGAATCTGATGTCAGTAAAATGCCTGTTGCTTTGATTAGAATGAATGCAAAGCTCGAACAAACAAACTACGCACAAAACTATCATGAAGAAGTGGGCAAAAACATACTTGATTATATTAATATGGCCTATGTTGCATTCACACGGCCTATCGACAGATTATATGTAATTACTGAAAAACCCTCCAAAAAACCTTCAGGGAGTTTTTCATTGTCAGCAAGTCTTTTTAGCTTTTTCAAAGAAGAAAATGTTGAGATTTTAGATGGAAAAGCAGAAATAGGAATCAAGTCAAAGAATAGTAACCGCGTTAAAATCGGAATGAAACAATCGATTCTTAATAATATACCTTCATCAGATTGGAGAAAAAAACTATTTATCCGGCAAAATGCTCCTCTTGATTGGAATGTTTTTGATCCTGATAAACAAAGGGGAATTGGAAATCTGATTCATAAATATCTTTCTCTGATTAATACGCTATCAGACACAGACAGAGTTATTGACCGTCTGAGATTTTCAAAGGAATTTAATGATTCAGAAATTATCGAACTCGAAAATGCAATTAAATCTGTCGTTCAGAATGATGAACTTAAAGATTATTATGCTGAGGACGTAGTAGTTATGAATGAATGTGGAATACTCATGCCGGATGGAAAACTACTTCGCCCTGACCGTATTGTAATCAAGAATAATATTGCAACTATAATTGATTACAAGACAGGCAGTCTAAGCGAGCACCATAACGACCAGATTTTAGGTTATATTAATCTAATGAAAGATATGGGATACACAAATACACAGGCTTATCTTGTCTACCTTGAAAATCCTATCAATGTCATTAAGGTTTCCTGAAATCCAGAGAGTTATCTTTTATAACTGTTAATATACTGATTCAGCTCGTCAATGGATGTTTCAAATGTAAAAGCATCATTTAGTTTATAGTAATTACCGATATCAAAAGTATACCCATAAGCATATTTAGCAAGTTCAAGCCGGGTGTCTTCGAAGGAGAACAATAACATGATTTCCTTTACCTGACTACTTAGCAGGCAGTTAGTACTAATAACCTGCTTCGCAATAGTTAGTTTGCTGTCATCAAAGGATTTGGAGGAAATCGATTGCTTGATTTCACCGAAATCCTGAGGTGAAACAGGCCATGGACAACCAACTGTTCCATTATATCCGGGCATCACGTATGCTGTATGAGCATTTGATTGGTTTTGGTGCTGATGTTGAGTATGATCATTATCTTCTGTGGAGCTCGATGTAGTAGTTGTAGTCGTTGTATAAGTAGTAGTTGATGATGAATTGGATGAAGTAGAAACTGTACCTGGTGCGTTTACATTCATATTAATGTTTACACCTAAATCTGGATCATTAATATTTATTCCCATAGAAACATTTCCTTCGTTTCCTGGAGTATTCCCTCCATTAATAGTTGTTGTTGTTTTAGTGTGCGTAACGCTTGTATTACTTTCATCAGGTGATGTAGTAGTATAAACAACAACATCCTGACCGGAAACAGCAGTTGCAGCCTGAGCAAGTGGAACTTCATTCATATACCGAATCACATATTCATTTTTATTGTTCTTTTTTATTACAAAAGTTGTTTCAGTGCCCTGACCAAAAATTAGATTTTTATCAACTTCCCCAAGTTTTGTGTCTTCGAAGATTACTTTCACCTTATAGCTGGGAGCTATCAAATCAGTAATTTTTACATTGGTTTGAGGTTGGACATTTTGTTTAACGCCGTTTAAAATCAATGTAAAACGTTCACCATTTTCAGTGAAGAATATCAGGTTAGTCTTTTGGGCCAAAAGCACAGTTAATCCTGAAATCGTTAGAAAAATTACAAGTAAAGTCCTTTTCATTTTTTTTAATTATTTGTTTATGTAATGTCAACTATAACTCATTTACTAAAGTTCATTTTTTCAATATTATTCATATTCCAAAGAATCCAGTTCTGTTTCCTGATTATATAGGAGGTTGGAATTGTTGGATTCCATTTTCTGGGATTTGGAAGAACTGCAGCTATTAACGCTGCTTCAGGTTTACTTAATCGCTTGGCCGGTTTATGAAAATAAGTTTTGGAAGCACCTTCTGCACCATAAATACCATCTCCCATTTCAATAACATTCAAATAGACTTCAAGTATTCTTCGTTTGCCCCAGAACACTTCTATTAGAGCCGTAAAATACACTTCCAGCCCTTTCCGAACCCAGGTCCTGTCAGGCCATAGAAATACATTCTTGGCAGTTTGTTGGGAAATTGTACTTGCTCCCCTAACTTTTTTTGATTTTTTATTTAATTCCCTTGCCTTTTTTATTGCTTCAAAATCGAATCCGTAATGTTCAAGAAATTCATTATCCTCCGATGCGACAACTGCTTGTTCAAGGTTATTAGAAATTTCTTCAAGCGGCACCCATTCTTTCGTCATTTTAATAGGCTTCCCATTCAATAATTGACCTGCACAGCGAATTACCATCAATGGTGTAATTGGTGGATTTACAAAGCGGTAAAACACTGTAAAGAATATGGAAGATGCAAAGAATACTACTGCTAGTATTTTTATCCATCTGAAAACTTTTGAAAATATTGATTCTGATTTTTTCAAACACTGGTGTTTTGGAACTATCTGGCATCAAATTTATTAAAAATTTGTAGCTTTGCCCATATAATCGCAACACTTGTAAAACTAAATCATGAGTAAATTTATTGGAATACGTCACGAAGACAGGTATTTGATGGAACATAGAGCTCCGCTAACGCCTAAACATGTATCACGATTGGTAAAAAAATACAAGCTAGATATAATAGTACAAACCTCTGATAAAAGAGTTTTTGGTGATGATGAGTATATTGCTGCAGGTGCAAAAATTACTAAAGACCTGAAAAAGTGTGAAATAATATTTGGTGTTAAAGAAATGCCCATTAGCTTTTTTGAAGAAGAAAAAACGTATATATTTTTCTCTCATGTAATCAAGGGTCAGCCCAATAATATGCCGATGCTTAAAAAAATGATGGTATTGAAATGTAACCTGATTGATTATGAAAAGGTTGTTGATGAGCAAAACAGACGTTTGATTTTCTTCGGAAGGTATGCAGGTTTGGCTGGTATGATAAATTCTTTCTGGGCACTTGGATTACGAATGAAATACCTGGGTTATGATACGAAATTTACCAAAATTAAGCAGGCTCACCATTATCATTCTCTTCTCGAAGCAAAAGAGGATATTTCGTATGTTGGACAATTAATCGCTGAAAACGGAATTCCTGAAGATCTAGGACCCTTTGTAATTGGCTTCACGGGATATGGGAACGTTTCCCAGGGTGCACAGGAAATATGCGGCTTACTGCCTGTAAAAGAAATTTCTGCCAAGAAATTACTTGGTCTGAAAGCAAGAAAGATCCAGCCAAGGAATATCGTATATAAAGTCGTTTTTAAGGAGGAGGATATGTATGAGCATAAAGATCCGGCTAAAGATTTTGATCTTGAAGATTATTTTCATCATCCGGAAAATTACAAGAGCATTTTTGAAAAATATCTCCCACACCTCAGCATGCTTGTCAATTGTATATACTGGGACTTACGCTACCCAAAACTTCTTACAAAAGAGTATCTGAAGAAAGCAGTTTCAAAAAACAATCTTAAATTACTTGTTGTCGGAGATATTTCCTGTGATGTAAATGGATCAGTTGAATGTACAGTGCAATCAACTGAAATACAGGATCCTATATATGTTTATAACCCCTTGACCGACGATCACAAAATGGGCTACCAGGGTGAAGGAATTCTTAATATGGCTGTTGATATTTTACCAGCTGAACTCCCCAGGGATTCATCAAACGGATTTGGTGATGTCCTTGTTAATTTTGTAAAACCAATATATGATTGCGATTTTAATTCTTCTTTTCTGGAACTCGATCTTCCACGTGCAATAAAGAAAGCTCTGATACTCCATCAGGGAGAATTAACTCCGGAATATGAGTATATGCAAAGCTATCTATAGCCTCATTAAAATGATTTTTAAATAATATCGCACTAAAATTCTACTATTCTTACAATTTATAGTACTGCCATGAAAAAAATCCTGATACTTGGTGCCGGTTTGGTTGCACAGCCTATTATTCGACATTTATTAGATACAAATTACTTAGTTACAGTTGCCTCTAACACTCCTGAGCGGGCTCTGGCTATGGTTGATAGTCATCCGAATGGGGAAATTGTTGACTGGAATATTGAAGACAAAGTCACATTGTCTACCCTTATTAGCGAAAATGATCTGACTGTCAGTCTTTTACCCTATATTTACCACGTTGATGTCGCTGAGATTTGTGTAAAACACAAAAAACATATGGTGACCACCTCATATGTGAAACCTGAAATGCAACTTCTTCATAAGGAAGCACAAGAGGCTGGAATTCTATTACTTAATGAAATCGGTCTGGATCCTGGAATTGATCACATGTCGGCAATGAAAATTATTGACCATGTTCATAGTAAAGGAGGAGGAATCGTTGATTTCTATTCAATCTGTGGCGCCTTGCCAGCTCCTGAATCTGCATCCAATCCATTTAAGTATAAATTTTCGTGGAGCCCTCGTGGGGTTCTGATGGCAGGAAATAATGACGCCAGATATCTAAAAAACGGGAATATTGTGGAAATCCCTACTGAAAGATTATTTCAGGATACTTTTAATGTTGATTTTCCTTCTATTGGCCTTCTGGATGTTTATCCTAATAGGAATTCGACTGATTATATTGATATTTATGGAATTCCTGAAGCAAAGTCTGTTTATAGAGGCACTTTCCGATATAAGGGTTGGTGTGAAACTTTGGATGTTATGAAGAAATTAAAGTTAATTTCTTCAGAGGAGTTTGAGATTCAGGGATTAAGTTATTCGGAATTTCTTAATCAGGTAAATTCTATTGAAGATACTGGAGATATTAGAAAGGATGTGGCTCAATACCTTGAAATTTCTCAAAGTGCACATGCATTGGATGCCCTGCAGTGGTTAGGATGGTTCTCTACAGATCAAGTTGATAGAGAAAAAACTTCAACATTTGATATCAGCGCTGATTTAATGTTAAGTAAAATGTCTATTGAAGAAGATGACAGGGATATGGTAGTACTTCAACATTCATTTCTTGCAGAATATCCTGATGGCAGCCAGGAAGTTATTCTTTCCCGGATGCTCGATTTTGGTTCCCCTTCAACAGATACTGCAATTGCCCGTACTGTAGCTCTTCCTGCTGCAATTGCCGTGGATATGATTCTGAAAGGTAAGATTACAATATCGGGCGTTTACCGGCCGGTTGTCCCGGAAATTTATATTCCGGTTCTAGAAAATCTTGAAAGTCTGGGTATTAAAATGGAGGAGACTTTCGGCTTAGGATTAGATAAAATGATTAAATTCTGAAATATTTTAAGGAAGATTATTACTTCGTTAACTAATTACTTTATTTGATGGCTAAATATGCAAAATGGATTGGTGGAGGACTTGGTTGGGCCTTTGGTGGATCCATTGGAGGAATCCTGGGTTTTGTGTTCGGTTCTGTAGTTGATGGAATACAAACCATTGAAATTAATTCTTCAACTAGACCAGGTTTAACGCAGTATGGTGATTTCAGTGCAAGTTTGCTCGTTCTTTCTGCTGCAGTGATGAAAGCTGATGGAAAAGTACTTAAATCTGAATTAGACTACGTTCGGAACTTCTTTAGCAAACAATTCCATTCGGATGTTGTACAGGATAAAATGCTCATTCTTAGAGAAATTCTCAAGCAGGAAATTAGAGTTGATGAGGTTTGCGTTCAGATCCGGCAGTTTATGAATTATTCTGACAGACTTCAACTTCTTCATTATTTGTTCGGAATCTCAATTGCAGATGGTCAGGTTAATGATCAGGAATTAAGCATGATCGAATTAATAAGCAGGTATTTAGGGCTCTATACTGCAGATTTTGAATCAATTAAAGCAATGTTTGTTAAAGATGTTGACAGTGCCTACAAAATTCTTGAGATCACTCCGGATGCTACAGATGATGAAGTTAAAAAAGCATATCGTCGTATGGCAATGAAATATCATCCCGACAAGGTAATGCACCTGGGAGAGGATGTCCAGAAAGCTGCCCATGAAAAATTCCAGACTGTTAATAACGCATACGAGGATATTAAAAAGAAACGAGGAATTGTCTGAGTTAAATTTAGTTTTGCTTATTCAGTAAACCTTAGAAATACTCCTAATGGTAATTTCTTACCAAATGCATCAGGAATAAATAATTCGCCATATTCCCTATTTTTAATATTCCGGAACTTTGAATTAACAAGGTTCTCAAGTATAAATGGGGAATATCCCACACTATAAAGGTTCAATATCAGGAATTTATCTTCTTCTAACATTATGCTGCTGCATAATTCCATCATTTCGTTAATTTGATCCTCCAGTAACCATTTCTCCCCGTCAGGTCCTCTTCCATAAGCTGGAGGATCAAGAATGATTCCATTGTATTTATTCCCCCTTTTAGATTCTCTTTTTACAAATTTCAATGCATCTTCAATAACCCAACGGATATTTTCCAGACCGCTGGCTTCCATGTTTTCTCTTGCCCAGCTTACTACTGGTTTTATTGAATCAACGTGTGTAACATCAGCACCTGCTGCTTTTGCAGCAAGGGAAGCACCTCCTGTATATGCAAACAGATTGAGGACTTTCTTTGATGGATTATGCATTGCATTTATCGAATCGTAAATAAAATTCCAATTGTCGCTTTGTTCAGGAAAAATACCGATATGTCTGAACGCAGTTAAACCAAGTCTCATCCTGAACTTCAATTTTTTATAATGGTAATTAATGAACCATTGTTCAGGCATTCCTTTCTTTAAAATCCACTCTCCCTTTTCCGGATTACCTTTCTCCTTGTGGAACCTGGCATTTGAACGTTTTTCCCAATCATCTTCCGGCAAAGATTTATCCCAGACAGCCTGTGGTTCCGGACGAATTAAATAGTATAATCCAAATCTTTCCAGCTTTTCAAAACCACCACTATCAATAAGTTCATAATCAGGCCAGTTTACTGGAGACAAATAGTTTAGCATTGTAAAAGTATTTATTATAAATATACTTAATTGTTAATTAACATTAAGCAGAATAATCTTCAATTGTTGTTAAAATGTCTTCTCGGCTTGTATCTTTGCAAATCATGGTATTTAACTATTTTAATCTAAACGGCTTCAGATGATGTACGAGAGAATTACCTCACATGCCAATCCTAAAGTAAAAGACTTAATTAAACTTGGAAAAGGTAGGGGCAAAGATCGAAAAGAATTATTCATCATTGAAGGTTTAAAGGAAATTGAATTGGCCGTTGAATCCGGGATCGAATTTCAATCAATCTTTTTTTGTAGGGAAATAATTGAAGAACAAACGTTTATACATATTACTGAACGGGTTAATTCAAGAAATATTTTTGAGATTACTTCCGGGATTTTTGCACGTATTGCCTACAGAGAAACAACTGGAGGTATTTTAATGGTTGCCCATGCACGCTACCGTAGTCTTGACCAGATTAAGTTGAACAAGAATCCATTAGTTCTTATCCTTGAGTCAGTTGAAAAACCAGGAAACCTGGGCGGTATAATTCGCACAGCTGATGCAGCGGCTGTGGATGCAGTGATCCTATGCGATCCTTTAACAGATCTTTACAATCCCAATATTATAAGGTCAAGTTTAGGTACAATTTTTAGTGTTCAAGTTGTTGCCTGTAGTTCAGATGAAGCCATAAAATGGCTGAAAGAACAGAATATCAGGATTCTTGCCACCGACTTGAATACTGATTACAATTACCATCAGGTCGATTTTTTTGATCCTTGCGCTATAGTAATGGGAACAGAACATGATGGGATTTCAAATAAATGGCTCTCAGTTGCAGAACAAAAAATCAAAATCCCGATGTTAGGCAAGATTGATTCTTTAAATGTTTCTACTTCAGCAGCGATTCTTGCCTATGAAGCCCGGAAACAAAAAGGATATTTTTTTTAACAATTATTCAAAAAATCAATAAGAAACCATCAAATTAGTAGGACTAGTCCCATTTTTAGTCAGGAATAATATTTCAAACAGCTCAATGCCATTTGAAAAATTTCAGCCCAACGCCAAAGAAAACACCTCCAATTGTTATCAGAATAAGGGTCGGTAATGCAATCTGTTTAATTCCACCACCTTCTAGGAAAATGCTTCTCAAACCACCAGCAAACATTGTTAATGGAAGAATCTGTAATATGGGGATACTCCAATCAGGAAAATTATGGTAGCTGAAGAAAATACCCGACAAAATCATCATTGGCATAACAATAGCATTAATAAGGCCATTCCCGATTTCAGTATTTGAAGTTCTCGCTGATATAAAAACAGCAATTCCTGCAAAGGAAATATTTCCTGCAATAAACAAAACTATTAAAGCTAAAAGGCTACCAAGGATGCTAATTCCAAATACAAAATACGTAAAAATGAACAAAATGAGGGATTCCAGAATATTCATACTTAATCTGACACCTATTAAAGCAATAAGAAAATGTGATCGTTTCATTGGTGTAGCTACCATTCTCCTTAGAAGTTTTTTTCCTCGCTTTTCAATAATACCATAGCTGATTCCCCACATGCAGGCCATCATTACACCCATTGCTATTAAACCCGGTACAAGGAAATCAATATACCGCATTCCATTTACAGTAAGGGGTTTAATTTCAGACTCATTCTCAATTGCTGATAAATCTTCGTGAGTCGATAGCTTTTTTAACTTTAGATAACAAAGTTGAGCATCTGGATTTAAGGGATCGAAATGATATTCCGCTCTATTTTTTTTATCAATTATTATCAGGTTAATATTCCCTCTTTTTAAATTAATTATTGCATCTGACCAAGCCATTCTGCCAAACATAAAAATATTCTTTCCAAGAACGGAATCGTTAACCGTTAGTTTATAGGGAAAGAGGTTTTCTGATCCCTTAGAATCGATTTTGCCAAATTGATCAAGAAAGGAGATAGTTTCCATTTTCAATTCATCATTTTGTATTGTGTGGCTTTCGATTATCACTGCAACTTTGCGAACTGTATCTGTTTTCTGTGTAAAGGCAAGGCCTAATCCCACCGACATTAAAATCGGGAATCCAATGCCCCAGAAAAGAACGCCCGGTTCACGGATAATTTCTTTGAATAATGCAAGAAATAAGAAGCGTATTTGATTAATCCTGATCAGTTTGTTCATTGAGATGTCGCCCGGTTAATGAAATGAATAAATCGTCAAGATTCTTATTGTTTGCATCCAGAAGCTCATCCAGCCTGCCCGACTTTAGTATTCTACCCTGATCAACTATAATTATTTGGTCGCATAGCTGTTCCGCTTCTTCCATGTAATGAGTAGTCAGAATCATGGACGCATCTGGTTTTTCTTTCAATTTATTTAATATTGCCCATACCTCTCTGCGGGCTGTCGGGTCAAGTCCGGTAGTTGGTTCATCAAGTAACAATATTCTGGGCTCATTCAGCAACGCTAGTCCAAGAGCCAGACGTTGGCGTTGGCCACCGGAAAGGTTAACTGTATAAGCTTTCTGTTTTTCTTCCAGCCCGGTTAATTCAATAATCTCACATACCCGGTCGCGCTTGAGGTCAAAAAAACTGGCAAACAAGCGCAATGTTTCATAAACGGTAAGTTTATCAATGAATCTTGTTTCCTGAAGTGAAATCCCTATAAGTTGTCTAAGTTCTGTTTCATTGTCTTTCCAGGTTTTGCCAAAAAGTAGAATTTCTCCTCTATCAGGTTTCTGTATTCCTTCGATCATTTCAACTAAAGTAGTTTTTCCTGCACCATTGGGACCCAGTACTGCTACAAATTGCCCTTCAGGAATATTCAGATCAATGCCTCTTACAGCTTCAACATCTTTAAATGATTTAAAAACATTCTTTACTTCGATAACAAATTTGTTCATGAAAATAAGGATGAGCAACAAAAGTACTTGTTTCTAAGGTACTATTTCAAACCTTTGATAATACTTCCAGACTACTTCTTGTCCTTTTCAGCTGCTATTGGCGGATCTCTGAACACCCATGAAATGCCAAATTTAATTCCTGCATCCTGCATTGGGTAGGAGGGAGTCATAAAATAATCTTTGTTGCCAAATAAGGAATTGAAATTCTGATACTTGAAAAATATTCGTGCTCTGCTGATCCTGAATCTCAAAAAGAAATCTACATAAACCTGCTCATTGAGTTTTGTGCTATTTTGTTCATAGTAAATTCTTGTAGCAGGCATGTATGACTGTGCATAATAAGAACTAACATAAAAAATATCAAAACCTGGTTGTAAATGCAGAGCATGATCAATTAATTCCAGATCAGAATAAAACGAATGCTGACTAATAATTGAAGGAAGGTGAATTACGTCGCTAAGATTGATTTTTTGATAATCAATCTTATTATCAAAAAAGAAGCTACCAGCATGAATCTTTAAGCTGCACCAAATATGAGAGTAATTAAGGTTTTCGGATAATTGCCAGGGCTTAGCTGTTCCGCTCTGGAAGTAAATAGAATTGCTTCTGATAATGTTTTCCATCCCTGCGTCAATAGTTCTGGCTCTGAGCCTGACCCCATACCGAAGAGTTTTTATGTTGGAAAAATGATTATCCCAATTGAAAAGTGCAGAGCTATACTGAGTCACAAAAACTGATGGATTAGTCACTGAATTTTCGAAAAAGCAGGATAGCTCGGGAGTTAAATTGGTTTTATTTAAAAATGATTTTCGGATTTCACCTGAAATTGTCTGTTCAGAGCTAGAATGATCTCTAAATAAGTGATTGTACCGTCCTGATAAATTAATTTCTCCGGGTAAAATGTATAAAAATCCAAGATAGGTTCCCCAATCTTTGTAAATGGTTATAATTCCTCCTATTTCTGATTCAGCGTAGCTCTGTTCTATACCAAGACGATAACCAAAGGGGAAAGTTGTTGAAGCAAGTTTATTTGTAATACTAATCGAATTCTTGAAGTGTTTTAAATGCATACTATCAAGAATTGAATTTGTATCATTTGGAAAAAAGGGATAGAAAGTGTTACCAGGTTCTAAATCCTCATAAACATAACTTTCGGAATTGTAAATGCTGAAATGTTTAATAGTTGAAGGTAATAATTTAAAAAACCATGAATGCGGGACAGTATCAACTCTATCTGTATTCCATAGTTTAATTTCCTGATAAAACTGGTAAGTATTATCGCGAATTCTGTTTTCAGCATTGTTGAGGTTAACAGCTATTACTTTTCTGTTGGTTTCAACGTTCTGTGTAAAAACAGTATCATACTTAATTCCACCGTTTTCCTGTATTTTTAAGATATTGTTAATGAATGTCAGTTTATTGGAATATTGTTTGTTCTTCGATTGATAACCCGCGTAAAGGAAGAGATTGGTAACATCAGATTTCTGACGTGCGTAGCTGCCTGAAGAGTTTATTAATTTAAAATCTGCTCCTGCTTGAAATACTTTGAGAATATTTTGTGTGTGGTAGACTTCAAAAACCTGTTCTTTTTTACCACCTTGCACGTAGAGTATTTCAGTAAAGGGGAAAAGAACTTTAGAATATTTAACAGAATTGAGGTTAAAGCGTTCATAGTCGAATGAATGAATGTCCAGGTCAAAGCCAGTAGATAGGGTGGGGGAGAACAGGAGGTTATGAGTAGCTCTTCCAACATTGCCTTGCTGAACGAATGTGCTAAAGTTTTTAGTCAGTGGGTTATACTGTTCAAATCCTTCTAGAGTAGAGTCGCGTTTCAGTATTGGTTGAACAACAGAAAGGCTATCAGGGCTGATATTGTATAGAAGTACGAGAGAAGAATCGACAATTTTTCCTGAAGGTTTTTGGGCAAACAAAATGCCATGAAGCAGGAGAATGTAAAGAAAGAAGGAAGAAGCTGTGCAGATACGCATAAATAAAGAATATACGTCGTAAAATTAAACAAAAAAAAAGACCACCCGTTGAGGTGGTCTTTTAAATAAAAGTTGGCGACGACATACTCTCCCACATGATGTTGCAGTACCATCTGCGCAGGTAGGCTTAACTTCTCTGTTCGGAATGGGAAGAGGTGGACACTACCGCAATAGTCGCCTTAAGGTCTTGAAAATCTTGAACCTTAAAGGTTTTGACATTAATTGAAAGAAGGTATGACGATATAAATAATTGTAAGAGACAATGAAAGTCTACGGGTAATTAGTACTGCTCGGCTTTGTCATTACTGACTTTACACCTGCAGCCTATCAACGTCATAGTCTATAACGACCCTTAAAAGAAGTCTCATCTTGGACTGAGTTTCGCACTTAGATGCTTTCAGCGCTTATCTCATCCAGACGTAGCTACCCTGCAATGCCGTTGGCACGACAGCAGGTACACCAGCGGTCTGTCCGACTCGGTCC
>CAIXZF010000043.1 GCA_903923925.1 uncultured Bacteroidales bacterium
ACACATGTCGTCTAAAGCTATTAACTTTACATAAACCGGTATCTCACCCTAAAAATTGATCAAGAGCTGACATTTTTTGTCATCTTCGTCTCACATGGTAAGGTTTTTTATACGAATTTTGAGTTTATGAATTATTCAGGCTAGAAGATGAATTTCCCGCGACCTGGTATTTTTAGGTAAATTAACGGTGACTTTATTCGTGGCAGGGTTAGGAAACACTGAGAGGCTAAGTTTATTAACATCGCAAATACCTGCAGCAACAATTACAATAGGCTTACAAATCGTATCCTGACACATATTTGCACTTGATGAAACACCAGTCGTAAACAAACATGCATTAAATGTACCACCAGAATTATAGGCATGAACCGGATTCATTAATGTGGAATAGGTGCCATCGCCAAATCCCCACAAATAGGATACATTGCTGCAATTTGTGCAGTTGCTTGAATTTGTGAAAGTTACTGAATTACCAATTAATGTTGACGAAAAATCAGCAGATATAGAACAGTTTACAGAAGATTGCAACACAGTAACCGCATAACAGAAAGTATCCAGACAGGTTTCGAAAGCTGCATTTGTACCCTCCATCATCAAACAAACCATGTAAGTACCTGAAGCTGTATAAATATGATTAGGTGAATTGGCAACAATTACCGGGGTTCCATCACCGAAATTCCACGAAAAAGCTGATGAAATGCAACTTGTACAGTACGAAATATTAGTAAAATAAACATTCAGATTATTTATTGAAGTTGTGAAATTGGCAGTTGCAAAACATGCAGATCCTGAACCAGCAGCAATATTCTGACAGCTGGTGCATGGAAATTGTGGCGAGCCTCCCCATGAAGTATATTCTGTCATACAGGCTGAATAAGTGCCAGAAGCCGCATAGGCATGCGGCAGAATAAATGAAAATGATGAGCTGGGCGGAATATTGATCTTTGTTTCAGAAAATCCATCTCCAAAATTAAATACAACACTGTCTATTGTAAAAAACGGCGACAGAGCATCATTAAAATTAAATACTACCGTATTACCAACCAAGCTGTAAGAATAGCTGCATTGGGCATTAAGCTGATAATATCCACCAAATGAGAGCACAAAAATCAGAGTCAAAATTCTTTTCATTCGTTAAATATTTAACAGTTATTGTCAATATTACTGTTCTGTGAAGACATGGCATGTCCTTATACTTTTATTACAAGACGATCAGTTTCCCATATTTAATAATCTCGGAACTATTTCTAACCGCGTAATAATATACACCTTTAGATTTTACTTCATAATCAAATTTTACATTCCCGGAGGATAGTGCTAAGGTATTAATTATTTTTCCTGTAACATCATAAACAATCATTTGCAATGATGAATTCCCTTCGAGAAAACCTTCAAAATGAAAAATTCCTGAACTTGGATTTGGATAGCAACTTAAGGCATTCGCAGATTCGACCAAACTACCATCCGAAGAAACAGGAGCACAAAGGCCTGGAATGTTTGCATCAAGCCAGGTAATTCGTTTGCGAATCCATACTTTCAAGGTATCCAGTTCATCATTGTAAGTTAATGCAATAGGGCTTACTTCTGGTGCAGGGCCGCTGAATCCAAGTATCGGCCATTTTTGAAAATGCCGGACCTGAGCATGTTGAACAAGTATTCTTACACTATCAATATATGAAAAAATTGATACTGTATCCAGAATATTCTGCCTGTAACCTTCATAAATGCAGCGGAGTTCATTTCTGAAACTGCTGTCCTGCAACAATCTTACATACCATCCACAAGAGTAATTGTCGGTAGGGCAATCGTTGATCAGGTACGCCCAGCCAGAGCCATCAGTATTTGAAAAGAGTGAGCAGGTATTTAAGTCTTTCCATGCCCAGTCGAAGTCCCAGGCTGGCCCGGCTTTAAGTTTACCCCCATTCGAATATTTATCTTTGTGAAAGAAGACACTCTTTTTAAAACCATCATTATTCCGTGATAATTCATTTATAAGAAAATAATCAACAAATGACTTAACATCCAGGAACTTACGGTAACCAATAACAGGAGAATTGAAATCCGGACTATACAAGGCGGTTTCAAGACTATCAACATAGGAAGCGATATAGATTTTTTGAGGTGTCGTTATTATATCTGATGCAGGAAATTCATAAACAAAATGCACATCAAAGCCAGGATGATCAATGGGTGAAAAGTTCGAAAGAAAACTATTAGAGGCATCCCAGTAGTTCTGCTGCAGAATATAGCCGCCGCTAAGCTGATCTCCAAGGCTATCTGCTATGTCGAGCTTAGCAATATTGACCCTGTTATTGTCGCGTTTTATTTTTTCGCCCATCACATAAATGCCTTTGTATGAACTGTCGATAAGCACTTCGCATAAGCGCATACGAGGACTGTAATTTCCCATTTCACCAAATAATTTATAGGATAAAGTATTCCTGATTAAGGACCTGTCATTATAATTTGATATGAGAACCCAATCATTTTCGGCTGGCATACCCAAAATCGAAACATTATTATTACCTCCAGAATTAGTTCGGGTTTCAAGGCCATAAGGACGTTGGGGATAAGCAGCTGAAGAGGCACCTCTGATTTCTATTCCAATATTTCCGCTATATATATTAGAACTATCTGAAACACGAGTCATTGAATTAGGACCATAGTATTTAATATCCATCAAAGCATTAATTTTCACGTCATTAACAATTGTCTGGCCAAGAGTATTAATCATAACCACTGGCAGTTCAGTACTGTCAAGGATAATAGTTCCCATATCATAGGCACACAATCGGAACGAGCCGGCAGCACCATTATAGCCCCAAACCTGTATAAAAATCTTTTGACCAGGGATCAGATCGTTCATAAGAATCTGGGAAAAATACCCGGGGCCTCCGTCATCATCGCAGGCAATTGCGTGTAAATTATTGCAGATGCTGTCACCCCATATTGCCAGACCCGTATCATTAATGCTTCCACTATCTGTTACAAACCTGATATTTCCTGAAGGCGGAACAAGCATTTCAAACCAAACATCACCCCCTGTATAGTTCGCACAACCTGCATTCATTCCTGTTCCGGCAGCTGTAGAATTAGAATATAGTATACATTGCCCGGTATCAATATGAATCGCAGTGCAAGGATTTCCTCCAGGGATCACCGGTGTGGAACAATCTGCTGTAGTTGAAAAGACTGAACCTGTTTGCGGATTCGGTCCATCATCAAATAGCAGATTCCATGAATGATCATATAGCTGGTAAGTGTTCTCATTTTCATAAGCTCCTGCTGTATATATCAGCTGCAGAATATCGCCGGAATTTACTTGAATGGAATCGGTGCTTCCGTGGTTTAATGCACTATGATTACTCTGAAAAACACTATTAATAAACACTGCAAGATAACCTCCATTCCATCCATCCCCGTAGCTATCATGCATGCTTAATGAATAAGAACAACTTTGAGCCCTGCCAACCTCCGGATGAAAGAGCAAAATAATTATTGCAAAGCTTCCAAATCCCACTTTTAAAATGAAATTATTCATTTTGAAAAATATAGTCTGCCTCATAACTATAATAATTAATTCTTATTGATGATGTTTCAGAATATTGCAGGTAATTTTCAACTCGATGTTTCATTCATTTTTACAATTCAATAGATTTCAGGTAAAACCATGCTTCTTCCAGTACTTTTTTCCATAAGCGCAATAAATTTCATCTCCGGAATGTATTTTACAAATAGCGATAATACAAACATTATCATCCTCATCAAAAGCAATTTTAGCGTTGTTTTTAAATGAGGATAAAGAACTTCCGTTAGCATCGTTAGCATATTTAGCATAACCTGCAACATTCATCGTATCAAGAATACTTCCGTCAGGCATATTCATAAAGTACTTATCGGCACCATTTTTTGCGCGTATTTCAGCTTCATGCTCTGTTAATATTTCGCCTTTAAAAATTGCGATAACTTCGTCCTTGTAAATATCGATTGCAGTAAATAAGCCCATGCCTGAATTCTGAATTCTGGAAATTTCACTGTACAAATAATCCGATTCAGGAGTGTCTAAATTCATCTGCCAATACTCATCTATCTACAATTATCTTCCTTTTGAAAACCAAAAGCGGAGTTCTTACAGCAAGAATATATATACCCTGAGATAAATTACTTACAGTAAGAATAGTACTCGAATTTACTGTTTTTTTCAATACAAGTTTTCCAAAGCAATCAAAAAGTTCTAATTCCGTGGCATTCGAAATAAAAGGAATAAAAATCTGATCAGACGCCGGATTTGGCATGATCTGCAAACCGGCAGATTCGACGGGATCTTGAACAGAAGTCAAATTTTGAGTATTCGCAACAATATAGAAATTATCATCAGTCCCGACAAAAGCTGTTGCCTTTGTGCCGGAAAACGTCTTTCCGGCAACTCCCTGTTGTCCTGTAAAGCTACCTTCGCTATTATAAAGTGCCCATTTCACAATTGCACTGTCGTTCACTGACATTGGACCGATCTGCCACACAAAAAGGACTAATCCTGAGTTATTTGCAACAGCTGTAGGATAGATTTCTTCAAACTCATTTAAAGGTGTGGCATTATGCTGAGTAAAAAGTGGGATTCCTGTATCCGAAACAGCCCAATACACATGATTTCCTGTCATAAAAGCACTGTAGAGCTTGCCAGAATTGCTTATTTCGAGAGAAGCTCCAGCCATTGGACAATAATTTATATTCCAATTATCGATATTAATCCTGTAGGCCTCAAAATTATTTACTAAAGGATTGCCTTTCAGTAAATAAAAATCACGGATACTGTTTTCGGCAGAGCGGAAAGCCAGGCAAACACTGCCATCAGCATCAAACCTGGCTCTTGTCATGCACATTGAACAGGCCAAACCGCTATGATTTGAAAAAAGAACGTTGGTATCGGCAGAAAATGTGATACCATTGTCAGCAGATCTGGCATAATGCAACCATGTAGCCGAAGGGACAGCAGTTTGCTGAGGTACCATTGTATGCCAGAAAACAAGCACTTGGTCGTTGCCATCGGCAGCCAGAGTAACACCATCAACTCCAGGCGTGCCGGAAACCGATTTCAGTGGTTCGAAGGATAAGCCCCCATTTGTACTCCTCGAATACCTGGCATAAACGCTAACACCTGAGTTCCAATGATCCATCCATGCAACATGGATAACGCCATCATTGCCTACCGAAAGCTTCGGGCCACGCTCACCCATATTGTACTCAACAGAGCCCGAAGTATTAATTAAAACAGGATTCGAAAATGTTATTCCATTATCAATAGACTTAACATAGTATGCATTCTGATTTTTGGCATACACCATATGCAATACACCTGCATTATCCAAAAACACGTCAGGAACCAGGCTGCCAATAGGTGCAGCTATAACTGTTACACTATTTCCGGGGAGGGTAAACTGAGCAGATACTGAAAAAGAAAATAACAATAATATTAATACATTAACTATTATTTTAATTCTCATTATTTACATTTGTTTCCTCAAAGCAGATTCGCGGGTCCATGCAACTTGTTTTCCTATCCATGAAAATCCTACATACCCTTTAACATGTAAAGTATTGGGATCTTTATCATCAAACCACATGTAACAACTATAGGTTTTGCCACTTTTAGGATCATAGATTGTACCGTCAACCCACTGATTCTTGCCGGCATCGAATTTAAATCCGCTGAGAATAACAAGATCAAAAATCGGACGGGATTTTAACTTGTCGTTAGGATTATGTTTATCAAGTTTAGCCTTACCCTCTTCGGTTGGATTTTTTAGCCACTTAATCTGACCAAAATATTTTCCATCCGCAGATTTGTAAATTTTAACCTGTGAATCTCCATCCTGGGTTAGCCAGAGGCTTACAACTTTATCTGCCTGAGAAAAGGCCTGAAATCCAATAAGGATAAGGATTGCTAACAATTTAATTCTCATAATTCCTGGTTTAATTGATTAATTCGATCCGAAATATAAAGAAATATTCAAATACAAACCAAATATTTCTAATTTTCAACACTAAAAGGCAGCATATAATGAACTTTAATTCTGTATCATTTAATAATTGAAACTCAATTTTGTACTCTTTTGAAATAGCAGTGAAGCCCTAAGAACTCTTAATTATCTATGTGCCTATTGTTGTAGTAAAAAAAAAGTATCAACAGCCACATAGAGTTCAAAAAAATGGAGGTTCTTTCAAAATTCTACCCAGCATGAAAACTTTTTATTTTCACCACATTCGTAATCAGAAAACAAATGAATTCCTTTGGATTTTGTAAATTTGCAGCATTAAAAAGGAAAACATTAGCTATGTCAGCAAGAAGAACTTTATTCATTATATTTATATCTATTTCCATTTCAGGATTTTCGCAGGCTAAAAACCTCACATTTCAAAAATTACTCTGGATCGCCGATAGTATAAAAGTTTGCCCGAAAGGAGTAGTCTGGGAAATTCAGTCTGTTATGAATACTGATGAATCGCTTAAACAAGGTGCAGAACCGCAGTTTATAGCAATCTGCAAAGTTGAACCGGATAAAGTTACCTATAACCAGATGACAGAAAAGAAGCAGCAAATCTGGATGAATGGCTACTGGATGTTTCCTGCAGCTTTTCCTTTCTATGTAAACGAAGGCACAAAACTTTCAAGCGGGCATAAAAAACGCTGGATTGCCATCGCAGTTTATACTGTTGATTAGTGTCTGCAGGCGGCACCCTCCAATTTTTAATAAATCTAATATAAAGCGCTTACAGCGCAAACTGCAGTTCGTTCAGATTTTTATAGAGTCCGTGTTCATTGGCCATCAGGTCAGTATGAGTTCCTTGTTCAACAATCTGCCCCTGGTTTATTACAACAATATTATCAGCATTCCGGATTGTGGAAAGACGGTGAGCAATAACAATTGAGGTGCGGCCTTTCATCAACTTCTCCAGGGCCTCCTGAACAAGACGTTCCGATTCCGAATCTAGCGAAGAAGTAGCTTCATCGAGCAACAGGATTTTGGGATCTTTCAAAACTGCTCTTGCAATAGCAATCCGTTGCCTTTGTCCACCCGATAATTGTACTCCGCGCTCACCAACGATAGAATCGAGAGTTTCGGGGAACTGGCTGATAAATTCCCAGGCATTTGCCTGTTTTGCGGCCTCTATAATTTCCGAGTCAGTTGCCGTTGGTTTTCCATAAGCAATATTTTCGCGGATAGTTCCTCCAAAAAGAAATACATCCTGAGGTACAATTGCCATTTGCGATCGTAAGGCAGTAAGGGGAATAATAGTACTTTCTTTCCCGTCGTAACAAACAGTGCCGGATGTTGGCTCATAAAAGCGCATCAACAGCGATACCAATGTTGATTTTCCTGATCCGCTTGGTCCTACCAATGCAACCAGCTGACCAGGTTCTATCGAAAAGGAAACATGGTTCAAAACCTGGAATTCACTGCGCGACGGATATACGAAAGAAACATCTTTAAATGCAATTTCGCCTTTAAGTTTATGCTCAGGTAAAATTGTATAATCGATTGATATTTCTTCAGTTGGTTCATCAAGCAATTCAAGTAAATTTTCTGCTGCACCTATCGTTTTCTGTAACCTGGTATACACGCTGGCCATACCAGCAATGTTGCCAGCTATGAAGCCTGAATAGAGTACAAAAGAAAACAATTGCCCTGCTACGAGCTGATGAGTCGCAATCATTGTGGCTCCTTTCCAGATAACGGCTCCAATAGCCATGAAGAATGCCACAACAATGAAGGAGGTATATGCCTGGTATTTCCCTCCTTTAATACCCGTTTTGGCAACTTCATCGGTAATATTCCTGTACCGGTTCATCTCGAAAAGTTCGTTGGCGAAGGCCTTAACATTCTGAATTCCCTGCAAGGTTTCTTCGACAACTGTATTGGATTCGGCCACCTGATTCTGAGCCTTTCTTGAAAATTTACGTATTGATTTTCCAAAGAAAAAGGCAAACAAAGCCACAGCGGGAATCATTGCCAGCATAAATAGCGTCAATTTAAAAGAACTATGAATCAGCAGTGCAATTCCACCGCAAACGAAGATCATCTGTGAAAGGAAATCGGCTAAAGTTGAGGTTAATGTTTCCTGCAGTAAGGAAATATCGGAGGAAATCCTGCTGTTCAGCTCTCCTACCCTGCGTTTGGCAAAGAAACTCAATGGCAGCTTAATAAGATGATTGTATGCACTTTGCCTTATAGATGCCAAAGTCTTTTCCGTTACTTCAACAAAAATCCTTGTCCTGAAATAGCCAAAAACAGCCTGCACCAAAAGAATCACGACCAGTATAATACCAACTCTGGATATATCGCTGTTTAATTTCCCCTGGTTACCCAAATCAACCATCTGCCCGAGCAGCTTTGGAAAAAACAAACCGGCAGAACTCGAAATCAGGAGAAATGTCAGCCCTATTCCGAATTTTACCCTGAATGGTTTAAGATACCTGTAAAGTTTAAAAACATTTCTGAGACCGCTTTTACTTATTTTTGATTCCTTATTTTCCATGCGGTTTAAATCATTTCCATGTCTTCCACCATGCCCTCCTGCCATACTGATCTGTGTATTTATTACTCATTAAACAATGTCAAAACATATTTGTCGTCATACTTACCAAAAATATTAATTTTCCTCAAAGGGAAGAAATCAGGATTTTTTCTGAAATACGTATCTTTACCAGCTTATGAAAAAACGAATTGCCTTCCACACCTTTGGCTGCAAGCTCAATTTCTCAGAAACTTCTTCAATTGCGAGAGATTTCAGGGAAGATGAATTTGAAATAGTTGATTTTAAAGAGCAGGCTGATGTGTATGTAATAAATACCTGTTCGGTGACAGGAGCAGCAGAAAAAAAATGCAGATACACAATTAAACAGGCACATCGCCGGAATCCGGATGCAAAAATTGCCGTTATTGGCTGTTTTTCTGAACTTAAGCCGAATGAAATTGCAGCTTTTGAAGGTGTTGATATTATCCTTGGAAGCAATAATAAGTTTCAGCTGCCTCAACTATTATTATCGGCTGAGAGAATACCTCTTTCTGATGAATCTGCAAACCTCTTGTTTATCCCTTCTTACTCTTCTGGCGACCGCACCCGTTCGTTTGTAAAGGTTCAGGATGGCTGCGATTATTTTTGCAGCTACTGCACCATCCCTTTTGCCAGAGGGAAAAGCAGGTCGGGCAACATTGCTGAAGTGCTGGTTCTGGTGAGCAATGTGCTGAAAGAAGGAATTAAGGAAATTATCCTTACCGGCGTTAATGTTGGAGATTTTGGCAGAAAAAACGGAGAAACCTTCTTTGATTTGCTAAAAGAACTGAACGGAATTAACAGGCTTCAACGGATCAGAATCTCATCAATAGAGCCCAATCTGCTAACCGATGAAATTATTGGATTTGTAGCACAATCACGTAACCTTCTGCCACATTTTCATATCCCCCTTCAATCGGGATCGAACAAAGTTCTTGAACTTATGAAGCGGAAATACAAGAAGGAAGTTTTTGAAAGCCGGGTTCTGAAAGTAAAGGAACTTATGCCCGATGCCTGCATTGCAGCAGATGTAATTGTTGGTTTTCCGGGTGAAACGGATGATGACTTTACTGACACTTTAAACTTTATTGAGCAGTTACCTTTGTCGTATATTCACGTTTTCACCTATTCGGAACGACCAGGTACCAAAGCAGTTGATTTACCTTTCACTGTTGATTCCAAAACAAGGAACTATCGCAGTCAGCGCCTTCATGAACTCTCTGAAATCAAGAAAAATATTTTTTATGAAAGCAATAAAGGAAGAAGCGTCAACGTACTTTTCGAATCCGATAATCATAATGGATTCATGCATGGGTTTACGGAGAATTATATCAAAGTAAAAACACCATACAATACTGTATTGGTAAATGAAATTACAGACGCCAGGCTCAAAGAGTGGGATTTAAATTTTGAATATTCAGTTGAGATCCAAAAATAGGTCAACTTTAACTCAAGTTATTACAATACAAGACTTTAAAGTTTCTGTCAAAGTTTAAAAAATCCTTAGGCTAAAGTTTAGAAGGATAAGGAACAAAAACTGAATTATCAGCAACGAAATCGCAATTTTGTTCTGAAAATTAATTCTGAGAGTTTTGCTCAGCGTAATTAGAAACAGGGCTGCAATAAACAAGGCAAAATAATTCAGGACAGGTGCATTTCCAGAGGGTCTGTACAAAAAATCCAGCCGTGGCGCAACCAACTCCATTACAAAATAGTAAGCAACTATAATCATTGCTGATAACAGGAGCTGAAACTGTCCGGGAAGGTCGATCCTGCTCACTGCTGAGATACTGCAATACACAAGCATTAAACTGTTAACACTCATCAATAAAGGAACACCTAATACCTTATATCCTAATGAATTACCATAATAATGAATTCCAAATACTGCTGAGATATGTATTGCTGTATATTCAATTAGAAAGCTTAGAATAAGGATTAATGAAACGAAAATCCAGAAATTTCTATTAAATCCATTGTGGAAAAACATCAGTATTCCAAAACTAAATATCACAGTAACAGGAGTTAACGAAATAAAGAATTCTCTTGTTGCAGGAATAGTAACTCCAATAAAATCAACTATAAAATATAGTGCAAGGAAAACCAGAAAAAGCAACTGAATTTTAAAATGTGAACGTATATTTGTCATAGCATATATTATTTGATAAAAATACGAATAATAATTATCAGCAATAATATCTATCTCGTCACTCTGTGTAACCAATTAAGCGAATTAGAGTAAAATCTCTACTTAGTGGAAAGAGGTAGTGTTTACCAAGATAATCAGAGATAAAAAACACGGTATGGAAAGGGCAATATTCATCAATACACCATCTTCTGATGACCCCGGGAAAGCAATTATCCAGCTTGAAGGCAATCTGGACATTAACCAGGCAAGGTTTCTAAAATTAAAATTTGATGAATTGTTGACTAATTATAAAAACATTGAAATCCTGGGTACAAATATTGAATACCTGGATCTAAGTTTCATACAACTATTTCAATCTTTTAAAAATATGGCCAAAAAAAAAAGGATAGAATTAGTGTATCATTTTCATTTAGAAGACGATATTTTTATTTTACTTGAGCGTGCAGGAATTAATATAAATGCCTAATTAACAATAATTTATATGGCTAAAACTGTACTGGTCGTTGATGATTCTGAAAGTATCAGGGAAGTATTGAGTTATACTCTCGAAAATGAGGGATATACTGTATGCAGGGGAGAAAATGGCAAAGATGCCTTGAATCAATGCAGTAAAAATACATTTGACCTGGTAATTACAGACTTGTATATGCCTGAAATGGACGGTCTGGAATTTATCAGAGAAATCCGGAGAACTCAGGAATACAAGTATATTCCTATTTTATTTCTAACAACAGAGTCGCAATTTTCAAAAAAGGAGGAAGCAAAGGAGGCTGGTGCAACAGGTTGGATAGTAAAACCATTCGTTCCAGATAAACTTATAGGAGTTATTAGAAAAGTTCTGCGGTAAAATTACAAGCACAAATGAATGACTCCATTACGACGAAATAAAATTTTAATTGTAAACGATGCCAGAACGGCAAGTACTTACATCCAAATGATGCTTAAATCTGCATCCTATGAAACACAAATTGCCGAAAACGGAATTGAAGCTATCAAGTATCTTGACCTATTCCATTTTAATCTGATTATAACTGATTTAAATATGCCGGAAATGGATGGTTTTGAACTTACAAGGATTATTCGTGCCCGGGAAGATTACCGGTTTATTCCTGTAATTTTTGTTACAGCAGGCGATGGCCCTGAGGTCCAGCAGAAAGCTGCGGAAGTTGGTTCAACTGCATTTATTACGTTTCCATTTACAAAAGACAGGTTGATAAAAGTTATCCGGAGTTTGATCAGATGATAGATTATTTACAAAATAAATTTATTGAAGAAGCGGGCGATTTAATTAGCGACCTGGAAAAATGTTTGCTTGAACTTGAAGAACAACCTAACTCTCCTGCACTTATTGATCGGATTTTCAGAGCTCTTCATACCTTAAAAGGTTCCGGAGCAATGTTTGGATATGAGCTAATCAGCGATTTCACACACGATCTGGAAACACTTTATGATGAAGTTCGGATGCAAAAAGTTCAACTCACAAAAGATCTGATGGATTTGACGCTTCAATCTGTAGATTTGATCCGTGATATTCTTAATAAACCCAATTCTGATTCAAAGATTTTTAAAGAAAGAACAGTTGCAATTCTTAATACCATCAGAAAATTAACTGGCAAAGAATTAATAATTGCAAAAAGTGATGTCAATCCGAAAAAAACAATAGAAAGCAATATAGAGAAAGCAGCTGACTTTCGTAATGTTTATATCTGCTTTAAACCTGGAAAAGATATTCTGAAAAATGGAAACAACCCTTTATTTCTAATCGATGAACTCTATAATCTTGGGTCATGTAAAGTAAGATGCAATGCTGCTGAAATTCCTGATTATGAATTAATTGATGTTTATTCTTGTTATATTAGCTGGGAAATAGAACTACTATCAAATGTTACTTTTGATGAAATCAGGGAAGTATTTCTTTTTGTTGAAGACTTGGCCGAAATCCTTATTTCTGAGAATCCCTTTCCTTCATGGAAATTATTGAATGAATCAAATGTTAGCCCGGTAACTATTGAAAAATATCCTTTATTTTCCGATGATGATAAAAATACTACTTTCCTGATCCAACAAAATGCTGTTAATCAAGTAAATACAATACGCGTTTCATCTGAGAAACTTGACCAGCTGATGAACCTTGTAAGTGAACTTGTAACAATGCAGGCCCGCCTGGATTTGTTAGCCGCTACTTCTGGAAATTCGGAAGCCCTTATCCTTTCCGAAGGAATGCATAAGCTTAGCAGTCAATTGAGAGATACGACCTTAGAAATCTGCATGGTTCCTCTTCAGGGTATTGTTACCCGGTTTCAGAGATTGGTGAGGGATCTTGGAAAAGAGCTTAATAAAGAGATTAATTTCGTTACTGAAGGAATGGAGACCGAGCTCGATAAAAATATTATTGAGAATATCACTGATCCAATTCTTCATTTAATCAGAAATTGTATTGATCATGGAATTGAGAACAGCGAAATAAGAAAGCTCGTCGGCAAACCTCATTTTGGCACAATAACCTTTAAAGCATACCACTCAGGCCCAAATGTTATTCTTGAAATTCAGGATGATGGGGCAGGAATTAACGATGAAATGGTATATCAGAAAGCGGTACAAAGTGGTATTATTTTGTCGGATTCAATCTTAACCCAAAACGAAATCAGGGAATTACTCTTCCAGCCTGGTTTCACAACAACAACTGAAGTTACTGCTATTTCAGGCAGAGGAGTAGGTCTGGATGTTGTAAAACAACAAGTTAATTTATTGAGAGGTACTATAATTATCAAATCAGAGCGTGGCAAAGGAACAAATTTTATAATCACACTGCCTCTTATTCTTTCTATTATTGATGGCTTATTGGTGGATATTTCCGGCGAGCACTTTATCATTCCACTTGAATTAGTAAGCAAAATAATGATATATAAACAGGAAATGTTATCAGACGCCTACCACAATCTTATTTCCTTTGAAGCAAAGAAAATTCCGTTTTTCAATCTTAGAAAAGAATTTAACATAAACTCTTCATTACCAGAATACTCCGAAATTATTATTGTTAATTACCTTGGACAGGAAGTGGGTCTGGCAGTTGATAAGGTAGTAGGTCAACAGCAGGCAGTAATTAAACCACTGGGAAAAGTGTTCAATTCCGTAAATTTATTTTCAGGAGCCACGATTCTTGGTAATGGAAATGTAGCACTGGTAATTGATATTCATCGTATGATACACGAACTGTCGAATGAAAAAGCATTTATACAATAGCATATATAATGGAAAATCAAGAAGATAGTCAAGTTAATTCAATTCTTTCCTTTAAGGTAGGTAATGAAGTATTTGCGGCAGAAGTAAAAAAAGTGCTGCATATACTTGAATTACTTAAAATAACACATGTGCCGCAATGCCCGGAATATATGCTCGGAGTTATTAATCTCAGAGGTGCCGTTCTCCCGGTTATTGATAGCAGGCTCCGTTTTGGCATTCCTCCTGTTCCGCATTCGCGTAACACCTGCATTATTGTTATGGAAGTTATTCTTGAAGAGGAACAGATTAAAATCGGAATTCTTGTTGATTCGGTATTAGAAGTAATTGAAACCAATATCAGTAAAATGCAAGCACCTCCTTCGATAGGACATCGGTATAAATCCGACTTTATTAAAGGAATTGTTAACCACGGTGATGACTTTATCATGTTGCTCAACCTGGACAACATGTTTTCCTCTGATGAACTTCTTGTTGTTAAAGAGGCTGCAACCGACGAAAGTGTTGATATTAACTAACCATTTTAAAGTAACAAGACATAAAGGAGATTCTATTATGAAATTTATTAATCTGAAATTAGGTTGGAAGCTTGCTCTGGGATTTGGCTTGATGCTGGTAATGATTTTTATTATTGCTGCTAGTGGTCTTTTTAGCTTTGCAAAAATAAAAGCCATTTTTGAACAGCGGGAAATTACAGCAAAAATCAGATTTAATTTTGAGGAAGTTCGACAGCATACCTGGGATTATCAGAATCACAGGAATCCTGAAAATGTACTTACTGTTAATAATTTGTTGCTGAATACGTCAAATCATTTAGACCAATATAAGAATAGCATGGAGGATTCGAGAAGTACCAAAGATCTTGAAGATATCCAAAATGCTGTTAAAGAATATGCTGTACTATTTAATACATATGTCGATAAAGAAAATGAGCAGACGCGTTTTAACTTAAGAATGGATGAGATTGGAGAAATAACGACCAAAAACATTCTTGAGACCAAAGGAGCTTCTAAAGATGAAGCAGTTATTTATTTTCTGAAAGCACGTTTGGCTGCGAATAAGTTTATAAAAACTGACAATGATCATTTTGTAGAACTATTTGAAGGTGAATTAGCAAAAAGTATTTCATCAATTAAGACTGTTAAAGGAGAAAATATTAGCAGCACTCTTATAGAATATAGTGACCTGGTAAAATCTTACCAGGAAAAAGAGAAACAACAGATAACATTATTTAACGACCTTTTCAACCAGAATACTAAAACCAGGCAGCTAATCCAGAATTTTAGCGACTATCAGACAATATTAATGTCAGAAATAATTACAAAAAATGCTATCTTATTGAATATCATCGTTTTAATTTCGCTAATTATTGGGATTAGTTTTGCTGTTTTAATAACCAGGTCAAGCTCCAAAGGACTTAAAAAGGCTGTATCAATAGCAAATACACTTGCTGAAGGAAATCTTAATATCAGGATTGAGAATACTTTTCTACAACGTACTGATGAGATTGGTCAATTGGCAGTGGCTCTGCAAAAGATGATCGACAAATTCAAAGATGTAGTTGAAAATGTAATTTCAGGTACAGAATACATTACCGCTGCCAGTCAGCAATTATCATCCAATTCCCAGATAGTTTCTCAGGGAGCAACAGAGCAGGCATCTTCAGCAGAGGAAGCCTCATCAGCTATTGAGGAAATGGTTGCCAATATTCATCAGAACTCTGAAAATTCGCAAATTACAGGTAAACTTGCCACTAAAGCATCAACAGGTATAGGCGAAACTTCTGAAAAAGTTTTATTGACAGTCGATGCCATGAAATCGATAGCAGGAAAGGTAAGAATTATCGATGACATTGCTTTTCAGACCAATATACTTGCACTCAATGCTGCCGTAGAGGCCGCAAGGGCCGGTGAACACGGCAGGGGCTTTGCTGTAGTAGCTGCAGAGGTGAGAAAACTGGCAGAGAAAAGCCAGGTAGCTGCCGCTGATATTAATAAACTTGCTACCAATAGTGTTTCTGATGCAGAGAATTCAGGCTTAATGCTTAAGTCATTAGTACCAGAAATTCAGAAAACAGCCACACTGATTATGGAAATTGCTGCCTCGAGCATAGAACAAAACTCCGGTGCAACCCAAATTAATATGGCAATCCAACAGCTAAACCGTATAATTCAGCAAAATGCTGCTTCTGCTGAAGAAATGGCTACAAGCGCCGAACAGCTTGAAAGCCAGGCAGAACAGATGCATGATGTGGTATCTTTCTTTAAAACAGGGGTCTATAGAAACAAATCTACTAATTTTGCTGAAAATACAAAATCCAGGTTACATAGAAAATCAAACGATCAGCTGTCTTACAAAAAGCCTGAAAATAAAAGGCATACTAAATTTGAAGATGACGATCTGGATAGTCATTTTGAACGTTTTTAATGGAAAAAGAATTTTCTATGCTATTTCGACCTGTAATGGGAGATGCTGATTTTTTGCGGATTAGTAAATTTATTCATAACGAATGTGGTATACGTTTACCCATGAATAAGAAGGTTATGGTAGAGGCTCGTCTCCTGAATCGATTAAGGGATTTGCACATTCTTACATACTCCGAATATATTAGTTTTGTATTCGACTCCGGCAAAATTGATCCTGAAGTTAATAATATGATTGATGTTATTACAACTAATAAAACTGATTTTTTCAGAGAAGCTGCGCACTTTCAGTTTTTTGTCAATGAAGCCTTGCCTGAATTCGTATCAAACCATCCCGGAAAACAATTTAGATTGTGGTCGGCAGGCTGTTCAAGTGGTGAAGAAGTATACACCCTGGCAATGATTCTGAACGATTTTGGGCTTGAAAATTCACGGTTTTTATTTAAAATTCTTGGAACAGATATCTCGACCAGAATGCTGCTGGCCGCCAGAACAGCGATTTTTGCCGAGGGGAAAGCCTCCCCTATTCCATCAGCTCTAAAAAAGAGATATTTGTTACGAAGCAAAGACAGAAATAAAGCAAGTGTGAGAATCGTTCGTGAACTGAGGGAAAAAGTGGAATTTAAATACCATAATCTGATTTCGGATGCCCTTACCAATTACGATACTTTCGATGCAATTTTCTGCAGAAATGTTCTTATTTACTTCGAAAAGGAAACTCAAATGAAGGTAATTGAAAAACTTACAAAAGTACTTAGATCAGGTTGCTATTTATTCATTGGCCATTCTGAAGCTATTATGAATCACAATTTACCACTTGTACAAGTTGGTCCATCAATATATCAAAAACAATAATTCCTTAGTTATGATAGAACTTACCGACAATCAATTAATGGAGGAAATAAAGCGGCGTATTGAGGAGGGCAGTACTTCTCAAAATGAGTTACAAAATCTCAATACAGAGCTATTGGAAGTAAACAAAAAACTCACCGATTCAGAATCCTTGAAGAGTCATTTTCTCTCCAATATTTCCAATGAAATCGTTAATCCGTTTACTGGCATTATTGGTTTGGCAAAAAGTATTTCAGAAATGAATGAAAGTCAGTTGCCTCAGATTAAACAAATGGCTTCTCTGATTTTCACCGAAGCCTTTCATTTGGATTTTCAACTCAAAAATATTTTTACTGCTGCCGCAATCGAAGCTGGTCAGGTTCATCCGCAGTATTGCCTTACCAACTTGAATGAATTAATAAATAATCTAATTAATACGTATAGTTTTGATCGTGGAAACAAAGAATTTATTATTGATTTTCAATCGTGTAAAAATGAATCAGAATGCATAACTGACCCCGAAAAATTAGAATTAATTCTGGCAAACTTAATAAACAATGCTATTCTTTTCAGCTCAGCTGAAAAAAACATTTCAATCCAGATTTGCCTGGATGATCAATTGGAATTAAGTGTAACTGACCAGGGAATAGGAATTAAAACAGAAGATTTAAGTAAAATATTTAACCGCTTTAACAGGCT
>CAIXZF010000044.1 GCA_903923925.1 uncultured Bacteroidales bacterium
AGGCAGGAGGCAGAAGGCAGGAGGCAGAAGGCAGGAGGCAGGAGGCAGAAGGCAGAAGGCAGAAGGCAGAATGACGGGGGATGCCTTTTAAGATATTTTTTATCTATGTGGCCTATATGCCTATGTGGTTAATAATCAACCAAATAAGCACAAAGTATCTTTAGAGGAATTATACAACAGACCGGCCTACGCGGCCAGGTTAATAATTGAATGATGTTAGTATTGCGCTCCTTTGCGCCTTTCTTTGAGCTCATTGTGTTAAAAAAAAATGATTTCATAACAATATTAAAATTTTTACGAGGGCTTGTTTGCTAAATAGAATTTTGTTTTTATCTTTGCACCCCTTTTCCACGAGAGGAGGGATTAATTTTATTTAAGATGGATCATTTAAGTTACCAAACCATTAGCGCAAATAAGGCGACCATTTCGAAAGAATGGCTTCTTATTGATGCAGAGAATGAAGTCGTTGGACGTCTTGCAGCCAAGGTAGCCTACATTTTACGCGGTAAGCACAAAACCAACTACACTCCACATTCCGATTGCGGTGATTATGTTATCATTATCAATGCGGAGAAGGTTGTTTTCACCGGAGCGAAGATGGAAGAGAAAGAATACGTTCGTCATTCAGGATATCCTGGAGGTCAGCGCAAATTCTCTCCACGTCAGATGATGGCCAGTAAGCCAACCTTTGTAGTAGAGAAGGCAATAAAAGGGATGTTGCCAAGGACCAGGCTGGGTCGGGCAGTGTTTATGAATATGAAAGTTTATGCTGGCACTGAGCATCCGCATCAGGCGCAGCAACCAAGAACTGTTGATCTTAAAACAATTATATAAAGATGGAAGTAATCATCACCACGGGAAGAAGGAAGACATCTGTTTCCAGAACTTATCTGAAAGAAGGCAGTGGACAGATTATATGCAATGGCAGGGATTTCAAGGAATATTTCCCTACTTCCATTCTGCAATATACCGTGCAACAGGCTCTCAGCATAGCTGACAGTCTTGGAAAATACGACATTACAGCAAATCTGACAGGTGGTGGCTTTAAGGGCCAGGCAGAAGCGCTTAGCTTAGGAATTTCACGTGCACTCGTTAAGATTGACCCTGAAATTCGTCCTTCGCTTAAAATAAAAGGATTAATGATGCGCGACCCACGTATGGTAGAGCGTAAAAAGTTTGGTCAGAAGAAAGCCCGCAAGCGCTTTCAGTTCAGCAAACGTTAAGATATCCGGTATCCGGGACTTATATAGTTTAGTATCCAAATTGCACGGACCGATCCTTTGTGAGCGCTACCGTGCAATTGCGTAGTAAACGTTAACAGAAAGTAAACTAACATTATAATCATGGCAAGAGTATCATTTGACGAATTATTGGATGCCGGAGTACATTTCGGGCATCTCAAGCGTAAATGGAATCCAAACATGGCTCCTTACATTTTCATGGAGCGTAACGGAATCCACATTATCGACCTTTACAAAACACAGGCAAAGGTAGATGAGGCAGCAAATGCAATGAAACAGATTGCAAAATCAGGAAAGAAAATTCTTTTCGTTGCCACAAAAAAGCAAGCTAAAGAAATTGTAGCCGAGCAGGTTCGCAGGATCAATATGCCGTTCGTAACAGAGCGCTGGCCTGGTGGAATGCTTACCAATTTTGCCACTATCCGTAAGGCTGTTAAAAAGATGACCTCTATTGACAGACTGATGAATAGCCCGGCATTTAAAAACCTTTCGAAACGCGAACGTTTACAGATTTCACGCGAACGTGCCAAACTGGAAAAGAACTTAGGTTCTATCGCCGATCTTAACCGTTTGCCAGCAGCAATTTTTATTGTTGACGTACTAAAGGAGAAAATTGCTGTTGCAGAAGCAAGGAAACTAAACATCCCAACTTTTGCAATTGTTGATACCAATTCAGACCCAAATCCTATTGATTTCCCGATACCTGCAAATGACGATGCATCAAAATCTATCGCGGTTATTACCCGTGCACTGGTAAATGCAATCGAAGAAGGCCTGGCTGAGCGTAAGTTCGACAAAGACCGCAAGGCAAGCGACGAGGATGGTGATGAGTACGATTCAGATGGTGAAAGGATTTCGCTTTTAGATCTTGAAGATGAAGAAGTAGCAGTACTTCCTGGTGTTGTTCTGGGTGATGATGACCTTAAAGTTAAAAAAGTTAAGGGAGATGGTCCGGAAGACGAAAACAAGGATGCTGCAGGAAAACGCCCACGTCGTCCGGTTGTTAAAAGCGGAGCACTGAGAAAACCACCAGCAAGGAAATAATAAAACCCCTGAATTACCCGAAAGCCGTATTTCACAAGAATTAACTCTTCCGGGTAATTTTCACCGGGCCTTTGGTCGGTTATTATCTATATTGAAATCTTCAGACTTTTTATTACCAAGCTCCGGAAAGATTTTCTGTTCAGATGGTACTTCTATAAATCTAAATGCCCGATATATAGTATTTTAGTAAAAGTAATTTCAGGATATAAATTGTATTAATTAAACTACAAACAATACAAATCATGGCAAATATAACTGCTGCCGACGTTAACAAACTCCGCCAGGTCACAGGCGTAGGAATGATGGATTGCAAAAATGCATTAGTAGAATGTGACGGTGATTTTGAATTAGCAATTGAGAATCTTCGCAAGAAGGGACAGAAAGTTGCCAACAAGCGGGCTGACCGTGATGCCAATGAAGGCATAGTAATTGCTGCAACCAATGACGAGAAAACTTTTGTTGCTTCAATTATGTTAAACTGCGAAACTGATTTCGTAGCAAAGAATGATGAATTCAGTACCCTTGCCAAAGACATTCTAAACCTGGCAGTTGCTCATAAACCAGCAAATGTTGATGCATTACGTGAAATGAAAATTGGCAATTATACTATTGATGAGCACATTACAAATATGACCGGCAAAACCGGCGAAAAAATGGGTCTTGCTCATTATGAATTTATTGAAGCTCCACGCGTTTTTGCATATAACCATATGGGAAACCGTTTATCTTCAATTCTCAGTTTCAACAAATCAGACGTTGCAACTATAGATGAAGTAGGTAAAGATCTTAGCATGCAGGTTGCAGCAATGGCACCAGTTGCTATTGATAAAGATGATGTATCTCAGGAAATCATTAACAAGGAAATTGAAATTGGCAAAGATCTGGCACGCCAGGAAGGCAAGCCAGAAGAAATGCTTGAAAAAATTGCATTAGGCAAGCTCAACAAGTTCTTCAAAGAAAACACTTTATTGAATCAGGAGTTTATTAAAGACGGTAAATTATCGGTTCGTGATTACTTAAGTTCAGTAGACAAAGATTTGAAGGTAACCTCCTTCAAACGACTGATGCTGGGCGCATAATAATGGAATGTGTCATGCAGAGGTAAAATTTTTGCAATATTGGCCGAATATATTTTGTTGGTTAATTTCTTATTTTATCTTTGCATGACAATAAGCATTATTTTTAATTCTATTTTATGAACATTTTTGTTGGCAACGTAGATTATCGTGTAACAGAAAATCAACTTGCAGAATTATTTGAAGAGTTTGGTGAAGTAACAAGTGTTAAAATTCCTAAGGACAAACTGAATGGCCGGAGTAAGGGTTATGCGTTTGTTGAAATGACGAATGACGCTGAAGGAGAAGAAGCTATTAATAATTTAAATGGCTATCAGATCAATACCAGAGCGATTAATGTTTCTGTAGCTCGTCCGCCTGAAGAGCGAAAACCACGCAGTAATAATTTCGGTGGTGGTAATCGTGGCGGTGGTGGCGGCGGCGGTCGTGACCGGTTCGACAGAAATTATTAGGAACACATAACGTATTATCAGGCCCGGGTTCAACAGCCCGGGTTTAGTTGTTTATAAACGAACCTGACATAAATCATCCATTAGGAATACCAAATCAAGCTTGCTTTCGCTTTTAAAGTTTAGGATAATGAAACTTCAAATCAGCTTTTCTCTATTGCTTTTGTTTACCATTACTTTATATGGACAAGGAGATACCGTTAAAGTTTTATTTCTGGGGAATAGCTACACCGCAGCAAACAATCTTCCGCAACTTGTTAAAGATGTGGCAAGTTCGGCAGGAGACGTTTTGATTCAGTCATCGAATACGCCTGGCGGTTATACTTTTCAGATGCATTCGACAAATGCCCAGTCTGTTGGCCTTATTCAACAAGGTGGATGGGATTATATGATTCTTCAGGAACAGAGTCAATTACCATCATTTCCGATACAACAGGTTGTAAATGAATGTTATCCATATGCAAAATATCTTGACAGCATCTTTACAATATCAAACACTTGCGGGGAAACCGTATTTTACAGAACCTGGGGACGAAAAAACGGAGATTCAGATAATTGTCCGACATGGCCACCCGTTTGTACTTACGCCGGTATGGATAGTTTGCTCGATTTAAGGTACAGAACCATGGCCGACAGTTTTAACGGAATATTGTCGCCGGTTGGGAATGTGTGGCGGTACATAAGGCAGCATTACCCAACTATAGAGCTATATAGCAGCGATTTAAGTCATCCTTCAGAGGCCGGATCCTATGCTGCTGCCTGCTGTTTCTATACTGTACTGTTTCGGAAGAGTCCATCAATGATAACATATAACTTCAATCTGACTGTGAACGATGCCCTTACTATCAGGAATTCAGTAAAATCGGTGGTTTTCGACAGTCTTACATTCTGGAATGTGGGCAACTATGATCCACAATCATCGTTTAATTCTCTGGTACAGAATGGATATACAGTGAACTTTGAAAATACTTCAACAAATTCAACTTCTTATTACTGGGATTTTGGTGATGGCAGTAATTCCATCCAGGAGAATCCAGTACACACATATCTGTTAGAAGGAGATTATACAGTAAAACTTATTTCCGGGAAATGCGGATTATCAGATTCCAGTACATTCATTCTTCATCTGGATCCAATCGCAATAGAAGAATTTAAAGCAAGAAAAAACATTCTATTCCCAAATCCAGCCTCATCAATATTAAACATTTACACTCAAATTCCCGGGGATCCTGAAACCCTGATTGAACTACTTGATGTCACTGGAAGAACTGTAATGCAGATCAAATCCACTGGGGATTATATCCAGATAATTAACATTAGTTCAATTCCTGCCGGCCTTTATATTGTAAGGTTAAAAAATTGTGCTATAGATTATAACTATTTGTTTATCAAAGCAAAAGAAGAATAATCAGGAAGATTTCACTTCGCAAATAAATATATATTTTATTTTTCTGTAAAAATTAACAATTTAGTAAACAAATATTGGCGTCAAGCATGCAACTTTTTTGTTATATTGTATATCTTTATGCTAATAAATACCTGATTACTGATTCTATTATGCCAGAAATTATAAATATATCGCGGCTACGATGATTAAAATCTACAGACTAAAGTTAATTTTTCTTCTGCTAATACTGGTTTTGAGCAAAGTTACGCTTGCTCAATCCACCTATTATTGGGTTGGTGGAAGCGGATGGTGGGAAGACGGACAACATTGGTCGTTAAGTAGCGGCGGAACGGTAGTAGCAGGAGTTTATCCAGGTTCTTCCAATTTAAATGATAACGCAATCTTTAATAATAACTCTTTTACTGCAATAAATCAGACGGTTAGCGTAGGGCTTCCGAATATTTTCTGTCATGATATGACGTGGACCAATATACCGAACGGTACCACTTTTATTGTAGGAAGTAATATTACATTAAGCGGTTCTCTGATATATGCACCCAATATGGTGCTGCAGAATACCTCAGGAAATACGACTTTTATTTCAGGATCTGCAGAAATAATTAATACCGGTGGAATCCAGAATATCATTAAAAACCTGACTTTCAATGGGAACGGTACCTGGACTTTACAGAATTTCCTGAATGTTGACAATGATATAACGTTTGACAAAGGAACACTTGTAAGTGATAATTATGGATTGATGTGTTCGAAATTTATTTCAACACCAGCTAATTTATTCAATTACAGGGTTTTAAATATTGGAAATTCATTATTCACTATTAAACTTCCGAATAATCCGCCCTATCTGAGCTGGAATGTGAATAACACCATGCATACGTTCCATATGATAACGGCCGGAAATTCTCTTATTAAATTTATTGGAACCTCCGGTTTATCCACCATGCATGCCGGCGAAAACCTTTTCTACGATAATGTAGAGTTTATGGGAAATGGCCGTCTTGAGATCCTGAGGGACACTATGCACGATCTGGCTTTTCATGGCAATGGAGAGATTATTGGAGATTCAAGCATTATTCATGATGCCGTTTTCGACCATTATGCATTGATTAATGGCAATCATAATAATTTCCATGATGTGACTATTGGTGAAGACGGAGACATTGGAACTTTCTCGTTATCAGGCAGAAATGTTGATTATAACACATTTCATATTGTTGAAATCGGGTTAACTGGCAGGGTTTACGGAAATCATAATAATTTTTACGATCTGCTGTTTACGACGAAAAGGCCAAGTTGCTGGCTTGAAACCTGCCATTATTGTCCGGGAACTCCAGACGGAGAACTTCATGGCAATCATGATTCGGTAAGCAATAATCTGGTATTTTACAGAGAAGGAAAGATGTTTGGTACTATGAATTACATCAATGATGTTGCATTTTGGTGTGATTCATGGGTTTTACAGGGTTCGAATACTTTTTTAACAATCAATCTGCACAGATATTTCGAAGAATGTTATTATTATATACCGAATACGAATTACACGACTCCTTCACACGTAAATGTGCTTACATTTCAAAGTGACAGTATACAACATCTGTTGGGTAATTTCAATTTGCTGGGGCAAATTCTTTGTCATCATACTATCATTCAATCTACATCTAACACAGTGGCAGCCTTTTTTCAATCCGACTCGGTACTTACGCTCGACTACATTGAATTACGGCATATCTCATCATCTAATCCACAGAATATAAGCGATACAGCTATCCGTTCTATTGATGGAGGAGGAAATTATTTCTGGGATTTTTCCAACATATATGTGGCTGTTCAATCCGGAAACTCATCATCAACACCTGCTTTTCCCTGCTGGTATGATAACAATGGAACCATAACATTATCGCCAATTGGTGGAATCCCACCTTATCAATATTCGATTCTCCTTTACAATCCCGGTACCGGATATCCTTATTGGTCGCCATACCAGACTGATTCCGTTTTTTCACCTTTGTATCCAAACACTTACCAGATAAATATCCTGGATTCCTATCATTGTTTATTCAATAATTCAGTGGTGGTAAGTTCTCCGCCAATAATAAGTATGGTAGACACTGTAATTCAGGACTTAAGTTGTTTTGGGTTTAATGATGGATCAATACAAATACTGGCGATAGGCGGAACTCCTCCGCTAAACTATTCAATAAACGGAGGCAGTTACAACAGCAGTAACACTTTTACTAACCTGGCACCCGGGATATACAATATTACGATTAAGGATAATCTGGGTTGCACCAGATTATTCGGGCCATTTACGATTGAAGAACCACCTTTATTGACACTTGGCACGGGCGGTGCGAATATTGTTATCCAATGCCCGGGTGATTCAACTGCCACAATTACAGCACTTGCAGCAGGAGGCACTCCGCCCTATCAATATACATTTGCAGGGCCCTACAATTCGCCTTATGTTACTCAGAATTATCCAACAACATCATCGAATATCCTGGGCAATATTCATGCAGGCGTTTGGTATGTAACAGTAACAGACCATAATGGTTGCGAGGCAACCGACATTACACAACGCACAGAACCTCAACCTATTACAATCTCCATTGATATTACATCTACAAATAATTGTGCTGACACAACACATTTCAAGGCAACAGCGAGCGTTGGTGGAGGGACAGCTCCATATATAAATTACACCTGGTATACCAGTCTGGGATTAATGCTCGGAAGCGGTCCTTCAAATGTTTCGCCCTTCCTGATTCCCGGTGCATACAGAGTTATTGTGAAAGACTTGCATAATTGTGCTGACACTACTGATTTCAGTATCAGTATTCTTACCAGTAAAGTAGATACCGTAATTGACAAACTCTGCAATGGTGGGGCCAATACCGGATATGCCTGTGTTTCAGGCCTTGGTGGTTCCGGCTTGTTTGGATATCATTGGAGTAATAACTGGAATTTTTCGTGTCTGATGAACGTAGATACTGGCTATTATTATGTGACAGTAACAGATACAAAGTACGGATGCAAGGTTTATGACAGCATTTATATTAATCAGCCTGATACGGGTTTGAGTATGCTGGCCTTTTCTGACAGTACAACCTGCCAGGGATTACAGGACGGAACAGCCTGGGTAATTGCCCACGGAGGGACGGGTCCTTACACCTATCATTGGTCGGGTAACCAGACAAATGATACGATAACTCAGCTTTGGCCAGGAGTTTATACAGTTACTGTTACAGATTCTCATGGGTGTAAGGTGAGCGGAAGCACAACACTGTTTTCGCCACCAACAGGTATTGTGAGTTTTGACACTGGATGGAACTGCACACCTCAAGGCTATTGGGTACAAGCACTTGTAACCGGAGGTACACCTCCATTTTCCTATGCGTGGGATCCTGTTCCCGGAAATTCGTCAATAATAACAGGTTATCCGGGTATTTTACAACATGTTTTAGTGACTGATGCGAATAATTGTCCATATGAAGGCAGTGTAATTGTTGTGGAGCATGAGGTTAATTTAAGTGTACACAATGCACAATGTTTTGGAGATAACAGTGGTTATGCCACGGCACATCCAACCGGAGGTAACCTTCCTCCCTATACCTATAAATGGTTTGTTGCTGGAAATTTGACGGTAATAAGTACAAACGACACAGCACTTAACCTGATTGCAGGCAATTATCTGCTGGTGCTTACTGACAGTCATGGCTGCATTGATTCAGTTGCCTTTACAATAACGCAACCATCAGCTCCAGTAGTAATTTCGATGGGTGCTCAAAGCAGCGGGAATGTTTGTTCCTATCATTGCAATGGGATTGCCCTTGCATCACCAAATGGAGGAACACCACCTTATACTTACCACTGGAGTCCGGGAAATCAGACTACTTCTTTCATAAGCAACTTATGTTCCGGCACTTACAAGGTAACAGTTACAGATTCACATGCCTGCTTAATGGTTGGAACATCAGTTATTACTGCACCTCCTGCTATTGTTGTTGATTCCATACATATTGATTCACTCAGGTGCAATGTGCCGGATTCAACAGGGAAAGCAATAATCTTTGCACATGGAGGTACCGGAAATCTGACATACCGCGTTGATGGAGGAGTTTATCAGAGCAGTACACTATTTACGGGATTGGCGCAGGGTATCCATAATTTTACAGTTAAAGATGCTTCAAACTGCACATTTGATATTCCGGCAACTATTCCTGCTCCGCCTTTATTAGGATTAACGCTTACGACAACACCAACATCAGGATTTGGTTTATGCGACGGAGCAGCACAATCATTGGTAAGCGGGGGAATTCAGCCTTACAATTACGCCTGGAGCAACGGGCAAACAACACAGAATATCAACAATTTATGCCAGGGCATTTATTGTTTAACAATCACTGATGCACATGGATGTCCGAAAAACAACTGTATAATCCTTTCATCACCCGGGCAAATAGTTTTCACTACCAATTCTCAGAATATTAAATGTCATGATTCGTTGACAGGATCAATTCAGGGAAGCGTTGCAGGCGGAATACCTCCATATACCTTTACCTGGAATCCGGGGCTGCCATTTACACCTCAGCCAGTTGTAACAGCAACTGCGATAAACTGGAATAATCTTCCGGCAGGTATTTATTCAATTACCGTTACAGATGCTAATGCTATTAGTAAGAATCAAAGCTTTATTCTAACACAACCTTCTCAATTTCAACTAAATATTAATCATACAGATTCCATTTGCACAGGAACAATACCGGCTCAGGGTTGGGCAATGGCCACAATTAGCGGAAATACACCACCTTATACCTACACATGGTATGGAGGATCAGGGGCAAACAACACCACACTATACGATAGTTTGACAATTGGCACTTACACCTTACAAGTCCGTGATATAAACCTCTGTAAAATAAGCCGTTCAGTTACGGTACATCCATATACTGACCCTGTAGCAGTTTTCAGTATTGATTCGGTATGCAAAGGAACAGCAACAATTCTGAGAGATTCCTCCTATGCAACAGGGACAAGTCTTGCGAACGCTTATCTGCAATGGGGTGACGGACAATTTGTTGCATTCAATTATCCGCCAAATCCACCGCAGAACATTCCGCATTTATACCAGAATCCAAGTGCATATTCATATCCTTACCTGATCAAATTGATTGTTAAGGATAACCATGGCTGTTATTCTGACACAACGCTACATCCGGCTACGGTTCTTCCAATTCCGACATCAAAATTCTCCTACGACACCGCCTGTTTTGGCAATAATACCACAATGATTGACCTTTCCAATGACAATGGGAGTCCTATTGTTTACAGAAGTTGGAGAATTGTTACGCAAACCGTTCCATACCAGGTTGTTGAGCAGCATATTTTCCCGAATTTGAATATAAATTTAAATCCTGTAACACTTATTGTTTCCAACGCTTTCTGTGCAGATAGTGTTACACACCTCATACCCATTGACTCATTGCCATTTCCTGCATTTTCATCCAAGGATAGCATCTGTATCCCTGGAATGGTAAGGTTTTCAGATCTTTCTGTACCCAATGGTTCTGCTTTAGCCGGATGGTTTTGGAAATTTGGTGACGGGTATTCCGCCGCGAACTCCAATCCTATTCACACTTATCTCCAAACAAACAATACTTACCAGGTTCAGCTTACAGTCAGCAGCGCAAGAGGATGTTCCGATTCGATCCAACATTCTGTTTATGTAAATCCGGAGCGGCTTTTTACATTGACAGCCAGTCCGGTATGTTTTGGTGATGCTACTCAATTTACTGGTCTGATAAGCCCGACCAATGAAAACTGGGTAACACAATACTGGACATTTGGCGACGGACAAACCTCTTTTGCAATTAATCCATCACATGTTTACGGGGCTCCGGGAATTTATACAGTAGTTCTTATTGGAACCGATGCCGAAGGATGTGAGAATTTTGCATTTAATCCGAATGTGGTAGTGAATCCATTGCCAGTGGCAGATTTTACCGACACCGTTTTCTGTGATCAATCTCCGGTAAAATTCTATAATACATCAGTTTCGAATGCGCCCGGTACCTCAACCTTTATCTGGAATTTCGGGGGAGCCCCGGTTACTACCACATCGACCTATCTGACGCATACTTTTCCAGCACCCGGTAGTTATGCGGTTACACTTATCGTAATTAACAGTAACGACTGCAGTGATACAATTACTAAAATTATAACCATTGAACCATTGCCTTCCGCAGATTTTAAATCGGATACTACATGTTTTGGCACTTCAACGCAATTTACAGACCTTTCCACACCATTTCCCGGTCATTGGATCTGGAATTTCGGGGACCCGGGATCCGGAGTAAGTAACACAGAAACCTTACAGAATCCATCACATTTATTCTCAGCATCAGGAACTTACAGTGTGAAACTGAAGATAATCACCAACAACGGCTGCCTGGATTCAATAACAAAAACGGTAATCGTTCAGAACAATCCAATTGCCGCATTTGCAACTGATCCATTGACTCACTGCCTCAGAGACACACTCCATTTTATTAACCAATCCACACTACAACCTAACTCATCTCCAAGCAGTTGGAGCTGGAATTTTGGAAATCCGGCTTCAGGGTTCAGCAACACCTCATCGGCTCAGAACCCGGGACATCATTTTACACAGGCAGGTCAGTATAATGTTAGTCTTATCGTTAGCAGTATTCCAGGAAACGGTTGTTCAGATACTGTTTCACATATAGTTACGATAAATCCACATCCAATTGCAGATTTTACCAGCAGTATCAGTTGTCAGGGCGACAGTAGTTTTGTGTGGGACGCATCACAGTCAATTAACGGCACTCTCACTTCTTCTTATTGGAATTTTGGAACACCTCCAAATTCTTTTACTTTTAATTCAGCTCATATTTTCACTGGTTCAGGGACTTATACAGTAATTCATGCAGTGAGCAATTCAGATTTATGTTCCGATACAGTTATAAAGAATATCCAGGTGCTTCCCTTACCTCAGGCAGCATTTAGTCATTCGACTTTATGTTTGAACAATTTGGTTCATTTTACTGATATTTCCAACCCTGTTTTTGGAACAGTAAGCGCCTGGAATTGGAATTTTGGTGATCCTTTATCCAATTTCAACAATACCTCCACCCTGCAAAACCCTGCTCATACGTATTTGACTACAGGCACATATATTGTGAGGCTTGCAATTATTACGCTTGCAGGATGCAGAGATACCATATATGATACACTGGTAATTATGCCTACACCAATTGCAAGTTTTTCGGCAACAGATACCTGTATGGGCTTACCAATGCAATTTACCAGTTTGTCGACTTCGGCTCTTGGAAACATCGTAACCTGGAACTGGGATTTTGGTAATGCCACAACAGGAAATGCGCAAAATCCTGTTGTAACTTATCCGATATCTGGTACTTACATGGTAACGCTAACTGTTATTGACCAGGCGCAGTGCATCAGTTCTGTGGTAGCGCCCGTTCATGTCCATTCACTGCCAAGTCCTTCGTTTACAGCTGCAATAACCTGCTCAGGAAACCCAGTGGCATTTACGGATTATACAAATGGAGGAGGATTTCCTATAATATCCAGATTGTGGAACTTCGGAGATCCGGCAAATCCGCCAAATACAGCAAGTGCGCAGGATACTTTCCATCTATATCCAAATCCAGGTTTATATGCTGTAACACTGACGGTTACCAATAGCAAATCCTGCACGAATACTTCTGTAGAGAATATTTTTGTTCCACCGGGAGTAACTGCAGATTTTACTTTCCCGAATAATGTTTGCCATGCTGTGGGTTCTTCCATACAGTTTCTGGACCAGTCGATTGCTGTAGGAACTATCGTAAGTAACTGGTATTGGGACTTTAACGATGGAATAATTTCAACCTTACAAAACCCTTTGCATGCTTTTCTGGCAACAGGAACATTCCAGGTTTCGCTCACTGTGACTACTCTCGATCATTGCACACAAACGATTACAAAAACCATAGTAATTTCAAACCTTCCGAATGTGGCTATTTCCTTTCAGCCAGGAACAGTTTGTTTGGGTGACACTGCATTTTTTACAGGATTTGCCAGTGGCAGCAACATGCCGGTAATCAATTGGTTCTGGGATTTCAGCGATCCTCCTGTAACTTCAACATTACAAAATCCAGCGCATGTTTTCAGTAATCCAGGAAGTTACCAGGTTCAATTGATTATTGAGGATTCGCAACATTGTGTAAACAGCTATTTATCAACAGTTTCTGTTTATCCAAAACCAGTAGCAAACTATACTTTTACCTATCCGGCCTGTGAACACGACAGTGCTTGTTTTACAGATAATACGAATTACAATGGATCATTCCCCTACCAATGGTACTGGAATTTCGGAGATCCAATGTCGTTAGGACTGAATACCAGCACCTTACCTAACACTTGTCATTATTTTGTTAGTCCGGTTAGCCATACTGTAGCCCTTACAGTTGTTAATACTTACGGCTGCTCCGACTCTGTTTCACAAAACTTACTTTATCAAACAGGCCTTGGACCTGTTTGCCAATATTCAGTTAACAATGGTACCTTATGTTTTGGCGACAGCACTGCGTTTGTAAATCAGTCTGTTGCAACCGGAGCGCCACTTACAGCATATTACTGGAACTTCGGTGATTTTGGCATTGATAATATTTCGACAGCAATAAGTCCGAAGCATTTGTTTACAGCACCCGGAACATATACAGTAACGCTCATGATTACCGACAATCATGGCTGCAGCAGTATAACCAGCCAGCAGCTTGTTGTCAAAACAAAACCTCTTGCCAATTTTGATTTCAATCTTCCGATTTGTCTGAACACCTTAACTTCCTTTACCGAAAACTCGGCTACTGCAGGAGTACCGATAACGAATTGGGTTTGGGAAATCAATAGCATACAATCAACTGTTAACGGAGCAGTTCTGCAGC
>CAIXZF010000045.1 GCA_903923925.1 uncultured Bacteroidales bacterium
ACACATGTCGTCTAAAGCTATTAACTTTACATAAACCAGTATCTCACCCTAAAAATTGATCAAGAGCTGACATTTTTTGTCATCTTCGTCTCACATGGTAAGGTTTTTTATACGAATTTTGAGTTTATGAATTATTCAGGCTAAAGGTGAAATACCATTTGAACTAAGGATTGGAATACACACTGGCCCGGTGGTTGCCGGAATCGTTGGTGTTAAAAAATTTCAATATGATATTTGGGGAGATACCGTTAACATTGCCTCAAGAATGGAAAGCAGCGGAGAACCTGGTCAGATTAACATAAGCGGAGCGACATATGCCCTGATAAAAGACAAATTTAGTTTTATTCATCGCGGGAAAATTGTGGCAAAGAATAAGGGTGAAATCGATATGTATTATGTAGATTCCAGGGATTTCTGATTCAATTATTCTTTTTTCTGCTTAATCTCATCAATCAGATTATTTATCTCACTTTTATTCCCTTCCAGGTTAAGCTTTTCATTTATTTTAACAACCTGCTCCCCGTATTCTGCATACTCTGTTACTTTTATTGATATGCCAAAGTTTCCGGTACCCAATTTATCTTCTGCCAGGTATGATCGTGGAACAACAGGGAACCAGGGGGTTACGTAACTCTTAAGTATTTCGGGTTTCAATTCCTTACGAAATGGTATATTGTAAACTGTTAAAGTAAAGGGTTCCGGGCTTACGTCAGAACCAGAATTATCTTTCTGGACGGAATATGATGATAAATTCAGCGTAATATCCATATCGAGCCTATCGTCGTTCATGGGTAATTTTGCTTTTGAATAATATACTTTCAGACGTTCGAGCACAAACCGGAGGAACAGACCGTCCCATGAACGTTGTAGTCCAAGCTGAATAACCACAGCAGTATCGTTTTCCGACTTTTTCGTTTTTATTGTCCTGTAGAAAACTATATTTTTCAGATTGACCGGTGACTTTACTTCTGTATTCAGATAAAACCAATCATCGGAAGAACTGGAAAAATAAATTGCTGTTTGTTTCTTGTCTTCATGTTCCAAAGCTTTTTCTACCTGATTATAGCTAACCCTGAAAAGAAAGGGTAAAGCAACCGCAGCTTCCAATCCTCTGCTCTTTGGCGATGCATCGGCCATAGCAAATATGCTTTGCATTTCCAGATGTTCTGGCCAAATGGAATCTTTGATGTGATTGAATATCAGGTGCACTTCTTCCCCTTTCCGTTTGTAAGAATAACGGTTTCCAATACAGGAAAACAGAGTGAAACTTAGCCCAAGCAGGATTAAAAACAGTGGCTTTTTCATATGCGTTGTAGTTGTATGACCTATAAGTTTAAAAAGAACACTTAATTGCTAACTGTTAATTGCTGATCTTCATATACCCTTTGTTTTTAAGAATAGCACGTTTTATGAAGAAGAAATCACCCCCATTGTCAACTCCTGTTTGTATTACATCGAATATAGGGTAGGGTACTTCTTTCGAACATCCCTTTTCAAGGGACATCTTTGTCGAATAAAACAGATCAAGTCCTGAAAGTACATTTTTGTCGTTAATGTTTAGATTTTCAATCAGATAATGTACAAATGGACTTTTATCAGGTACTTTTTCAAGGAAGCCACTTGACAGGGACTTTATGCTTTTTCGCTTATATAATTGTAGCGTCATCTTTGTGAATAATGGTGTTGAATCTAAAACACTTCCATTTGTTCCTCTGGAGATAGAGCCGCCGAAACAGGCATCTGTGATTAGCATAATGTGCCTGGCTTTCATCGTCGACAAGAAATCCTTCAGCTGATCGTTGGAAATCCAGTTTGAAATGTTTGACTGTTTTGCATCCCTTGGCAACCAATATCCTTTCTTTGTGCGAGGATCATACTGCCCATGCCCTGCATAGAACAATAAAAGGTTATCATTTTCAGTCATCCTTTCCTGAAGACTCTCAAATTCAGTAAATATTTCTTCCCGATTTGGATTTCGTAACAAAACGATATGATCAAAAATGTAATTGGAATCAAGCACATTTTTTAGCATTAAAGCATCACTCACCGGGTTATTCAGTTTTAACTGTTTGTCATCGTAGTCCTCAACACCGATTAGTACGGCATAGTATTTTCCGATTTTAACAGAATCCTTTTGTCCTCCGGCAGATTTTTCGGTATAAGAAACCGGCCGGCCACCCCTTGTTTCGCCAACACCCAGGTAGACCGTTGATTCATCGCCATAGGTCCAAAGCGATTCGCTGTCGCTTCGACTGGTTGTATCCCGTTCGCAAATAATCAGCTCTTCCTGCGATTTGGGTGCGATTATTATGTTTCTGTAAAATAGAGTAAGAAACAGAACCAGCAAGAGGATAAAAACACCTGCAAAAAGCATGTGTTTCTTTGAAATATGGGAGTGATTTTCAATGCTCTTTTCATCCGCCAAATCATTGAGGAAATCATCAATTGTACTATACCGCCCGGAGGGTTCGGGGCTCATCGCCTTTTGAATAACCTTAGTAACTTTTTTACTGATTGGTTTAATGCTTTTGACGATTTCTGTTTTTTTAAATCCTGACTGATAAAATGCTGGCGGAGGATCAGTGCCGGTAAGAAGAAAATAGAATATCGCACCAAGTGAATAGATGTCTGTAAATATGCCTTGTTCTGAATTTCGCAGGTATTGTTCAGGGGCACTATAACCTGGCTTATTCAAGGCTGTTATATCTTCAAGTACTTCTGCCGGAACATTATGGCGGGCAACACCAATGTCGAAAATAACGGCATTGCCTTTTTTGGAAAGAATAATTTTTTCCGGCGAAAGCCCCAAATGATAAATGCCCTGGTAATGCATAAACTTTAAACCATCTGCGATCTGAGTAATAATCTTTATTGCCTCTTCCTCACTAAGATGCTTCTGGCTTTCTTCATAAATTAATGTCCTCAGATCTTCCTCAAAAATATAATTAGTGACAGAATAAATGGTTCCATTCTCCTCGAATATGTCTTTTACATCCACTATATGTTCGTTGGTACTGCATCTGGAAAGGGCACGCGATTCTTCGAGGTAAATATTTCTGAACTTCTCACAAACATCCGGATTGAGGTATTTATAAACCACTTTTCCTGATTCCCGGCTCATGCTGTGATCTCTCAGAATAAACTCCTTAAGAATTACTTTCTCATTAAGGTAAGTATGGATGCATAAGTATGTTATCCCAAAGTGAGTTTGACCTACGATCTCAACAATCAGATATTTTCCGCTTTGCAGTTTATCTCCGACATTTAGTGCGTTATTGAAGGACGTTTTCATCGTTTTACAATGGTATAAAAACGCGTTAAGGTTTACAAAGTCTCTTAAATGGTGCTTTTTTGATATCAAAAAACATCTATATTTGCGAGAAGAAAAATACTAAAAAAAATCACATGGAGTCAAAGAAAATAATTCTGGTCCCGACAGATTTCTCCGAAGTCTGTGATAATGCTATCCATCATGCTGTTAAACTTGCAAAAGAACTTAATTATAAAGTTACTTTATTACATGTGATAGATAAAACAACAAAATCGCAATTGAAGGATGAGGATAAGGACTTTAAGGTTGTTGATGAAAAACTTGCTGCTATTGCAGGCACATACCACAAAGAAACGGGGGTGGAAATCGATTTTGTTTCCCTTGAAGGCAATATTTTTGACGATATAGCAAAAATAGCTTCGGAAATCAATGCTGAACTGATGTTTCTGGGAACACATGGAAAAAAAGGTTTACAGCATATTACCGGAAGTTATGCGTATAAAGTTGTGACTTCTGCCACCTGTCCTACTGTAGTTGTTCAAAACCGGTCTATTGAGTCTGGCTATAACAATATTGTTTTCCCGGTGCAGGAAATCGTTTATGTACGTCAGAAAGTACAATGGACGATTAAAGTAGCAAAAATCTTCAATGCTACAATCCATCTCTATATGATTGATTCACGTGTGGAGGAAATACGAAACAAACTGAAAATTGTGGTTAGTCAGATTAAACAAATATTCACAGACCACGATGTTAAGTATATAATAAAATATTCGGATGGTGCTTCGAATTTCACAAATCAATGTATCGCCTATGCATCAGCACAGCGTGCAGATCTCATCATGATTATTTCGACAAACGACCTTTTTGAATTTAAAATTATTCCTTCAGAGGAGAAAATGATTTTTAATAAAGCTCAAATTCCTGTTCTTTGTGTTAATCCAAGGGAGATGTATGCTTATAGCTTTAATTTATAGTTAGTACTTTCTCTGATTTTACGGAATTACATAACTTCCATCAACATCTCCGCTGCAAAGCGCCTTAATCTGAACATTCGTCATTCCGTTCGCGGCAATGCTTATTGCATCTGTATCATATTGCCAATCCGGGGCAGGAAAGGAGTTAATAATGCCTACAAACCGCTTTAGCACAAGTAGGGCGTCAACACTATTTACTGCCCCGCTATTGTCAACATCTGCTACTTTGAGCCCCATGCCACTAAGTGTTATCAAACCTGTAAAATGTTTCATAATCAGTAAAGCATCCACAGCATTTCCGCCACCCCAGGGCTTCTGACAATCAATTAAAACATCATATACGCCTGGTATCATATTGGTTTGTTGAACAGTTCCGGTTGTTCCGGTATTAAATGTATAAATTGGAACAAAAGCCTGCATGAGATAAAATGCAGTATTGGTAATGTTCGTATTCTGAGCATTCTGATAATTAATATGTAACAGCAGGGATGCTGGCGAAGCAACAGTGAGTAGGGCAGGGTTACTCATTACTGTATTCAGGCAACTAATTACCTGGCACCTGAAAAGATATCCATTCAGATTAGGATTAACCGGGTTTACACTTAATACAGGTGAATTTACCCCAGTGAACGGACTTCCTGAAATAATATTCATCCAGGTATTTCCGCCGTTGGCACTCATTTGCCACTGAAAGTAAACATTCGTAGTGGGTTGGGCCCCAACCGAAAATTGCGCCTGTCCGCCATTGGCAACTGCAAGGTTGGAAGGTTGCTGGGTTACCTGAGGTACACCTGGTATAACCATGCTGGTTGTGCCTGCTCCTGTTAGGCCATATAAAGAAAGATAACTGGAATCGGTAATGTAGGAAAAGTTAATATTAAACAGGATATCGCCATTCTGAATAAATATTAAATTCGTACTAAACCAGGCAAAAAACACAGTGCCCCCGGCAGCATTTACTTGCATAAATCCACCGGAAAGTGCCGGGTTCGGACTGCTGATTGATATGTACATAAGGCTCGAAGGATCGTAATTTACCTCCAGCGAGAGTGATGACATATTCGTAAAATTATCAGCCAGCAAACTAACAGTCACGCTTGGCGACGAAGGGCATACCACATATGCCGGCGATGAGAAAACTACTTGAGAATCAACTTGATTTACTGCAAAAAGCACGAAAATAACTAACACAAAGAGTTTTTTCATAACAGGATATTTTTAGTATTAGTGTTGTAAATATATAAAAAAAAGGCTTCCGTAAAACTACAGAGACCTTTTCTTTTAGAAAATAAATTGTACTCATTTCTCCTGCCTTAAGCGAAGATGAAATAAGGCCAACTTCATTATTTAAGTATCCTTATATGGGATAATATTTTTTACAGGTATGAATTCAGATAAAATTTAAGCAGCTAATTAACTGGTAATAAAGCTTTTTAGTGGGAATGATCTTAAATATCCGCTACGTTATTAACAATTCTGATTTGTTCTAATACAGAATCAACAATTTTAGGGGATTTTTTACGATAAAATCCCTTTTAAGGCTGGTTCTGACCCTTTTTAGAAAAATATTGAAATTGATTATTCCGATAAATTAACGATTTATTTTAACAATCGGTGTTTTTTTACAAATGAAACATGTAAACATAGGATATGAACAAGCAATAGTTTGTAAATGAATATATAACCGAATAATCATAGTGGATTTCAACGTATCTTGCCGTGTTAAATATTTAATAAAAATTTACAGTTAAGATATTAATTTAACAAAGCCTGGCATATGAAAAAGAACAGAATTTTAATTGTAGTGGCTGGATTTATAATTGCTTTTGCAATGCTTCAGCCTGCTACCAGGGTGATGGCAGGAAATGCATTCGCAAAGCAGTCATTACCTGATTTTATCCTTCCAACCGTAACGCAACCCACAGTTTCCATGATATCGGATAACTCTGCTTTACTGGGAGCTGATGTAATAAATGACGGAGGGTCGCCAATTACAGCAAGAGGCACTGTCTGGAGCACTTCCCCGGGGGTTCAGCTTACTGACAATCCCCTGGCTGAAGGCGATTTGTCTACTGGGATATTTTCTCATTTTCGAGATTTGCTTCCGGCAAAAACCAGAATATATTTCAAAGCTTATGCTTCAAATAATTTAGGTACTGCAACTTCCGATGAAACTAGCTTCTTTACCCTCGCTTCTGAGCCACTCACTTATCCAACTATATTTAATGCCGTTGCTTTTGGGAATTCTGCAATAAGCCTTAATTGGTCTGCTGTTTCTGGTGCTGATGGATACCTTATTATTGTTAAAAGTGGTCTGGTTGGACCCGTTTCAGTCCCTGCTGATGCTTCTGCATACAATCAGGGTGATGTAATTGCTGATGGCACAGTAGCAGCAATTATTTCAAATGGGGGAATAACAAATTGTACAATAAATGGATTATTGTCAACTACTCAATACACCTTTCTTATTTTTCCATATACCTCTGATGGAGTTAACAGCGAAACCTGGAATTATAAAACAGATGGAGTAATCCCGCTTGCCAGTGCTTCTACAACAAATGCTGTTTATACCTGGATTGGGCCTGATAACGGCAATTGGGCAGATGCTTCAAACTGGAGCCCGGCGCGCTCAGTCCCTTCTGGTTCCGATGTAATACTATTTAATGATGGTACGTCAAAAACAATCAACAATGTTCCAAATCAGACGATAGCGCAATGTTTTGTATCGAATTCAAGCTCTATTACATTTAAATCAGCATCAAATGCTGTTTTAAGTATATCTGGTGGTGCTATGGATGATCTTATCGTTGAAAATGGATCATCTCTCACTTTAAGTGGATCTTCACCGGTTAAAGTGGCTCTGAGTGTCCATGCAACAGCAACTATTTCAGGCATAGTCAGATTGACAGGAGGAAGTCATGGACTTGTCGCGAACTCAGGTAATAGTATATTATTTACAAATGGTAGTTCGTGCATTGCAGGAACAGCTTTCTCTGGAACTGCATTTGGCAATGTTACTGCAAACTCTGTAATTTTTCAATCAGGATCTACCTATGTTCAACAATCGAATCAGGCTAACAGTCCATTCGGCTTAAGTCAGCCAAATAGCGTTGTAGTATTTATGCCTGGTAGTCGTTACAGGCACGAATCAACATCAAATCCAGCTTTCAGTGGCCGGACATATGCAGATTTTGAATTAAATATTCCATCTGTTTTTAGTCCTACAGGTGTTTATCCGTGTACAATAGATAACATGATTATCTCTTCCGGAACATTAAATTTTAATCTTAGCGGAGGCCTCACAATCCATAACAATATCTCTGTCACATCAGGTTGTAGTCTGAATTTTCTTCCGGTATCAAGCGCTTCTGTAACTTTAAATTCATCACTGCCACAATATATTTCTGGCTCTGGAACAATAACAACTGGCACATTTTCCAACTTTATCATCAGCAATAGCTCAGGTGTTATTCTTAATACAGATGCACGTATAAATGGGGTGCTGACATTGTCTGCCGGATTTTTGACGATGGGAACAGGAAATCTCATTATCGGCCCATTAGCAGCTTTTGCGGGAAATCCATCAGCTGCTAATATGATTATTGCAACTGCTGGCACAGAACTCAGGAAAGAATTTGCTGAAAATTATACAGGTACTTTTGTTTTTCCTGTGGGTGATAATACTGGTGTCCCGGAGTACTCTCCGGTTAGTATAAGTGTAAATTCCGGATTCTTTCAACCAAATAATTACATTGGCGTTAATCTTTCAAATACAAAACATCCTGCCGATCCGAATATAAATAGTTACCTGAACCGTTATTGGAAACTCAGTCAGTACAATGTTGAGGATTTATCCTGTTCTTTAACATTCAACTATACGGAGGCAGATATTGCCGGAATTGAGAACATGATTTATTGTTTAAAAATCGATCCTTTACCAATTACATTATATAACCCCGCAGTTGCAGGTATTCATGAACTTACAGCTACCAATGTTACTGGCTTAGGCACATTTACAGGTAGTCAGGTTTTGCCAACAGTTTTCAATGTTACAGGAAGTGGATCCTATTGTATGGGTGCTGAGGGCATCACTGTGACTCTTGGTAATTCTGAACCCGGTGTAATGTATCGGATCCTTAAGAATGGGATTGTTGACGGTGCTCCTGCTTTTGGTACGGGTTTACCAGTAACCTGGCATAATATACACTTTGGTACCTACACTGTTGAAGCCATAAATCTGGCAGGGACAATGCTTATGCAAGGTACTGCTGTTATTGAGGAAATAGTTCCTCAACCCGTTAATGTAATTGTTATTCCTGATGAATTTTCTATTTGTCAGGGTAATTCAACAACGTTTCATGCAATTCCGTATAATGGTGGAACACCTGCTTATCAATGGTATGTAAATTCTATTGCAACAGGGAATGGCTCTGCAAATTTTACTTTTTCCCCTTCGGATGGTGACAGGATACAGGTTTTTATGACATCCAGCCTGAATTGTGTTTCTGGAAATATTGCTGGTTCTAATGTAGTTGAAATGAATGTTAGCAGCATGGAGGTAATTCCTGAAGTAAATGGCCCTGTAAGTGTTTGTTCAGGTGTTCAGGGGATATTATACTCTGCATTAGCTGGAAAGACCAATTATATATGGAATGTTTCACCAGGTGGGGTAATTACAGCAGGAGGAACAAATGAGGACCCAACTATTTTAGTTACCTGGAATCAGTCAGGAAATCAGTGGGTCAGTTTGAGTTATACTTCAGAAGGTGGATGTGCCTCACAATCGGCAACTGTTTTAAATGTTACAGTTAACGCTGTTCCTGTACCTCAGATTAATGGTCCTGCTGAATCCTGTTTGGGTAATCCGGATAATATATTTTATACAACTCCTGGTATGTCAAATTATATATGGACTGTAAGTGCCGGAGGTACTATAACTTCAGGCGGCAGTCAGCTTAATAATTCAGCACAGGCAACCTGGAATACTGTTGGAAGGCACGTTGTAAGCGTAAATTACACTGACATTTCTGGCTGTTCTGGTCAATATTCAACATATCATACAATTGAGATAAATCCTTTACCACAGCCTACTGTGAGCGGCCCTTCTCAATCATGTGCCTTTTCTGAGGGGAATGTCTATCAAACACAATCAAATATGACAGACTATTCCTGGGTAATTAGCCAGGGTGGGATTATTACATCAGGCGGAGGGCCACAAGATGCTTCAATTACTGTAAAATGGATTACATCAGGGCCGAAAACGCTAAGTGTAAATTACACAAACTCTGATTTATGCAGGGCTAACGAGCCAACTGTTTTTAACGTAAATATTAATGTACTCCCTTTGCCAATTATTGTTGGCACAGCTGAGGTTTGCGCCGGTACTCAAAATGTGTTTTATACAACTGAGTCAGGAATGTCAGCTTATCAATGGAATGTTAGTGAGGGAGGCGCGATTACTTCTGGTGGAGGCCTTAACGATAACTCTATTACTGTTAGCTGGAATAGCCCCGGACAGCAGCTAATTTCGGTAAGCTTTATGGATAATTCCGGGTGTGTTCCTGAGAATCCTGCTATTTCTAATATTATCGTTCACGAACTCCCGATTCCCGCTATTAACGGAGCTTCCTCTGCCTGCTTAAATTCAACTGGGAATATATACGTATCCGATGCAAATATGTCTGATTACAACTGGACCGTTACTCAGGGAGGAGAACTCCTTAATACTGGTGGATCTACGGGTAATGTTGCAATAATAAATTGGAATGATACAGAAAATCAATCTATTACTCTGAATTATACTGATCATAATGGTTGTACTGCTGTTTCGCCAACTTTGTTAAATGTGATGGTGCACCCATTGCCAATTCCTGCAATTTCCGGTTTGGTTTATTTATGTGAAGGCAGCAGCAATATATCTTATTCTACTGATGACGGGATGAATTCATATCATTGGACAATTACAGGAGGTGGACAGTTTAATTCAGGTTCTTCAGGGAACCAGATTTTTGCTACCTGGAATGAGACTGGCCCTCAGAATATTACAGTTAACTACACTGATTTAAATGGCTGTTCTTCTCAAAATGCGACAAATCATGAAGTATTTGTGAACCCAATACCTGGATCAGAGGCAGGTGCTAATGCTTCTATCTTTCAGGGAGAAATGAAGCAGCTTTTGGGCAGTGGTTCAGGTGGTAATCCTCCCTATCAATACAACTGGACTCCTGCTGAATCTCTTTCAGGCTCGTTTATTAACGATCCTGTTGCATTCCCTTTGGTTAATACAACATATAAGCTTATTGTAACGGATAATGCAGGTTGTAGCAGTACAGATTCTGTCAGAATTGAAGTTTTGCCTCCACCTGCTGATATTACCGGAGTCGTTTCATATTTAAACCCACTTGCCTCACCATTGAATAATGTGCTTGTTACTCTTCTTAATAGCGGAAATAATATACTGGCTACATCAGTAACTAATCAAAATGGTGAGTATAGTTTTACCGATTTGATACCTGGTGAGTATAAACTACGGGTAACATGCACTAAAGCCTGGGGCGGAGTTAACTCTAACGACGCTCTTATTATATTAAAGCATTTTACAATGACCGACACTTTATCAGGACTAAAACTTCTTGCCGGGGATGTAAATGCTGACAAAGCGGTGAACTCTATTGATGCTTTCCTGTCATCCAAACGATTTGTGTATCTTATTACAAGTTTCGTTTCTGGTGATTGGGTTTTTGAATCGAAGACTATAAATATGAATTCTGTTAATGTTGTCTGCAACATTAAAGCACTTTGCTACGGAGATGTGAGTGGCAGCTATAAACCACCTTCGGTTAAAACAAGCCCTACTATTCAATTAAAATCCCAAGGAGTGATGAAAGTAAGTTCTTTTCAATCTTTTGAGTATCCTGTTTCTGTATTATCAGCCGTAAAGCTAGGGGCATTGTCGTTGATATTTAATTACAATGAAAAACTACTCACTTTCGAAGAAGGATTGATGAATCACAGCTCTGATATCATCTGTAATGCTGTAGATGGCGAGTTGAGGATTTCATGGTACAATATTAATCCTTTGGATTTTAATGATGAGCAGCTGCTTAGTTTAAGGTTTACTGCTAATGATATTTCTGGAGTATCTGATGAGAATTTGGAGATTCGGCTAAATGAAGAAAGTGAGATCGCTAACCAGGATGGTTCAGTTCTAAATGAAATGTTTCTTGCAGCCCCAAAAATTGTTCAAAAGGAAGATGAAATGCTGTTTTTCGGATTTCCGAATCCTGCAACTAAGAATTTAGTATTAAGTTATTCATTACAGCAACTCAGCGAAATCAGCATTGTTATTGTAAATGTTTCGGGTGATGAAGTATTGAAACCTCTTAATAATGCTACGTTTCAAAAAGGTACTCATTCCATTCCTGTTGATGTAAGCAACTTATCGCCGGGGATTTACTTCGCACGTATAATTGCATCGGGTCAGAATGCTACTCGCACGAAAGACTGGAAGATAACAATTGTTGAATGAATTCCCGAAGCAGGATCCTGAATTCATACGAAATGTACAAGTCTAAAAATGTATCAATTTACCAGTTTCCCGATTTATCAAGGTAACAATTAAAGCTTACTGCACTGAAGCAGAACCAATAACCTTAATACAGTTTTCTATATAAGCGGAGTGAAAAGAGTCATCAACGGTATTTTGTGTTCCTTGTGTAAATCTTTGTGATCCTTGTGGTAAAATCAATTATCTGGAAATAACCCAAACAAGCTAATATAATGTTTATGAATATTTGTTCTGAATTTATTATTTTTACAGGCTGCTTTGATTGTAAAATAGTGCAATAACAAAGTATAATAAATTGATGATATTTTTTAATCATTTACAAAACAAACGATTATGAGGTATTTGTATACGCTTAGTTTGGTTTCAATTTGCATGAATCTTCAGGTATTTGCAAGCAGTGTCACTCCCGGGCAAGCTTCTGTTGTAGCAGAAAACTTCTTCAAAACGATCTTCTGTAATATCAACTGTGAATCAATTGCCCGGTGAAATTGATAAATCG
>CAIXZF010000046.1 GCA_903923925.1 uncultured Bacteroidales bacterium
AATGTAAAAACAAAACCTTGAATCCATCAGGCTACTGCTATCTACATACAACCCAACAAACCCCACAGCAAAGCACTTCCAACACCAATACACAAACCGCACCTGCAAAATCCGACACCAAATCATCAACCGTACAATGCTCCGGCACAACCAAAGCAGGTAACCGCTGCAAACACATGACAAGCAATTCCAATGGCCGCTGCTACCAGCACGGCGGCAATTAAACCATATCTTAACCCACCATTATCGCATTTTCACATCCTCTAATTTCCGCATTTTCACATTATCGCATTACCCCATTATCGCATTTCCACATCCCCACATTTTCAAATTAACCCACAATATCGCATTAACACATTATCGCATTACCACATTATCACATTCGCCCCATTGATCCAATGGTTTGCCCTGGCAGCACATTTCCCCCTCTCCCAAACAACAACAACAGTCCCGGCCATTTAGCCACTGTAATCACAAACAACAAACCCCCTTGGAAACCAACACTTTAAAAAAAGGCTAAACCCCTTTCACTATAAATTCCGTGCCAAAACCCTTCGAGCGGTTTTTACTAACCCTCAAAGTGGTTTATGTTTCATTGGTAATGCTTAATTGCACCCTTTCACATCAAATCCTCAAATTCCCCCATTTTCAAATTAATTTCCACATCCCCAAATTATCAAATTCCCCCGACCACTGAGCTTGTCGAAGTGCCACATCCCCAAATTATCAAATTCCCCCGGCCACTGAGCTTGTCGAAGTGCCCCATTTTCAAATTTTCAAATTATCTCATTTTCAAATCACCCAATCTTCACATCCCCACAATATGAAATTATCGCATTACCACATTACCTCATTTTCAAATTACCTCTTTATCACATTATTCCAATACCTCATTTTCACATTTTCAAATTATCTCATTTTCAAATTAACCCGCATTATCGCATTATCGCATTAACTCATTATCGCATTACCAAATTAATTTTCACATCCCCAAATCTCCTTCAATCGCCAACAAACTCCACCCAAACAATCACCCTCACTCCCCATCCCCCGACCGTTCAGGCTGCAAATAACCCCAATATAGATATTCTGGTTATAATCCGATATGCAGGAAACATAAGCACGGAATCCAAAAACCCATCTCGAAAACAAAACCAGATAGCCAAACAATATAAAAAAACCATTACTCAAAAACACTAATCGTTTCAATATTTGGAAACTCATAAGGATGCAAATCTGTTTCTGAAATCAAATTTCCACATCCCCAAATTATCAAATTCCCCCGGCCACTGAGCTTGTCGAAGTGCCACATTTTCAAATTATCGCATTATGAAATTATCGCATTCCCACATTTTCACATTTTCAAATTACCTCTTTATCGAATTACCTCTTTATCGAATTACCTTATTTTCAAATTTTCGCACTTTCAAATTAAACAAATACTACTCTTATTTAGATTCAGAATAAACTGGCTTCCTGCTATAAAAGAAAGCAATTCATTCATATCTTTGATGAACTAAAATATTCAAACTTGATACAAACTAGTTGAAAATCGAATTTTTAGAACTGACCTAAAATAAATCAGGTTGCACAAGGCCGGAAATCATTCATTCACGGTTAAGGGCATAGGATTTTACTCTCAATAGTTTATTCTGCAAATACTTTGGTTATGCGCGTTAAAAGATTAATACTCGTTTTATTTCTGTTAGGTTCTATGCTTAATGGATTTGCACAGAACACTCTGACTGACTCTATGTTTTCAAAAGCGGTTTCATACTACGGGCAACATATGGAGAACGGAAGTCCTTATTGGGTTTACACGAATTCTACCGTTAGTGATTCTTGTTTGTCGCTTCTACAAGAGGTGATTAATAACCCGGGCGACAGTACATTGTTAGATGATGCATTATTACTGAAAGCATGGTTGAAAGCTGACTTTTCTTTCCCGGATCAAATGGATTATCCGGGTTGTATGAGCATTCTTGAAGACCTGAAGAATAATTTTACAAGTTCTACACTCGACCCACTGACACTACATCTTACTGTATATATGAGGCTTAATGGCACTGGCTATCTCGGGCCATTAGGCTTTGTTTTTCAAGATGCTAAAGAATCCGCTTCATATTTGAAAGGACTCATTCCTTATATCGCATCAGCTTTTGGCCTTGCACAAGATGAAGATGAAGCAGCGATCCAATTCAAAAACTACTTCCAGGAATATCCTGACCGCCCTCTTACATATAAAGCAAAGTTCGACTATTGTCCTATTGGCTTGAATATAAACACACCCCAGGAAAGGATATCTCTTTACAAGGACGTCATTGATAATAGCAACAACACACCCCTGCGCAATATTTCACTCGCAGCTCTGAACTGTTGCTATGGCAATACTGAAAAGGAATATGTTCTTGATTATGTTAACCAGCATTCTGATAATTATGTTCCATTTGGATGTGACTACTATTTTCCATTAGGTAATTATACTATGCAGAAAATGCTGGATGGTCAGGTATCACTCGCAATTATTGGAAACTATTCTGCTAATCAGGAATCTTACTTAGACTCTACAATAGCTATGTATAATGCACTGCTTTCAAATAGTGGAGTAATTATTACTAAGGACAACTCACTGGGTTCCATTGCTGATATTGTAGTAGATTTTAGTTATCCTGAATGGGGAGGACAATATAATAATGGCTACGTTGACTTTCCTTATGGTGATGGAATTGCTGTAACAAAATCGAATGGTTATTTTTATGGTGGGAAAATGGATATCTACAATACTAGTTCTGATACATTAAAAGAGATACTTCATCATGAGTTCGGGCATGTCATTGGTCTTGGTCATTCTTACTTCGCTCCAGATCTAATGTATCCTGCTGGGAATAATTCAGGGATCTTAAGCCACACAGACAGTCTGTCAATTACTCAGTTGTATAGTATGCCTAAAATCATTTCTGCAACATTTTCGCCTTCTTTGATTACAATTCCATGTACTCCAAGCAATCACATTATTGAATTCCAGGCTACCGTTACGGACCCTGATGGAGCCTCTGATATTGCAGGAGTCTGGATTGATTTATCCAGGTTCGGAGGATCAAATGCTGAAATTATGATTCCTCAAGGTGATGGGAGCTATACTTTGAGCTGGAATGTACCGGATTCTGCTTTTTCAACTCCTCTTTACAAATATTCTCCGATTGCCATCATTTATACAAAAGATATTAAGGATAATATAAATTGGAAAATATTGCAAGATTTTAAGATCAGTTTAGTTTTATTGCCTGCATCGGCGGGAACAATTTCAGGCATGGCTACAGTTTGTCCGGGTCAGGCTTCTGTTCCCTATTCAGTTCCGGCCATTGCTAATGCATCCGGTTATACCTGGGCATACAGTGGTACAAACGCTGCAATTACAGGTACAGCAGAAAATGTAACCATTACCTTCGCTTTAAATGCTACCTCCGGTAACCTAACTGTCAAAGGAACTAACAGCTGTTTAGATGGAACATCTTCAACTCTCTCCATTACAGTAAACCCTATACCTGCAGCAGCAGGGGCAATCACTGGTGAAACTACTGTTTGTCAGGGGCAGAATTCCGTAACTTACACAGTGCCTCCTATTGCTGCTGCTACTTCATATGTTTGGTCTTTGCCTACTAGGGCTAACGGGGCAAGTACAACAAATACTATAACTATAAATTATACAACAGTAGCTGTTTCAGGAGACATAAGTGTGAAAGCACATAATGATTTCGGTGATGGAATACCTTCTGCACTTGCCATTACCGTTCGCCCATTGCCTGAATCTGCTGGGGCTATTTCAGGAGCAGCCGCAGTTTGCCAAGGCGCTGGTACTGTCATTTATTCAATTCCACAACCAGCAACTATAAACAATGAATGGTATCTGCCCTCTATTGATGAGCTTAATTTGATGTTCACCAATTTACAGTCTTTTGGCATGGGCGATTTTGCTGGTGAATGGTACCACTCATCGAGCGAGTTTAACAATAATTTTGACTGGATAAAGCATTTTGCTTTTGGAAATCTAGCCCCTGACCCCAAAAGTGATGCATTACATGTTCGTGCTGTTCGGAACTTTACTTCTTCAGCTGTTTATCATTTGCGATATCAGGGGCCAGCGGGTGGTGTGATTTTTTATATCTATGATAATGGAAATGGATCCTTTACTTATTTTGAAGCAGCTCCATCTGATCAAAGTTCTGGAGTTCCATGGGGGTGTGATGGAACTAGTGTCGGAGCCAATGGCACTTCCGTTGGCACTGGAAAAGCTAATACCCAGGCTATCTTAAATAGTTGCAGTACCCCTGGTATTGCTGCACGTATATGTGCTGATTATTTGGCAATGTCAAATACATATTCTTGGACAGTTCCTCCAGGATGGACAATAACAGGTGGTCAAGGTACCACTCAAATTGAAGTAACCGTTGGTTCAGAGAATGGGAATATAACCGTAACCCCTAGCAACTCATGTGGTAATGGCGTTTCGTCCGTTAAAGCTGTTACAGTTAGCTCTTTACCTGTAAGCTCAGGAACAATTATAGGTTTGGACTCAGTTTGTCAGGGGCAGAACTCAGTAACTTACACTCTACCTGCAATTGCTAATGCTTCTTCTTATGTTTGGACTTTGCCTACAGGAGCTTGTGGGACAAGTACGACAAATACAATAACTGTAGATTTTGGAACAAATGCTATTTCCGGCAATATCACCGTGGAGGGAAATAATATTTGTGGTGAGAGCCTGCCCTCTAACCTATTTGTTACAGTAACAAAAAAATTACAACTCAAAATATTTCTGGAAGGATTGTTTAACAATTCAATTCAGTTAATGAATAAAGCTAAAGATGAAAACGGGGATCATTTTAGTGAAGATATTGCGGATCAAATTGACATAGAAATACGGAATTCCACTCTACCTTATCAGATAGTTTATAACATCAATTCCATAAACCTAAAAACTGATGGAACCTGCCAGTTCACAGTTCCTTCTGAATTAACAGATGCATATTATCTTGTAATAAAAAACAGGAATCATATCGAAACGTGGTCTGCAGTTCCAGTATCTTTCATTCAAACAAATCCAGGATACAACTTTACGGATCAGCTTTCAAAAGCTTTTGGAAATAATTTAAAACTCTTAGGCAGTAATTATTGTGTCTATTCCGGGGATGTAAATCAGGATGGTATAATCGATGGAATGGATATGGTACTTGTAGATAATCAGTCTGCATTATTTAGTTCAGGATTTTTACCTGCAGACTTGAATGGGGATGGTGTCATTAATTATTTGGATATGCTGATGCTTGTAAATAATTCATCAGTTTTCATTGGATTAAAGGCTCCGTAATTATAAAATGCAAGTTCTGTAAACTTTCGAATATTTGTCAATTACCTGAATACCTGTAAAATTCGAAATTTGCTATTTGGCATCTAAAATATCGATAATTTGCACTTTTGCAATTTGAATCCTTGAAGCTAAAAAAAAGCTTCCGCCACCGGTATTTATACCACGTCCCCATTCAAGCCCTTATCTATTAATTTTTTGCAACCTAAATCCCCACATTATCACAATCTGGTCACTGAGCCTGTTAAACTGCCCCATTTTCACATCCCCCAAATCCCCACATCTTCACATCTTCTCATTTTCTCACTATCGCGTTAACCCATTACCACCCCATTTTCAAATTCTCCGTTATCGCATTATCGCATTACCTCATTACCTCATTTTCACATTTCCTCATTTTCACATTTCCTCATTTTCAAATCACCCAATCTTCACATCTTCACATCCCCACATTATCGCATCACACAAAAACTACTCTTATTTAGATTCAAAATAAACTTGCTTCCTGCTGTAAAACAAAGCAATTCATTCATATCTTTGATGAACCCCCCGTTCGGGCGCGGTGTGTCCTGAAGTAAAAGTACGAATTTAATCAAAGAAAGTTCTTTTACATGCTGTATAAAAGATGAAGGGGTCTTTGAGAAGAGATGGACCTTCGCAATAGCTGTGCA
>CAIXZF010000047.1 GCA_903923925.1 uncultured Bacteroidales bacterium
AGCAACAATCAACACCGAACTGAAAGTTTTTGTATTTGGACCTTTTGATGAAAACAGAACCAACTGGGTCGTTACCCTTGCTGAAGATCAATACACACCTTTTCCAAAATATTCCTACAAGGTAAGAACCGAGCAAAAAGCACGGGAGTTGGCCATTAAAATTTCAAATGATAATGATGCTATGCTGGAAATGTAAATCCAGTTTTGAGCCGTGCCGACAAAACCATGGGCTACTATCAACTGTCCAAGGGAGGCCAGAGCGGAACCATTGCTGATCCCAAATGCGTTTGCCAGGTAGCCATCAAATGCTGCGCAACCTCCATTATCCTGGTAAACAACCACCCCAGTGGAAACCTAAGGACCTCCGATGTAGATCTCCCACTCACCCGTAAGATAAACGAAACCGCTGCAATGCTGGACCTCGCGATGCTATACCATCCTATCCTCTCTTCTGTAACTTTCTTCAGCTTTACCTATGAAGGAGTTCTATAGAGAGTTTCCTTCATCAATATTTCTTCTAAAGGAAAAATGTTATTTATTTTAAGTTGGTCTATTGCTTGTTATTTTGATTATTTTTGTTTATAAAAAACCCATAATATTATCCCCTAAAGGTAAAAGCCATAACAGTAATATTTTAACATATACCTCAATAATGCCTTACATCTTAAAATAAAACTATAACTACATTATTATGAAAAAAATTATTCTGTTTTTATTGATTACTTTTTTATCAGTAAAACTTGATGCTCAGTGCACGGGAGTCACAATGGCTTCCCAACCTTCAGATGTTAATGCAACCCTTGGAGGTACAGCAACCTTTACAGTAACAGTAAATGGTGATCCACCTTTTCTTTACTTTTGGTACAAAGGATCTACTCAAGTTAATGGTCCAATAAATTCCTCGAGCAATTCAAATTCTTTTACAACTCCTACTCTAGTAGCGGGTAATAATGGAGATTGTTATCATTGTATTATTACCAATTGTAATAGTATGAACCAGGCTATTAGTGCTGAAGGTTGTGTAAATATTAACAGCTGCACATCAGTTACAATGGCAAACCAACCTTTAAATGTTAATGCAACACTTGGAGGTACAGCTACTTTTACTGTTACAGTAAATGGTGATCCTCCTTTTCTTTACTTCTGGTATAAAGGATCTACTCAAGTTAATGGTCCAATAAACTCCTCCAGCAATACTAATTCTTATACAACACCTCCTCTATCAGCAAGTAATAATGGAGATTGTTACAATTGTATTATTACAAATTGTAATAGTATGAGTCAGGCTATTAGTTCCGACGGTTGTTTAAATATTAGTGGCGTTGGCATTAAAGAAACCTCAAATTCAAATAATTTTGTTATTCAACCAAACCCCAACAATGGCATATTCTCATTTGATTTCTTTGATGGAATATTCCATCAAAATATACAATTAGAAATTTATAATACTTTTGGGAATATTGTTTATTATTCAAAAAATGCCAGCTCAAAATCTGAAATAGATTTAAGTAAACATGCAAAAGGCATTTATTTTCTTAAGATTATTGAAGGACATGAAAGTATTATTAATAAAAAAATTGTTATACAATAACTTATAATCTGATTTACATTATAACTCTGTGGAAAAGGTACTATTTTGTAGATTTATAGGTCGTTTAAAGGTGGATTAAAGATATTTTATTTCTATAATTAAATTTCTTTTAAGAGCTAGGTGATACACTTGGCTCTTTTTTTGTCCTTTAATCTACCCTGTACTTAAGCGAAGTTTGCCTCATGGACACTATCGATCTGTTTGAGGCTATCCGGCAAATGCGTATGCTGACGCAGCAGGGAAAGACATTCTCATTTATTCATGTGGCGTTTAACCGGGATACCCGGTCTACCGAAGGCATCCGGCAGGTTCGCCGTGCCAGGTTAAGGCCGGCAGCCAAGGGAGATGATGTTTCGAATGCTCATTACAAACTCTTTTATTATGAGGAAGATACGCAGATGCCTCGCAATTGCTGGCAGATGCTGATCCTGGCTTTTAATGGAATCAAAGTTGTGTTGAACTGATGGCAAGAAAAAAGAGAAATCCTTTCCCGAAGGTTCACCGCCAGGGAAATTATGGTGTAATCGAAACAGCCGATTGTGCCTATACTTTCGAGATTGCCGGATCCATGAAAATGGCTTCACCCGGGGTACTGCCGCTTGCAACCCGGAACTCCTGGGAAGACCAGCCCTATGTAGTGGGGAGTTACCGGATTATTCCAAATGGTGCCACCAACCAATTGCCACATGAAATGCGTGACACCCTTGAAGAAAATAACCTGTCGGAAGGTGTTTTCAAACGGCAGCGGGGTTTGCTCTGGGGACAGGGTCCGGCACTCTACAAGGAGGAATGGGTGGATAACCAGAAGGTTCGCACCTGGGTGGATGATCAGGAGATAACTCACTGGCTTAATTCCTTCGATTATGAGGAAGTCCTCCGGAGGGCAATTGTGGATTACAACCATATGGAAGGCCATTATGCCCGGTTTATCCTGAACCGTGGCAGGAGAATTGGTCGAAGCCCTTTTATTGCTAAAGTCGAAAATGTAGGCTACCACCGCTGCCGGCTGGAATGGCCGGATGATGACCTGAATGTCAGGAACATCATTGTCGGGGATTGGTACAACCCCAACATCCAGCGGCTTCGCTCCTACCCTGTTATCGATCCGTTGAACCCCTTCCAGTGGCCCATCAGTATGGTTTTTTGCAATATGTCATCCTTTGCCAGGGACTTTTACGGATTGCCGGCATTTTATGGTGCATTGTCGTGGATCCGCCGGGGATCTGCCATTCCAAGAATCCTCGAAGCCCTGACGAAGAATACCCTGAATATTAAGTATCACATCAAATCGCCTAACTCTTACTGGATAGAAAAAGCTGAAGCCCTGCAACGCAAATGCACCGCTGAGAATATCACCTATACAGACAAGATGCTGGAAGACCTTAAAGATGAGACTTTCAAACAACTTGGCACGGTGCTTTCCGGGGAGGAGAACGTCGGCAAGTTCTTTACCTCTGAAAAGATCATGAATGAGCTGAACCAGATCGAGGAATGGGAAATCGAACCCATCGACATGAAGGTGAAGGATTACATTGATGCCCAGCTTAATATCTCCAAACAGGCAGATTCTGCAACAACTTCAGGGCTCGGACTGCACCCGAGTTTGTCCAACATCATTGTGGATGGAAAGCTGGCCAGCGGCTCTGAACAGCTTTATGCCCTGAAGCTTTACCTGGCAACAGAGATCGATATTCCGGAAAGCATTGTCTGCAAGCCGCTGAACATTGCCATCAATGCCAACTGGCCGGGTAAACGCCTGAAAATCGGCTTCTACCATGCCATTGTGAAAACAGAGGATAGTGTTTCACCTGAAAAGCGCACCAAAAATGCTGTTTAACAAATCATCCAACGGAGCTTCCGAGATGAAATCTTTGCTGGGATTCATCTACGCCACAAAGAGTTTTGAGAACATGATCACAGATATCGAACTGGCCAGTGATGAACTCATCAGTATCCTTGGGGCTGAGTTTTACAGGGAGATTGAATCCTTCTATCATTCCGGAGGTTATGACAATCCGGGAGGCGATTCTGTTAAAATCGTATGGAAAGAACTGGTTCACCGGGTTCAGCTTCCGATAGCATTTTATGCCTACCGGAGCTTTGCGGCACATGGCGACTTAACGCATTCTGACAAAGGCCGGCAGATCCTGGTATCTGAATTTGAAAAGCCCGCATTTGAGTGGATGATCGTGCGCGATGATCATTCCATGCTGATGAAAGCACACAAGCTCACCGACAGGCTTTTGCAATTTCTGGATGAGAACAAGACAGACGAAAAGATTTTGGCTAAGTGGATCAATACTGAAGTTTACAAGGCCTCCAAAGACAACCTGATTTCATCGGCTGCGGCTTTTGATGCCATTTTTCCGATTCAACAGTCCAGGCGTTTTTACCTGAAGGTCCTGCCTTTCATCCGGGAAGTGGAACGTACCAGGCTGATCCCGGTGTTAACCAGGGAAACCTATGAAGGATTGATAGCATTTATCCGCTACCCGAATGCCAGTGATAATCCACTTCTGAATTATGCCAGGATTCCATTGGTGATGTATACCATGGCCACTGCAGCCAGAAGGCTGGCAGTGGAAATCCTTCCGGATGGTGTGTTTCAGAACTACATTTCAGGAACACAAAGTGCCAGGGCAAAGAACCCGGTGGAGATGGAGTTTAAAACCGAAGTAGCGCAATTGCTTGACAAACAAGGGGATCATGCTTTAAGTGCCCTACAGCAACTTATTGCCAAAACTGCTGCTCAGAATGCCGGGACTGCCTTTTCCCAGGAAAGCCTTACCGAAAGACATTCCAGTGAAAACCAATTCTTCAGGGCCTGATGCATACCATTGAAATACCAGAAATCAGGTACAAAGCTGAGATTCCATCCCAAATTTCAGAATTATCCCCAAAGCAGTACCTCACTTTTGTGAAACTAATGTTGCTCCAGGAACAAGGTGAGATCACATGGGAACAATTCCGGATCCGCTTGATCGTGTCGCTGATGGACATCCGTAAGACCCGAAAGCACATTCAACCTGACCAGGCAGCGCTGGTGGAAGCCAATTTATACCAGCTTTCAGAACTCATGGATTCGTTCTGTGATCCCGTTGAAGCGGAAGGCCAATCTAAGCTAGTCCTGAATATCAGCTTTACCAAAAACCTGATCCCCAGAATCGGAAGGCTTTACGGGCCAGCTGACGGATTGACCAACATCAGCTTTTTCGAATACATCGATGCCCATCATTCCTACATAGAATTTATCGACACCCTGAACCCTGATGCATTGGATCGCCTGGTGGCTATTCTTTACAGACCCAGAAAATGGTTCGCCAGACTCCGGTCCTGGCTAAACAGCTGGGACGGACAGAAGCGGATCCACTATAACGACAACCAGGTAGATAAACGGCAGAAGAAAGTGAAGCTCCTGCCTTACAATCATAAATATGCCGTATTTCTTTGGTTCCGGGGCTGCGAAGAGTTTTTACGTTCCGGCGAAATCCAGATCGGGGATTCCACCATCAAGCTGTCGCTTTTGTATGAAGGTGCCCCGGTAACTTCGAAAGACAACACCGGCCTGGTGGGTGTCCTTTACACCCTCGCAGAAAGTGGCGTATTTGGCAATGCCAAACAGACAGCCGAGACAAACCTTTTTGATGTGTTGGTTCGTATCTACCAGTTGCTCAGATTGCTTAGGGATATGCCTAAAAAGGAAGAAATATGATTCGTGTAAGGGATTACAACAATTATTTTGAGCAGATGTGCTGTTGGATACAAGGACTCAATGGTTTCGTCCTTGTATCCGGTGAGGCGCAATTTGGGGAGTACATCCGGCAGAAAAGTACTTCAGATTTTCCTTTGCTGATTGCCCTGATTCCCTCTGCCGACAGTATCGCGCACGATCCGGACAACATCCTGGAAACGGCCACCTGTTTGATCTACGTGATGAAAAAGGTCGAGAGTTCAGATCAGACTGCTGATTCCTTTCTCGACACTATGGAAGAAACCCAGCAGATCATGCAGGCGATCAAAGAAAAGATGCGTGCAGACCGTGGCAGGCATGAGATCTTTTCCCACCTGCTCGAACGCATTGACCTAAGCCGGATGCATACGGATCCGGAGTACAATTACCTGGGCTGCAATGGTTGGAGCCTGTCGTTTCTCATATCAACACCCGGATATTAAGATGGATGAAACCTTAGCAAAGTACTTCTTTGAATTTACGACGCCTTTTCTGCTGGCAATAATTGCTTTCTGGATGCAACGCTTTGTCAGCAAGGTTGATACCCTGAGCGATATCGTGGAAAAGCTCAAAGAAACCTATGCCGGTATGGTTGGAACCTGCACCGAAAGGCATAACGGCATTAATGCCAGGCTACAGAACCATGAAAATGACCTGGAACATCTTAAAACCAAAGCAGGTGAACATGAGACCCGAATTGCCATTCTCGAAAACGAAATAAAAGACTAAACCATGCAAACAGAACGATTTCAGAAGTTTATGAAAGTGATCCTCCGTCATGAAGGAGGTTATGTAAATGATATTGACGATCCGGGAGGCGCCACAAACTACGGGATCTCTATCCGCCTTTTGTCGAGGCTGGGAGAACTGGGCGATATTGACAAAGACGGCGATGTGGATATCCACGACATCCTTGCCATGACTCCGGAATCCGCTTCTGAAATCTATTATGAATGCTTTTACAAACCACTTAAGATTGTTGAAATCAGGGAGGAGAAGCTGGCCCTGCAATTCTTTGACTTCGCCGTGAATGCCGGTTCAAAAACAGCAACCCGGACATTGCAGCAAAGCCTTCACATCAGAGCTGATGGAATCATGGGACCAAATACTTTGAGGGAAGTGAATAACTACAGCTCTTCCACTCCTGCCCTGGTGTTCAAGTTCGCCCGTAGTGAATATTACCGCAGCCTGGCTAGTCAGAAACCCGTGTTAAAGAAGTATTTGCAAGGTTGGCTTAACCGTGTAAACGATTGTATTATATAAGCTTTTCACTAACCTAAACCACTGAATATCATGAAAAAAGCATTTTTAAACTGGAAAACCACCACCGCCGGAATCCTGATTGTTGCAGCATCCGTGCTTGTAGCCCTTGGCAAAGTATCCATGACCGAATTGAACGGTTTCATGGAACAAATGAAGACTTTTCTGCCCATTGTGTCGGGATTTGTCCTGGCATTCTTTGCCCATGATCCGCAGGCATGAAAACCCTGCCATGGATTATCATTGTCCTACTGCTGGTGGTAATCCTCCTGCAGCGGGAATGTTCTCACCGGCCTGAGTGTCCACCTGTCAGGGTGGACACCATTCCGGGGGATACTGTTTTTACTATTTCCAATATCCCAATCTATAAACCAGTATACATCGATACTGTTAATTGGCAAAAGGTCCAAATTAACAGGGAGTCTGACTCAACAAAATGGGCAAACGAGCCAATTGATACAACAGAGATTATCAAGGAATTTTATTCAAGACAAATCTATAAGAGGACGTTAAAGGATGATTCCAGTGCTTACATTTTTCTCACCGATACAGTTACTCAGAATAGATTACTTGAATCGAGGCTTATTTTTCAAAATCGAAGGCCGTGTTCAATCATTGATAATTCTTATGGGCGTATCCAACTAAATAACTCTCCCATCGGTTTATACGCAGGCTTTGCCTTAGGAAGATCCTCCAGGGAGTTTGGGATTGGCCCATCGCTGATGCTGCTCAGAAAAAATTCATGTTATTCTGTTGTCTATGACATGACGTACAAAGATTTGTACTTCAATATCAGTGCACCGATTTGGAAGCCGAGGAAAGTGCCATAAGCTTGATTGTAGCTGACTGAATAAAATATAACGAATTTGGAAAAGCCGGAGAACCTAATGGATTCCGGCTTTTTTATTTATATTCGTTGCAGAATTAGCAAATTAGTGAGTTCTGCGGAAGATTGCATTAGCACCATACGGGCCACAAGTAGAAGTAGAAGTAGATTGAATAATTACTGGATGATTAACTAACTATAAAAAACAGAACACTTTGTTACCAGAATTTGAGGCAATTGCATTTCGTAGTATAATTGAGAAAGGTGCACACACCAAACCTTGGTTGATTGAAGTTGACTGTTTTGGAACACCAACTCCATATGTTGTAAAATTATATACTACAGATCAAAACAATAGTAGAAATAGCACAACTGCCGAGGTTATAGGTAATATTATTTCAAGTTCATTTGAGCTTTCTTCACCAAAAGCTGCATTTATTCACTTTCCTGAAGATTTGCGGATGAAACTTCCCCTTGTTTGTAATGAAATTCTTGATAACGTTGATGATCGGATTAAATTTGGGACAGAGTATATTGATTCAAATTTCCCTTTCATTCCCAATATGCCCAAATCCCAATTTTCAAAACATATTGATATTGATACACTATATGCGTTTGACAACTTTATTAGAAATAGTGATCGTGGCGATGTAAAGCCTAATATTCTATTAGTAAAAAATGGCCATTACCTTATAGATCATGAAATGGCATTTGATATCGATGAGAATACAATTCAAAAGTTTAATGAATTAAATTGGGAGGATAAATTCGGAAGATACCATATAGCCTTAAACTATTTAAAAAGAGCCTCAAAAGAAAGAAAGAGACAGTATTTTGGAACTTTCTTAGAGTATCTACGTTTATTAAACATCAATCAACTTATCCCTTATTTTAACCAATTGGAAAATTATGGGTTTTCTTCTAATAAGGAGTTAATTATTGATTATCTTGAGCATATTAAACAAAATTCTAATAATTTTGTAAAAATTCTTCTTACTTTTATAAAATGAAAAACTACTTTTCATATTCATTATTGCAATATAAACATTCACTCATATTAGGTGAGGCGTTGAATATTGGAATATTGTTTTACTTCCCCAATGAAAAGTTACTTCAGTTTTCATTTGGAAACAGTCATCGTATTAAGGCTGTATATCCTGATTTTGACCTATCACTATTTAATTCCCTGGTAAATACTTTTAAACGAAAGTTAGTTGACAGTAGCAATATATTTATAAACCAAGAGCTACATGAAGGGCTAAAGTCATATATCCAAAATTATCTATCAAGTGAGAATTCATCTGCATTACAGTTTTCAGATCCGGTTATTTCTAAAAATACTTTTCTTTACAATCAGGATACAATAAATCATTATTCTCGACAATTACTCCCTGGAATTATTACGGAACGACCTTCTGTAATTAAGCACAATGAGCACTTTATTATTAAAGAGTATATTGGATATGTTATTGAAAAGGATCGTAACCTTGAGAGAAAAATTCAGAGAAATAAGGAAATATCTGTAGAAGGAATGATCTGGAAATTTGATGTTGCTTGGGAATTTGACTCATTAAATCTTGTAAAACCAGTTAGTTTTGATTTAACAGACGAACTGACTATACAATCTAAATCAGCATATATCCATGGATTATTGAGTGTTCTAAACACTTATAGCGTATCAAATAATTGTAGGTTTGATCTCCTTTTTTCAAAACCAAGGGATAGGAAGCTTTTTAAGGTATATGATAATGCTGTTAAAATTATTGATTCAGCTAAATCACCAAAAAGAATAATTGAGCAGAACAATTGGCCTTCATATTTTGAGGAAACGGTTAACTCTCTCCTCCAGTAATAATATCATTAGTCCTCTTAAATTCTGTTCAATTCAACAACGCACAACAAATTTACATTCTTGAGTTAGCCAGAATTTCTTATATTTGCATTGTATTCCCGGTTGCCGCTGACCTTTGGTTATGCTTCCGGGTTTTTGTTTTATAAAGCATTTCCTCATAACCAGAGTAATACATAAGTCATAGTTTTCGCCTTATCAGTGTCCTTTCCAAGCCTTCGGAGAAAGAATATCATTGTGCTATGTTTGGGAAATTCTCAGAGGAAGAACTGATATGGATTAGAGATGTGCTGGATCAGCATGGTGAGTACCTGGCTGATTTGTTGCAAGATGCCATTGACAGTAAAAGACTTAAGAAAACTTCAGACCTTGAAGGTTCCATAGATTACAGGGTTGTAAACTATGGAATTAATCCGGCATTGCAGGTAGGTTTCCTGGAGTATGGGCGCTTAATGGAAATTGCCTTTCACAGAAAGAGTAAAAACACACAGAATTTCTTATCAGGGGCGGCAAATGCCTTGTTGATTCGTGAACGGAGTCAAAAGCTCAAGAAGCGGAAAGATACCCGCTGGTATGCCAAAAACGCTTACGGTTCCCTTAACCGTTTGATTGGCATCCTCATGAATGATTTCAGCCTGGAAGAACGCAACCGCATCAAAGGAATTATAGAAGCACGTAAAACAAGAAGGTATGAGCCTACGGGTTGACAGGGTACAACTTGAGATTATCATCAATAATGACCAGGCACGCAAACAGATGCGTTTGCTGGATGAAGAGCTGAAACAAGCTTACAAAGACCTTCGAAAGCTTCCGGAAGGTTCTGAAGAGTGGGTCCGGAAAAGTGCAGATATTACCCGGATTAAGGCGCAACTGGAAAACATCAAGCGGGAAATCGGCATCACGGGCATGACGATGAAGGAGCTGATTGCCCACCAGAAGGAACTGAATTCGGTGATGCTGCACATGAACCCGAATTTGCCTCAGTATAAGCTGCTTCAAAAGGAACTCTCCGAAACAAATGCCAGGATTAAGGAACTCAGGGGTGGTGCCCAGCAGGTAGGCTCATCCTTTGGAAAGCTTGCAGATGGATTTAACCGCTATTTTGCATTTGTTACAGCTGCTGTTGCAGGCTTAACGACGCTTATCCTTGGCTTCCGAAAAGCCGTAGATGCCGCCAATGAGTTTGAAAAATCACTTGATAACCTCAGTGCCCTTACCGGACTATCCGGGCAGGTGCTTCAGGAACTTGGGGAAGAGGCAAAAAAGCTGAGCATCTCACAAGTAGAGAACGGGATCCGCATCACGCAATCGGCCACTGAGATTGTGGATGCGTTTACAAAGGTTGGTTCTGCACGGCCTGAATTGCTCAAAAACAAAGAAGCCCTTCAGCAAGTTACCCAGGAAGCGATTATCCTGAGTGAGGCAGCTAACTCTGAATTGCAGCCTGCTGTAGATGCCCTTGCAGGAGTCTTAAACCAGTTCAATGCCCCTGCAACAGATTCCCGAAGGATCATTAACGCCCTGGCTGCAGGAAGTAAGGAAGGTGCCGGAGAGATCCCTTACCTGACTGAAGCCATTGAGAAATCCGGAACCGTGGCAGCGGATGTGGGAATGAACTATGAACAGCTTATTGGAGTAATCGAAACCCTGGCTCCAAGGATGTCACAGCCGGAAATTGCCGGCCGTTCCCTGAAGAATATTATCCTTCAGTTAGAGCAAAGTGCAAAAGAAACCAGGCCATCGGTGGTTGGGTTTGCCCAGGCTATTGAGAACCTTGGCAAA
>CAIXZF010000048.1 GCA_903923925.1 uncultured Bacteroidales bacterium
AGCAACAATCAACACCGAACTGAAAGTTTTTGTATTTGGACCTTTTGATGAAAACAGAACCAACTGGGTCGTTACCCTTGCTGAAGATCAATACACACCTTTTCCAAAATATTCCTACAAGGTAAGAACCGAGCAAAAAGCCCGGGAGTTGGCCATTAAAATTTCAAATGATAATGATGCCATGCTGGAAATGTAAATCCAGTCTACTTTTCAAGCCTTCCTTCTGGAAGGCTTTCTTTTTGTCCTTTCCGGAAAAGATGGCTGATTCTATGTTTGCCTTATGGAAACCATTGATCTATTTGAGGCAATCCGGCAGATGCGCATTCTGACACAGCAGGGAAAGACATTCTCATTTATTCATGTGACGTTTAACCGGGATACCCGGTCTTCCGAAGGCATACGGCAGGTTCGGCGTGCAAGGTTGCGGCCGGCAGCCAAAGGTGATGATGTTTCCAATGCTGATTACAAACTCTTTTATTATGAGGAAGATACGCAGATGCCGCGCAATTGCTGGCAGATGCTGATCCTTGCTTTTAATGGAATCAAAGTTGTGTTGAATTGATGGCAAGAAAAAAGAAAAATCCTTTTCCGAAGGTACACCGCCAGGGAAATTATGGGGTGATTGAAACTGCCGATTGCGCCTATACCTTCGAGATTGCCGGATCCATGAAAATGGCTTCACCCGGGGTGCTGCCGCTCGCGACCCGGAACTCCTGGGAAGACCAGCCCTATGTGGTGGGGAGTTACCGGATTATTCCCAATGGTGCCACCAACCAGTTGCCCCATGAAATGCGCGACACCCTGGAAGAAAACAACCTGTCGGAAGGTGTTTTCAAGCGGCAGCGGGGTTTGCTCTGGGGACAGGGACCGGCACTCTACAAGGAAGAATGGGTGGATAACCAGAAGGTGCGCACCTGGGTGGATGATCCGGAGATAACTCACTGGCTGAATTCTTTCGATTATGAGGAAGTCCTCCGGAGGGCAATTGTGGATTACAACCACATGGAAGGCCATTATACCCGGTTTATTCTGAACCGTGGCAGGCGCATTGGCAGGAGTCCGTTTATTGCCAAGGTTGAAAATGTGGGCTACCACCGCTGCCGGCTGGAATGGCCGGATGATGACCTGAATGTCAGGAACATCATTGTCGGAGATTGGTACAACCCCAACATCCAGCGGCTTCGCTCCTACCCTGTTATCGACCCATTGAACCCCTTCCAGTGGCCCATCAGTATGCTTTTTTGCAATATGGCATCCTTTGCCAGGGACTTTTATGGATTGCCGGCATTTTATGGTGCGCTTGCCTGGATCCGCAGGGGATCTGCCATTCCAAGAATCCTGGAAGCTTTGACGAAGAATACCCTTAATATTAAGTATCACATCAAATCTCCAAACTCTTACTGGATAGAAAAGGCAGAAGCCCTGCAACGCAAATGCACCGCTGAGAACATCACCTACACCGACAAGATGCTGGAAGACCTCAAAGATGAGACCTTCAAACAACTTGGCACGGTGCTTTCCGGGGAGGAAAATGTCGGTAAGTTCTTCACCTCTGAGAAGATTATGAATGAGCTGAACCAGATTGAAGAATGGGAAATCGAGCCGATTGACATGAAGGTGAAGGATTACATTGATGCCCAGTTAAATATCTCCAAACAGGCAGATTCTGCTACAACATCAGGGCTCGGACTGCACCCGAGTTTGTCCAACATAATCGTGGATGGAAAGCTGGCCAGTGGCTCTGAACAGCTTTATGCCCTGAAGCTTTACCTGGCTACTGAGATCGATATTCCGGAAAGCATTGTCTGCAAGCCGCTGAACATTGCCATTAATGCCAACTGGCCGGGTAAACGCCTGAAGATCGGTTTCTACCATGCCATTGTGAAAACGGAGGATAGTGTTTCACCTGAAAAGCGCACCAAAAATGCTGTTTAATAAATCATCCAACGGGGCAGCAGAGATGAAATCTTTGCTGGGATTCATCTATGCAACAAAGAGTTTTGAGAACATGATCACTGATATCGAACTGGCCAGTGATGAGCTCATCAGCCTTCTTGGTGCTGAGTTCTACAGGGAGATTGAATCGTTCTATCATTCCGGAGGTTATGACAATCCGGGAAACGATCCTGTTAAAATCGTTTGGAAAGAACTGGTTCACCGGGTTCAGCTTCCGATTGCATTTTATGCCTACCGGAGTTTTGCAGCACACGGTGATTTAACGCATTCTGACAAAGGCCGGCAGATCCTGGTATCTGAATTTGAAAAGCCCGCATTCGAGTGGATGATCATGCGCGATGACCATTCCATGCTGATGAAAGCACATAAACTCACAGACAGGCTATTGCAATTTCTGGATGAGAACAAGACAGACGAAAAGATTTTGGCTAAGTGGATCAATACAGAAGTTTACAAGGCCTCCAAAGACAACCTGATTTCATCAGCTGCGGCTTTTGATGCCATTTTCCCGATTCATCAGTCCAGGCGCTTTTACCTGAAGGTCCTGCCTTTCATCCGGGAAGTGGAACGTACCAGGCTGATCCCGGTGTTAACCAGAGAAACTTATGAAGGATTAATAGCATTTATCCGCTACCCAAATGCCAGTGATAATCCGCTTCTGAATTATACCAGGATCCCGCTGGTGATGTATACCATGGCCATTGCAGCCAGAAGACTCGCAGTGGAGATCCTGCCAGACGGTGTGTTTCAGAACTATATTTCCGGGACACAAAGTGCAAGGGCTAAGAACCCGGTGGAGATGGAATTCAAAACCGAAGTAGCTCAATTGCTTGACAAACAAGGGGATCATGCTTTAAGCGCTCTTCAGCAATATCTTGCAAAAATGGCTGCTCAAAATGCTGGTACTTGCTTTTCCCAGGAAAGCCTCACAGAAAGACACTCCAGTGAAAACCAATTCTTCCGGGCCTGATGCACACAATCGAAATACCCGAAATCAGGTACAATGCGGAGATTCCATCCCATGTTTCGGAATTATCCCCTAAGCAATACCTCACCTTTGTGAAACTCTTGCTGCTCCAGGAGCAAGGTGAGATCACCTGGGAACAATTCCGGATCCGTTTGATTGTGTCGCTGATGGGCATCCGCAAGACCCGAAGGTACATACAACCTGACCAGGCAGCGTTGGTGGAAGCCAATTTGTACCAGCTTTCAGAACTCATGGATTCGTTCTGTGATCCTGTCGAAGCGGAAGGCCGTGTAAAGCTTGTCCTCAATATCAGCTTTACCAGGAACCTGATTCCCAGGATTGGCAGGTTCTATGGACCTGCTGACGGATTGACCAACATCAGCTTTTTTGAATACATCGATGCCCATCATTCCTACATAGAATTCATCGACACCCTGAACCCGGTTGCATTGGACCGCCTGGTGGCTATCCTATACAGACCCAGGAAATGGTTTGCCGGACTCCGTTCCCGGCTAAACAGTTGGGACGGACAGCTACGGATCCATTACAACGACAACCAGGTTGACAAAAGGCAGAAGAAAGTGAAGCTTCTGCCCTACCATCATAAGTATGCCGTATTTCTTTGGTTCCGGGGATGTGAAGAGTTTTTGCGATCCGGTGAAATCCAGATTGGTGATTCTACCATCAAGCTCTCGCTTTTGTATGAAGGTGCCCCGGTAACTTCGAAAGACAACACCGGCCTTGTGGGTGTCCTTTACACCCTGGCAGAAAGTGGCGTATTTGGCAATGCCAAACAGACAGCGGAAACAAACCTCTTTGATGTGTTGGTTCGCATTTATCAGTTGCTCAGATTGCTCAGGGAAATGCCTAAAAAGGAAGAAACATGATTCGTGTAAGGGATTACAACAATTATTTTGAGCAGATGTGCACATGGATACAAGGACTCAAAGGTTTCGTCCTGGTATCCTCTGAGGCGCAATTTGGAGAGTACATCCGGCAGAAAAGTAGTTCAGATTTTCCTTTGCTGATTGCCCTGATTCCCTCAGCCGACAGTATCGCCCACGATCCTGACAACATCCTGGAAACTGCCAACTGTTTGATCTACGTGATGAAGAAAGTCGAAAGTTCAGATCAAACTGCTGATTCCTTTCTCGACACTATGGAAGAAACCCAGCAGATTATGCAGGCGATCAAAGAAAGGATGCGGGCAGACCGTGGCAGGCATGAGATCTTTTCACACCTGCTCGAACGCATTGACCTGAGCCGGATGCATACTGATCCGGAGTACAATTACCTGGGCTGCAATGGTTGGAGCCTGTCATTTCTTATCTCAACACCCGGATATTAAGATGAATGAAACCTTAGCAAAGTACTTCTTTGAGTTTACGACACCTTTTCTGCTGGCCATCATCGCTTTCTGGATGCAACGCTTTGTCAGTAAGGTTGATACCCTGAGCGATATCGTGGAAAAGCTTAAGGAAACCTATGCCGGCATGGTTGGTACCTGCACCGAAAGGCATAACGGTATCAATGCCAGGCTACAGAACCATGAAAACGACCTGGAGCATCTTAAAACCAAAGCAGGTGAACATGAGACCCGAATTGCCATTCTCGAAAACGAAATAAAAGACTAAACCATGCAAACAGAACGATTTCAGAAGTTTATGAAAGTCATCCTCCGTCATGAAGGAGGTTATGTAAATGATATTGACGATCCGGGAGGCGCCACAAACTACGGGATCTCCATCCGTCTTTTGTCGAGGCTGGGAGAATTGGGCGATATCGACAAAGATGGCGATGTGGACATTCACGACATCCTGGCCATGACTCCGGAATCCGCTTCCGAAATCTATCACGACTGTTTTTACAAACCGTTGAAGATTGATGAAATCAGGGATGAGAAGCTGGCCCTGCAATTCTTCGACTTTGCTGTGAATGCCGGTTCAAAAACTGCAACCCGGACATTGCAGCAAAGCCTTCACATTAGAGCTGATGGAATCATGGGACCAAATACATTAAGGGAAGTGAATAACTACAGCTCTTCCACTCCTGCCCTGGTGTTCAAGTTCGCCCGCAGTGAATATTACCGCTGCCTGGCAAGTCAGAAACCCGTGTTAAAGAAGTATTTGCAAGGTTGGCTTAACCGTGTAAACGATTGTATTATATAAGCTTTTCACTAACCTAAACCACTGAATATCATGAAAAAAGCATTTTTAAACTGGAAAACCACCACCGCCGGCATCCTGATTGTTGCAGCATCCGTACTGGTAGCCCTAGGCAAAGTATCCATGACTGAGTTGAATGGCTTCATGGAACAAATGAAGACCTTTCTGCCCATTGTGTCGGGTTTTGTCCTGGCATTCTTTGCCCATGATCCCCAGGCATGAAAACGCTGCCATGGATTATCATTGTCCTGCTGCTGGTGGTAATCCTCCTGCAGCGGGATTGTTCCCACCGGCCTGAGTGTCCGCCTGTCACGGTGGACACTGTTCCGGGGGATACTGTTTTTACTATTTCTAATATCCCAATCTACAAACCAGTTTACCTCGATACAGTTACCTGGCAAAAGGTCCAAATTAACAAGGAGTCTGACTCAACAAAATGGGCAAACAAGCCAATTGATACAACAGAGATTATCAAGGAATTTTATTCAAGACAAATCTATAAGAGGACTTTAAAGGATGATTCCAGTGCTTACATTTTTCTTACCGATACAGTTACTCAGAATAGATTACTTGAATCGCGGCTTATTTTTCAAAATCGAAGGCCATGTTCAATCATTGATAATTCTTATGGGCGTATCCAACTAAATAACTCTCCCATCGGTTTATACGCAGGCTTTGCCTTAGGAAGATCCTCCAGGGAGTTTGGGATTGGCCCATCGATGATGCTGCTCAGAAAAAATTCATGTTATTCTGTTGTCTATGACATGACGAACAAAGATTTGTACTTCAATTTCAGCGCACCGATTTGGAAGCCGAAGAAGGTACCTTGAGTTGAGTGATCAAGCCCCAATTGGTTGGTGCTCACGTTTAAATGAAAAGGCCGGGGTTGTTACTCCGGCCTTTTTTATTTGGAATCAATACATTCTAATTAAAATTTTCGTTGTTATTTTCTATTGTTAAAAACTTTATAGACTTTTGTGCTAAAATTTTATTATCGATTTATTCCTGTTGAACATAAAATGAATGTTTTAAAAGAAAAATCTAAGTTCAATACAGATGCTGCTGATTTATTGATTAAAAACTATTTGTATGCACCAAGCATTCATTGTTCATATTATAGTTGCTTACAGTTCATGAAACACATTATTTTGAACAAGTTAGGCATAAATCCTGTTAACTATGCCAGTGATAATGGTTTTGGTTCTGATAGATCTCATGAAACTTTTAGGGACATAATAATAAAGGATTTAAAAAATAGGCAAAAACGTGAATGGCGTGAATTTAACACACAATTTGGACAGCTAAAAAGTTCGAGAATACAATCTGATTATGATGAAATTGAGATAAATGAGCCAGTGGCTAGAACCAGTAAAAACTTATCAGATTCAACCTTAAGATTATTAAAACAAATTTACCTATAATGAATAGTTTTTCTTTTATTACAAACATTTTGGACAAGCTATCCCGTGAATTTTCGGGAATTGTATTACGCTATCATCATGATAAATTAAGCGATGTACATTTTGTTGAAGTATCGCCACCTGAGTTATTTTTGACAGAAGATTACATTGATAGTGAAGTGGATATTACTGATGAATTCTACTCAAATTTCCCAAATGAGAATATCTGTTTTTTCAGCAGTTCCGATGAATTTAAACTTCAGAATATTGATCTGATTTATAAAGGTGAATTTGAAATCTCAAAGTGGCTTGATGCAATTTTTTATGAAAATAATACAAGCAATGTGTTCACCAAGTCTAAATGTATTCACGCCAATAATGAAACGTATTCTTTAGCTGCATAGATATGAAATCCAAATTCAAATTTAATGGTTTCCAGATAATTAAGTCATTAATTGAAAGATCACCTGTTCGCGAACAAGGTGAGCTCGATATAAAAATTATTCCTTCTGGTTATATTGTAGATGAATCAAAAACTTTTTTACTAAAGCTGGAAGTAACAGTTGGCGAAAAAAACAACAGATTCTCTGCAAACGTTGTAACATTAGGCATATTTGAATTTGAAGATATCATTAAAAGTGAAAATATTGATTCTTATTTTTATATAAATGCACCAGCCATTCTGTTTCCTTACATACGTGCATATATATCTGCATTAACAACACTTTCCGGATTGGAGGCAATTAACATCCCTGTTATGAATCTTACTTTTCTCGAGAAAATTCTTAAGGAAAATACAAAATTAGGACCTCCAGTAAAAGATTGATTTATCTATAGACAGTTAGGGTGGGGATGGTATGTAATCTCAATAAACCTAAACTGAAGTTACATTTTTCCTGTCCTTTCCCATACCATGCTTGTAATTTATCATTGCAACATGGATGGTAAATTTTCTGAGCTGGAACTAACCTGGATAAAAGATATGCTGGATCAGCATGGTGAGTATCTTGCTGATTTGCTGCATGATGCCATTGATAGCAAAAGACTTAAGAAGACTTCTGACCTTGAAGGTTCCATCGATTACAGGGTTGTGAACTATGGGATTAATCCGGCCTTGCAGGTTGGGTTTCTAGAGTATGGGCGTTTAACGGAAATTGCCTTTCACAGAAAGAGTAAAAACACACAGAATTTCTTATCCGGGGCGGTAAATGCCTTGTTGATTCGTGAACGGAGTCAATTTCGGAAGAAGCGGAAAGATACCCGTTGGTATGCGAAAAACGCTTACGGTTCCCTTAACCGATTGATTGGCATCCTGATGAATGATTTCAGCCTGGAAGAACACAACCGCATCAAAGGAATTTTGGAAGCACGTAAAACGAGAAAGTATGAGCCTACGGGTTGACAGGGTACAACTGGAGATTATCATCAACAATGATCAGGCGCGCAAGCAGATGCGTTTGCTGGATGAGGAGCTGAAACAGGCCTACAAAGACCTTCGAAAGCTTCCTGAAGGTTCTGAGGAATGGGTACGAAAAAGTGCTGATATTACCCGGATTAAGGCGCAACTGGAAAATATCAAGCGGGAAATCGGCATCACGGGCATGACGATGAAGGAGCTGATTGCCCACCAGAAGGAGCTGAATTCTGTGATGCTCCACATGAACCCGAATTTGCCCCAATATAAGCTGCTTCAAAAAGAACTCTCCGAAACAAATGCCAGGATAAAGGAACTCAGGGGTGGTGCCCAGCAGGTGGGCTCCTCCTTCGGGAAACTGGCAGATGGATTTAACCGCTATTTTGCTTTTGTTACAGCCGCTGTTGCTGGCTTAACGACGCTTATCCTTGGCTTTCGCAAAGCTGTAGATGCTGCCAATGAGTTCGAAAAATCACTTGATAACCTCAGTGCCCTTACCGGACTATCCGGGCAGGTGCTTCAGGAACTTGGTGAAGAGGCAAAAAAACTGAGCATCTCCCAGGTAGAGAATGGGATCCGTATCACACAATCTGCCACTGAGATTGTGGATGCATTTACGAAAGTTGGTTCTGCGAGACCTGAATTGCTCAAAAACAAAGAAGCCCTGCAGCAGGTTACCCAGGAAGCAATTATCCTAAGTGAGGCTGCAAATTCAGAGTTACAACCTGCTGTTGATGCCCTTGCCGGTGTATTAAACCAGTTCAATGCCCCTGCAACAGATTCCCGAAGGATCATTAATGCCCTGGCTGCAGGAAGTAAAGAAGGTGCCGGTGAGATCCCCTACCTGACTGAAGCCATTGAGAAATCAGGAACCGTGGCAGCAGATGTGGGAATGAACTACGAACAGTTGATCGGAGTAATTGAAACCCTGGCTCCAAGGATGTCACAGCCGGAAATTGCCGGCCGTTCCCTGAAGAATATTATCCTTCAGTTAGAGCAAAGTGCAAAAGAAACCAGGCCATCGGTGGTTGGGTTTGCCCAGGCTATTGAGAACCTTGGCAAA
>CAIXZF010000049.1 GCA_903923925.1 uncultured Bacteroidales bacterium
CAATCTATTTGCAGGGTGACCACGGAAAAGTTACCTACCGGAATCTGGTGCTGACTCCGATTGTGAAATAAGCATTTAGTGTATCATCTGAAAATAAGAATCCCTGATTTTGCTCCTGTAGAGGAATCAAAATCAGGGATTGCTTTGGTATTTATCTTATTTTCGGCCTCATGTGAAAAGTTTTCGTTATGTTTAAGTTTTCATTAAATGGCCAATAAATTGCTATATTGCAATAGTTAAATAGCAACGTAAAACATATTGCTGATAAATAAATCTAAAAGTACCATGTACAAAAACTTTTCAACCCTTGTTCTTCTGTTTTTATTTCTGAGTTCAGCTTATTCACAGCTTACACCACCTGGTCAAAAATACGCTTTACGTTTCGATGGAAATTCAATTGCTTTAGCTCCTAAATCAACCGTACTTAATCTGACTGGTTCATTTACGATCGAATTATGGGTTTATGTAGATTCCTATTCACCTTATGCTGTTATTATAGGTAAGCCAAATGACCCACGAGGCACCGATCCATATATGAGTTATGTGATCGAAGTAGGATCAACCGATAATTTTGAATTTGTGCAATCAACGGGAATTACCGGATCCTACCGTGGAGCGACTGCAACAACTAAAATTGCACTCCATAAATGGACGCATTTGGCTGCTGTTTTGAGCAATAACCAGATGAAGTTATATATCAATGGTTTATTGGCAGGTACAGGTATTAGTCAGGGTCCTTCCAAAAATACAACTGTTCCTTTTACACTTGGAGCAGGTGCTGATGCTAATGGGAATATCGCAGCCGGTGGGTTTGCTGGTTCGGTAATGCAGGCAAGAGTATGGAACTATGCATTATCGGCTTTCGAAATTCAAAGTTATGCTTCTAAAAGTCTGATAAATACTGAAACAGGCTTGATAAGCAACTGGCCATTGAATGAAGGTGCGGGAAACACGGTGGTTTGTTCCAATAACAATGCGCTAAATGTGACTCTTGGCACACCCGGCAATTCGAACAAACCTAAATGGATTGAAAAGACAAAAATCGACAGCCTGAATCTTTTTTTTCAAGCTGTTCACCTAACGGCACCGACCAGTATGCGAACTGTTAATGATATGATTCCTTTTGATTATAACGGCGATGGACACCTGGATATAATCTTGTTAGATCATATGGATCCGGCAACTCTTCCCGGTACTGCTATGCCTATAGTTATATTTAAGAATGATGGCAAAGGGAATTTTACAAATGTGGACCAACCTTGGGTGAAAGCGATCAAGTTTGTTCATCCTCGTCATTGGACTATTGCCGATTTTGATAATAATGGGCGGAAAGATATCGTAATTGTAGATCACGGAACGGATATATCACCTTTTCCTGGAGATCAATCGAGATTCCTTCGTTCGATGCCTGATGGTACACTGGCAGAGGAGACAAGTCTTAGATTGCCTAAAGTAAATGCTTTTACGCATAATGTTGCATCGGCTGATATTGATAAAGATGGTGATATTGACATGTATATGTGTAATATTCAGGGAGGTGTGGTACCGAGCCCACGTATTTATCTGAATGATGGAACGGGTAAATTAACCGAAAATCAAAGCCGTCTGCCAACTATCATTACTGCATTTCAACGAAAATATACTGCCAGTGCTTTTGCAGATATTGATAATGACGGTGATCCAGATTTAATTCTGGGTGGTCATAATGGAACATATGTAAATGAGTTCTTTCCTAAAGATGCTATTCTTCTTAACGATGGCAAAGGATTCTTCAGCTTTGCTCCCGACGTTGCAATGCCTAACCGTACCTTTGGTGCTGCAGGTGGAACGGTGGCCATTACGCCTGTGGATTTCAACTCTGATGGTTGGACGGATTTGCTGATGGCTACTCTTAATCAGGATTATACACAGGGAAGTCTTCAATTACTGGCCAATAATGGAAACGGCACATTCAGGGATGTTTCAGCAGGAATTACTCAGCAATGGCCCATCTCTGCAAGTTTTGGTAATTCCTGGATAAAATGGAATTACGTGGCAGATTTTAATAATGATGGTTTATTGGATTTTCTGACAGTAGGACAAAATGACTCGCCGATTAAATTATATCTGAACCTCGGCAACTTTAAGTTCAAAGAAATTACTGATTTTACAGGTCTTTATTCGGGTCTGTTGAATGCAGTGGTTGGTGATTTTAACGAAGACGGTCTTGTTGATATTGTTTCAATGAAATACGATAAATCAGGAGTATTTCTGAAAAATATTAAGGTTTTCGAAGTTTCCGCAAAACTTCCAAATGCAATTCCAGACTTAAATCCTAACCCGATTGATTTAAGTATAGTACCTACTGTCTTTAGTCAGAATACAACCATCAGGTTTTCGGTTCCAGGCAACGAAATGCTTACGCTTAAAATATATGATATTTTAGGAAAGAGTGTTGCAACACTCTTAGATCAGAAATATGTTTCCGGAGAACAAGAAGTGAAGTTTGATGCACAAAATCTTTTGCCCGGGTTGTATTTTGCCCGAATGATTTATGGATCGCATATACAGGTAAAGAAAATGATGTTAATTAAGTAACTCATGTGAGTTCAATAAGGATTAAATGAATTGAGAATTAACTTGTCTTGCTTGGATTTAGTCAATTTTATACCACTGGGTAGTATGATCGTTTCATCGCCAAGTTTGTAATGTGACCAAAATCATCGACAATCAGCCGGTTTACGGACCAACCGGTGGCGCAATGAAATCGGATGTGAATACTCCGGGACCAATCTATTTGCAGGGTGACCACGGAAAAGTTACCTACCGGAATCTGGTGCTGACTCCGATTGTG
>CAIXZF010000050.1 GCA_903923925.1 uncultured Bacteroidales bacterium
ATATTTTCACCTGTTTTTATATTCCATTCCCATGTTCCGACATTGGTACCCTCAAGTATAGACACAAGACGTTGTTTCTCAATGGCCAGGGCTGCTTCTGTCTCCTTGCGTTCCGTAATATCCCTGATAAAACCGTGCCAGAGTACTGACCCATCGGCTCCGCGCTCAGGCATGGCATTGCCCCACAGCCAGCGAATGGTTCCATCCTGATGCTTTACGCGGTATTCATTGCTCCAGAGTTCAAGTTTGTTTGCTGAAGCCTGAATGGATTCAGCAACTCCATCCAAATCGTCGGGATGCAGAATGGCAAAAACACAAGAAGCATCCTTACTCACTTCTTCGGGGCTTACCCCGTAAATACTCCGTATGCCTTCACTGGTATAAGGGAAACAAGAAGTGCCATCGGGGCGTAACTGGTACTGATAGACCATTCCCGGCACACGGTCGGCAATTTTATTCAACCTGCTTAATGCTTCCTGAAGTTGTTTTGTACGCTCATCAACTTTGCGCTCCAAGCTTTCATTCAATTCGAGAATTTCCTTTTCAGCCTCTTTTCGTTGTGTAATATCTTCCTGAATAGCGAGGTAATGGGTGATATTGCCACCAGAGTTGATAACAGGCGAAACGGATGAGGATACCCAATAATATTCTCCCTTTTTCTTTTTATTATTAAATTCCCCCTTCCATTCGTTTCCTGATCTGATGGTTTCCCAAAGATCCGTGTAAAGTTCCCTGGAGGTTTGACCCGAGCTAAAAATCCGGGGATTACTACCTATTAATTCTTCTTTTGAATACCCTGTTATTTCGATAATTTTCGGGTTTACATATTCAATTTCGCCCGACAAATTGGCGATATAAGTCATTACCGGACTTTGCTCAATGGCCTGTGAGAGTTTTTTCATGTTCTCCTCTGCACCTTTGCGTTCAGTAATATCCCAGATAAGGTCAGCAAGCAATATTACGATATAGATATCTTTTTCGGTATAGTCTGTTGATTTATTACCGATTCCCACTATAGCCGCAACTAAGTTGTTCCGGAACACAGGAACTACCAGTTCGCGTATAACCGATGCGTGACCTTCGGGCAGTCCCTGCCTGTGTTCAAGGCTCATATAATCGTTGTGGATGATTGCTTTACGCTGCCGCACACAATCGACCCAAACACCTGCTTTATCGAGGCCATAGTGCTGGCTGCTACTTTCGGCCGTGCACATGGCTTGTAAGGTGTTGGTGGACCAGCTTTGGAGTGTCAATGTTTTTTGATCGGCATCGACCGCATGAAAAAATCCTATATGGCTGTTTGTGAGTGTTTCCAGTTCATCGAGCAATTTTTGCTGCAATTCATCACGCGTATGCAATTGGGCAAATTCTGTAAGCCGCAGCCGGGCTTCAAGAATTTGTTCTGACTGAATTCGCTCAGTAATTTCATGAGCTTTTCCCTGAAAGGCGATAAATTCGCCCTCCTTATTGAAAATGGGAATCGTCTGCGACTCCATCCAAATAATACTTCCATCCTTTTTGATCCACCTCAGTTTTTCAGGCTCAGGATTAATGATGCCTTTTTGTTGTGCCTGCAACAGATGCCTGTCGTCAGGATGAATCATTTTCAATCCCAACATGGGATCTGTGTAATGTTCTTCAGGGGTATAACCCGTAATTTTCAGTGCCGATGGACTTACATATTCAAAACCTGAGGTGGGTTTTAAGTTGTAAACATAAATCAGATCGTTTGATCGTTCAGCAATAAAGCGGTATTTTTCCTCATTCTGTATTAATTTATTTTCAGCCAGCTTTCTATCAGTGATATTCTGAAAAACCCCATATATTTCAACCGGGTTTCCATTGTTGTCGCGTTTCAGTTCTGCTTTAGAGGTGATGATCCTGGCAGTAGAGCCATCGGCAGGATGTATTTCATATTCAAGATTGTAAGGTATGCCTTTCTCTAAAAGTTCATGCGAAGCCTTTACAACGCTTTCCTTTTCAGTAATACAGTTTTCGACATTTTCAACGTTGAAATCTTCAAGGTTGTCGCCTAAACCGAACAAATGCAAAGATTCCATTGAACCTTTCAGTTCTCTTGTTTTCAGGTTATAGGACCAGGAACCCGTGTTTCCGATTTGCTGTGCCATGGCAAGTTGATGATTAGCTATGGCAAGTTCACCGGATCTCTTTTTCATTTTTTCTTCGGCCTTTTTGCGCTCGGAAATATCGCGCAGGATTCCGCTTATTTTTACCGGATTTCCTTTAGCATCATAATAGATTGCGGAAGAAATTGCACATTGTAAAACGGTTCCGTCTCTGTTTGTCAACAACAATTCATAATCGGTTACTTTTCCACTCCTGCTTATTTCAGCATAAAAGGCAGTTCTTGCATCTTTTTCTGCGTAAAGCTCAACAAATGACTGTCCGATTAATTCATCGCGTTTATATTGTCCTTTAGTGATCAGTTCGATAGAAGGACTTATTTCGAGAAGGATTCCGTCTAGAGTAGCTTCATAATAACAATCCAGCATGTTTTCGAAAATACTGCGAAATTTTCCTTCGCTTACCTGAAGTTTTTCCTCAGCTGTTCTTCTATCGGTAATATCGTGCACAAGGGAATAAAGTAATGTTGTGGTGCCAATCTGAATTGGTCCCGAATACTCTTCCACGTGGCGGACTTCGCCATTGGCAAGGCGGTGCTTAAAGTAAAACTGTTTCCTTTTTTCCTCCTTTGCTTTTTGCATTTCTGCTTTCAATTCCTTTTCGGAAAGGGTGTTGATTTCGAAAATCTTTTTAGCACAAATTTCAGTATAGGACCAACCATAATATTTAATTGCAGCAGTGTTCGCGTCTATGATTTCACTGGTTTCCGGATTAATCAGCAGCATCACCGAATGGTTGTTTTCGAACAGAGATTTGTACTGTACTTCCTTTTGTTGCAACTTTTCATTTGCCAGGGCCAATTCGGATATATCTGTAATTGCGAGCAAGCACTGGCCGGGTTGTTCATTCACAATTCCAGAAAGGAGCGCACTGACCTGCCTGCCATCGGAAGCTGATAGAGTTACATTGCAGGTTTCTGTTTTATTAGTTTTAAAAAGCCGTTTGAAAAACTGATCAAAAATTGTTTTTGTTGCAGGGGTGATAAAATTCCTGAATGATCTGTTTATGATGGACGAACGTTTTTTTACAAGCAGGTTTGTCCCGTTAAGGTTTGCTTCAATTATAATTCCATGATCATCGAGCGTATAATAACCCGAGGGGGCAAACGCGTACAATTTAGCAAATTTATCTTCAACAGCGGCGGTTTTTTTGTTTGCCTGGAGTAACTCTTCATTCTGCAGTTTGAGTTCAATCTGATGGACTTCGAGTTCATGAATGAGTTTCAGCGTATCAGCTTCCGAAAAATCCGAAGTTGATTCTGAGCGTTTCATAAGCAAGGCATCTGCCTTTTGATTAAAGGGCGTGTTATCAGACTTTTTTGGCTTCTTACTTACGGGAGTGTACAATTCCTGAAGCGAATCGTACTTTTGTTTCAATTCCTGCAACTCAAAAATGAGTTCTTCCCTGGTTTTGTTTTGATTGCTCATAAATGAGTTTGCTTAGAGCGAACAAAAATATAAAATTTTTGTTTCAATATGTTTATAGGAATGGTTGGCCCTGACCATAAAAGGGATCAGCTTTAATTGCTGAAATATTTTACCAGCAGTGCTTTTAAAACTGCAATATCCAGAGGTTTAGATATATGATCATTGCATCCGCTATCTATTGCTTTTGTGCATTCGCTGGGCAGGGTAAAAGCGGTTTGTGCAATTATGACCACATCATTATTAAATTTGCGTATCAGCCTTGTAGCCTCATGTCCATCCATGCCCGGCATTTTTATATCCATCAAAATAAGGTCTAAATCGGTGTTAGTTTGGCAAATATCCACAGCTTCGGATCCCGATTGTGCTTTTAGTATCTCCTTGCCGTATTTTTTCATGATTAGTGAAAGCAACATTAAAGAAGCATCATCATCAAGGATTAATATTTTCAGGTTTTTTACTGGGTTTTCGTCCAAATGAACCTGCTGTATATTTATAATGCTGCTTTTTAATTCGCAGTCTTCAATTCGTATGTTCATCTGTTGTTATTAAATTACGGGTGAGGTGGAATATGCCAGATTGATTATACTATTATTTTTGGCTGGATATTTAAAAATCATTACAGTTTTAGGATGGTTGCCTGTTTAGGATACATTAACTCTTGTTCACCAATTCGATCCCTACCAAAACGCGGTCATGGTCGTAAAGATCTTCGATGATATTTCTTAACGATTCGGGCAGTTTACAAAATAATTGAGAAGTCGGGAAGATGCGGTGATCGTGGGCAAGTTGCGGGTTTCGCAAGAGATTAATCAGTTCTATCTCATAATTTCCGTTCATCTCCACTTCACAAATCTTCTTAAGATTGAATTGCGCCATAATTGATAACGGAGTTTGCATGGTTACATAGGGTCTGCTGATAAAATAGTAAGGGGTTGTATTCTAAATAATTATGACTAATTTTGGACAATCAAGTGCAAGGAAACATGAGCAAAACCCACAGAAAGGTTGCACCAACCCCCAAATATATCAGTCCA
>CAIXZF010000051.1 GCA_903923925.1 uncultured Bacteroidales bacterium
ACACATATCTTTATATACCGACGTCATAATTATTTTCCTGACCGCCTGGGCCATCCTTTCCCCAAAAAACAAGCTGGCATATAAGATCTTTAAGGATCTGCCCCTTAAGCCGGCGGAACTTTCTTACGAACAGTAAACGTTCAAGCCTGTCGGTGGCTTGAAGCCCCGACAGGCTTATTCGACTACATTTTCCCTATGTGTCCTATGTGCCTATGTGGTGAATAAACTTTCAAGTTTGTTCAAAAGCATCGTTAAAGAAGGCAGAAAGCAGTAGGCAGTAAATTAATAAGTACATTTGTAAACTGATAATACGATTTTATAGTATGTTTAGTTCACAAAAAACAAAAACTGATATTATCCTGCTTATCTATAAAGATATCAGGTCTGTATTTCGTTTACGGGATATTGCATTGATTGCCGGAGAAAGTAATTTTCAATCGCTCAACAAAAAGTTGAACTACTATGTTCATAAAGGCAAATTACAGAATCCCCGTAAAGGCTTATATACCAAACCGGGATATAAACATGAAGAGCTCGCTTGTTGTATCTACACCCCAACCTATATTTCGTTGGAATATGTGTTGCAAAAGGCCGGTATAATTTTCCAGTACGATACGCGAATTACCTCTGTCAGCTATCTCAGCCGAACTATACTAGTAGAAAAAGAAAGCTATTCATTCCGGAAGCTTAAAGGAGAATTGCTGGTAAACACAGCAGGTATCATAAGGCAAAATAATTATATAAATATTGCTTCTGCAGAGCGAGCTTTCATAGATATGCTTTACCTGGAAAAAGCTTATTATTTCGACAACCTTAAACCCCTAAACAAAGAACTGATTACCAAACTATTACCCATTTATCAATCAGAATCGCTGACTCAAAGAGTTACTAAACTGCTGCTAAATGGTTAACATTAATAAACATAAGTTTTTTATGGTTCAAATTCTGAAAGAAATTTATTCAGATATTGAATTGTCGACTTGTTTAGGGTTTAAAGGTGGTTCAGCATTAATGTTCTTTTATGATCTTCCTCGCTTCTCGGTTGACCTTGATTTTAACCTTCTTGATCCATTAAAAGAGGACATGGTTTACCAAAAAGTACGCTCAATTCTACTTAAATATGGGTCTATTGCAGATGAGGCCAAAAAATTCTACGGGATAATCATTGTTCTCGACTATGGATATAGCGAACGAAAGTTAAAAGTCGAAATATCCAAACGATTATTCAACGACCACTATAAAATTGAGAATCTTCTGGGTATCAATATGAACGTAATGATTCCCGCTGATATGTTTGCGAATAAGCTCTGTGCACTTCTGGATCGCTCTGTCGTAGCAAACCGCGACATTTTCGATTGCTGGTTTTTTATGCAAAAACAAACAGCTATAAATAAAACAATAGTTGAAATGAGGATGAATACAACATTATCAGGCTATCTGCATCAATGCATTGAACATCTGGAGATAAAAACAGATAAAGGTATGCTAAATGGATTGGGGGAATTAACTGACAACGCAATGAAAGAATTTGTCAGGAAAATGTTACGCACAGAAACCATCAGCCTGCTAAAGTTCTACAGTGAATTCCCGATTATAACGACTTAGGCAGAAAGTTGAAGGCACTTTCAAGCCTGTCGGGGGCTTGAAGCCCCGACAGGCTTATTCGACTACATTTTCCCAATGTGACCTATGTGGTGAATTTTCCTTCAAGTTTTTACAGAAAAACCATTAATTTAATTTATATTTTATGCATACGAATTTCGATCTGGATTTATTTATTAAAAAATACATCACACTCCGTCCTGAGAGCCTGTTGAAGGATGATTTCCATAAATACAACAGCGAACTGCAGAAAAGGATAAATGGGAAATCTGTTCTGGTTATTGGCGGTGCAGGCACAATCGGCTCCTCCTATATCAAGGCCATTCTAAAGTTCAATATTTCCAAACTGGTTGTTGTCGACATCAACGAAAACGGCCTTACTGAGCTGGTGCGCGACATCAGAAGTTCCGGAGCTTACACTATCCCTGAATATTTTGTGACTTATCCCGTGAATTTCGGCGACAGTGTTTTTGAAAAGCTGTTCCGGCATCATGGTCCATTCGGTATTGTGGCCAACTTTGCTGCGCATAAACATGTACGCAGCGAAAAGGATATTTTCTCCATAGAGGCGATGGTAGAGAACAATGTTCTTAGGGCCCGCAAACTGCTGGAGCTGCTTCTGGAAACTCCGCCGGAGCATTTTTTCTGCGTTTCAACCGACAAGGCTGCCAACCCTGTAAACATTATGGGTGCCAGCAAGAAACTCATGGAAGAACTGATAATGGCCTACTCAGACCGCCTGCCGATAAAGACAGCCCGTTTTGCCAATGTGGCTTTTTCAAACGGCAGTTTACCACTGGGATTCCTGGAGCGCCTGCAGAAAATGCAGCCATGGTCGTGTCCGAGGGGCATTCGCAGGTTCTTTGTTTCGCCTCAGGAGTCGGGAGAGCTCTGCCTCATGGCTTCCATTATGGGTGAATCCGGCGATATCTTCTTCCCGAAACTGGATGAGGAAAAAGACATGATTCCTTTCGATCAGATTGCAATTGATCTGCTTCATTCCCTGGGTCTGGAAGCAGATATCTGCCAAACTGAGGAGGAAGCCAGGCAGAAATCCTTGCTATTAAATGAAGAATCCACCTCCTACCCTATTTATTTCTTTGGTTCCGACACTTCCGGTGAAAAGGCCTTTGAGGAATTCTTTACAGAAACAGAGAAACTCGACAATGATTCCTTTATCAAACTGGGCGTGGTTAAGAATTCAAAGAAAAGAAGCGTTGAGGAAATTGATTCTATATTTGAGCAACTACACAAGCTTTTTGAATCTAAAAATATTACCAAAAGCGCCATTGTTGAAATCCTGAAAATTTACCTCCCAAACTTTGAGCATATTGAAACCGGTAAGGGGCTGGATTCGAAGATGTAGCAAAACTTTCAACCCTGTCAGGGGTTTGCAACCCTGACAGGGTTATTCGACTCCAACAAGCGATTTTAGAAATCATAATATTTATTCCCAAGCCTGGTGCTGATGCCGAACCAGAAAAGGGTGTTGTTGTTTGTGGCAAGAGCATTTGACTCTGAGCGAAGCGAAAAGCCCGCTTCTATCCTCAGATTTGAATGTGGATTAATACGATAAGCCAGCACAACATCCTGCCTCAATAATTTAGTTTTCAGTCCCTGTCCTACTTTGTTGTCGTATTCCATCGGATAGCTGAGGTAAGAACGGAAAATGTCCTTCCCGTAGTTAATTCCGGCCGTATCAAGGCCATACATCGCATAAATAAATTTGTATTCCAGAGACACGAACTTCCAGGTATAGGAAGCCAGGGTCACAGATTCAAGGAAATTGGCTCCGTAAGGGTGAGCCAGCGGCTGACTAAAATGCCCGTAGCATTGCAATGCCGACCTGTGTGAATAGGTATAAGGCCGCACATAATTATATTCCGTCCGTAAATTCAGATTTGGCACTCCAAGTATATTCCATCCTGCCAAACCGAGCTGGTATCCTTGCTTATTGAGCACCCAGCCATTCTGTTTCATCACATCTTTCAGGTTAAATTCGTCGAGGACTACTTGCCCATAGAATGAATATGAGCGGTTTATCCTGTATTTCACTGTGAATCCCATTATCATATTATCCGGCGACCCGAGTGAAAATTCTACAGGGCGAAAAAAGATTACAGGGTTAAGGTAATTTACATCAAAACCTCTGCGCCCGCTGCTGTCGCCGGCTTCCCATATCACCGCCTCGAAGAAGCCAATGTTTAGTCGTTTCGTGATGTTTGCACTCAGGAAATGAAAGCTTCCGTACTTTTTTTCATAGCCCAGAGTAGCCGACAATGGTGCTTCTCTGTCCTGGAATTCGGCCCATAAGTTGGTGTATTGTATCTTCCAGAAAGTTGTCGTTATTTTCAGGTAGGGATAATTGAATGCATTATCAGATAACAGAAGTGAACGGTATCCATCGCCGATAAAATTTTTGCCATGTCCGAAGCGGAAATTGAAATAACGCGACGGGCTGTATGATATATAAGCCGAAGCATTTGAATAATCGAAACCCTTATTTTTAAAATCTTTTGCCCTCCCCTGCCCGGGAACTATCCCTCTGGCTCTGGTCCATGTATCCAGGTAATCCGGAAAAACAGCCTGGTTCTCATAGAAATCGCTGCCAAAGGTAAAGTTTCGTCCAACTTTTCCGGTGAGCGAATATCCTCTGGAGTTCAGCCATACATTTTTATCGCTTTTCCCTATAGAAAATTCGAAGACAGGATCGATTAAAAGTGAAAAACCTACCGAATCAATGCGTAGCAGGTTCTCATTAAAAATCTTGCGGCCGGCAAGTGTTTTAGTGAAGTCAAAGCTGTGTTTGAGATACAAAACGGTATCCAATGAAATCGCTTTTGCTACATTTTCTACCAAAAAAGGTTTCACAGAAGTGAAGAAAGGGAGGTCTTTCTGTTGAAGCGCACTTTCAACTTTGTCGTAAATCGTTCTGTTTAAGGGTAAATTCTGGGCTAAAAGGCTGCATGAAAGAAGGAAACAGACAGAAAAGACCAGGTTCTTCATGATTCAGGATTTTAAAATCAAAGATAGCGAAAATAGTTAGGGGTTTGAACTTTCCACCCTGTCAGGGGTTTTTCGGCTAAAGCAGGAGGCAGGAGGCAGGAGGCAGAAGGCAGGAGGCAGAAGGCAGAAGGCAGAAGGCAGGAGGCAGAAGGCAGGAGGCAGAAGGCAGAAAGCAGAAGGCAGAAGGCAGGAGGCAGAAGGCAGGAGGAATTTGATGCTTTCCGCCTTGTAGGAGGAACCGGATTAAGTTTACAAAGAGGCCACAGGCTATCAGTTGATATTGATTTATTCTCCGATGTAACATATGGAGATATTAATTTTGAATTTATTGAAAGTTATTTACGCACTACCTGGTCCTATATTGACACAAACAAAATAGTTCCCGTTGGTATGGGGAAATCGTATTTTGTTGGTTTAAATAAGGACAACTGCATTAAACTCGATCTATATTACACAGATGATTTTATTGATGATTATCATCTCGTTGATGGAATTCGTATGGCCAGTTTGGCGGAGATACTCGCTATGAAATTTGATGTAATTGGTCGTGGTGGCAGAAAGAAAAATTTCTGGGATGTGCATGAGCTAATGGAAGATTACAGCCTGGAAAAAATGCTGGAATTTCATAAAACACGGTATCCATTCAACCATAATAACGCAGTTTTAGTAAAACAATTAACTGATTTTAGCCAGGCTGATTTCGATTTTAACCCGGTTTGTCTGCGTAAGAAACATTGGGAAATTATTAAGCTTGATTTAATTGAATTTGTCTATTCATTCTGATTGATCATTATTATGTAGATCACATTCCACCCTGTCAGGGGTTTGCAACCCTGACAGGGTTTTTCGGCTAAAGCAGAAGGCGGAAAGATCAATATATTACGATCTATTGTTATGTGTTTTTTAAAAAGATAATTTTCTGTACCTTTGCGCCCAATTTTGACGCAAGGAATATGAGTAATCATGTAAAAGGAAAGATCACACAGATCATCGGACCGGTGATTGACGTGAGTTTTGAGGAAGATGTAAAGCTTCCCGATATTTATGAAGCGCTGGAACTAATCAGGGCCGATGGCAGCAAACTCGTGCTGGAATGTCAGCAGGATATTGGTGAGAATACCGTTCGTACGATTGCGATGGATTCAACCGACGGACTGCGTCGCGGTATGGAAGTATTTTCAACAGGTATTCCGATATCGATGCCAATTGGCGACGAGGTTAAAGGCAGGCTTTTTAATGTTATTGGTGAATCCATTGACGGGATGAAACCGGTATCGAGAGAGAAAGTTTACAGTATTCACCGCGAACCGCCCAAGTTTGAAAACCTCAGCACACAGAAAGAAGTTCTTTTCACAGGTATCAAGGTAATCGACCTTATTGAACCTTATGCAAAAGGCGGAAAGATTGGTTTATTCGGTGGTGCCGGAGTAGGCAAAACCGTTATTATCATGGAACTTATCAATAACATCGCCAAGAGTTATGCCGGTATGAGCGTATTCGGAGGTGTTGGAGAGCGTACCCGCGAAGGAAACGATCTGCTTCGTGAAATGATCGAATCAGGGGTTATCCGCTACGGTAAAGAATTCCAGGAAGATATGGAAAAAGGCGGATGGGACCTCAGCAAGGTTGATATGGAAGAACTTGCTAAATCACAGGCTACACTGGTGTTCGGTCAGATGAATGAGCCACCGGGAGCGCGTGCCCGCGTTGCCCTGAGCGGATTGACCATGGCGGAATATTTCCGTGATGGAGATGAGAAATCAGGAGGAAAAGACATTCTTTTCTTTATCGACAATATTTTCCGTTTTACACAAGCCGGATCAGAGGTAAGCGCTTTGCTTGGCCGTATGCCTTCGGCAGTAGGTTACCAGCCAACACTGGCTACAGAAATGGGTATCATGCAGGAGCGTATTACTTCTACCAAGCGTGGTTCCATTACTTCTGTACAGGCAGTTTACGTACCCGCAGATGACCTCACCGACCCTGCTCCTGCTACAACTTTTGCCCATCTTGATGCTACCACGGTTTTAAATCGTAAGATCAGCGAGCTGGGAATTTACCCTGCTGTAGATCCACTGGATTCAACATCACGTATTCTTACTCCTGACATTGTTGGAGAAGAGCACTACAGAACTGCACAGGAGGTTAAAGAAATACTGCAGCGTTACAAGGAATTACAGGACATCATCGCCATCCTTGGTATGGATGAATTAAGCGAGGAGGACAAACTTGTTGTTCACCGTGCCCGTCGTGTTCAGCGTTTCCTTTCACAGCCATTCTTTGTTGCCACTCAGTTCACAGGTATACCCGGAGCTTTTGTAAGCATTGAAGATACTATTAAAGGTTTCCGTATGATTATGAATGGTGAGGTGGATGAATATCCGGAAGCAGCCTTTAACCTTGTCGGAACAATAGAAGAAGCCATTGAAAAAGGTAAGCGTCTGCTTGCTGAAAGTGCAGCATAAGCCTGAAGAACCATGCAACTGGATATTATAACACCCGACACAACTGTTTATACCGGCAAGGTGAACCTCGTTCAGCTGCCGGGAAAAGACGGATCCTTTGAGATCCTGAGCAAACACGCACCTCTTATTGCCGTATTAAAAGCCGGTAAAATCAAAATCGTTGACAGCGACAAAAAGGAACAATTCTTCGAGGTAAAAGGAGGAGTTGTTGAGGTTGTGAATGACAGGGTGCTGGTGCTGTCAGAGTGAAATACAGTAAATGGAGACGCATTACGGAATCAAAAGTTTAGGGGTTTTACGCAATGCAGCCGTTACAGTAGGCACATTTGACGGTGTTCACCTTGGACATGCAGCAGTTTTAGACCATCTTAAGTCGGTTGCTTCGAAAATAAACGGCCAGGATGCTGTTGTAACTTTTGATGTACCTCCACGATCGGTAACGGAACCCTGGCTTACAGATATACGGATTCTTAATACTCCTGATGAGAAGATGGAGCGCATTGCTGCTCAAGGAATTGCGCACCTTATCATTCTTCCTTTTACACTTGAATTTTCCAAATTATCGCCTGAAGAATTTATCCGGCTCATTCTGGTTGATCAGATCGGGATGAAGGCTGTGGTGCCCGGTTACGACCATATGTTCGGGCATAAAGGGCAGGGAGGAAAAGCGCTCTTAGAAGAAATGGGAAAACAATATGGGTTTATTGTTGAACAATCTCCGGAATTCCGGGTAATGGGCGAAATTGTAAGTTCCTCAATTATCCGTAAACTGGTGGCTGAAGGCAGAATAGCTGAGGCCAGTTCATTTTTAGGGTATTCCTACAACATCACAGGCCGGGTTGTTTATGGAAGGCAGCTGGGCAGAACAATCGGATTTCCAACCATCAATATTGAGCATAACAATGGGATGAAGCTCATACCCGGAAACGGAGTTTATGCCGTTGAAGTGATGCTTGGCGACCGCAGGCTGAAAGGGATGTGCAATATCGGGAACAGGCCAACAGTGAACGGTACCGGCTTGACGATTGAGGCGAACATCTTTGATTTTAATGAGGATGTTTATGGAATAGAAGTAAAAGTATTGTTCAAAGAGAAGATTCGGAATGAGGTAAAATTCAATAGTATTAATGAGTTGAAAGTACACTTAAAACTTGATCAGGAAAATGCTCTTGATATCCTGTTGTAAGTTGAAATAGCTGAATTGAAAACAAAATTACAATCTATAAAGAGCTTTATTGCTATCTTTTGATCTCGTTATTCGCTGTCCCTACTAACTACATCGTATTACATTTTATATATATATCCACGTTTTTTAATTAAATAATATGATTATGTTTCGAAATATGACCAATACTATTTATATGAAATCGCGTCTATTATTTTTAATTGCCGTAATCTCCATATTTTTTTCTTCCTGCGGGAAGAGGACAGTATTTGAGCAACGACAGAAGTTTGATGATCTGAAATGGAACAGATTCAAAGAATTGAAATTTGAATTTGCCATTAAAGATACTTCTCAGCTGTATAATTTAAGTTTATTATTAAGGCATCACAGCATTTATCCTTACGGTGAACTTTTTGTTACAATGGCACTTTATAGTCCTTCGGGAGAGCGAAGGGTTAGTGATTTTCATCTTCCTGTAAAAAAAGAAGACGGAACTTTCAAGGCTGAGGGGAATGGTGATTTGTGGGATATTGATTATCCATTATTTAAGTCATACAAATTCAGTGAGGCTGGCAAATACCGTATAGAACTGGAGAACAGAATGGATAAGCTGGATACTGAAGGTGTTATGGAAATTGGGATACAAGTAAAAGAAGCAGCAGAAGATGACAGTAAATAATGGTTTCCGGAATTTAAATCCTGCGGTTGTTGTCCCTTCTTTATCGGTGGATGCGGCATGTGCGGGGAATCCCGGTATTATGGAATACAGGGGAGTTGATACTGCTACGAAGCGGGAATTGTTCAGGCAGGGGCCATTTCCGAACGGGACCAACAATATCGGCGAATTTCTGGCATTGGTGCATGGTTTGGCCTTATTGAAAAAGGAAGGCAGCACAGCACCTATATATTCCGATTCGCTTACTGCCCGAAAGTGGGTAAAAGACAAAAAGATTAAGACGACATTAGCACGCGACCACCGCAACGAGCCTATATTCAAGCTGGTCGACAGGGCAATAATCTGGTTGAATGCGAACAGCTGGCAAAACCAGATCCTGGTATGGGAAACGAAGAAATGGGGTGAGATTCCTGCTGATTTCGGGAGGAAGGCCTAATTTTAAAAATTCTGACCCGTCCCTAAAGGGATAAATACAGTTTTGGAGTTATACCATCTATCGTTACACCACAACGGAGAAATGGCGGAATGAACCAATGTACAAATCTAACAGTATACTAATTTACCAATTTTACCAGCCGGAAGCAGAGCATGTCTCGTCATGCTTACTTCAGTTCGAAGGAGGTTTGGCCGATTTCGTAGTCGTCGCAGAAAATTGAGACATTGTATTTGCCGGGCATAGCTTCCGATTTTTTATCGTGCTTATACCATGACAGACAGATATTCTGGGATTTGGTGTCGTATTCTACTTCCTTTTTCAGGGTATACTGGATTTTTTCGCCGTTAAAAAGAAAGCTTGATGCATCGGTTCCTTCGGTAATAATTACATTATCAGGACGGGCGATTCGAACATAGATTGTACGTTTGCCAACCGCAGCAACCGGATTTTCGCTGAGGGTAAAACATACTTTTACACCATCGGTGCGGCGAGCTTTTGCTGTAGTTTCTTCTTTTGTGCCACTGCGCTGGTGAATGGTGGTGCCAGACACATTGTACGCCTTTAGCATAGATGCTTTTGAAACTTTCTCGTTAAGATTATCCTTTTCTTTATTGAGAACAACAACTTTTTCCTTTTCCTTACTCAGATTGTCCCTGATCTCTGTATTCTCGTTCTTCAGGCTTTTATTTACCACATAAAGAGAATCGATTTGGCGGACATAATTCTGGGTGATGTTCCGAAGCAGATCCAGTTTACGTTTTACCTTAGTATAATCATATTTATAGTTCAGCAAATCGCGGATCTCTTCGGCATTGGCAAGAATAAGACTATCCTTGCCCCTGAGGTTTTTGGTAACTTGTCCGTACTCAGTTTTGATGCGATCGTGTTCCTTGAGCAGGGAATCCAGCTCGGCTTTAAGCGATTCTTTCTGGGTATTGGCCTGGGCAGCCTGGACAATGATTGTACGGACTTTATAGGAGGAGGTGATCCAACCGATACTGAGAATAATAATAATACCGATAAGGACACCAATAATAATCCTGTATCGCTTTTCTTTTTGCCGGAATTCGTTATCTTCCATGATCAGAGATAATTAATGTTTAATGGCTTTGTAGCGGTCGCCGGTTTTTTCGACGAGGTTACGGTAATATTCGGGACTGTATCCTGGCTGTTTCACTTTAGGATTCAGCTTATCCCCATCCTTTTCCTTGATGTTGCCATCGAGGTATTTTGTAAAGAGATAACGATAAAGTTGCTTCCATGTTTTAACTGAGTTATCTCCCTGGTTGCATGAAAAGTCGGTGAGGTAGCTAACAGCAAGGTTTTGATCCTGTTTGTAAAGTTCCAGAGCGGCTTTATCGGTGGCCTGAACATAATCGATATATTTGATTTCCAAATCGTTCTGAACTTTTTGGATTTCCGGGATCATATCTTTATAGCGGGTATAGGCAAAATTGGAAACCTGGTTAAATACCCAGAATGCTGCATCATCCGAGAATTCCATCATGGCACCATTCCCTTCGGCATAGGTGTGCGGGATTCTGGTGATTGAAGAATAGAATGGAGTAAATAATGAGCTGTAAGTATCATCAACACCAAACCAGATGATGCCTCCAACAGTACTTGGTAACCAGCTACGCGACTGGGCCAGGAAAAAGAAACCGGTTTGCTGTGTAGAAATTGCTCTTTCGTTGAAATAGTCGACACTATCGAGTTTCCAGGTCATCGGGCGCCATCTTACACCACAGGAATAAGGACCGCCACCAATATCCTTCATCATATCGAGAGGAGTTCCTTCGTAATGGTCGCGCATGAGGTTCATGGCTTCGTGCAGATCAATTTTGTGGTCAGGTTTGATGAAAAGCGGCATACGGTTTTTAAGGTCGGCACCACGTGCATAATCAGCATATTTATCCATTTCCTTATTCACTTTTCTGAACATCGACCAAACACGGGCATCACAAAACCTTGCTCCGCCAAATTCAAGCGGGTTGTAGGTATCAGAAAAGCTGAAATCTTTATCTTCACCTTTGAAATATCCCATTTTTCGAGCAAACGTAATCACATCGGCAGCATAAAGGCAATTTTCTGGATCATTCAGCGGGAATGTCTGGATGCGAGCCTGGTTTGCATGTCCGCAGATATACCCTTCAGGAACGCGGCGAGCCACCCAAACAGCACCTTTTTCAATTTTTCCTTTGCCAATCATTTCCATAATCCAAACTTCGTTAGGATCGGAGATAGAGAAGGATTCACCTTCAGAAGCATATCCGTATTCAGCAACCAGATCGGTCATAATTTTAATTGCTTCCCGGGCGGTGCGGGCGCGTTCAAGGGCTATATACATCATGCTGCCATAATCCACTACTGCACCAGGTTGATGCTGCAATTCGTCGCGGCCACCGTAAGTTGTTTCACCAACAGCCAGCTGATGCTCATTCATATTTCCAACGCGGTTATATGTATGCCTTACTTCCTTAATTTTCCCAAGAAATTCGCCTGTATCCCATTCGTAAATATCGCGATATGAACCCTCAGGATGATCGGTAGCAGGGCGGTAATAGAGTTCGCCGAAGAGGGTATGTGAGTCGGCAAGATAGGAGATCATTACGGATCCGTCTTTTGAAGCCCCTTTTGAGATAAGAAGATTTGTGCAGGCCCTGGAGATGTTGTTAAGTCCGACGATGCCGGCAAGTAAGAGCAGGGTGATGAGTATGCTTTTCTTGTTCATGGAAAATCTGAGTTTGGGATGAAGTAGCAAAGGTAAGGAAATTTATGTTGGTCATTTGATGAGACAAGAGGTCTGTATATCAAATCATAAAAAACGTTAAAAACAGAATAAACACTGGAAACGTTTTAACATTATTTTGTTTCCAATGTTTATTTAGTATTACCTTTGCATCAGTTTAAACAGCTTTTCTGTTAAAATTCAAATTATTTATCCATAAATATACTGAAAATGGACGAAACATTACACCAGATTTTAGTGAAAACCAGAGAGTTATCCTTTAAACACAGAATCAGGGGATTAACGATAGAAAAGATTGCAGACCTATTAGGTGTAGAAAAACAAGTATTGCAGAAGTATGTAAAAAACAAGGGAGACCTGATTGTTCAGGCACTGGAATTTGAAAGAAACAGTTTCAAAACGATTTTTGATAAGAATGATTTTGAAGGTGTTAATGCCATTGATATTCTTTTTACAGTAAGCAAGGAATTAAGCATCCGGTTTAAGGATATCAATCCTTCCTTAACAGCCGAATTGCGAAGGTATTATCCAGCAGTATACAAGAAACATATCACAGACAAGTACAACTTCATTTTCAATAAGATAAGTATCAATATTGAAAAAGGAACTCAACAGAAAATGTACAGAAGCGATCTGAGTGTGGAACTTATAGCCAGATTATACATAGCCAGGCTGATGGACATCCATGATCCTCAGCTCTTCCCTACCGAGAAGTTTTCTTTCGACCTGCTGTTTCATTATACCATAGAGAATTTTGTGAGGAACATTGCGACAGAAGACGGGTGGGCCTATTATGAGATCAAGAAAAAATCGTTCAATAAAGGAGAATAAGAAAACATGGAAGAGAAATTCAAAAATATTTTGCGTGAATCATCCAGGTTGTTCCTGAAATACGGATTGAGGAATCTTTCGATGGATGATGTATGCAGAGAGTTGGGGATATCCAAAAAGACGCTTTATCAATATGTAGAAAACAAGGCAGACCTGATCGATAAATTCATGCAGTTGCATATTGAGGAAGATATGTTGTGTATATACAATCCTGAACTATTTACAGATAAGAATGCGATTGATATCTTACTTGGGATCAGTAAAATTGTGAGCGATCAGTTAAAGGATTTTAAGCCCTCTGTAACCTTTGAGCTGCAGAAATACTATGCAGATATATATAAGAGGTTTATGGATGCTAAAAGGGCGCAGGTTTATGAAGGAATTTCGAGGAATCTGCACAAAGGGATTGAAGAAGGACTTTACAGGGAGGATATTGATATTGAAGTTATTGCAAGGCTTTATATTCAAAATCTGGAAGACGTTCATACCATTGAGTTCTACAGTGGAGAAGAAAAACCAGTAGATAAAGTATTTAAGGTAATGTTTGAAAGTCATATCAGAAGTATTGCAAATGCAAAAGGTCTGGCATATTTTGAAGCAAAGAAGGCTGAGATGTAAGCTCATCAAACCTAACTTTTAAAAAAAGTTATTTATGACAGAAACTGAAATTTCAGAAAAGATAATCGGTTGTGCAATTGAGGTTCATAAAGTACTTGGACCGGGTTTGCTTGAAAGCGTTTACCAAGAATGTTTGTTTTACGAATTACAAAAGGCTGATCTAAACGTTGAAAAGCAAAAACCTTTACCCTTAGTTTACAAGGAAGTAAAACTGGATGTTGGATACCGAATAGATTTAGTTGTTGAAGGAAAAGTAATCATCGAAGTAAAGTCTGTTGAAGCGTTAAACGAAATTCATATAGCACAAGTTTTAACTTATTTGAAGCTATCAGGTTGTAAATTGGGTTTATTGATGAATTTTAATGTTTTAAGTGTTGCAGACGGAATTAAAAGATTGGTTAACAAGCTATAGCTTTGCGGCTCTCTGCGGTAAAAAAAAGGTAAGCGCAGAGTAATTAAATAATAAATGAATAGTTTAATAAATGCTAAATATAAACAAATGAAATACATAACTCGGATTACAGGCAGTGGGGTAATGATCCTGCTGCTCCTTGCGGGTCTGGCAGGTTCTGCCCAGAACAAAGGCACTAAAGCGTTCAGCCTTAAAGAAGCTCAGGATTACGCAGTGCAGAATGCATATGCAATGCGCAATGCCACAATAGATCTCACCATTGCTAAAAAGAAGATCTGGGAGATGACAGCCATTGGCTTACCCCAGATTAATGGATCGGTGCAATACCAGGATATGCTGGATATTCCAACAACCTTGCTGCCCGACTTTATTACACCCGCGATTATTGGAGTTAACGAAGGCTTGTACGGTCTCACTAAAATTCATCCCGCTCCGGAAACCCAGTTTTTTCCTGCAAAATTCGGGACACAGCATAATATGTCATTGGGAGGCACTTTATCGCAACTGATATTCAGTGGAGAATATATTGTAGGCTTACAGGCTACCAAGGCATTCTACCAGATTTCCACACAAACCTTAACTAAAACAGAACAAGAAACACGTAGCACTATTGCGCAGGTTTATTATATGGTGCTGGTAGGTGAGGAAACCAGGAATATTTTAAAGGACCAGACTAAAGCCTTCGAGAAGGTTTTATACGAAACAGATGAAAGTTTAAAGAATGGATTCGTTGAAGACATTACAGTTGATCAATTGAAAATCAATCTTCAGAATCTGAAAAATGCGATAATTTCTCTTGAGAGAAATGATGTAAATGCAAAGAATTTACTGAAGTTTCAGATGGGAATTGACATTGCTGAAGATATTCAGCTGAAAGACAGTTTGCCGGCATTGCTTAAACAAACTGTGGCGGAGTTAATACAGACGAATGATTTTAAATTGGCAAATCATATTGATTTCAAATTAATGGAGACCAATGAGAAAATGCTGCTGCTTAACTACCGCAGGGAACAAAGTGCATACCTGCCAAAGTTGTCGGCCTTTTATACCTATCAGGATAAGGCTATGCGAAACAAATTCGATATTTTCCAGAAGGGTGATTGGTACCCGACCTCAATAATCGGAGTTAACCTTGATATTCCTATTTTCAGCAGTGGAATGCGGCATTTCAAAGTTCAGCAGGCACAACTTGCTCTTGACAAGATCCGCATCAGCAGGGAACAAGTTGGACAAGGGCTTAAGATGGGTGCTGAAACAGCAAGGTCGGGCTTTAACAATGCTGTGGATAATTACCTGAGTTTGAAAGAGAACAAGGAACTCTCGGCGAATATCTATAAAAAGACGATGATAAAATTCCGTGAAGGGCTTTCAACAAGTACCGAACTCACCCAGATTCAGAATCAACATCTAACAAATCTCACAAGTTATTATAAGGCAATTTACGAATTGCTTCTGGCTAAGGCCAATTACGATAAAGCAATGAACAATTACTAAACCAAGATTTTAACAAACTAAAATACAATATATTATGAAAAAGATTGCATTATTTCTGGGCCTGGTTATGATGATCGTGGCTTGTCAGAAACCAATGGATAAAAAGGCAGAACTGGTTCAACTTCAAAAAGAGCATGATCTTTTAACAGAAAAAATAAGCAAACTTCAACAGGAAATAGCTGCATCAGATACGAGTAAGGGAGCTAACTTTAAAGTAACAGATGTGGCAGTAAGCCCTGTTGTTATGCAGGCATTTAACCATTATATCGAGATACAGGGAAGAGTTGACGGGGATGAGAATGTTTCTGTTAGTCCAAAGATGGCTGGAGTGATCACAAAGATTCTTGTTAACGAAGGCGACAAAGTAAAGGCCGGACAGGTATTAGCCGAGCTTGATGCAGAAATTACCCGTAAGGGATTGGCGGAGTTAAAAGAATCGCTGGTTTTTGCAACAACCGTTTTCAATAAGCAGAAGAATTTATGGGATCAGAAGATAGGATCTGAGATTCAATTTCTTACAGCGAAGAACAACAAGGAAAGCTTAGAAAATAAGGTAAAAACTATTGAGGAGCAGCTAAATATGATGCGGATTACAGCTCCTATTTCAGGGACTGTGGAAGAGATTCCGGTGAAGGTAGGGCAAGCTGTTGCTCCAGGACTAACCACATTCAGGGTTATAGATTTTTCGAAAATAAAAATTGTTGCCGACCTTGCTGAGGCCTACGGTTCGAAAGTAAAGAACGGGGATAATGTGTTGATTTTCTTCCCGGATTATAATAAAGATGTTATTACCAAATTGTCGTTTGTGAGCAAGTTTATCAATCCTACAAATCGTACCTTCCAGGTTGAAGCAAGATTAAGTTCGCCGGATGCAGGATTTAAGGCGAATATGGTAGCAGTTGTAAAGATCAATGATTACAATGCAGCCAGTGCAATTGTTATTCCGGTGAATGCTTTACAGAAAGATAAGGAAGGTTCCTTCGTTTATGTGGCTGAGGAAAACGGAAGTACTAAAATTGCTAAAAAACGCCAGATTTCCACGGGTCAGATTTACAACGGGCTTGCAGAAATTCTGACAGGTCTAAAGACCGGAGATAAAGTGATTACTTTGGGGAATACTGATATTAACGATGGGCAGTACATCAACTACTAATCTTACTCAAAACCGTTTATTATGAAAGAAAAGATAAAAGAATTCAAGGAATTCTTTGCAACTAGCTGGGCGATAGATAATAAGACCAGTGTATATGTGCTGACGGTTGTTATTTCGCTCCTGGGGCTGATGAGTTACAATAGTATTCCCAAGGAACAGTTTCCCGAAATAGTGATACCCACAGTTATGGTAAGTACTGTATATCCGGGTACATCACCTGAGGATATGGAGAACCTCGTAACCCGTCCGATTGAAAAGCAAATTAAATCGATTGCAGATGTTAAAAAGGTAACATCCAACTCATTGCAGGATTTTTCGACAATTGTTGTAGAGTTTAATACAGATGTTGTAGTAGCCGAGGCTAAGCAGAGGGTAAAAGATGCTGTTGACAAGGCTAAATCAGATTTGCCGAATAACCTGCCAACAGATCCGAATGTTATGGAGATAGATTTCTCTGAAATTCCGATTATGTTTTTGCAAATTTCAGGTGATTATGATTTGCAGCGGCTTAAAAAGTATGCAGATATAGCGCAGGATAAGATTGAATCGCTGAAGGAAATTACGCGTGTTGATATTGTAGGTGCGCTTGAACGCGAGATACAGGTTAATGTTGACATGTATAAGATGCAGGCAGCCAGTGTAACTCTTACCGATATAGGAAATGCAATTGCCAGGGAGAATATGACAATTTCGGGAGGTAATGTTACTACTTATGGAATGAAACGTTCGATAAGGGTTGTAGGTCAGTTTAACTCTCCCGATCAGATCAATAATATCGTTGTTAAAACATCATCAGGGGCACTTATATATATTAAAGATGTTGCTGAAGTAAAAGATACGGTGAAGGAGCAGGAAAGTTTTTCACGTTTGGACGGGAAGAATGTAATTACGCTGAATGTAATTAAAAAGAGTGGTCAGAATCTGCTGGATGCAACCGAACAGATTAAAACCATTATGGATAACGATCTGAAAAAGAATGTATTCCCTTCCGACCTCAAGGTTAGTATAACAGGAGAGCAGGCCAGGTACACCAGAAATACACTTGAAGAGCTTAACAATACTATTATAATAGGTTTTATATTAGTAACAATAGTTCTTATGTTCTTCATGGGTTTTAACAATGCATTTTTTGTAGGTTTATCCGTACCGCTTTCGATGGCAGTTGCCTATATGTTCCTGCCGGGGATTGGGTTTACAATGAATATGATGGTAATGTTCTCCTTCATCTTTGCATTGGGAATTGTGGTTGATGATGCGATAGTGGTGATAGAAAACACGCATCGCATCCATAAAGATGTGCCGGATATAACTACGGCAGCAAAGCAAGCCGCCGGTGAAGTGTTTCTCCCTATTTTAAGTGGAACCCTGACAACCTTAGCGCCATTTTTCCCACTGGCATTCTGGCCGGGTATAACAGGTAAGTTTATGCATTATATGCCAGTAACAGTAATTCTAACATTGTTTGCATCGCTTTTTGTGGCATATATCATCAATCCGGTATTTGCCGTTTCATTTATGAAACACGAATATGATGCAGTTGAACATAAGATCAATAAGAAAAAACTCTGGCTATGGACGGGAATCATGATTCTGTTCGGGGTTCTGTTAAATTTTGCGAAAATGCCGGGAATTGGCAACTTTCTGATTTTTGCATCCTTAATAAATCTGGCTTACAGGTTCTTTATAAAGAATTACATTATCTGGTGGCAGCAAAAGGGCTGGCCGTTTTTCTTAAGGATTTACGACAGGCAATTGGTGGCCTTACTCAAAGGGAGGGCACCAGTTTATCTGCTTTTATCGGTACTTGGATTATTTATTTTCACAATAGTATTAACCGGAATTGCAAAACCGAAGGTGAGGTTTTTCCCAGACAATAACCCGAATAATATTTACGTAATGCTGACCCTTCCGGTTGGTACCGATCAGATCGTAACAGATTCAGTACTTCAGATCATTGAAAAAAGGGTAGTTAACGTGATGGGCAAGGATAATCCGGATGTAGAATCTGTGATCAGCAATGTGGCACTTGGCGCAGGCGACGCGAATAGTTTCGACAGGGCTACTTCCTCAGAAAAAGGGAAGATTACGGTGAATTTCCGAGAGTACAAATTCCGCACCGGGCCAGAGACAAGAACATATCTGGATAAGATTACAGAGGTAGTGAAAGGTATACCTGGGGCAACGATAACCGTTCAGAAGAACAGGATGGGACCTCCAACCGGGAAACCTATTAACATAGAGATTAGCAGCGAAAACCTGGCAAATCTGATTCTTGATGCCGACCGATTCAAGAGGTATATAGATTCACTCCAAATTCCGGGGATACAGGAACTTAAATCAGATTTTCTGAACAATAAGCCTGAAATAACAATAGATATTGACCGTGAGCGTGCAAACCGCGAAGGAATCAGCACCGGGCAAATCGGGCAGGAAATAAGGAATGCAGTTTTTGGCTGGGAAGTATCGAAATACAAGGAGCTGGAAGATGAGTATCCTATCCAGATACGGTATGATGCAAAAACCCGTAAGAACATAGATGCCTTGTTAAACCTGAAGATCACCTATAGAGACATGAACAGCGGATTATTGCGTCAGATTCCGCTTTCATCCGTTGCAAAAGTTGGCTATAGCGGGACCTACGGAGGTATTCACAGAAAGAATCTGAAAAGGGTTATTACAGTAGGATCAGAGGTTTCGACAGGTTATACAGCCAATGAGGTTGTTGCAAAGATCAGGAAGCTTGCTGTGAAATTCCCGCTGCATGAAGGTTCAGAGATCAAACTCACCGGGGAACAGGAAGATCAGGCAGAAGCCTCATCATTCCTGGGAAAGGCGATGCTCTTATCCCTTGGACTTATCTTCTTTATCCTCATAACGCAATTTAACTCCATCAGTAAAACCCTGATTATCCTCAGTGAGGTAATCTTCAGTATTATTGGAGTTCTGCTGGGAATTATCATTTTCAAAATGGACATTTCAATTATTATGACAGGTTTAGGAATTGTGGCATTGGGGGGGATTGTCGTAAGAAATGGAATATTGATTGTGGAGTTCACTGACGTTTTAAAGGCGAGAGGTCTTAAGACCAGGCAGGCCATTATTCAGGCGGGTAAAACGAGGATCACTCCGGTAATTTTAACAGCAAGTGCGGCAATGATGGGGCTTATTCCACTGGCATTCGGCATGAATATCAACTTTATCAAAATGTTTACGGAGTTAAATCCCGAGCTTCATTTCGGAGGCGACAACGTAGCGTTCTGGGGACCTTTAAGCTGGACCATTATTTTTGGTTTGAGTTTCGCGACCTTCCTGACCTTATTGTTTGTACCGGCCATGTACCTGCTTGCGTATAAGATGAAGGTAAGGCTAAAGAGAAGAAAAAGTAACAGAATTGCAGCACAGAAATTAGCGGGACTTTTGAATTAGGGACAACTATTTGTCCGATTACCAATACCGTTGCATACATGCCGCCACGATGTGGCATTAAAAAATCATAAAGAAGGTGAAAGCATTTCAATGCTTTCACCTTCTTTGGTGTTGGAAGGGTTGAGGTTATTGACGTGAGGCCAGTGCAAGGTACTCTGCGGCCTTGGTCTTATTTCCGAGGGCAAGCCAGGTAAAATACAGATCCTGAAGCACAGGTTTATCGTTGGGCTGGAGTTTTAGGGATTTTTCAAAAAACTGCACAGCGTTTTTATAATCCTTCATGGTATAATATGCTGAGCCAAGAAATTTTAATACTTCAATATTCTGAGGTTGAAGTGTATATGCCTTATACATCAGAGGCACGGCCTCATCAAGATTACTATAACCGTAGGCTGTAGCCAGGTTGTAAATAATTTCGAAACGCGTATGGTTTAAGGCAAAAAGCTGCAGACAGAGTTTACGCTTTTGCGCTGTATCAGCTAAAGAACGAAGAATGAGATCGCTGTTTCTCAGCACATTATTTTCGTTTGAATCGAGTTTCAGAACTCTGCAATAGTAATAGATGGTAGAATCAATGTCTTTTTTGTAATCGTACATCAGGTTGCCCAGCTGGAAAAGGGCGTTCTGGTATGCTGGATGAATTTCAACAGCTTTGTTTATATGTTCATAAGCTTTTTGGAGATATTCCTGCTTTTGTGCGCTGTTTTCTGGTTTATTGGCAAGAAAGGCATACCATTCTCCAACAATATCATTACCGCGGGCACTGTTTGACGATGTTTTGACATCTGTAGAATACAAGGTAAAATCATCTTTCCAGGCAGTATTCCTCGAAATCGTTTTTATGCTGAACAAGACAGAAAAAATAATAGTCAGACTTATTGCAACAGTATGGAACTGCCGCGCATTTTTAATCAGAAGTGGAAGTTTTTCGCAAATCAGCCAGGCCATCACTATGCAAAAAAAGAATGAGGGGATATAGAGAAAGCGCTCAGCCATGAAGGTTCCTACAGGAAAAAACAGATTTGAAACCGGAGCAAGGGCGATACCAAAGCCAATAATTCCCCAGGAGATGATGCTCTTACGTTTAAGCAGAATTAGAGCAGAAACTGCCATACCAATGTAAATAATCAATGAAAGAATTGTCCTGAGATCCATCCAGTTAACCAGCATAATGTGATACGGATAGTAATCCCAGGTAAGTGGATGCGGGAACACTAAAAGTTTAATATATAACCCCAGTGTATAAACTATTGTGGCATATTTTTGAGAAATTGTAGCCTGAACGAATGGATTATCAAGCAGTTCATTTGAAGGCATTGTTTTCAGCCCTGAAAGAACTCCCTGTCTGATAATTACAAATAATACTGTAGCGAATACTATCGGCAAAAGAATCTCAATATAGTTTCTGACCTTTGCTGATCTGAAGAAATATACTGTTAAGGGTATTATTAGGACAAAAGTTGCAGCGATTTCCTTTGACATAAGTGCAAGGAAAAATGAGAAAAATGCATACAACAGCAGCAGTGGCTTTTTACTGTCGAGATATTTTAACACAAGTTGCAAGCTTAAAAGTGAGCCGAGAAAAGCCATTATCTCATCTCTGCCCTTGATGTTTGCAACAACTTCGGTATGAATGGGATGCGCCATGAAAAGAAGCGTTGCTATCAATGGGATATGCAGGTACCAGGAACGTTTTTCCTCGGGTAGAAACAACAATTTCAGTACGCTATAAAGGCAAAAGCCTGTAAGTATAAAAAGCAGGATATTAATAAAATGACTCAGATGTGGATTTTTTCCAAACATTTCGAACTCAACAGCAAAAGTTACCATTGAAAGCGGACGATAGCGTCCTCCGGCCAGCATTACTTCCTTTTCTCCGAAATACCCTGCAAAAAAATGTTTGCTTACCAGGTTCCCAATCCCTTCAATCCCTTCTTTGGTGAATTTGTTCTCCGTTATTACGTAGATATCGTCGAGCGCATAGTCGTTTGCGATGGTATTGCCGTAGAGGATGAACCCAAAAAGGGCGAGAATAAAGAAAATTAGGGTATTTTTGGGTGCTGCATGCAATCCCTGAAGTTGTTTATCGTTTTTCTGCCTGCTTTTACTCATAACATTGAAATTGGAAGTTCACGAAATTACTCGTTTTTTAAGTATGGCCAAATTTGCTTTTTTAGCAATTGTTCTGGCTATATTTTCAACAGGAATTGCTGCACAGACTGCCGATACAAATGCTGTATCAATCGTAAAAAGCAGTCCTGATTCATATAAATATCTCATCCCTCCTGCTCTGACAATATCATCCGGAATTCTTATAAGTAATTCGATAGGATGGCCATTTCCGGCAAGTGATGCACGCAGTTTTGTGCAGCACAATATTGGCTTTGCACATACTGAAGTTGATAATTACCTGCAATTTGCTCCGGCAGCTGCAGTTGGCGGTTTGCAACTGTCCGGAATTAAAGGAAAGAACAGTGTAAGTGATGAGTTTTTCCTATATGTACTTTCATTAGCACTCCAAACAGTTATTGTTTACCCCCTCAAAGAGTATACAGGTGTTCTCCGACCCGATGGGAGTGCAAGGAATTCAATGCCATCAGGACATACCTCAACGGCATTTGCAGGAGCAACCTTCATGTATCTCGAATACAGGGATGTTAGCCCGTGGTACGGTGTTGCAGCCTACACCTCTGCTGCGGGAATTGGTTCTATGCGAATTATGAGGGACAGGCACTGGCTATCGGATGTTCTGGTAGGTGCCGGAATCGGTATTCTGTGTACGCGCGCTGCCTATGCACTATATCCTGTGATTAAAAAGAAAGCCAGAAAACATTGCGCAGGAATCCGTGTTAAATAATACCTATCTAATTCCTAAATTTTAATGAAATCTTCAGCTTTTTTTATTTTTTTCAGTATAGTTATCACACTTTACAGTCTGCTTAATTTCTTAGTGTACATCAGGGGAATTCAGGCTTTATCCGGATATCCTTTATTAAAACCTTGGTATTCAGTTATTTTTGGGATTTTAGCCCTTACTTATATTGTCGGTCGTTTTCTTGAAAAAACAAGTTTAGTTCTAACAAGTGAAGTACTTACCAGAATCGGTTCCTTTTGGCTGGCTGCCTTTTTCTACTTTCTTCTTGTAATACTGGTGTTTGATATCCTCAGAGCAATAAATTATTTTCTTCCCTATTTCCCGGAATTTGTTGTTGCGAACTATTTAAAGATAAAGCTCTATTTGTTTTCCGGAGCCGTAATTCTTGTTGCTTCTATACTTGTTGCAGGGTATATCAACGCCCGAAATCCAAGGATAACAAAGCTCACGCTTACAATTAACAAGGAGGTTCCGGGGAAGCCCGACCTTCATATTGTTTTTGTAAGTGATATTCATTTGGGCACTGTTATCCGGAAAAACCGGATCCGGGAAATTGTGGAAAAGATTAACAGTTTAAAGCCCGACCTAATAATTATGGGAGGAGATGTTGTGGATGAGGATATTGCTCCTGTTATCAGGCAAAACCTCGGTGAAGAACTCCTGAGTTTGAAGGCGCCTCTAGGGGTTATTTCAGTTACCGGTAACCATGAATACATCGGAGGAGCTGATGCTGCTGTTAAATACCTTAGGGAACATGGACTAAATGTTTTAAGAGACACGGCAATACTTGTTGACGGAAGATTTTACATTGCCGGCAGAGAGGATAAGGACCGTGAACGATTTACGGGTAAGCCAAGGAAAGAAATTACTGACATTCTGTCAGCAGTTGATAAATCGCTTCCGATCATTTTAATCGATCATCAGCCATTTCACCTTGAAAAAGCTGAGCAGGCCGGTGTTGACCTGCAATTATCAGGACATACGCATCATGGGCAGCTGTGGCCTTTCGGCTATATAACCAGTAAAATTTATGAAGTTAGCCGCGGATATAAAAAGAAAGGCAATTCACATTTCTTCGTTTCAACAGGTCTGGGAACATGGGGTCCACCCGTACGAACAGGGAACCGGCCGGAAATTGTGGACATACACCTCTCATTCCTAAAGAATTAAGTGTACTTACGGCTTTCTTTAACAGGCCTCATTTTTGCGGGTGCTTGAAATTATTTAACAATTTTGAAAATATTTTTTTCTTTTCAAGCAACCCTCAATATCATTTCCGGTCTTTAATGCAAATAAAGGTAGTGAACTATGTCGCGAAGTAGTTCATCATCAGCAGTATACCGCTGAAAACAGTTGTGAAATATCTATAAATGTAACTAAATATCATTTTATCATTAAATTAAACTGGCACAGTAGTTGTCTAATCTTTTATTGTCTAAATTAAACAAAAAAAACAAATTTTAACAGTACATATCATGAAAACAAAAATCATATCAAGCACAATATTATTCTTTACTTTTTGCTTCAGCATATTTATGTCAGAGAATGCAATTGCAAAAAATCCTTCACCAAGTTCACCAGCAGCATCAAATACTATCACTGGTCATTTATATTATGCCGGAACTACTCCTCTGGGAATGTTCTCCAGCAGTCTTAGTCTGATTTCAGAAGGCGTTACCATCAACACTGTTCAAACAGACCTCAACGGAAATTACATTTTTACCGATGTTGCCGACGGAACATACAGAATTTTACCAAGCACTTCAATTCCGTGGGGTGGAGTTAATGCAACCGACAGTTACCTTATGATGCTGCATTTTATTCAGGATAGTCCTTTAACCGGAATTGAGTTTATTGCTTCAGATGTATACCGCAACGGATATATTAATTCTTTTGATGCTCTTGCAACAGCTAAAAGATTTGTTGGTCTCGACGGTACATTTGCAATTGGTGATTTTTACTTTGAGAATCCTATTGTTACTATAAGTGGTGGCACAGTACAAATAGTTGATATTTATGGTATTGCATATGGTGATTCTGACGGTTCTTACACATTTTCGGCTGGTGGAAAGCAGGATGCTTCAATATCCTTATCAGGAAACTCAGTTTTGAACTTCAGTGCAGGACAGGACATTTCGATACCAATAGGGATCTCCAATACAGAAGGTATGAATGCGATTTCGCTAAGTTTGATGTATTCGCCGCAGCAAATGGAAATTACTTCAGTAACAACAGATCTAAGCGGAGGTACATTTATATATAATGTTAGCAGGGATAATATTAAAATTTCATGGTATGATGTCAACGCGATTCAGACAAGTTCAGAAGTTCCAAGTTTTACAATTAACGCAAAACTTTCTTCAAAATTAACATCAAATCAAAACATTAATTTATCAATTGATCCTTCGAGTGAAATAGCCGGAGACAAAGGGGTACGCTCATCAAACTCAAGTATTTCATTACCTGAAATTAAAATTGCTCAAAACAGCCAGAATGATGGAGCTACTTTGAGAATTTCTCCAAATCCGGTTTGCAACGATTGTAAGATCAGTTATTTTTCGCTGCAATCTCAATCCGGGTCAATAAAAGTGAAAAACCTTTTAGGAGCAGTGCTTTTTGAAGAAGGTTTTAATCTTGAGAATGGAAGCAATTCGAAATTAATTTCCATGAATGATCTGCCAAAAGGAATTTATATTGTAGAGATCTGGTCGGAAAACAAGAAACTGGAATCTAAGAAGATTGTAAAAAGTTAAGTTTTCGTTCAATCTCATTCGCACCAAAAGGAGGGTGACCAAAAAAGGGTCATCCTCTTTTTTTTTCTGTTTTGCACACTTTTTGAATTTACCGTCTGTAAGCTTTTATTATATTGATGTCGCTGATGGGGCTTTATTTTTCACCACTGCAGGCAATTAGAGCACAATAGAATTATGATCTAACAGCATGATAAAGAGAAATTTAAATGAATTAGTCCAGGCAATTGGGGGTTAAAAACGAAATAATTGCGGAGATAATGGCTATTGTTGGATTATTTACACTTCACTTGATTATTAATCCTAATTGTGGCTCCTAAGTGGAGAAATAGTTCATTAAAGGGAAAGCAGTACCTTTGCAAAAACAAGCCTTTAATGATAGATACTGCAAAGCGTAAAGAAACCGGGATACTTGTGGGTATTATTACCTCAAAGCAAGATGAAACGAGGGTAAAGGAATATCTTGATGAGCTTGCATTTTTACTTGATACTGCGGGGGGAGTGTTAAAGAAACGATTCACCCAGCGTTTGGATATGCCTGACCGAAGGACATGTGTAGGTCAGGGCAAATTGCAGGATATAAAAGCCTACGTGAAAGAGCATGAGATTGACATGGCCATTTTTGACGAAGAGCTCACCCCATCGCAGGTTAGGAATATCGAAAATGAACTGGGCTGTAAAATCCTTGACAGAAGCGGACTGATTCTTGATATTTTTGCTCGCCGTGCGCGCACTGCTCATGCCCGGACGCAGGTGGAGCTTGCTCAATATGAATACCTTCTGCCGAGACTTACGCGTATGTGGACTCACCTTGAGAAACAGCAGGGAGGTATCGGAATGAAAGGACCGGGAGAAACGGAAATTGAAACCGACCGTCGTATCATTCGGCAGAAAATTGCGTTGCTGAAGGAAAAGCTGGTACTTATCGACAAACAAAAAGCCACACAGCGGAAGAACAGGGGCGGTATGGTTCGTGTTGCCCTGGTTGGATATACCAATGTCGGAAAATCAACCCTGATGAATCAGCTTAGCAAATCAGATGTGTTTGCTGAGGATAAACTCTTTGCCACTCTAGACACTACCGTCAGGAAAGTTGTGATCGGAAATCTTCCGCATTTACTGAGCGATACTGTTGGTTTCATACGGAAATTGCCTCATACTTTAATTGAGTCCTTCAAATCGACACTTGATGAGGTGAGAGAATCAGATATCCTGATCCATGTTATCGACATTTCTCATCCCGATTTTGAGGAGCAATTAAAAGTTGTGAAACAAACTCTCGACGAAATAGGGGCAGCTGATAAACATACTATTTATCTTTTCAATAAAATAGATGCCTATTCCTATGTTGTAAAGGATGAAGACGATCTGACGCCTGCCACAAAAGAAAACATGAGTCTCGAGGATATGAAAAATACCTGGATGGCGAAGGATAATATGCCATCACTATTCATTTCAGCAAAGAATAAAACCAATATTGATGTGCTGAGGCGACTGCTTTTTGAGGAAGTAAGAAAAATACATGTTACCCGTTATCCCTACGATAAATTACAGTTTTTTGAGGAAACCCTAAAAACTCCTGAATGAAGCGTATTCACTTATTGATGCTGGCACTGCTTTCGGCGGCACTTTTCAGTATTTCATGGCCTGCCAGGGGCTTTCCGGCTTTTCTGTTTGCAGCCTTTATTCCATTATTTATTATTGAGGACTATTTTACAAGACCTCCCAGGCGCAGAAGTACTTTCCAGGTTTTTCTTTATTCGTACCTGGCATTTGTGATCTGGAATCTTCTTACAACATGGTGGGTAAGCAATTCAACGCTTTTCGGGGGAGTGTTTGCTATTGTTTGTAACAGCCTGTTTATGAGCATTACCTTCATAACCTACCATTGGTCCAGAAAAAAAATATTCGGGCCGGGCCGTGGGCATGTGATACTGGCATTTTTCTGGATCACTTTTGAATTTCTGCATCAGGACTGGGATTTAACCTGGTCGTGGCTGAATCTTGGCAGCGGATTTGACAGCAAACCACAATGGGTTCAATGGTATGAGTATACCGGAATTTTCGGAGGTGCTGTTTGGGTAATCCTTGCCAATGTATTCATTTACAATCTTATTCTGAATCTTAAGGTAAAACGACAGCGTGCTGCATGGATAACTTATTCTGCGATTCTGATAATGCTGCCCCTTTGTTTATCGCTGGTTCGGTTTTATACTTACAAAGAATCCGGAAAAGCCATTGAGGCCGTTGCAGTTCAGCCAAATATTGATCCTTACAAGGAACAATACAACTTGGAACCTTCAGAAATAATGGCCAGAATTTTCACGCTTGCCGAAAAGCAGATTACTCCGAATACGGCCTTGCTTGTATGTCCTGAATCTGCAATACAGGAAGATATCTGGGAAAACAATTTGGAAAACTGTCCCAGCTTCCGCGAACTGCAGGATTTCCTGATGAAGCATCCACAACTTAAAATTATTATCGGAGCCTCTACATTTTACAAGTTTAAACCGGGTGATTCTCTGCCTTCTTCGGCACGCTTTGCAAAATCGCTGAATTTCTGGTACGACGCTTACAATACAGCATTGTTCACCGACACTTCGCGCAATTATTTTACTTACCATAAAAGCAAACTTGTAGTTGGTGTTGAAAAAATGCCTTTCCCGAAATACCTGAAATGGCTTGATAAATATGCACTCGACATGGGGGGAACAATAGGTACGCTGGGCATAAGTCCTGACAGGCTGGCGTTTCCGATTCTGAAAGATTCGGCAAAAGTGGGAACTAGCATTTGCTATGAATCCGTTTACGGGGAGTTTGTATCAGGATTTGTCCGCAACGGAGCACAACTGCTCTGTATTATCACCAATGACGGCTGGTGGAAGGATACACCAGGGCACAGGCAACACTTGAAATTTGCTGCTCTCAGAGCCATTGAAACGCGCCGTAGTATTGTTCGATCTGCAAATACAGGCATCAGCTGTTTTGTTAATCCGAAAGGAGAAATTCTGCAGGCTACAAAATACTGGGAAGCAGCAGTAATAAAAGGGAATGTCTCACTGAATACTGAAATGACCTTCTATGTAAAATACGGTGATTACATCGCAAGATTTGCGATGTATGCTTCAGCAATGTTATTCCTTTTGTCTATCGGACTTTCGATAAAAAACAGGAATAAAGAAGAACTTACTTAGACCATTCTTTTTCGAATTCTATGGCAAGCCGCTGAATAGTGTCTTCGAATTTTGTATACTTAAAATCAATCGTTTTCGTAATCCTTTCCCCTGAGTAAACATATTCCTGGGAGGAGGTCATTGCGGTTTCTCTTGTAATCAGAGGTCTGCTGCCGAATACAGCTGATCTCACCCATTCCACCCGCCAGGCCAGAGAAGTTAGTGCCCTGCTGGCCGGGATTGAAGGCTTTTTCTTATTGAACGCCTCAGCCATTGCAGCAAACAAATCGCGGTATGATTTATTACAGGCTGAAAGTACAAAACGTTTATTGCGTATTTCCGATTGCATTAGCTTAATCATGGCATCTGTGACATCTCCCACATCGACAAAACCATTAATTCCCTTAGGATAAATATGCAGACCATTCCACACGCTGTGAAACAGTCGTGCTGTTCCGCCATTCGGATCACTGTGCCCGAGAATGATAGAAGGATTTACAATAACTGCATCAAGACCTTCCTCAGTTCCCCGCCACACTTCTCTTTCTCCTCCATATTTACTGATCGCATAAAAGGAATTATAGGAAGAAGTTTTCCAGTGTGTGTCCTCGGTAATTACTTCATTATCATTTCCTTTGCCGAGAGCCGCTATTGAACTTACATAACACAGTTTACGTACACCAGCTTTTAAAGCACAATTCACAACATTGGCGGTACCATCGATGTTAATTTTAATCATTTCACTTCGGTTTCCGGGTTCAAAGGAAACAATAGCTCCGCAGTGATAAACCTCCTCAACACCTTCCATGGCATCCATCAGGCTAATAACATCAAGAAGATCGCCATTTACGAATTCTATTTTATCAATCAAAGCAGATGAATTCCCCTCATAACTGGCAAAAACACTGTTAATCAAGGCCATTCTGCTACCGCAGCGTTTCAGAACTCTTACCTCCTTATCCATTTTCAGGAGTCGGTAAAGTAAATGAGCCCCTAAATAGCCACTTCCACCTGTAACTAAAATCATAATACCTAAAATATTCCGGCAAAAATAAGCTTTATTTTTCAGTCGGCATTGGAGGGTAGAATGAGAACTGCATTTTCACTTTCAAGAGAACTTCTTCAGGTAAAATTATGTCGTTTATCATACAATAAGCTCCATTCATTAGAAAAATAGGTACGGCAGTTAGTTGGTTAATTCTAAGCTGAAATAAGACTCTAAATTTACCGCTCTTAATGATAATCACATTATTGTTCCCGGAAGAAACAACATTGTTAAAATTGTTTTACCGGGAATGATTATCAAAAGCGGAAAGTAGTAAATTAGAAGTAACAAAATTATTAAATTTCGTAAGATTTAAAAAGTCTTGATAATTTATCTGCTAAATAGTTGTAATTTTGTGCTTTAAGTTCAGTTTTATCAGAGAATTTAAAAATAATATTTTCCTGTTTTTGGAAAAAGTAAATTAGTGTTGCCATGATTATAGAATTACTACATAACAACGTTCTTAGAATATTATTTAGTTTCATTATGTCGGTGGGACTTATAGTTTACCTTATACCTAAAATTGTTGAGATTTCATGGAAAAAAGGACTGGTAGATAAACCAAACGGAAGAACTGTCCATAGCGGCTATGTTCCCAACCTTGGAGGAATAGCGATTATTGCGAGCATAGTTGTAAGCTCATTGATGTTCTGGAATATTTCGCTTATCGATGGTGTTCAATACCGTTTAGTTGGTATTCTGATTATTTTCTTTGTAGGTTTTATTGATGATTTAATGGAAATGGACCACAAGAAAAAATTTGGAGGCGAAATTGTAGCTTCTCTTATAGTGATTATTTTGGGTGATGTTCGGCTAACAAGTTGCCATGGTTTCTTAGGGATCTATGAGATTCCATATATTGCGAGTATTGCGCTCACTTTGTTTGTGTTCCTGCTAATTATAAATGCTTTCAATCTTATTGATGGAATCGATGGACTTTCGTCAGGGATTGGAATTATCATCAGTATAACTTTTGGTATCTGGTTTTTTCTTATTAATAAAATTGAATTAGCTGTTCTGGCATCCTCAATTGCAGGTTCTTTGGCTGCGTTCTTTTGTTTTAACGTATTCAGTAAGAAGTATAAAATATTTATGGGCGATTCCGGAGCTTTGCTTATCGGATTCCTCATTGCAATTCTTAGTGTCCGCTTCAATGAACTTAATCTGAATGCTACTTCTCAATGGTTTGTTAATTCATCTCCTGTAATTTCTGCCGGGATCCTTGCAATTCCGCTTTTCGACACTGCAAGAGTAATGTTCATAAGACTGCTTCGGAATCAATCCCCTTTTAAGGCTGATCGTCGCCATATGCATCATATGCTTCTTGATCTTAAACTTACCCACTTACAGGCTACATCCGTTCTTGTTGGAATTAACATTGGTATCATAGTTATGATGATGGTTCTCCAGCAATATATTTCTAATATCATTGTTCTTTCAGCCATTCTGGTTACACTAATTCTGGGTCTGAGCGCTATTCCTTATCAGTTACTGACCAAAAGAAAAAGAGAAAGCAAGCATATTTCTACCACTTATTTCTCCCTCGATTAGATTATAGCAGGCATGCGGCTTGTTTGGTTTAACCCCGTCAGGGGTTTGTAACCCTGACGGGGTTAAAGTTCACACTTCCTACTGAGAAAAATCTCTATCTTTACAGAAATTTTGATACATGAACTTCATTGAAGAACTTCGCTGGCGAGGAATGATACACGATATGACGCCAGGAGTGGAAGAATACCTTGGAAAAGGAATGGGAACTGCTTATGTTGGTATTGATCCTACAGCTGATTCCTTGCATATTGGTCACCTCGTTTCGATAATGATGCTTAAGCATTTTCAGATTGCAGGGCATAAACCATTAGCTCTTATTGGAGGTGCTACAGGAATGATTGGTGATCCATCCGGAAAATCTGAAGAACGCAATTTATTAGAAGAACGTATTTTGCGTCACAATCAGGATTGTATTAAAACACAACTGCGCAAATTTCTTGATTTTGAAGAAACAAATGAAAATTATGCTGAAATCGTAAATAATTACGACTGGATGAAAAATTTCAGCTTTCTTGGTTTTCTCAGGGAAGTAGGAAAGCATCTATCAGTAAATTATATGATGGCGAAGGATTCTGTTCAGAAACGTCTTGAAACCGGGATTTCCTTCACTGAATTTACCTACCAATTGGTTCAGGGTTACGACTTCGTTCATCTTTATGAAAACAAAAATTGCGGCCTTCAGATGGGAGGATCCGATCAATGGGGAAATATTACAACAGGTACAGAGCTCATACGCCGTAAATGCAGCGGCGAGGCCTATGCGCTGACTTGTCCGCTAATTACCAAATCGGATGGAGGGAAATTTGGAAAGACAGAGCAAGGTAATATATGGCTGGATTCTGAGCGGACTTCGCCCTATGCTTTTTACCAGTTCTGGCTTAACGTGAGCGATGAAGATGCCTCAAAATATATGCGGATTTTCACGCTATACAGCATGGAAGAAATTGAAATACTTGAGAAACAACATGCAGAAGCACCGCATCTGAGGGTTTTGCAGAAAGAACTGGCTAAAGACATTACAATCAGGGTTCATTCCGAAAAAGACTATACCCTTGCAGTAGAGGCTTCACTGATCCTTTTCGGCAAAGGCACAACAGAAACGCTGAAATCATTAAGCGAAGAAATGCTTCTTTCTGTTATGGACGGTGTACCATTATGCCAGATTCCGATGAGCGAATTAGATGCAGGTATTCCTGTTGCAGCTTTTCTTGCCGAAAAAACAGGCATCTTTCCTTCACGCGGTGAAGCCCGCCGAATGCTGAAAGACGGAGGAGTAATGATCAATAAGGAAAAGGCTGAAGAAGATGGTGTTATTAACAAGCACATGCTTCTCAATTCTAAATATATTCTTGTTCAGAAAGGGAAGAAAAACTATTACCTGGTTGTAGCTACGAAATTGTAAAATTTACGGTTGTTCTTTTTATTGTAACACCTGATTTGAGAATACTATAGAATAAGCCTTTAAGTCCATCCTCTTTTTTTAGGTCGCTTATATGGTTATTGGATTCTTGTACTTTTTTGAGTTTGAATTTCCTAAAGCTCCAGACTCCAGTTATCGGTAATTCATTCAGACTGCCACGATGTGGCTTGAAATCGAGAATCCTTCAACCAATGCTACAAACAGGGGGCTGGCTGCAGCGTGGCGGCATGTTAGTACTTTAACTTTAGTTCACAAATTGCCTGGCATAATATTTCGCGGTAAGCTTTTCGCCTGTGGCTTTCTCTATCATATCGTTCCAGAAAAATCTGGCGCCAGGGAAGAACACCTTATCTTTCAGATATGAGCCAACATCGGGTTTCCCAACAAAATCGGTATTTTTGTAATCGTCTGATTTTAAGATATTTGTTGTGATGTTGTAATATAATTGCGAAGCCAGCAGTTCACCCAGCATATAGTTGTGGTAGTAACATGGAACAGTGGCAATGTGAATCTTTGAAGCCCAATCCGGCGCATTCCTGTCGGCAGGCTTTTTAAGCATCTGGTAGCGTTCTACCAAATCCCACCACAGTTTATTCAGATCCTGATCAGGATTCTCATACATTCCTTTTTCGAAGCGATACATTACCTGTGCCCAACGGCTGAAAACAAGCTGTTCAAGCCGAAGCGTCCTGTAACTTGCTTCTGCAATTTTTCCCTTTTCCTCCTCCGAAATTCCTACCATATCTTTCATCCATTGCGGATTGGAATAGAATCTGCCAAACATCATGGCGATTGCTTCGGTGGTAAAGGTATGAGCAGGGTTTCTGAGGTTCAGTGGAAGTTTCGGATCAATATTTTTATCGTAAACAGCATGGCCAAACTCATGCAACATAGTTCCCATCCATTGTGCATTCGGTTTGATGCTGCACATTACCCTTACGTCGCCTTCATTGTCCATATCGCCGCACTGTGCATGTTGGTATTTTCCAGGTCTTCCGAATAAATCGCTGCGTTTAACAATGTCATCCGCATCCATACCAATGCTTTTATAGTACTCGCTGGTTATCTTTACCAGGTCCTTATCAGCGTAGTATTTATCGAGATCCACCTCGTAAATTCTTGGTCCTTCCTGGAAGAAACGATTCTGATAATGCCATGGCATCAACTCTTCCTTTTTAATTTTATACCTGCCAGCATAATAATTATCCATTTCGCCTTTAAGCTGGGCAAAAGAAGCTTTTGTAAGTTCATCCAGCTCATCGAATATTTTAGAAATCTCCTGAGGATCCTGCTCGCTAAGTTTGAGGCTCATCTCGTGGTAGTTGTTGTAGCCCAGCTGTTTGGCAATCTCATTACGCTTTTTAACAAGGGCAATTACATTAGAAGCTACTTCCTCACCAATTTTTTTCGAACCCAGCCAGGCTTCTTTAAGTTCATCGCTCTTCACCGATTTACTCAGAATGTCATCAACATCATTGTCGGTAAGCTTCTTTCCCTTTACTTCGGTACGATAGGTATTGAATTTCTTTTCGACAGCCGACTGCATTTTAATAACTTCTCCAAGCAGAAGAGTATCTACCTGGTTTCCGAGATATTGCAGATACAGAACATCCATCTGCCGTTTCAGCAGGGTATCTTTAATTTCGCCTGAATCTTTGATTTTTTTCAGTTTTGCAAAATCATCCTTGCTTGCATAAATTTTAACAAGCTGATTCTGAAGTTCTTCCGATTTTTTGTAATCTTCGTCTTTACCGGATAAAGCAGCATTCCAGTAGGCAATATTTGCATCTTTCTGCAGAGGTTTCGCTTTTGTCTCCCAGGCAGAAAGAAATGTTTTGAGTTCGTTCTCCATCTTTTGTGTTTTGTTTTGACAGGCTGTAATCCCCATAAGTAAAATGATGGCAATACCAGCAGCTGATGCTTTCATTAGAATGTTTCTGTACTTCATACTATTCTGAATTTGAGAGTAATTTTTAGTTGTCTTATTGTAAACTGATGAATATTTATTTCATTGGTAAGCCTGTTAATCTTTCAGACATCTTACGGCCCATCCATTATCCATGAAGCTCTGATTATAGTGGTCAATACCTGAACTATCATATCTAACATACCAATAATACGGTAGACTTGAGCCATTATACGTGGAAGTCCAGAAAACAGAATAGGTTTTTAATCCGGCAAAGGATCCGGAACTCCCTTTTTCTCCGGCGCCAAGAATTGTTAAGCCAGATTCGTTTGTTGCTCCTGTATTTGGCGAAAACCAATTATTCGTGCCGGTTTCCTTTACTTTTCCTCCGGCACTGGTACCCATCATTACGTTTGTATACCCGCAATCAACAGTTGGGTCGATATAGGTTGCCATTGTACACCATTCCTGATCGGTTGAAACATGCCAGCCAGCTGGACAAATGCCCTGAGCGCCAGCTTGAGCAGAGTACGCCATCAATTCATTCCAATTGTACAATCCACCATAGGTGTTACAATTTGCTGAGTCGTTGTTGTAACAGAATTTTTCAATTACACCATTATCTGTCGGAGTTACTGAGTTGTCTATCATAGTGCCGATGTTTAAGTTCTCTTTCATCCAGCATTGTGTTCCGATCTGAACTGTATTATAGACCTTTCCCCCATAGGTGAAAGTAGGGATGCCGGGGCAAGGAGCAGATGCCGGACTTTGAAATTCGATGGTAACAGTATCTTTAGAGTTTCCACAATCAGTACTGATAGTCCAAACCAGTGAATAGGTTGAATTGACAGAGCCTGTAAAACCTGAGATTGGGTTATTATTTTGGATAAAAGAGCCTCCGACACCGCCAATTATCGACCAGGTACCTACGCCATAAAGAGGAGTATTTCCCTGAAGACTTGTTGAATTGCCAACAATTACCTGGTTAGATCCGGCATTCGATTGCGTTGGTGGCTGGATACAGGTATCTTTTAAACATCTTACCGAAAAGCCATTCTCGCTATAGCTCAAATTATTATGCCAGATTTGTGAATAATTATAGTTCAAATACCAATAGAATGCATTATTGGTTGCGGTATAGGTGGAAGTCCAAAAAACAGTATAATTCTTCAGGCCGGCAAAATATCCGTCGGCTACCCTTTCTCCGGCACCAAAGGCTGTGAACCCAGTTTCATTTGTAGCTCCTAAGTTAGGCGTATTCCAATGTGTAAATTCTGTCTCTTTCAGCTTTCCTCCGGCATTTGTTCCAATCCATTCTCCAATAAATCCGCAATCTACTGTGGGATCAACATATGATGAAAGGGAGCACCAATCCTGATCTGTAGGTATTCGCCATCCTACGGGGCAAATTCCTTGTGTGCCGGATTGTGTGGTATACTGCATTAATTCATTCCAGTCGTAAAGCCCGCCATACGTTGTACAATTTGCAACATTATTATTCAGGCAATATTTTTCAATAATACCATTGTCACTCATATTTGAATGACCCCAACCCGTATTCGTGCTTGTAACAAAAGAACCGATGTTTAGATTTTCCTTCATCCAGCATTGACCTCCGATTTGAACAGTATTATAGGTTTGGCCGCCATAGACGAAAGTTGGAATACCCGGACAGGGTGAACTCAAATTGAAATAAAAAGTATAAGTAGTATTTGATTGCGGGGCTGAGTAAATTGTATAATAATTGCCATTATACCATCCCCTGAGAAGTAAATTATCGCCTAATGTGTAAGCAAATGAGAGCGATGAACTCACTGATTTTTGAATACCCGGTTTATTTTCGACTCCCATATAGTCGAGAGCATTACTCCCCTTTTCCTGCCCCAGGTAAATAATTTTCAATGACTTTGAATCTTGAGCACATATAGCAGAAATGACGTTTACCCCTCTAACAGAAGGAGAATACCTGAAAAGATGTCTTCCAGCAGGCAGGTTCCGTTTAATTTCCTGTAAAACCCTGCCAGTTACATCAGAAACTCTCAATACAACGTCGCTGCCACTTGGCAAAGACAGTTGAATTGAAGCCTGCTCAGTTACAGGATTATTATCTCTGAGCTGAATATCAAAATCAGGCAGATTATTTGCTTCAATATCATGTATTCCCACATAATTTAATATTAGTGTTGTATCAGGCCACTGTAGGAGAGTATCGCCGGGATGCGTTAGATTCGTAACTCTAACACTATCAATATTTACATGTATTCCATTACTAATTGCTGTGAATTTTAGTTGAATTAGCTGAGAATAGGAGACCAATGAGATGGTCATCATTGCAAGCATCAAATGAATAGCTTTCATTGTTGTTTATTTATTAATGTAGCATTTTATGATATTTTATTAAATACAATAAATATGATAAAAAGAAGGGAATATCAAAATTAAGAATATTTGTTGAACAACTCTGTTGAAATGTTAATTTACTCATATCGTTTATTGAATATCCGATATTTATGGTTTATTATGCTTAACGAAGTATGCTGTGTTAAAAAGTTTTCAGAACTTCGCAATCTGGTTGACGAATTTCAAAAACACTTATCCTTCAACCGGCAAATATTATCATGAAAAAAATTGAACTTCTCAGAGCCATTTTGACACAGCTGCTAACAAAACCTATGTCGATCAGGCGTATTGTGGATCTTACAGAATATTACGGGAAATACATTAAGAAGAAGTATGATATTGAATGTTTGCCAACTATTGATATTCGAACATTGTTTCCTGATTTTAATATTAAAATTGAAAAATACACTTACCTGGAGGGGACTTCACTTCCTATAGATATTGCAACAGTAACAAGGTTTGCAAAAGGTTTTAATGCATGTAATTATTTTGAAATTGGGTGTTGGAGGGGAGAAAGTCTTTTCAATGTTTCTAAGGTTGCAGAAAAGTGTACATCTCTATCATTATCAACAAGTGAAATGGCGACAATGGGTTTTCCGAAAGGAGTTATTGATCAGAATCATTATTTCACAAAGCAGCTGCAAAATGTAGCGTATTTTGAACATAACAGCCGCACCTTCGATTTCAGCAAGTTAAAAGATAAATTCGACCTCATTTTTGTTGATGGCGATCATCATTATGATGGAGTATTTTCTGACAGCAAAAATGTAGTTAACCTGAGGAAGAACAAGGATTCTGTTATCGTGTGGCACGATTATGCATTTACTCCTGAGCGTCCACGTCCGGAAGTACTTGCAGGGATACTGGACGGTGTACCAAAAGAGTTCCATAAAAACCTATACCATGTTTCGAATACACTTTGTGCAGTTCTTATCATGAAAGACTTTCAGGGAACTCAAAAAGCTATATTCCCAACCTATCCCGATAAAACATTTGATATTCAGATGGAAGTAAAAGACTTCAAACGCTAAATCCTGATATGGATCACAAAACTGACTGCCTGGTTTGCGGAAAAGAACTCGACTATCTCTTTACACCAGTTCAAACGAATTGTTTTTATTGCCGCGAAAAAGCTGAGACCGATGTAATGTGCAGCGGAGGCCATTTTGTGTGTGATGCCTGCCACCGCCTCGGCGCCATGGATCTGATCTACCGCTACTGCATCCGCACAAGCAAACATGACCCAATTGTAATGGCTACTGAGCTGATGCGCAGTAAAAAGGTGGCTATGCACGGGCCTGAACATCATTTCATAGTTCCGGCAGTGTTGATAACTGCGTATTACAATACTCTGGGAGGAATTACCAGTATTTCGGAGAAGGAGAAAAAGCTGAGGGAGGCCCTTCGTCGCTCTGAAAAGGTACCCGGAGGATTTTGCGGGTTTTACGGGGCCTGCGGGGCTGCAATAGGTACCGGTATTTTTATCAGCCTGGTAACTGGAGCTACTCCACTTGCCAGGCAGGAATGGATGCTCAGTAATATGATGACCTCACGCAGCCTCAGTTGTATAGCACATTCGGGGGGACCAAGATGCTGCAAACGCGATACTTATATTGCTCTGGTGGAGGCTGTGGCTTTTATTGAGGAAAACCTGAATGTCAAAATAGAAATCGATCCCGTGATCCATTGCTGTTTTCACAGCCTGAACAGGGAATGCCTCAAATCTGCTTGTCCATTTTATGATGAACAAGTATAATTTCTTAACTATCAATTGTCCAGGTGGCTCCTTCTTTTCCATCTTTGACCTGAATTTTCAGCCGCAAAAGTTCGTCGCGTATTTTGTCGGAGGTAGCGTAATCCTTGTTGGATCTTACCTGGGCGCGAAGTTCGATGATGAGATTCATAAGCCCGTCGAGGAGTTCGGCGTTATTTCCGCTGCTTTCGTCCTTCAAACCTAGTACTTCGAAAACAAATGCGTTGTAGAGTTCGCTTAAATCGAGCAGATCGGTAAGGCTTAGTCTTTCCTTTTTATCGGTGACGCTGTTAATTATGCGAACAAGCTCGAAAAGGTTTGCGATAAGAATAGGGCTGTTAAAATCATCATTCATGGCCTCGTAGCAGGATTTTCTGATATCGCTGATGCTAATGCCGGGGGATGTCAGGATATTTTCCGAAGGGGGTGAAGCGATGAGACGCTGAAGAGATCTGCCGGCCTCAAAGAGTTTTTTCATTCCTTTTTCGGCAGCCTGCAGGGCTTCGTTGGAGAAGTCGAGCGGACTGCGATAATGCGCCTGCAGGATAAAAAACCTGATGGTCATAGGTGTATATGCTTTTTCCAGAGCCTTGTGGCTGCCCTTGAAAAATTCTTCCAGGGTGATAAAATTTCCCAGTGATTTTCCCATTTTCTGACCGTTGATGGTGATCATATTATTGTGCATCCAATAATGAACCGGTTCATGGCCGAGGGCAGCTTTCGACTGGGCGATTTCGGCTTCGTGGTGCGGGAAAAGCAGGTCCATACCTCCACCATGAATATCGAAATGTTCGCCGAGGTATTTTACGCTCATAGCAGAGCATTCGGCATGCCAGCCTGGGAAACCATCGCCCCAGGGGCTTGGCCAGCGCATGATATGTTCGGGCATGGCATTTTTCCAAAGGGCAAAGTCGGCGCTGTTGTGCTTTTCCTGCTGTCCTTCGAGCTGGCGTGTATTCGAGAGCAGGTCTTCGAGAATGCGGCCGCTAAGCTTTCCGTAGTTGTTTGTTTTAGCGAATTTCTCAACATCAAAATATACCGAACCTTTAGATTCATAGGCAAAGCCGGCATCAAAGATTTTTTTAATGAGCTCTATCTGTTCTATGATATGGCCGGAAGCCCTGGGTTCGATGCTGGGTTTCAGGATATTGAGCAAGTCCATATATAAATGATAGCGGTCGGTGAAGTACTGAACAACTTCCATTGGTTCAAGCTGTTCGAGACGTGCTTTTTTTCCAATTTTATCTTCGCCTTCATCAGCATCGTTTTCGAGATGGCCCACATCCGTAATATTCCGAACATAGCGTACTTTATAACCAATGTGTTTCATGTAGCGGAACACTGTGTCGAAGGTGAGAGCTGCGCGGGCATGGCCCAAATGCGGATCACCATAAACTGTTGGGCCACAAACATATATACCCACGAAAGGAGGGTTAACTGGAAGGAATATTTCTTTTTTCCGGGTGAGGGTGTTGTAGAGGATGAGGGTATTTTCCATCTTGGTTTAATTTTGTGCAAAAGTACTAGCTTTTTTATAACCATTAATATACGATTTCAACTGGCGTTCGCGGAGTCCTTTGACGAACAATAATTCTTATTAACTTTACATCTCTAAACTTCAAACTCTCCGTTATGGAAAAAATTCTCGTGATTGGTGCTTCCGGCCAGATAGGCTCGGAACTAGTGATGGCACTCAGAAAAGTATATGGTGATTTAAACGTTTTCGCAACCGACATCAAAGATGCGCCCAGAGACATTATGGAAAGCGGGCCGTTCCAGATTCTGGATGCACTCGACGACCAGCAGCTTACACACTTTGTTGTAAGGCATAAGATTACACACATTTATCATTTAGCCGCAGTTTTAAGTGGTAATGCAGAGAAAATTCCACTGAAAGCCTGGGATATAAATATGAGAAGTCTCCTGAGTTTACTGGAGATTTCGAGGGAATGTAAAGTTAAAAAAGTATTTTGGCCCAGTTCTATTGCAGTATTCGGACCAAGCACACCAAGAGAAAATACTCCTCAATATACCGTTATGGAACCGACAACAGTTTACGGAATCAGTAAACTTGCAGGGGAGCGCTGGATGGAATACTACAATAAACGTTATTGTCTTGATGTACGCAGCATTCGTTATCCCGGACTGATCTCATACAAAACAGAAGCAGGAGGCGGTACTACCGATTATGCTGTTGAGATTTATTATGAAGCGATTAAGTCGAAGAAATACGAATGTTTCCTGAGGGAGGATACTTATCTCCCGATGATGTTCATGGAGGATGCAATTAATGCCACTATTGAATTAATGGAACTTCCGGCAGAGAAAGTCAGGATCCGTTCGAGTTATAATGTTGCCGGAATCAGTTTTTGTCCGAATGATGTGGCAAATGCAATCCGTAAGCATATACCGGATTTTGAGATTACCTACAATCCGGATTTCCGGCAGGCGATTGCTGATTCCTGGCCGATGAGCATTGACGACAGCTATGCCCGTGCAAACGACGGCTGGAAGCATATGTATGATCTGGAGCTGATGACAGATGTGATGCTGACGGAGATCAGGAAGAAGCTTCATTTGTAGTAGGCAGAAGGCAGAAGGCAGGAGGCAGAAGGCAGAAGGCAGGAGGCAGAAGGCAGGAGGCAGAAGGCAGAAGGCAGGAGGCAGAAGGCAGAAGGCAGAAGGCAGGAGGCAGAAGGCAGAAGGCAGGAGGCAGGAGGCAGGAGGCAGAAGGCAGAAGGCAGGAGGCAGGCAGTTTTTAGAAGTTCAGGCGGGTTACGAGAAGAGGGCGGAAATTTGAGACTTCTTTTGAGTTTTCGATCTGGCCTTTTTTACCAATTGTTCCGTAAGCAGCAACTGTATATTCCATTTCAAATGAAAACTCCATTTTCCCCTTTATGTAGGTAAAACGGGGTGAACAGCGGTAAACATAGTCGATATTAGCACCCCGGGAGCAATAAATAGTTGTGTTTATGTTGTTTTTTGCACCAAGATTTTTGGTATAGCCGGCAAAAAGACTCAGCTTGTAAACAGGGTTGTTGTTGCTGAAATCAATCCAGTAAGAACTGGTTGAGATGTTAGTCCATTCTCTTTTTCCTGTTATTGTATCTGAAATATTGCTGCAGGCATAACCACCGATAAAGCCCATACTTGCAGCATTTTCGGAAAGGTAAGTACCAAAACGGATGGAAACAGGTTTAAATTCTGCAAAACCAAAGCCAAAGTAGGAAAGGCTGCGGATTTTTGTATCCGTTTCATATTTTTTTCCACCAAAGCCGGTAGTATAAATTTCGGGCATTACCGATTTATAATCGACTCCGGCTCCTGCAATTAAATGTTTACCAGCCGGGCGGTACTGAAGTTGCAGATGTAAATCGGGCATAGCGGCATTTTTGAGAAATACCGGGCTGGCAATCGGTTTGGAAGGGTCGGCATAATTGGGGCCGAAGGAGGTATGATCCCGTTCTGTATATGCCATAACCATGAAACGGAAAGCTGCTATATCGTGAGAAAATCGAATCTGCGGATGGCGGGAAATTGGCTGGAAAGGTCCGGCTGTATTGAATGAAATTGGAATAATGCATGCATCCGTTATAAACATCGGGTGCCAGTACTGGCCAAAAATGACTTCTGATTTCTTCCAGTTCATTTTGATAAAAGCCAATCGGAGACGTAAGCCATTGATATCAGCATCAGCATTCCCGAAGAATTCGGCTTCGATGGCTCCGGAGATTCTGGCTCCAAAGGCTTCAGGTGCGGTAATATTCGCCTTAAGCCGGCTTGTAATTGCCAGGAAATTCAGACTGGGTTTTGTATTTATGTCGTTGCCATTTGCATCCTTCAGAACATTATCAGGATAGAATAGGAAATTCCCTTCTCTGAGTACAACACATTGCCGGGTATCGTAAAAAAAGTCGTTGCGGACGAATCCCGTGAACTTCATGCCAAATTCATCAGTCTGATTCTGGGAATATGTAATCAATGGCAGCAGTATGAAAGGAATTAGTCGTAAAAATTTCAGCATAATTTGTTATTTATCGGAACTTGATATTTTCAGGTACAAAAAAACATGTCTCCGTGAATATATTATACCACGGAGACATGGAGAACACGGAGATAAGAGAACTTACATTCCGTACATTTCGATAATTTCCTGCTTTGTTTTACCTAAGATATTGTATTTTTTGCCGACTTTAATAAAGGCAGCAAGCGCTTCTTCGAGGTGGTGCATTTCGTGACCGGCCGACACCTGTGTGCGGATACGAGCCTGACTCTGAGGAACAACAGGGAAGAAGAAACCAATAGCATAAACACCTTCATTGTAGAGATCTCTGGAAAAATCCTGAGCAAGTTTCGCATTGAAGAGCATTACCGGCACGATAGGAGTATCACCGTCTTTGAGCACAAAACCTGCTTCGGTAAGGCCTTTGCGCCAGAAAGCGGTGTTGGTTTCCAGTTTGTTGCGGCGCTCGGGGTTATGCATAATAAGGTCCATCACTTTCAGAACACCAGCCACTACAACCGGTGCAATTGTATTGGAAAAGAGGTAAGGCCTGGCTTTCTGCCTGCACATTTCAACCAGTTCTTTCCGGCCAGAAACGCAACCGCCGGAGGCTCCTCCGAGACCTTTACCAAAGGTGGTGGTAATAATATCGATTTTGCCCATTACTCCATATTTTTCATGAGTACCACGGCCGGTTTTGCCAATGAAGCCAGAAGAGTGGGATTCATCAACAAGGATCATTGCGTGATATTTATCGCAGAGAGCCACCATTTCGTCGAGTTTGGCAGTATCACCATCCATAGAGAATACTCCGTCGCAGATAACAAGTTTCTGACGTTTGTCGGCATGCAGTTTAAGTTTCTCCTCCAGATGCGCCATATCATTATGTTTGTAAGTGTCCTGCACAGCACTGCAGAGACGCATACCATCGATAAGGGAAGCATGAACGAGACGATCGCTGATCATAACGTCATCCTTCGTAAGAATGGCTTCGAAAACTCCGGCATTTGCATCCATGCATGAAGGGAAGAGGATAGTATCTTCTGTGCCAAGAAACTCGGTGATTCTGGCTTCCAGCTCTTTGTGAATATCCTGAGTACCGCAGATGAAACGAACAGATGACATCCCGTAACCACGACTGTCGAGACCTTCGTGAGCTGCCTTGATAACTTCAGGATGACTGGAAAGACCGAGGTAGTTATTCGCGCAAATATTGATTACCTTTTTGAGGGGAGAACCTTCAGGGAATTCAACAAGGATTTCGGCTGACTGTGGGGAGTTAATGTACCGCTCCATTTTGAACAGCCCTGCATCTTTAATGCCTTGGAGGGTGTTCTCGTACATATTACGGGTTTCGTCTGAGTATGCCATGTGAACAGGAGTTTACAAATTATTTACTGGTGAATTTTTCAACAAGGACACAGATTTTGTTTACAGAGTCAAAGGCTTCAGGAGTAGCTTCATCATCAGGAATAGAAATGCTATATCTGTTTTCAAGAAATCTCTTAAGAGAAACCATAGAGAATGAATCTACAATACCACCCGAAATAAGGGGGCTATCATAGGTAAGGGTCTCACTATCGTCTTCGAGGTATTCTGCGATGACATAATTCAGTATAATGTCTTTCATGTTGGATTCCATAGTATTACAAATTAAAATTTAGGTATAGGAATGATTTATATTTTCGATTCAAAGTTAAAACTTTTATTGTTAATAAGTTAACAAAGCGTGTAATTTGGCCACTTAGTGGAAAAATGCTGTAAGCCTTTGCCGTGGTTGTTCAGATTTGACTACTTTGTGAAGTCCTTATAAGAATTTCTATGCCTCAATCATCTTCGAGTGTGGAAGTGTCACCGATTTCTTCACCCCATTCCTTTGCTTTGAGGATTCTCCTCATTATTTTTCCTGACCGGGTTTTAGGAAGGTTGGGAACGAATTCTATTTCCTGAGGCATTGCCAGTGGAGAGAGTTTCTTCCGGATGAAGTTCATGATAATAAGCTCTGTATCCTTATTACCCTCGAAACCGGGATTAAGCGTTACAAAGGCTTTAACCACCTCCATGTTAATGTCGTCGGGTTTGCTGACAACAGCTGATTCGGCAACCATTTCATTTTCGAGGAGTGCTGATTCAACTTCGAAGGGACTCACGAGATGACCACCCGTATTAATAACATCATCATCGCGCCCCACGAACCAGTAATATCCCTCGTTGTCGATGCTGGAGCGGTCGCCAGGCAGATACCAGCCATTTTTAAACTTGTTCTGATAGGTAGCCTCATTCCGCCAATAAGTGCGCATCATTGCTGGCCAGCCTGGTTTAAAGCCGATGAGTCCGATTTTTCCTGATTCTGTTAAAGGTTCAAATGTTTCGGTATCTAGAACACAGGCTTCAATTCCGGGAAAAGGTTTCCCCATTGATCCTGGTTTGATCTTCATACCCGGGAAATTACAGATCATAATGGAGCCAGTTTCGGTTTGCCAGTAGGTATCGTGAAAGGCTTTGCCAAAAACTTTTTCGGACCAGACAACAGCCTCAGAATTCAAGGGCTCTCCTACGCTTGCAAGATGTCGCAGTGAAGTGAGCTTATATTTTTTTACCACATCAGCACCAGCTTTCATCAACGACCTAATGGCTGTGGGTGCAGAATACCACATTGTAACTTTGTGCTTTTCGATAAACTTGTACCAGGCATCTGCACTGAAACCCACATCCATAACACAGGAAGTAGCACCCGTTGCAAAGCCTCCGATAATTCCGTAGGAAGTACCAGTTACCCAGCCCGGATCGGCAGTGCACCAGTAAATATCATCATCCTGAATATCGAGCACCCATTTCGTTGTAAGGTACTGAGAAATAAGTGAATAATGAACATGTTTTACGCCTTTTGGCTGTCCTGTTGTGCCTGAAGTATAATGCAAAACAGAAGGCGATTCAGCTTTCGTCGGAAAAATCTCAAGCTCATCAACCCAGGGCATAGTATGCAGATCGAGTACAACTTCGCCGGGACCCAGAGGTTTAGCGGGATCGTGGTCAACGATAATAAGATGTTTCAGGTTCGGCAACCTGTTCATAATCTTCCTTATTTTAGGGGCATGTTTCTTCTGTGTTATAACTGCTGTTGTTTCAGCATTATCAAGTCTTACAAATAGCGATTCATCGCCAAAAGCCGAAAATAATGGCTGTGCAATGGCGCCGATTTTGAGAACTCCGAGTAATCCAATATAAAGTTCAGGAATTTTATCCATGAAAAGGCAAACGCGGTCTTCATTTTTTATGCCAAGTTCACGCAGAAAATTACCTACTGTATTCGTGGTAAGGCGCAGGTCGTTGTAGGAGTATTTCCTTTCTACACCTGCCATATTTTCCCAGATAAGCGCTGTTTTATCAGCTTTACCCATATTGCAGATACGGTCGGAACAGTACCAACCGATATTGATCACATTGCCTTCTTTGTACTCGAGTTCTTCTTCAGCAGCTTTCCATGAGAAGTTTTTAAGGCGTTCTTCGTAAGAGATAATGTTTGACATTGTAGTTTGTTTTATGTTTCGATAACAACGATTGCGTTGGCTAATTCTTTGATGTGCGTGATTGAAACATGAATCCGGATAATTTCTTCCTGATCGGCATATTCGAGGGCTCTGCCATGAAGTACGATTTCCGGTTTCCCCAGTTCATCAGGAACGACCTCAATCTGTACAAAAGAAATTCCGAGATTCCAGCCGGTTCCGAGTGCTTTCATAAAAGCTTCCTTAGCGGCAAACCTTGCAGCATAATGCTGGTGTTTATTCCGCTTACTTTCACAAAAATCTATTTCGCGCTGGGTAAAAACATGGTTTATGTAGCTAGGTCCTTTATCTACCAGGGCTCCAACTCTTTCTACTTCGATAATATCTGTTCCTATTCCGTAAACCATATTGAATTCCGACGGTCTTTATTTGGACTGTCAAAAATAGAAATTATTGTGAATCAAATAACAAAAGAAATAAGACTAGATTGCGCCTAGTTTTTTGCCGACTTTGATAAATTTCTTGAGCGCGAATTCGATGTTTTCGGTGCTGTGAGCGGCACTAAGCTGCACGCGGATCCGGGCTTTCCCTTTGGGAACCACGGGGAATGAAAATCCTATTACATAAATACCTTCCTGAAGCAACTCAGCAGCAAACTGTTGTGCAATCTTTGCATCATCTTTAAGGTGACCAAAAAGTACAGGTGTAATCGGGTGAACGCCAGGAACAATTTTAAATCCTGCTTTTTCCATACCCTCCCTGAAAAGAATGGTGTTCTCCTTTAGTTTGATGATAAGCTCAGTATTTTCTGAAAGGAGATTCAATACTTCGAGTGTTGCTCCTGTTATTGCCGGTGCAAGTGAGTTTGAGAACAGGTAAGGGCGCGACCGCTGTCTGAGGAATTCAACAATTTCTTTCCTGCCGGAAATGCAACCGCCTGATGCTCCGCCAAGTGCTTTTCCGAATGTTGTAGAGATAATATCCACCCTGTCCATGGCATTGCAATATTCGTGTGTTCCGCGTCCGGTAGGGCCCATAAAGCCAGTTGCATGGGAATCGTCGACCATCACAATGGCATCATATTTATCAGCAAGATCGCAGATTTTGTCAACCTGGGCAATAATACCGTCCATAGAGAAAACACCATCGGTAACTATAATTTTGAACATCGCATTCTTTGCCTGTTTGAGTTTTTCTTCCAGGTCGTTCATATCGTTGTTCTTGTACCTGTAGCGCTGAGCTTTACAGACTCTCACGCCATCAATGATAGAGGCATGATTTAACTCATCGGAAATGATGGCAGAATACTCATCAAAAAGGGGTTCAAAAACCCCTCCATTGGCATCGAAGGCAGAGGAAAAAAGGATAGTATCTTCCATTCCGAGGAAATCGCTCAGCTTTCTCTCAAGATCTTTATGTACCTGCTGGGTACCGCAGATAAAGCGGACCGATGCCATGCCGAATCCCCAGCGGAAAAAGGCCATGTTTGATCCTGCCATAACCCTGGGATCGTTGCACAAACCGAGATAATTGTTCGCACAAAAATTCAAAACATCAAGTCCGTTACTTGTTTTTATATGCACTCCCTGGGGAGTGGTCAGAATGCGTTCTTCCTTGTAAAGGCCTTCGCTTTTTATCTTTTCAATTTCCTTTTGCAGGTATTCTTTAAATTGTCCGTACATGATTGTAATTTTTTCTGGTTTAGGAGCTTCTGAGTACTTTCAGTAAAAATATAGTGTTTAGAGTATCATTCCGGCACCAACGGTTTCGTTCGTGGCTTCATCTATAAGGATGAGACTTCCGGTAATGCGGTTATCCTGGTATGAATCAAAAATAAGAGGTTTTGTTGTCTTCAGTGTGATTCGTGCAATTTCATTCATTTTCACAACTTTATCATCATAAATTTCATCAAGGGAGCTAATGTTTATCTTGTAAACTATCGCTTTAATAAATCCACGCACCTCATGTGTGTTGTGTTTGATGGCATATTTAGCGTTCTCCTGAAGTGGTTTGAGGTTGAACCAGCAAATCATAACATCAAGCTCCTGCGAAACAGAGGGTAGCTTTCCTCCTGCAATCATATCTCCCCTGCTGATATCGATATCATCTTCCAAAGTAATAGAAACCGACATTGGCGGGTAGGCCTGCTCAAGATCGTTTTCGAAAACATCGAGACTCTTTATCCTGCTGGTGTTAGCTGAAGGCAGAATAGTAACCTCATCGCCCTTATGGAATATACCTCCGGCAATTCGTCCGGCATATCCGCGATAATCGTGGAATTCGTCGCTGATTGGCCGAATAACGTACTGAACAGGGAAACGTTGTTCCGTGAAATTGTAATCGCTTGTAATATCAATAGTTTCCAGCATATTCCTCAGGGTAATCCCGGTATACCAGGGCATATTTCCGGAAGGATCTACCACATTGTCGCCATGGAGAGCACTGATAGGAACATAGCGAATTTCCCTCACTTTAAGCGACTCAGTGAAATTGGCATAGCTGTTTTTAATATCGTTGTAAACCTTTTCGCTGTAGTCGACAAGGTCCATTTTATTGATACACACAATTATGTGCGGAATTCCCAGCATGGAGGCTATATACGAATGACGCCGGGTTTGCTCTATAACACCGTTTCGGGCATCTACCAGAATCAGTGCAGCATTTGCTGTAGAAGCGCCGGTAACCATGTTGCGGGTATACTGGATATGACCGGGAGTGTCGGCAATAATGAATTTTCTCTGAGGAGTGGCGAAATACCTGTATGCAACATCAATTGTAATTCCCTGTTCTCTTTCAGCTCTGAGTCCATCGGTAAGCAGGGCAAGGTTCATATAGTCGTTTCCCTTGAGGATACTGGCTCTTTTTACTGCTTCGAGCTGATCTTCGAAAATGGATTTGCTATCGTAGAGTAACCTGCCGATGAGCGTACTCTTTCCGTCGTCCACACTACCTGCTGTAGTAAATCGCAGCAGTTCCATGTCAAGGTATCCCTTCGAGCTAAACTCCTCCATAATTTGTGTGTGTTGAACTCACTTTGGTGGTTAAAAATACCCTTCTTTTTTTCTGTCTTCCATGGCAGCTTCAGAACGTTTATCATCGGAGCGGGAACCGCGTTCGGTAACACGTGTTGCTGCTGTTTCGCTGATAATATCCTCCACAGATGAAGCGGTAGAAAGCGACAAGCCTGTGCATGAAATATCACCGATTGTTCTGCATCTTACTGTTTTTATTTCAATTTTCTCAGAGGGTTTCAGCTTCATAAAAGCTGCGGCTGCGAGCCAGACACCATCGCGGTTGAAGACTTCCCGCTGATGTGTAAAATAGAGGTTTGGCATTGGAATATTTTCGAGCAGGATGTACTGCCAGATATCCATTTCTGTCCAGTTGCTGATCGGGAAAACGCGGAAATGTTCACCTATATTTTTACGGCCATTGAAGATATTCCAGAGTTCTGGTCTTTGGTTTTTAGGGTCCCATTGTCCAAACTCATCCCGATGGCTGAAGAAACGTTCCTTAGCACGGGCTTTTTCCTCATCGCGTCTTGCGCCACCCATTGCGGCATCGTATTTATTCGCTTCTATTGTGTCGAGTAAGGTAACAGTTTGAAGGATATTGCGGCTGGCATTAAAGCCAGTTTCTTCCACAGCACGTCCGGCATCTATTGATTCCTGAACCAGGCCAACAACAAGCTGAACACCGAGATCCTTAACAAGCTTGTCGCGGTATTCAAGGGTTTCAATAAAATTATGACCTGTATCAATGTGCAGCAGAGGAAATGGCAACCGGGCCGGCCAGAAGGCTTTACGGGCAAGGTGTGTAAGAACTATGGAGTCTTTGCCTCCTGAAAAGAGCAGACAAGGCCTTTCAAACTGGGCTGCAACCTCCCTTATCACATAGATTGATTCTGATTCAAGTTCCCTGAGGTGTTTCAGCGTATATCCTTCCATCCCTAAATTATCCTATCCTGTCAGGTTCTTTTGAAAAAACGTTTTATTCCCTTTGCTTTTTTCTTCTTTTCGGCATCATCTCCATAATAACCATAGCCGTAACCGTAGCCATAACCGTAACCGTAACCATAGCCGTAACCATAGCCATATCCATAGCCGTAACCATAGCCTTCATTGCCCAGCTTCACATCGTTAATCAGAATAGCTATATTCGGCAAATCTCTTGATTCAACGTCCTTTATAATGGCGCCAAATGCTTTTTTATGTGTATAAAACTGTCGTACAACAAACACATTGATGTCGGTATGCTTCATAAGCAGGAAGGAGTCTGTAACCAGGCCAACCGGAGGTGAGTCAACAATAATAAAATCATAGCGTTTTCTCAATTCTGCAAAAAGTTCTGATGTTTTATCAGAAGCAATTAATTCGGCAGGGTTGGGAGGAATGGGGCCAGCCATTATTAGATCGAGGTTCTCGACAGGAGAGGGTTGAATAATCTGATCTATCGTACTTTTATTAATAAGGTAAGAGCTCAGACCTGCACTGTTCGATAGTCCGAAATCCTTGTAAATTTTAGGCTTTCTAAGGTCAAATCCCAGAAGAACCGTTTTCTTGCCATAAAGTGCATAAATGGAAGCAAGGTTCATGGATGTGAAGGTTTTACCCTCAGAAACCATTGTGGAGGTTACCATAATGGTGAGTTTTTCCTTCCCTTTTCCCATGAACTGGAGGTTGGTTCTCACCGATCTGAAGGCTTCAGAAATAGCAGATTTCGGGTGGTTATAAACTACAAGCTGAGTATCCTTGTCGCTGTGAACAATATGCCCGATAGAAGGGATATTCGTAAGATTTTCAAGGTCCTTCTTTTCAACGATGGTATCGTTCATGAACTCTCTGAGGTAGATAATCAGAATTGGAATGATGAGCCCGATCAAGAGAGCAATCAAATAGTTCAAGGATGTTTTAGGATACACAAGCGTTGCCCCTCTGGCCTCATCAATAACTTTATTGTCGGAAAGGTTAGAGGCTTTCGCAATGGCAGATTCAGCACGCTTTTCGAGGAGGTAGGTGTAAATTTTATCGTTTATGTTAAATTTTCGCTGAATGTTGATGAGCTTACGTTCTGTGCCCGGGAGTTTGTTCACCTCAGCTTCAATTATTGCTGCTCTTCTGTCGAGTTCCTTTGAAGTAATATTTGAAAGGTTTATGGTATTTTGCACATTTTGCAATAAAGCTGCGGCAACCTTCTTAATTTTTTCGTTGGCAAGCTCCAGGTATGGATTTTTTTCAGTAGATCCAAGCTCGAATTGAGCCTTTTCACTAATTAAGCCATTAATAGTTGTTACTAATCCGGCAAGTATTGGTTCTTCAATACCCATAGCAGAAGGCGCCACGATTTCATCTTTCAGCTCAGAACTTTTTTTAAGATAATCGTACAGATATTTTAAATACTTTGCCCTAAGCAGTGATGTTGTTCTTTCGCCCTCCAGCTGGCTTACTTTTCCGAATACTGTGCCAGCCTCCGTACTTAACTCCATAATTTTGTTCTGTTCGCGGAAATTCTGGAGGTTTCTCTCTGCATTGCCAAGAGAGTCGGTAATATCAGTTAATTGGCTATCAATAAATGCAATTGTATTGATGGCCTTTTGATTTTTTTCATCAAGATCGCGCTGAATGTAGGCTTGGGCAAGTGTATTCACAAAATCCACAGCTTTTCCGGATTCCTTATTTTTAAAGCTGATGTTGAGAATAGAAGCTTCTTTGTTAAGGGTTGTTATTTCGACTCCCTTCATCTGATTCGCAAGCTGATCGATAGTGTTGAGGAAAAACTTAAAACTCTGACTACTATTGGATGAACTAAAAAAGCGAGTTCGGTTAATTTTGAAGGAGAAAAATTTTGTCTGGTATAATTCGCCGAAAGAAAGTGTTTTTTTAATTGTATTTGGCAGGGAAACGCCATCAACAACTTTTCCTTCCCTGAAATTATACAGGTTGGCCCGTTCAAGATCGCCAAATTCTATCTGGTATTTATCATCATTCAGAATCTTCAGCAATACCGGAACATTCACCAATTGCGGAAATGCGGAATCGTATTCTACTACAAAAGGACTGCATTTATAGAGTTCAATAAAACGGAATCTTCCCTCAGTCATGTAAGTAACCTGGAGATTCATAGCCATTACAGCTAAACGTGATAGTTTATACGATTGCAGAATTCCGATTTCATTCTGGATTTTTTTCTGGGGGGCAAACATATTCATGCCACCAATAAAATCAGCACCGGCAGCTTTGTCATCTTTTACCAGGACAGTGCATGAGGTCTGGAAAATTTTCTCGGCGTAGCGGTTAAACAAGAAAGCCACTGCCATTGAAACCGACACGAAGAAAATAAAATAGTACCAACTCCGCCTGAGTTTAAACAGCAGAGCTTTTATATCGATGGTTTCTTCTTTTTGATATTCCTGTAATTGATCCACGTGCAAAATTATTTAAAGTAATTCAAGAGTACCATGGCCATGGTAATGGAAGAGAAGAGCAGACCGTATGGAAAAGCTTCAAATGACCATACTTTTTCGGTATACGCTTCTGCATAAAGGATATCATTGGGTCTGAGGTAGTAATATTCCGACTTGATGATATCTTTACTTGTTAGGTCGAGCAGCACGATATTGACTTTGTCATCAACTTGCCTGACAAGACGAATTTTTTTACGATTGGCAAAAGGCAGCAGATCGCCTCCTATACCCACTGCTTCAAATATGGTAAGTTTTTCCTGAAAAATCGGCTTTTTACCCGGACTTTTCCACTCCCCAAGCAAAGTAATGTTGAAACTTGTAAGTTTAATAATAATTGTGGGTTGTTTTATATATTCGCTAACCCTGTTAAACAGCTTGGTTTTTGCTTCCGACAAGGTAAGGCCAACTACATTTACAGACCCAACAACAGGAAAATCAATAGTGCCTTCATTTGAAACAGTATAACTGGAAAGATAGGCACCACCAGATTCGCTGTTACCCATGGAAGCGTTTGAACCACCAGAAGTCAAATTGAAAATGTTATTCATCTTCTCATCAAGGCCTGTAACCCGTATATGCAGATTATCGCCCATACAGAGGCGATAGGTACTGGCCATTGCATTTTTATTAACCTGAATTGTATCTGCCTGATTATTACCCTGCAGATATCTTATTTTCTTTTGAGAGATGCAGGAGGTGAAAACTATTGATAATCCTACCAAAAGAATCAAAACCTTCAATAGTATGTATGATTGTATTTTCATTTTGTCCATTACAGTATACACTAATATCTGCAAAGGTAAAAATTATTTACTTAATACCAATTACGTATATTAATGAGTCACTTTTTTCCATCATCTCCCCACATACCTTATCTTTGTGATATCCGGCTTGCATAAAGCAACTTTTCAGGTAAATAAATGTCTTTGAAAATATAGTTATACATATGAAGAGAATCTACACCTTACTTCTTGCCCTTGCTTTGTTTATTTCTTTTGAATCTTTCGCTCAGAAGGAAAGCGGTTCAACCGATGATGCGTATTTGTCGTATCAGCAGATGCTCGACCTGATGGACAGCATTTCGACAGCCCATCCCAACATCTGTATGAAGGTAAACCTGGGGACTTCCGCTGGTGGAAGACAGCTTGTTGCCCTTAAAATAAGCGACAATGTTACTGTGAACGAGGCAGAACCATCGATTTTGTTTGAGGGCGGCATCCATGGCGATGAACTTGTTGGCCCCGAAATGGTGGTTCGGTTTGCAAGGGAACTGTGTAATAATTATTCAACAAATTCATTCTACTCAGAACTTATAAATTCGCGGCAGATCTGGCTTATTGCCATGATCAATCCTGATGGAAGGGTAAATAACGACCGCTATAATGAAAATGGCGTAGATGTTAACCGCGATATGGGATATATGTGGGGTGGTGAAGGCAATAGCACAGGCGAATATTCTCAGCCGGAATCGAAAATTGTGCGGGATTTCCTTTTCAGTCATCCGCTCTCAATTTATATTTCCTACCATGCAGGAACAGAAACCATTGCTTACCCCTGGAGTTACCGTGGAAATCCTTCCGCAGAAGATGCTGCCAATGCATTTCTTGGCAACCTGTATTCAAGCACATCAGGCTACAGCAATCTCACTTACGGGCAAGGTTATATAACTATGTATGCCATAAACGGCAGCACCAAAGATATGGGTTATGGCACCAGCGGCATAATAAGCTGGTCGCTGGAAGTGTCGCTGGATAAGCAGCCACCGGCTGCTCAGATTCAGACGTATTGCGATCAGAACAGGCCTTCGATGCTGGCAATGACCACACAGGCAGGGTATGGCTTGCAGGGTACCATTACAGATTCTGTGAGCGGAAACCCTGTATCTGCAGTTATTTCGGTGAACAGCTTCTACCCTGTTTATTCAGATACCGGGATTGGTTATTATCACAAATACCTTTTGCCCGGAACCTATACTGTTACTATTTCGGCCAATGGTTATCACAGCAAAACTTTCCAGGCTGTATCAATTTCTGCGGCCACAGCAACGACTCTCAATGCTCAGCTTGCTCCTGAGAATATGCAGTATGCCTATAAAGTTGTTAGTTGTGTAATTCCCGGAAATAATTTTGATGATGAAGGTTTTACTCCCGCTGTTATTGGCGAAGCTGATAATGTGAGGTACAGTTTAGGTAAAGGAGGCAGCATTGTTATTGATATGCAGAAATCAATTTCTGATGAACCCGGAAATGACATTCTGATTGTTGAAGATGATGGTGATCCGGAAGGATACAATGTTCAGGCCGGAAATTCTCCTGACGGACCCTGGACTCCGATAGGAAATGCTACAGGTACAACTGGTTTTGATTTCGCGAATGCTGCTGTTACACAAGCACGATATCTTAAGGTAATTGACGATAATAATGGTTTATCAGCCGGAAACAATGCAGGTTTCGATCTGGATGCAATACAAGTGCTGCCCCATGCTGCTGCGGTTTACCTGCTAATGCCCAACTATAGCTTTGTTGAAACCCTTGGAAACAACAACGGACTAATAGAACCCGGCGAAGAAATTATGGTTACCGCTATGATTCTCAACAACGGAATCCTTACAGCTGATAACACCCTGGGAATACTGAGCAGTGGTGCATCATATATTACACTACCCTCACCAAATCCAGTATTGGGGACAATTGTCTTCGGACAACTGGTGAGTGTTACATTTCCAGTTACAATAAGTGCGATGGCGCTGAATGGGAATGCATTTACAATTATGTTAAACCTTAGTGCCAATGCTGGCAGTTATACAACGGTTTTCCCACTTAATTTTTCTGTCGGTGCGCAGCTTGAGGACTGGGAAACAGGCGATTTCACTAAATACCCCTGGTCGCAGGCTGGTGATGTTCCATGGATAATTACCACTGCAAACCCTTATGAGGGAACCTATTGTGCCAGATCAGGGATTATCAGCGATATGCAAAACACAGAACTTACGGGAACATTTACGGTTACTGCTCCCGACAGTATTTCTTTTTACCGTAAAGTTTCCTCGGAGCTGGATTACGATTTTTTAAGGTTTTATATTGATGGAGTAGTAAAAGGACAATGGTCGGGTGCGGTAAGCTGGGGCAGGGTTGCATTCCCTCTTACTTCTGGCAGTCATACCTTCAGATGGGTCTATTCGAAAGATCAGAACACTGGCGGAGGAAGCGATGCAGCATGGATAGATTACATTGACTTACCGCCGGTTGCTGTGCAGTCTGCTGTTAGTTTTACGCTTCCATTTAGCACATATTGTTATTATAATCCAGCAGTTACCTTAACAGGAGGCAGTCCGGCCGGAGGTACTTATTCGGGACAGGGAGTGAACAATGGCATCTTCACCCCAACAGCTGCCATGATTGGTCAGATTATCAGCATTACCTATACTGTTACCGATACAAACGGGAACAATGGTTCGGCAAATGCCTTTCTTTTCATTGATAACTGTGTGAATATCAATGAAAAAAATCAGGAGAATTATTGTAGTGTTTTCCCAAATCCGAATTCAGGAAACTTTGCTGTAGATTTCTATTCCGAAAAAGAAGAAGCTACGTGGTTTGCACTAAGCGATTGCCTGGGCCGGATTCTGATTTCTGAGCCTTATATTTCCTGTGCCGGAAAAAACACCAAAACCTTTTCAATTGCCCCTTTATCACCTGGTTTATATTACCTGAGCCTTGAAACAAACAGTAGAACTATTGTGAAAAAACTAATCATTCAATAAGCATGCATACTATAAGTTTACGGAAAATATTTTTACTAATTCTGGCTGTAGTTCCCGGCATTCTTGCTTTTAATGTAAAGGCCGGTACAATACGGTATGATTATTATTTTGACAATTTTACACTCAGCAGCCGGGGAATCTATCAAAACCTGGTTTTCGGAAAAACTATACAGACTGCTGCATGCGGACAGCCCGAGTTACCATGGGCCAGTGTTTCTTTGCTGATTCCTGCAGGGGAAACAGCAAGCAGTATTGAATTTTTTGGTGAAGGCTTGGTTGAAATCCCCGGATCTGTTTTGTTGTACCCACATCAGCCTTCTGAACCCTTAAGCAAAACAACTGAGCATCAATTCATCACTGATAAAAAAGCCTATGCATCCGCAGAAAATTATCCACGGACTTCCTGTGGAAAATTGATAACACAGTATATGAATGGGTATACACTCGCATTATCAAGTTTTACACCGGCATCATACATAGCCTCCACACGAAAGCTTTGGTATTACTCCAAAGTAACTATTGTAATCAATACAAAACCCTCAGAAACAAAGGAAAATCTACTTTTAAGTTCTTCAAAATCAGCAATAGAAAGGGTAAAGCGTTTTGCTCAGAATCCCGAAATGCTATCGCAGTACGATTTGCCTCTCCCAGCAGATACAACTGATTATCAAATGCTTATTATTTCTCCTGAAATTTTTGCCAGTCATTTCCAGGGTTTAATTGACTTCTACCAAACACGCGGATTAAAAGTGAAAGTAAAGTCGCTCAATGTTGTTTATGCCAATTCCGCCGGGATTGATAATGCAGAGAAAATTCGGAATTACATCATCCAGGAATACCAGAACAATGCTATTGAACATGTGTTGCTGGCAGGAGATGCAGAGCTTATGCCTTACAGAGGGCTTTACTGTGAAGTGATGTCTTCATCGCTTTATACCGATAACGACATTCCGTCTGATATTTATTTTTCGGCACTTGACGGGAATTGGAATGCCGACAGTGACAGCAAATGGGGTGAACCCGGTGAGGAGGATCTTCTACCCGAAATTTCGGTGGGCCGCTTTTGTGCAAGCGATATCAATGAACTCAATGTTATGTTGAATAAAACGCTGATGTACCAGCAATCGCCAGTTATTGCAGACCTTAACAAGCCGTTGCTGGTTGGCGAAAACCTGTACAACAACCCTTTGACCTGGGGTGCCGATTACCTGGATTTGCTTATCGGTACACATTCCGATAACGGATATACCACATCCGGTCTCGATTCCACGCAAGTATATGATACTCTGTACGACAGAGGTGCTCCGGCAGCATGGACTTATACACAACTACTGACAAAAATTAACCAGGGTCATTCTTTTCTATATCATGTAGGGCATGCAAATACAACTTACCTGATGCGGATGTATAACAGCACTATTACGGCTGCCAATTTCAGCCAGGTAAACGGAACAACACACGGTTTCATGCCTGTGTATTCGCATGGATGCTATTGCGGGCAATTCGATGCCAGCGACTGTATTGCTGAAAAAATGCTCTGTATTCCTAACTTTTGCAATGTTTTCATCGGGAACTCCCGCTATGGCTGGTTTAACGAAGGAACTACCGAAGGTCCGTCGCAGCATATAAACAGAGAATTTGTTGATGCTCTCTATAATGATGGAGAAAGGGCTGTAGGAATGGCGCATACACTTTCGAAGATTGCAACGGCACCCTGGGTAACCGCTCCCGGACAATGGGAAGAAGGCGCATTGCGCTGGTGCATGTTTACCTGCAATGTGCTGGGCGATCCTGCTATGCAGATATGGACAAATCCACCTGCAACAATCAGCGGGACAGTAAGTTATTCTAATGCTACATCAGATCCGCTCGACAGTGTAACAGTTTACCTCCACAAAAACGGCATTCTTGCCGGGCAGTATACAACGAATGCCAGTGGTGTGTTTACATTCCCTAATGTTGCTCCCGGGGTTTATACTCTTGAGACTCAATGCAGTAAGGCATGGGGAGGCGCAGGTTCCTCTGATGCTTTAATGGTAATGAGGCATTTTGTGCAAATGGCGTATTTGCAGGGAATTTTCCTTGCTGCAGCAGATATTGATGGAAGTCAATACATAAATTCTATTGATGCCCTGGCAATTTTAAAACGCTTTGTCGGTATAACATCAAGTTTCCCTGTATCCGACTGGACTTTTGAGCAAAAAACCGTGACCATTGGCCTTACAGGTCAAAACACTATATATATTAAGGGTTTATGTACAGGAGACGTTAATGGCTCCTGGTTACCAAATGGAAATTGAAGATTATTTTTACCAATAACACATAAAAATCATGAAAAAGATTTTACTAAGCGGACTGCTGATGCTTGCAATTGTGAGCCTTTACGGACAAGAGCGATGGGTAAGTTTCAACGGGGGCAGTCAGGGTAAACCTGAACTTAAAATGATTGAGAAATCAGGGACCCGTTCAATGACGCTGGAAATAAAAGTACCAGGAATGTTTGTTTCTGACGTACAGCAGAATGGCAGCAATTTCCAGCGTCTTACGCTAACAGAAATGCAAACTACCAAGGAAGTTGGAAGGCCAGAATTGCCAATGATTAATGAGATCATCGGACTACCCGAAAACAAAATTGCGAAGGTTACAATTCTTGAGGAAGAAAAAACTGTATTGGATAACTACCTTGTTTATCCATTCCAAACTCCAACCAAGGATATTAAACAGGCTAAACAGCCCGAATTTGTTTATGATAAGGCATTTTATGCAGGAGGATTTACATTCCCTGCTCAGAATATTCTTGTTGAAAAGCCGGGAATCTGGAGAGATGTCCGGATCAGTGGTTTTCATTATGTACCCTTCAGTTACAGCTCCACTACAAAGAAACTTGAGGTAACAAGCCGTATAAAAATCAGGATTGACTTCGAAAGCAGCGATACAGAAACAGCACTTAACAGAAGCAAAGCGGTTAAACCTTTATACTACAGAATGTACAAGTCGTCTATTCTGAATTTCGGGATGATGGGATTAACAGAACTACTTTCATCGGCTGATACCTCGGTAAAATATCTTGTAATTACCAATACCACTGCTTTATCTACTATTGCTCCTTTGGTTCAGTGGAAAAATCAGCAGGGATATAAGGTTGAAGTGAGAACATTGCAGGCAGGATTCAGCCAGCCACAGGAATTTAAAGATTACATTCAGCAGTTATACAATGATGAAAACCTGGAATATGTGCTTATTGTCGGAGATGCTTATCCGAACGGAGGTGCAGGAGGCGGAGCAAACATTGTGCCTATGTACTGGTGGGCTCCAGCCTCTGAGGATCCTACGTATTCTGACAGCTGGTATACCTGTCTTGATGGTCCCGACGACCATTATGCCGACCTTGCCATTGGCCGCTTCACCTACGATAACCTTTCAGATCTTGGCGGACAGATTGAAAAAACCATGGCACATTATTTTACACCGGATGTAAGCACAAATTGGGCTGAACATTCATTGCTTGTGGCTCATATGGAGCAATATCCTCAGAAATATACACAATGTAAAGAAGAGATCAGAACATTTACCTATGGTTTGCAGAATCCGATATTCCAGGCCTGTTATGGAGGAGCCGGAGCCGGAAACAGCGACATTGTTGACTATATCAATAACACATCCTGCGGAATTCTAAATTACCGCGGACATGGCAGCCAGACAGAATTCTGGGAATGGGGAGCAACGGGGAGTTTCACTGCAACAAATGTAGCTCAGCTTACAAATGCAAACCGTTTGTTTGTGTTGTTTGATGTTTGTTGCGATAACATGGATATTGTAGATTTCCCTGGTGATTGTCTCTGCGAATCTTTCATGAAATCACCTGTAGCATCTGTGGCTATTAACGGGGCTATTATACCATCTTATACTATTCCGAATCACGATTACGACAAAGAAATGTACAAGGCTGTTTTTGAAGAAGGCATTTACAACATTGGGTATGTTACAAACTTTGCCAACATCACCGTTTTAAATGTGCATGGTACGCTGGGTCGCTCCAATGTCAGGACTTATTTATGGCTTGGTGATGCATCCTTAGAACCATGGACCAAACAGGCGATGACCCTTGTTGTGAATCACGATCCGCAGCTTTTTCTGGGAGCATCATCAATGCAGGTAACAGTTAGCGGTCCGAACGGACCTGAGGAGCATGCAATGGTTTGTATCAGCAATGCTTCCGGTAGCATTTATGGCGTTGCATTTACCGATGCTGCAGGAATTGCCCTCGTACAGTTCCCGGGACCTGTTCAGGATCCGGGTACCGCTAAAGTAACTGTAACTCAGCACAATTATCTTCCTTATCAGGGCAACATTGCGGTAATTCCTCAAAGCGGACCGTATGTAGTAAAAGATACTCATGTTATTAATGATGCTGCAGGCAATAATAATGGTATGCTTGATTATGGTGAAAGTATTTTACTGAGTCTGGGAGTCAGGAATGTAGGAGTTACTGTTGCAACGAATGTTACAGTGAGCATATCGAGTACCGATCCTTATGTAACAATTACAGACAATACAGAACTTTACGGTGATGTAAATGCAAACAGTTCGGTGTCGGTTGCGAATGGTTTTGCACTCAGCGTTACGAATAACATTCCGAATGGACATATGATTATGTTTAACATGACTGCCACAGATGGTACGAATATCTGGAGCAGCAATTTCGCTCTTCAGGGGCATGCACCAATTCTTACAGTTGGAACAGTAACAGTTTCAGATCTTTCAGGAAATAATAATGGCAAAATTGATATTGGCGAAACTGTTGATCTTCAAATCAGCATAACTAATACTGGTTCTGCAGATGCAGCTGCTGTAATTGGCACACTATTATCGACGGATACCTACATCACAATAAATTCTGTTACACAAACTTACGGAGCAATAGCAAGTGGGGCTACAGCAATTCAAAGTTACAACATTACTGCCAGTGGTGCCACACCTCCGGGGCACTTGGCCGATTTCACCATGAATCTTGCTGCAAACCTTGGTATTAGCGGTACAGGTAGTTTTAATAAGATTATCGGACAGATTCCAATCCTCATTGTGAATTTTGATCCGAATAATAGTTCAGCTCCTGCAATGATGACAGCAATCAGCAGTCTTGGTTTAACTGCTGATCTTCAGACTTCACTTCCGGCTAATCTCAGCCAGTACAACACCATATTTATTTGTCTGGGTATTTACAGCAGTAATTATGTCTTATCAACTGCCGAAGGCGATCAGCTGGCTGCCTTCCTCTCAGGCGGAGGCAAGGTATATATGGAAGGAGGCGACACCTGGGCCTTTGATACACAAACAGCGGCACATCTGATGTTTAATATTCAGGGCGATGGTGATGGAACCTCTGATCTTGGAACAGTGATTGGTACAGTGGGGTCGTTTACCGAGGGCATGGTATTTACATATGGTGGTGAAAATAATTATATTGATCATCTTATCCCTGTAAACAATGCTTTCAACATCCTGCAGAATGGAACTCCCGCATACAATACAGGAGTTGCCTTTGCCGGAACTACCTATAAAACAATTGGTTGCTCGCATGAATTCGGTGGCTTTACAGATGGATCCTTCCCTTCAACCAAACAGGAATTAATGCATCAGTATCTTATTTTCTTCGGATTGATGAGCGATGTGCTTTCGGCAAATTTTTCATCCTTAAATTCCACAGTTTGTGAATCAGCTACGGCAAGTTTTCAGGATGCTTCCAATGGAAATCCAACTAGCTGGAACTGGTCGTTCCCCGGTGGTAATCCTTCCGGCAGCACACTTCAGAATCCGACTGTATCCTATGCTAATGCCGGAACCTACGACGTTACTCTCATTGTTTCAAACGGCACAGTTACAGATACCATTCTGAAGCCCAATTATATACATGTAGTCTCTACTTTACCTGCTCCACAAATTTTATCTACTCCTGTTCAGATCTGCCAGGGATCTCCATCAACCTACATTATATCTACAGGAACAACAGGAGCTGGTTCATATACCTGGACGCTTTCGCCTCCAAATGCCGGAACTATAAGCGGAACTACACTTAATGCCACAATTTACTGGAATGCAATGTTTTCAGGTGCAGCTTTAGTAACAGTTAAAGCAAATAATGCCTGCGGAACAGGACCAGCATCCAATCCATTTACTATTATGGTATCGCCACTTCCTGTAGTAACATTTGCGCAAATGCCGGCGGTATGTGCAAATGTTCCCAGTGTTTTGCTTAACGGCGGACAGCCTGCGGGGGGATATTATTCAGGACCAGGAGTAAGTAGTTTATTCTTCTTTCCTCCGAATGTTACACCTGGTTTCAATACGCTGGTTTACACTTATACAGATGCCTATGGATGCTCCAGTAGTGCGGATATGGTAATTTATGTTGATGCGTGTACCGGAATTCAGGAATCGGCTTCCAGTGGGATCCAAATCTATCCGAATCCATCCGAAGGGAAATTTACCCTTGAAGCTAATGGCATGGATGAAGGTCCGCTTACTATTACAATGGTAAATACACTTGGCGAAGCAGTTCGCGAAATTAATGCTGTTACAGTGAAAGGAAAGCTCTTAGCAGAAATTGACGGCTCAGGGCTTCCAAAAGGTATTTATCTCATTAATCTTCTTTCTTCCAAAGAAATACAGACTTTAAAAATTATTATCAAAGAGTAAAATTGTATTGAAAAAGATGAAAAAGGGTGCAATTCAGACGGCGCCCTTTTTCTTTTTGATTCAATTAATTCAATTAATAAAGGTTAAAAAAGGGGAATCCTGCATCCGTTTCATTGAATAATTTGTTACATTCTTATATTTTTGCGCATTAAGTTAAAATACCCTATTATGAATAAACGTTTTCTGATTTTTATCGCACTATTTTATCTGTGCCTTTTCGAGTTGCCATCAAGTGTAAATGCTGCATTTTTAAGGAATGTGCCAATTAGCATACAACAGCCTGATGGACAAGTTCTTAGTGTTTTTGCATCAGGAGATGAATACCATTACCGAATCCATGATGGAAATGATTTCACAATATTACAGAATTCACAGGGGTATTATGTATATGCTGAAAAGCAGGGTGATCAGCTCATTCCAACAACAATAATCGTAGGGCAGGCTGATGCCGCTTTAGCTGGTTTAGTTGCCGGGGTTGATATTTCAGATGCTGAGTGGAAACAACTGCGGGCTGATTTCTGGGAAAATACCCCTGCCCGGCCTGTAATTGCAGGTGCATCAGGTATTGCCACCTTAAATACAGGAACATTAAATAACATTGTTATTTATATCCGTTTCAGCGATCAAACAGAATTTTCGACTTCGCTTACAACATATGATAATATGTTTAACAATGTTACCCTCAATTATAATTCGATGATAAACTACTTCAGCGAGGTATCTTACAATACCTTAAGTGTACCATCAACGTATTATCCATTACCCTCGGGAACAACAATTGTTTCTTATCAGGACAGTCATCTAAGAAATTATTATGTACCCTATAATGCTTCAACAAATACTATTGGTTACAGCACAGATGCCGAAAGGACCACAAGAGAACACACCTTACTTGTAAATGCAGTAAATGCGATTGCCAGCCAGGTTCCGGCAGGGCTAAATCTCGACTTCAATAACGATGGTTATGTTGACAATGTTTGTTTTATCATTAAAGGTGCTACTACGGCCTGGAGTACACTTTTATGGCCTCACCGCTGGTCATTGTATTCGCAAACTGTAAGTATTAATGGGAAGCAGGTTTATGATTATAATCTTCAGCTTGAGGACATGACACTGAGCTCAGGTGTGGGAGTTCTTTGCCATGAAATGTTCCATTCACTTGGAGCACCCGACCTTTATCATTATACAAGTGATGGAATGAGTCCAGTGGGAGGATGGGATATAATGGAGAATAATGCAAATCCACCCCAATCAATGGGTGCCTGGATGAAATATAAATATGGAGGCTGGATTTCAACAATACCTACAATAACTACTTCAGGAACCTATACCCTGAATCCCATCACTTCATCAACAAATAATGTATATAAACTGGCATCCACTAATTCATCAACAGAGTTTTTTATTTTTGAATACCGACGAAAGACAGGCCCTTTCGAAAACTCTATTCCTGCATCAGGATTAATTATTTACAGGATAAATACTTTGGCCGGAGATGGCAATGCCAGCGGCCCTCCCGATGAAATTTATATTTACCGTTTAAATGGCACAACCACCGTTAACGGCACTATTAATTCTGCCAATTTTGTAGCCGGTGGCAGGACAACTTTTAACAATACTTCGAATCCATTTTGTTTTTTCTCAGATGCCACACTCGCCGGGTTAAATATTTCTGCTGTAACTGCTGCTAATGCAACAATATCATTTACTGTTACCATTCCCTTGGCGGCAGATTTTACAGCAAATAAAACATCGGTATGTCCCGGACAAACTATTATTTTCACGGATCAGTCGCAGGGAGGAGCTACTTCTTGGTCATGGGCTTTCACTCCGGCCACAGTAACTTATGTTGATGGAACCTCCTCAACATCACAAAATCCTCATGTCCAGTTTAATGCATCCGGAAATTACACCGTTGCATTAACAGCAAGTGGCCCTGGTGGCACGAATACGAAGACAAAAACGAGTTATATTCTCGTTCAGCCTACATTATCACCCACATATACTGATGATTTTGAAAGCAACTCATTTCTCACAAACTCATGGACTTTAACTAATCCGGATGCCGGCATCACCTGGGCAATTAAAAGCGCTGTACCGGGAAACACCCCAGGAACTAAAAGTCCCTGGCTTAACTGTTATGCTTATGCAACACAAGGAGCAGTTGATTATCTGAGCACTCCACTCCTAAATTTAAGCACTTATGGAGATGCCCAGCTTACATTTAAGGTTGCATACCGGCCATACAGCAGTTCATATCATGACTCATTAAAGGTTCAGATCTATAATAATTGCGGTGAAAATCTGGTAGCAACTCCGTATGCAAAAACAGGTCTTACTTTAGGGACAGGCACATATTTAACTACAGATTATACACCTGCTGCCGCAAGTGACTGGAGAACCGAAACCGTAAGTTTGAATAGTTATACAGGAGGTGTAATTACCTTAAAGTTCAAAGCTGTCAATGATTATGGCAATAATATTTATATTGACAATGTTAATATAACAGGAACACAATTAGTTCCGAATTTTACGGCTTCTGCAACGAGTATTTGCACCGGTTCGAATATTACTTTTACAGATCAATCGACAGGTGGTGCAACCGGGTGGCAGTGGAATTTCGGGGATGGTGGTACATCGACCACACAAAGTCCTGTGCATAGCTATGCTGCTGCCGGCGTTTATTCAGTTAGTCTGACAATTACAAAAGGGAGCGCATCCAACGTTATTACAAAAACGAATTACATTACAATCAGCTCCGGAAATGCTGTTTCTGTGAGCATTAATACCAGTCAGAGCTGGCCATCCTGCCAGAGTAGTTCGGTTACTTTTACAGCAGTTCCGGTAAATGGAGGTGCAGGACCGGTATATCAATGGAAAGTAAATGGTGCGAATAGTGGTACAAACAGTAGTACTTTTACCTATGCACCTTCAAATAACGATATAATCAGCTGTGTACTTACATCAAATATTGCTTGTCCGGGAGGGAATCCTGCAACATCGAACACAATTACCGCCTTGGTTACAAATCTTTTAGCTGCCAGCGTCAGTATTTCAAATTTACCAGTGGGAACAATTTGTGAAGGAACTACAGTTGCATTTACTGCTATTCCGGTAAACGGAGGTGCAAGCCCGGTTTACCAGTGGAAAGTAAACGGTATAAATGCAGGAACAAATGCCACTGCTTACAGTTATGCACCAGCCAATAACGATCAGGTTTCCTGTGTTATGACTTCGAATGCAAGTTGCGCCAGTGGGTCGCCTGCAACTTCAAATATTATTCAGGAAACAGTAAATCAGATACTACCAGTTTCGGTAAGTATTGCAGGCAGTCCAGCCGGTGCGGTTTGCTCAGGGAATTCAGTTAGCTTTACAGCAACTCCAACAAATGGTGGATCAACACCAGCATACCAATGGAAAGTGAATGGCACGAATTCAGGAACCAACTCAAATATATTCAGTTACGTACCCGCAAATAATGATCAGATAAGCTGTGTTCTTACATCTAATTCATCCTGTGGTACCGGGTCGCCAGCTACTTCTAACAGTATTCAGCAAATAGTAAATACAATACTTCCGGTATCAATAAGTATTACTGGTATTCCTTCAGGAACGATTTGTTCAGGGACATCCGTGAGCTTCACAGCAGTTCCAGTAAATGGAGGAGGTACACCAGTGTATCAATGGAAAGTAAATGGTGTGAATGCAGGAACTAATTCCGTTGCTTTTAGTTATATTCCTTCGAACAATGACCTGGTTTCTTGCGTTTTGACATCAAATGCAAGCTGTGTCTCCGGATCGCCGGCCATTTCGAATACAGTTCAACAGTTGGTTGATCCATCACTGCCGGTTACAGTGAGTATTTCTGGTAGTCCATCAGGAACAGTTTGCCCGGAGACTACTGTTATTTATACTGCCGTTCCAATAAATGGTGGAACCACACCAGCTTTCCAGTGGAAAGTAAACGGAAGCAATACCGGGACCAATGCCAACACTTTCAGTCATGTGCCTCTTAATGGTGATTTAGTTTCTTGCGTTCTGACTTCCAATGCTGTTTGTGCTTCAGGCTCACCGGCCACCTCAAATACGGTTACCATGGTTGTTAACCCTTCACTTCCGGTTACTGTCAGCATTTCCGGCAGTCCTTCAGGGGCGATTTGCTCAGGGACCTCTGTTATTTATACTGCTGTTCCAACAAACGGTGGAACCACACCAGCTTACCAGTGGAAAGTAAACGGAAGTAATACCGGGACAAATGCCAACACTTTCAGTCATGTGCCTGTTAATGGCGATCTGATTAGTTGCGTGCTAACTTCCAATGCTGCTTGCGCTTCAGGCTCACCGGCGACTTCGAATACGCTTACCCAGGTGGTAAGTGCTAGTTTGCCAGTGTCTGTCAGCATTTCCGGCAGTCCTTCAGGGGCGGTTTGCTTTGGGACCAATGTTATTTACACTGCTGTTCCAACAAATGGCGGAACTACGCCTGCTTATCAGTGGAAAGTTAACGGAAGCAATACCGGTACCAATGCAAATTCGTTAAGTTTAGTACCTGTAAATGGTGATTTAGTTAGTTGTGTTCTGACTTCCAATGCTGCTTGTGCTTCAGGTTCGCCTGCTACCTCGAATACGGTTACCATGGTTGTTAACCCTTCACTTCCGGTTACTGTCAGCATTTCAGGCAGTCCTTCGGGAGCGGTTTGCTCTGGAACCTCTGTTATTTATACTGCCGTTCCGACAAATGGCGGAACTACGCCAGCTTACCAGTGGAAAGTAAACGGAAGCAATACCGGTACTAATGCAAATTCGTTTAGTTTGGTACCTGTAAATGGTGATATAGTTAGTTGTGTTCTAACTTCCAATGCTGTTTGCGCCTCTGGCTCACCGGCAACTTCGAATACGCTTACTCAAGTTGTAAGTGCAAGTTTGCCAGTGTCTGTCAGCATTTCTGCTACTCCTTCAGGGACAGTTTGCCAGGGCTCAACAATAATTTTTACTGCTACACCTCAAAATGGAGGTAGCAATCCTTCAATCCAATGGTACAGAAATAGTATTCCAATTCAAACCGGAGCCCTGTATACAACCAGCACTCTTAATAACAACGATATAATTGAAGCCTCTCTTACTTCAAATCTAGCCTGCACTTCTAATAATCCTGCCTCATCAAATATAATAATAGCCCAGATTCAGGCACTCCTGCCCCTAAGCATTTCGATTTCAAGTCAGCCAAATGGCCCCATTTGTCAGGGCGCAACAGTTAACTTCTCGGCTAGTATTATAAATGGCGGCCCCACAGCTCAGGTTCAATGGTTTAAAAACGGGAATGCAGTGGCAACGGGTTTAAGCTGGAGTTCAAACACACTAAGTAATAACGATGAAGTTCATGCTGTTCTTTCCTCATCTGAATTATGCCTCATTAACAACCCTGTTACATCAAATAGTTTAGCACTTTCTGTTCTTTCAATTCCGGTAGTTAATCTTGGGAATGATACAATAATTCCTTTCAATTCAACTCTCCTCCTCGATGCCGGTGGTGCTTATACATCCTACTTATGGTCTACCGGGGCAACAACTCCATCAATCAGCGTTGCAAATAGTGCTACGTATGGCGTTACTGTTTCAAATTCTGCAAACTGTTCTGCAAGCGATGCCATTCTTGTACAAGTTGGATATGATAGTTTTTCGGGCTACGTTTACTATAATAATTTCAGCCAGACACCACTTTCCGGAGTAACAGTTCGCCTGAAACAAGGTAGCAATGTAGTCAGGTTTGCTTCTACAAATTCGGCCGGTTTCTATACGATTGATAATTATCCTTTCGGAAATTATACAGTTGATGTACTATGCATGAAACCCTGGGGCGGAGTAAATTCTACTGATGCTCTTCTGATCCTGAAACATTATGTTGGGATGATCCAACTTACAGGTGTACGTCTGCTTGCTGCTGATGTTGTAAATAACGGTTATGTTAATACTGTTGATGCCCTTGCTGTACAAAAACGTTTTATAGGGTCCATTTCTACATTCCCTGCAGGTGACTGGTATTTTGAAAACCCTTACCTGGTACTTGATGGCAGCATTTCTGTTACTCAGGATATCAAAGGCTTATGCTATGGCGATGCTGATGGATCATACAATCCTCCTGCTAAATCAACTGAAGATATTCAGCTTGTAAATAAAGGCGAGTTATCCGGAATATCCGGTCAATCAATGAATTTGCCTGTCAGGGTAAACGAAAACATTTCTGTTGCTGCAATAAGTCTCAGCTTAACTCTGGAAAACAATCAACTTAATATTTCCGGAATTCTTGGTCCAGATGGGTCCTCAGACGATTTGGTTTGGTCAAGAAATGGGAATTCTCTTAGTATTTCATGGGTAAGTCTTTCTCCGGTTAACCTACAAAAAAATGATGCCCTGATTACAATAATTTGCCATTCAAATGAATCCCCTTCATTTGAAGCATTCACACCTTTTTCATCCTGTTCAGGCGAAATTGTTGATTTCAATGCAAATAAATATGATATCTCTTCATTATCGATACCTTCTGTTCATCTGAACGGTATTGACACTGGTTATTCCGTAAATTGTGCTCCAAATCCATTTTCCGACAATATTGCAATCAATTTTGCAACAATTACCGATGAACGATTTACCTTGAGCATTCTTGATCCGGAAAGCAGGGTATTGTGGCAAACCAATGAAGTTTTAACAAGCGGAAAACATACGATTTATTGGGATGGTACTGACCTTTCGGGAAACCGCATTAATAACGGAGTGTACTTTCTTAAAGTAAGTAGCGAGAAGTTAAATACTGTTATCCGAATATTAAAAATCGATTAATCATTCCATACTAATCGTTACATTTGTCTTTTTTCCCGATTTGAGACCATAATCCAATAATGATGCAGAAAAATTCTTTTAATATAATTAGTTGCCTGATTATCATAGCAATGCTAATTTCAGGTAGCACGTTTGCTGCCTTTTTAAAAAATGTTCCCGTAAAAATTAATCAGCCTGACGGAACAGCGCTCAATGTTTTTGCATCTGGTGATGAGTATTATTATCGGATGCATGATGCCGAAAACTATACCATTACCCGCGATCCGCTTACTGGATATTATGTTTATGCCTCAATACTTAATGATGAGCTGGTTCCAACCGATTATGTTTTAGGAGAAATTGATCCTCATCTAACTGAATTGCAAGCTGGTATATGTATTTCTTCAACAAAATGGGCGCAGCTCCGTCATGATTTCTGGGAAAATACTCCTGCAAAAACGCCAAATGGAATAAATAACCTTGGTCCTTTATCAAGCGGAACGATTAACAACGTTGTAGTTTATATCCGCTTCAGCGATCAGCCTGAGTTTACAAACAATGTGGCATATTATGATGCAATGTTCAACAACACAGCTCCTTCAGCAAACTCCATGTACAATTATTACAAAGACGTTTCATATAACACCTTGTTTATCAATTCCTCCTATTTTCCGTCACCTTCTGGAACTGTTATTGTTTCATACCAGGATCCTCATGAAAGAAATTATTACGTACCCTTTGATACACTGACCAATCCCACAGGATATCATTCGAATGAAAGGACAAGCCGGGAACACGCACTGCTTACAGCTGCCATAAATGCTATTGCCAGCCAGGTTCCGGTGGGTTTGAACATTGATCATGACAATGATGGATATGTTGATAATGTCTGTTTCATTATCAAAGGAGGAACTACTGCCTGGTCAACTTTGCTCTGGCCACACCGTTGGGCTCTGTATTCAACAAGTGCATATATTAATTCGAAACAGGTCTGGGATTACAACTTTCAGCTTGATGATTTTCTGACAGGATCTGCAAACGGAGTTCTTTGCCATGAAATGTTCCACACCTTAGGCGCTCCCGATCTTTATCACTATGCCGGTGATGGAATGTCGCCGGTCGGAAGCTGGGATATAATGGAAAACAATGCCAACCCTCCGCAATCTATGGGAGCTTACATGAAATATCAATATGGTAACTGGATTAGCAGCATACCGGCAATAACAAGCAGTGGAACCTATACATTAAATCCTATAACTTCTTCAACCAACAATTGTTACAAACTTTATTCACCAAATTCAACAACCGAATTCTTTGTATTTGAATTCAGAAAGAAAACCGGAACTTTCGAAAATTCAATCCCGGGATCTGGCTTATTGATTTATAGAATAAACACTACGGTTGGCGCAGGAAATGCTGGTGGACCGCCAGACGAGGTTTATGTTTACCGGCCAGGTGGATCTCCAAGCAGCAACGGCTCAGTTAGCATGGCAAATTTCAGCACTGAAACCGGCAGAGTTGAGCTAAATAATTCGACAAATCCTTATGCTTTTTTCACTGATGGTTCATTGGCGAATATTGATATTTCCAATGTAACTTCTTCAGCCGGAGGAACTATTTCGTTCACAGTGAATGTAGGCACAGCCGCGAATTTCACCGCAAATAAAACCAATACCTGCCCGGCTTCAACAGTAGTTTTTACCGATCAGTCGATAGGTTTACCAAGCAGCTGGTTGTGGACATTTACACCCAATTCCGTAACTTACGTTGACGGAACAAGCGCAGCATCGCAAAACCCTCATGTTCAATTTAATGGTACCGGACAGTATACTGTTGCACTAACTGCGAACGGTCCTGGCGGCTCAAACACGAAAACAAAAACAAATTTCATTACTATTCTTAACCTTCAGGCTTTACCTTTTGCCGACGATTTTGAGTCGAACCTGTTTACAACAAACAACTGGACTATAGAAAACCCGGATAATGCGATAACATGGGCACTTGCAACAGTTGGTGGCAATACCCCCGGAACTAAGGCTGCCTCTTTGAATTTCTATGATTATGGCTCACAGGGACAACACGATAATTTGATTTCTCCTCCGATAAATCTCAGCGGAAGTACGAATCCAAAACTAACATTTAAAGTAGCTTACAGGCAATACAATAGCGATTATCATGACTCCTTGAAGATTATGCTCTATTCAGACTGCGGCGAAACTTACATCTCCACTCCGTATTCAAAAACCGCTAGTGTTCTTGCTACAGGTGCTGCAACTACCAATTCATTTACCCCTTCACTTGCAAGCGATTGGAGAACAGATACCGTAAGCCTTTCGGGGCTTTCCGGAAATGTTATCATTAAATTTCTTGCCATTAACGATTATGGGAATAATCTTTATATCGACAACATCAATGTATCTGGTTTAGCATACGTAACGTTATCAGGAAGTGTAACTTACCTGAACACTGCCAATACTCACCTCGACAGCACCAATATAGTACTTAAACAGGGTGATGCAACTATTCAACAAACCTCTACTGATGGTGCAGGAAACTATAGTTTTTCCAATGTAGCTCCGGGAACTTATTCTCTTGTTTCTTCATCCACAAAAAAATGGGGTGGTGTTAATTCAACAGATGCACTGCTTATTATGAAGCATTTCGTTGGAATGTCTACACTGACAGGTTTAAAAATGAAAGCAGGCAGCGCCGATTTAAATCCGGCCATTAACTCTATTGATGCATTGATGGTACAAAAACGGTCTGTCAGCCTTATCACTTCATTCCCCGTTGGTGACTGGACTTTTACAGTGCCAACCGTGGTAATTCAGAATCCGGTTCCTTATACTCAGAACATTAATGGATTATGCGTGGGCGATGTAAATGGCTCCTACATTCCGGCTACAAAAACAGAGCCTTCTGTTGAATTAATGAGGGCAGGCGAAATTGTTGCAAGCTCTGTTGGAGCAGTTGCAATTCCTTTTACTGTTAGCGAGGCTTTAAGCATTGGTGCAGTTTCTCTTTCCATCGAATACCCTGAAACGTATAAAATTCTGAACGTGAATATTCCACAGGGTCAGAAAGATAATCTTGAATGGCGTCTTGATAAAAACCATATTCTGATCTCATGGTATAACATTAATCCCATGAATTTAAAAGCTGGAGATGTGTTGCTTGAACTCATCGTTATGCCGGCATCTGCTTCGCCACAAGCCTCCGATTTCATTCTTACTATGGATGCTTCCTCCGAACTGGCTGATCAGGATGCAGTTACACTCAATAACGTACAAATTCTCTATCCAAAATTGATAAATAGTATTGAAAATCTTACTATTGACTGCGGAAATTATCCTAATCCATTTAGCAACACTACTACAATCTGGTTTAACACTCATGAAAACGGTAATGTAACTATCTCTTTGTATACTGTTGATGGAACTCTTATCCGCACTATTTATGATGAATATACAACCTCCGGAGAGCACCGTATTTTGTGGGATGGAAAAGACATTAATGGGGTAAACCTTCCTTCGGGAGTGTATTATTATCACCTATTATTGAATAAAAATCAGCTTACCAGGAAAATTCTTCAAATGCACAATTAGATCCTTTTTCCTACATTTGTCGTCATATGAAAATTATTATGACAAAAGCTTCTCTTTTATTCGTATTTGTCTTTCTATCGTTTCAGGTCTGGAGTATTGATATCCAGGTACGTCAGGATAAGAAAACAGGCATAGCAGTCGGTGAGAATACTGTTTATCATTTTCAGGCTGTTAATAAGGTATCCTCCTTCAAAACCATCACAGTTGCGACTCCTTTAGGGAACTTTACGGATCTGATTATTCCGGAGTTTTCATTTACATCGCAAGCAGGTTCACCCAAATTGCCTGTATCTGCGAATCTTATTGAAGTTCCTTTTAATGCTGATATTCAGGTAAATATAATCGATTATTCTTTTGTGGATTATAATCTTGATGATCTGAACCTCTTTCCTATACTTCCTGCTCAGCCACCGCTGCGAAAATCCGGAAATGCAGATTCTCCATTCATTTACGATTCTCTTGCATATTCTTCAAACAGTTTTTATCCATCAGCTCTTGCTGAGGCCACGGTTGTCGGAATTTCCCGTGGATTAAGACTTGGCAGACTTCAGGTGAATGCAGTTCAGTACAATCCGGTAACTCATGTATTAAGAGTTTATTCGGAAATTAAACTTGATGTTGTTTTTCTTCATCCTGATATTCAGCTTACACTTAATGAAAAGAAAAAGAACGAATCGCCTTTTTTCAGAGGAATAAACATGCAGATATTGAACCATCAGCAGGAACTTGATGCCCCGCTTGATACTATAATCCAATATCCTGTTAAATATGTAATTGTGTCGGCAGCTGCATTTCAATCGGCACTTCAGCCATTTGTAGCCTGGAAGAAGAAAAAGGGGTTCACCGTTGTTGAAGCCTATACTGATAATGCAGCTGTTGGTTCAACAACTACCAGCATTAAAAATTATCTGCAAGGCCTTTACACCTCAGGTACTCCTTCTAATCCGGCACCTTCATTTGTTCTTTTTGTAGGAGATGTAGCACAGCTTCCCACATTTGCCGGTAGCCTTGGTACCCACCCAAGCGACCTTTACTATTGCGAATACACCGGCGACCATCTTCCCGAGATGTATTACGGACGGTTTTCGGCAAATTCGGTTGCGCAACTGCAGCCACAGATCGACAAAACTCTCGAATACGAGCAATACCTGATGCCCGATCCTTCCTTTCTGGGGAATGATGTTATGATAGCAGGAAGCGACCCAACGTATGGCCCTTCACATGCAAATCCTCAGATTACTTATGGAACAAGCACTTATTTCAATCTGGCTCACAACCTCACATCGCATACATATTTATATCCGAATTCAGGCAGCCAGGCTGTACAGATCAGGCTCGATGTAAACAGCGGCTGCTGCTTTGCCAACTACACAGCGCATGGAAGCGAAACAGGATGGGCAGATCCATCTTTCCAGACCACGGATGTTCCGGCGATGACCAATGCTCATAAATATCCTTTAATGGTTGGAAATGCATGTCTTACGAACAAGTTCGATTATACTGAATGTTTTGGTGAAGCCCTGCTCAGAGCAGCAAACAAGGGCGCAATCGGTTATATTGGGGCTTCAGACTATACCTATTGGGACGAAGATTTTTATTGGAGTTGCGGCGCGAAACCTATTGTTGCCAACCCAACATATTCTGCATCTACACTTGGAGCATTCGACCGAACGTTCCACGATCATGGAGAAGCTTACAGCAAATGGTTTACTACCCAGGGGCAGATGGTTTATGCCGGAAATCTTGCGGTTGTTCAGGGTTCTCCTTCGTCGGCAGATTACTATTGGGAAATTTATCACCTCATGGGAGATCCTTCCCTTTCAATATATTATTCTGTACCTCCACAATTAAGTGTAACCTATAACAGCATTCTTCCTCCCGGTACTACCAGTTTCACTGTGAATACTGAACCTTATGCCTATTGTGCACTATCTGCTTCAGGTGTTCTGCATGGTGCAAAACAGGCAAATGCCAGTGGGCTTGCTGTAATTCCGATAACTGCTTTTTCCTCTCCAATAACAGCAGATGTTGTTGTCACCAAACAGAATTTTCAACCCTTTATCGGCACTGTAAGTGTGTCAACTCCCAACACTCCGGTAATTGTGTACCAGAGCAACAGCATATCCGATCCTGCTGGAAATAATAACAATAAAATGGATCCCGGTGAAACGGTTTCCCTGACAATCAATTTACAGAACATTGGCAGTATGCAGGCAAATTTACTCCTGGGTACCCTGACTTCAGCAAGCAGTTATATTACAATCAATACCAACAACATCTCATTTGGAAGCATTGCCGGTGGTTCCAGCGGTTTCGCCTCATTTAGCGTTTCTATTTCACCCTCAGCTCCCCAGGGACACATTGCAGATTTTACAATCAGCATTAACGGTTCAAACGGAATTACAGCAACAGCTTCCTTCAGCCATATGGTTGGACAAATACCGGTTCTGATAATAAATTGGGATGGAAATAATACTGCAGCCTCTTCTATTCAAACGGCAATAGAAGCCAACAGTGTCAATTGTCAGGTTGTAACAAGTCTTCCAGCCAGTCTGACAAGCTATTCAGCACTCTTTGTTTGTCTTGGAGTTTACAGCAATAACCATATATTGAGTGCTGCCGAAGGATCTGCAATTGCAGCATTTATCAACAGTGGCGGAAGAGCTTATATTGAAGGTGGCGATACCTGGTTTTACGATACTCCGACTACTGCTCACCCTTTATTTAAAATAACAGCTGAATCTGATGGAAGTAGCGATCTTTCAACGCTTAATGGGCAGTCCTCCTCTTTAACTCAGGGTCAGAGCTTTGCCTACAGTGGCGATAATAACTGGATCGACCATATTGTTCCGCAATCCGGTAGTACAGCATTCACAATATTCAACAATCTGAATCCAGCCTATGGAACAGGAGTGGCATATAATGGAACCACATATAAAACTATTGGTGTTTCTCATGAATTTGCCGGTCTCACAAATGGAACTTTCCCTTCAACCCGTAATGAACTGATGCATCGTTATCTCGATTTCTTTGGACTCTTACCCACAGACCTTGTTTCAAACTTTACCGTTAACAACACTATTGGATGCACAGGAAATACATTGAATTTTACTGACCTCTCAACAGGAAATCCTACTTTCTGGAGCTGGTCGTTCCCTGGCGGATCTCCTTCAACTTCCACTTTACAGAATCCAACAGTAACGTATAACATTGCAGGCACTTACAATGTTACGCTTACTGTAACAAATTCAAGCGGTTCCAACTCGCTTACAAAAAGCAATTACATTACAATTAATGCTCCTCCGGTTATTACTCTTCAGCCTGTTAATGCTTCTGCAGTGGAATATAGTAATGCTTCTTTCACGCTTGTGGCTCAGAATGCTACAACTTATCAATGGCAGTACAGCAGCAACAATGGAACTACCTGGAATAATCTCTCAAATTCAGGAGGTTATTCCGGAACAACAACCGCTTCTTTGCTTATTACCGCGGTGGTACCAACACTGAATAATTACAAATACCGCTGCCTGGTTTCCGGTACCTGCCTGCCTGCACAAACCTCTTTTGCTGCCACACTCACCGTAACACCTTTGCCAACTATCTTATGTACCGCCGGCAATTTCACCGGCTGCTCAGGTTCTGTTTCAGTACCTGTTAATGTTACAAATTTTAATGCGGTTGCAGCTGTTTCATTAACAATGATAATTAACGGCTCTCTGCTCACATATTCAGGTGTATCGAATGTAAATCCTGCCTTACTTAATGGCTCCTTACTTGTTAACCAGAGTGGGAACATATTGGTTGTTTCCTGGTTTTCGCTAAGTGTTGCCAGCCTGGGAAATGGCACATTGTTTAATTTGAATTTCAATGGAAACTTCGTTGGAGCGGGAACTATCAACTGGGATTCTCAAACCCCTGGAAATTGCCAGTTTAGCGGATTCAGCGGGAATGTAATTCCAGCAACTTATGTTAATGGTTCTGTAACTGTAAGCGGAATGTCAACCCCGGTAAGCGTTAGTATTGCTGCGGAGCCTTCAAGTCCGGTTTGCGCTGGAATACCCGTTTCGTTTATGGCTGCTGCCACCAATGGCGGAAGTTCACCGGTTTTTCAATGGAGACTTAACGGTACTGCGGTCGGAACCGGAGATAGCTGGTCATCCTCAACCCTGCAAAACGGAGATGTAATAAACTGCCGGCTTACATCGAGCCTGGGTGGTTGTACACTAAATAACCCTGCTTTTTCAAACTCACTTACTGCCGTCATTCATCCAAAGCCAACCCCAAATCTGGGAAACGATACCTTACTCCCAGCAGGAAGTACTGTAATTCTCAATGCTGGGGCAGGTAGTTTATATTACAATTGGTCGACCGGAGCTACTACTCAAACAATAACGGTTACGAATACTGGTACCTACAGCGTTACGGCGACCACTCAGTATGGATGTTCAGCCTCAGATACTGTTCATATTACAATAGGCATTACCAGCATTTCAGGAACTGTATATTATGATAACAGTTTTCTGACCCCGATTGCCGCGGCAACTGTTAATCTGAAACAGGGAAATACGGTAATGGTATCAACCACTACAAATGCCGCTGGCCAATATTCTTTTAATGAAGCCCCAATCGGGACATTTACTTTAAATCCATCATCGACCATAGCCTGGGGTGGGGTGAATGCAACAGATGGCTTGTTAATTCTCAAACATTTCGTTGGGATTACACATCTCACAGGAATCAGGCTAACAGCCGCTGATGTGGATAATTCAACTGCAATTAATTCCATTGATGCCCTTGCTACACAGAAACGATTTACAAATATGATCACTGCTTTTGCTGCCGGAGACTGGGCTTTTGAAAAACCTTCAATTACAGTTAACGGACTTGCGGCCCAGGTAGTGAACATCAGATCCTTATGCTACGGAGATGTTAATGGGTCCTATATTCCGTCCGTACGAACTGATTATACTTTCCCTGTTCAACACAGCGGAACCATTGAAACTGCTGCTTTTAAAACAATTAACTATCCAATTTATCTGAGTGAACCAATGCTGCTGGGCGCCATCAGCCTCATAGCAGATATCCCTGAATATCTTCAAATCATCGATGTGAAAGGTCCTGACGGAAGCCTCGAAGATGTTGTCTGGAATTACACAAACGGGAAATTATTTCTTTCCTGGTACTCGCTGGAAAACATTTCACAAACACCGGATAAGGCCTTATTTACTTTGAAAATGCAGGTAAATACCAGTGAAACCGAGCTGTTAACTTCATTTTCTCCAGAAATAATTGGTGAACTCGCTTCACCTGAGGCCACTATCCTAAGTCCTTCCACCCTTTTAATGCCAGCATTGAGTTTTCCATCCGAAGAATTCAATCTCTCCCCGAATCCTTTCAATACAAATACAACACTTACGTTTTCACTAATTGAGAACTCTTCGGTTATTGTAAGTATTCTTAGCCTTGATGGCCGTCAAATCAGAAAAATTGCTGATGCAGCATATACAAAAGGGAATCACAGCATTTCGTTTGACGGGCATCAGCTTGCCGAAGGCTTATTTTTACTGAAGATTGAAACAGGGAATAAGACTCAGTATCTGAAGTTTATTAAGACAAGGTAAACGTTGATCAGAAAAGAATTATAGGTTATTTTCGGATAAGCTTTAAGGTTCTAGTGGTTCCAATGTATGGCATTTGGGTTCTAATTTAGCGTTTCACCTCGAACAAGCTCCCCTTCTCCTCGAGGAGAAGGGGAGCTTGTTCGAGGATATTTTCAACGTTTTTTAATAACTATATCATATTTTCCTAAATGAATGGATATCCATTGTTTGCCTTGCTGATACAAGGTGTCAATTGTTGCTAAATCAGCACTGCTGCCAATAGTTTTGATAACACATTACCGGCCTTTGCTCTTGTCGATGACCTGGACACTTACGATACCACTTGGGTTCTTTTTCTTCCGGACATACATGCCCACAAAAATATCTTTTTTTTACCCGGAACACCCAAACAGCTGTCCCAAAATACACATGTTATTGTTAATGAGGCTATTGAAAAACAGTACCTTAAAAAATATCGAAGTCAGGAGAACATTTCATTATTGCCTTAGGGCAATAATGATTCCTACACCGCATTTTCTCTTAACATTAAAGCCCTCTGGGCTATATATGTAATTCAATGTAATAGATTTGAAGTTCAGAAAAAATTATTTTATTGATTCTGCAATATTCTGAAACATAACCTTTGTTTATTACCATACTGGTTCTATATTAATTTTGTACTGAACTCTACTGCAAGCCCTTGATCCTTAATGAGCAAAAAGGTGTACATTTGAAGTAGTTTTGAACCTTTATTCAAATGATTAAAACCCCTTTCCTATGAGTAACATAATGAGGGTCTTGTTCTTATTATTTATGACAACGTTCGTAATTATTGTTCAAGCACAAACTTTGGATTGGGTAAAACGTATTGGGGGCCCGGGCTGGGATGCAGCATATTCCTTAACATTCGATAAATCCTATAACATTATTCTAACAGGCTCATTCAGAGATACTGTAGATTTTGATCCAGGCTCCAATTCAAGTTATCTGTATGCCGATTCTGTAAATTACGCATTTGTCGCAAAATTTGACCCTGTTGGCAATTTCCTTTTTGCTAAAAGTTATGGAGGACCTGGTTATGCAGGTGGAAGTTGTGTAACAATTGATGAAACAGGCAATATTTATATATCTGGAACTTTTGTGGATAGTGTCAATTTTGACAATGGACCAGGATCCTTCTATCAATATTCATATGGGCTTTTTGATTTTTTTATCCTGAAACTTGACTCCTTAGGAAATTTCCGATGGGTAAAAACTCTTGGCGGAGCAGGTTTAGATAATGCTTATAGTCTTGCCGTTAATAATAAAGGAGATTTATTTGTGACAGGAGAATTTTCTGAATCAGTAGATTTTGATCCTGGTGCTGGTGTTGAAATCAGGATTTCTTCTGGTTATGAGGATATCTTTCTGGTTTGCCTTGATACTGCTGGTAATTTTCAATGGGTTGAAACTACTGGTAATTCACTTCATGATAAGGGATTATCTGTTACAACAGATGCAGATGGAAATCCCTTGCTAATAGGGGGGTTCTCAGAAACCGTAGATTTTAATCCGGGATCAGGCATTACTAATTTAACGTCCACTGGTTGGTTTGATATGTTCATCCAGAAACTTGATACTTCTGGACATTTATTATGGATAAAAAGATGTGGAGGGACAGGAATGGTTTTTGGCGATGACATTCAATTAGACTATTTAGGAAATATTATTACAACTGGGTCTTTCAACTTTACCGCCGATTTTGATCCCGATACCAGTATTACAAGTCTGATTTCTCACGGAAATGATGATATTTTCATTCTAAAACTTAGTCCTTCAGGGGAACTAATATGGGCAAAATGTATTGGTGGAACTATCTGGGATATGGGTGTAAATTTAGCCATAGATTCAGCAAATAATATTTACTTAACTGGTCTATTTTATGACTCCGTTGATTTTGATCCGGGAGTAGCTGTTCATATGGTTCATAGTTCTCTCTATGAAAATATTTTTATTCTTAAATTGGATTCAGCAGGAAATTTCAAATGGGTACGCTCAATGGGTGGTGAAGGCAGTGACAGAGGTCTCAGTATTGATGTTGATAAATCGGGCAATGTTTACACTTGTGGCTGGTTTGAAGGTAGTGTTGATTTTAATCCGGGATCAGGTAGTGCAAATTTCCTTTCCAACGGAGATAAAGATATTTTTATACAGAAACTCGTACCATGTGGTTCTTTCGATACTACTTTGATCCAGAACGGGATAAATCTTACTGCAACAATTTCCGGAGCAACCTATCAATGGATTAATTGCCTGAATGGCTGTGTTGCAATTCAAGGTGCTACCTGGCAATCATTTACTATTGAACTGAGCTCACAACCTGGATTATATCTTATGAATTTGAAATCTAATGGTAAAACAATCCAAAATTCATACATAGTGAAAAATAATTAAGTCTATTTTTAAGAATATCTGTATTCTTTAGGATTGCTTGTACAATTTCCCTCAAAGGTTCCGTAACTTTATACCAAATTCCTCAAACTTAACCGAAATGAAAAGAATCCTTCCGCTCGTAATCATTCTGCTTCTCTTTGTTCTTTGCACAGAATCATTTGCCCAGCAACTAAAATTCCGACATGGAACATTCTTCCATCATTCAACAGGTGAAAATATCTGGGGGCCGAACGGAAGCTCTACAAGTGTGCCCCTGCAAATTGCTGCCTATAATCAATTGAATAATCTTACAGGCACTGATTCCTTGTATTTGAACGAAACCTGGTTCCCGGTTTCTGCCGACAATGAGTGGTCCACCTGGCACACAATTTTCCTTGATAATATGCCTGAACATATGTGCGCATATTGTTTAACTAACCCGATTATTATGATTAAAAGCTGCTATCCCTCCTCTAATATTACAGCAATTGGAAGTGCAGCAGATACCTTAACACCCACCCTAAAAACCGTTTACAACTACAAATGGCATTGGAGAAAAATCATTCATTTTTTTAGTACTCATCCAGAACATTTCTTTGTTATCTGGACTAACGCGCCTTTAGTACAGGAGGCCACTAATTCAAACGAAGCACTGCTTTCCCATTCCTTCAGCAAATGGGCGAAAGATACCCTTGCCAACAGCCTCGACGCCACTTTCGGTACATTTCCGCCGAATGTCTACGTTTTCGACTTCTTCCACATTCTGTCAAATGAGAACCACTATCTTAATCCGAATTATGCTGTTTCTCTTCATGACAGTCATCCGAATGCTGCTGCAACCGCTCTTGTTGCACCCATGCTTGTAAACGAAACCTTCGACCATGCAATTGCCTACGAAGCCACTCTTGAAGTTAAAACAATTTCAGGCCATGTGACCTACGATAATACTGCCTTAACACCTTTGTCGAATCAGAAGGTTTATCTTAAGGAAGCCTGTTGTACTATTGTTGACTCTACACTAACCGATGCCACTGGTTTCTATTCATTCGCCGATATTCCGGCCGGGAGTTACAACATTGTAGTAAGCTGCACCAAACCCTGGGGTGGCGTAAATTCAGATGATGCCCTTGTAATTTTGAAACATTACGTGGGATTAATCCCTCTCAATGGCTTACGGCATCTTGCAGGAAATCCAACAAATACCCACTTCATCAATGCTACAGATGCTCTTATGACAGCCAAACGCTTTGTTGGCCTGATAAACAATTTTCCAACAGGCGATTGGACTTTTGAACTATCCTCAATAACATTCACCGGCACAGCTGATGTTACAGCCGATATCAAAGGTATCTGTTACGGCGACGTAAACGCTTCATATATTCCATAATCAGCAAACTAACTAACTAAAGCACCAGCCCCTCGCAAGACAAATTCTGATGAATAAATCCGTTTTCCGAATACATTTTCTTCCCTTTGTTCAATGGTTTAGCTTAATGATTCTGTCGGCAATAACGATAGATTATATCTTTCATAGGTACCACCTTGTTTCAGTTGGCCGGTATTTTGGGCTGATTGGTACATTAATTATATTAAGTTCCTTCATTTATTCGGCAAGAAAAAGAAGATTGATTTCATCAGGCTCACCAAAAAAACTGCTGATGTCGCATGAATATCTCTCCTGGGGAGGATCCATTCTGATTCTTGTTCACGCCGGTATCCATTTTAACGCTCTTCTTCCCTGGCTGGCAGTTTTACTGCTAATAATCTCAGTAGCTTCAGGACTGGTAGGAAAATTTCTCCTGAAGAAATCCAATGAAACCTACAAAGAAAAACTACAGAAATTAATCGACTCCGGTCATTCTCCGGATGAATCTGAAAAAAAGCTTTTTTTCGATTCAATTACTGTAGACTTAATGAAAAAGTGGAGAAAAGTACATATGCCCATTACCTTGCTTCTAGGAGTATTAACACTCATCCATATCATTACAATTGTAATGTTCAATATATGAAAAATCTACTTATCATATTGGTGATCATTACTATTATTGCCCTATCATTTATATATCCACATATGATGTTTAATCCTGGTAAACTGGTTCATGGCCATCAGGATATAAAGAACAACTGTCTGGCTTGCCATCAGCCATTTTGGGGTATTAATGATCAAAAATGCATCGGCTGTCACAAACTCTCCGAAATCGGGAAGAAAAATCCTTTGTCAGCCTCCATTATCAATTCAGAAGAAAAAATACTTTTTCATGAGAAGCTGAAAAATCAGGAATGCACCGCCTGTCATACAGATCATAAAGGTATAAACCCTCAGACCTCTATAAGCAAATTCGACCACAGCATGATAGCAGGAATGAATATGAATGATTGTTCTTCCTGCCATACTAAACCGGCTGATTCTTTCCATGCTTCACTTAAGGAAAACTGTATCAAATGCCATACAACCAGCCTTTGGAAGCCTGCAACATTCGATCATTCGGCATGGTTCATTCTCGACAACGATCACAATACCGATTGTAAAACCTGCCATATAACTTCCAATTTCAAAGCCTATACCTGCTATGGATGTCACGAACATTCAGAAAGTAAAATGTATGAAGAACATTCGGAGGAAGGAATTTCCAATATCTCAGATTGCATATCTTGTCATAAAAGTGCTAATAAAAATGAGATCAAATCGCGGGAAAATATCAATGAAAATCGCAATAAGAATGAAAACGATAATGTAAAAAAGAAAAAAGAATCTGGCGAGGATGATGATTAGAATTGCATGAACCTATTTTCGATCTGGAATTAGAATCAGGTGAAGTTATTTCACTATTAGTATATACAAAGTCTGATTGGAAAAATGAAAACAGAATTTCTCCACTTTTTATGAATGTAAAGAAGGAAGGAATCCTGATTTAGAACAATGAAAAAGGTAGCCTGAACTCTAGTATTAACTGGCTATATTATTCTGCCTTCTATGCAACAATTGCATTGTTGCTTAATCACGAAATTGAAGTAAAATCACACAATGGAGGAAAACAAAAACTGGGCGAAGAATCTGAGGGCTCTGTAAGATCTATCATGAAACCAGTTGATTTAAGGTTCTTTTACGTTGATAATTACCGGTATCCTGCTGGAAAAGAACTATTTGATAAGGTAAATACCGGAGATGAAGTTTATGTGCATATCTCTCCATTATTGTTTCCATTATCGTCTCCCTTCAAATATCTTTCTTAATTTTAAGCCCGGAAATCATAACTGCTATCGTATTAATAGAATTAAATTCAGTTTCTTATGAAGAAAATATTCGTAGTAATGGCACTTTTCATCGCTGCCATCAGCCTCATTACCTGCAAGCCTATGCAAAAGAAAATCACAAAGCCGGCCTCAACTGTAAGTCAGAATGCAGTTGATAATGTTATTAAAGAACTTAGTTCGAAATATACCGAAACTCCCAAACTCCGCATCGAACGCGGCGTTCAGCAGGTAGCTTCTCTTTGGATGAAGAGCGATGGCTCTGAAAAAGATTTTGAAACCTTCTGTCAGCAGAATTTCACCGCCAGCGAGCAAAGCCTCGATAGCCTTTTCCAGAAGCTGCAAACCAACTTCGAAGTACTCTATGGCAATTTTAACAAAATCGGAATGGATCTCCGCAGAGGCCTCGACATTGACCTGGGTCCTGTTCAGCCTATTGATGAGATGTTCGGCGCTTATTCTGTTGGAGCGCACCTCACCGACGATTTCTATGCTAACAAGATTGCCTTTGTAGTGGCGCTTAACTTCCCTTTCTATTCCCTTAACGAAAAGAACGATCTCGGCCCTACCTGGTCGCGCAAACAATGGGCTTACGCCAGAATGGGCGACATTTTCACCTCCCGTGTTCCGGCAGAAATTCAGCAGAATGCCTCCGCTGCTTACACCAAAGCCGATTCATACATCTCTGAATACAACATCTTCATGGGTAATCTCGTGGACAAAAACGGCAAAACCTTCTTTCCTGCCGATATGAAACTCATTTCTCACTGGGGTTTGCGCGACGAACTTAAATCGCATTATGCCGATAAAGACGGTGGTCTCGAAAAACAGAAAATGGTATACGAGGTTATGAAACATATTATTGCACAGGATATTCCTGAAACCGTGATCAACAACCGTGAGGTTCAATGGGATCCTTACGAAAACAAGGTTTACAAGGATAAAAAAGCTGTAGAAGCAAAGCCTGAACCAGATACCCGCTATAAAATGCTGCTCAATAATTTCCTTGCACAAAAAGCAATGGATCCATACAATCCGGCATATCCTACGTTCATGCAGCGCTCATTTGAGCTTGGTATGGAAATACCAATGGTAGAAGTTGAAAAACTTTTCATAAACCTCTGTTCATCACCGGAAGTTAAAGAGGTGGCTGCACTCATCAGCAAACGCCTTGGCCGCCCTTTACAGCCTTTCGATATCTGGTACGACGGTTTTAAAGCCAGAGGCGGAATCAGTGAAGAAGAACTCACTAAAATTACACAGGGCAGGTATCCTGACCCAATGGCCTTCCAGAAAGATATGCCAAATCTCCTCGAAAAACTTGGTTTTACAAAAGAAAAAGCTGCCTTCATCGCCTCTAAAATAGTTGTCGACCCTGCCCGCGGTTCTGGTCATGCTGCTGGTGCTGCAATGAAATCGGATGTGGCTCACCTGCGTACGAGGGTTGTTGCAAAAGGAATGAATTACAAGGGTTACAATATCGCCGTTCACGAATTCGGCCATAATGTAGAGCAAACCCTCTCACTGCAGGATGTCGATTACTATATGCTCAACGGTGTACCTACAACTGCTTTCACTGAAGCTCTTGCCTTCATCTTTCAGAAACGCGATCTCGAATTGCTTGGTAAAACCGATAAGGATCCGAACAAAGCACACCTCATGGCGCTCGATAATTTCTGGATGAGCTACGAAATAATGGGCGTATCCCTTGTGGACATGAAGGTCTGGAAATGGATGTATGCCAATCCAACCGCTAAGCCAGAACAACTAAAAGCAGCTGTTATTGCTGCTGCTAAAGAAGTCTGGAATCAGTTTTATGCTCCGGTTTTCGGTTCTAAAGACGAACCAATTCTCGGCATTTATTCGCATATGATCGACAATCCGCTATACCTCTCCTCCTACCCTGTCGGGCACCTTATTGATTTCCAGGTGGAACAGCAGATAAGTTCCAAAAAATTTGCTCCCGAAGTTATCCGGATGTATACCCTTGGCCGCTTAACACCGGAAGTTTGGATGAAACAAGCAGTTGGAGCCCCGGTAGCAATTGAGCCTCTGCTTAAAGCAACAGATGCTGCACTGAAAATTGTTCACTAAATTTTACAAGGATTAAGTTGAACAGTATCCTCTCCCCTTCCAGAATAATCCTGCTAACAGGCTTATTCCTTACTTTAGTTACTGCCAATATAAACTGGGGTGGAAACAGATGGAAAAGCATCATCGAGAATGATGCTCAGGCCTATTATGCTTACCTTCCTGCTGTTTTTATTTACCACGATTTGAATTTCGGCTTCTTCGAAACCGTTGAAAAAGAATACTTCCCCGACACCTGGTTCGATTACCGGAATGCCATAGGCAACGTTAAAGTTAACAAGTATTACTGCGGAACCGCCCTGGCACAACTCCCGTTTTTCCTCACAGTACATATGTTCTGTAGTGGCGACGGATCCAACGGCTGGGGAAAACCCTACATGATTATGATCAGCCTGGCAGCAATTGTATGGCTACTTATAGGCTTGTTCTTCCTTTCTAAGCTGCTCAGGCTTTACAACATACACGATGCGATAATCAGCGTGGTAATTCTGCTGGAAGTATTTGGAACACACCTGTTTTACTACACCATCGGTGAACCCGGAATGTCGCATGTTTATTCCTTCGCATTTATCGCGATGTTTCTTTATTTCGGAAAAAGGCTGTTCATTAAACCCTCTGAAGCCTCAACATATATCTTACTGGCACTATGTCTTGCTTTCACAATAATTATTCGTCCTGTAAACGGATTAGTCGTTTTAAGCCTTCCTTTCCTGGCGGGTAGTTCACAGGCACTTGTAAAAACCACACTTGATTTCCTAAAGAAACCTTCCACAATAGTTTTATCAGCTGTTATTTTCCTGTTTGTTGTTTGTATCCAGCTGATTATTTACAAAATTGCAAGCGGAAGCTTCTTCATCTATACTTATGCAAATGAAGGATTCAACTTTTTCCAGCCACATTTCCTGGCCATACTGTTCAGCTATAAAAAAGGGCTATTCCTTTATACACCTCTCTTGCTGATTTCTCTTTCCGGATTTTATATTCTCTGGAAGAAAAATCGTTTTGAATTATTCAGCCTTCTGTTTTTTTTGATCGTTCTGAATTTCGTGCTTTCCAGCTGGTGGATGTGGTGGTATGGTGGTAGTTTTTCTTCCAGGGTTTATGTTGAATTTATCCCGGTATTTATGGTTCTTCTTGGCATATTTATCAATAGCATTGAAAAACCTGCTGCTAAAAGGCTTTTCATTACCTTTGCCCTTCTTGTGGCTATGCTTTGCCAGATACAAACATATCAATACCGGAAAGGTACAATACACTGGGATTCAATGACTAAAGAATTATACTGGCAAAGGATTTTAGAAGCGGGCCGGCTATTCAGGTAATAACAAGGTTAAATTGATATACTATGCTTTACATCAGGTGTAATAATTGCGATAAACTAAATCACTTTAAAACCGAATACCTAACCTTCTGTGAACATTGTGGTAAGAAACTCAGGGATAATTTCCCGGACTGGAAGCAGAAACACCCGGGAAAAAGCCTTGAAAATTTTAAGGAGCAGGTTTGTGTTACTGAGGATGCAAAATTAGCAGACAATACCCTTGTAAAGAAGAAAAAACCAGCCGTAAGCAGGAAAGCAATTATTATTACCGCCGGAGTTATTGCAGGAGTTGCATTTATAATTACAATGAGAATTGCAGGTCCAATGCTGATAGAAAAGGCTCTGGACACTGTACGCAATCTGAGTTACTTCCAGGAAAAGTGGGAAAAAGCTACCTATGGGAAATACGGCCTTTCCGTTGAAACCCCTGGTAAATGCCGTGAAACAAAAGTAGAGCTTCCACCCGAAGTACAGCCTATGGTTGAAGACTTTGCAATTTTTGAATACATTGGTATCGACGGAATAAATGTTCTGGTAACTACCGGCAAATACCGCCCTGAATCTGGTGGAGCAAACATTACCAACGCTGCCAATGGAGCTATTTCCAATATCCGGATGCAAGCTGGTGTAACAAATGTCGATTTTTCTGAGACTCCCTTTGGAAAATCAGGAGTTCCGGGAATCCGCCTCGATGGTTCTGCTAATGAAAACGGGAAAGATCAGGCCTTTCTGGTGGTAATCTGCTGTAAGGATCTAAACCTGTGGCAGCTTACAATTTCCTACCCTGTGAACAGCGAAAAGCTCAAACGCGACGCAGAACGGATTGTGCAGTCGATGTCAATCGATTACAACCCAAATCTAAAATCGCTATAGACCTTCAATGATTCACTTTTTCACTTTTTCACTTTTTCACTTTTTCACTTTTTCACTTTTTCACTTTTCACTTTTCACTTTTCACTTTTCACTTTTCACTTTTCACTTTTCACTTTTCACTTTAAAAACTTCCTTCTCTATCACCTGAGGATAAAATTCATATTCATAGGGATGAATTCTTGCCGCAAGCGTGTCAGGTGTATCATTTCGCATAACCGGGCAACGGGTCTGATAAATAATATCCCCTTCATCATAATTGCTATTTACATAATGAATCGTGATACCGCTCTCCCTGTCACCTGATTCAATTACAGCTTTATGTACATTATTTCCATACATGCCTTTGCCGCCATATTTCGGTAACAAAGCAGGATGAATGTTTATGATTTTCCGATCCCATGCTTCAAGAATAGTTGTTGGAATCAACAGAAGAAATCCTGACAGCACAATAAAATCAACTTCGCATTCTCTGAGCTTATCCAAAACAATACTGCTTTCATTAAGCTCACTGGCAGTAAATACAAAGGATGGAATATTAAGAGCTTCTGCTCTGTTCAGTACATTTGCAGTAGGGTTGTTGCTGAGGATCAGGCAAATATTAACATCGGGACTATCCGTAAAATATTCCGCAATTCGTTGTGCATTGCTGCCGTTACCTGATGCAAAAATGGCTATGTTTTTCATTTAAATGTTTATTATTTCTTTTTTAATATTTGCTCCAGTGCTGCTGAAAAATCTGGTAAAATACTTACTCCCAGTCGTTTTGCTGTTTCAACATCAGCAGCAGCTTTGGTATAATCTTTCAGATTGTAATATGAAAATGCTCTGTCCTGGTAGAAGGAACCATAGTCAGGTGCGAGCGCAATGGCTTTGTTAAACGATTCAATTGCTTCCAGTTGTTTTCCTTGCTCCTGCAAGATACGACCAATTTCATCGTAAACACCATCATGTTCAGGTTTAAATTTCAAATATTCCCTGAAGGATAAAATAGATTCATCGTATTTCTTCATTGCTTTCAGGGTGATGGCTTTGTTAAGCCAGGAATTATCGAGATCTGGCTTCAGACGCAGTGCTTCATCGAACATCAGTAAGGCCTCTTCATACCGGCCTGCACGGGTATATATTGCACCCAGGTTAGCACGTACTTCACCATTCCTGGGATTTAAACCCAGTACTTTTTCATAATCTTTAGAAGCCAGGCTATCCTTACCCTGATTAAAATAAATATTTCCCCTGTTTATATAAGCCATATACTTCTCAGGATAAAGCCGTATTGCACGGTTGTAATCTTCCAGAGCCAGGTCTATCTGATCGTGCTGCTTGTACCACAATCCACGGTTTACAAGCGCAAACTGAACTGGTTCATGCTGAATCACATTATCCATTACCGTGAACGAATTCTTCCAGGTGCCGGCATAATTATTTGCAGAAATGCCCAGTATCAACAAGTAAACAAGTATAACTCCAATCACCGGATTCAGGTATTTTCTCCTCTTTTCATAAATCCACCAGACTCCATATCCCAGCATAAAACCATATGCAAGGGAAGAAACATAAATATAGCGGTCGGCAGTTATCGTTTCACGCACCGAAACCACCGCAAGTAATAAGGCAAACAAAATATTACTCATGAAAAATCCAAGTGCAAAAAACTGAATTCTCTGCTTGCGAATGAGAAAATAAATCAGTCCTCCGGCAACGAACAGAAAGGATAACAGATTAAAATAAAATATCGGACCTATGTCGGAAGCAGGCCTGATTGCATAATTCAGATACAGACCCGTTGGTGCGATCATCGAAAACAAATAATGAGTAAGTGCCTGTGCGCTATAGGTAATCTTATCAGCTAAGCTAAACGGAGTTGATTCAATACCGGTCCTGTCGGCTGCTGTTGATGATAGTGCTACATAGGCAAATACAAGTGAAATCAAAACGAAGGGTATTTTTTCAAGAATCACTTTTGCGCTTAAAAGCTTCCTTTCTGAAAAATAGTCAATAAGAATTAGAGTAGCAGGCAATGCTACTGCCTGTTCCTTTGAGAAACAGGAAAGCAGATAGGCTCCCAGCGACAGCAATAAAAGGTAAATTTTTCCATTTCTGCAGTACTTGAGGTAGGAAATTACAGAAAGAAAGAAAAACATGGCATATAGTCCAATTTTGAAAGAAGCAGCAGCCCATGCAATAGTTTCAACATTCATGGCATGCATGCCGAATATGGCAGCAGCAATCAGTGCCGGGTAAAACTTGCCGAGCAGAAGATATACCAGCCAAAATGCCAGAAGCGTATTTGCCAGGTGAATTAATAAAGCTGCCAGGTTATATAAAAATGGTTTGTCGCCCGAGATCCGGTAAATTATTCCACAAGCCGCAGTTGCCAGTGGAGAATACTGTTCTTCATAAGATTTACTGAAAGCCTCTGCCATCGTTTTTGGGTTGAAATTCTTAACATATGGATTGTCAAGAATATACAGTCCATCGTCATAATTAATGAATTCCTTTTTCAACACCGGACTATAGGCAAGACTCACTGCCAGGAGCAAGCCAGCCAACCATGGAATCCATGATACAAAACTGCTTTTCCCCTGCGTGGAATTCGTTTTCTTACTAATCGGCCCTCCCTTTTGTTTTCCTTCTTTCTTCATATCAATTTAAATTTACGTCAGTACATTTCCACTCCAGCAAAACAGCATCCTTTCATACCTTTTCTCTCACAAAATAAAGCGGCCTCGACTTCGCCTGAACAAAAATCCTGGCAATATATTCACCGATAATACCTATGCTTAACAATTGAGCACCACCAAGTACCAGCACCACCAGAAGCAAAGATGTCCAGCCAGGAATAGTAGCTTTTGTAAAGTGCTGGTAAATTGCATAAACCGAATAAATCAGCCCGGTTATAATAGCTAAAACGCCAAGGTAAAACGAAATTCTCAAAGGTTTTGGAGAAAATGATGTTATTGCATCCAATGCAAAGCGCATCATTTTCCGGAAGGTATATTTACTTGTTCCTGAAAATCTGGCCGGAGCATTGTAAAAGATCGCTGTCTGCCTGAATCCCATCCAGCTGATAAGACCGCGGGTAAAGCGGTCGCTTTCGGGTAAACGGATAAATGCATCCACAACCATGCGGTTCATCAGGCGGAAATCGGCAGCACCCGGAACTATTTTCACATCAGACAAGCGTCGCATCAGCCGGTAGAACATTGCGGAGGTGATGTTTTTGATAAAGCCTGCTCCTACGGTATCTCTTCTGATTGTATTGACGATATCAAAGCCTTTTGAATATTCCTCCAGCAGATCATTGATAATTGCTGGTGGATGCTGAAGATCGCAATCCATGGTAATTACGAGCTCACCTTCCGAGAGCTCGAGTCCGGCCATTAGAGCAATCTGATGTCCGAAATTACGAGATAACGAAATCCCTCTCACTTGTGGATCCCTGGAAGCCATTTCCTTCACAATTTGGAAAGAGCTGTCGGTACTTCCATCGTCTACAAAAATAATTTCACAGGATTTGCTCAACTTCAGAAGTACTATTTTTAATTCTTCATAGAGTTTCTGCAAATTACCTTCTTCATTAAAGAGCGGAATTACAATACTAATTTCTTTAGTCAAAGTCATAATTTATCCATTAAAATCAAGCCTTCAGACAATACTGTTGCGAAGGTTACCGAATAAAATGCAATAATAATCTAAAATTAATACAAATTTTATCAACCTATTCGCAGAATTATTAATTGGCTGGAATAGCATGAGTTAAGAAAATAAAATTTAATATTTTTTAACTTTTTTTTTGCATGTATCCGATTATTATTATTTTTGCACCCCCAAACCTAAAACAATTTAACATGTCAGACATTGCAACAAGAGTTAAAGCTATCATAGTTGATAAGCTTGGTGTAGACGAAAGCGAAGTAACCACTGAAGCCAGTTTCACCAATGATCTGGGTGCTGATTCACTCGACACTGTTGAGCTGATTATGGAATTCGAAAAGGAATTCAATATTGCTATTCCTGATGACCAGGCAGAAAAAATCAGTACTGTTGGAGATGCAATCTCCTATATCGAAAACAATACAAAGTAAGTAAAACTTTACCTTCTCCTTAATGCAGTTAAAGCGCGTTGTAGTTACCGGGCTTGGCGCTGTAACGCCATTGGGTAATAATGTTGCCGATTATTGGCACGGATTGATCAATGGAGTTAGTGGTGCCTCCCCGATAACGAGGTTTGACGCCTCAAAGTTTAAGACACAGTTCGCCTGTGACGTCAAAAATTTTGATCCCTTGCAGCATCTCGACCGCAAGGAGCTTCGTAAATTTGATCCATATGCTGTTTACGGTATGGTAGCTTCGCATGAAGCTATACTGGACTCAGGTTTGGATCTCGATCGTATCGACAAAACCAGGGCCGGAGTAATCTGGGCATCTGGAATTGGCGGTCTTTTGACATTCCAGGAAGAAATAATGGAATTCGGTCGTGGCGACGGAACCCCCAGGTTCAGCCCTTTCTTTATCCCTAAAATGATTGCAGATATAGCCTCAGGCCATATCTCAATTCGTTACGGCTTTATGGGACCGAATTTTGCAACTGTTTCTGCCTGTGCTTCTTCGGCTAACGCCTTAGTAGATGCATTAAATTATATCCGGCTTGGCAAAGCAGATATTTTTATCAGTGGAGGCTCTGAAGCAGCGCTCACCATGTCGGGTATCGGAGGTTTTAATGCATTGCATGCCCTTTCTACCAGAAATAGTGACCCAACTACTGCTTCCCGCCCCTTCGATAAAGACCGCGATGGTTTCGTACTCGGCGAAGGCTCAGGTTCACTGATCTTCGAAGAACTCGAACATGCCCTGGCCAGAGGAGCAAAGATTTACGCTGAAGTTGCCGGAGGCGGACTTTCTGCTGATGCTTACCATATGACTGCACCACATCCTGAAGGACTTGGCGCAATCAATGCAATGCGCGAAGCAATGAAGGATGCCGGTATGGTGCTTGAAGATATTGATCATATCAATACCCACGGTACTTCAACACCACTTGGCGATATTGCCGAAACTAAGGCTATCGTTTCTGTTTTCGGAGATCTTGCATACAAGATTAATATCAATTCAACCAAATCCATGACAGGTCACCTGCTTGGTGCTGCCGGAGCTATTGAATCTATCGCCTGCATACTTGCAGTTAAGAACGATATCGTTCCTCCTACCATCAACCACTTTACGGATGATCCTGAAATCGACAGCAAACTCAACCTTACTTTTAATACTGCCCAGAAACGCACAGTGAATACCGCGCTTACCAATACCTTTGGTTTCGGAGGACACAATGTGAGTGTTATATTTAAAAAATACGTGGATTAAACTATTGACTATTAGCCTTCTCCGGCCTTTTTCAAAAAAAACGAAAGACAAAGCTCTTGCCGCGTCAATTCGGAATATTTTCGGTTTTAAACCCGGCAATATTTTTCTTTATAAGTTAGCATTCCGGCACAAATCTGCCGCTGTTGATCTCAATAATTCAGTCAAAGTTAGTAATGAACGCCTTGAATATTTGGGCGATGCCATTCTTAGTGCTATTGTTGCCGACTTCCTGTTCAAACTCTTCCCGCTCAAAGACGAAGGCTTTCTCACCGAAATGAGATCCAAAATGGTAAGCCGTGTACAACTCAATAAACTCGCCCAAAAACTCGGATTGGAACGCTTCATAGAATCCCAGCAGGAAAACTTTGGCACTAACCGCTCCATGATGGGCGATGCATTCGAAGCCTTTATTGGTGCATTATATATTGACAAGGGTTATAAATTCACCCAGAAAGTACTGTTAAACAATATAATTGCCCACCATTACAATATCGAAGAAATACAAACTACAGAGGTAAATTACAAGAGCCGCCTTCTCGAATGGGCACAGAGGGAAAAGAAAACTCTCGAATTTGTAGTAATCACGGAAACAGGAAACAGCCACAACAAACAATACCTCGTGGAAGTTGTAATCGATGGCCAGCCTATCTGCCGTGCCACCAATTTCTCTATCAAAAGCGCCGAACAACTTGCCGCAGAAAAGGCCTACGATATTTCGGCAAATAAACCGCTGCCTACTGAATCGCAGGCGTAATCAGAAGAATAATTCCAGGGTTATGTGAAGGGGGACTTACTCAGGGATGGTTTAATATTTATCATTGGCAGCATTAGTTTGAGATTTTGCAAATTCTATGGCACGGTGTAGCTTGTCGGCAAACCACTCCTTGCTGGGTAGTTCAGTAAGATATTGTGCTACTTTTATTTTTTTTCATCAAGCATCAGCAATACTATATGTTCGGTATTTCCTTCACTACAAAGCAATAGGCCCATGGGTTTTGGTTTTGACGTAACGCAAACCGGAGGCAAAGGGCAAAACCTATCTTTTGAAATATTCATCAATGTTTTCTTTTATGAGCACATTTCAAATTCATACTATTTCAACAGCAAAACACTTCCCTTGTATTTCTTGATGTTTTCGTTAACAGGTTTTAGCTTAATGAAATAAACATAAACTCCGGTTTCGCAGATCTTACCGCTGTTATTTTGGGCACCATTCCATGGCATGGAAGGGTCGGTAGTTTGATAAACAAGGGCGCCCCAGCGGTTAAATATCGACATTTCATATTTATTATCTGTTCCCCAGTTTATTCCGAAAGGCCCGAAATAATCATTCACTCCATCGTCGTTAGGGGTAAAGCTGTTTGGAATATAGAATGTAAAGAAATCGTGGATGTTTACAATATTGTAAATTGTATCGGAACAGCCCATCTCATTGAGTGCTATAAGCTGCACAATGTAGGTTCCGGTGTCGGAATAAACATGATTTGGCGAAAGTGCAGTATCCGTTCCACCGTCGCCGAAATCCCATTGATAGGATGTGGCATACAATGAAGTATTATCGAAGAAAACTTCCGGATTAATGATGGTGGTATTATCAGGATTTGCAACAAAACCAGCTGTAGGGATCTTCCATACTTTTACGTAAGCCGGATATTCAATTTCGTTTTCACAACCGGCCCCGGTAACTACCTTCACACTTACTGTATAACTTCCTGTATTGTAATACGTATGCAAGGGATTCTCCATAAGAGAACTGTCCCCATCACCAAATTTCCAGATAATATCCTGTGGTGGCGGATCAATGGTGCTGGTAAAATCAACTGCCAGTGGCTGGCAGCCCTGCAATGGAATGCCATAAAACTGAATATCTGGTATTTTATTGAAAATCAGATTGATGGAATCGATACTTAAACAACCGTATTGATTGGTAACCTTTACCCAGTAATTACCCGTACTTGTGGCCGGATAAGACTGCATAGAGTTTCCATTCTGCCATTGGTAAGAATTAAAGGTAAATCCCGGACTGATCCATAAGGTATCAAATCCACAAAGTGCAGTGTCGCTTCCAAGATAGGGCTGTGGCATTGGGTTTACAACCACAATTAAGGAGTCGGAGGAGGAGCAGTTGTGCGATGTAACTGTAAGATAATAATATTGGGCATTCGCAGGCTGTACGTTTATGTTCTGAGTGTTTGCTCCTGTACTCCAGTGATACTCCAATCCGCCGGAACCATGCAGGTTCAGATTCTGTCCGTTACAAATACTGGTATCGGGACCGGCATAAGCCAGCGGAATCTGATTTACGTTAATGGTAACCGTGTCCTTTCCGGTACAGGCATTTGTAGTAACGGAAACTATATACGTTGTTGTATCTCCCGGTATAACATTGAATGCAGCGAGAGTGGAGCCGTTATTCCAATGGTAGCTGCCTCCATTGAAGGCCTGTAAATAAATAGTATCGCCATTGCAGATGGTTGTATCCGGCATTAAGCCGGGGTCGGGTATTGGTTTTACAAGTACCTGAAAAAGTGTGTCGTAATTACAGCCGTAGTCATCCGTTATTTGAACATTATAGGTATAATTGCCCGGCAAAGTGGGCTTAATTAAGGCCGTAGAATCTGTTTCCGATGTAATAAACGGACCAGTCCAGGTGGCATGATCCATAAATACATTATATCCCCAGTTTGTAGGTAAAAGTGTTGGATCAAGGTTCAGCTGCCACCAGAATACCCAACCATTGTCGGCACCCCAGTAGTCGCAGACCTGAAGGTTCCAGGTTCCGTTAAGCGGACAGCCAATTAAACTGTTGAACGACTGACCAGGTTTGAAAACACCGCTATCCAGCATAGTATATGGAAGTCCCGGTACCAGGGCACCCATTCCGGAACCTGCGTAAACATTCATTGAATCCCAGGTTGGTGTCATCGACCAGCAATAGGTCCATCCGTAGCCTGCAGGATTCTGAACCGGATTTGTGATGCAGGAAGGAGGTGAGGAACAGTCGCAGGAAGGATCATTATCTCCGCTTGGTCCCATACAAGGCTCTCCCAGGTATGCACCTCCCGATTGAATGTATTTTTTTACGTTGGAATATTGTCCGTTCGGACAGATAATTCTCATGTTCAAATCGCCAATGAATGAATGTTCCATATTCACACAAACCGAAGCAATATCGGAGGCATTAGATACCGCCTGCCCGGGGTTAAAACAATTGAATGTGACATATGTATTATAGCACATACCTCCAATGGCACCTCCATCGGGAATAAATGTTGCGCTGTCGTACCTTAAGCTCGACGACTGATGATGCGAAATCGGATCAATCAAAACTGTGGAATTATCGTTGTACCCCACTTTAAACTGCAAACTGTCGCCCAGGCAAATTGAAGGTGGTACTGTTACCTGGCTTATCGGGTTTCCTGCAACACGCACTCTGAGACCCAGTGCATTCATTGAGAAACAACCACGCTGATCAACAATTTTCAGGGTAACATCATACCCTCTTACGGAGTCGTAAACATGTTTAACGAGCAACCCGGAATCAACAGTATTATCACCGAAATTCCAGTAAAAACGGCTTGCCGGATCCTCCTGATGATATGCAAAATCGTTTTGCGGATAAACGCCAAGAGCCGATAAAGTTATTGTATCACCATGGCAATTATTGATATACATGGAATCCAGAGGAGGGCTAAGGTTTATGGTATCAAGAGCTGCAACGATTTTCTGACAAGGTTCAATACAGGAAATTTGTGCATTCCATCCTGCTCCGTGGAGGGTGCCATTTGATTTGAAAGAAAAGGTAAGGCATCCTGTCATATTCAAAATAGTAGCCCAAACAGGTGTCAGGGAAAGGCCGTTGTTGTTGTTAAATTTTCCGATGAGCGGATCCTGATCTGTCATCCCATCATACACATAAAGCGTATCGGAAGTATGCACATCAAAATTGGCAAAATAAACCTTTGTATAAGTGCTAACAGGGTTGTTAGAACAGATTATCAGCTGGTTTAATTCATTTGGCCCATAATTATTATTTCCTCCCGCATCAACAAAAGTGCCCTGACAGGTAAACACAAAAACCGAATCGGCGATATTATACACCTGCCCGAACGATATTAGTGAAAGGAATGTAAACAACAATGAAAAAAGTAGTTTTTTCAAAATATCTGAGTTTTTTTATGATTCGCCTTTACCGGCACCTTCAGAATAGATTCTTACCAAAGTTACAATGAATATTTAATATTTAAAAATGCCTATATAAAAAACAAATTCTTCCAAATTCCTGCCAGTATTTTTTCGTTAATTTTACATTTCCTTAGAAGGACTTCCTATGGCTAAGAAATTACAACTTCGGTCTGAACCAGAATCTGAATACCAGCTTATAGGAATAGTTTGTATGTTGAAGGATTACAGGCTGACTTACCACCTGAACAAGCATCTTTTTCTCGATCTTGTAAAAAAAGATGACCTGAATGCCGAAGCCATAAATCCCGGAAAAGCTGTTAATTTCTCCTTTTATTATTTTGAAGAAACAGGAAACCGCATTAAATTTTACCTGATTGGGAATAAAAATGAAAATGGAATGCTGCTTTCAGAATTCCGGCAGGCAGATTACTTCCTGCTTATTAACGGGCTTTTCCCGAGTGAATCAATGGACAAATATTTGAAGACAATCCGTGATTTACCTTCGGTGATGACAGCCTACAAAATCGATGTTAATAAATATAAAAAGCTCGATACCTTTTTCTCAGATATCGAGCTTCATACCATCCCTGCAAAGAAGGAATAAGACTTTTTGAATTTATACCGACATCAATTCCAGTAATTTATCATAATCGGCCTCACTAAGCTGATGATTCATGCCGCTTACTTTATTCTTTGAAAGTGTATCGCGGATGAGCTGATGTTTGCTGTTATCGATTCCAACCTGACTTAAGCGCACAGGGCTTTCGGTTTTGCTGAAAAATGCTTCCAGTTTTTTAGCAGTATCCTCGGGGCTGTCAGCTCCGAAGATTTCTTTGCCAAGTTCTGTAATCCGCTCGGGAATACGATCAGACATCAACCTTATCCATGCAGGATAAGCAATTGAAAGTGAGGCACCATGAGGAACATCATACAAAACAGAAAGTACATGGCCAATCCCATGAACTCCCCAGTCACCATAGGTTCTGCCATGCATAGTAAGACCGTTCAGTGCCATGGTTGCGGCATACATTATTTTTCCGCGAAGTTCAACATTCGATAAATCAGTTAAAAGTTCAGGGCCGTAATTAATTGCCTCATGCACAATAGAATACACAAAGCGATCTGGTAAAGAAGCTTCACCTTTGCCGAAATAATTCTCCAGCGCGTGCGCAATCAGATCGGTAATACCAAAAGAAGTATAATTCTGAGGTACACTAACTGTATATTGTGGGTCCAGAAAGGAATGTTTCGGATACATAAGATCATGCCCATAACCTATTTTATTTTTCGACCTGTTGTTCTGAATAACGGCAAACTTGTTCATTTCTGTACCGGTAGCTGCCAGGGTAAGAACGGCAATAACCGGAATCGCCTCTTTTGGCTTTGCTTTTCCGGTAAAGAAATCCCAGGCACTATGAAATGCAGGTGTGCCAATAGAAATAGCCTTAGCAGAGTCGATAACACTACCTCCGCCAACAGCTACAATGCAATCAATGTCCTTTAACTTTCCAAGCGCAGAAGCTGAATCCACATCCTCAATAACCGGGTTAGGGCGAATACCACTGTATTCATAAATCCGGAGCTTCTCTTTTTCAAGCTGACTGATTACAGTTTCATAAAGCCCGGTTTCCTTAATGGATCCTTTTCCATAAACAAACAGAACTCTTTTCCCGTAAGAAGCAACAACACTGCCAAGGTCCTTAAGTACATCTCTGCCAAAGTGAAGAATCGTTGGATTATATGCTATAAAATTTTCCATGTAACAAATAGTGATAATATCGTTTTTTTAAAACCTGTAGTGGCTCAAAGATAAAAAACATTCCGGAACACCACGTTGATATTTGCTTGTTTCTGCGTTGATGATTATTGGGTTTTAAGTCTTATATTTGACATGAAACTATAATTAACTTAGACCAGGATCATTATGAGCATCAAATCAACTTCTGTAAATTTGCTGATAATCATGCTACTAATAATGGTTGGAAGCACATCCTGTTCCACATCCTACAAATACTCGCACAAGAAAAACAGGGAACAGGTGAGTATTCATGTGGATGAAGATCCTATGTATTTTAATCAAAAAGATCTCCTGGCGCAGAAATTCGATTCCAAACAAGTTACCCGTGGTGTTTTTCTGGCAGTTCCTTTCATCGGGCAGGCCATTTCCTATGCAACAAATTCTGTGAAAACTTTCATACAGTCCGACAAAACAAAATATTTCGCGAAATATGGTGCCGGAAAATCACAGTTGTTCTTTTATAATACCATTTCGACCACAAATTTTATTGACCCTTCAGGGATGCAATTCAAGGGGTTCAAGCTGATCCGGACTGTTGAAAATAGCGATCATAAAACAGATACCGCTTTTTATGCAAGCTTTTCCGTTGATCTGTCAAACCCTTATGAAATAGTTAATAATTCATCTTTCCGCCTGAAACTCGATTCTTTAAACGTTAAGTACTCAAAGGCAAAAGTCAGTGGAACAAATTATTATCTCCCCTGGAAATGGTTTACTAAAAACCGCCACCGCCTAAATTTAGATATACAGATTGCTGTTCGTTCGTCATGGATAACAGAACAAACCCAGATTTACAACAACATTGAACTAGGAACATTCACTCTTAGTTTACGGAATATTCCACTGGATCCCGAAGCCAGTGACTACAAACAATATTACGATCGCGTTAAAGACACAGTGCTAAGCGGTAATTGTTTTCTTGTACCCCGTTCCTTTGCCAATATGAAAGGTGAATCTGCCCAATTAAGCAAATGCTGGAGTCAGGGGCTATACGAAATCAGTGCAAATGTGAATGAAGCCGGGAAGCCGGGTTTGGTTACACCTGTGCCGAACAGTTACGATTTTATAATGAGCCAGTTCCAGTTCTACCTCATGAACCAGGTTGTTCCAAATATGAAATTTCCCTGATGAACTTACGACATAGTTTTTGCCCAAATATCGGCACATTCGTACATTCGCCTCCAAAAGTCATCAGTTCCTGGTATATTTTGCTTTTCCTGGTTTTCAATAGTAGCCAGTTGTTTAGCCAACAGTCAAAACTTGCCCTGCTCGTGGGCGAATCACGTTACGATTCAGCCACCGGCTGGGTCCGCCTTCATGCCTTCAAGGACATTGAAATCGTTAAAAAGGCACTGCTCTATCATGGTTTTGCCGACAGCAATATCCTTGTTATCCAGGATCATGATGCCACAAAAGGAAAAATAATTGCCGCATTCAATAAACATCTCCTCGGCCGGTCTGCGGCTGGAGATATCGCTTTTTTCTACTATTCCGGGCACGGGCAGCGTGTTCAGGATAAAAACGGTGATGAAACAGACGGCTACGACGAATCCTTTGTTCCCGTTGATGCTCCGCAGAAATATCAGCGAGGAGTATACGAGGGCCAGAATCACCTTACGGATGATGAATTCAATAACCTCCTCCAGCCCTTGAGAAATAAGCTTGGAACAAAAGGGACTGTATTGGTTGTAGTTGATGCCTGTTTTTCAGGAAATATTACCCGTTCCTTCCTTTCAGCTGTGGCCCGTGGCAGCAGTGTTCTCATGGCAGGGCCAGACTACAAACCGGCCAGCCAGGTAAAAAACAATTATTCAGCTTCGGATTTTTCGCAGGCAGAACAAGCTGATCGTTCTCCAGAGTCTCAGATGATCACTTTAACGGCCTGCCGCGATTATGAAACCGCATTCGAGCTTTCGGACTCTTCAGGCGGTGTTTTTACCTCTGCGTTCACCAAATGCTTGTTAAACACCACAGAAATGATCAGTTACGATCAGCTCTATAAGAATATCTGCATAGCAATGGCCGACGACCCAAGGCAGAATCCCACGATTGAAGGCAGCGCCAATCTGAGTGTTTTCGGAAACACTCAGATTTTATCAAGTCCTTCCCCGAATATCTTTAAGAAATTATCCTTAGCTGATACTGTTATCAGCCTTTGCATTAAAATCACCAATCCCAGGCTATCAGCTTCAATAACCTCCGCACTTGAAAATTGTTCCTTTATAAATATTTCTAAAGAAACTGCAGATTTATACCTTTTCGACAGTCTGGTAAATGGAAAATCCTGTTATTGGCTCACAAACACTATGGGACTATGTTTGGATCAGGATTGTATTGACAGTACTTCGGCAGGAAAATCTGAAAATCGTTCATGGAACACACTGACTTATAGCATACTGCAGTACTTACAGGCAAGAAACCTGAACAAAACGATTCTTTATTGCAGGGAGTTACAATCCGAACTGCAGCTGATTCCGATCTCCGAAATAAATAAGGATCCTTATCTCTTCAATGCAAAAACAGAATTTGCAGTAGGTGATACCTTTACGTTCAGGCTGAAAATTAAAGGTCCGGCCGGGCGTTTTGCCTTTTACAGCCTGGTAAATATTTCAAACGGCAGTAAAACTTCATTGCTTCGCCCAACAGCCGACAAAGGCCCCGACGAATTCCGTTGTCCGCTTAATGAATTTGTAACCTTGAAGAATGAGAGGTTTGTTTTTTCTGATGCCGGTAAAGAAACTTTCCTGCTGATCTGTTCCGATGAACCCATCGACCTGAAATATCAGTTTACTGAACCAAGCAACATAACTGCCAAACGCGGTGAAGTAAGCTTTTCATTCAATCAGCTGAATGCTGCCCTAAAAACCACACAGAAGCGTGCCCTCAGTAGTCCCAAAATCAGCGTATTTAACCTGCCGGTGGTAGTTAGGAGTTCTAACTACTTTTTTAAATGAAACACAAACTGCCCGTACATATGTCCGACATTCTGTATCGGGCCCCAAACAGGAAGCTGATTCGCGTTGTTTCCAACAGCACTGATAACCCTGGCGCTCAGATCTCCGATAGAGAGGTCCTCACGGGCATCTTTCAGGAAACTTATTAAACTCCAGGCAAAAGGACTGTGTCCACTGCCGTTTATCTCATCATCAACATTTTCTTCCCTCCCGCTGGCAAGTGCATAGCGCGAACGCGACTCCTCCAGTTTATCAAGGGATGTTGTTGGAGCTCCTCTTTCACTCAACACAAGCGTTCCTGAATAACAGGCATCCATAATTAAAAGAATATGTTTGGCTTTAATCGCTTTTATATAGGTCACAATCTGGCTGTTCTGAATATAATCTGTGCGCATACCAATCCTGGCGTTGTAAGGAATCCAGTATCCTTCGTTAACCTTTTTGTCCTTAAATCCATGCCCGGCATAATACACCAGCAATTTATCATTCTCATTCAGGGTATCAATCAGGCGTTCAAACTTCGAATCCAGACTCTCCTTTGTAAAATCTTCATTTAGCAGCTCAAAAGTATGCTCCTTTGTAAACTGGTATTTTTCCCATAACAGGTTCTCAAGATCCCTCACATCCGAAACCGGAGTTTTTAATTTTGGCCAGTTGGTATAGTTATTTACGCCTATCATCAGCAGGTAACTCTCTCCTGTAATTTTATGTTCAATAGGTTTATTCACCGAAATTTCCTTTACTCCCCTTTGCCAAGCCTCTGCCTGTTTTTGTTTTTCCTGCTGAGCTAAGGCTTCAGTTTCAGCAGCTTTTGCCTGTGACTCAAGCACCAGCGAACACTCTATACTGTAATTCGGCATTCCTGCCACAAGATTCAGGTATTCAAATTGCTTTAAACTCCCTGAATACCGTTGCTCTGCCTTTACTATTACGGTTCTCCAGTTATCCTTCAGAAGAGATTCAAAAGCAGGATTTCCTTTGGGGATATATTTCTTACCTTTTACAAATACCCAATACTTTTTCTTAATCTGATCAAAGCATTTTATCGAATCAATCTTCACTTCAACGAGGGTCTTTGAATTGAAAAATGCCTGGCGGAATTCATCTGAAATCGATTTAGAACAATTATCGATTACAGTTTTTAACTTCTGTTGATTATCCTCTACCCTGAGCTTGTAATCTTCAAGCCTTTCAGCATAGGTTTGCTCCGAATAATCAAGTTTTATCTTACTGATATTGATACTTAAACAATTCAGCAAATCATGAAAATCATTCTGAATTGCATCGTTTGCATTCAATTGCAGGGTATCTTTTAATTTAAACTCATACTCAGGATTAGGCTTATATACCTTCGAAATGATTTCGTAGGCGCTCGGAAGATCATCAAGAAAAATAAAGGCGATACCGCGCAAGAAATGAAGATCATAATTCTTTGGTTGTATTCTCAGTAAGCGGCCTATTGCAAGCTGTGCCTCTTCATTCGATTTCTGTGAAAGCAGATAGGCAAATGCAGAACCAAGCATTACATCTCTTTCTGTTTGATCGTTTGTCTGCAGCTCAGTAAAATACTCCTGAGCCTCGGCATAATTAGCTGTAAGCAATGCTGTAAAAGCAATGTATTTTTTTTGCCCCGGGTAGTTTTTGTTTTGCTCTCCCAAAAGTTTCAGGTCGGCATAGGATTTGAAATAATTTTTAATGGAATAATAACAAAGACTTCGGTTCATGAGAAATTCCGGTTTTCTCTGCTTGGAAATAAGCAGGGTCAGGTCCTCAATTGCCTCCTGGTATAAGCCTGCCTTTTTCATTGCTAATGCTCTTAAAAGGCGGTAATTATCAGGGTTTCTCGAATAGGCCATTGCGCTATCTATTGCCTTCCTGCACTCCGAATATCTTCCCAGATTAAACAGTATCATCCCTTTCAATCCCCAGCAAAGTGAATCCTGAATGTATAGTCTGCCAATAGTATTGCAATCGGCAAGCGCATCCTCATTGTTGTTCTTCTCATAGTTAATCTTACAACGCTCAAGTAAGGCCTCCTTCCCTAAGGGTCTGTATTTCAGCGCATCGGTAAAGTCTGCAAAAGCGTCGGCCTGTTTCCTTAGTTTTAAACGAATCATACCGCGCTTATAATAATAATCGTAACCCGGAAATATTTCAATAGAATGGCTGCAATATTCCTCAGCCTTACCTAAATTAAAATTATTAGACGCAAGTTCTCCCTGGTTCGATAACCATTGCGACAGAATTCTTCGCAGATCAAAATACTGAACTGTTATGTAATCCTTATTAATAGCAAGATATTTACCGTTGCTGGAAATTATAGCCCTTGGAAGATTCGGGCCGGTAGGACCACCCTCCGAACTAAAAATTAATTGCCCTTCAGGAACATACCATATCCTTACAGCCATATCCATCGACCTGCTCACAAGATATGGGCCCTGGGGAGCAAATACCAGGCAGCTTATCGTTGTAGTAATGTCGTGAATACCTTTTACAAACTTTCCCGTTTCGAGATCGAATATTTCTATTGTTCCGGATTTAAACCCTATTGCCAGATAAGCGTCATCCGGACTCACAGCGACTGCCGCTACTTCATTTTTCTGCTCATTAAAAACAAGATATGAATCACTGGATTTTGCTTTGTTTACGCAGCTAACCGAATTATCATCAAGAACGGTAATAATTCTATCAGATTTATTGCAAAGCGCGAACATTTTCACATTCCCGGTTACCGGATCTGCACCACTGCTAACAACCTCCTTGGATGGCCAGCTCCATTTCATTAACTTATTATTATCGAGGAAATAAAGTGTATTTCTTTCGAATATGCTGAATTCAAAACTTTTAACCTCAGACCGTGATTCGATTACATCAATAATTGTTCTGCCTCCACGTGTAACGAAAATCTTGTCGCCCCAGGTCTGAAAGGCAACATAGTCGTCGATTGGTGAAGTTAAAATTCGTGTAATTATTCTCCCGTCAGCAACGCCTGTAAGAGTTGTCAGGCTCCGATCCTGTATGTTGTGAACTACCAGTAATTTATCGTTTCCATAGCTGATAATTGTATCGCCACCATGAGAAAATGCTATTGCGGAAATCGATTTAGTATGAGCCTGGTATTTGTATATTTCCTGTGCATTGCCAACCTTAAAAATAAAAAGGAAAATTAGTGCAATTGCACATCTGCTATAAAATCTAATCCCCCTGTTTTCCATTTGTATAATTAATTAAATCCCGAATGCTTTCCGGATTTCATCCGGTTTCTTTAACTTCCTGAGTTCTTTTACAAGGTTCGGATCTTCACTTTCAGCATAAGTACTGATCTTTTTTAACAGTACTTCCAGCGATTTACCGCTGCTGAAACATGCCTTTGGATCCCTCTCGTTTTTATATAGTTTATAGTAATAATCGTATGCCTTTTTACCCTTCTTATATATCGTTTTCTGCTTTTTGTTTTTGGCAAAAAGCGATACAAAATGTGAATATTCTTCCAGAATTTTCTTTTCCACTACAATCAGGTCAGCTAACTGTTTCTTTAAATCTGATATCCGCTGTTCAATTTTCTGGCCTGCTGCAAGCTTCTGGTTGAGGCTTTTCAGGTCGCGGAACTCATCTTTCTGCTTTTTTAAAGGTTTAATTTCTGATTCATACAAACCGGGAAATTGCTTTTTATAATCCGCTTCCAGCAAGGGTATCTTTCTGTCGGTAATGGTATCAATTGCTACTAATTGCGGATAATTTACCGAAAGATTTTCAAGTTGCTCAAGAATTTTTTTACCAAGTCCTATTCTTTCTGTAATCACATCCTTCTTCTTGTATTCCGAATATGATTTGGCAATGTCACTGATTTCATTTTTCCTGATCTCAGGGTAACGCTTTTTGTAAACCTTATTCTCCTCCTGAATCTTCAGATCAATAGAAAGAAACTGTTTTTGAAGTATTGAAAACTGCTCATCAAGTGTGGTCAGTTTCTGCAGAAACGACTGCCCCTTGTCAACTTTCTGCTCTACAGTGGAACTGTTTTTAAATTTGGTTATCTCCACATCATAAGGCTCTACGTCCTTCTTATATATGGCCTTGTATGTTTTGCTGTATTCATCCCTGACCTTTACAAAATAGATCTGAATCTTGGTGTCATAATAATTCAGACTGTCTATTTGCTCTGAAAACATCGAAAGACTTGTGATAATTTCCTTGCCCTTGCTGATTCTGGGAACAAGTGCATCCTGTGTTTTAAATTCCTCTGCTTTCTGTTCAATCGGTATTATCTGGTTGTTATATATATTCGGTTGTTTGTTCTTGTAGATATCAATAATTGAAGGCAGCTTTTCCTGAATTAATGTTTGGTAGCGTTGCAGTGTATCGTATTTTGACTTCAGATTTTTAAGCTCCTTAATGTAGAAATTACCAGCCTCCATCTTTAATTGCAATGAATCAGACTGGTCATAATCCTCGCCTTTGCCAGAATAATAGGACAGATCAGATTTAAAAAAACCTTGATAATTCTTACTGAAATCGCCCAGTATTTCCTTCTCTTTCTCTATTATCAAACTATCGAGCTTGTTTAACTCATTGTATTTTTCAAGATAAATTGATAGCGATTTTAAAAGGGAGGAACCCTGATGAATCCGTTTTTCAAGTTCAAATTCCTGTCTGTTTGATGCCCTGAGATCAAGCAGCGGTTTGATCTTTTTCATATAAAGTACGGAATACCTTACTTTCCCCGAATAGTTGGCGAGAAGCTTTTCTTCAACAACTTTTAATGAACTGTCGGTTTGAATTACTTTCCTGAGTTGTGGTTCAAGCACATTTAAGGTCTTGACAAGCTTAAAACCTTCTAAATATTTAGCTTCCAGAGAATCTATTTCCTGGTACCTGGAGATTCTGCCGGCAAAATCTGCAAGGTTTGTTTCGTAAACCTCTGGTATTTTTATCTTGTAAAATTCCTCGGCGGTTTTCTTGAAATTGGTAAGAGAATCATCATTTGCAGTATATTCCGGATAATCCTCTAAAAGGCTTATATACTTATATGTTAGAAAATTTAGTTGTTTTGAAAGGCTTGGTATTTCTGTTCCTGCTGCACTTTTATCAGGTTTGAGGGATTCCAGTTTTTTTAGTTGATTCAGGTAAAACCTATCGAGTTTTTTGTTCATAAGGTTTTTCGAAATTGAATCAATCAGTTTCAGCTGATAAGGAACAAAATACTCCATAGTAATATCCTTGGGAGCACTGATAAAGTATAAGGTATCGAATTTCGTATTTTCCTGTTTATGATGAAAAATCAACTGCATGTACGATTCTTCATTCCTGTAATCCCAGATAACCGAAATTAATCCGTTCTCCTGTCGTTTGAATTTTTTGCCAAAGGGAACCCCGTTCCTGTAATTTATTTCTTCCGAAATAATCCTGTTCTGAAAATACGTTCTTGAGGGTCCGTTTTGTGGTAAAGCATGATCCTGTGCAAAACCATTGAGTCTGATGACAACAGTAATTAGCAGCAATAAAATGATATTTCTCATTCTATTTATTTTTATGCAATTTAAGATAGTTTTAGAATTCATCGCAGAAATGACAATAATACCTAACAAACACTATGTATTTTTAAACAAACTGCAGTATTTTCACAATAAACACATCAAACTAAAAGCTGGAACAAGGGATTGAATCACTTTCATTTTTTTTATATCTTTAATCTCGAACTAATAATAACATTCTTTAATGTTTTAATTGTTTCTTTATGAAATCAATGCTTCTGGTTTTTTCCTTAATTAGCCTGTCTCTTTTATCAACAGCTCAAGTCACACAACTCAAATTTACAGCACTTTTAAATGGATCATACATCGCATTAGACAGTATCCGTACTAAAAACCTCACACATCCCGGAGATACAGTTCTCTATTGGCCTGATACAACGCTGGTGCTGGGATATGTTGGTATTAATGAACCCGGAAGCTATACCGGAGATTTCAGCCTTAAACTTTTAGTGGAAAACCCTGTTTGTGAAACAACAAAATTCCAAATAATAACAGCAGAAAATGCTTCTGTTTTCATACGCGTATCAGATATTGCAGGAAAGGCAACGATCGAACGCAAAGTATTTCTTTCGGCGGGTATTCATACATTTACCTACAAGCCTGCGTATCGGGGAGTAAGCATTGTTTCTGCATCGCTGAATTCCCTGACTAAATCGCTGAAAATAATCTATGCCGGAACAGAAAAAGGGATGCCAATATTAGCAGAAAATGGGGTTGATGGGAATAGCAACCTGCAAAAAACAATTAATTCCTCACTATCATTTATCTACGCTGCTGGTGATATGCTGAAATTTACCGGATGGTATCACGGAATAAATGCCGTTCTTACAGCAGCACCTTTATCAAACGCTTTATATGTTTTCAATTATAGCCTGAATGCACCCTGCCCGGATGAGCCACAATTTATTTATGGCGGTCAGGTTTACACTACAGTGCAAATCGGATTACAATGCTGGATGAAGGAAAATCTGAATATAGGAACCATGGTACCCAGCATTTATACACAAGGTAGCTCACATTCTTATTGCAGTAATAACGGGATAATTGAGAAGTACTGTTTTAATAATGATCATACAAATTGTGATATCTACGGTGGATTATATGATTGGGATGAAATGATGCAATACACATCAACTGCCGGATCACAGGGAATATGCCCAATTGGGTGGCATATTCCAACAGATCAGCAATGGTGTACACTGATATCATACCTTAATCCCGGATATAATTGCAATCATTGGGGATACTCTGGTTCCGACGCCGGTGGTAAACTTAAGGAAACAGAATATAACCACTGGTTGTCGCCTAATCTGGGAGCCACGAATGAATCCGGGTTCACTGCCTTTGGCGGAGGTCACAGAGAAGCGTTTGGAAATTTTATAAACTTTAATTATGACGGCAGTTTTTCAACCTCCTCAGAGAATACGCCAACTAAATCCATATTTTGGTTTATGTGGTCCAATTATGAATATGCAGCCCGGCAATTTGGAGATAAAGTGCTCGGCTTATCTATTCGTTGCCTGAGAAATGATTAAATTTCTTTAGAGTTATCTCAATAACTATCTACGTGCCTTAAAAAGAAAGTCAATCATACCAGTAACCGCATAAGCGACCTCGTCTGGCGCGGCATCAAACCAGCACGAAGTTAGCCTGCCCCGAAGCGTCAGGCACAGTCGCGTTGTGGTTACGAGGCCACGCGGCCTTGAGCGAACTGGTCCTCTAACCTTTGAAAGAAGCCAGAAGAGAACTTATATAAAGTTAATGGGAAATACTCCGATTTAAACAGAAAGTGTAGCACATTGACCTCTGTACCAAGCCAAAGCTTAATGTAACAATTTACCCGTTTACCAAGGTAATAATCTAGCAATCAAAGGGCATTTAGTCCTAAAAAGAAAGTCAATCATTCCAGTAACCGCATAAGCGACCTCGTCTGGCGCAGTATCAAACC
>CAIXZF010000052.1 GCA_903923925.1 uncultured Bacteroidales bacterium
AAACAGAAGATTTAAGTAAAATATTTAACCGCTTTAACAGGCTTGAAAATACAATTAATTCAATTAACAGAGGTAATGGCATTGGGTTGAGTATCAGCAAAGAACTTACTGAAATACTCGGAGGAACAATTGAAGTGGAAAGCGAAGTTGGCAAAGGAAGCAAATTCAAAGTTCTGCTTCCATTGCCAGTTGAAGGATCCGAAAACATTAACGAATATTCTGGTTCAGGTAATATTACATTATTTTAAAAAGCATATATCCAAACCGGATGATTTTAAGCGACCATTATCTCTTTCCTTCTACCATATTTGCCTCGCCTATTCCCACAAAAGTTACAACAATTCTGGGCTCATGTGTGGCGGTTTGTCTTTATGATCCGGTTACCGGAACCGGAGGTATTAACCATTTTATGTTGCCGTTCTGGAACGGAGAAGGTTTGGCTTCTCCCAAATACGGGAATATAGCAAATGAAAAATTGATTGAAAGTATGTTATACAACGGTTCTAAAAAAAATAAGCTGATTGCAAAACTGTTTGGTGGAGCTAATATTTTTCAAGGCACTTTAACATTTAACGTCGGTCAACGAAACATCGACCTTGCAACTAAAATGCTGGCAGATCATGGAATTCCTGTTGTTGCCGCCCATGTTGGAGGTTCAGCAGGAAGAAAAATAATATTCAACACCTATTCAGGAGAAGTACTTCATCAATTACTAATCAGTCCAGCACCAATTGGGAGAATTTAACATGATTTCGCCTATAAAAATATTAATTATCGACGATTCCGCTGTTGTAAGACAAGCACTTACGCAAATATTCAGCAGTGATCCTCAATTAAAAGTAATTGGTACGGCTCAGGATCCACTGTTTGCCATAACCAAAATCATGAAAGAGAGACCAGATGTTATTACTCTCGATATTGAAATGCCTAAGATGGATGGATTAAGCTTTCTTAAGAAAATAATGTCGCAACACCCTATTCCTACCATTATTATTTCAAGTTTTGCTCCTAAAGATTCGCATTTGGCGATAACAGCTTATGAGCTGGGTGCTATTGATGTACTGTTGAAACCCGATCTTTCAAGTCAGGCAAATATTGATGCAGCTCATCAGAAAATTTGTGATTCTGTAAAAGCAGCCTCAATTGCAAAAATGACCAGAAAAGTTAACCTGCCTGAAATTCCCTCAACTCCAAAACTTAAAGCTGATGTAATCATCCCGAAACATGCTCCTTCTTTTGCTGAAAAAAATTCAGGAAACTATGCTGATAAAGTAATCGCCCTTGGCGCATCAACCGGAGGTACTGAAGCCATCCGCATTTTCCTGGAAGATCTCGACGAAAATTGTCCGGGAATTGTAATTGTTCAACATATGCCTGAACTATTTACCCGCTCCTTTGCCGATAGGTTAAATCAGCTTTGCCGCATCCATGTTAAAGAAGCAGAAAACGGGGATATTGTTGCACGCGGAAAAGCAATCATTGCCCCGGGCAACAAGCATCTCATTCTTATGAAAACTGCCGACCATTATACAGTTGGTGTACTCGACGGCCCCCATGTTAACAGGCACAAACCCTCTGTAGATGTATTGTTCCGGTCTGTTGCCCAGGTTGCCGGAAAGAACGCCATTGGCGTTCTTTTGACAGGAATGGGCAGTGATGGTGCCGAAGGTCTCCTCGAATTGATGGAAGCAGGAGCATTTACAATTGCCCAGGATGAAAAATCAAGCATTGTATTCGGAATGCCAAAAGAAGCTATAAAATTAAATGCAGCTAAAAAAATTCTTCCACTCGATAAAATTGCTGGTTTTATAGTGGCAAATTTCAAATAAAATACATTTTTGATCCGTAAGGATGCTACAGCTTTGCAGCCTCTTTTCTGGCATCTTCAATAAGTTTGTTAGCCTTTGTATTTGCCTCCTGCTGCAATTGATCCGACTTATTTTTAGCCGTCTGAGATATCTTTTTTGCAGTTTCTTTTGCAGCCATCTTTGCTACCGGGTTAGAAGAATTATCAATTAATTTTTTTCCTTGATTATCAGCTTCTTTAATAAGCTGATCGCCGGTCTTTCTGGCTTCATCTTTTAATAGCTGTGCCTTTGCCTCGGCATCTGCAATCATTTTCTGAGCCTTCGCACTAACATCCTCCTTAACTTTTACAACTTCCTGATTGACCTTTTCCGTAACTTTCTCCTGCACTTGCTGCTTGATTTCTGTAATAGCTCCCTGAACGCTATTTTTAATGTCGGTTGTTATAACCGGATTTAAGAATGTTCCTTTCATTTTTGCTGCAACAACAATAGTAGAACCTGGTTTAACTGTAACACCCTGGCTTCCTGCCTTTTTAACCATACCTTCCAACACTGCATTTGCCTGACCACCGAAAAGTTCGCGTGTTATTTCTAAAACAGCATCATACGAAATACTTTGATCCAGTGAATTCCATCCGCTCATCGTTGCCGATACTTTATCCATTTTAAATGTATAAGGTCTTACATCCAGCCTTCCCTTACTGATACTGAATTCAAGCGAAGTGCTTCCGATGTTCATCTGTTTGAACTTTTCAATTTTCAGAGCCTCTGATAATTTATTCATCAGTATAAAATCTTTCACTTCAAGTTTCTCAGCATTTAACAAACCCTTTGCATTCATTGTTTCGTAAACCGGACTCATATGCTTATCAACATCCGTAGAAATATTCATTTTCACACTCACATTACCTGAGCACTTTTCAGCAACAGGGGCCAGCTTTTTCACTGTCATGAATGTAGTATAACAGGAAGGAATATCAAATTTACTTACATCCAGGTTAAAATTAATTGCCGGATTCTGAGGTTTAGAGTTATAATCACCATTTACAGTTATTGATCCTCCCAGCATATTGATTTTTAAATTATTGAGGGTAATCTTTTCATCAGATACTTTAAGTCCTCCGGAAACATTACTCATTACCATATTGTCATATAACAGCTTTCCAATTGAAGTAGTAGCTATGAAATCAAGATTTCCGGGCACCCGGATTACAGTTAAGCTTGTTGTATCCTTTGGTGTAGTTTCAGTAGTTTCTCCTCCCATAAATTCATTCAGATCAATAAGGTTCGACCTGCTTTCGAATGTTCCTTTCAATGTTTCATTTTTAAGTGCATACGCAATAAAATTCGATAATGTTCCACTCGCCTTTAGGTCAGATTTTCCAAAACGAACATCACAAACAGGCATTACAACACTCTGTGGTGTAAATAATAATTTGAAAGAATTAACTGTTAAACCTTGTGTAAATTCCTTGCTCTTATAGTTCATTCCTGTTAATGCAAGCTCACCTTTTGCCTGAAACTCTTCGTATTTCTGCTTTTCTATGGATGACATCCTCCCTTTTAATGCAACATCAGCAGTTATATTCCCACTAAGTTCGATTACCGGATCGAGCGGATAAAACTGTTTAACCTCTCCTAAGTTTATGCTGGCCTTAATTGTTCCGTTGACCGAAGGATCTGAAACCGGGGTAGCTATAGTCATCGATACATCAGTTTTATTGCTTCCCATTTCAACATGGAACTTACGAATATCAATACTGGTATTATCCGGCTGTCCGTTGCTGTTGGCAATTCTCATGTTTATATTGATATTCTTTACAGTTCCGGGTAATGCAGGATAATGAAACATCCCGTCAGAAACCAGAAGATTCAGACCAAAGGAAGGGATTTTTTTATCGTTGTAAGTGCCTTTTACAAAACCATTGAAAGCCAGTGTTCCTTTGGTTTCTACTTTATCAAAATCCTTGGCATAAATAGCAGGAACTAAGGAAAGAAAATTCTTGAATTCGTTCTTGTGTGCTTCAAATTTCAGATCCATTAACATATCATCCTTAGGCATTGCAAACCAACCGCTGAAACCTACACCCAAATCATTCAATTTCAATTCAGTATCCCTGAAAACAAATTTAAAATTAGCGATATCTGCCTGAATACCAGAAGTAATATCCAAAACAGCATTCTTAAGATACGAAATTCCTCCATACGAAAAGCCCATGGCTTTAGCAGTAGTATGCGTTTCAATATCAGTAACATCACCATTGATATCTGCCTTAAGATTCATATTTATTCCGGCAAGAGAAAATAGAACTCCCATTGATGCATCATCATAAATCATTTTACCATCCTCAATACTTACCTTATTAATTGATAGTTTGAATGGAGCAGAAGGTGCCTCTGCAGTAGTTGAAATTGCTGTTGGTTTAGTAATATCCCAGTTGACTTTCCCATTTTTAAGTGTTTTAAGCAAGATCCCTGGGTTTATTAGAGAAATTTTCTTTAATACATATTTTTTACCACCAAATACACTTAAAAGATCAAGGCTTAAGCGGATATCATCTGCTTTTACGAGTGTGTCTTTATCAAAATCCCCTGTTCCGGAAACCGTAAGTTGCTCAAGTGTTAATGTAAAATCAGGGAAAGAACGAAAAAGCGACAAGCTGTAATCCTTAAATTCGACTTTTGCTGTCAGATTATCATTAATTGATTGCTTAACTTTTGTTACAATCTGCTTCTGAAATAGAAACGGCAAACAAATCGCCAGGATAATAATCAATAAAATAATTCCTCCCAGAACTTTCATAATCAGCACACTAACTTTCTTATTCATATATCTTCTTTTTTTTATTATTTCAAATTAATTTTAGTTGTAACTTTTGTCTTCTTTAAACGTCAAAAATAAAGCTCAATTTATAAAGGTACAAAATGGAACTACTCATAACGGATTTATCCAAAACATATTCTAACGGCATTAAAGCACTAAATAGTGTGAGCCTTACAATACCAACCGGCATGTTTGGACTTTTAGGCCCAAACGGATCAGGAAAATCAACATTGATGCGAACGATTGCGGCATTACAAGATGCAGATTCTGGTTCAATAACATTCGGCGATATTGATGTATTGAATAATAAGGAAGAAATCCGCAAGGTTTTGGGTTATCTGCCCCAGGAATTCGGGCTTTATCCTAAAGTTAATGCAGAAGTACTCCTCAATCATCTTGCTCAGCTTAAAGGCATTAAAAATGCTTCAGAACGAAAAGAAACAGTAAAAATGTTGCTGGAGCAAACTAACCTCTACGATTCCAGAAAGAAATATCTTGGTACTTTTTCGGGCGGCATGAAACAGCGTTTTGGAATTGCCCAGGCTTTACTTGGAAACCCCGGGCTTATAATTGTAGATGAGCCTACCGCCGGATTAGACCCAGCCGAAAGGAACAGATTTCACAACCTTTTAAGTGAAATCGGCGAAAATATTGTTGTAATTCTTTCATCTCATATTATTGATGACATCCAGAGCCTTTGCAAAAATATGGCTATTATACACAAAGGTTCAGTTTTAATGAGTGGCAGTCCTGAAAATGTTGTAGAACAAATAAACGGGAAGATCTGGCGGAAAATAATAGAAAAAGATGCTCTTAGCGATTATAATGAATTTAAAGTCATTTCTCACCGTTTACACAGTGGAAAAGTTGAAATCCATGTTTATGCAGATGAATTGCCTGGATTAGGTTTTGAAGCGGAAACAGCCTCACTTGAAGACCTTTATTTCCTGACAATTGCAAATTTTCAAAACTAAGGCTATGCTTAAAGATATTTTCCTTTTCGAAATAGTGTACAGGTTAAAACGACCGGCGTCATACCTGTATTTCTTAATTCTTTTCATCATGGTTTTCTTCGCAATTGCCTCCGATCAGGTCACAATTGGCGATCAGACAGGTAATATGTTGCGAAACTCTTCGCTTGTGATCTTCAGAATAACTTCGATCATGTCGGCCTTTGGGATCATTATAATGTCGGCTATTATGAGTCCACCGGTGCTTAAAGACTTTGAACATGATACCTGGAATTTTTTATATGCTTATCCATTGAATAAGTTCAGCTACCTGGCTGGCAGATTTTTAGGATCATACATGTATGCACTCTTTGTTTTCAGTGCTATTCCGCTGGGAATTCTTGCCGGCAGCTTTTTTGCCGACTACTTCGGATGGTTTCCTCACGAAAAATTTGCAGCTTTCAACATCGGATCATACTTTAAACCTTTCGTAATTGTTATTCTTCCCAATGCATTGTTTTCCGGGGCAATATTCTTTACACTATCAACCTTAAGCAGGAAGATTATCTACTCTTATCTGGGAAATGTGCTTCTGTTAGTTTTATACGTATGGGGTATGTCTCAGCTTTCGGAACTCGACAACCGTTTCATTGCGGCTTTAGCTGATCCATTTGGGATAATCCCGCTTATGGATGTTACCCGATACTGGACTCCAGCTGATGTTAACACCCTGCAGGTACCTGTAAATGCATCTTTCCTTTTAAATCGTTTAATCTGGACAACAGTTGGATTGATAATGCTGGTAATTGTTTATTTCCGGTTCCGGTTCAGCGTGCAGGCAAGCCTTAATAAAACTACAAAGAAAACAATACTTTCTGAGACAACAGAAAAACGTAAATTCTTAAAATTAACTTCCCCAAAAATTGAATTTTCAACTATTCAAGCTTTAAAAAACAGCATATCTCTGGGATGGCTCGACTTCACCAATGTACTTAAATCCATTGCCTTTATAGGAATTGTGTTTGCAGGTTTGCTGCTGATGCTTTCCAATGTTGTAAATACAGGTAATTATATGGGAACAAATACTTTCCCGGTAACCTATCAGTTGCTTGAATCGACAGGCGGAAATTTTTCATTGATTATTCTTATTATCATCACATTCTATGCGGGAGAGCTGGTGTGGCAGGAGAAGAAACTCCGTATTGATTCTATTACAGATCCACTCCCGGTTCAGAACTGGGTGTACTCAAGTTCAAAAATCTTCGGAATGTTCCTGATTTTAAGCTTTCTGCTAATTGTTCTGATGATATTCTGTTTGCTTTCCCAGGTATTTATGGGATTCTTTTCCTTTAATTTTTCGCTGTATTTTACAGAATTATTCACCATACAATTACCAAATTATTTCTTTATCAGCTTACTGGCTCTGCTCGTACAAACAATTATTCCGAATAAATTATCAGGACATTTTGTGATGGTAGTCTATTACATTATTGTTTTTGTCGCCATGCCGCAAATGAACCTGGAACATTACCTGTACAGGTTTCCGCAAACTCCTGGCAGCCCCTACTCCGACATGAATGGTTTCGGCCATTTTTTACAAGCTGTACGCTGGTTCCAGGTATACTGGGGATTTGCTGCAATACTAATTGCATTGATTATCAATATTTTATGGCGACGCGGAAACGAAGATTCTTTTAAAAGCAGATTCCGGTCTGCTGCCTCAAACCTCAGCAAACCAATAAAAGTCGCGTTGGCAGTGTCGCTGGCTGGATTTGTACTTACAGGAGGATACATTTTCTACAATACCAACATCCTCAATAAATTTTACAATAGCAAAACTCTCGAGAAGTTACAGGCTGACTTTGAAAAGAAGTATAAGAAATATGAAAAAATAGCTCAGCCAAGAATTGTAGCTGTTAATGTTAATGTAGATATTTTCCCTTATGAACGAAATTTCAGTGCTAAAGGAAGTTATATTTTAAAAAACAATACCAGAAAAAGTATTGATTCTATCCATATCAGCATTAATAATGATATGATAATCAGATCATTTGAAATTGGAAGTACTTCAGAAATTATTTATTCTGACAAGATTTTCGGGTACTATATTCTAAAATTGCCAAAGCCGGTGATCCCGGGAGATTCTGTTGAATTTACATTTAATATTGAATATATTTCCAAAGGATTCAAGAATAACAGGAATGAAACCACGATTGCGTATAATGGTACCTTTATAAATAATCAACAGTTTTTTCCACGTATAGGTTACCAGTATGATAGCGAACTTTCTGATAAAGATGACCGGAAAAAATACGGTTTACCTCCAAAAGCAAGGATGCCGGATGTAAACGACCTCGAAGCCCGTAAAAATACATACTTAGGTACTGACGCCGACTGGGTAAGATTTGAAGCCACGGTGAGCACAGTTTCCGATCAGGTAGCACTTGCTCCCGGGTATTGCATCAAAGAATGGACTGAGAATGGCAGAAAATATTCGCATTTCAAAATGGACAGCAGAATTCTGAATTTCTGGTCATTTCTTAGTGCGCGCTATGAAATAAAGAAAGACAAATGGAAAGATGTAAATCTTGAACTATATTATCAGAAAGGACATGAATATAACATTGATAAAATGTTTAAGTCAATGAAAAACTCACTTTCCTACTACACTTCAAATTTTAGTCCATATCAATACAAACAGCTCCGGATAATTGAATTTCCAAGGTATTCCAGTTTTGCGCAATCCTTCCCCAATACCATCCCATTTTCTGAAGGTATAGGATTCATTGCCAACCTGAAAGATCCTGAGGATATTGACTATGTATATTACGTTACAGCTCATGAAATAGCACATCAGTGGTGGGCGCATCAGGTAATTGGGGGAAATGTTCAGGGTGCCACATTAATGTCGGAATCTTTTTCACAATATTCTGCTCTGATGGTAATGGAAAAAGAATATGGCAAAGATCAGATGACCAAGTTTCTTAAGTATGAACTCGATCAATACCTGAGAGGCAGGATGACTGAGCCTGAGAAAGAAAGACCAATCATGCTTTGTGAGAATCAGCAATATATCCATTATGCAAAAGGTAGCCTTGTTATGTATGCCTTAAGAGATTACATGGGAGAAGACAGCCTCAATAAGGTTCTTGCCAGGTATATCCGGAAAACGGCCTTACAACCACCTCCTTTCACTAATTCTATTGAATTTCTTAATGAGTTGCGCCCTTCCTTACCAGATTCCCTTAAATACCTGATAAAAGATTTATTTGAAACAATAACAGTGTTCTCAAACACGGCAAAAGAATTTTCGTACAGGAAATTATCTTCTAACGCTTATGAGGTAACATTACAAACCGAATCACACAAATTCCGCGCCGACAGCCTTGGTTTTGAAACTGAAATACCGCTTAACGACTATATCGATATCGGCATTTTCGGAAAAGAAATTAAAAACGGAAAGAAGCATGAAAAGGTTCTTTACATGCAGAAACACAAGATTAGCAAATGCAGGAATACATTTAAAATTATTGTAAAAGCAGAGCCGGAAAAAGGTGGTATAGACCCTTACAACAAACTCATCGACAGGGTTTCAGATGACAATAAAAAAGGTCTGTAGTATTATTGAACATTATGAAATATTCATTACATTATTTATTAAGGAAATCAACTGTTCTCTTTTAAAAGGCTTTGGAAGAAAATGAGAACACCCATTTGAAGTAACTTTCAATTGTTCTTCTCTGCTGGTATAGCCGGTAACAGCAATAATCGGAAGTTTCTCATACCCCTTAATAGTGCGTATTTCTGTAGCAGCCTGCATTCCGTTAAGCCCTGCACCAAGGTTAATATCCATGAGGATTAAATCGAATTGCTTTTCTCTTGCTTTCTGTATCGCTAATTCACCGCTGAATGCAGATTCAGTTGTACAGAATTTTTCCAGATAAATCTCAACAAGCTGAGTATTTAAATCATTATCTTCAACAATTAATACAAAAGGTTTATTGTTAGTTACTTTATGTACCTTTTGAAATGGGATATCAGGGATATTCGTTTCCAGCACCTTTGGTGCCGAAATATCTGAATTATTATTTGAAGCTGGAATTTTTATTGAGAAAACTGATCCCTCTCCCAGGGTACTTTTAACATCTATAGTCCCTTTAAGCAAGTGGGTAAATTTCTTACATAATGTCAAACCTAAGCCATTACCTTCATAACTCCTTCCAAATCCACTACTTAGCTGTTTAAACTCATCAAAAATCAATCCCAGATTTTCAGAAGCAATACCAATCCCTGTATCATTAACATCAATCAAAACCAAAGAATCTGAATCATAACTCGCAGATATTTTAACTGATCCTTTCGGTGTAAACTTTATTGCATTATCAACAAGAATCTGAATAGTTTTTCTAAAAATGGTTTTGTCTGCGTAACAATTTACTTCTGAAGGAATGTCCAGAATAAGCTCAATGGCTGAAGAAATGGCCTGTTCTTGAAAACCATAAATAACATCACTAATCTCCTTGTTAACATTTATTATCTCAAACTGCAGCATCGTTTTATCTGCCTGTAGTTGAGAAAGATCCATTATTGAATTTAGCGTATCCATCAATCTGTTTGCTGAACGCTGAATACTCCCTGCCATTTTCTTGTTTTCCGGATTGGTAAGAGACTCTTTCAATAATGATGAGAATCCCATTATACCATTCATCGGTGTTCTTAATTCATGGCTCATATTTGATAACAATGATGACTTCAGCCGATTTGATTCTTCAGCTTTATCTCTTGCCTTTATTAACTCAGTTTCAGCAATTTTTAATTCATCAATTACTTTTTGAAGTGATATTGTTTTTTCGATTACTTTTTCATTCAGATGGTCATTTAAATTCCTGATCTCCATCTGAGCTTCTTTCAATTTAGTATTCTGAAGCTTAACGTGCTCGTAGGTAGAAACAAGGAGGTTTATCATTTGCCGCTGTGAAGTTGCATTCCCTGCTTTATTGTCCTCGCCCTCATTATAAGCCACCGAAATATTTTTATTATAGTTTTCAAAAATATAATCAACTTTTGTCAATAGATGGTCTTCGTCGCATGGTTTTGTAAAAAAGAAATCTGCACCAGCATCCACTGCTCTGATAATATTTTCTGATTCTGAAAGCGTAGTGAGAAGTATAATAGGAATATGTTTTATTGATGGATTTCCTTTAACTGAGTTACAAAGTTCAAATCCATCCATTTCAGGCATTAAAATGTCACTGATTACTAAATCCGGCTTATGATGTATTATAAGTTCCAAGGCAATAGTACCATTTCCGGCCACTAAAACCCTATAACCATGTTCCGTCAACAGAAATTCAAGTTTTGCGGCCTGTGTCGGACTATCTTCAGCGAGTAAAATCAGAAAATTGTTATTCTCTTTAATAGATTCCATAATGTCAAAATAATTTCAAAAAAAATAAACATTAAACCATGTAAATTAATAACTTTATTCCATTGAAAAAAGCAGTTCCGCTATTTCCATCGGATTCAAAATAAGGTCGGCAGCATCAAGCTTTACTGCAACTCCCGGCATTCCATAAACCATTGAACTATTCATATCCTGAGCAATTGTAAGTGCACCTTTATTCCTAAGCTCTTTTAAAGCATGTGAACCATCGCTTCCCATTCCGGTAAGCAGCAAAGCAATGCTAGCAGAACCATATTCTTTTGCAAGGCTTTCAAATAAATTTGTTACAGATGGACAAATAATTGCACCTTCCTCACAATTACTTAGTTTTACAATTCCTTTGGCATTTACTGTCATTTGGCTATTATCAGGCGCAAAATAAACATGTCCCGGAGTCAAAATTTCGTTATGTTTTGCAATACTCATCCCAATATTATTTGTTCCGGAAAGCCAGTTTACCAAACCTACAAGAAATCCTTCACTAATATGCTGAACAACAACAATTGGCAGTGGAAACTTTCTGCTTATTTTCGAGAAAATCTGCTTTAGAACGTTCGGGCCACCAGTTGAGACACCAATTGCTACTATTTTCTTCCTTTTAATTAAATCCGAAGCAATTAATTCCCTGACTGGTAATTGAATATCCTCTGACTTTTTAATTTTTAATGATCTGTGAGTAACTACTTTTACTTCAGCCATTAATTTTACCATAATTACCAATTTCCGAATCGATTCTTCTTCTCTGGGATGATTAACACCGTATGGTTTCTGAATTACAGACAATGCCCCCGCAGAAAGTGCTTCGATTGAAGTTTGCACCTCATTAGCATTACGGCTACCTGTAACAATTAGTATTGGTACAGCTGTGGTGGACATAATATATCTTGTTGCCTCAAGTCCGTTCATTACCGGCATGTCTATGTCCATAGTAATAACATCCGGCTTAGTATGCTTAAGAAATTCAATAGCCTGTCTTCCATTATGTACAAACCCAATTACTTCAATATCAGAATCGGCATTCAATATAAATTTAAGGAATTCACCCGCCACTTTCGAATCTTCTACTATTAATACCTTAATCATAATCAATAAATTGTTAATCACATAAGTAACTCATAATCTTTAAAGCAAGCGTTCAATTACATCCAGCAAAGTATTCTGATCAAAATTACTCTTTATTATATAGGCATTTGCCCCTACTTCCATTCCTCTTTGCTGGTCTTCCTGTTTTGATAATGAAGTTACCAGCACAACCGGGATATCCCTGGTGTTCTCAGCTGTTCTTAATGCAGAAACAAAATCGAAACCACTCATCCTTGGCATATCTATATCAGAAATTACCAGATCGAACTGGCCAGCTTTTAATTTCACTAAGCCATCAACTCCATCATAAGCAGTAGTAACATTGTAACCTTCATGCTCAAGAATATTTTTCAGAAGCGTTCGCGATGTAATTGAATCCTCAACAATTAATAAGCTTTTTATCCTGTCTGTTCGTACAATTTCTCTCACAGAATTTGGATAAACATTTGTTGCAGACTTGAGCAGATCGGTTACATTTAACATTGGAATTACCTTTCCTGAACCACTAACAGTTGCTCCTGAAATATTCCGCACCCGAAGCAGGTGTTTATTAAACCGTTTTAACAGCATTTCATCCTCATCAAGTATTTCATCGACAATAAAACCAGTGCGACTGCCATTCTTTCCCAGTACAATTAACTGATAATGTAATAAACTTGCTACTGGCCGGGGTATATCCAGAACAACACCAAGATATACCAGGGGAATAAGCTTATTATCCAACGTAAAAACAGCTCTGTTCTCAACTGTCTTCACATCGCTAACTGGAACTCTGGTTACTAATTCAATTTTAATTGTTGGTATTACAAATTCCTGATCCGCAACTCTTAACCTGACACATCTGAATGTTTCGATTGATAAGGGCAAATTTATCCGAAATGCAGTTCCTTCATTCCTAACGGAGTAAACCCTGATTATTCCACCTAATTGCTCAATTTTTTCTTTTACAATCGCAAGACCGAGACCTCTTCCCGACAATTCAGTAATAATTTCACTTGTTGAAACGCCCGAACTAAACATGAAATCAAGCAGAATTGAGTCTTCAACTTCAATTGTTTCATTATTCCCGGTGAATTTATTGTACTTTGATTTAAGCCTGTCAAAATTGATTCCTCTGCCATTATCCGAAATAATAATTTCAACCTTATTATCATCCAATTGGGCAATATCAATCCTTATAGCAGCTTTATCCTGTTTGCCGGAGGCTAACCTCTCCTCATGATTTTCAATTCCATGGTCAATGCAATTCCTTAGTAAATGAAGGATAGGGATCCTTATTCCCTGCAAAATTCTTCTGTCGATAACAGTGTTTTCGCCTGAAACCTGAAAGTCGACATGCTTACCGAGTTCCTGTGATAGCCGGCGGACAGAATTCGGGAATTCATCTATTAAAGTTGTAAAAGGGACAGCCAAAACCTTTTTGACTTCATCAAGCAGTGTATCAACCCGTTGTGATGTTTCGTAACCTTCAGTCACAGAAAACTTCCTTAGTTCTTTTAAATCATCATTAATGGATTTTAAATCACTTAATGGGTTTTTAATAGACTCTCCAGACTTTGAATTATCAAAAGATTTTGTCAGGTTAGTTAACTTAGAAATTATGCTGCTGAGTTCCTTCGTGATTTGGTTCGAACTAAGTTTTACAGAAAGCATTTCTTCTGTAACCACAAGGAATTCATCAAGCTGTTCTGTCGAAACTCTTATTGTCTGCTGTTGTGTATTCTGTTTTTCAGGATTTAGTTTTGAAATAATTTCCTTTTCCGGACTAACCGATGGCATATTTTCTGACAGCTTAGCTAAAAAATCTTCAGGCTGCTTTTCAGAAACTGAAGTATTGGTTGAAAAGCTGTTATCAGAACTAATTAATATTCCCTTCTCAGCTTTCAGGAGAAGTTCCAGCAATTCAGACTTTCTGGTTTCCAGGTCTCTATTTAATAGTTCAGGGGATTCCAGTACTTCATCCATTAATGAAACAGCAATAAGCAAAACTGATATCAGCCCGGCCGACACATCAATCTGTTTTCTTTTCAAAACAGAGAATACACCCTCTAAGCCCTGGCAAATGGATTCAATAGCATTGTTATTAACAGCCCTGGCAGCTCCCTTAAGGCTGTGTGCCTCGCGGAATGCTGCTTCAAGAATCACCATTTCCCGTTCCACTGAAGATACTTTCTCAAGCTCAAGAACATTAGAAGTTATTTTCTGAATTCCCTCTTTTGCCTCAGCCCTAAATGTTTCAATAATCTTTTTCAGGAATTCTTCCCTGTTATTCATAATTTACTTTACCCTATAATGAATAATTAAATCATTTAATCTGGCTCCAATAATCTGTATCTCTTTTACTGAATCAACAGATTGCTTTGTGCTTGCTGAGGCCTGAATAGTTGACTCCCGGATATTGTTCATGGCAATTGCTATCTGATCCATACCTTCGAGCTGCTGCCTGCTGGAAGCAGCAATCTGAACTGCTGCATTTACTGCTTCACCCAGACTTTCTGAGAGCATACTAATTGTTTTACCTGAAATATTCGTTAGCTTAAGTCCTTCATCAACAGCTTTATTTCCTTCTTCAGTAGCTGAAACAGCAGAATTTATAGATTTCTGAACATCCCTTAATATTGTTTTAACCTGGTTTGCAGCCTCTTTTGAGCGATTCGACAAGTTCTTGATTTCCTGGGCAACAACAGTAAAACCTTTACCATGTTCACCGGCTTTTGCAGCCTCAATTGCAGCATTAACAGATAATAAATTCGATTGCTCTGCCAACTCAACAACTGCCGATGTTATCTCCCCTATCGTCTGACTCTGCTCACTTAACTGCACAACAGTTCTGGCAATTAAATCCATTTGATCTTGAATTCTCGACATACCTTCTATGCTATTTCCAACAGCATTTATTCCTTCTTTCGAAAATGCCATAGATTTTACTGCGCTTTCTGAAACCTCTTTTGCTTTAAAATGAACGAGTTCAGCGGTTTGCTTAACCTCATCAACTGTAGTAGCCGTTTCACTCACTGAGGTTACCGTTTCAACCGATGTGGCTGCTAATTGTGTGATGGAAGCAGTTATTTCGCTCGATGAAGATGCCAGCACACCTATTCCCTCACTTATCTCATTCAGTTGTAACCGCAATTTATCGGCCATTCGGTTAAATGCAAGTCCCATTTGGTCTTTTTCTGATAAAAGACTTATTGAAACCGTAAGATTTCCTTTCGCTATTTCTTCAGCCTGCTCCGATCTCTCAAGCAAACCTTGCTGCATTTTCCGGAAGGAATCAGAAAGTTCTCCAATTTCATCTTTGAACTTTTCCTCAATTTTAGTTTCAAGGTCTCCCATTGCTATTTTTCCAGAAATTTCTTTAAGCTCACTAATTGGTATTAATAAAGTTTTAGAAATAGCATAAGCTATTAATAACGACACTAATAAAATTATTAAAGAAACCAAATACATAATACGAACACCAGTTTTGTTTTGACTTATAGAATCAAGCATAAACAGATTAGCTTTCTTACTTGCAAAATTCCGGGCTTCTGAAATTGATTCTACAATTTTCAACACCTGTGGATTGCCAGTGTTCTTAAGCGCTTTAATAGCTTCGGCATTCTTTCCGGCCTTGGATAAATTGACTATTGAGTTACGAATTGGCTCCCATTCTGCAAGAACTACAGAAATCTTATCGATATGAGATTTTTCGCCTAAATACTGTGACCTGACAATTACAAGTGATTCCTCAATGGATTTCTCCAGAGAATCGATTCTGTTTTCCTCGACAACGAGCTCCTTTAGGTTTTCAGCAAGGCAAATCTTATTCACACTCCTGCTTACATCTAACACGTCAATATATATATCATTAACAGAATTACTTACAGTAAAAGGATGTTCATATATATTTACAATATTTTCCGACAAATTGCCCATTCTGATGATTGCAGCTAAAAAACCTGCAACCATAATCAGCAGAATAATGGCGAAACCAATCCCAAGGCGCAAACCTATTCGTATTTTTCTCAAGGATTTAAAGTAAAGCATAGCAATGTTTATTAATTTTTATAAATAGAATTCAAACTTCATCATTAATAATTACGCTCTCATCATTTAACAAAAGAATGGCATTCAGCAAAATTCTTCCATCAGAATCTATACCTTTCAGAATAGTTTTCAGCACTCCTGAAATTCCATGGAACTCCTTCTGCAGCAAGTCGCCATTAATTGTAATATCACCATAAATTTCATCAGCAAGTACACCAAATTCAAGACCTTCATGACTCAGATAAATAATTCTGTTTTGATTGGTTAAAGAGTTTTCAGAAAGATTTAAAAATTTTCTCAGGCTGATAACAGCCATAATTTTACCTCTGAAATACGTTATCCCTTCAATAAATGCAGGAGTGCACGGTAAAGGTGTTAAGCTTTGTAAATGCTGTACTTCTGTTATAAACTGCGTTTCAATTACATAATGTTCGTTTCCGATAAGAAATTCAAGTCCGGAGATCTCATTCTTTATTATACCTGCCTCAAAAGGTTTGACTCTCAACAAATCAGCCCTTCTTTTGAGTATTATATGTTTTTTATCTGTCTCCACTACGCTAAAAATAATCTTAATTAATTATCCAATAATTTTCAACAAACTTCCAGCTGTCAATCCATCCGATTCCTGAACAATTTCATCAGGATCACATTTTGCCAAAATTAACTTTGCATTCTTCATGTGTTTTTTACTTTCGGCAAATTTACCATGTTTCTTTTTTATATTACCCAATTGAAAATGAGCCAGTACTAAATTTTGATTTAAATAAAGTGCATAATTAAGTAATTCGATGGCAGAAACATCATCACCAGTTTCATGCATAATTAATGCTTTTAAATAGTATGCAGAATGACATGTTTTATTAAGTTCGATGGCATTGTTGCATAATTCAACAGCAGTCGTATAATTCCCGACATTAGCTTCCTTTCCTGAAAGCAGAAGGTAAGTCATATACTGATCTGCTGTTTTATCTTCAACTTTTTCTTCAATGAGAGAAGTCACCGAATGCACAAATTTTTCAGCAGGAACAAAGTGTTCAGGTATTTCAGGTTTATTAATATTGATTATATATTTTTCTGCAATATCTACAGGCCTATTTTGATCTTTGGTATAAAAAGTAAAACCCTCATAAAAGCGTTTTCCAAATTCAGAGCTTATCAGACCTGTCATTTCTACCGGGCTTAAAACCAGAATGCCATCATTTGAAAGCGATTGAAAAAAACGTTCTGAAAGACCGCGAATACCTTCCTGTGAAAAATAGATCATTACATTCCTGCAAAACAGGATATCAATATTATTTGTCCCGTTTTTAATTGATGGATATATATCTTTAGCCAGATTAAAAGTTGAGAATTTCACCATCCTCATAATTTCAGGTGACAGCTGAAAACGATTAACATCAATTTCAGTAAAATACTTTTCAACAAAGCTTTCCGGACAATTTCTGAAAGACCACCTGGTGTAAATACCTTCTTTAGCTTTTGCAAGAAAATTCGGGTTAATATCTGTTGCGATCAGTGATATTTTCCAGTTATGAATATCCGGAATACATTTTTTTAACAGAATTGCAATTGAATACGGCTCTTCTCCTGAAGAACAACCGGCACTCCATATTCGTAATTCCTTTCCTGCAAAGGTTCTTCGTTTTATCAGCTCCGGCAAATAGATCTTCTCAAGAAAATCGAAACTGGTTCGCTCCCTTAAAAAATAGGATTCTCCAATAGTAAAAAAAGTTGCAAGTTTCGAAAGATTATCCTGTGTGAGGTCAGAACTGGTAAGCCATTTTACAAATTCGTCAATACCCTGATATCCAAAAGATTCTGCAGCAAGTTTAATTTTACTAAAAAGCTCATTATCATACTTTTCATTAAGATTCAATCCAAGTCCTGAGAAAAGCAATGAACGAAAATCATCGAGTATTTTTTTTGAAACCATAATAGTCACTATTTGAGAATCTCTGAATTCATTCCAGGCTGTTAGGTTTTTAGTGCTCTCTTCAGCAAATCAAGCTGTTCGCTCGTAAAAAACATAGCTGGATCACATATGAGTACAGTTCCATTTTCAAGCTTAAATACTCCTTTAATATAATCTTTTTGAACCAATATTTTTCCTGAATCCTGAATTTTATCAAGCTGAATTTCATGTACGTCACCAACAAAATCCACCCATAATGCGTACTTCATAAAGTCAGAAGTAATTATCAAAAGCTTATCGCTAAGCAAATATTCCCGTACTGGAAGAGAAAATGCATCTCTCAGATTAACCACTGCAATAAATTCTCCATGATAATTTATTGTACCCACAATAAAATCAGGAGCATGCGCAAGTTGAGATATTTCAACAATATCAACCACATGCTCAACATACCTGAGTGGAATAGCCACTTGTTGCTGATCTATTTTACAAACTACATATGTTTCTATGTTATTTACCGGCACTATTATTTCCATGAAATGAACTAACTGGTCTTTATGTAATAGGTAATTGAATACCTAAATGGTTAAATAAGTATGTTATGGGATGTAAATATATTAATATTACAATGGGATTGCAAAAGTTTATTATAAAACGGGATATTGTTTAGGACAAGTGCTATATTTGAAACTGCATTTAACAAAGCTCCAGTATGAAAATAATAACAATTTTATTTGTTTCTTTTTTTACAGTTTATTCAGCCATGAGTCAGACTTTAAACGAAAGTTTCGACGGCACTGTATTTCCACCAACAGGCTGGTCAAATACCCAGGTATCAGGAAGTGGTTTGTGGGCAAGAGCCATTGCCGGCACCGACCCGGTTTGTGCACCTCATAGCGGAGCTGGCATGGCACACTATAACAGCTATAATTTCCAGCCTAATGCCAATGCTTTGCTTATTTCTCCTCCATTAGCATTCAGCGGTTCGAGTATACACGAATTAAGCTTTTGGAAATATGGCGATTCAGGATGGTTAATTTACAACGACAGCCTTGGCGTTTATTACAGTTCTTCACCAAATTTATCTTCTGCAATTCACCTGGCAACCATTCCAAGATATAATCCGATAGATGGGTGGTATAAGCACAGTTTTATTCTGCCTCAGAGTCTTACAGGTACTATTTATATAATTTTCAGAGGTTACAGCCAGTATGGCAATAATATGTTTCTTGATGATGTAAGCCTTGCAGTTCCGCCAACTGATGATGTTTCAGCATTGTCTGTTGATAACCCTGTTTACCTCAGCAATTCTTCTCCGACAATCTTCAATTCCACACTAAAAAATACAGGATTAAACAGCGAAACGTTTAATGTTAGCTGCGAGGTTTCTAACTATTCGGGCAACTTATTGTTCAGCAACACTCAGTCAGGTATAAGCTTGCCTTCCTGGGGAACTACGACTGTTAGTTTCGATCCGTTTACTTTACCAAATGCTGAATCTATCTACAAGGTTAAAATTTACACCTCCCTTGCAGGAGACTTGAATCACTCGAACGACACTATTGAAAAGACGTTTTACACTTATACCCACGAAAGGCAATTCGTTCTGCTAGAGGTCGGTACAGGTACATGGTGCCAGTATTGTCCGGGGGCTGCCCTTGGTGCCGACGACCTGGTTACAAACGGCAAAAGTGTGGCAGTAGTTGAGAATCATAATGGCGACACATATACCTATGCTGCCTCTGATGCACGCAATAACTATTATGCCATAACAGGTTATCCTACCGCCATTTTCGATGGAATTAAAAAACTTGTCGGAGGCGATCATACGCTAAGTTTATATACCTCCTATCTGCCTATTTACGAAAGCAGGATAGCAATAAGAACAGCATTCGGACTTTCGATAAGTGGTAATGCTGCTGGAAATACCTATACTATTTCGCTCAATATTGACAAATATGGAGAAACACCATTTGCCGACAGTAATTTGGTAGTTCACCTGGCGCTCACACAATCAAATATTCTGGAAAACTGGCAGGGACAGACGCATCTTGAATATGTGAGCCGTGCAATGTCGCCAGATGCGAATGGAACATCCATCAGTTTTTCAACTTCCACTCAGATAAATGTTCCATTAAGTATAACCTACAATCCTGCATGGGGAGGAAGTATTGCAAATCACGATTTTGAACTTGTAGCCTGGATACAGGATCTTGCTACAAAAGAAGTTGTTGCAACACAGAAATTTGACCTCGCAAATATAACAGTTGGCATTAACAACCCTGACAAGGAAACCGTTTTTTCAGGAATAGCGCCTAATCCTGCTTCAAACAGCACAACAATCAGTTTTTATCAGAAAAATTCTTCAAAAGTGAGCATTGATATTTACAATTCAACAGGACAACTAATCCGAAATCTGTCTGAAGCAATTTATTGTTCAGGTCCTCAATCAATAAATTGGGATTTAGCTGATAACTATGGTAATAAAGTTCAGAATGGTCTTTATTTATGTAAAATTAAAACAGGACAACAAGTTTACAGCAGCAAAATTCTGGTTGTAAAGTAAAATATATTAGACCTTTTATATGAAATATACTCACATATTTGTGCTGATTTTACTATTAGCACAATTCGCCGGATTTTCGCAACCTAAGAATGCAAAGGCTGATAGTTTATCCCGGCTTATTGCGGCCACAACTAAGGACGACAGTGTTAAGGTTAATCTTCTGATTGAATATGCAAGATGCGTTATAAAAGTGGATAATGGCTTAGCACTCGATAACTTCAAATTGGCGGAAAGCATTTCTTCTAAAATAGGTTTCACAAATGGCATTATAAAAGGACTAAACGGAGAAGGTTCATGTTACTGGATTCAAAATAAAAAAGATCAATGCATAAGCACTTTTCAAAAAGCGCTGAAGCTGGCACAGAAAGCCAATAACTCAGACCTTCAGATTGTAATATCAGGAAATCTTGGAGCGTATTATGGGTTAATCGGAATCTCTGACAGCGCTGAAAAGTATCAAAAGTTATCGGTAATTAAAGCCCGCATATTAAATGACCCCAGGAGGTCTGCTGGTGCGCTTAAAGGTCTGGGTCTGGTATACTACAACAAAGGCAATTATTTTGATGCAATTCAATGTTATCTTGAAGCGAAAGATCTTTTTAAAAAATGCAATAATGATGAAGGTCTGGTGGGGATCAATATACAAATAGGAATGATTTATTATGATCTTCACAATTTTAATAAATCTATTGCGGCTTACAGGGAAGCACGAATTAAAAATAAGAAGCTCAATAATGTTTTCAATGAAATGACACTTCTTCAGAATATGGGTCTTAGTTACGCTGAACTAAAAAAAGACAAAGACTCAGCAAGGATTCTTATTAATAAAGCATTGTTAATGTCGCGTGAAAATAAATTATTTGATGGTGAATTGTCTTGTCTGACTAATTTAGGAAACATTGCTTATGATGACAAAAACTATAAACTGGCAATACAGTTATTCGAGGAAGTCTATAATTCACCTTTAATTAACAGCAGGAACAAAATTAAGGCCGGAATTCTTATTAATCTGGGAACTTCCTACTTGAATACAGGAGATTTAAAAAGGGCAGAAAAATATGCTCTTGAGGGATTGAAGCTGGCTGAAGAACAAAAGTTTGTAGCCTATGAACAGGTTGCATGTAAGACTCTGGCAAATATCCTTACAGAGAAGAAAAGTTACAAAGAGGCCTGCGATTTTTTTATCAGGTTTAACCTTCGTAATGAAACAATTGAAGATGATGAAGTTAATCAGAAAGTAGCAGAAGCAGTATTTGATAATTCTCTGAAACAAAAAGAGAATGAGAATCTTTTACTCCTTAAAGAAAATGAGTTGAAACTCAAAATCATTCAGACTCAAAAATATTACATCTTTTTTTCAAGTGCGATTCTTATCCTTGGGATTCTGCTGTTTTTTGTAATTATCAGAAACAATCGAAGAATTAATGGCATGAATCAGATTCTGGATCAGAAGAACAAGGAGTTAACCAGTCTTAATGCAACTAAAGATAAATTATACTCTGTAATTGCCCATGATCTGAAAGCACCATTCAATAGTTTGTTAGGTTTATTAGTTGAACTTGATGAGAATTTTGATGATTTTGAGAAGCCTGCCATAAGGAGAATTCTCAGTAACCTTAGAAAAAGCAGTCAGAACACCTACAATCTGCTTGTTAATCTGCTCGACTGGACGCAATCTCAGCGGAAGCAAATTGAGTACCGTCCCAGCACAATTTCAGTTAAAAACATTATTAAAGAAGTAATGGCAGTTTTGTCAACCCGCTCGGATGCTAAAAAACAGAATTTGATTGATGAGACTGATAATGAACTTAGCATTTTCTCTGATCCTCAAATCATTAAATCGATTCTTTTAAACCTTGTAAATAATGCCATCAAATTCACAGCAGATTCTGGAACAATCACAATTCGATCACAATTCACAGAGAAGTTTTTAAGGATAGAGGTTATTGATTCCGGAATTGGCATTCCCCCCTCACAGATCAGTAAACTCTTCAGAATAGATTCGAATTATCAGCGTTATGGAACAGCCAATGAACCAGGTACAGGACTTGGGCTTGCGATGTGTAAAGAGTTTATAACAATATTAGGAGGCGAAATAGGAGTTCAAAGCGATCCTGAATCCGGAAGCCAGTTCTATTTTACAATCCCAGTTTCCCGCTCAACAAATTTACCAGAGTAGGAAGAAGTTCACTTTATGTAGCTTTGTTAAATAACAAACCCAAAAAGCTGATTAAAACAGTTGCTGATCTATCTGCTATAAATAAAAATTATGGCACTATGGCGAAGGCAGTAAATTTCTGGAATATAATTACTTGACACCAGCTACCTAAAAGCCTCTCAAAAGGACACATTTCCAGTCCAGAAACTATCCTGGAACTATGGATAGGCATAATAATCGTGAGATAAACAAACACTAATACTCAAAAAAAAAGGCCAAATGTTTAAACTTCGTTTAAACCGGCCTTTCTCAAATCTTCTGTATCCCTAGAGCGGAAAACGGGACTCGAACCCGCGACCCTCAGCTTGGGAAGCTAATGCTCTACCAACTGAGCTACTTCCGCCTCTGCCTGCAAAAGTAAATAAATATTCGGTTTCGGAATATCAAATTTAAAAATATTCATTATTGCATCCAGAATAAACATATTCACTCTCCGACTGTTGTAATATGTGAACATTATTTACATATCAACTATCCTGGTAAACCATAACTTCTTTTAATAATCCTTTTCCTACTAGAATGGCAAACGAACTTAACACCGAACCTGATGACATGGATTATTCATCACTTAAACAGTCGCTGCGGGAAATTGAAGAAAAATACCGGTCTCTGTTTGAAGATGCTGTTTTCCCTATTTGGGAGGAAGACTTCTCGGATGTAAAACGTTTTTTTGATCATCTGAAAGAAACAGGGATTGTTGACTTGAGAGCACATTTTGACCAGTATCCTGATGATCTGTTAAAATGTGTATCCCTGGTAAAAATTACGGATGTCAACACTGCCTGCGTCAGTCTTTTTGAAGCCGACTCTAAAGCGCAATTTTTCCATCTGCAACCATCTACCTTCACGGATGAAACATGGCAGGTCTTCAGGGAAGAAATAATTTCCCTCGCCGCAGGAAATACAGAATATGAGAGTGAGATGCCCATCATCGATTTTAAAGGAAATGAGAAGAATGTCATCCTTAAACTAAAAGTTTCAAGAGAAAGCAAGGAGACCTTATCCAGGGTGTTCATCTCCTTGATTGATATCACCTCAATAAAAAGGGCAAAGGAATTAATTAAAGAAAGTGAAATGCGCCTGAACAGGGGCGAAAATGTTTCAAAAGGAGGAAACTGGGAATTATATTTTGATACAGGAATTATTACATCCTCTTCAGGAGCCGCGAAAATTTACGGAATCCCGGGACAGAAATGGGAATTGTCTGTCGTACAAACTATTCCACTACCTGAATACAGACCAATTCTTGACAATGCTCTTAAACGGCTTGTTGATTATGGTGAACCTTACGATTTAGAATTCAAAATAAAGCAAAATGGAACGGAAAAAATTCTCGATATCCATTCAATTGCAGAATACGACGCAAAAAAAAGGATGCTCTTTGGTGTAATACAAGATATTACCGACAGGAAACAGGCAGAAGAAGCAAAGATCGTAAGTGAAGAAAAATACAAGGGTTTATTTGACGCCAACAAAGATGGAATATCTATCTTCTATGTGAACCCTGAAAACGGGCAACTCAGCAATTTTGCGGAGGTAAACGATACTGCCGCATTAATGGTTGGGTATACAAAAGAAGAATTCCTGAAGCTTTCTGTTTTTGATCTTGAGGCAAATCCAGACAAGAATTCTCTAATAGATATGCAACGTCAGATCATGGAAAAGAATTCTGCCACTATCGAAACTATCCTAAGGCATAAAAACGGGAGAGAAATTCCAGTTGAAATAGTTGTAGCTCCAATACGGTATAACAATCAAATTGCTTTGATGAATATTGTACGGGATATTTCAGAACGGAAACAAACAGAGATGGAGTTGATTGCAGCAAAGAACAAAGCTCAGGAATCAGATCGGCTTAAAAGTGCTTTTCTCACGAATATGTCACACGAGATCCGCACACCGGTAAATGCGATAATTGGTTTCTCTGGTCTGCTGGATGACGAATTCCTAAGTCAAAAGGAAAGAAGTGATTACGTTTCAATTATTCGTAACAGTGGCAATCAGCTGGTAAGGATTATCAATGATATCATTGATATTTCCAAAATCGACAGTAAGCTGATTGTAATGAGTAAAATCGATTTTAATTTAAATAATTTTCTTGATAATCTCTTTCAAATCATTCAGAATGAAAAGATTGTAAAAAACAAAAGTCAGCTGGAGGTTCACCTTTTTAAGGCCTTACCCGACACCATGAGTACCATGCATTCAGATGAAGAGAGGTTACGTCAAGTACTTTTTAATCTTCTTGAAAATGCTATTAAATTTACTTCAGCTGGTTTTATCCAATTTGGGTATACAATTCAGGGTGACATGATTCGTTTTTTCGTGAAAGATACAGGGAGGGGTATATCTCCCGAAAAGCAATCTGTGGTTTTCGAGCGGTTCAGGCAAGAAGATGAAACCTACACACGCCAATTTGGTGGCACAGGACTGGGTCTGACAATTTCTAAAGGCCTGGTGGAATTGCTTGATGGCACTATCTGGCTGGAATCAATTGAAGGGCAAGGAACATCATTCTTTTTCAATCTGCCATTTACGCTAATTGAGGATGTACTGGCTATTGATGAACCTAAAGCTGTACAAGCTAATGCATATGATTTTTCGGGCAAAACCCTCCTGATAGCTGAGGATGTAGTTGAAAACTACGAATTGCTGAAAATATACTTCAATCAAACTCAGGCAGAAATACTGTATGCAGAAAACGGAATGAAGGCAATTGAAATCCTTAACCATCACAATTACATCGATTTGATCCTGATGGATATCCAGATGCCAGTGCTAAACGGATACGAGGCTACCACAGTCATAAGAAAAGCCTACCCTACCCTGCCAATTATTGGAATAACAGCCTATGCATTCCCTGAGGACAGGCAGCGATGCCTTGATGCCGGCTGCAACGAAGTAATTACCAAACCTATTGTAAAGGCTGCTCTGCTTGATTTAATAGACAGTTATCTTTAAACATTTCAGAACAAACCTAAAAATATTTTAAAATATTTTCAGGAAAGCTTGCAGGATTAAAACCTTTTCGTACTTTTGCCGCCTCATTCATGCACGGAGAGGTGGGTGAGTGGCTGAAACCAACAGTTTGCTAAACTGTCGTACTCGTGAAGGGTACCGGGGGTTCGAATCCCCCCTTCTCCGCACAAGAATAAACACGGGGTATAGCGTAGCCCGGCTAGCGCGCCTGCTTTGGGAGCAGGAGGTCGCAGGTTCGAATCCTGCTACCCCGACATAATGAACAAGGGTCTCGTAGCTCAGTTGGATAGAGCAACAGCCTTCTAAGCTGTGGGTCGTGGGTTCGAATCCCTCCGGGATCACAGCAGTAAAGAAAAAACGCCTGTAAATTAAACACTTACAGGCGTTTTTTTATTTCTACTAACAAAACTACAGACAAATTTATTCCTTGTCATCTGTATCGGAGCAGGCATCACTATAAGCAGAAATGAACTTTAACTAAAGCAAAGAGGCTGATTCAACTTTTGAATCAGCCTCTTTGCTTTAAAATATTTAATTAGCTAACGCTTATCGTTTCGGCTGTCTGGTGTTGATGCCTTTGGCATTTCCTTCTTAGGAGCATCCTTCTTAGGAGTTTCCCTTTTAGGTGCATCCTTCTTAGGTGCATCCTTCTTAGGAGTTTCCATTTTAGGTGCATTCTTTGTAGCTTCAGATTTATTATTCTCTCTGGCATTCGCTTTGCTGCTTTCTGTTCTGCCTGAAGCTTTCCTTTCTATCGGCTGTTTGGTGTTTGTCCGGGTGCCCTGATTTTCAATATTTTTCACCTTATCAGTTTTAGAATTCTGCGCAGATGCTACCCTGATATTTCTTACCTCAGGATCTTTTATATCTGATCCGGCTTTTCCTGGATTCTGCTTCCTGAAGTAATCTGATCCATCGCGAATTGACTCCGGCTTTGAATAACTTGAGTTGTAAGCTCCTCTTTCCCTTCTTGCATGTACAGTGTTTGAAATTGTACGGTGATGTCCGTAGTAAACATCATGCCAGTTGTTATCATACCCGTTATGATGTCCGTTATGGTAATGTCCGTAATACTCATTTTGCCAATAGTAATGGTATCCGTAATATTGGTGCCAGTACCAAGGTGTCCATGGACGCCAGTAGTTAGGATAGTAGCCGTAGTACCAGGGTGAATGCCATGCAATATAGCTTGGTAAGAAAATAAACTGAATCAAGGGCCAGGCATCATACTGAAATGTAGTAGTTTGCTGAACAACTACCGTTTGAGTGCTGCTGGTATTACCCATATAACCAGGATTTGGAGTTGATGAAGTTTCATTCCCATAGAAAGGTTCAACAATATAATACTTCCCGTAAAGTGCTTCATCGCCAACCAGTTGGATTACAACTTTATCATCAGGATCTTTTCGTACAACAAAAACTGCAACATCCTGATTTTCAGATTGAGAAACAGCTACCTGCAGAATAATATAATGAACATTTTTCTCAACATAATCAACAACTTTAATGTAATCAATATAGTTGTCGCCATTAAGATCAAGGTTATTAATTTTCGCATCTTCTTCATTTAGCTTTTTTTCGAAAATTTCCAGAGTTTCAGATTCCTGGAAGATCTTCATAACAGCATAAAGATTCAGATTATCACCAGGAAGGTTAAGTTGTTCTGGTTGCTGTTGAGCTTTTAAAATTCCGGCTGGAATTAGCAGCAGGGCAATGAGCAAATAAATTATTCTAGTTTTCATGGCTTTGAATTTTAACGTAAGGTGTTTTCTTTACCTGTTATAAGCCGATTCCAAAAAACATGCCAGAATTTATCAAAACAAAGACCGGCTCATCCTTAGCTAATTTAGTAAAGATATAATACCGTTTGAGATAACTTACTTCAATTTACTTATATTTTTATTGTTAAAATATTAACAACAATGCTTTGAAAATGCAACTAATTACCATATCTTGCGCCTATTAAATCTACTGATTATGAGGAACAACAAATGGGCATTCTGGGCGATGGCTATCCTGACAATCACCCTTTTAACAACCTGCCGAAAAGAAATTCCATCGGGAACACACAATACTAATTCTATGGATGATCTTGTGATTTCCCCAGATTTCAACTGGGAATCCAGCATGCCCGTCCACATAAAAGTGAGTGTGAACATGATCGTCCAGAACATCGGAAAGCTTTGTAAGATCTCAGTTTATGACGGCAACCCATCACAGGGAGGAAACCTGATGACCACAGGTGCAGCAGGATTCGACTATCCATTCGAAGCTGAATGGAAGCTGCCCACAGCATTGAACCTTATTTATATTCAGGCTGAAAACGACAATGGAATAAGCCTGCTCGACAGTGTTGAGGTGAGCGGGAATATAACATATACATTTGCCCAGTCGATGTTCAAGGGAAGTAAAGAAATGCTAACTGAGCCCGATTGTTCACCAGCAAATGCCACTAACACCCTTACTGGGAACGCAGTTTACAATCTGAATAACGGCACTAACTATTATGTTACAAACAGTTTTACAGGAACGATCCATTTTTCTGGCAGTGGCGCCACAATAACAGTTTGTGGAACTATGCATCCCCAACTCATTTCTGGAATGGGAGTATCATGCAGTATTGTTGTAGCTTCAGGCGGAACGTTCACATACGAAAATACACTTTCGATGAGCAATGGTGCAAGACTTTATTCCTATATTAATTCTCATGTGACTCTGGGTGACCTGAACCTGAATGGGGCTACAACCAAAGTATTGAACTACAGCAATTACTGGACGATCAGTTCCCAGTTCATTCCGAATGGTATTCTGGAGAATTACGGATCTATGACAATGAATAACGGACTAAAAATTACATCTACAATTCTATCTGTGGTTCAGAGCGGTTCAATAACTATACACGGAGACCTTATGCTGACGACCACACTCACCAACAACGGGAGCATTGAAATCTTCGGGCATTTAAACCTGAATAATGGAACATTAAACAATAACTGCAAATTTATCGTCCATGAGGATCTTACTTTAACTTCCGGCTCAATTGTCCTTAATGGCGGGTATTTTAAAGAAACTCAGTCGTTGTATATTAATAATCCTGCAGTTGTGATACTCAAGAACAAGTCTCTGCTGAGCGCGAACAATTACCATCAGGGTGTGACAGTCACCGCTTCAGGCAGCAAAAGTACTATAAAGGCCACAGGGCAAGCTTATATTACCGGAACAGCCAAAGTAAGTGGTCCTATTGAAATGATCACTAGCAGCGGAACACTCGGCAGTGGGAATTTATCAAATTTCATTAATGGAGCCACCTTAGCTTCTATTGCAAATGCAACCAATATTATAAATTTGGGAGACTGCAATCCTGAAGGAGCTGGTCCGAATGCAACCCCACCCGACCTGGATGCTGACGGGGTTCCGGATAACCTGGATGCCTTCCCTGCCGATCCAACAAGAGCCTACATTAACTATTATCCATCTGTAAATGTATTTGGCAGTCTTGTTTTTGAAGACCTATGGCCATCAAAAGGCGATTATGACATGAACGACCTGGTTATTAACTATCGTTATAAAATGATTACCAATGCCCATAATTACGTTGTAGACCTTGAGCCCTGGTATTTTGTGGCCGCAGCCGGAGCGGGATATTCTAACGGCTTCGGTTTACAGCTCGACGGCGTACTTCCCGGGCAGGTACAGTCAGTAACTGGATGTTCATTGCAGAACAGTATTATCTCAGTGGCATCAAATGGCACAGAAAATGGGCAGTCGAGAGCGGTGATTGTAGTTTTTGATAACTTTAATAATATTATTCACCGTGTACCAAATGGAGGAAGTTTCTTCAACACAGACACCACATATGCTAAAGGATACAGCGATACACTTAAGGTACTCATTCATTTTGTCAGTCCTGTCACTCAGGCATCCCTTGGATCACCTATTTACAATCCATTCCTGATTAAAAACATGAACCGTAGTGTCGAAGTCCATATGGTTGATCATTTACCTACTTCTCTGGTCGATTTTTCACTTTTCGGAACACAGAGTGATGACAGCAATCCATCTGCCGGGAGATATTACAAAACAAGTAACAACCTGCCCTGGGTACTGAATCTGCCGGTGAAATTTGATTATGTTGTAGAGAAAACACCAATTATTCAGGGGTATAATTTCTTTGCTAACTGGTCCGAATCAACAGGTGTATCTTCCACCGACTGGTATACAAATAAAACTGGCTACCGGACTAAAAACAAAATTTTCCATTAAAATCTCAATGTTTTTACTTCTGAATAATGACCGACAGAAATTTTAAATTACATCTAAAATGAAGATTCAATTTCTTGGTGCAGCACGTGAAGTAACCGGAAGTAAACATCTGATTACGATGACAAGTGGGAAGAGGATTCTTCTCGATTGTGGAATGTTTCAGGGGAAAGGCCTCGAAACCGATGCAATGAACCGCAACCTTGGCTTCGATCCGGCCAGCATCGACCATATCATCCTTTCCCATGCCCATATTGATCACTCCGGCCTGATTCCTTATGTATACAAACTTGGCTTTCGTGGGTCGGTGATTTGTACAGATGCCACCCGCGATCTGTGTGCAATTATGCTTGCCGACAGTGGCCACATACAAGAGGGCGACGTGAAATGGTTTAATAAACGCCGTGTTGCGAAAGGTATGAAAGCAGTAGAAGCAATCTATACTGAGAAAGATGCTCGTGCCAGCATGGAACTTTTTATTGCAATTTCATACGACAGGAAATTCAATATTGATGACAAAATCCAGGTGAGTTTCAGCAACACAGGGCATATGCTTGGCGGAGGTGTTGTTAATCTAAAAATAACAGAAAACGGTAAAACAACGCGCATTGCATATACCGGTGATATCGGCCGGCCAACAAACCGTATATTACAGGAACCTAAGTCGTTTCAGCAATGCGATTACCTTATTACAGAATCAACCTATGGCGACCGGCTTCACCCTCAGTTGCATGAAGCAGAAGGAGAGTTGTTGCGTATTTTGCTGAAAACCTGTGTTGAGAAACAGGGCAAACTTATCATACCGTCATTTGCCATCGGGCGAACCCAGGAAGTTGTTTATTCATTAAACAAATTCTTTAATGAGGGAAAACTGCCAAAAATAAAAATCTTCGTTGATAGTCCGTTGGCAGTGAATGCCACCGGAATCTTCAGAATGTACACCGGATATCTGAACGAAGATGTGAAACACGTTATGCTTACCGACCATGACCCTTTTGGTTTCAGCTCTTTATATTACGTAACCAGTCTGGAAGAATCAAAAAAACTGAATACACTTAAGCAGGCCTGTGTAATTATTTCCGCTTCGGGGATGATGGAAGCCGGCAGAATTAAACATCACCTGGCAAATAATATTTCGGATCCAAAGAACACTATTCTGGCTGTTGGTTACTGCTCACCTATTACCCTGGGTGCAAGAATTCTGAGTGGTGAAAAAGTTGTTTCTATTTTTGGTGAAAAACATGAGGTTAAAGCTGATATAGAAAAAATTGAAGCCTTCTCAGGCCACGGCGACTATAACGAAATGATAAATTTTTTAGGCTGTCAGGACAAAAAGCAATTAAAAAATGTTTTCCTTGTTCACGGAGAGGCTGATGCTCAGGTATATTATAAAAATGAGCTCGAAAAAGCTGGATATAGCAATATCGAAATTCCGGAACAAGGACAGGAATTCAACCTATAGAAATCACTGCCTTTCAATCTCCGGAGTATAGCAATCCAGTTTCAGGGCATTGCCATACCTTAAAATAAATACTAATTTTGCGACCTGTGACAAACCAACTACTCCTTAACCTATACAAAACTCAATATTAATCTAATAAATCACAGTACGCTATGAACACTAAATTAGGAAATCCGGCTGTTGTTGGATTAGCAGGTTTCGGTTTAACAACACTTTTACTACAATTCCACAATCTTGGACTGTGCGGGCTGGGGCCAGTAGTTGCAATGGGCTTTATATTTGGCGGATTTGCACAACTTGTTGCAGGTTTTATGGAACAAAAAACTGGCAATAATTTTGGGTTTGCTGCTTTTTCGAGTTATGGTTCTTTCTGGATTGGCTTAGGAATTATCTGGATATTAAATTATTATGGGATATACCAGTCATCCACTACAGATGTTGGATATTACCTCCTTGCATGGACATTGCTTACCGGCATTTTTACAGTTGGATCATTATTTATTCATACTGCAATGGTAACTACTTTCGGAACCTTGCTGCTTGGATTTATTTTGCTGGATTTCGGACATTTTGGGTACCCTCAGATGAATGTTATCGCTGGATATGAGCTAATTATCTGTGCTTTTGCTGCCTGGTATATGATGGCTGCTATCATCCTGAATGACCTTTCCGGAAGAGAATTTTTAAGGCTCGGCCAGCCGTGGATTAAGCCAGTACTAAAAAAATAAGTATAAAAATCCCGGAACAAATGAATCGACTATTGCTTTTATTTTTCGTAGTAAGTATTTCATTAACAGCAAATTCACAAACAGGAACTCCTCAACTTAAACTAAAAAAAGGCAGGTATGTGTTTGTAAAAGAAGGAAAAAGAAAACTGGCTATTAAAAGGAAGTTCAGCTTCGCAAATTCATTTAGCGAAGGGTATGCATTGATTGAAGAAAATCTCAAATTCGGGTATATTGATACAAAAGGCGAATCAATGATACCCTGTCAGTATTATGATGCAGGCGATTTTTCAGATGGACTTGCATATTTTTCTAATGGTGGGAAATATGGATATATTGACAAAAACAGCAAGGTTCTTATTAAACCCATGTTTGTTAAAGCCTATGATTTCCGAAGAGATGTTGCCCTGGTTATGGTAAGCAACCCCGATACTTCAATTTATGGAGACGGCGAAACTGTTTACGGCTATGTTAACAAATCTGGAAAATTCATTTGCGAAAAATATTTCACTGAAATACTTCGTCCGTTTAACGATTCTACAGCAATTGTTACAATAAAAAAGGCTGAATTCAAATTGAAAAAGAACGGAAGCCTGATTCCTTTTTTGAGTGAGCCCAAAAAAGGAGATTCAACAGCAGAGGGAATGGTGATAGTTGAACAAATGCCTCAATATAGGGGTGGTGATAATAAAAGGCTGGAATTCCTTCAGGAAAATATCAATTATCCATCATCGGCAAAGGAGGCAGGCTATAAAGGGATGACATATGTTGGCTTTATTGTAACTAAAACTGGTGAAGTTACTGAGGAAAGAATAGTTTGCAAAACGAATATTCATCCATTACTTGAAAAAGAATCAATAAGGGTAGTTAAACTAATGCCTGATTTTATTCCCGGCTATCAGGATGGCAAAGCGGTAAGCGTTAGTTTTACAATGCCCATTAAATTTTCATTGAATTAACATGGCAGAAACAATTGAAGTAAAACAAACCTGGACAAATTATCTTGCAATTACCACAGTATTATTTGCAGTTTGTGCAACATTATCAACATTTAAAGGAGGCGGGTATAGCACACGATCGTTACTGAATCAAACTCAGGCAGCAAATAAATGGTCGTATTACCAATCAAAAAGCATAAAATCATATTTGTTTGAATTGCAGAAAAGCACACTTGAGTTTCAGAAAAGCACTTTAAAAGATGCCCCTGGCGAATTGCTTGGCAAATATGACTCCGAAATAGCACGTCTCGACAAAAGTATTCACAGGTATGACGAGGAGAAAATAACAATTAAGAGAGATGCAGAAGATCTTGAAAAGAACAGAGATCTGTATAAGCTTCACTCCAGTGAATTTGGGTTTGCAGTTATATTTCTGCAGGTTTCAATCCTTCTTTCCTCTATTGCAGCGCTAACAAAAAAGAAATATATCTGGTTGGTCAGCATTGCTGTTGGCTCCGTGGGTATTTTCTATTTCGCAAATGGATTTCTATTGTTTTTCTGAACATAATTTGAAGTAGGGACATGCCATGGCATGTCCTTACAAAATTTTTGATTGGGCAGGCAACTATTGGGTTTTTTACATGACTATGTAGTATAACTTGTGAATATCTATAACCACAATATACTACCCGATATGAAGAAATTTTCTCTTTTATTTATTTTTGCTGTCGTATTTTTTAGCCTATCGAATGCTCAACAGGATATTAATGCAGCAAAAGTTAATGAATTAAGAACCGGGCAGACGTCTTTTCCTGCGTCCAGAAGCATTTTAGTCTCCTCATTAAACGAAAGTTTCGAGAATACCTGGCCACCTGATGGCTGGACGATTTACAGTCCGGATGGAGGATCAGGCTGGACGTATGTGAATGTTGGAACAGCAATACCAGGCTGGAATGGTGGCAGTGTAGTGATGACGCCTGATGGAAGCGGCGGACAAAAACAGGCCTTCTGTACCTGGACAACGGGAGGGGCTGCCAGTAACGACCAATGGCTTGTTACTCCTCAAATAAGTATTGCCTCAAATTATACAATGTCGTTCTGGATTCGTAAATATGGGAATTACAAAGATAATCTTCGTGTTCTTTTATCATCATCGACAAATTCAATGAGTGATTTTACAACAGAAATTGCAAACATTGAATATCAGGTTACTGACAGTGGTTGGTATTCAAGGCAATACAGCATGGGAGTTTACAATGGTCAGAATATCTATATCGCTTTTAATGAAACAGTTGACAATACTTATGTTGACGGAGCTGCTATTTTTATTGATCTTGTAAAAATTGATCAGGGTACTGCCATTGACAGTCCTTCAGAAAAAGTTGAAATCAGCCTCTCTCCTAACCCGGCGCATGATAATCTGACTATATTATCTGAACTTCCAATTAAAAAGATTCAGCTTACAGATTTAACCGGAAGAGTTTATTCTGAAAATAATTACAACAATCAAAGGGTTCAACTTTCTGTTAGTGATCTGAACCCGGGAATTTACCTGATCCGGGTTGAAACAAAAAATGGCTTTAGCACGCGAAAGTTCTGTGTTTCGAAATAATTGCAAGGAATATATACTATTTTACCATGAAGAAACACCTTATACCAGCAATACTGGTTGTTTTGTTATGTGCATGCAGCGCTAAACTTTATGAACCAACAACAGCGAATGTATCTCCCGGTACTACCCTTGAGGATCTGCAGAAAGGGAAACAGATTATGTTTGAAAAATGTGGTAATTGCCATGGAATGCCTAGACCATCAAGATATACAAAAGAAAAATGGGTTAGTATTCTTGATAAAATGGCACCCAAATCAAAAATAACCAACGATCAGAAGAATCTCATCTACCAATACGTTACAAGTGTCCCAAAATAAAATTTAATTTCCCATTTTGAACCTATTTCCCAATTTAATTGTTATATGCTAGATTGAAACATTATTTTAAGCATTTAAGTACTGCTTTGAATAAGGGTTAGTAATAACAACTAAAACTGGAAACATGAAAAAACAGGTTCTACGTTCAATTATTATGCTCGCTTTTATAAGTTTGAGCTTACACGCAAGTGCTACCGTTCGGCGTGTAAACAGTGCACCGGGTTCAAGTGCAGCTTATTCGACTGTACAGGCTGCACACGATGCAGCCTCACCCAATGATACTTTATACCTTGAAGCTTCAGCATTCGGGTATGGGATATTATCTGCAACAAAAAAATTAGTAATTCTTGGCTCAGGTTATTTTCTTTCGCAAAATCCGCAAACACAGGCAATCAATTCTGGTTCTACTATTCAGTATGTCACCTTAGGAGCCGGCAGTGCCGGAACTAAAATTGCTGGCTGTACGATAGGTTATGTTCAAATCTCTGCTAACGACATTCTTCTTACCAGAAATTACATAACCTGTGCAGGATATTACGGGATCAGTAACTATGGCTCTATCGGGAATATAATTATTACTCAAAATTACATCCTTGCTCCATATTCAAGTTATTATGCTATTTATTTAAATTACTCTGCAAGTAATGTATTAGTTAGCAACAATTACATTTATGGTTATATTTCCTCAGGCACTGAATTTTCCGGAATTGTAACTAACAATATTCTTTACGGTTATCAGGCATTTTACAATACTACCTACAAAAACAATATTTTTAGTGGTTATTTCTATGATAACAATTGTACCTATTCAAATAATATTGCAGACGGAACTCAGCTTGGAAATGCAAATAACAACCAGCAAAATGTTGCCTGGACAAGCATTTTTGTTGGTGCAACGGGTAATAGTGCCGATGGTCAATGGAAGTTAAAAGTTGGTTCACCTGCTATTGGTGCAGGAGAAAACGGAGTAGACTGCGGCATGTTTGGAGGACCTTATCCCTATATTCTCTCGGGAATGCCAAATATTCCGGCAATTTATTATTTTAATGCACCTTCAGTCCCTTCGAATACAATTAATGTGAGTATCAAGGCAAAATCACATAATTAGTCAAAGCCCATAATTTCACCAGTTTAAAACAAAAACAGAATTATGAGCCTGGCACCTAAACTTTATATGAGCAAGCCCGGCAGGTACCTTGTAAGTACGATGATAGTTTTATTGTTTCTAAGTCACTTAATTGTGGGTGCACAGAACATCAACAAGGTCGAATATTTCTTCGACAATGATCCCGGGCTGGGCCTGGGAACTGATGTTCCGGTAAGCCCGGATACCAATCTAAGCAACTTTAATTTCAATATCGGCATCAACGCACTTTCGCAGGGTTTTCATCACCTCAACGTAAGGGCTAAAGATGATAACGGAAAATGGAGTTTAACACACAACCAAACTTTTTACAAGGTTGCGACCAATTCTATTACACCCAATATCATAGCAGTTGAATACTTCTTTGATACAGATCCCGGCTACGGAAATGGTCATCCCATATCAATAATTCCAGGGACATTAATCAATAACATCAATTACACAATCGGAATTGGATCACTCAGCAACGGGTTTCACGCAATAACTGTGAGGGCTAAAGATGCAAACGGAGTTTGGAGTACAGCACATAGTGCCAGTTTTTTTAAAGAGACCTTTGTACCACAAACACCTGATATAGTTGCACTTGAATACTATATTGATACAGACCCAGGGTATGGCAATGCAACTTCAATACCTTTTACTGCCGGCCAGAATGTTGAGGTAATCGATTATTACATTAGTTTACTGGCCATTAACAATGGGTTCCATAAATTTGCTGTACGGGCAAAGGACAGTTTTGGAAAATGGAGTCATTGTTTTTCATCAGGTTTCTATAAGGAGAATTATGTTCCTTCGCTTCCGGATATTGTAAAAGTTGAATACTTTTTAGATATTGACCCTGGCGTGGGGAATGGCATTGTAATACCCTCGACAACCGGTTCTAATGTTGAAGCACTTGATTTCATTATTAGTCTCGACAGCGTTTCAAACGGTTTTCACCAGCTTTTTGCAAGAGCTGAAGATGCTAACGGAAAATGGTCTCACACAACAGCCCGTGCCTTCTTTAAGGAAATATACAACCCGACACTCCCAAATCTGGTTAAGATGGAGTACTTCATCGATACAGATCCTGGTTTTGGCAATGGAAGCAATATCCCAATTTCTCAAGGACCGCAACTTAACAACGTCATTTATAATATACCAATCTTCGCGCTTTCAAATGGATTTCATGCATTGTTCGTGCGGACTAAAGATGCCAATGGCAGGTGGTCGCTTACACACATGCATCCGTTCTTCAAGGAGGCGTATGTACCTGTTTTACCAGATATTGTTAAACTCGAATACTATTTCGATACTGATCCCGGATTTGGGAGTGGTGTAAATATTCCAATTTCAGGTGATACAACGTTTACCGAACAGTCGATAACGATCGACATGACTGGAATAGCGAACGGATTCCATAAAATTTTCTTCAGAGCAAAAGATTCTAAAGGAAAATGGAGTCTGACGAATTTCAGAGCTTTCTACAAAGAGATCACCTACGATACCCTGCCAAATGTTGTTAAGGTAGAGTATTTTTATGATACTGATCCTGGATTTGGAAATGGAATTAATGTACCTGTAACGCCTTCCCAGAACATTACCTTTCTGGCTTTCGCACTGGATCTTACCAATGTTGCATTCGGGCAGCATCAGTTAAATGTACGGGTAAAAGATAAAAATGGTCTCTGGAGTCTTGTAACACAGGATACAATCTTCTATTACCTGAGCTCGCTCCCAACTGCTTCTCTGGCTGGTCCGCAAGGAGTTTGTGTGTATTCACCTGCTGAATTTACTGTTACTTTAACCGGATCTGGCCCCTGGACAATCATTTACAACTCCGGTGAGGAAACAGATACAATCAGTAACATTCAGACATCATTTTATACACTTAATATCACACCTCAGACAACAGGAACACATACGGCAAAGATCCTGAAAGTATCAGACAGCCAGTACACCGGATTATATACAGGCATACCTATTGAATTTGAAGTACATCCATTCCCGGCTGCTGCAGATCCGGTAACAGGAACTGCAAATGTTTGCAGGGGTACAACTGGTGTTACCTATTATGTTCCTAATATTGCCAATACTGTGGATTATGTGTGGACAGTGCCTTCGGGATGTACCTATACCCAATACAACAATTACTGGTATTATTATGGCAGCGTAATATATGTGAATTTTCCTGTTGGTGCTCAATCAGGCGATATCATGGTACATGGCATTAATGGCTGTGGGATAGCTTCTTCTTCTACTTTCCATGTTGATGTGCGTGAAACACCTTCTGTAAATGCCGGAAATGACATTGTAATTGATTATGGTGGAGATACTACTCTGAATGCAATAGCAACAGGAGGTAATCCACCCTATACTTTCAGCTGGTCGCCATGGTACTATTGCAATAATGCAGGCATTTCAAATCCTGTGGTAACTCCTCCATCTACTGCTGGTTTTACTGTAAATCTAACTGACTTTTATGGATGCGCAGCAACAGATAATCTTACTGTATATGTGGGAGGTCCTCCCGGTTCAAACATCACAGGTATAATGTCCTACGATAACACTTTCCATACACCAATGAATAATTCGACTGTATTCCTGAAACAGGGATCAACAATTATCTCTCAAACTACAACCGATGGAGCAGGCCATTATTCTTTAACAGGGGTTCCGGCAGGATATTATACAATAACGGGCAGCAGCAGCAAAACATGGGGAGGAGTTAATGCTACGGATGCGTTGTTGATTCTAAAACATTTTGCTCAGGTTCAGTTACTCAACGGATTAAAGATTACTGGTTCGAATGTAAATGGCGATGGCACAGTTAATTCGATTGATGCTTTATTAACAGCCAAAAGGTTTATTGGAACAGTAACGTCCTTTGCAATAGGTGATTGGGTAAGCGAATCACCCTATTTCTATGCTGATGTAAGTGGTGATATCACTCAGGATTTCAAGGCGCTTTGTACAGCTGATGCTGATGGTTCCTATATACCAGCAGCAAAGCAGGAAGCAGCTGTTATTCTTGTATACAATTCAAGTCTGCCAATTAAAGATGGTGATATTGTTGATTTACCTGTAAAGGCAGCCTTTGACTGTAAGCTGGGGGCTATGTCGCTTGTACTTAGTGTTCCAGATTGGATTGAAGTACTTGATGTAAAACCAGGAAAATCCTCAATGGGAGAGCTTCTATATTCCATTGAAGGAGAGCAGTTGCGAATAGGATGGTATTCACTGAAGTCGGCTGATTTTATCAGCGGAGAAACTTTACTTACACTGAAAATCAAAACAGAAAAGAATCAAAATTCTGATTGGCTAACAGGAAGTGAAAGTGTTTTTGCTGATGGAAACGGCATTAATTTGTCCCAAAGCATAATCACTATGCCTCATTTGATCAATATTGAATCCGGTGGACTTAATTCATGGAATTTACCTAACCCTTTCAATGATCAGACCCGAATTTCGTATACTCTGCCTTATTCAGGCAAAGTTCTGGTAAAAATCTATAATTCACTGGGACAGGAAGTGCTAGTTCCTGTGAATACAGAACAAAATGCTGGTACATATTCTATCCTTGTTGAAGGAAATTCGCTCCCGGTGGGTGCATATGTCTATAAGCTTATTCTTGAGACAAATACGGAAACACTCACTACCGCAAACAGAATGATAGTTACAAGATAAGTGATTTGATTAGTTAGTTATCTTAAGGCTGCTTCAATATTGAGGCAGCCTTTTTTTATAAGAAACGAATCAATCTGAATCTTTAAGCCTATCGATCTGTCGCCTGTCTTTTTTTGTTGGCCTTCCGGTTCCTCGCTCGCGGTATTCTACGTTGAGCTCACGTTTCATCTGCAGACGTTCAAATTCTTCGGGTGGAGTAAGGTCTTCCATGTATACAGGCACAAGTTTTGCAGCCACTCTGCTGTGAGGCGATGAAACGACTTTCACAGTACGGGTCATTACGCCGGTTTGTACACTGTAGGTTTCACCAATCAGAATATCGCGCGATGGCTTTACATTCTGCCCTGCAGCTTTTACTTTTCCAGCTCTGCAGGCATCGGTGGCTATACTGCGGGTTTTAAAAATACGCACCGCCCACAGCCACTTATCAATTCGCTGGCTTTCACCTGGCTTTTCCAAGTGAAGCTATTTTTTTCTGAAATAGATCTCAACCGGAACGCCGGTAAAATCGTACAATTCCCTGAGTCTGTTCTCTATATACCGTTTATAAGGGTCTTTTACGTATTGCGGAAGGTTGCAGAAGAAAACAAAAGCCGGAAAATGAAGTGGCAACTGAGTTACGTATTTGATTTTCACCTCTTTGCCCTTGGTCATTGGAGGTGGATTATCAGCCAGCATAGGAAGAAAAACTTCGTTTAATTTAGCAGTAGGTATTCGTCGTGTGCGATTTTTGTACACCGTAATAGCTGCTTCCAGTGCCTTATGAATTCTTTGTTTGTGAATTACCGAAGTGAAAATAATGGGAACATCAGTGAAGGGAGCCATTTTCTCTTTAATGGCTTTTTCATAAAATACATGTGTATTTGTCTCTTTATCAAGAAGATCCCATTTATTAACCAGGATAACAACCCCTTTATGATTCCGTTCTACAAGGTGTAAAATATTTATATCCTGTGATTCAAATCCAGTGGTAGCATCAATAAGGAGAATGCAAACATCGCTATTCTCTATAGCCCTGATAGAGCGCATTACAGAATAGAACTCAATATTCTCGCTAACCTTGCCTTTTTTTCTCAATCCTGCTGTATCTACGAGCATGAAATCGAAACCATAACCTTTAAAATTGGTATAGATGGAATCGCGGGTTGTACCAGCAACAGGTGTAACAATGTTACGTTCGGTACCAAGAAGGGCATTTACAAGTGATGATTTGCCAACATTCGGGCGACCAATCACTGCAATTTTAGGTAACTCAATTTCTTCTTCTTCTTCAATCTTTGCAAAACCTGAGACTACAGCATCAAGCAGATCGCCTGTGCCGGCACCGGTTATTGATGAAATTGCAAAAATATCGCCTAATCCAAGTGCATAAAACTCTGCAGAAAGATTTGCACGTGCATTCGTATCAGCTTTATTAGCAACGAGAATAACCTGCTTTTTCGATCGCCTCAGCACATCTGCAACATCATGGTCCATGCTGGTTAATCCTTCCATTACATCGACCATAAAAAGCACTACATCAGCTTCATCCATAGCAAGCTGAACCTGTTGTTGAATTTCTTTTTCAAAAATATCATCAGAATTCTTCATATAACCGCCGGTATCAATTACCGAAAATACGATTCCATTCCAGTCGGATGAACCATAATGACGATCGCGGGTAACACCACTGCTAGCATCAACAATAGCCTGCCTCTCCCCCACCAGCTTATTAAAAAATGTTGATTTACCAACATTGGGCCTGCCAACAATTGCAACGATATTCGACATAATTAGTATTTAAAGTTGATAACCAAAACGTTTTAGCTGCGACTGATCATCGCGCCAGTCCTTACTTACTTTAACAAACATTTCCAGATAAACCTGTTTACCAAAAAATGTTTCCAGTTCCTTTCTGGCGGCAATTCCCAAACGTTTCATTGCCCTGCCGTTCTCTCCAATAAGGATAATTTTCTGAGTTTCCCTGGCAACGTAGATAACAGTGCGGATACGGACAATTTTTTCATCCTCCTCAAAAGTATCAACTGTTACCTCAGTGCAGTAAGGTACTTCTTTTTTGTAGTATTCCAGAATGTTAGCACGAACTATTTCTGTAACAAAGAAACGTTCCGACCTGTCAGTAAGTTCATCAGGAGGGTAAAAAGGCGGGGCTTCTGGTAAGCGGCCAAGAATAAGCTGAATTATTCCATCAATATTAAACTTCTCTTTCGCTGAAATTGGTAAAATTACAGAATTGTTGATTCGTCCTTCCCAGGTAATTATCTTTGCAGCTACCTCTGTTTGCGTGAACATATCAATTTTATTGATCAACACAATAACAGGGATCTGACATTTATTGAGTTTATCGATAATTTCCTGGCGGCCAAACTCCTCGTACATTTCGGTAACGAGCAAAAAAACATCGGCATCAGCCATAGCAGAATCAACAGCTACCATCATTGATTTCTGTAATAAATATTTTGGATCGAGTATGCCTGGAGTATCTGAATAAACAATCTGGTAATCCTCTCCGGTAACAATTCCAAGTATTCTGTGGCGGGTAGTCTGGGCTTTAGCTGTAATAACTGATAAGCGTTCGCCTACTAAAGCGTTCATTAGCGTTGACTTACCAACATTTGGGTTGCCAATAATATTAACAAAACCAGCTTTGTGTTGCATTTACGAATTGAATTTGAGTACAAAGTAACGAAATATGCCTCAGAAGTCCTATTTAAATGCTTCATTGTAAAGGGCAAAGGCTAGTCTGCAACACCCACCCACTTATCCACAACCTGCAAAAAAGTCAAAAGTTCGATTGGTTTGGTTAAATAATCTTTGGCACCTGCATTGATTAATTTCTCAATCTGCAGAGGCATAGCATCGGCGCTGACAATAACAACCGGAATATCCTTAGTTTTTTCACCCATTTGAAGAAGTTGCATCACTTCTAAACCCTGTATGTCTGATAAATCCAGATCAAGAAGAATTAAATCCGGCTGGAATTCGATGGCTAATGAAACAGCCTGCTTTCCATATATGCTGCACACCAGATTAATGGATGACCTGTAACTGAGCAAGATTTGTTCAACCAATTCGGTATTGGCCAGATTATCTTCTAAATAGAGGATAATTCCGGTTTTTCGATGATCATGGCTGCCTTTCAGAGAATCATTTTTATTAAAAAAGACAAGTTCTCTGTTTGCCCCAACCAGCTCATCAGCACGCTTTGCCTTTTCTTCATTTTGCAGTTCAATTTCAGGATTTGCACCTCCTATCTCAGAAATCTGTTTTAGATTCTCTTCATTTTGCTGTTTATAACTTTTAGTATTTTCGGTCCAGGGCAGCTCAACCCAGAAGGTACTTCCTTTACCAAACTCACTATTGACGCCAACTGATCCTCCCATAGCCTCAATAAGTCTTTTCACAATCATTAAACCCAATCCACTTCCTTCGATTTCGGTTTTATCAGCTCCTATTCGCTCGAAGGCCTGAAAGAGTTTGGATATATCTTCCGGTTTAATTCCAAGACCAGTATCAATTATTGAAATCCTGACCTGAGTATTTCCCTGAATGCCCGAAGACCGCATTTCAGTTTTAATACTAACCAAACCACCTTCCCTATTGTACTTTATAGCGTTGCTCAATAAATTAAGCAATATTTGTTTCAGTCTTAGTTTGTCGACGAAAGCAGAAACATTATTGGCAGGAGAATCAACAAGATCAATTGTTATCGTTCCGATATATGCTGAAACCTGAACAATATCAGTAACTTCCTGAATAATATCTGATAATTTAACCAGTTCCGGTGTCAAAATTTGCCGTCCGGCTTCAATTCCAGCAACATCAAGCACTTCGTTTATTAAATTAAGCAGATGTCGTCCACTGTTTAAAATATGGTTTACCCCCTTTTGGTGAGATGCTTTCAGATCTCCCATTTTCAATAACTGGGCAAAGCCAAGTATAGAATTCATCGGAGTCCTTAACTCATGGCTCATGCGCGAAAGGAACTCGCTTTTGGCCTGGTTAGCCTTCACGGCTTCGTTTCTTGCTTCGATAAGAGCTTCTTCAGCTTGTTTTCGAAGGGTGATATCACTTAAAGAAGTAACTCTTACAGTTTTCCCCTTATAATGCATCATCCTTCCACTTAACATACAAGGGAATGTTGATCCGTCTTTTTTTAAGGCAGTAACTTCGTAAGGTTCTTCATAGCCAGCGAGCATATTATCCATCACCATTTTTCTATCGGCCTCATCAATCCAATCAGTGCCATATCTTCCAATTGCCTCCTCGTTGGTATAGCCGAACATTTTCTCAGCCATTTGGTTTTGCTCAATACAGAGTCCCTTTTCAGAGAAGAAGATTGAATCAAAAGCTGCTTCACTCAGCCCCCGATGCTTCTCAGTGCTTTCTTTGAATTCAGCTTCAGCTTGTTTGCGATCGGTGATGTCGGAAATGTAGCCATGCCACATTATAGTACCATCAGCTTCTGCCTGAGGCTTTGCATTTCCAGATAACCAACGCAGCGTACCATCATCAAACCTAAGCCTAAACTCTTGCTGCCAAATATTTTGATCTTTTGCCGATGTCATAATAGAATCCATCACATCATCAATATCATCGGGATGAATCCTGGTAAATATTATGGAAGCATCCACAGCAACTTCTTCGGGGCAAACCCGGAAAACATCCTGAATGCCATCGCTGGCATAAGGGAAACAGGAGGAGCCATCAGGGTTAAGACAATATTGGAAAACAAAACCAGGAATACGGTCTTCAATTTTATATTGCCTTTCCAGGGCTTCTTTTAAAGATTCTCCTACTTTAATACGTTCTTCAATTTCTTTAAAACGGTTTTCATCTGATTCTTTAAGCTGGAAGGTCTGTTCGTTTAAAATATTTTCCAACCTGGCATTTAAAAAACGTATTTTTTCTCCTGCAATATGTCTTTGAGTGATATCAACAGCAATTATGTTGCAATGATTCCCTTGTTCGTTAGCAATGCCGGAAAGATGAATATATACTGGCTGTTTGTCTGAATAATTCAGGCTTATTTCACAGGATTCCTTTACTTTATTAATAAATACTTTATTAAGGAAGATTTTAAAAACTGGCTTAGTGCTGTCGGAAATAAAACTCTTAAAGCTGCTGTTAATCAAATTTGAACGCCCCTTACCAAGCATTTGAGCTGCTGCAAGGTTTAGCCCAATTATTTCACCTCCTCTTGAAAGCGTAAAATAACCTGATGGTGCAAAATCATATAATTCGGCATATTTCCTGGCAACTTCATCAGCCAGCTCTTTTGCCAAGGTGAGTTCATGATTCTGCAATTCAAGCTCTATCTGATGCACTTCCAACTCAAAGATAAGTTTTAAATATTCTGCTTCTGAAAATGACAAAACATGCTTTAATGGTTTGTTTTTCAGCAATTCTTCGGCTTTCTGCCTTAATACAGTTGCTTCTGATTTGTTTACAGGCTTTTTCATCCTTAAATCCAGTTATTGAGCTGCGTAACGGTAATATTGAAATTTCCTAGCCCCATTCGCCATTTCAGTATAATTCTCAAAGATACTACTCATAATTAAATTTCCAATTATAGAATTCCAAAAACCAAATAATTAATATTATCAATTTAATACCATATACTATATTATATAAATATATTCAAGCACAAAGCGCAGTAGTGTTGTTATTAAGAAACCCGCGGCCTTGAGCAAATTGGAACCTTAGCCTTTGAATGAAGCCAAAGGTGAGAAATAAAAAAAGAGGCTGAATCAACTTTTACACCAACCTCCTTGTATTCGAATGTACATGCTAAAAAAGTGCAGCGCAAAACTGAAAAGTCCAGGTTTGCGCTGCAAAATAAAATTATTTCAGAATAAACAAATTTTCCTTGCTCTTACGAACTTTAGCTGCATTTACAAGGTAATCATTAGCTTCATCACGATAACCGAGTGTTAGTACAGTCACTGCACTTAGGTTTTGATCATTCAGTCCAAGTATTTTATCCATAGCTTCTGCACTGAATCCTTCCATTGGGGTAGCATCAACATTCTCCATTGCTGCGGCTGTAAGACCTACACCAAAGGCGATATACGCCTGGCGGGCAGTCCAGTTGAAATTTTGCTCTTCAGTACCGGAAATAATACGATCGAATGCAGCTCTGAAACCACTTAAGGTATCAACAGATACTCCCCTGGTAGTGGCAATTAGTTGCATGTATTCATCAACTTGCCCGGCACTTACTTTCTTGTTAGCAGCAAAAACAAGTACATGCGATGCTTCTTTAATCTGTGGTTGCTGGCATGCGCCTTTAAATATTTCTTCACGCAAAGCTTCATCTTCAATAACGAAAACTTTAAAACCCTGCAATCCTAAAGAAGTTGGAGCTAAACGAATAGCCTCTAAAATATTTTCTACCTTTTCTTGCGGAACTTTAGTTCCGTTCATCCGCTTGGTAGCATAACGCCAGTTAAGTTTTTCTATAATATTCATCAAGTTATTTAAATTAGATTGTTTGATTTTTAATATTTTTGAACTGTCAGGATTTAATAAAATCGCCGCGCTTTAATTCTGCAAAAGCGATTTCAATTTCCGCATCAGTGTTCATTACTATTGGGCCGTGCCAGGCGATAGGTTCGTTAATTGGTTTGCCAGCAATAAGAATAAACCTGGCTTTTGATGCTCCTGATTGTACAATAATCTGATCACCATCACCAAAGAGAGCGCCCTCACCAGAAAGTAAGGGTGATTTGCTGTTTTCATCAAATCCGGCTTCTCCGTCATAAATATAGGCAAACACAGTGTGGTCAGCAGCCACTGGTAAAACGAGCTGAGTATTCTCAGGCATCTCAATATCAAAATACTCAGGATCAGCGATAATATCTTCAACCGGACCTTTTACCCCATTAAATGTACCAGCCAAAACCTTCACCCTGATTTTATTTTCAAGTTCAACCACCGGAAATTTGCTGGCTGGAATATCCTGGTAACGGGGTGATATCATTTTCGATGCCGAGGGTAAGTTCACCCATAATTGAAATCCATACATCCTGCCACCTTCATATTTTGGCATTTCCTGATGAATAATGCCACTTCCGGCTGTCATCCATTGAATATCGCCCTTACCGATAATCCCTTTGTTGCCAAGGCTGTCTTCATGTTCTACCTTGCCTTCGATCATATATGTAACTGTTTCCATTCCCCGGTGAGGGTGCCAGGGGAAGCCTGCCATAAAATCTTTCGGATTGTCGGATCCGAAAAAATCAAGCATCAGAAAGGGGTCAAGCAAATCCTGGGTATTGTGACCCAGAATCCTTGTTAATCTAACTCCAGCGCCATCCGATGTAAGCTGACCTTTAATTATACGGTCGATTTTTCTCGTTCTTTCCATGTATAATATTGTAATGTTATAGTGCGATATACTAAATTTCTCAACTCCTGATTTTATCCAGGATTCTGTTTAACTCATTTACTTCATCAAGTGTGAGATTTTGCAAAAGCTGATCTGCTTTTTTATCACACTCAATCATTTCTGATAGTAAATTAAGCCCTTTATCGGTAATTTCAATTTCCTTTTGCCTTCGGTCTAAGGAGCTTTCTTTCCTCGAAATCAAGTCTTTTTCCAGCAAATTGTCCACTATCCTGCTCACATCTGAACTTTTATCGAGCATTCGCTCTTTTATAAAGTTAATTGAAATTGAGCCTTCACTCCTGAATCCCCTTAAAACCCTTAATACATTGTATTGAGGCTCTGTAAGTCCATGAGCTTTTATTGACTGCATTAACTGATAGCCCAACTGGTTTACTGTATAAGTTAAGTTGATGATGGCTCTGTGGTAATCGTTGCGAAAACGGCCTTTTATTTCATCCTCAATTTTCATTTTTCAGTATTTTCAATAGCTGTGGATTTCTTAAAAATCCGATGCCCCATATTAGAATAAGGACAACTGAAGGGAAAGCTATACTCATTCCATTTGTCATATGTATAATAATTGCCCCACCCATATACGCACTTAACAATAAAGTGCCATAAATGTTTGTACGTGGAAAAAGGAATAATAATGCTGAAGCTATTTCTCCACAAGCAATCAAAATACGCCAATCAGCAAGATGCATCTGGTTCATAGACTCAGGTTGAAGAAATAACTTTCCTGCTGCACTGTAAAAAAAAAGAACCGCTAACATGCCGGATAATACCCAGGCTGCAATCTTTTTCGTTTTTAAGATGTCCATTTTTGTCAAGTTTTAATTGTTAATGCGAAAATTGTATTTTTTTTGCAAATATACGGCACAACTTTAAATGTTGCTACATGTAATTAAATTATTATCAAAATAATTAGTGTCCAATCTCAGCAGGTACTTAGGCCGTTGTTTGGAAAAATGAGAAACAGATTGCAGTAAGGAAGATTATCCTTACATAATTGAGAATTTATAGTAAACAGTTTTAGGAACTACACTTATACAACTGCGGAATCCTTTTGGAAATAGACAACCTTAAGCCTTGCGTTCTTTACGCCTTCAATGTGCTCCTAGCGTTTAAAATGAAATTGATGCTAAGTCGACCTCTTTTCAGGGAGGAATAACATATATACTTTTTCTTCAATGTAATGGAAACATAGAAGGCGCAAAAAGCGCAAAGAACAAGCAACTTTTATTATTCATTTTGGTTATGTTTCAGGATAATGAACATGATCTGACGCTTATGCCACGATATAATATATTTTTATTTAACTTATTTCACATAAATCATTTTTATTAAAAATAAATTGTTAATTAACTGTTAATGCCGCAACAAATCTTTACTTGAATTGTCTTTTTAGAATCATTCTTATTTATAATGATTCTAAATTGACATTTTATGAAACACAAATTCCAAATATTTATTTTTATCACATTCTCTGTGATTGCTTTGTTGGGACAACAAACGTTTTCTCAGCAGATTCCTGACAAATCATTTTCAGACATTTCCGAATCGCGTATTCCCGCGACAGGGAAGAGATACACCATTCCAGAGCATTACAGAACACTAAAACTGAATAAGCTCAGCATTGACAAAATTCTGAATAATGCTCCTGATGAAACACCAATGGCGGTTAAAACCAGCCCGGCACTATTTGCAATGCCAATGCCTGATGGCAGTATTTCAAATTTCAGAATTGTAAAAACTCAAATGATGGAATCAGGTCTTGCCTTGCAATATCCAGAGATAACAACGTATGGAGGACAAGGTATTGATGATCCTACAGCAACACTAAAGCTGGATATGACACCTCATGGATTTCATGCAATGGTAATTTCATCAAAAGGAAGTTATTTTCTGGATCCATATAGTGATGGTATAACTGATTATTACTTTTGTTATGATAAGAAAGACCTTAAAAGGTCGAAAGAATTTATTTGCGGAGTAGATGATGTCCTCACTTCAGACGAAATCCACAAGCTTCTTCCCGATGGGCAAATAGCATCAAAATCGTCAGGAACACAACTAAGAACTTACAGGCTAGCTTTAGCAGCAACTGGAGAATACACTGCTTTTCAGGGAGGTACCGTTGCCTTGGCACTGGCTGCCATGGTTACCACTATGAACAGGGTCAACGGAGTATATGAATCAGAAGTTGCTGTTCGATTGATACTTGTGGCAAATAACAATTTAATTGTTTACACAGATGCTGCCACCGACCCTTATTCAAATTTTAACGGAGGTACCATGCTGGGACAAAATCAGTCCAACCTCACTACAGTAATTGGCTCTGCTAATTATGACATGGGTCACGTATTCAGCACCGGAGGGGGTGGAATTGCAGGTTTGGGAGTAATTTGTTCAAATACAGCCAAGGCCAGGGGTGTAACTGGTTTACCCTCTCCTGTCGGCGATGCCTTTGATATTGACTATGTTGCCCATGAGATGGGGCATCAATTTGGAGGAAATCATACGTTTAACAGTGTAACTAGTAGTTGTGGCGGTAACAGGGCAGCAGCAGCAGCATTTGAACCCGGGAGTGGCATTACGATAATGGCATATGCCGGAATTTGCGGAAGCGACAACCTTGCACCACATAGCATTGCATATTTTAGCACAAAGAGTTTTGATGAGATCGTAAATTATACAACAAGCGGAACTGGAAATACATGCCCGGTAAGAATAAATACGGGCAATGCAATTCCGGTAGTTAGCAGTATGGGGTCAAACATTTCAATTCCGGTGTCAACCCCATTTATTCTTACAGGAGCAGCAACTGATGCTGACAACGATCCGCTCACGTATTCCTGGGAAGAATTTGACCTGGGTTCTGCAGGCGCATGGAATGTTCAATCAACAACAGCTCCCATGTTCAGGCCGTTTAGTCCTGATATCTCCGGATCGCGTACTTTCCCTAAGCTCACAGATATTATTAACAACACAATCACAGTTGGCGAGTTGTTGCCTTCCAATGCACGCACACTGAAATTCAGGTTAACTGTTCGCGACAACAAGCCTGGCGGAGCAGGTGTATCACATCCTGATACTACCTTGAATATTAATGTTGTGAACAACGGTGGTCCGTTTACAGTAACTGCCCCAAACACAGCAGATACATGGGCAAGTGGCTCCACACAGACAGTAAGCTGGAATGTTAACGGAACCAACCTTGCACCAATAAATTGTGCAAATGTAAAAATCTCTTTATCTACTGACGGGGGCAGCACATTCCCAACTGTAATTCTGGCAAGCACTCCGAATGATGGCAGTGAAAACATAACTGTCCCTTTTGTTGCGACTACCCAGGCAAGAATAAAAGTTGAAGCAGCAGACAATATCTTTTTTGACATGTCGAATGTTAATTTTACCATCACATTCACTCTGCTTTCAGCAATTACCACTTCGACAACTCTCCCTGTATCAATTTGTACAGGATCGAATCTGAATGTGGATTTTACTGCTAATGGGGTTGCAAACGCAGGTAATTTCTTTTCCGTGCAGCTTTCTAATGCATCTGGTTCATTTGCAAGTCCAGTTGTGATTGGGACAATGGTTTCGCAGAATACAGGATCTATCGCTTGCACCATACCAGCAAATACAGCAGTTGGCAATGGATACAGAATTCGGGTTATTGGCAGCAATCCAGCAATAAATGGAAGCGACAATGGCGGCAATATCTCAGTAAATCAGATGGCACAACCTTTTATTATTGCGTCAGGACCAGCTGAAATTTGCAGCGGACAACAACTTCAGTTATTTACCAATGCAAGCGGAAATTCAATTCGATTTGATGGGATAAATGATTATTTGCTCGGGCCTAACGACGTAATACCAGTAACTGGCGATTACACGGTTTCAGTATGGGCGAAACAGGCAAACCCTCATCCCGGACAATTTAGCCAGATTATTGCCCAGGGACGCAATTTCTATATCGGTTCCAGCAATACGGGTACTATAAGAGTTGGCGATTCATGGGCGAATACTGGTATTCCATTCCCAACTGATGGTCAATGGCATTTTTACACCGTTGTAAGAACAACAACAAATACTTTTCTTTACTTAGACGGCTCACTTGCTGCAACAAAAGGAAGCGCAATACCTCCTCCTGACGGACTTGGCAACACCTTTCCCCACACCCTGATGATAGGAACCCAATGGATGCCTATTGAATATTTTGATGGCTACATTGATGATGTTCAAATCTGGAATGCTGCCAGAACAGCTTCTCAGATCCTGATTGACAAGTACGCTCAATATAATGCCTCTACTCCTGGCCTGGTAGCTTACTACCCTTTCAATGAAGGCACAGGAGCGACTACTTTTAACGCTATTAATAACGGAACCCCTTTAAGCTTTACGAATGGACCGGTTTGGCAGCTCCCATCAAATTCACCAATTGGTGGCAATGCATACGCAACTTACCAATGGTCATCCGGCTCAACAGCACCATCTGCCACAATTAATTCTGAAGGAACCTATACGGTTACAATTACTGACAACAAAGGCTGTTCAGGTATTGCCAGCCAGGCAGTAATTGTTCACCCAATACCAACAGCCATTGTAACTCCTTCTGCACAGCAGGTTTGCACAGCTGCTGCAATGGTTCCGATAGTATTGTCAAGCAATGTTAGCGGCACCACATTCACATGGACAAAAGTATACGGAAGTGCAACAGGATTAGCTCTTTCAGGCAGCGGTGATATTACCGGTACTCCCACAATAGTCCAAACTAGTGCACAGCTTGTTCTTTATGATATTGTACCAAGATATATAAATAACATTCTTACCTGCACAGGACCAACAGAAAGGGCGGCAATTATTGTCAACCCATTGCCAGGTATTACACCACCAGCCAACCAGGCTGTTTGCAACAATAGTTTAATTACACCTAATGGATTCAATGGCCCGGTTACAGGAACTGGCTTTAGCTGGTCGAACAACAATACTTCGATCGGTCTGGCAGCAAGCGGTGTTGGGAATATTGGCAGTTTCACAGGTACAAATCCAACAAATTCTGATGTTTCTGCCACTATTACAGTAACACCACTTCTCCCCGCTTCACAAGCTATGGAGAATTTTGACAACTACTCTGCAGGTGATATCTGCGGACAAAATTGGAGATGGTCACACTGGGGTGCCCAAGGCTGTGGTTCTGTTGTAAACAATATAGCTTACAGTGGTTCGAACAGCCTTTTGATTTCAGGTCCGGCAGTATATGGGTCAACATCTGTTGACAATCTGTATTACCTTGGAAATCAGACAACAGGAGAATGGGATCTCTCGTTTAAAATGTACGTCCCAGCCGGAAAAACCGCTAATTACAATATGCAGCATTGGTATTTCACTCAATGGGGTCAACAGGTATATTTTGCTTCCAACGGAACTGGGGTTCTCTCTGGTGTTGCCGGTGCTACAGTTCCTTTCACTTATCCACAAGGGCAATGGTTCGAGGTTAAACAACTCATTAACCAGAATACTGACCAGACTTCACTCAGCATTAATGGCGTTTCAGTTGCTAGCTGGAGGTTTTCAAATATGTGGGAGAATGTTATTGCATCAAATGTAATTGGTGGACTTGATTTTTTTGCACAAACAAACTTGACTCCAAGTATTGAACCGAATATTGCTGCAAGCGGATTGTTTTATATTGATGACATCAGTCTTACAAGCCTGTCGCCAGTTACACAATTCAGTTGCCCTGGAAACCCTGCAACATTCAATATAACGGTTCATCCAACTCCTGAAGTTAGTTTCAGCAATGCTTTACCTGCACAGGCTTTATGTGGTGATGCAATACTTCTCTCAGGTGGTCTGCCGGCAGGAGGTACATACAGCGGCCCCGGTGTGAATGCAAATCTTTTTGATCCCTCAGTTGTGGGCCCGGGTGTTCATCCGCTCACTTATACTTATGCAAGCTCTTTCGGCTGTATTAATTCAACAACAAACACCATTTTAGTAAATACTCCTCTGTCCTATGTTTACAATGTTGGAATTGGCGGAGATTTCCCTGATCTTACAGGAACAAATGGTTTATTTGCTTTCCTTAATGCAAACCGTCGCTGCGGAAATGTCACTGCATATATCCTCAACGACCTGAATGAGAGTGGATTAAATGGATTAAATGAAAGTGTAGAAGTATTACCCGGCGGTTTTACTATAGTTATTCTTCCATCCGACAACACTACTAAATTAATCAGCGGCAATGTGTCGCAAGCATTGATCCGTTTAAACGGAATCGACAGAATTAGTATTGATGGAGGTATTTTCTGGCCAAACAAAGCCTTGAAGTTCCGCAATTCTAATACGAATGCCCCTACCCTCTTAATCAGCTCCGGCGTTTCGAGCGCAAATATTTCCGGTTGTGAATTTGAAGGGAGTAACACAAATGCAAACAGTGGTGTTATTGCATTAGAATCAAGTATTGCGGCAAACAGTGGAATCAATTTTACCAGAAATATAATCGGGAATATTGACGAAATTAATGTGCCGTCGAATCTGTTTATTTCAACGGGAAGTGGTGCATTCCTGAACAGTAATGTAACATTTAACACGAATGAATTCCGTAATTACAACAGCAATGGCATCTCTGTTTCCGGAGCAGGGAATGGCAATTCATGGAACATTCAGAATAACAGTTTCTACTCAACTATTGTCATTGGAGGTAATCAGGCAGCTATAAACTTCATTCCCGGCTCTCTATCGACTGGAAATGAGATTAAGACAAATTACATTGGTGGCAGTACTTACCAGGTTTTTGGCACTCCAATGACAAATTCCGGCTCTGGATTCTTCAAAGGAATCTCATGCAATTCGGCCAATACAATTGTTTCCGGAAACACCATCAGCAATATAAAACTGACTAACATAGGAATGCCTGTATTTAGTGGAATAGAGATCCTTGGCGGAGCAGCAGTCGTTGGGCAGGGCAATATCATTGGAAGCATAAGCGCACCCTATGCAATTTCAATTCATGGTGCAGGTACTTTTGAGGGGATTAAATCATTAGCAGCATCAAATGTGATAATTGTAGGAAATAAGATAGCAAATATCAATTTCACAAGCAATTCCGGAAGCCCTAATGCTATATGCCTATATCTGAAACAAGGCAAAGTGGATGAAAATCTGGTATTCAATATCGGAGCTCAATACTCTAATGTATCACCTTTTATTATAGGGGTTAAGAATGAAAGTGCAGGAATTCCGAACAGCATTACTAACAATATGATTGCCTTAAAAGGAGGAAATTCAGCAAACCCGAGGTTATACGGCATCTATGATAAATCATCCGGAAATGCAGGAACAATTTCATGCAACACTGTTTCGATTTCAGGTATTGCAAATCCGTCAGCTACGAATCTGAGTTCAGCATTTTACAGGGAAAGTTCCGCTACACTAATTCTGAACAATAACATCCTCTTTAACTCTAAATCAAGTACTTTGGGAGCAAAACATTACGCTGTTTACAGTACAACAACAAGCGGACTAACTTCTAATTACAATGATTTATACAGTATCTCACCAAACCTGGTAAATTGGGCGGGAAGTGTATACACTAATCTGACAAACTGGAAATCAGCTACTGCAAAAGACTTGAGCAGTATCAGTATTACACCTGTATTCAATTCAGCCACTGACCTGCATCTTACTCCTGCAAATTCAGGCATCGATAATAAAGGCACACCTCTAAGTGGCATTGTATACGACTTTGATGCAGCTCCACGCAGCAGCCTGACACCTGATATCGGAGCTGACGAATTTGTGAGTGCACCGGCATTTTCAGCTTTTGAAGAAACTGAAGTATCCATTGCGGAACCAGCATTAAAGATTTATCCAAACCCTGTGTCAACAAACGCTATGCTAGTTGTTTCTGTGGGCGAAGAAAGTAAGGTCAATTTGAATATATACAACATTATTGGCGAGCTGGTGCTAAATCTCGATGAACAGATAGTACAGAAAGGCGACAATAACATTGAGTTGAATGCTTCAATGCTAAGGCCAGGACTATATATCTGCACAATGCTTGTAAACAAAGAGAAATCAATCAAGAAACTGATTGAGGTTATCCGCTAACTGAATACTTAAATTGTAGTCACCGTGAAATCTATGCCTGCGATTTCGCAAAATCAATAATTATAAAAAAGAAAGCGGCCTCCATATGACAGAGGTCGCTTTCTTTTTAGTATATTGTTGCAAAAATAACAGGGACTTCCAGACTGCACATTATTTGCAAATGGAATACTTTGAATTTTGGCAAGTTAATATCAGCATGCCTTCGGTTTATAATTAATTTAAACAATATAATAATGACAAATCATTTCGACCAGGTGGCACAAACCTGGGATAATAACCCTATCCATTGGGAAAGGACTCATGCAATAGCAGCAGAGATGCTGAAACTGATTGCTCTCAAAAAAGACATGAATGCAATGGAATTTGGCTCAGGCACCGGCCTGCTGAGCTTTGCACTGAAAGAGCAATTTGCCGGAATTACGCTCATGGATAGCTCAATTGAGATGAATAATCAGGCAAAAGTTAAAATAGCTGCTACTGAAACTACTCACTTTACTCCACTGCACTTTGATCTTGAAAAGAATGATTTTACCCTTGAAACGTTTGATATCATCTTTACACAAATGGCAATGCACCACGTAAAAGACGTTCCTGCCATGATAAATAAGTTTTATGGTCTTTTGAATCCTGATGGATTTATTGCCATTGCCGATCTGTATACCGAAGATGGTTCATTCCACGACAGCAATTTTGATGGACATTATGGTTTTGATCCTGATTTAATGAAAAACGCCTTACTAAATGCCGGCTTTACTGATCCTGTTCTAGTACCCTGCTTTGAGATTAAAAGATCTGATTCCAATAATACAGAGAAAGTTTTTCCAGTCTTCCTGGCTATAGCAAAAAAATAAATTGAATAAATAAAATATACATTTCTTAAACTAAATTACTAACTTACAACATATTACAAACTATTTAAGAACTAAAAAATGAGAATAGCAATTCCAATAACAAGGAGTAATGAAGTTGATGACCATTTTGGTCATTGTGAATATTACAGAATCTTTGATGTGTCAGAAAACAAGGATGTAAAAGAATTGGTAACTATAAAATCAGAACAGGGATGTGGCTGTAAATCGAATATTGCTGGTGTTCTGGCGGGTAATGGCGTCACTATTATGCTTGCAGGAGGTATTGGAGGTGGTGCTATTAATGTACTTAATTATGCTGGGATAGAAGTTGTAAGAGGCTGCTCTGGAAATGCAATGGACGTTGTTAATCAATATGTTACGGGATCAATTACAGACAGTGGCGAAAGTTGTGCTGCACATGACCACCATCAGCATGAAGCTGGTGGCCATGTTTGTAATCATTAGTACAATAATTCTGCATGCCAGGCGGAAGTTTTATCATTGTGAAGTGTCTTTTAATAGAGATCACTATTAACTTAAAATACTGAGCGATGAAAACAAAATTGAAAACAATAATTATGATAGCCGCCGCTACAGTGGTAATTTCACTGGCTGCCCAGGCTCAAAATACTGACCCTTCCAAACCTGAAAAGGAAAATACACCAGCAGTTGATGTCAATAATTCGAGAACATTTGTCGATAAAAACAATAACGGTAAATGCGATAACTATGAAGCCAGGCAAACAACTGGCAGCAGGAGTAACTTTGTTGATAAAGACGGGGATGGAATCTGCGATAACAAGCAAAACTCAGGAGCTAAATGTTCAAGCAGCAGCCCAAATGGGCGCTTTTGTAGTCAGAAAGGAAATGGCAATGGTAATTGCTGCGGAAGCAGAAAGGCTTACAGGCATCGTTCAGGTGGAAATATGCAATGCAGAGGCAATGTAAAGTAATTAACAGATAATCAATTAATTAAGACTTATGACAGACAAGGAACTGATTAGCGGAATTATCAATCGTGATAATGTGGCTATTCAGCACCTTGTTGTCAACTTCCATAAAAAAGTTATTAAAACGGCATACTATTTTGTACACGATATGCAAGATGCAGAAGACCTCGCCCAGGACGTTTGTATTGAGATTCTTGAATCTGCAAAACATTTTAAAGGAATGTCTTCGTTAAATACATGGATTTACCGGATTACTGTAAATAAGTCATTGAATTTTATCCGGAAAAACAAAAGAAAACAATTATTCAGCCAGATTGAGGCTGTTTTTATGAACAGAGATGGTTCCCATGCAGTTGAACGGCTTGAACCTAGCTATATTGATACAAAGTTTGATGATGGTGAACGTAAAGTTTTACTGGGAAAATCGATTAATACATTGCCTGAGAATCAAAGAACTGCTTTTATTTTGAGCAAATATGATGAACTGCCTTACAAAGAAATTGCCGAAATAATGAACGTTAGCCTGGCTTCAGTTGAGCAGCTGCTGCACCGGGCTAAGATGAACCTGCAAAAGAAATTAATTGTTCATTATGCTGAGTATTCAACTAAAAAACAATAAGCATGAACTGCACAAATTTCAGAAACAGCATTTTTTCCTGGTCCGAGAATGACTTTTCAGCTTTTTCGGCTGCGGAACTTGAAGCGCATTCAAAAGAATGTGCTGATTGTTCTTTTCTTTTGGAGGAGTTTCGCAAAACCATGGCAATCATTGAACAGGAAAAACGTATTGAACCCAATCCTTTCGCCGAAACCCGTTTACTGCAAAAACTTGAAAATTACAAAGAAGCTGAAAATTGGTGGGATTTTCCTGTTCCGAAGCCTTTTCTTCGTCCGATATATCTGGGTCTGGGAATTACAGCAGCAATTTTACTGGGTGTAGTAATGGGCTTCGAAGAAGGTGGAATTTATTTGAATTTGACTTCTAAAATTACCAATATTGAATCTGTTCGATCGGAGTTAAATGTGCCTGACATTATGGGAGAAGATATAATTGAGTTCTCAAATCAATAAATATATAAGCATATGAACCTCTTTAAAAAATATCGTATATTACCATGGATTCTGGCTTTTGTAAGCATAGTAATCGTTTCGGCGGCAACATCCTACCTTATTTTTAATGCTGGTGTTCTTACAAAAGAGAGACCTATTGAGAGTGCTAAACCAGGAACTGTTCTGGAAACAGAATTATCGCTGACACCTGATCAAAGTATTAAAGTTGAGCAGATTAACAACTCGTTTAAAGAAACAACTGAGACGGTTATTTCTGAAATTCAGGAAAAAAAAGTTGAACTACTCGATGAACTTTCAAAAGATCAAACAGATACAAATATAGTTTCAAAAATTGCCGACGAACTTTCCGCTGAACAAAAGCAACTACAGAAAGCTAATATAAATCAGTTCCTGGAATTGAAGAAGGTATGCAACACTGAGCAAACCAAGAAATTATCCCAAATATACTCTGAACTTTACGGATGTAGCGGTAAAGGAAAGGGACAAGGACAAGGAATGGGCCACAGGCATCGTTGGGGACAGCAGAGGAATAATAATCAATAAAAGTTAAATTGCCAACCACTTTCCGGCAAGTGAAATCTAGTGTTCGGTGGGGACATTATACTTAAAGCTTTCGAAGAAAGGTAATCAGAATCTTTCAGCAAGGCAGGTTCACCATGAACTGCCGATTTATCTTTAGGATTTCCACCAAAACCTATAGCTATTTTACCATGACCCTGTTGAACAAGTTGATCGACTCTGCTCCTTATGTCAAGAGACATTTCTGGTTTTGCACAAATTGATAAAGTATTTTCTATGCCTTTATGGGATACTTTTTCAGCACCGAAAGCGAGGACCAGGTAATCATAATTAAGTTCCTGATTAGCCAGAAGAACTTTATTCTCAGTTGCATTGATGCCAATAACTTTTTCAATAACTACCGGTTGTGCATGAAACCGGTACTATCCGGAAACCAGATCCCCGAAAAATTGTGCGTACTTGTGCAGCATCATTTTCCATTCCATAGCAATATGCTGAACCTATTCTTTTAAAGTTCATCAGGGCCAACAGCAAATTACGCAAAATAGGGCGTCTCCTATAAGAAAACGCCCCATTTTACAATTCTGGTTTACTGACTATTGTTTAAGTATTTTCCGAGTTGTTGTAGTTCCCTCATTATCAATTCTAACATAATAAATACCTTGAGTCAGGTCATTAATGTTTAACTGAAACTGATTAGTTTGTGTATTTGAATTTAAAACAATTTGTCCAAGACTGTTAAACACCATAATGTGCCCAATTGCACTGTTGGAAGCTATTGTTAAATAATCAATTGCCGGGTTAGGATAAATTGTTAGTTCTGAATTGCTTAGCTCTTCATTTGCAATTGCAGATTTTGCTCCTGAAAGTATAATGGAGAAGGTCAGATCGCTGATATCGAAAATAGAAGGATTTGATACACTTACTATTTTAACAGCATAATCTGTCCCAGCTAAAACACAGCTTGGTATCATCCAGTCGAAACTTCCACTGTTTGCAGCTGAAGAAGCAATCAGACACCTCTGAACACCATTCTTCAACAGAAGAATGCGAACATTTCCAACAATATCGCTTGTCCATGTAATTGTATTTGTTGTGCCTACTGTATATGTTTCACCACCATTTGGTGAAACTACAGCTAGTGTAGAGCCACTGCCTCCAGTGATTGAGAAGGTTGAATCAGAAATATCTGAGATTGTAGTATTGATACAGCTGGAAATTTTTACAGAATAATCTGTACCATTAATAATAGTAGCAGGAAGAGTCCAGCTGTAGCTGCCCGTATTTGGCAAGAAACCAGCAATTACAGAATATTGTATTCCATTTTTCAACAGAACTATCCTTAAATTACCTGTAACATCACTGTTCCATGTAATCAGATTGGTTGTGCCAGCTGTCCATATTTCACCGCCATTGGGTGAAGTAAGAGTAACCATAGTGCCACCACCAGCAATGATTGAGAAAGTAGCATTACTTAAATCGGAAATAGTTGGATTTGAAATACTAATAACTTTGACCGTATAATCAGTTCCAGCAAGCATGCCAGCAGGGATTAACCAGGCAAAACTACCTGTATTCGGAGCTGCTGAAGCAATGAGAGCTTTCTGAATACCATTCTTCATAAGCAAGATTCGAACATTTCCAATAACATCACTGGTCCAGGTGATCGTATTCGTTGTTCCGGCTGTATAAGTTTCGCCACCGTTTGGTGAAACTACTGCCAGCGTAGAACCGCTACCACCGCTTATAGTGAAGTTAGCATCACTTTCATCCGTAATTGTAGTATTGATACAGCTATATATTTTTACTGAATAATTGGTACCATTAATAATAGCAGCAGGTATTATCCAGTTAAAGCTTCCTGTATTGGTAACAAAAGCAGCAATTACTGAATATTGTACCCCATTTTTTAATAAAACTATTTTTAATTTGGTTGTTACATCACTGGTCCAGGTGATTGTGTTAGTGGTTCCGGCTGTCCATAGTTCACCTCCATTAGGTGAAGTAACAGAAACTGTAGCTGCCTGAACAGAATTAAACCCTGACATAACAAACATTAGTAAAAATACTGTCAGAAAGATCTTTACGTGAGAAATTGTTTTCATAGTGTTTAGAATTTGAGTTAGAAAAGAAAAAGAAAAAAATTGTGTAAACCTTTTTTTAAACTTGAACTTAAAGAGAATGCATTCCTCGAAACCAAAAGTAAATGAAACCTAATATGTAGCTGTTATGATATTTTATTAAAAGTGTATAAGATTTAATGTTTAAAAAATATATTTCTATTGAACAATAGCATCAAATTCAGCCTGTGTAATAAATTGCGGAACATAAGTGATCCCGCGATTAACAAGTTGAAAGTTAAATGCTCTCAAATGGTTTTTGGATCCATTCATCAGGTTATTAAATACAAAAAGCATATCTGCATTATCAACATACTGCATACGATCTTTCAGATCAAATATATCCTTGTCCTCGATTGTCGCTCCAACTTTTAGGGCATCATTCAAAGAGGAGCTTCCCTGGGCAAGAAAAGCGTTGTATAAGCTTTGTAAATCCGGATCGGTAAAAACACCAATTTGGTGGTTTGCTGCCGGATCAGGAAGGTTGTATAAAAGGATTAATTTCTGGATGGCTGTTGTATGAACAAGCTCACTTTTGGCAATATTTTTGAAAACAGGCAAAGTATAGAGATTTTGCATACTCAAATAAATGTCCCTGGCGAGCAATTCCTCTTCCCTCATGAAATTTAAGGTAGTAATTTCAATTGGATCCAAAACACCAGGAGTGAAGGCAGCTAACTTTGAAGACAACTCGGGGTCGGTAATTTCAGCATATTTTGCTGTGTTCGACTGATTAGTGTCAGAAGTTTGAACAGATGCATCCTTCTGGCAGGAGATCATGACCATTGAAAGGCCGATTGCACTCATCAGAATAAGACGAGTTAGAAAATTCTTTTTAGTTTTCATTTTTTTATGGTTTTAAGTGATTGGTTAAAGAGCTTTGTAAACATATGGACACACAAGAGCGGATAAACTTCCGCTGCTGCATCGAAATAATTAAAATGTATTGGAAGAAATAACTCAGATTCCCTTTTTATACTGGCTGCAGGTGGTTGGGTGGATACTGCTGCTGATATCCTGCACAGAGTCAGGAATGCCATTCAGAAGATTCTCGAAACACATTATAATATTTGGCTTATCAACCTTAACATTAGTTTTAGTTTCGATATCTCTTAAATCAAGTAAATAAGCAGTGAAGAGTTCCGGAATATCAGCTATAATACCTGTATTCAGGTAATTAGTATCATGATATACATTGTGATAGTTTCCCTTTGTTTTACTAATAAAAGAGGTGACAGCCTTTAAATTTGTAATAGACGAAACCTTCTCACACTGCTGAATGCAGGAATCATCAATTTTATTTTTTTCGCAGCCCGTAACCTGGTGAAACAGGCATTGCCTGCTCGTCATCACCATTATAGGATGATAAATACTATAGAATAATTCGAAGTCCTTAGGTTTTTTAATGGCTTTAATCTGGGTATTATTAATTTCATTGGAGATAAATGCGCCTGAACAGTTAAACTTTTCTTTCAGACATAACAAACTGAATGAATTAACAATATTAAGATAAGGACCTGCTATCCAGTTAATTCCCTGCTGAAAAGCTTCAAAGGCTATTCCAATATTATTGGTCACGATATTTTTCGGTTTCAACTGACCCAGAAAGTTAACAGCTGCAGTGTATTCCTCCCCAATGAGAATTGAAGGAAACCAGGGAATGAGCCTTTCATTTTGAATAAAAAGCTCAATTAATCCTTTAGAATCATTGCTAATAGAATTGGGAAGCTGGAAGTAAACATTTGCCTTCGTTGAATCACACAAGTATTTATCCTCAATGGAGGATATTAATATGCAAAGACCTGATTTAATCGTTTTTGAAGTACTCCTGTTTAGGACAGGAACATCGACGGGTGAAACAGTTTCTCTTGATCCATTAAGTGTATATAATATTCTGTTTTTAAGAGAGTTGATTTCTTTAAAAGGAATAAAGAGATTTTTTTGTAGTTTGTCCGAATCTAGATGTTCGATAAAATATTCTGTATCGTTTAAGGCTTTCAGCCTTTTTAGCAGCATTTCATGATCCAATTTTTGCTCGGTTACACTTACAAGATTGATATCTGAAATAACAGAAAATAGCATATCAGGCGTTTCTGCTGATATTTCCAGAGGTCTCCCCTCCTTACCCGAAATGCTTATTGTTAATGGTGCCCTGGCGATACTTAAATTGTTGATTTCGTTTTCAACTGTATTGATAATTTCCGTTCTTTCATCATAGATATCGCCTTTTGCTTTTTCTAATGTTTCTTCAGAAGCAGGCCCATTTATTCCTGATAAATGAATAGCAGAATTGTCCCTGGGATTATCGATAAACATTTCATTGCTGATCTCACCGCTCAGGAAAGCATTCGAAAAATCACGGTTAAATACTTTGTAAAGAGCGCTTTTGTCATGGTTTATGTCATTTGACTTAAAGAAAAGGTTTAACTGTTTTCGCCAGGCGTCCACAACAGTATAAACATAGTGAAACTTTTTAATCCGGCCTTCAATTTTGAGAGCGTCGACACCTGCCGCAATCAATCCTCTTAAATCATTAAAGGCAGAATTATCCTTCAGGTTAAGGGGGAAATCTTTACCCATTTTTGTACCGACGTACTGATCTCTGCAGGGCTGACTGCAGCGACCCCGATTACCTGAATTACCAGTATGGACAGAACTCATATAGCAGAGTCCGGAAAAAGATATACAGTTAGAACCATGAACAAAGACTTCTGCCAGCATAGAATTCTGATGACAAACCTCAGATAAGTCCTTTATTTCATGGATATTAAGTTCCCGTGACAGGTTTACACGGGTTGCTGACAGTTTATTCAAAAATTGAACCTGGCCAGCATTATGGGTTGTAAGCTGAGTAGAAGCGTGTACTTTAAATCCCTTGAAATAGGTAGATAAAATGTAAAACAGACCCAGATCCTGAACAATAATTCCGTCAATGCTTGTATTGATTAATTTATTCAGCATTTGAAAAAGGGCAGGAAGTTCACTGTCAACGATGATAATGTTGAGCGTCAGAAAAACCTGGCAATTATTTTTATGTGCAAGTCGTAAAATTCCCTGCAAATCTTCAAAGCCAATATTTACTGCCCTATTCCTGGCATTAAACCTGTCGAGTCCGCAGTAAACAGCGTCAGCACCCGCAAGAATTGCGGCTTTGATGGAATTGATATCGCCACCTGGTGCCAGTAATTCTATTGGTTTTTGCATCTGGCAAAAGTAGGCGTAACTTAGGAAATAGGAGCTAAAAATATGAGCTGGAATAGCCATACATTTGAACGATGAAAAATACGATATCCAACAATAAAAAATTATGGGACAGGGACTATAAATGGATTAAAGATGGAGATGAATGGGATGGACAGGCAAGGTATTGCGGCCATCTGTACGAAAACTGGAAAAATTCACTTATAGAAACTTTGATTTTACCTTACCTTAAAAACACAACTAATGCTCTCGAAATTGGCTGTGGACATGGCAGATGGTCAAAAATTCTTTCTGAAAACGTAACTTCATTGATCCTTATCGACGTTAGCCCTTCATGTATCGATTTTTGTAAAAATATTCTGAAAGGCGAATCAAATTTAACCTACATTGTTAATAGCGGAAAATCACTAGAAGGTGTAGATTCAGATTCTGTTGATTTTATCTGGTCCTATGACTCCTTTGTTCATATGGATAAAAAAGTTATTAACGCCTATATAATTGAAATAGCCCGTGTATTAAAATCAAATGGCATCGCTATTATTCATCATGCGGGAAGAAACAATAATTTCCTTTGGTTAGGTTTTACAAGGCATTGGGGAAATTGGGGGAGAAATTTTTACAAAATAATTTCCATGAGAAGGTTAAAAGATCATGATGGCTGGCGCTCAAATATTTCAAGAGCGAATATCAGAAATTTTGCGTTCGTTAATCATCTTCAAGTCGTTGACCAAATTCAATTCTGGGATGTTCGTAAGTTATATGGAGTACCACGATTTAATGATTGCATAACTATTTTGAGGGCAAATTAAAATTTCTGCTGATCTAATACTTTTAAAAAACAATGCATAACTCTAAAATAGACGGGAACAAAAAGATCATTATGGTGCTTGGCATGCATCGCAGCGGAACGAGTGCAATAGCCAGGGGACTTCAAACTTTAGGTGTTCAACTTGGAACAAACCTTTTTTCTGCAGGTTTTGATAATCCTAAGGGTTTCTGGGAGGATAAGGATGTTTTGGAGATCAATGAGCAATTATTGAGGCAGCTTGGGGCAGCTTACGATAGTTTGAGTTTATTGCCTGAATATAATGTTAATGATCCTGAAATAAAACCTTTGTTTTCAAAAGCAATACGTTATTTTTCAGATAGTATTACAAGAAATTATGACATTTTTGGAATTAAAGATCCACGATTATGCCGGCTACTGCCTTTCTGGAAAGAAGTTTTTAGTTATTGCAGTTGTGATGTTAGCTATGTACTTGCAATACGGAATCCTCTAAGTGTATCAGCATCATTGATTGAACGGAATAACTTTGAAACTGAAAAAAATTATTTATTATGGTTAGTCCATGTAATATCCAGCGTATCCGGTACAATTAACAATAAGCGTGTCTTTGTTGATTTTGACAAGTTAATCAGCCAACCTGAAAGAGAATTAAACAGAATAGCTGTTAGCTGCGATCTTCAAATCATCCCGGAAGAACTCGAAATTTACACAAAAGATTTCCTGGATAATAACCTTAGACATACCAGGTACAGTGAAACCGATTTATTGAAAGATGTTAGCGTTATTCCATTGGTAAAAGAGGTTTACCAAACCCTGTTGGCGCTATCCTCAGAAATCCAATTTGATGAAGAGAAATTAAAAATAAAAATAAAAAATTGGGAAAAAGAACTTACGTTTATTAATCCGGCTTTAATTCTGGCAGACAATTTTTTTAGTCAGATATCTTCAAAGAATCAGATTATTCATGAGTGTAATCTCAGAATAATTGAAATGAATGAACAATTATCAGGGAAGGTTGAAATCGGTGTTTCAAATTCCGGCAATACTCTTCAAAAGCAGGTGGACTCAGATCACTACTTCAAGAAATCGTACAATAAAAAAGGCCGATTTTGCAGCTTTTGGCATCAAATTGACGAAGTTTACAAACAAGCACCCGGAAATATTCTTGAAATCGGAAAGGGAAATGGACTTGTTGCAGATTTTCTGCAAAAAGCTGGATTTGATGTTTCAACACTCGATATAAATCCTGATATGAACCCTACTTTCCATGGTTCAGTCTTAGAAATACCATGTCCGGACCGTAGTTTTGATCTGGTAATGTGCTTTCAGACACTGGAACATTTACCGTATGAAGATTTTATTCCCGCATTAACACAGTTGCATCGTGTTTCACGAAAATGTGTAATTCTGTCTCTACCCGACATGAAACCTGTCCATAGGGTTCATGTTGAATTTCCCTTTTTTAAGTTCCGTTTTTTTTATCCGCATCTTTTTTACAGGCCAGCCGATTGGAAATTTGACGGTCAGCATTATTGGAATATTAACAATAAGGATTATCCACTAAAAAAGATTTGCAAAGATTTGGAAATGATTAATTTTAAAATCATAAATCATTTCAGGGTACCTGAAAATCCAGGCCACCATTTTTTTATTCTAATAAAAAAATGAATCGCTGTTTTTACAAATACATTATTCTTATGCACGAATGACAAAAGGAATACTATTTATTGCCATTGGAGAGCAATGGCAGCATGAAGCTGCACTTTCTGCTTCTATTGTTAAAAAATACATGCCGTCCTTACCAATAACAGTTTTTACTGATCAGCATTTTTATTCTCCTTTCGTTGATAATGTTTGTTTGGTTCAGCGCGAAATGAATCCATTATTAACAAAAACAATTTGCATGAATCTCTCACCATATGACTATACATTATTTTTAGATACTGATATTACTCTTTGCGAAAACATAGAAGATATTTTCTTGCTGTTGGATCGCTTTGATTTAGCTGTTCCACATGCACCCTATCGCTTGGAAAATATGGGATTAAGTATTCCTTTACCTGGCTTTTTGTCGGAGGATGTGCCTGCTAGTTTTCCTGGAATGAATACAGGAATGTTACTATTTAAACATTCCGAAAAAATACAAAATTTCTTTTTATCCTGGAGAGAATATCATCAGCAACTCTGTTCTTTAATACCTGGAGCTCCAAATCAGCCTGCTTTTCGTACGTCTCTTTATAGAAGTGATCTCAGATTTGCAATTATTCCTGAAGAATATCATTGCCGGTTTATTTATCCCTTTAAAGTTTGTGGAAAAGTAAAAGTTCTGCACGGGCGACACCCAGACATTGAATTTGTTATCAATCAACTAAACAGTTCTGCTTTGCCAAGAATTGGTGAAGGATATTTTGTTGAGGCATCGAAAAAAACATTTCCGGATCAATCGATGCTGCCTCAACATCCCATGAATGGGATACCTAATGGTGGTATTATTACCTTATTAAAGCCCGAAAATTAATTATGATCCTGCCAAACTTTTTTGTAATTGGTGCTCAAAAGTGCGGAACAACCGCCCTCTATATGGCTTTAAAGGAACACCCTGAGATAAATATGAGCAGTGTAAAAGAACCTCGCTATTTTGCTTTTGCTAATAATCCTCCCAACTTTCAAGGACCAGGAAGTGAACATTTTAACAGTAATGTAATCCGGCAAATTACAGATTACTCCCAACTTTTCAACCAGACTGATAATTTCCCTGCCAGAGGAGAAGCTTCTCCAATTTATCTTAGCAGCTATCAACCAGGCGAAACAGCCAGGCAAATTCACAACCTGATTCCTGATGCCCGCCTGATTGCAATTATCCGCCAACCTGCTGAAAGAGCCTGGTCGGCATATCTTCATCATCGACGCTTTGGCTTTGAACCCTTGAAAAGTTTTCGTAAAGCACTGGATCAGGAAAATTTGCGAAAATCGATGAACTGGTATCCGGGGTGGCGCTACTTGCAGAATGGTTTATATGCAGAAAACCTTAAACCATATTTTGAATTATTTGACAGAGAACAAATCAGAGTGTATTTTTATGAAGATTGGAATAATAAACCTGCAGAAGTAATTACTGATATATTTAATTTTCTTGAAGTAGATTCAAATTACAAATCTAATATTCAGCTGCGTCACAATGTGTCACTCGTACCGAGAAATCGATGGCTGCAGAACTATCTTGAAAACAGGAAAACACAGGGTAACTCTCACTTTTTTAATCGTTTAAGTAAAATTAATCAATCGCGACCTCTAATGCCGAAATCCATTCATAAAGAACTCACATTGAAATATAAAGAGAGCATTATTGCCCTTGAGCAGTTACTGGATCAAAAAATTACCAATTGGAGTCTCTGATTCAATGAGAATCTGGTAGAATTAAAAATAATATGAACAGATGAATTATTTTGAAAGGATTTTCTATTATTACAAAAATAAGCTACACTATTATATAAAATACAAAAATGGCACTATTCCAAATCCTATTGAGCTAACGCAAAGTCTGCAAGTAGAAAATAGCGCAGAACAACTAGAAATCAAAAAATCAGAAGATCGTAACATAGAAATTAGTAGTTATGATTATGAATTAATAGCACAGAGTAATCTTTTTAATTCCGGGTATTATCTGAATTCAAATCCTGATGTTAAGGAGGCGGGCCTTGACCCAATTGTTCATTACTGCGTTTATGGATGGAAGGAATTCCGGAACCCATGTAAGGAATTTAATACCAGGTTTTATCTTTCTACCTATCCTGATATTGAAAAATCCTCTATCAATCCGCTTTTACATTATCTGCAGTTCGGGAAGAAGGAAGGCCGAAGTATAAAACAATTTGAATTCGATAAAGAAGAATGTGTTAGCAAAGCAGATATTTCTAATGATTCAAAAAGTATTTTATTTATTGCCCATGACGTATCTAAAGCTGGTGCAGAAACGCTTTTATTAAATTTATTAAACTGGTTTCATGAAAATACAGAATACAAACTGTTTGTAATAGCATTGCAACCCGGTATTGATGGTGGAAGATTATTATTTGATTACAAAAAGCTTGCAAGTGTATTTATTTGGAAGGAGTATTGTTCGGATAATTCTTACAATGAAGCAATTATGTTGATCAGGACTGAAATTGGAAAAATTGACCTTATTTATGGCAACACTATAATTTCACCAATTCTCTATCCATTATTAGAGGTTTTTGATGCTCCATATATTACACATGTTCATGAAATGGAGAAATCGATAAAAAATTACGTAACGGATGAGCATTTAGAGAATTTAAAAAAATATTCTGAAATAATTATTCCTTGCTCAAATCCGGTTCTGGAGAATCTTATTACGAATCACGGGATTAATGCAGGCAGATTAAAATTAGTGCCTGCTTTTATTCAAATTGACAGCGGACTTAAAAAAGAGAAAGGACCAGGAGCTTTAATGAATGTGGCTTTTCAAAACAAGAAGGTTATCTGGGGTTGCGGTACTATTTATTGGAGAAAAGGAACAGATCTCTTTATTCAAACTGCTAAAAAACTTAAGGATAGTGGCTTAACCGATTTTGTTTTTTGCTGGATAGGTGAGAATTTCTGGGATGTAGAAAGTTCTCAATGGGGAAATTGGGTTGAATGGGAGAAGTATATATCGCTTTATAAACTGGATGATATTATTTTGTTTACAGGTCAGAAAGATAATCCAAAATATTTTTACAAGGAAGGTGATATATTTTACCTTCCTTCACGTGAGGATCCGTTTCCCCTGGTTTGCCTGGAAGCTGCTGAATGCGGACTTCCAGTAATTTGCTTTGAGAGTGCTGGTGGAATGCCTGAATTTGTTGAAGATGACGCAGGTTCAGTTATTCCCTATCTTAGTATAGATGAAGCTGCAATTGCAATAGAAATCCTACTCATGGATACTTCTCTGTGTTTAAAAAAAGGTCAGACCGCAAAAAAGAAAGTCCTGAAAGGGTATACAGATGAAATAGCGATGCCTCAAATACATGATATCTGCAAAATGGTGATGAACTCAAATGGCAGTTAAGTGTGGAAAGGTAGAGCTCCATTTACCATGACTGAAAACCAGGTCTGCAAACTTGCAGGTCATACGTCTACAGCATTCGCAGTTGCTACAGTTTTTGCAAAAATGTATGCTGATAAACCTGTTATTCCTATTCTTGCTTATACAACTGCATCCATGGTTGGACTTTCCAGATTAACTGAACATACACACTGGGCTTCGGATATCTTTGTTGGAGCAGCATTAGGTTACTTATGTGGAAATCAGGTTATGGATTATACTAATAATAATCTGATGCTCGGTTTGAACTGTAAGTTTTAGTTTTATGCAAGTATTTACCTCAGCTCTCAAACTGATACTTAAACTCTCGCCCTGATTTATGACGGCATAGTAAATCTAAAGGTACTTCCTTTTCCTTCTTCACTTTCAACCCACAACTTACCTCCATGTTTTTCAATAAATTCCTTGCAGATATTCAATCCTAAGCCTGTACTTGGTTCTCCTCCAGTGCCTGTTCTGTTTGTTTTTTTATCAAGGCGGAAAAGGTTCGACATTAATTCCGGGTTCATACCAATACCTGTATCTTTTATCGAAACTTCAACAGATTTTTCGCCTGCTGGTTTAGCCGATATAGTGACAAAACCACCATTATTTGTGAATTTCAGTGAATTTGAGACCAGATTTCTGACAGTTGTTTCAAGCATATTTTTATCAGCTACTATTTCTATTTCTTCAGGAATTTCACATCTGATCTCAATCCCTTTTTTTGTTGCAATGCTAATGACAGATTCAATACTTTTGGTAATTGCAGGCAATAATATTATAGTTTCCGGAATAAACGTAGTTATACCTCTTCTGACAGCCGACCATTCCAACAAATTCTCCAATAATCCAAAAAGGTTAGAAGCAGAGCCTCTCAAATTCATTGCTATCCTTTGAATCTCCTTTAAAGTCATAGTGTCCATTTCCTCCACCAATAATTCTGTATAACCAAGAAACACGTTGAATGGACTGCGGAGGTCGTGAGCTATAATAGAGAAAAACTTATCTTTTTCGGCATTTACCTGCAATAGCTGATCAACCAAAAGCCTTTGTTCAGTGATATCCAGAAAAGACCACACCCTTCCCTGTGGAGTACCATTAACATGCATCGGTTTCGAAATACGTTCGAAAATCCGGCCATCCCTGAAAAAAACAAGATCAACTGTCTCTGATTCCGGTTTATTATATAATTCATTGACTTTAGCGATAAACTCCTGGGGATCAGTAAGCTGATTAAGTACATAATCCAATAGTTCTTTATCGTCACCTGCGCTGAGTACATCATCCGGGATATTCCATATTTGTGCAAATTTAGCATTGGATTTAATCACTTTGCCCTCAGAACTAACAACAAGAATTCCGTTATGAATGGATTCTAAAGTGGCTTCCAATAAAGTTAATGAGATCTTCAATTTGTCTTCGGCATGCTTGCGGTCTGAAATATCGCGCCCCTCCCCCATAATTGAAATGGATTTCTCATCGCGTATTATGCTGAATTTATTTTCCAGCCAAACAGTTGCGCCATCTTTACAGTTATACTCCAGTTCCAGCAATATTATGGGATAGTAGTCAGGATCACTCAGAATTCGCGGTAATTCCTTGTGGAAATACTCTAACGCCAATTTATATGATTCAGGTTCCATGCTTTGTTGCACCGGCATATCGATTAGCTCCTCATTTGTAAACCCTCTCAATTTTTCAGAGGAAGGACTCAGGTAGAAAATTTTAAAATCCAGATCCATCAGCCATACCACATCATTCATATGCTCCGCCAGCAATCGGTATTTCTCCTCACTTTCCTGCAAAGATTTCAATGACAGTGTAAGCTCAGTTATATCAGTAGCAGTTACCAGGCAATTAGCTCCATTGTCATTTATAATTCCAGTAAGGTGAACATTCATTTCATTTCCCCCATCATGCAGCAGAACCAGCTCGCAAGAGTTCTTTATTTTGCTTTGAAATATTATTCTGAGAAAATGATTGAATGTAAAAAGCGACTCCTTTTCAAGGAAAAAGCTAAATCGTCGGTTTATTAAACTTTCCCGATCTTTGTTCAGCATTTGCGCAGCAAGAAGATTTAACTCAATAATTTCTCCTTCCGGTGAAAATGTAAAATAAGCAGTTGGTGCAAAATCGTATAATTCAGTATACTTATTAGCCACTTCCTGTGCTTTTATTTTTGAATTTGAAAGGTCTTCATTCATCAATTCCAACTCAATTTGATGGACCTCCAGTTCGTGAACTAATATGAGGGTATCTGCTTCTGAGGATTTGTTGGTCAGATGATTTAAGGAGTTGAGACCTCTCACTTTTAACAGCTCTTCGGCTTTTAATCTGAGGGTTGTAGCTGACTTAGTTTCGCCATTATTTTTTTTCATATATATATATATCTTCGCAAAGATACAAAATTTACAATACTCATCTCAACCAAATATCAGAATTCGTGATTATATTGGTTACACTGTTTCGGGGATGGCAAAATCAATCCATTTTGCGATTGCGTTGCTAATTCAACCAGAATTTATCGGAAGAGGGAACGTTCTTGATATACCCAGCTGTAAACGGATCAAATTGTAAAACTCCGAACAAATACCAGGCGCCTGAAGAAATACAGGGCTTTGTATCAGCTCCAATCCACAGGGGATCTGTAGCATAGCCCGTTCCCATATTTGATGCATAGGGTATCCCCAATGTTGAAGGAAATAGTGTACCCGGCACTAATAATTTCTCCATTTCTGTCAGAAAAAATTCAGCCTTCGCTGTTTGTCCGGCCTTCTGAAAAGCAACCACCATTTCTCCTGTCCCTTCAAGCCAAACTCCATCCTTATCAATATCAAAACAATAACCTGTCAATTGACTATTAGTGACAGTTGTAGTGCAGTTGGTCAAAAACATATCCGCTTTTTGTAAAACGCCTGAAGGAAAATCGGAAAAAGCACAGTATCCCCAGCTAAAATTGTCCAGAGCGTAGGCATACTTGTTTCCTGGCCAGGAAATCAGTAGCTTTTCTGTTGCATCCCACCGATTATTTTTAAGATAGCTAAGGAGGTTTTTGTGAAAATTATCATACCCTGGAATCGCATTAAAGGCATCTATCATTCCTTCTGTAACTTTACCTATGCCTGAACCATTACTGTCGAATCCACCCTTAATGCCGCCATCAGTATCCTGTAGTGAGCGGATCCAGGCTGATAATGCCTGTGCCAGTGGTTCATACTTAGTATTGCCGGTTTTTGCTTTATAAGTGTTAATCGCCATTAACAACCAGGCATTGTCGCCCAACCAATGATTTCCAAATGGAATACCTGTTCGGTCGCGGAACTGGCAAAATCCACCATTTCCTGATAATAACTCGCTGTTTATCCTGCCATTAAAAAAATCAAGAATGCTTTCAGCCCTGGCAATATCTCCCTTTGCAATAAATACCATGGAGGCCAGTGAATTATCATACAGCGAAACGAAATTGCTGTTTTCTGAACTCTCCAGCAAACCATTGGGTAACTGAATCTCCTTTAGCCAGTCGTAAACTTTTATTGCATTTGGGTGAGGATCAATAATCAATTCCTTTTCCTTTTCCTCTTTATTCTGACACGAAAAAAGCAGTGAACATAAAATAATGCAGTAAATAATCCACTTTGTTTTTTGCATTTTATCTGAAGGTTTCTGTAAAATTAGTGATTTCATTACTAATTCTCCTTACCAATCTATAAAATGCCTAACCGGAAATCCTTTATGAAATTTTAATTCAAAGAAATTACAACCCATGGTCAAACATGCATTTATTTCATCCAATCAGATATCTCTCAGTATTTTCTTTATATTCTTGATTAGGGATATAATTTTCGATATAGGCAAGAAGCTTATCCTTAACATTGGTACTATTGACGCCAAGATTATTTAATAAAAATTCCGTATTCGGATTTTTATAGTTAAGCCAGTTAATATTTATTACTTCTTTATTATCCGATTTTATTAACTGATATTGAATTCCTTCTTTTTTTAAGAAGTCAGCTAAACAATAGTCAACTAACAGTAGTGGTCCAATAGGTCCCTTTAGATTAACGCAATTTATATCTGAAGCTTCATGAGCAGGATTTGCCAGCTTCAGATTTTCATTTCGGCCTTCCGTCAAATCATCGAATTTGTTCATAATTTTATTCAGAATATCCCGATTATAGAATCCCGAATCCTCATTTATACAATCCAGTGAAATCTGAATTCGCCCGGCACTACCTTTCAGGGTTAACAACTGAAGAAGTGCAACTGAAATATCTATAAATTTTAAAACTTCAAGTTTATGGCCTGAAGTCTCTTTTATCAGAAAACCATCGCCACGGAATTGCATTATAGACATATTTTTAAAATACAATCCACTCAGAAGATAAAGATCATTAGTGAGATTTATCATAGATTTCCTACCACTATTTTCAAATCTGTTCAGTGAACTTTCAGTACTAATATACATTGCTAATTGTTCCATATTTCATTCCGGGTAAACTGTTAATTTTGGATAAGGAAAAAAGAATTAATGAAGATATTGAACAAATGATAGAACTAAGTATTGCTCAAAAGTGCATCAATTTTTGAGACTAAATATGGATAACCTATAAATAGCATAAAATATCATATAGTCTTCATCTTTTTTTGAATAAATCTTTTTACTATAGTATATTTTAACATACTATACACTTTTAAATAAAAGCTGAAATTACAAAACAAAGAACTTATATTGGCATTGTATTCTGTTCAAAAATCCACTAAGGAGAATTATCAAAATAACTTCCCCAAACAATATCTATCCCTTTAGACATGATACAGCGTGGCGACATGCATGTAAGGTAGGTCACGAATTAGCAACGGAAAAAAACAGAATAAAACTTAGTTTATCCAGAAAATGAAATAAGAGTAGTTTTTACTTATATTTGAATTATAATATTTAAAATA